>CAWDAC010000058.1:0-135547 GCA_963800125.1 uncultured Actinomycetota bacterium | reverse complement strand
TTCGTCAATCAGCAACCGTAGACGCGGATCATCCGGATCGCTGGCCGCCGCTTCGCGCAACCCGCTCACGGCGACATCGGTCGCTTCATCCCAATCCACGTAGAGGTCGC
Organism: uncultured Actinomycetota bacterium; assembly: GCA_963800125.1. GTDB lineage: Bacteria > Actinomycetota > Actinomycetes > Mycobacteriales > Mycobacteriaceae > Mycobacterium. The sequence continues at coordinate 135,437 of CAWDAC010000058.1, read as the reverse complement.
GGGCGGCGGGGTCCAACAGCCGCCAGCGCAGAAAGTTCTGGCCGGGGGCAAAACCCGGCGACAGTGCACGGGCGATCGGATTCGCGGCCAGCACATCGAGACATCTGTTGGCCACGATCGCCGGCATCGCAAACTGTTCGATCAGCTCCGCGCTGCCGTCGGCGGCGGCCTCGACACTCGCGTGATCCCGGCGGCCGCTCGTCAGACTGGCCAGCTGATGCAGATATTCGGTCGCCTTGACGTCCAGCTGCAACGCCCGCGCAAGCGCGTCGAGGATCTGAGCGGACGGATTCTTGTCGCGGCCCTGCTCTAGCCGCAGGTAATACTCGGAGCTGATTCCCGCCAGCGTCGCCAACTCCTCGCGCCGCAGGCCCTGAACACGTCGCCGCGCACCCGGGACCAGTCCGACGTCTTCGGGTCGGACCTGGCCGCGCCGCGCCCGAAGGTAGTCACCGAGGGCGTTGCTGTTTGCCGCCACCCCATGAGCGTAAGGCTGTCCCTCCCAACACCAGGGTTATTGCGGTGTCCCTTCCTCGGACGCAGTGCGCACATCGTCGATGTTGTGCCGCTTGAAAGACCTTTGGAAGGAGCGGGGATGGTTCAGCAACAGAACGTCGAGTTCGCCGCCGAGAACGATGTGATTCTGCGGGGCTGGTTGTTTGTCCCCGACGGCCCCGGTCCCCATCCGGCCATCACGATGGCCCACGGGTTCGCCGGTGTGAAGGAGCACGGTCTGGAGCGATTCGCCCAGGTGTTCGCCGCCGCTGGATTTGTGGTGCTGGTGCACGACCACCGCGGCTTCGGCGCCAGCGGCGGATCGCCGCGCTACGACATCGACCCGTGGGTGCAGATCGCCGACTGGCGCCGGGCGATCTCCTTCCTGGAGAGCCAACCCTTCGTAGACCCCGACCGGATCGGGCTGTGGGGCAGCAGCTATGCCGGCGGCCACGCGATCGTGTTGGGGGCCACCGACCGGCGGCTGCGCGCGGTGGTCGCCCAGGTGCCCACCATCAGCGGGTATCAGCAGAGCCTGCGACGCGTCGCCCCCGACCAGGTGCCCGCGTTGGAGGCGGCGTTCGCCGACGACGAACGCCGGCAGTTTCACGGCGCGCCACCGGCCACCCAGGCCGTTGTGAGCGACGACCCCTCGGTGCCCGCCGCGTATCGTGCGCCCGATGCCGTCGCGTTCTACAACCAGCCGGTCGCCGACGGGGTTTGGGACAACGTCGTCACACTGCGCTCGACCCGTGCGGCGCGCATGTACGAGCCGGGAACCTGGATCGCCCGAGTCTCCCCGACACCTCTGCTCATGGTCGTGGGTCTGCACGACACCATCACCCTTACCGACCTGGCGCTCGGCGCCTACGAAGCGGCTCTGCAGCCCAAGAAGCTGGTCACCATCGACGGCGGTCACTTCGACCCGTACCTGACGCGCTTCGCCGAAGCAAGCGGCGCCGCGGTCGCATGGTTCACCGAACACCTCAACACACCCGTAAACGCACTGAGTCCGAAAGGAATACGACATGTCTGAGCTGAACTACGAGGTCCTGGTCAACGACGGCTTGCGACGTCACCGCGAGCAGACTCTGCCGGACGGCAGCCCGATCATCTCCTCGCCGATCGCCTCCACGCTGATCTACGGCGAGCGCGACGCCGTCCTGGTCGACCCGCCGTTCACTTACGAGCAGGTGAGCCGCGTCGGCGACTGGATCGAGCGCTCCGGCAAACACCTGACCGCCGTTTTCGCGACCCATGGACACGGCGATCACTGGTTCGGCACCGACCTTCTGCTGCAACGGTTTCCGGACGCGGTCGCCTATGCGACCGACGGCACGATCGCGATGATGCACCAGCAAGGCACCGTCGGCCGCGCCCAGCTGTGGGATGTCGACTTCCCCGGCCAGATTCCCCCCAGCCCCGTGAACTATCAACCCATTCCCGTCGACGGGATCAAGCTGGAAGGTCACCGGCTGCTTGCCGTCGAGGTCGGCCACACCGACACCGACGACACCACGGTGCTGCACGTCCCTTCCATCGGCCTGGTCGTCGCCGGTGACGTCGCATACAACGGTGTGCACCAATATCTGCTCGAAAGCGCTCACGGTGGGGTCGAGGCGTGGCTGGCCGCGCTCGACAAGGTCGCGGCGCTGCAGCCCCGTGCCGTCGTGGCAGGCCACAAGAACAAGGACCTGCCCGACGATCCGGCCATCCTCGACGAGACCCGCGAATACCTGCTCAACGCGCTCCGGCTCCTCGCCGAAAAGCTCAGCCCCCAAGAATATTTCGACGAGATGATCGCGCTGTACCCGGACCGGCTCAATGTGGGGCCGGTCTGGTACACCGCCGTGGCGCTGCTGTCGGGGCAACCCAGCGCATCGTCGGTTCGTGACGAAGTCTCGCGCTGGTTCTTCGACGACTACCTGTCGATCTGGATCGGCGTCGGAGCAGGCACGATCGAGCGCGGGCCCGAGTTCATCCTCGACTACTGGGGTGCGCCGCTGCACTGGTCCGACGGCCAAGGCACCCAGTGGTTCCTGGACGCGCCCGCCGTGGTGGCGCTCCTGCGAGGATTTGCAAGCCCGATTGCGCGGCGACGGCTACGCCTACACCGCGGTGCCCGACCAAAAGGTGACGGTCTATCACGACAACGGCGCGGCGATCGAGGTGATCTGGTCACGCCGTCGCGCCGACGGCACCGAGATCGAGCGACTGGCCGCCCATTTCGAGGTGGCACGCGGGCAAGCAGGATGGCGAGTCATCAGCATTCAGGCGGCGCCCACAACCAGCGACTCACTGAACACCGTATGGCCGCAAGCAAATTGAACAACTACGCCCTAAAGGAGACAACAATGATCATCGACACCGCCGACCTCGACCCCACCTCAAGCTACAAACTTCTCATCGGCAGCGTGCTGCCCCGCGCCATCGCCTGGGTCAGCACCAGCTCGACCTCCGGAGTCGGCAATATCGCACCGGTATCGTTCTTCACCGTCGTCGGCAGATTCCCGCCGGTTCTGTCGATCACCCTGCAGCCGCGCTCGGACGGGGTGACCCTCAAGGACACCTTCGTCAACATCCGCGACACAGGTGAATTCGTCGTGAACATCGCGTCGATCGGGCAGGCGGACGCCGTACACCGCTCAGCCTACGAATTCGACACCGATGTCGACGAATTCGAGGCGCTCGGGTTGGAAAAGGCTGCGTCCGAAGTCATTTCGGCTCCGCGCATCGCCGATGCTCCGATCTCCTTCGAGTGCGTCGTCGACCGCATCATCCCGATGCCGCCGCTGCCCGACCACGTGGTTTGGGGACGGGTGAAGCGCATCCACGTGCGCGACGACCTGTACCTGTCCCGCGGGCGAATCGACGTCGGCGCGCTCGGTGCGTTCGGTCGGCTCGCCGCCGAGTACACCCTGGTCAACAACATCTTCACCACGCCGCTGCCCGACGAGCTCGTAGAAGAGGTCGGCTCCCAGCGTGCCGCCCGGCTCGACGGACGCGCCACAGACTACTCACCCATCGACACGGCCGAATGGTCACCGTCGGGCGCCACGAAGGCGGCGGCGAAATGACCCAGTCACTCAACAGGTTCCGCATCACCCGTACCCCGGCGGACACGGCCGGTGCACCCACGGCCTTGTTGATCCACGGCTTCCTCGACGATGCGTCGGTGTGGGACGGCCTGGTCGATGCCCTGGCAGGTGAGGTCGGCGCCGTGCGCTACGACCTACCCGGGTTCGGCACCCGCAGCGGATCAGTCGCCGATGCGTGCAGCACGACGCTGGAGTCCCTCGCCGCCGAGGCCGGCGAAATCCTCAAGGGAATCGACGGGCCGGTGATCGTGGTCGGCCAGAGCCTCGGCACGCAGGTCGCCGAGCTGGTCGCCGCGCAGCATTCGGACCGAGTTCGCGGACTGGTGCTGCTCACCCCCGTGCCGCTGGGCGGTACACAGCTGCCCGACGAGGTGGTCGCGCCGTTTGGCGCCCTCGGCGGTGACCGCGTTGCACAGCGCCGCCTGCGCGCCGAACTATCGCCGCACCTCAGCGAGGAACAGCTCGACCGGCTCGCCGACGTCGGCGCCCCTGTCGCAGCCGACGTCACCGCCCACTACGTCGACGTATGGAACAACGGGGTGCGCAACGCCCCTGCAACGAGCGCATTCGGCGGCCCAGTACTCATCATCCGCGGCGGCGCCGACGGTTTCGTCACCCAGCAACTCGTCGATGCCATCAGCCCGCGCTTCGTCGAACCCGACGTGAACGTCATCGACAAGGGCGGTCATTGGGTACACGTCGAGTACCCCGGGTCGGTCGCGTCGATGATCCTCGACTTCACCGATGCGATCGTCGGGGTGACACCATGAGCGGGCCGCTTGAACACAAGCTCTTTGTCACGACGCAGATCCCGCAATCGGGACGCGGCCCGCTGCCCGATGGCAGCACACGGATGTGGTCACCGATCACCTCCACACTCATCCTCGGACGACACGACGCCGTATTGGTCGATCCTCCGCTTACCACAACGCAGGCGGCCGAGGTCGGCGATTGGATCGTGGCATCGGGGCGCGAACTGCGGCAGATCTACATCACCCACGGTCACGGGGACCACTGGTTCGGCGCAATTCCGTTGCTGCAGAGGTTCCCTGGCATCACCGTGCGAGCGACGGCAGGAACTGCCGAACTGATGCAGGCACAGAACGATCCACAGTTCCGTGCCGACTTCTGGGATCGAGTGTTCCCCGGGCAGGTACCCGCCGGCCAGCTGGACGTGACCGTCGTCGACGAGCGCGGTTTCGAGCTCGACGGCGTCGCGCTCGTTCCAGTCGAGGTCGGCCACACCGACACCGACGCCACCACGATGCTGCATGTGCCCGAAATGGGTCTGCTCGTCGCAGGCGACGTCGTCTACAACGGGGTGCACCTGTACCTGACGGAGTCCGGTGGCGTCACCGGGATCGACGAATGGCTCGCCGCTCTCGACACCGCCGAGGCCCTGAACCCCGCGACAGTGATTGCGGGACACAAAGATTCACGCGCCTTCGACAATCCCTCGCAGATTCAGGAAACGCGGCGGTATCTGACCGACGCGCGCCGACTGCTTGAGTCGTCGGAATCCGCCGAGGTGTTCTACGACGCGATGCTGCGTCTACACCCCAACCGGATCAACCCCGGCGCGTTGTGGGGTGCGGCCATCACACTGCTGCCGACGGCATAACCGTGATGGTTAGCGGGCGTCCTCGTTCCTACCGACTGCTCAATCGCTTTGCGCGGCTTATGGGCTGCTCGCCCATGCGGTCACTGGGGCCACGCCGCGTTCAGAGGGTTCGCGACCGTCTGCGCTGCCGGGCTGATGGAAGCGAAATCGAACGTCGGGCAGCGCGCTGTTTGGATACCGACCCTCAACGCCAGCGGTTACTGGACATCGCCGAACATTGCCTTGCTCATCAGACCCTGACCTCTGAGGTGCGCATCGTCACGTCCTTGCCGTCACGGATCGCGGGCACGTCGCCCGAACACCCCCGGCGATGAACCGGGGGCGCTCTGTCTTTGGCTTCTAGTGAGCGTGGCCGTGGTGGCCGTGACCGTGACCGAGCCCTACGGCATCTGGGGCGGCCTGTCGGAGTCGGAGCGGGAGCTGCTACTCGAGCGTGGCACCCGCCGCGCCTCATCAGAGTCAGTGCGCGTGGGCTCGGCGAGCCGAGTGCCGCGGCTGCGGCGGCGAGCCGCAAGGCGGCGCCTCCGAACTTTCCACGAGCTCCATTCGCCCAATGTGACGCCGGCCGCGAGCGCGGTACCGATCGCCAGTGCACCCAACACCGACGCGAACCCGACGGCGTGCTGGTCGTTGAGAATCGCGTAGATACCGTGCAGCAGCGACAGGCCTGGTAGCAGGGGCACGATGCCCGCGATCGACACAACCATTGGCGGCGCGAGATTGCGGCGTTCCATCAGCCGGCCGACTAAGCCGATCGGCACCGCCGCAACGAAGGATGCCACCACGGCACCCAAACCCGCGCCCTGTGCCAGAAGAAACGCGATGGTGCCGGCGGCACCGCCGAATGCCGCAGCCACCGCTGCGGACCGTTCGGCGTAGCAGGCCAGGGCGTAGGCCGCTGCGCTCGCCGCGCCGAATGCGACACGCGCAGGTAGCTCTGCCAGGGCGGGCGGCGCATCCGCGCTGATGGCGACGAACGGCGCGCCGAAGCGGTTGGCGAGGTGCAGCACCAACGCCACACCGGCGATCGTCGCGGCAGTCATCATGACCAACTCGAAGAAGCGGGCCGCAGCTGTGACCGGGGCGCCTGTGATGACGTCGCCGACGGAGCCCACCAGCGAAAGTCCGGCAAGAAGCACAACCAGGCCGGCGGCGATGGCCACCGTCGGTTCGAATTGCAGCCCCAGCTTGGGGCCGAGCCAATAGAGCACCAGCGGGGGCGCGGTCGCGATCGCGCCACCAACCGCGTATTGAAAGAAGAACGGCAGTCCATGCCTGTTGAGTCGCCGATTGACCCGGTCGATCGTCATGGCGCTCAGAGCGCTGACCAGGCAGGCCAGCAGACCGGCGCCCAGGGTTCCCGCCGTCGCGAACGCCAGCGCACCCCAGGCAAGGGTGGCGATCCAGCGCTTGTATGGGTGCGGCGCGGTGATGATGACGTCAAGCTCGTCACGAGCTTTCGACGGAGACACCTGGCCCGCGCGGATGCGACCGATCAGACGGTCGACGGCCGCCAGTCGGCTGAAGTCCATCGACCGGGATTGCACGATGTGCAGCGTGCTGGCGGCCGGCGACGTCGGCCCACGGTACGCAGCGACGTGGATCGTCGTGTTGATGACATCGACCTCGCAACGGTCGATGCCGTACGCGGCCGTGATGGCCGTCACTTGGTCCATCGTGGCGGTGGCCGGTGTTCCCGACGCCATCAGAATGGCACCGATGCTGCCCGCCAGATCGAGCACCTCGCCCACCCGCGCGTTGTAAGCGTCGTCGAGCACTGTGTGCCCCGGATTCGTTATCCGCGGCAGGCTGTCTGTAGGTGGCTCGGTTTCCCGAACGATTCGGTTCAAGATCTCGCGATGACGTGCCCGCCATGGCTGGCCCGCGCGATCACGGGTCAAGTCCACAACACTCCCCTCCTGTCAAATTACGAACTCGGACATTCGCAACACGCAGGCGCCGACACTCGTTCCGTCTGTCGCCTAACGCCTTTGGTGTTTTCGCTCGCTTCCTCAGAGCCGGGCAGAGTCGACGGCCGCGGACGGCGTGACGGACTCCTGCGTGCAGCGGTTGCCGGGGCAATCCGTGCCGCTGTCGGTCGGTGATGAGGTGTGGAGCAGCAACGCAAATTTTATCTTAGAGATTTGGCATATCTGCGGTTCTGCCAGTGAGAATCAGCACAGTTTGCCCAGCGGTAAAGCGCTTCCATGCTGCGCACAAATCTCCGTGACACCAAACGAAACACCCCTGGTCCCTTGGGGCCGGGGGTGTTCGGTGTAGTAGGCCTTCTAGTCAGCGTGACCGTGATGGTGGCCGTGGTCTTCTTCCTCGGCCGGCTTGTGCACCACCGCAGTCTCGGTGGTGTCGGATTACAGCCTGGCCATCGGCTACTCATCTAGCCGTCGAGCGGGTTGGCCTTGATACGTTCGGCAGCATTGTTGGCAACCGACGCTGCGGCGGCGCTGTCCGGCTTGCGTCTCGCCTGGTCTTCGAAGCACGCCAGGAATTCGCTGCCGAATCCTTGCCTGGGATAGAGAGCCAGTGTCTGCGCCCTTACCTCCGCTGGGAACTCCTCCGGTCGCCGCCCGACGACGTCCCAGCTGGTAGCGACCTGCAGGAGGTGGGACTCGGGGTCAGCGGTCGAAGATACGTCGTCCCGCATGTGCAGCACGATGATCTCCTCTGCCCTGGCCGCCCGATCAGCCGGCCAACCGGCCGCCACCCCGAACAACCATGCTAGGTCCCCGCCCGCCTCTTCAAAGGGCACCCGGTGACTGTCGAATGCGTCGGTGAGACCGATGTCGTGAAGCAGCGCCGAGACGTAATAGAGCTCGTCGTCGAAGGCGATGCTGTGCGCTGCGCCGTACATCGCTCCCCACAAGTACGAACGGACGCAGTGGTTGAGTAACGCGGGCGAGTAGAAGCGGGCAGCCACTGAAAGTGCAGCTGTCGCCGCCGGTGTGTGCGGAAACTTGACCATAACTTCTTCCTCTCACGCAACTCCTCTCAGAACAAAGTTTTCGACAAGCTTGTTTCTCCACTAGGAGTGCGAGGTGCTCAACCGCTGGACGTCGAAACCCCCCGATTAGACGAGAACACCCCCGGCCATTGACCGGGGGTGTTTCGTTGTGGTGCCTGTTCTAGTGAGCGTGGCCGTGGTGATGACCGGCGTGCTCATCGTCGTCGGCCGGCTTTTCCACGATCGCCGTCTCGGTGGTGAGCACCATCCTGGCCACCGACGCGGCGTTGAGCACCGCAGAGCGGGTGACCTTGGCCGGGTCGACCACACCGTCGGCAACCAGGTCGCCGTAGGTCAGCGTCGCGGCGTTGAACCCCTGCCCCGCGGGCAGCCCGCTGACCGTGTTGACCACGACCGACCCGTCCAGACCGGCATTGGCCGCGATCCAGTACAGCGGTGCGGACAGGGCCTGCGAGAACACCTCGACACCGAGCGCCTCGTCGCCGGACAGGGAGTCTTTCAGCGACGACAGCGCCGACCGGGCCTGCAACAGGGCCACTCCGCCGCCGGTGACGATGCCCTCCTCGACCGCGGCCTTGGCCGCCGCGACCGCGTCCTCGACGCTTTCCTTGCGCTGCTTCAGCGCCGTCTCGGTGGCCGCGCCGACCTTGATGACGGCGACACCGCCGGACAGCTTGGCCAGCCGCTCCTCGAGCTTCTCGCGGTCCCAGTCCGAATCGGTGGACTCGATCTCCGCACGCAGTTGTGCCTTGCGTGCCTCGATGGCCTCGTGCGACCCGCCGCCGTCGACGATCACCGTCTGGTCCTTGCTGACCACGACCCGACGCGCCGACCCGAGCACGTCGAGGCCGACCTCACGCAGCAGCAATCCGACGTCGGGGTTGACCACCTGGCCGCCGGTCACCACGGCGAGGTCCTCCAGGAAGGCCTTGCGGCGGTCACCGAAGAACGGCGCCTTGACGGCGACGGCCTTCAGCGTCTTGCGAATCGCGTTGACCACCAACGTCGAAAGGGCCTCGCCCTCGACGTCCTCGGCAACGATCAGCAGCGGCTTGCCTGCCTCGGCGACCTTCTCCAACAGCGGCAGTACGTCGGGCAGCGAGCTGATCTTTTCGCGGTGCAACAACACCACCGCGTCCTCGAGCACCGCCTCCTGGGCATCGAAGTCTGTGATGAAGTAGGCCGAGATGAAGCCCTTGTCGAAGCCGACGCCGTCGGTGATCTCCAGCTCGGTGCTCATCGTCGACGACTCCTCGACGCTGACCACGCCGTCGTGGCCGACCTTGGTCATCGCCTCACCGACCAGCTCGCCGATCTGCTCGTCGCGCGAGGACACGGTGGCCACCTGCGCGATGCCGGTCTTGTCGGTCACCGGGGTGGCCGCCGCCAGCAGCGCGTCGGACACCGCATCGGCGGCCTTGCCGATGCCCAAGCCCAGCGCGATCGGGTTGGCCCCCGCGGCGACGTTGCGCAGCCCTGCCTTGATCAACGCCTGCGCAAGCACCGTCGCGGTCGTCGTGCCGTCACCGGCCACGTCGTTGGTCTTGGTGGCCACCGACTTCACCAGCTGAGCGCCCAGGTTTTCGAACGGGTCCTCGAGGTCGATTTCGCGGGCGACCGTGACGCCGTCGTTGGTGACCTGCGGGCCACCGAAGGCCTTGGCCAGCACCACGTGCCGACCGCGCGGCCCCAGCGTCACACGGACCGCATTGGCGAGCTTGTCTACGCCGGATTCCATTGCGCGGCGCGCGGTTTCGTCGAACTCAATCAGTTTTGCCATATACGTGTCCGTCCTTGATACGCATGCCGCCCCGGGAATCCGCCGCTATCACGCGGGGATCGCCGGGGCGGTCACGCTCGTCGGTTACTTGTTGACGATCGCCAGCACGTCGCGCGCGGACAGGATCAGGTACTCCTCGTTGTTGTACTTGATCTCGGTGCCGCCGTACTTGCTGTAGATGACGACGTCACCCTCCGACACGTCCAACGGGATCCGCTTCTCGCCGTCCTCGTCCCAACGGCCAGGGCCGACTGCGACGACGGTGCCTTCCTGCGGCTTCTCCTTGGCGGTGTCGGGAATTACCAGACCAGACGCGGTCGTTGTCTCGGCCTCGTTGGCCTGTACGAGGATCTTGTCCTCGAGTGGCTTGATCTTCACGCTCGCCACGATGGAGCCCTCCACTAGTTCGGGTGTCGATCCCGGGACTGTCCCTGGACCTACTGACTTGACTGCATTAACAGGTGTTCGGCATGCGTCCGTGCCCTCCCGCCGTCGTCGCGGGTGCCGGGAGAGGGCGTGGCCGCCTGCCACCTAGCACTCTATACATGAGAGTGCTAGCACTCAAGGTCGTGCCCCTGCCTATCGCGCATGGCGAACGCGGAGGTCGCCGAAGAACGCGATCACCAGCGGGTTGAACACGTCGGCGCGCTCCCACTGGAGGAAGTGGCCGGCGCCCGGTAGCACGACGGGCCCGGCGCGGTTTGTGAAGGCCACCTCGCAGGTCGGTAGGAAGTCGGGGCCGACTACCTGGTCGTCCATGCCGTAGAGGATCAGGGTCGGGACGTCGACCTTGCGGTCGAGGATGGGCGGCTCGCTCACCTTCCGTCCGTGCATGAGCTGATAGGCGGCCCAGCCCGCGCGCATCCGCTCTTCGGTGGAGAACGGTTCGGTCATGAAGTCGACGTCCGCCGCGGTGAAGGTGCCCGGCGACGCCCACAACCGGTGTCCGTACATTCCTGCGACATACCGCCTGCGCTTGGCCGGTGTGTCGAGCTCCGCCGCCAGCTCATCTGGCGTCACGCCCTGCAGGTAGCGGTAGTCGCTCGTCGGCCCGTCGAATACATCCGCGGCCGACACATCTGAGTCGCCGTAGCCGCGCAGGTCGGGCGTGATCACCTCATAGCCCGCCTCGGCCAGCGCGGTGATGTTGCGCCACCAGATGCGTTTCGTCTCGGGGTTGCGAGCTGTTGCTGATGAGTGTGTTTTAGTGTGCGTAAGTGTGTTCTCATCGCGGTGTGAATCTGGCGGATTGGGCTGCGTCGGTTGGGGTCAATCGGCATACCGCGTATCGCTGGTTTCGGGAGGGAACGTTGCCGGTGCCGGCGCAGCGGGTGGGTCGGTTGATCTTGGTGAAAACCGCGGCCTCGGCCGCCGATTCGGCGGCCGCGGTGGTGTATGCACGGGTTTCGTCGCATGATCAGCGCGCTGATTTGGATCGGCAGGTGGCCCGATTGACGTCATGGGCGACGAGCAACGGCCACCGGGGTCGGGCGGGTCGTTACCGAGGTGGGCTCCGGACTCAACGGCAAGCGGCCCAAGCTGCGCAGGATGTTGTCGGACCCGGATGCCAGGGTGATCGTTGTGGAGCATCGGGACCGGTTGGCGCGCTTCGGGGTGGAGCATCTGGAGGCGGCATTGGCTGCCGCGGGCCGACGGATCGTGGTGGCCGATCCCAGTGAAACAACCGATGATCTGGTGCGCGACATGATCGAGGTCCTGACGAGTATGTGCGCCGGGCTCTATGGGCGACGCGGAGCACGCAACCGGGCGATGCGCGCGCTGACGGCCGCTAAACGTGAACCGGGCCAGGCCGCGTGATCGTCGGAATGCGCACCCGCGGGCAGGCTGCGAGGGTGGGTGCGCTGACCGGCGGCACGCACCTGTCCGGTAAGCCGAAACCCGATGGCACGCCGACGGTGTCGCGGTATGTCGATGTGGGCTCGGATTTCGAGCCGCACCGCGGCGCGGTGGAGTCTGTGTCGGTGTTATTCGACCTGTACGACGGTGATAGCGGCGGGTACGCCGCCACCGGAAGCCCCGGCGAGCAGGTGCCGACAGGCTGGGCGGTGACCGCGGCGAAGTTCGAAGTCGAATGGCCCACTGATCCCGACCGAAGTCGTTTAATCCGTTCGCATTTCGGTGCCCGGCGTAAAGCATTCAACTGGGGCCTGGCGCAAGTGAAAGCCGACCTTGATGCCCGTAGCGCCGATCCGTCCCATCAGTCGGTGGGTTGGGATCTGGGGTCGCTGCGCACGGTGTGGAACCGGGCCAAGCACTCGGTGGCGCCGTGGTGGGCCGACAACTCCAAAGAGGCCTACTCGTCGGGCCTGGCCGATCTGGCTCGCGCTCTGGATAACTGGAAGGGCAGCAAGAACGGCAACCGTGACGGCCGCCGGGTGGGCTTTCCCAGGTTTAAATCCGCGCGCCGCGATCGGGGCCGGGTGCGCTTCACCACCGGCACCATGCGGCTGGAACCAGACCGGCGCACCATCGTGCTACCGGTGATCGGGCTACTGCGGTCCACAGAGAACACCCGCCGCGTGCAACGCCACCTCGCCGCCGGGCGAGCACAGATCCTCAACATGACGCTCTCCCAGCGGTGGGGCCGGTTATTCGTCTCGATCAACTACGCACTGCGCACGCCGAGCACCCCGCGCACGGTGGCTCAGCCCACCGTGGTCGCCGGTGTGGATCTGGGGGTGCGGACCTTGGCCACCGTTGCCACCATCGACCCGTCTATTGGCGTCCAAACACTGACCGAGTACCCGAATCCGGCTCCGCTCAAGGCGACGCTCACCGCCAGGCGTAGGGCTGGTCGTGAGCTGTCCCGCCGCATACCCGGCTCAACAGGATGGAATACAGCGAAAGCCAAGCTGGTCCGCCTCGACCGCCGGTGCGTGCACCTGAGGCGGGAAGCCGCCCACCAGCTCAGCACCGAACTGGCGGGCACCTACGGCCACATCGTGATCGAGGACCTCGACGTGGCCGCCATGAAACAGAGTATGGGCCGGCGGGCGTTCCGCCGGGCCGTCTCGGATGCCGCAATGGGATTGGTAGGACCGCAACTGGTCTACAAGACTGCCCGCCGCGGCGGCAACCTGATCGTGGCGGATCGCTGGTTCGCGTCCAGTCAGATCCACCACGGCTGCACCCACCCCGACGGCACGCCATGCCGTCTGATCGGCAAAGGCAAAATCGATAAGCACCTGGTGTGCCCGCTCACAGGTGAAGTCGTGGACCGCGATATCAACGCGGCCCGCAATCTCCGTGACTGGCCGGATCACGCCAGTTGTGGCCCAGTCGGGGCCACGGCCCCATCGGTTCCCGGGCCAACCACACCGGTGGTTGGTACAGGCCATGGCGCGGACGCCGGATCATCCGGCGCCGGCGGAGCTTCTGTTAGACCCCGCCCCCGCGGGGCCGGAAGCGGAGAGGCCAAAACCCAAACCCCGCAAGGGGACGCCGCGTGAGCGTGTCACCAAAACACACTCACCGGCAACGGTCGCAGACGCAGGTCGTAGTGCACGGCAGTGAGTCTTCCGGACTACTGGTCGAAATCGCGTGGATCGACCATGAGGTGAGCGGAGACGTCGCCGATCATCTGCACGTCCACCTTGCGCTCTGTGAAGTACCAGCCGTTCTCGTCGCAGCTGAAGGTGTCGTTGTAGCGGCCGACCACGATCGGCTGCAGCGGCACCGTCTCGGTGTTCTGCACGACGCAGAAGGTCGAGCGGGCGGTCGCCGTTCGCAGCCCATCATGCGCGGCGCTGACCTCGACGATGGGGTTCAGCACCAGGTGCCGGGTGCGCGGGGTGTTTCCGTGATCGGGGTAGCGCCTGGTCGTCATCGCGAACAGCTTGGCGATGGTGTCGGCACCCGAGGTCGACTGCGAACGGGTGCCTGCGAACGTCGACCGGGCCAGCAGTTGCCCCACCCCGTCGAAGTCGCCGGCATCGATGAGTTCGGCGTAGCGGTACAGCAGCTCGGTGACCGCGAGTCGGTCGGCCAGTTCGCTCATGTGACTTGACCTTTCACCACCGGCAGTCCCGGATCACTGGCGACGTCCAGCGGGGACGGCGGCGCACCCGCTGCCACCAGGTGCGCGGCGAACGACGCGATCATCGCACCGTTGTCGGTGCACAGCCGGGGCCTCGGGATCCGCAGCGTCAGCCCGTTGGCCGCGCAGCGCTCTTCGGCCAGTTCGCGCAGCCGCGAGTTCGCGGCCACCCCACCGGCGATCAGCAGCGTCGACACCCGGAGTTCGGTGGCGGCCCGCACGGCCTTCATGGTCAGCACGTCGGCCACCGCCTCCTGGAACCCCGCGGCCACATCGGCCTGAGGCGCGTCGGGATGGCTCTCGACGTAGCGGGCGACCGCGGTCTTGAGCCCGGAGAAGCTGAACGCATACGGGTCGTCGCGCGGCCCGGTCATGCCGCGGGGGAACACGATCGCCTCGCGGTCGCCTTCCCGGGCCAGGTCGTCGAGCACCTTGCCGCCGGGATAGCCGAGGCCCAGCAGCCGCGCGACCTTGTCATAGGCCTCACCGGCGGCGTCGTCGACGGTGCTGCCAAGCTCGGCGATCGGTTCTGCCAGCGACCGCATGTGCAGCAGGTTGGTATGGCCGCCGGAGACCAGCAGGCCCACGCACTCCGGCAACGGGCCGTGGTCGTACACATCGGCGGCGAGGTGGCCACCCAGGTGGTTGACCGCGTAGAACGGCACCTGCCAGGCCACCGCATACGCCTTGGCCGCGGCCACTCCCACCAACAGGGCGCCTGCCAGCCCGGGCCCGATGGTGGCCGCGACGACGTCCGGCTTGGCGATGCCCGCCGCGTCCAGGGCGCGGCGCATGGTGGGCCCCAACGCCTCCAGGTGCGCCCGCGACGCGATCTCGGGCACCACGCCGCCGAACCGGGCGTGTTCGTCGACACTGGAGGCCACCTCGTCGGCCAGCAGGGTAACGGTGCCGTCGGCGGCCAGCTCGGCGATGCCGATTCCGGTTTCGTCACAGGAGGTTTCGATGGCCAGGATGGTCCTCATGTCGGATTCCCCTGGGGAGGGCGGAGCATCGTGTAGGCGTCGGCGCCGCTCGCCCGGTAGTAGCGCTTGCGCAGTCCGACGTTGGCGAAACCGGCGCTCTCGTACAGCCCGATCGCGGCCGCGTTGTCCGTCCGCACCTCGAGATAGACCGCGCCGCCCGCGGCGTAGTCCAGCAGGCGCGCCAGCAGTTCGCGACCGATGCCCTGGACCTGGTATGCGGGATCGACACCGATGGTGTGGATTTCGTACTCGTAGGGCGGCTTTCGCCCGAGCCGCGAGATGCCGGCGTACCCGACGAGTTTGTCATCGGTGCGCGCGGCGACGTAGCGAATGTGCTTGGCGGCGAGCTCACGCAGGAACGCCTCTGCGGGCCACGGGTCGTCACCGTCGAACAGTTGCGCCTCAAGTTCCGCGCACCGCGCGGCGTCGCCCGGGCTCAGTTCGTCGTAGGTGACCGTCACGGCGCCACCACCTCTGCCCGCGGCTTGGCATCGGGGCGGCGCAGATACAGCGGGATCAGCGGCTGCGGCGGCGCCGTCCAGTCGACGACCCGCACCAGGCCGGATGCCGTCGGGTAGACCGCGGGCTGCCGGTGCAGGGCGAACAACGCGGCGTGGTCGGGCGAACCCGCAACCGCGCCAACCCCGGTCGGCACATCGGCGGGCGCGTTGACCGCGGGCCCCTCGATGCGCACCCCGTCGCGGTAGCGGGCCCAGTACACCTCGCGGCGACGGGCGTCGGTGACGACGAGCACCTCGCCTGCGGTGTCGATACCGATCGCGTCCAGGCTGCACACACCGTGCACACCGATGCCAAGCGCCTGCCCGTAGGCGGCGGCGGTGGCCATGCCGACCCGCAGGCCGGTGAATGGCCCTGGGCCGCAACCCACTACGACGGCGTCCAGGTCGTTCACCGTGATCCCGGCATCGGCCAGCGCGGCCAGCACGTTGGGGGTCAGCTGTTCGGCGTGTGCGCGGGCATCGACGGTCACGCGTTCGGCGAGTACGTCGATGAGGTCGCCGTCACGCCGCACGATGCCTGCCATGACCGCGGGGGTCGCGGTGTCAATCGTCAGGATGACGTTCGTCATGACCGGCTCCACCGCCAAATCGCGGTCCGCACTTCGGTATCCGCTCCGCGTTCGAGCCGGATGTCGAGGTGTCGCTCCGAGAGCCGCTCGACGATCCCCTCTCCCCACTCGACGACGACGACGGCGTCGTCCAGATCGGTGTCGAGGTCGAGCGAATCGAGTTCGCCGAGCAGGTCGGCGCCTGTGTGATCCAGCAGCCGGTACATGTCGACATGCACCATGGCGGGCCAGCCGGACCGCCGCGCGGGATGTACGCGGGCCAGCACGAAGGTCGGCGATGTCACCGGCCCGTCGACGTCCATCGCCTCGGCGATACCCTTGGCCAGCACGGTCTTTCCGGCACCCAACGGGCCGGACAACACCACAACGTCGCCTGCGCGCAGTTGTTCGCCCAGCTTCGCCCCGAGCGCCATGGTGTCCCGGGTGGTGGGCAGCTCAGCGGTGCCGGCCGACTGTTCAACCATGGGGCCGGGCCCGATCTCGCAACCGTCGCGTCATCGCGACCAGCTTGGACGGCGTGGCGCGCTCGACAAGCCGGACCAGAGCGTCGTCGATGGCCTCCGGCTGCTCCAGCTGAACCAGATGTCCTGCGCCGCCGACGATTACCAGCTCGGATTTCGGCAGCGCGGCCGCCATCGCCTCCGAGTGCTCCACCGGTGTGATCAGGTCGTGAGCGCCGCATGCGATCAGGGTCGGCACCTTGGCCAGCGTGCGCAGGCCCGCGTCCTCGTCGTGAACCTCCAATGCGTGGAGGAATCCGACCAGGGTGGCGATCGGAGTGCCGTGCATCATCTTCTCGGAGAACGCGACCACACTCGGGCTGACCTTCTCGTCGCCGTAGGACGCGGCCCGCAGGATCGGGGCGATGATCGACTTGGCGGCGCCGCGGCCGCGGTGCACGGTTTTTGGGGCATGGCGGACTGCGAACCGAGCGGCCTCCAGGGCCGGGTTCTTCAGGATCTCCCCCAGCGGCGAGCGCGCAACACCTTCGGCGGCAGAGGAAATCAGCGCCGCGCCGACGATGCGGGTGGGATAGCGCTGCGGGTACTGCCGGGCATGCGACAGCACGGTCATGCCACCCATCGAATGCCCGACGAGCACCACCGGCCCTTTGGGCGCCGTCACGGCGAGCACGGTTTCCAGGTCCTTGCCCAGTTGTTCGACGGTGTAGGTGTCCGGCGAAGCCTCCGCCGACTGGCCGTGCCCACGATGGTCGTAGAAGACCATCCGCACCTGTGGGCCCCACTGCTCGGCCAGCCGTGCTCGCTGAAAGTAGAAGGCGCCCATGCGTAGGCAGTATCCGTGCGCGAACACCACCGTCAGCGGCGCGTGTTCCGGACCGACCTCACGCACCGCCAGATCCACCCCGTCCGGGGTGGTCACCACGGAGCTGCGGTCGGCGTCGATCAGCTCGAAATCCACACCGTCGTAGGGGTCGTCGCTCGTGGTGCGTCGACCCATCGACCGCGCGACGGACACCCCGGCGATGGTGCCCACCGCCGCCAGGCCCGCGACACCCGCCAACCAGCCGGCATTCGATTTCCGTCGCGACTGCTTGGAGTCGTTATCGCTCAACGGCGCTGCCTGTCTCTGGGGCGCCTCGGTACGTCCTGACGACCCGGCCTCGCGGACTGGTGACGACCTCGTAGTGAATGGTGCCCAGCAGGTCGGCCCAGTCCTGCGCGGTCGGTTCACCGTCGGTGCCCGGCCCGAACAGGATCGCCTCGTCGCCGTCGCTGACATCGCTTGCGTCGGGGCCGAGATCGACGACGAACTGGTCCATGCAGATACGGCCGACGTTTGGCCGCAGCCGGCCGTTGATCAGCACGTTCATCCGACCGCTCAGGGTGCGGAACACGCCGTCGGCGTATCCGATCGGCAGCAGTGCCAGCGTCGTGTCGTGGTCGGCCACCCAGATGTGCCCGTACGATACGCCGTCGCCGGCGCGCACCGATCTGACCAGTGCCACAGGGCATTTCAGCGTCATCGCCGGCCGCAGTCCCATGTCGCCGCGCTCCGGGATCGGGCTCAGCCCGTAGACGGCGATGCCCGGCCGGACCATGTCGTAGGCCAAGTCGGGACGGGTCATGACCGAGGGCGAGTTCGACAGGTGCGCCACCTCGAAGTGCACACCCTGGTGGCGGGCCTGCGTCCGCATGTCGTTCAGCCGCCGCGCCTGCAGGTCGTTGACGGGGTTGTCGGGGTCGTCGCCGTACACCAGATGCGACATGATGCCGCGCAACCGGATCGCCTCGTCGGCCGCCGCTCGGCGCAACGCCGTCAGCATCGACGGGTATTCGGCGGCGCCGACACCGTTGCGGTTCAGACCGGTGTCCACCTTGACCGTGACATTCGCCGGGCGACCGGTCAGCTTGACCGCGGCCAGCAGCTCACGCAGTTGACGCGGCGAGGACAGCGCCAGCTGGACGTCGGCCTGCAGCGCGGGAGCGAAGTCGGTGCCCGGCGGGTGCAGCCAGGACAGCACCGGCGCGGTGATGCTTTCGCGGCGCAGCACCAGCGCCTCCTCGATGGTGGCGACTCCGATCTCGGCGGCGCCCGCCGCGAGTGCGGCGCGGGCGACCTGGGTGGCGCCGTGGCCGTAGCCGTCGGCCTTGACGACCGCCATCACCTGCGCTGAGCCGGCATGTTCGCGCAACACCCGCACGTTGTGCGCGATCGCGGCGAGGTCCACTACCGCCTCGGCGTTCGCGCTCGGCGTCAGCGCTGTGGTCAGCTCGGTTGTCTGCATGGTCATGTCACCACGACCGATTGTCCCAGAACGGGTCTGCCGGCCAGCCAGTGCGGCCCACAGCGGTCGGCGGTGCGACTGATCAGCGCAGTCCGCGGAAGAACTCGCGAATGTCCGCAGTCAGGGCCTCGGGTTCTTCCAGCGCGGCGAAATGCCCACCACGGTCCACATCCGTCCACCGCACGATCGTGTTCTCGGCCTCCGCGAAACGGCGGATCGCGACGTCGTGAGCGAAGACGATGGCCGCAGTCGGAACCCCGGAGTTCACCTTGGGCACTCCCCAGTCCGCTTCCTGGGCATAGCCGACATACGCCGCCGAGGCGGCCGTGCCGGTCAGCCAGTACAGCATCACGTTCGTCAGTAACCTGTCTCGGTCGATGATCTTGTCCGGCAACGTCTCTCGCGGATGGGTCCACTCCCGGAACTTGTCCATGATCCACGCAAGTTGTCCGACGGGCGAGTCGATCAACCCGTATCCCAGCGTCTGCGGCCGAGTGGACTGAATTGCGATGTAGCCGAACTCCTCGTGCATGAACGCCTCGATGCGGGCGACCCTGTCGCGCTCGACGTCCGATAGCGACGCGAGCACGTCCGGCGGCAACGGCACCGACACGTGACCACTCGGTCCGCCGTTGGTGTGCACGCCGACCACGCGCGTCGGAGCGACCCGCCCTATCTCGGGAGCGACCGTGCCACCGATGTCTCCGCCCTGCGTGCCGTAGTGCTGGTAGCCAAGTTGAGCCATCAACTCGTCCCAGGCCCGCGCGATCCTGGTCGTGGACCAGTTGCCATCGGACACCGGACCTGAGAAGCCGAATCCGGGTAACGCCGGAATCACCACGTCGAAGGCGTCGGCGGGATCACCGCCGTGTGCGCGCGTATTCGTGAGTGGCCCGATGACGTCGAGGAACTCCACCACCGAACCGGGCCATCCGTGCGTGAGAATCAGCGGCAGCGCATCCGCCTCCGGTGAGCGGACATGCATGAAGTGGATGCGCTGACCATCGATCACAGTGGTGAACTGGGGAATATCGTTGAGTTCGCGCTCGGCCGCACGCCAGTTGTAGCTGTTGCGCCAGTACCCGACAATCTCGCGCAGCCACCCGACCGGGACGCCGGTATCCCAGCCGTCGCCGGGCAGCGGCTGCGGCCATCTGGTGTCGTCGAGCTTGCGATTCAGCCGGTCCAGTTCGGCTTGTGGAACGTCGATACGGAACGGGCGGATGGCGGTCGTTGTGTTCATAGCCTCGATGCTATGGATAGCTCAGGACAGACTCTGTCCTAAGAAATGCCGGCAATCCCCCGAACTTCTCGCGCGGTCAGTGGGCGAACGGCTGCAACTCGTCGAAGTGCCCGCTCGGCTTGAGCGTGTCCAGGTGGTCCAGCGCCGTGATGGTGTCGTCGCGCAGTGCACGGGCCAGGTCCATCGAGAAGCCTTCGCGCACGACGATGCGCAGCACAGCGATGTCGGTGGCGTTCTCCGGCATGGTGTAGGCCGGGACCTGCCAGCCGTACGCCCGCAGCGCGTGTGAGACGTCGAACTCGGTGTAGCCCCGATCGCCGGCCAGCCGGTAGCTGACCACCGGGATCGCCGAGCCGTCGGAGATGATTTCGAAGTGTTCGCTGGCCCGCAGCTGATCGCCCAGCCAGCGTGCCGTTTGGGTCAGGGTTTGCATTATTTGCTTGTAGCCGGCGTGGCCCAGCCGCAGGAAGTTGTAGTACTGGCCGATCACCTGATTGCCGGGCCGGGAGAAGTTCAGCGTGAAGGTCGGCATGTCGCCGCCGAGGTAGTTCACCCGGAAGACGAGGTCCTCGGGCAGGTGCTCGTGGCTGCGCCACACCACGAAACCGATGCCCGGATAGGTCAGGCCGTACTTGTGTCCGCTGACGTTGATCGACACCACCCGTGGCAGCCGGAAGTCCCACTGGAGGTCTGGCTGCAGGAACGGCACCACGAAGCCGCCGCTGGCCGCGTCGACGTGTACCGGCACGTCCACTCCCTCGTCGGCAGCGTGCTTGTCCAGCGCGGCGCAGATCGCGGAAATCGGTTCGAGCTCACCGGTAAACGTGGTACCCAGGATCGCCACCACCCCGATGGTGTCTTCGTCGATGTTGTCCAGCACCTGCTGGGGGGTGATGACGTAGCGCCCCTCCTCCATCGGCAGATAGCGCGGTTCGACGTCGAAGTAGCGGCAGAACTTCTCCCACACCACCTGCACGTTGGAGCCCATCACCAGGTTGGGTGTGCGGCCCTTCCAGCCCTCACCTACCTTCTCGCGCCACCGCCACTTCAGTGCCAGCCCGCCGAGCATCACGGCCTCGCTGGACCCGATCGTGGAGACCCCGGCGGCGCTGGCGGGGTCGTCGTCGCGCAAGTCATCGGCGTGGAACAGGTCGGCGACCATGCAGACGCAGCGCTGCTCGATTGCCGCGGTGGCCGGATATTCGTCTTTGTCGATCATGTTCTTGTCGAAGGTCTCGGCCATCAGCTTCTCGGCTTCGGGATCCATCCAGGTGGTGACGAACGTCGCGAGGTTCAGCCGGGAGCTGCCGTCGAGCATCAGTTCGTCGTGGATGAACCGGTAGGCCGCCGCGGGATCCAGACACTCCTCCGGCAGCCGCAACGACGGGATCGGCGCCGTCGACAACCGGCCCGTGTACGCCGGCGAGATCTGCGGGGCGTGGGAACGCTTACGGGACATGGCGATTCCTTTCGTGACGGCTACAAACGGGCCAGTGCGGTGCGAATGTGGGCGAGGATGCGCGATGCCGACGTCGGGACCGGGCGCGGCCCGGGATCTCCGGCCGACAGGTTGGCAGCGCGCGCATGCACGAACGCCGCCGCGGCGGCGGCTTCACCGGCGGGCAGCCCGGCGGCCAGCAGCGCGCCGATGATGCCGGACAGTACGTCGCCCGATCCGGCGGTGGCCGCCCAGGACTGCCCGGCCGGGTTGAGGTAGACGGACCCGCCCGGCTCGGCGATCACGGTGACGTTGCCCTTCAACAGCACGGTGGCGCCGAACTGGTCGGCCAGCCTGCGGGTGGCGGCGACGCGGTCGTCGCCGGGCGGTGCACCGGCCAGTCGCGCGAATTCCCCGGCATGCGGGGTCAATACGGTCGGCGCGCTGCGGTTGACGACGAGGTCGGTATGCGCGGCGAGGATGGTCAGCGCGTCGGCGTCGACGATCACCGGCAGATCGGAGCTGAGCGCGAACCACAGCGCGGACGCGCCGGCGTCGTCGGTGCCCAGCCCCGGACCCACGACCCAGGCCTGCACCCGGCCTGCCGCCCCCGCGCTCGGCGCGGCGATGACCTCGGGCCAGTGCGAAAGCACTTGCTGTCCCGCACTTCCCGCGTAGCGCACCATGCCGGAGTGGGTCGCCACCGCCGCGCCGGTACACAGCACGGCCGCGCCCGGATAGGTCGCGGAGCCGGCCAGGATGCCGGTGACACCCTGGGTGTACTTGTCGTCCTTCGCTCCGGGTATAGGCCAACGGGCGGCGACGTCGGTCGCATCGAAACTCATCATGTCGGTCGGCGGCAGGTCGAGGCCGATGTCGACCAGCTCGACCCGGCCGCAGTCGCCCAGCGCGTGAACGCGTTTGAGGCCGCCGAACGTCACGGTCAGCTCGGCGTGCACGGCGGGGCCGCTGACCGCCCCGGTCTGCACATCGACGCCGCTGGGGATGTCGACGGAGACCACCGGGATGCCCGCCGCGTCGACGGCGGCGAAAATCTCAGCCGCGGCCGGGCGCAGCGGGCCGGAGCCGGAGATTCCGACGACGCCGTCGATCACCAGATCGGTTGCGGCCGGGACGCTTTGCACCACCCGGCCGCCGGCCTTCCGAAAGGCCGCCAGCGCCTTCTGGTGGGTGCGTTCAGGATTGAGCAGAACCGCGGCGGCCACGGCTCCCCGGCGATGCAGGAACGTAGTCGCCCACAGCGCGTCGCCGCCGTTGTCGCCGGAGCCGACGACCGCGCAGACCGAACGGCCGCCGATGGCGCCGGTGCGAACGACGAGCTCGCGGGCGATCGCGGTGGCCAGCCCGTAGGCCGCGCGGCGCATGAGGGCACCGTCGGGCAGCGACGCCAGCAGCGGGGCTTCGGCTTCGCGGATCGCATCAGCGGAGTAGTAGTACCGCATCAGCTCCCGTTCCGCTCGACCTGCCCGCGCGACAAGATTACGTGTCCTTGCGCACCAGACGTCAGGGTTTCAGGCCCGGTGCCGCCACCGGCGCCCGCTCGATCTGGCCACCGGGCGAAGATCGCGCTGGGATTGGGAACCGATACCTCGTCCGGCTATGGCTTGGTGCCGCACATGATGAGGGCCGGCGTTCCCGGAATCCTGCGCGGGCCGTCCACGTCGTCCAACGGCAGGGAAGCGCACAGGGCGCGCGCATCGTCCAGATCGAGCGACTGCCCCGCAATGTACATCCGGAAGTAAGCATGAAGAGCCGGTCGCAGCAACCGTGGCGTCCGGGTGTCACGGGTCCAGCTCCGCACGTCGGAGAACCGGCACGACCGGTCAGCCTCCATCACCAAGAAGCGACCGCCGGGCCGCAGCACCCGAAGACACTCCTTGAGGCCCCGTCGCTGATCCGGCCAGTGCTTGACGGAACCCGCGGAGTACACGTGATCGAAGTCCTGGTCTCCGAAGGCCAGGTTGAGTGCGTCGCCTTCGACGAACTCCACCCGATCGGCGACGCCGGCCTTCGCGGCCAACCGCCGAGCCCGGCGTACCAGCTCCGGCGACAGGTCAACGCCGGTGACGTGCAGGTCAGGCCGTCGGCTGGCCATGTGCACCGCGTGCTGCCCACCACCGCAACCGACGTCGAGTACGTGTGATCCCGGCCCGACCCGCTCCAGGAACCGGCCGTGCAGCTCGGTCTGCAGCACCTTGAAGACGCCCGGCGCCATGTAATGGTCGTACCAGGCTGAATAGATCACGCCGAAAGGCGTGGTGATGTTGAAGGTGGCTGTCTCCGTTGCACGCATGAGCGTCTTACCTCCGGGTAGGTGTCGAGGGTGGCGATGGCCAACCCACCCCCGGGGCAGCCGCTCGGGAACGGCTGGAAGCCGGTTCAGCGACATCGGCTGCCCGGCGGTGGGACCAGAGCAGGGCGCGCGCCACAGTGCCGGGCCGGAACAGTGCCTGCGGGCCATCGACCATGTTGAGTACGCGAAGGAATGCGGCGTTCACGCTGGGATCGCCGGTGGCCGCGGTGAACACCCGATCCACGTGGCGCTGCAGGAACCGGGTGGCGAACGTGGCCCGGGCGCCGGCCGTGATCGGGTACCGCAGGTCCGAGCCGGTCGCCACCAGCCACGCCCCTGCCGTGCACTTGGCCACAGCCCGCTGAGCGCGGCCGGCCAGGCTGGGCAGGTCGGCCCGGTCATCCAGATGCCGGCGCAGGCACGCGGTCAGCGTTTTGGCTTCCAGTGCCGCGATCGTCATGCCCTGTCCGTAGAGCGGGTTGAAACTACACAAGCTGTCGCCGACCACCAGCAACCGTCCCGGCATATCGGATAGGCGCTCGTAGTGCCGGCGGTGGTTGGAGGTGTGCCGAAAGCCCCATACCGGCGACGTGGGTTCCGCCTCGGCGATCACGTCGTACAGCGCGCTGCTGCGCAGGCTCCGGATAAAGTCCAGGAAGCCCGCAGCGTCGGTGGGCGGGTAGTCCCGCCCACCGCCCAACAGGGTGACGATCCAGCGGCCGCCCTCGATCGGCATCACGATTCCGCCGCGGGATTCCCGTGGCGGCGCTGCCTGGATGTAGGTGCCCTTCCAATCCGCGCGGAAGTCGTCCGGGACGGCGTAGGTCCGCGAGGCGTAGCCAAGGAAGGCGTCCACCGTGCTCTCCCGGGGACGGCGCCGGCCCAGTGCCTCCAGCCAGTCGGGCAGCAAGGAGCCGCGGCCGCTCGCGTCGACGACCAGGTCGGCGGGCAGCTCGACAGTGGTGCCGTCACCGCGGCGCGCCCGCATCGTCAGACCGCTGACGTCGCCGCGGCGGTCCAGCCGCAGCGAGCGCACCTCGTGGCCGGTGACGAACCGGATCCCCGGCGTCTGCTCGACCCTGCGACGGACAACCCACTCGATCAGAACGCGGCTGGCCGACGCCAGGCGCTGGGTGGCGGGGAAGCGTCCCATCCACCGGTCGGCCGGGGTCAGCCAGCGCATGTCCGTCGGAAAGCGGACCGGGCAGGCACCCGCCGCGATCAGATCCGCCTCGATGCCCGGCAGCAGCTGCTCGACCGCACGCAGCCCACCCGCCCAGAAGGTGTGCAGGTGCCGTGACTGCGGAACACCGGCGCGGAAGTCCGGCTGGTCGGGCAGCTCGTCCCGCTCGACCACGGTAACTTCGGCGAAGTGGTCGGCGAGTGCCCGGGCGGCGAGAATGCCGGCCATGCCGCCACCCATTACGGCGGCGTGCCCGACGCGGCGAGGCGTCATGACTTCCCCTGGCTCACAGTTGAATACATCTCATCCCCTCGCAGCCTTCACGCGTCGCTTGGGATACGTCACGAAGCCGCGAAGGGTTCAGCCTCGATTCCCATCCACGTCATCCCAGAACGATCCCGCACGCTCGGTAATCCCCGCCGGGTACTCGCCGTTGATGGCGTGCGACGCGTCCGGCCACAGCTCGACCTGCCCGCGCGGCAACAGCCTTCGAGCCCTGGCCACCGCACGCGCGGGGTCGAGCAACACGCTGCGGCCGGCGATCAGCGCCAGCACCGGAAGATCCAGCGATCGCAGCTGTTCGTCGGTGATCGCCTTCGGCATCGCCTTGCGCAGCACGAAGTCGATGGACCCGGACGAGATCAGCGCCGCCTCGGGCAGCGAGTCATCGACTTCCGCTCCGCCGGCGATCCAACTGAACACGCGGCGCCGCAACCATTCCGGCACGCGGGGCACGAACATCGCCGCGGAAACCACAAGGGCCGTGAGCGGGATCGGCGCGAACGTCATCACCGGATCCAGCAGCGCGAGCGACGCGGCCCGACCGGGGCGACGGGCACCGTAGTTGACCGCCGTCCAGCCACCGATCGACACCCCGAGCAGGTGCACATCGTCCAGCCAGAGGCCGGCCAGCGCTTCGTCCAGCCATTGCGCCTCGTCGTCGGCACCGGTGATGGGCTCGTCCTGAACGGACAGCCCCGCCTCACCGAGCAGGTCGACGGCAAGCACGGTGCAGCACGACGGGCGGGCCGTCGGACTGGCCGTTGAACCTGTACGCCCGCACCGTGCCGAACGACGTTGACACGTCAACTGATTCGCTGACCGGCAGCAGCTCGGCCATCGCGGCCCGGTACACGGACAGGAAGTGGTCGCGCGCATGCTCGCTCCGGAAATGTCCTACGTTGCGGTGCGTCCGCACGCGGCTTACTCGACGGTGACGGACTTGGCCAGGTTGCGTGGCTTGTCCACGTCGTAGCCGCGGGCCTGGGCGACCCCGGCGGCGAACACCTGCAGCGGAATCGTTGACAGCAGCGGCTGCAAAAGCGTTGACACCGCAGGGATTTCGATCAGGTGGTCGGCGTAGGGCCGGACCGTGTCGTCGCCCTCCTCGGCGATCACGATGGTCAGCGCGCCGCGGGCCTGAATCTCGCGGATGTTCGACAGCAGCTTGGCGTGCAGTGTCGCCGACCCCTTCGGTGAGGGCATCACGACGATCACCGGCAGGCCGTCCTCGATCAGTGCGATCGGGCCGTGCTTGAGCTCGCCCGCCGCGAAGCCCTCGGCGTGCATGTACGCCAGTTCCTTGAGCTTCAGCGCACCCTCGAGGGCGACGGGATAGCCGACATGGCGGCCGAGGAACAGCACGGTCTGCGACTTGGCGAACCGGCGCGCCAGCGCGGAGACGGGATCCACGGTCGCCAACACCCGCGCCACCAGCTCGGGCATGGACTCCAGCTCCCGGAACTCCCGCTCCACCTCGTCGGGGTACTTGGTGCCGCGGGCCTGCGCGAGCGCGAGACCGACCAGATAGTTGGCGGCGATCTGCGCCAAAAACGTCTTGGTCGAGGCGACCCCGATCTCCGGGCCGGCGCGGGTGTAGAGCACCGCGTCGCACTCGCGCGGGATCTGGCTGCCGTTGGTGTTGCAGATGGCCAGCACCTTGGCCTTCTGCGCCTTGGCGTGCCGCACCGCCTCCAGCGTGTCGGCGGTCTCGCCGGACTGCGAAATCGCCACCACCAGCGTGCTGCGGTCCAGCACCGGGTCGCGGTAGCGGAACTCGCTGGCCAGCTCGACCTCGACGGGCAGCCGGGTCCAGTGCTCGATCGCGTACTTGGCCAGCAGCCCGGAGTGATAGGCGGTGCCGCAGGCGACGACGAACACCTTGTCGATCTCGCGCAACTCCTGATCGGACAGACGCTGCTCGTCGAGCACGATGCGGCCGTCGACGAAGTGGCCCAGCAGGGTGTTGGCGACCGCGGCGGGCTGCTCGGCGATCTCCTTGAGCATGAAGTACTCGTAGCCGCCCTTCTCGGCGGCCGAGAGATCCCAGTCGATGTGAAACTCGCGGTAGTCGGTGACGTCCTCGCCGCCAAAGTCGCTGATCCGGTAGCCGTCGGCGGTGATCACCACCGCCTGGTCCTGGCCCAGCTCGACGGCGTCGCGGGTGTGTTCGATGAACGCCGCCACATCGGAGCCGACGAACATCTCGCCGTCGCCGACGCCGAGCACCAGCGGCGTGGACCGGCGGGCAGCGACGATGGTGCCCGGTTCGTCGGCGTTGGCGAACACCAACGTGAAGTGGCCCTCCAGCCGGGGCAGCACGGCGAACACGGATTGCGCGAAATCGCCTGCGGTGTCGCCGTGCTGGTACTGCCGGGCGACCAGGTGCACGGCGACCTCGGTGTCGGTGTCGCTGGCGAACTCCACACCCTCGGCCTCCAGCTCACGGCGCAGCACGGCGAAGTTCTCGATGATCCCGTTGTGCACGACCGCGATCTTGCCCGCGGCGTCGCAGTGCGGGTGCGCGTTGCGGTCGGTCGGCCGGCCGTGGGTGGCCCAACGGGTATGGCCCAGCCCGGCGCTGCCGGTGAGGCTGGCCGCGTCGGTGGCGTCCAGCGCCGCCTCCAGGTTGGCCAGCCGCCCGGCGCGCCGTCGCACCGTCAAAGTGCCACGGCCGTCGAGCAGCGCGACGCCCGCGGAGTCATAGCCCCGGTACTCCATTCGGCGCAACGCGTCGACCACCACACCGCGGGCATCCCGCGTTCCGACATAGCCGACGATTCCGCACATAGCCATCCAGGGTAGTGCAGGAGCCAGCTAACGCCACTTTTGCGGCGATTCTGCGGACAGGGCGGGGTTTACTCGCGCAAAGCCGCCTTGGGCGCAGAGTCGACGCTCGATGTGGCTATCTCCGCGAGCAGCGCAGTCACGACACCGAAGGCGAAGTACAGGGCAGGCAGCCACGGCGCCACCCCGAACGGGGCGTCGGAGTCCTCGGCGTAGCGGACCAGCCCGGCCGCGGCGAGCACGGCCTCGACCGCCGGACCGACAACGGCGGCGATCGCACCGCACACTGCGCCGTAGCAGTCGCCGAGTGCGCACCAGGTGATCGCCGCGAGCGAGTAGACGAGCACGTTCACCGGCACTGCGGGGGCGTGTGCATCAGCGCGGTGATCCCGGGCCGATCACCGCGGCGACTCCCGCCAGGCCGTGACGCGCGGTGACCGAGGTCCGCGGAGCGGGCAGGTGCAGCCGAAGCTCGGCAACCGACACGGTGGCCGCCCCGACCAGGATCGGAAACCAGATCGGGCTGCTCCACACGAACGGAACCGCGTCCGACAGGTATTCGGTTGTGCCGGTCACGATGTGGCTGTGGTCGCCGACGAGCGCCGCCACCGCTCCCAGCACGAAGAGAAACACCGCGACGGGCATACGCAACTTCACAGATGGACCCTAACGCCGCCCGTACGGCGGTGGGTTACGGTCGTCAGGTGGCCGGCACGAAGAAGCTCTTCGCCGCTTTGAAACGACGCGGACCGCACCGCGTTTTGCGCGGTGACTTGGCCTTCGCCGGTCTGCCCGGTGTCGTGTACACCCCCGAGTCGGGGTTCAACCTGCCCGGCATCGCGTTCGGCCATGAATGGGTGACCGGGGTGGACCGCTACTTGGGCACGCTCGAGCATCTGGCCTCGTGGGGCATCGTCGCAGCGGCGCCCGACACCGAGAAGGGCATCGCGCCGTCGGTGCTGAATCTGGCGTTCGACCTCGGCACCACGCTGGACATCATTGCCGGGGTGCGGCTGGGCGACGGGAAGATCAGCGTGCATCCCAGCAAGCTCGGCATCGTCGGCCACGGTTTCGGCGCGTCGACCGCGGTGTTCGCCGCGGCTGGGATGCCCGCCAAGCCGAAGGCGGTGGTTGCAGCGTTCCCGACGGTCACGAAGCCGCGCGCCGAGGAGGCTGCGTCGACGCTCAAGGTTCCCGGCCTGATATTCACCGACCCCGGTGATCCGATGACGCTGCGGTCCAATGCGATAGAACTGGCGCGGGTCTGGGAACCCTCAACGCTGCGGGCTATGCCGAAGGCCAAAGCCGGCGGTCTGATCGAGGGACGCCGGCTGGCGCGCGTGGTGGGGCTGCCGGGCGCCGACCGCAGCACCCAGAAGTTGGTGCGGGCGCTGATGACGGGCTATCTGCTGCACATGCTTACCGGCGACAAGACTTACCGCGACTTCGCCGACCCCGAGGTGGCGCTGCCCAAGGCGCCGGTCATGGACCCCTTCGCAGAGGATCCGGCTGACCTGGAGAACAAGGTCGTCGCGCTGTTGAAGCCCTGAATCGGCCAACCAACCGGTTGGGTATATAACTTGACTGTGTCTTCCATGCGGACAGGAATCTTTCTGAACTACGCCGGCGGCTTTCTTGAAGCCGTCGACGAGGTCGTCGAACTGGAGAAGGTCGGCGTCGACATCGCGCTCGTGGCGGAGGCGTACTCGTTCGACGCGATCAGCCAGTTGGGCTTTCTCGCGGCGAAGACTTCGCGGATCGAGCTGGGCTCCGGCGTCGTCCCGATCTACATCCGTACCCCGTCGCTGCTGGCGATGACGGCCGCGGGGCTGGACTATGTGTCCGACGGCCGGTTCCGGTTGGGCATCGGCACGTCCGGGCCGCAGGTGATGGAGGGTTTCCACGGCGTCGAGTTCGACAACCCGTTGGGCCGCACCCGCGAAGTCGTCGAGATCTGCAGACAGGTGTGGCGCCGCGAGAACGTGCAGTTCGACGGCAAGCACTACCAGGTGCCGCTGCCCCACGACCGCGGCACCGGACTGGGTAAACCGCTGCATCTGATCAATCATCCTGTCCGGGAACGCATTCCGATCACCATTGCCGCCCTGGGCCCGAAGAACGTCGAGTTGACCGCGGAGATCGCCGAGGGCTGGCAGCCGGTGTTCTTCTACCCCGAGAAGGCCGACGAGGCGTGGGGCGACTCGCTGCGGGCCGGGATGGCCAAGCGCGACCCGGAGCTCGGGCCGCTGGATGTGATGGTCAGCGCACCCCTGGCCATCGGCGACGACGTCGACAACCGCCTCGCGTGGGCCAAACCCCAGCTGGCGCTGTACATCGGCGGAATGGGTGCCCGCGGCAAGAACTTCTATCACAATCTGGCGACTCGCTACGGGTTCGGTGAGGTGGCCAACCACATCCAGAACCTCTATCTGTCCGGCCGCAAGGCCGAGGCGATCGACGCGGTGCCCGACGAGTTGGTGCGGCATGTCTCGCTGATCGGGCCGCGCGGATTCGTCAAGGAACGTGTGGCCGCCTACGCCGAGGCGGGGGTGACGACGCTGCTCGTGCATCCGCAGACCGGGGACCGCCGCGAATCCGTGCGCTATGTCGAGGAATTGCGAGAACTGCTCCGCTAGCACGCCGCGGACGCCGGCGGCCTTTCTCGGCCGACCGTGTCGAACAGGAGCCTCGCGGCCACCGTCGCCCCGTCGGTGCGGATCATGCCGGCCACCGCGGTCGCCCGTGCGCGGGTCTCGGGGGTCAGCGCCGTCCTGAGCGCGGCTGACAGGGACTCAGTGGTCGGCGTCGGACCGTCGTGTGCCGCACCGATCCCCAGGTCGGCCACGCGGCCGGCCCAGTACGGCTGGTCCGCTATCTGGGGTACCACCACCTGAGGCGCGCCTGCCCGGGTGGCGGTCGTCGTGGTGCCCGCGCCGCCGTGGTGCACGACGGCGGCCACCCGGCCGAACAGTTCCTGCAGGTTGACCTCGCCGACGACGAAGCAGTCGTCCCGGTCGTCGATCAGGGCCAGGTCCGCCCAG
This sequence comes from uncultured Actinomycetota bacterium, assembly GCA_963800125.1. Classification (GTDB taxonomy): domain Bacteria; phylum Actinomycetota; class Actinomycetes; order Mycobacteriales; family Mycobacteriaceae; genus Mycobacterium. The sequence goes on along the minus strand of CAWDAC010000058.1, from coordinate 104,299 downwards.
CCGCGGGAGACGAGTACGCGACGGCCCTGCGCTCGGATCGCCGCGATGGCCACTCGGGCGGCGTCCTCCGGGGCGCGCACGCTGCTGAAACCCACGTACACCGGTGGTGCGCCGGCGTCCAGGAACGCCACCAACTCGGCCGGGAGTGGGCGCTCGTCCGGCAGGATCCACGCGCCGGTCTGCACGACGTCGAACTCCGTCGACCCAGGCCACGGGCCAAGGGTTGGGTCGGAAGCCAGCCACGGGCGGTCGGTGAAGACATAGTCGCGGACGTTGTCCACCGGTGGCAGGCCGATCGCCGCCCGGTGGGTGTTGAGCGGCGGGCCGTACAGCGCTTGCACCCGCTCTGCGTCCACGTCCCACAGCACCCGGTTGTCGGTCACACCCGGTGGAAACGGCCGGCCCGGCCGCGGCAGCGGCGACTGGTGCGGCGACGGTAGTACTGCCGGAATGAAGGTCGCTAAGACATAGCTGATGCCCAGTGTCTCGGCGATCGTCCGCTCGCCGGCCGGCATCAAGCCGGTCGCCACCAACGCGTCACATCCCTCGGCCGCCGCGGCGACCGTGTCGAACTGCGCGGCGACCAAGTCGGCCGCGACCCGGGGCGCGTCCGCCTGCGACGACGGCTTCACCCCGTGCACCAGCGCGCGCACCGACTGGCCAACCGGGACCATCGGCACGCCGACACGGGCCAACTGCTCCGCGAAGTCCGGCGGCGCGCACATGCGCACCTCCGCGCCGAGTTCTTGCAATCGCACCGCGAGCGCCAGCATCGGTTCGACGTCCCCGCGCGACCCCCACGTCGACAACAACACACGCATTTCGCTACCCCATTTCCGCGAGTTCTGGCCTCGGCCAGCGATTCTGCGGCACGACCGGGGTCTTGCCGCAAGACCCCCGGTGCGCTATATATTGAAGGTGGAAGGAGTTGTTTCTCCTTCCCTTTTCTTTTCCTTTATCGTCGTCCTGCGGTCATGGCCCAGCCTGGGGTAGCTCGTCGGCGGCGATCTCACACGGGCTTTCACCGCTGACCGGCTCGGCACTCGGTGGCGGTTCCACGATGGGCTGCGGCGGTGGTGGCGTCGGCGTCGGCTCGGCCGGTGGCGGTTGGTCGGCGGGTTCGTCCGGGCAGGTGTTGTCGGGTTCGGTGGCCGATTCTTCGGTTTCGGCGAGATCGTCTGTCTCTTCTGCCGTTTCATCGTCGGGGTCTTCTTCGGGCTCTTCGTCGTCGGGCACAGGCTCTTCGTCTTCGGGCTCTTCGTTGAGGTCCGGTGGATCCGGCAGCGCATCCTCTGGCCGGTTCAGCAAGCCACCGAACGCGTCCGCGAGCTGCTGGCCCAGACCCGTGAGTCCGCCTGCGGCGCTGGGTAATCCGCCACCGAGGTCGCCGAGTGAGGGCATCGTCGGCATCGCCGGTGTCGCGGACGCGGCGGGAGCGGTCGCAGGCGTTGGGGCGGCCTGCATCGGTGTCGCGACGGGTTCTGGGGCGGCGGGAAACGCCGGTGTCGGAGCCGCCATCGGGGTGAACGCCGGTGGTGCCGCTGCGGGGGCCGGGCTCGTCCAGGCTGCCGGTGTGGTGCCAGCAGTGTCGGCGGGTGGAGGACTGCTCGGCCCCGGCATGGCCGGCGACCCGAGGTCACCGGGCACCTCGAACATCGGGGCGGGCTCGCCGGTCAGCGTGGCGGTCGCGGCGTCGAACGCAGCGGCAACGGCCGCCATCGCGGTCTGCATCGCGGTCACCCAGTCCGACCGAATGTCGTTGTCCACGAACGGCTTAACCTGCTGGTCGATTAGTTCGCTCGCCACCGCACGATCTCCCGCTCCTGTGGTGACCGTCCGCGTCGCGGCCAGCCATTCGGCGCGTTCGGCCCGACGGCGGTCGTCGATCGCCACCGCGGCGGCGACCTTTTCGTCGACGGTGTGCCACAGGTCGTCCCGGAGGGCGGTGAACGCGTCGACGGACTTCCGTACGGCGGCGGCCGCGGCATCGGATGCTTCGCCGTGGCGGAGAAGGAACTCGCGCGAGGCGTCGCCGCCGCGACCCTGCCACGCCCCGGCCAGCGCACCGAGCTGTTGCTCCTGCAGCTGCCGTGCATTCTCGGTCGCCGCCGCGACGGCATCCAACGCCGCCCGGTCCGCGTCCAACGCCCGCAGATCCAACCCGTCCTCGCTGCTGTACCAATCGCGTACCTGCGCGGCGTGCAGCGTGAGGTCGGGATTCTGATAGCCGAGCAGATGACAGGCCCAGACGTAGTCGCCGACGTTGTCGACGGCCGGGCGTCCCTCGGCAAGCCGCCCGCCGACGTCGAGCCTTTCAGCCATGGGTCAGCCCATCCGCCGGGCACCGCGAGCATCGACGTCGACGTAGCGATGCGCGCAGGCACGTAGTTCGGCGGCGATCTCGGTGGCGGCGCGCGCCCACTGGTGCAGCCGGTCGGCCACATCGTCGACGGCGACGCGCAGCGCGTCGCCGCGCGCGGTGTGCATGCGACCGGCCACCGCCCCGTCGAATCGCAGGCCGGCCAAATGAGTTCGGATCGCGTTGTCGACGATGTTGGCCACCGCTTCGTACTGCCGCGCAGCGCCGAGCACCGCCGCGACATCGACACGCGCGACGTCAGGTTCTCCCACGCTGGCTAGGACGTCGGCGAAACCCGTCGGGTTCCACCCGGTTTCAGCGGTGCTCGCTGACCGATTCGGCCACCCGGATGGCCAGCTGCCGGGCGGTGTCCTCGTCGGCCGCTTCCACCATCACCCGCACCATCTGTTCGGTTCCCGAGGGCCGCAACAGGATTCGGCCGGTGCCACCAAGCTCGGCCTCGGCCTCGGCAACCGCGGTGCGCACCGACGGCGCGTCGGCCACTGTGGCCTTGTCGTCCACCTCGACGTTGATCAAAACCTGCGGCAGCGACTGCATGGCCGAGGCAAGCGTGGTCAGCGGTGTGCGGGTCTGCGCGATGCGGGACATCAGCCGTAGCCCGGTGACGATGCCGTCGCCGGTGGTGCCCAGCGCCGGCATGACGATGTGCCCGGACTGTTCGCCGCCGAGCGAGTACTCGCCTGCGCGCAGTTCCTCCAACACGTAGCGGTCGCCGACGCCGGTGGTGCGGACCTCGATGCCCGCCGAGCGCATCGCCAGGTGCAGCCCGAGGTTGCTCATCACCGTCGCGACCAGGGTGTTGGAGGCCAGCTCGCCGGCCTCCCGCATCGCCAGCGCCAGGATCACCATGATGGCGTCGCCATCGACGACCCAGCCGTCGGCGTCGACGGCCAGGCAGCGGTCGGCGTCGCCGTCGTGGGCCAGACCGAGGTCGGCGCCGTGGGACACCACCGCCTGCTGCAGCGACTCCATGTGCGTGGATCCGCAGCCGTCGTTGATGTTCAGCCCGTTGGGTTCGGCGTTGATCGCGATGACGTTGGCCCCGGCGGCCCGGTAGGCGCGTGGCGCGGCGGCCGAGGCGGCGCCGTGTGCGCAGTCGACGACCACGGTGAGTTCGTCGAGGCGCGTCGTGACGGCCTTGCCGACATGGCGTAGGTAGCGGTCCAGCGCGTCACCCGCGTCCACGACCCGGCCGATGGCCGCGCCGACCGGCCGGTTGCCCGGCCCCGCGGCGACGAGTTCCTCGATCCGGTCCTCGGTGGCGTCGTCGAGCTTGTGCCCCCCGGGTCCGAAGATCTTGATGCCGTTATCGGGCATCGGGTTGTGTGAGGCCGAGATCATCACGCCGAAAACGGCGTCATAGGCGTTGGTCAGGTACGCCACCGCGGGAGTCGGTAGCACGCCGACCCGCAGCGCGTCGACGCCCTCGCTGGTCAGCCCGGCGATCACCGCGGCCTCGAGCATCTCGCCGCTGGCCCGCGGGTCGCGGCCCACCACGGCCACCCGGCGGCGCGCCTGCGTGGCGTTTCCGAGCCGACGCGCGGCCGCCGAGCCCAGCGCCAGCGCCAGCTCAGCGGTCAGATCGCGATTGGCGACTCCGCGCACCCCGTCGGTGCCGAACAGTCGACCCATGCGGACAAATTTCTCACACATTGCGCCGGAAACCACAACCGCCGACGTCAGCACTCGTGCCGCCGCTGAAACGGGACCCGAACGAGACCTCGCCAGGCGGCTCCCATCCCACGGAGGATCACCGGTGGCAAACCTCGTCGCTGCGTAAAGTGACACGCCGAACTGGGCGACCATCGGCATCGACGCAGCCCACCGGCGAGGGCGTCCCGTTGATGAAGTGCAAACGCGCCGGCCAGCAGGCGGGCGCGGCAGGCACGGCGGCCTCGATCATCGGCAATTTCCCCGGCCGCTGAAACGACTGACGCCCAGTCGGCCGAGCCGGACTGGGCGTCAGATCGATCGGATCAGCGCTTGGAGTACTGAGGCGCCTTGCGGGCCTTCTTCAGTCCGTACTTCTTGCGCTCGATGGCGCGCGGGTCGCGGGTGAGGAAGCCGGCCTTCTTCAGCGCCGGCCGGTCCTCGGGCTGCACCAGGATCAGCGCCCGAGCGATCGCCAGGCGCAGCGCGCCGGCCTGCCCAGACGGGCCGCCGCCGTCGAGGTGGGCGTGGATGTCGAAGCTGTCCACCCGGTCCACGGTCACCAGCGGGGCCTTGATGAGCTGCTGGTGCACCTTGTTGGGGAAGTACGCCTCGAGGCTGCGCCCGTCGAGGTTGAAGGTGCCGGTGCCAGGCACCAGGCGCACCCGCACCACGGCTTCCTTGCGGCGACCGACGGTCTGGATGGGGCGATCGAGGACGACCGGTTCCCGCGGCGCGCGCGGCTCGGGGGCCGCCTCCGGCACGGTCTCCGTCGCTTCTGGAGCCTCCGTGGCCTCAGGAGCCTGCGCCTCAGGAGCCTCGGTGGCCTCGGCGTCGGGGGCTTCCGTGGCTTCAGTGGTTTCGGTCGTCTCGCTCACTGGCTCACCTGCTTGATCTCGTACGGCACCGGCTTCTGCGCAGCGTGGGGATGCTCCGGCCCGGCGTAGACCTTCAACTTCTTCTGGATCTGACGGCTGAGCTTGTTGTGCGGGAGCATGCCGACGATCGCCTTCTCGACGACGCGGTCGGGATGGCGCTGCATCTCGGTACCGAGCGAGCGCGCGCGCAGGCCACCTGGGAAACCCGAGTGGCGGTAGGCGAACTTGTTCTGGAGCTTGTCGCCGCTGATGGCGACCTTGTCGGCGTTGATGACGACGACGAAGTCGCCACCGTCGACATTCGGCGTGAACGTCGGCTTGTGCTTGCCGCGCAGCAGATTGGCTACCGCAACAGCGAGCCGGCCGAGCACTACGTCGGTGGCGTCGATGACGTACCACGTGCGCGTGGTGTCACCCGCCTTCGGCGTGTACGTAGGCATAGCGCTTACCTTCTCTATCTCTCGGGTTGGATCCCGGTGTGACCCGGGCGCCGGTCAGGCGTACACGGCTGGAGTCCCCTCGGCGACCGACATTGACCCGAGGCCCCGGCGTGCCCGCACGCCAACCGAGCAGCATACCGGCGGGCGTCACCGCAGGTCAAAACGCCTTCGTAGGGCCCAGTAGAACTTGAGGCATATGCCCCATGCGTGACGACACGGGTGCGGGCGAGCATGAACACATGATCATCGAAGACCTCGCGGTTGCTCCAGCCGAACGAAGCGACGTGCTCGCTTCGGAAAAGTGGCACAAGGTGCTGACCGACGGGCACTTGCATGGCCTAGCGGTGGCTAGAGGTATGGGTTGGCGCCCCAAGCGCGGCTCGTCAGACCTGGACTGGCGCGGAGGACGTGGCACTGACACAGCTGACAACCAAGTTCCCGGGCCAGGGTGCACGTACCGTGGTCGTGCATTGCGCAGGCGGCGGTTCGGAAGCCCACGATCCGGCCGCCCAAGCACCTGCGCCCGCACCTGATCCGGAACCTGCGGGGCCGTGCGTCCCCGACCCGTTCGACTTGAACTTCCCCGGAGCGTGCTAGTGCGGCGCGTATGAATTGCTTTGACGGTGTGGTTGGGATAACTGTGCATGCGCATTGCTCCGCTGGGATTGCGGGACGAGGACCGGGATTTGTTTGGTGTCGTGAACACGATCCTCGACGGTGATGGCCGGGTCGACTCAGCGGGCACGGATTGTGTAGCTCGCCGCTGATGGTGTGTCGAACACCGAGATCGCTTCTCGCAAAGGGGTGTCGCGTCCCACCGTGATCGCGTGGCGGGCTCGGTATGCGGAATCCCGTATCAGCGGGCTCGTCGACCGGCCCCGCTCAGGTCGTCCGCGTCGGCTCGATCACGGCGAGATCGTGTCCGCCACGCTCAAGCCACCGCCAACGAAACTGGCGGTGACGCATTGGATTTCACGACTATTGGCCGATCACCGGCGTAGAGGTCGTCGAACGGGTCATGCACCGTTGGTAGCACGCTGCCGTCCGCGGCTGTTATTTCGGTCTCATCCTTGACTAACTTCCGTCGCTCAACGGTTTATCTTGCTAGGAGGAGACATGAATGCTGAGCCGATCGCGATCGACACATGGGACACCTTCGGACTTCCGCGATCCCGCACGATCACGTGGTATGCGCCGGGGCCGGTGACTGCCAAGGGCTTGTCGATGCGGGGCATCGACCACCTGACGGCTAGGATGAACCGCGACCTTCCCCCAGCGCCCATCTCCGCGCTGTTTCAGATGGAATTCACCGCGGTCGAGCCGGTTTGCGTGACCGTCTCATGCGTCCCGGATGAATCGGCGTACAACGCCACTGGCACCATTCACGGCGGTTTTGTCTGCACGCTGCTCGATACCGTGGTGGGTTGCGCGCTGTACAGCACACTGCCGGAGGGCAAAGGCATGACGTCCATCGAGATCAAGATCAACCACCTCAAGATGATTCACCCCGACACGGGTCCGCTCACCGCAACCGGCACCGTCGTTAAGGCGGGCTCACGCGTCGGCTTCGGCGAAGCCGTTGCCGCCGACGCTGGCGGCAATGCCGTGGCAACGGCATCCAGCACCATGCTCATCTTCGACCTCTAGACCTGGCATGTAGCGTTTCGACCGTTGACGCAAGACACCATCGTCATCGTCGTCCGCGCCGGGTTCAATGGCCTGGCCGCCCCTGCAGCGGCGCGGACACGACGTCGCCGTCATCGAAGAGCCTGCTGGGGCGCGACGGTCCGGTGGCGGGGTTTGGGCGGTGGCCGGACGCAGCGCCCCCGGGCGATGTGTGGCGTGACCCGATACTGCCGGACGACAGCACCCCGCTCCTCCCCGGATAACCCACCTCCCCTCGGTCACCCCACGACCGCTCGGCTCCACGCGTCCCACAACCCAGGTGCGTGAGGGGTAGCGGCCAACGACGCCGAGATCCTCGGCCGCCCCAAGCTGCCCGGTGACCATTCCGCATGTACCGAAACAAGTAGGCAGCGCAGCGTGGTCGAGTTTGTGCCTGTCCCACACCAGATGCTGCGGTGACGACTAATCGCCGAGCTCGAGGCCGGCGTGCTCGCCACGTTCCCACGCCTCGCGGACGGCGAGCTTCTGGATCTTGCCGGATCCGGTAAGTGGATAACTGTCCACGGCATACCACTTTGCGGGTGTCTTCTGCGGTGACAGGTGGGCCCGCATGTGAGAACACAGTTCGGTGACCGTTGGCAGCGCGTTCGGATCGCGCGGCCGGATGAACGCCCCGATGACCTCGCCCCAGTGATCGTCCGGCAGGCCTACGACCGCCACCTCAGCGACGCCGGGATGGCGGTAAAGGACTTCTTCGATCTCGGCGGGAAAGAGATTCTCACCTCCCCGGATGATCATGTCCTTCAGGCGGCCGACGATCCGGCAGTAACCCCGCTCATCCATCGTCGCCAGGTCGCCGGTGCGCAGCCATCCGTCAGCGCGCAGTGTCTGGAGCGACTCCTCGGGCTTCTCGAAGTAACTGAGCATCGTGAAATACCCGCGGGCCCACAACTCCCCGGACGTGCCGATGGGCACTGTCTCAAGCGACACCGGATCGACGATGCGTACCTCGGTCTGCGGCAGCGGTGGACCGACAGTCAGCCCCTTGTCCTCGGAGCTGTCCGACGGCGAGGTGCTCGTGAGCACAGGCGAGCACTCCGTCTGCCCGTAGACGATCGTGAAATTGACGCCGAGTTCCTCCTCGATCCGACGTACCAGCGCTTCAGGCACCGCGGCACCGCCCGACACCGTCGACCGCCATGAAGACAGGTCGCGGCGCGATACGTCCGGGTGATCCATCGCGGCGACCAGCATCGTCGGAACGCCGCCGGCGAACCATGGCCGCTCGAGCTCGATCAGCTCGAGAAACAGGCCAGGCTCGAACATCGGCATCAGCACAAGCTTGGCCCGTTTGTCGAGTGCGCCGAGCACCCCCATCACGCACCCACTCGTGTGAAAGAGAGGAGTCGGCTGCAGCCAACCGGCGCCGTCGGGACTCTCCATGCGGTCAGCCCACAGCCGGGCATTGTTGACGACGCTGCCGTGGCGCAACACTACCCCTTTGGGGAAACCAGTTGTGCCGCTCGTGTACTGGATCTGCACCGGGTCGTCAGGGCTGACGACCGGAAGCGTGACGTCGCGACGGACGGTGCTGGCAGCCATCAGCTCGTCGAGCAGATCGAGGCGCAGCACGAGGCGCAGCTCCGGCAGCTCCGCACGTATTGTCTTGGCGTGCGCCGCTAGGGGATTGCCCCGGACCTCCGGCACAAGGAACAACCCGGCCGCCCGCGAGGCCCCCAGGACGTATCTTGCCTCAGCTGGCTGCAGGCTTGGATTAACCGTCACAAGGGTCAACCCGGCCAGGGCAGCGCCGTACTCGAGCAACACCCACTCAGGCAAGTTGTGCGCCCAGACTGCGACACGTTCACCCGGGTCGAAGTGCTGCAGAAGGTATCGGGCGCAGCGCTCGGCGTCGGCGAGTAGCTCGGCATACGTCCAGCGCCGTCGCTCCGCCGTCGGTAAGCCCTCCACTAGAGCAACTCGATCAGGCACTTCGGCGGCGACCTCACGCAGCCGGCTACCGACCGTAGCGCCGACTAGCAGCGGCGGGCCCGCGCCATCGGGAATCCAGTGTGAGACGGTCACATCCTTTACAACTGCACGAGGACTTCCCTTATTCAGTCGAGATTGCGGGCGACGCACCCGCCGTAGGTCGCCGCAGATGCCTCGGCGTATGCCTTTGAGCGTTTGGGGGTTGTAGCCAAGCACCCCTGTGCGAGAAGCGATCTCGGTGTTCGACACACCATCAGCGGCGAGCAACACAATCCGCACCCGCTGAGCCAACCCGGCCATCACCGTCGAGGATCGTGCTAACGACACCAACATCTCCCGGGTCTCCGTCACGCAATCCCAGCGGAGCAATGCGCATGCACAAGTATCCCAACCACACCGTCAAAGCAATTTCATACACGCCGCACTGGAGAGAGAGTCAGCGGGCAGGCAGCGTTGTCGCCGTGAAGACGGTATCGGGGTCCCACCGACGTTTGAGGGCGATCAGCATCGCTCAACGCAGCTGCAGTCCTTCAACTGGCCCCGAGAGTGCGGCTTTGAACTGGCGGGTGAATTCGTCAACCAGAACTTCCGTTTGGCCGTCCTGTATTCCGTCGAGGATCGCAGCAGCCGCCTGCTGGGGAGTGATCTTCGGGACGTCGAGTGACCGCACCATGTCGGTGTCGATGTAACCGACGTGGACTCCGGTCACCAATGTCTTCTGCGGCTCCAGCTCCATGCGCAGCGAGTTGGTCGCCGACCAGAGGGCGGCCTTGGAGTCGCCGTACGCGCCTTTGCCGGCCACCCACGACAACACCGAGTGGATGTCTACGAGTGCCCCGCCACCGTTGCGGGCCAGCACCGGCGCGAACGCACGAGCGACCCGCAGTGCCCCGAAGTAATTGGTTTCGAAGACCGCCCGGATGTCGCGGAACTCGCTCTTCAGCAATGACGGTCGCCCACCGCTGATTCCGGCGTTGTTGAAGACGATCGTGGCATCGGACGCGATTTCAGCCAGGGCTGCAGTCGATTTGGCACTCTGTACGTCGAGGGTGACGCTGACCACTCGCGGGTCGTTGCTCTTCTTGGGCGTGCGCGCCGTGGCGTACACCTGGAAGGCTCCGCGCTTGATCAGCTCATCAACTAGCGCCTTGCCAAGACCCCGCTGCCCTCCGGTCACCACGGCGGTCGATCCATGCACATTCACCATTTCGATTCCTCCGTTTCGGCTGTTCGAGCCGATCGGTCCTCTGGCTTCGGTTGCGCTGCAATGTCGTTGGCGATCATGCGGGCAAGCGGTCGTGACTGCTCACCCGCAATACCCAGCAGCGTTGGCCCCAGCTGATACCCGATGAACCAGAGTCCATTGCTTGCCGGATTCGGCGCCATGATCCGCGGGAAACCGTGCTCGTCGAGAACATCCAGATGGCCGACCATTGATTCGAGCCCAGATCGGTAGCCGGTCGCGGCGATCACCACCTCAGGCTGGACCAGAGTTCCATCCACGAGCGATACGCCGGTGGGGTGAACGGACGCGACGGTTTGGACCACCTCGATCTCGCCGTGCCTGATCGCGTCGATCACATCCATGTCGATGATGGTCGGCGAGATGGCGCGCCGGTGAGCTGCGGCGAAGGCACCCTCCTCAGGCATGGGCAGCCCGAATTCGGAGAGATCGCCGAGACTAAGCGACCGCAAAATTAGAAGGATCGTGTCGGCCACGCTCGGCGACAGGTGAAACAACGGACGAAGGACCACGTCGCCGGGGAGTCCGCCGGACAGACTGCGCAACAGGATGTTTGGCGGCGTGCGGACGGCCAGCCACACCTTGGCAGCCCCGCCCGCAGCCAGATCGTGAGCGATATCCAATCCCGACGCGCCCGTACCGACAACCAACACCCGCTTCCCGACGTAGGGAACCGCGTTGCGGTATGTCGATGAGTGCAGGAATTCGCCCGCGAAGGTCTCCAAACCGGGCCACTCTGGAATGACGGGCGTGTGCGCCCGACCGGTCGCGACCACCACGTGACGCGCCGCAATGTTCCCACCGGACGTTTGCACCTGCCAACCACCGTCGTCGAGCGGGTCGATGCGCGTGACCGCCGTATTCAGCCGATGCACGACACCAACCATTTGCGCATGCCGGTCGTAGTAGTCCGCTACCTGAACACGCGTCGGGAAGATCGGCGTTCCCTTTGGGTACGGACGGTCGGGTAGACACGAAAACCACTTGTTTGTATCGAGTTTGAGCCGTTCGTAGCGGCCACGCCAGGACGAAGCCACCTGAGTCTCGCGGTCAATGATCACCGAGCGAACGCCGAGCTCGGCGAGGCTCACTGCTGCGGCAATGCCAGCCGGTCCCGCACCAATGATGACTACCTGTTCCTGATCCATGGTTCTCCCGTCTATGCGCTTCACACGCACAAACCGCCGGGAAGCGAAAATATTCAGTCCCCGGGGCGGACTAGACCTGGAGAATCTGGCCGATCTGTTCGCGCGACTCGACCTGCAGTTTGCGGAAGACGTTGCGCAGATGCCAAGCGATCGTGTTGCGCGACACAAAGATCAACTCGGCGACCTGACGGTTGGACAGGCCTTCTGCTGCCAGCTCCGCCACCCTGAGTTCGGTCGGGGTCAGCGACTCAACGCCGGTGACCGCGGACCGGCGGGGCCGCCCACCGGCCGCCGTCAACTCTTCCCGAAGCTGAGTTTCGACGCCGGTTGCGCCACCTCGGTGCGCCAGATCGAGGCCCTTCTGTAAATGGTCTCGCGCACTCAATCGCTGGCCCCCGCGCCGCAGCGCACTCCCGAGCGCGGCATGCGTCCGCGCGAGCTCGAGTCGTGCCTCGGTGCCCTCCAGGGCGGCGACCGCCTGCCGCAACGTCTCGAGCGCTTGGTTTCCGGTCTCGGTAATAGCACGACGTCGCAGCGCAATACCCAACCCGATTGGCACATCGAATAGTTCGGCCAACGCAACCTCTTCGTCGATCAGGCTGCGCGCGCGCTCATGCTCGCCGGAGAAGTACGCGATCACTCCGGCGAGAGATCGCCACGGAAACGCGGCCGGGTTGACGGGCCCATAGTCCGCGACCGCGTTCGCCGCCGCCTCGACCTCTTGACGCGCAGTGTCGTAATTTCGCAGACCAAGATGCACTCGCCCGCGCGCCAGATACAGCAATGCGAATATGCCTGGGGCCACCGGCACGGGAAGTTCTAGATCAGCACGCTCGATGAGGCTCGCCGCCTCGTCGAGTTCGTCGCGCTCCACCATGCAGTGCAGCAGTATGGCGACAGCACGCTGGCGATGGTCGTGCCAGCGCCAGTCCAAGCCGTCGAGCGCAGCTTGTGCGTCGGCGGCCGCTTCAGCGATCCGGCCGCGGGCGTAGAGGACCAGTGCCCGCACATAGCTCGCCTCTACATGCGCCAACAACGCGCCCCGTTCACGGGCGTCACGCACCGCCGCATCGGCGGCATCCTGTGCCTCGCTGAGTCGGCCCGCGTACAGCAGGGCTTGCACGGCGAGATTGACACTGGGCCCCTGTGATGTCTGCTCGGCAAGCAGCGCCCCATCACCGAGAGCACGCATGGCCAAGTCCCCCGCCCATTGCGCTGGGGGCACGGACACCGCTTCTTGCAGAGACTTCACCGCGAGCACGACGCGAGTGCCCGATCCGTTCGCAAGGTCGTCGGGACGGATGATCTCGGGTTGCATTCGTTGTGCCGGCGTGGTGACAAAGAACTCAGCGCTTGCGGCTGCGCCCTGAAAGCGCAACCACGCCTGAGTGTCGTCCTCGACAAGGGCCGCGCCACGACGAAACGCGGCGGTGGCCTCGGGGTAACGCCCGATCGCATGCAGTGTTTGTCCGAGGGAGTACAGGGCATCCACACGTTCGTCAGGTTCCGTCACCATCTCCAACGCTTGCGCGAAGCGATCCAGCGATGTCGGCTCGCCGGCCGCGGCCTCGGCCAGGCCGAGATCGATGAGCAACCTCGGCGGCACCGTGTTGGCATCGGAAGCCTCGAAAGCGTGTCGCAGATAGCGCATTGCCGCGGCAGGCGCCCCCTTTCGAGTAGCGGCGCGGCCAGCGTCGTGCAACGCGCCGACCGCCCATGTTCCGTCGATCGCCCCAGATTTCATGAGGTGTTCAGCGACCGCCTCGGGCTCCGATCGGCGGTCCGCCAAGAGTTTCGCCGATCGAGAATGGAGCGTGAGCCGCTCGGCGGGCTCCAACACGCTGTAGATCGCGGTCCGAATGATCCTGTGCGCGAACATGATCGGATCGGTGGAAGCGAGAATATTCGCCTGTACTAGTTCCGCGGCTCCGATTGAGCCGACATCTTGGCCGAGATCGGCCAATCGAATGACGTCGCCTATTGCTGAGTCGTCTCCCAGGACGGCCGCTGCTTTCGAAAGTGCACGCGCGGGTGGATCGAAGCCGGGCCATTCTTCGAACGACGTGTCGGCGCATCGATGCCGGAGTGGTGATCCCAACGTCCTCGCCTGCGCCGTATCGCGTCGGCCACGGCGACCACAAACAATGGGTTGCCACCGGTTTCACGGCTCACGGTGTGCACAAGCTCTGGGTCGATCGTGTGGACGTGCACTGGAAGCGAAGCGACGAGCAGCTCCGCGACAGCGGACTCGCTGAGTTCGGCTGGACGAACCGGCCGCACCGTAGCCGCTTGCCACAGGTCACCGATCAGCTGCGACTCGGCGCCCGGATCTCCAGAGCGGATCGCCACCACCACGGCGACGGGCACGTCCTCGACGCGTTCGGCGAGGTAGGCCAGGAAGCGCAACGTGAAGTCGTCGGCCCATGGCGCATCGTCGAGCAGAATCACCATCGGTTGTTGCTCGGCCAGGTTGACCGTCAACCAGTAGAGCCCGTAGATGACCGCGAACTCGTCGGTAGCTGATTCTCCCTGCTCGAAAACCGGTTTGGCGAGTCCCGCGGGCCCACGCACCAACTCGTCCCGCAATTCCTGTCCGCCGCGGATCAGGCCAGGTTCGAACAGGCTACGTGCCACCCCGAACGGATAATCACGTGTCAATTCACTGCAGCGGGCCCGAAGGACCGACATGCCAAGCGCCGCCGCCGAATCCGCGCACGCATCGAGAAGTCGCGACTTGCCTACACCGCTAGGCCCCTCGATCACGCAGACCTGGCCACGGCCCTCTCGCGCCGCCGCCAGCAACGCAGAAAGCGCTTTCAACTCGGCCGCGCGCTCCAGGGGTTCCGCCATGCCCATCACGGTCATGATAAACCCACCCACCCCACCCTCTAATCCCCTCACCGGCGGGTGGTGTAGCGGAGGGGGTCCCTCCGTACCTTCGGTGTCATGCCCAACGCCGCCACTATTTCACCAGCTCAGAACGACGTGAATCGTGCTCCGCCGATCACCACAGTCGACACCAGCTCACCGGACGTATTCGTCGCGGCGTTACGCGCACGCAATTTCGCCGGGACATCACCGGCCGACGTGTGTGCGCCGTCACCAAATGTCCGCACCACAACTCAGCTAACTCGAAAACGACTGGCCGACGACACCACAACGAACGGAGAGCCGACCTTGAACGACGAAGTCATTGGAAGCGACCAGGAGCTGGCTGCCCGGTTCGAGCGGGACGTGGTTCCGCTGATTCCCCAGCTGTTCGGCGGCGCACGGCGAATGACGCGTACCCGAGCAGACGCCGAAGATCTGATCCAGGAAACGATGCTGAAGGCCTACGCCCGATTCCGAACGTTCTGCCCTGGCACATACCTCAAGGCGTGGCTGTTTCGCATCATGTACAACACCTGGGTCAACGGCTATCACTACACGCAGCGACGACCCCAGGAGTTCCTCAGCGGCGACATCAGCGATACCCAACTGGCCGCCCACGCGCGGCAGGCGTCGAGCGGCTCGATCGGTCTGCGCTCGGCCGAGGTGGAAGCGCTGGATGGGCTGCGGGACAGCCAAATAGCCGAAGCGATGGAGACGTTGCGTGAGGATCTTCGCAAGGTTGTCCACTATGCGTGCGTCGATGGGCTCCGCTATAAGGAGATTGCCCAGATCATGGACATCCCGGTTGGGACCGTGATGTCGCGGCTCTACCGCGCGCGCAAGCAGCTGCAAGCCGAGCTGGCTGACCTGGCGCAGGAGCGTGGCTTCGGCCGCGATCCGCGCACAAAGGTGGCGGTCTAGATGTCGTCGACGACCATGAAGGTTGACGGGAGTACGTGCATCGTCACGGGAGGCGGGTCCGGCATCGGCAGGGCGCTCGCCAAGGAATTCGCTGCGGCCGGGGCCCGGGTTGTCGTCGGCGATATCGATGCGAAGGCCGCCAGCCAAACGGCTGACCGGATATGTGCGCGCGGACATGTCGCGGTGGCCGCGCATGCGAACGCCAGTTCCACCACCGGCATCCGCACCCTGATCGATCTCGCGCACACCGATTTCGGCGCGGTCGACATCTACGTCGCCAACGCCGGTGTCATTGGCCCTCCCGGTCTGGGTACCGGCGAAGGAGATTGGGATCGGACCATTGCCGTGAACCTGAGTGCCCATGTCCGGGCGGCGGCACAGCTTGTGCCCGGCTGGATCCGCAGCGGCCACGGCTACTTCGTCAGCGTCGCCTCCGCCGCCGGGTTGTTGACACACATCGGCGGCGCTGCATACGCCGCGACCAAGCATGCCGCCGTCGGCTTCGCCGAATGGCTGGCCATCACATACGGCGACCAAGGGATTGGCGTCAGCTGCGTGTGTCCAATGGGTGTCGACACCGAGCTGCTGAGTTCAACTCGCCAATCGTCCGACGCCACAGAACAACTCGCCGCCCGAGCCATCATGACCGCGGCGGAGGTCATTTCGCCGGAGCGAGTCGCGAAGTCGACCGTAGATGCCTGCCGTAGAGGCGATTTCCTGGTGTTACCGCATCCCGAAGTGCGTGACAGGTACCGGAAGAAATGCGATGACCACGACCGCTGGATCGACGGGATGCGTAGGTATCAGGCTTCGCTGACCGTACGGGCCCACTGAGTCGTATACCAGGAGCCACAATGCCATTATCCTTCTTCCTTGCTGTCTTGAAGTGGGCGCTTCTCACCGCCATCTCCACGAGCGCACTCCTCTGGGCTTCCTTTCACGGCTTGCCGCAACAGCCGCCGCCGCCAAGCGGCGATTGCCCGCTCGTGGTCGCAGCCAGTTCGAGCCATCAGACCTACGTTGATCCCATACGGCCTCAACTCGGGTGCGAAGGCTGGGCAGTGACATGAACTATCCAATGGAGTCCGATCACCATTTGCGCAAGACCGTCAGATCGTTGCACCGCACTCTCGGCCTGCTCGCCGTTCTCGCGGTTGAACTGACATCGGTTTATGTATCGCCGCCGCATGCGTGCGAGAAGGAACTTGAGGCGAATGCCCCATGCGCGACGGCGCCGGCGCGGGCAAGCATGGGCACATGATCATCGAAGAGCGCGCGGTTGCCACCGCAGAACGCAGCGACCGGGCCACATCGGAGAAGTGGCACCAAGCTGCTGACCGAGGGGCATGCACCGCTGGTCAGAGCGCGGCGGGTGTATCGCTATCTGCCCTCGGAGCCGCGATGCAAGGTCTGCAACAACCCGTTCGGCGGCGTCGCCGGCCGTGTTCTGGCCGCGGCGGGATTCAACCCGTCACGCAAGAACCCCAACCTGTGCACGCGCTGCTGCGATGCGCTTCCCGCAGGCGGAGCCGAAGTGGACGTCGCGGTGTTGTTCGCCGATGTTCGCGGTTCCACGGCCTTCGCCGAACGGGCAAGTGCTGCCGATTTCGCCACCCTGCTGAACCGCTTCTACGGCGTGGCGACCCGCACCCTGCTGCGCCACGACGCCATCATCGACAAGCTCGTCGGGGATGAAGTGATGGCGTTCTTCGTCCGCGGCATCAGCGGGCCCGACTATCGCAGGCGAGCGGTGGAGGCCGGGATCGACCTGATGCGCGCGGTGGGCTACGGCACGGCCGAGCCACCCTGGATCGAATTGGGTGCCGCCGTCAACGCGGGCATCGCCTATATCGGCAATGTCGGCGCCGCGGTGATGGACTTCACCGCACTCGGTGACACAGTCAACGTCGCGGCGCGGATGCAGCAGCACGCCGCCGGCGGCGAATTGCTTGTCGCACGAGGTGTCGCCGACGACTTGGTAGGCAACGCGGCGCTACGCACACTCGACCTGCGCGGCCGCCAGGAGCCGCTCGACGCCTTCCTCGTCGGCCCTTAGCGCGTCGAGTTGAACTCCTAAGCACCGCAGACAGAACTGTGCGGTCCCGTGGTCTCCCCTACCAGCGGGACCGCACAGAGTCTGTGGCGGCGCTAGGCGCCCCAGGCGTTGGCGGCGCTGCGGTCGGTGGTCGCGACGTCGTCCGCACCATCGCGGACCGCGTTGCCGAGGCTGAACAAGATCTCGTTCAGCGCACCCGCCGCCTGGTCCCACTTGGCCTGCTCGACCCGATACGCCTCGGCTGCCTCACGGGTCCAGATCTGTTGCAGCGGAGCGATTTGGGCCCGTAGGTCATCGAGCGCCGCGTTGAGCCGCGTAGAGGTGGTGTGTATCTCCTGTCGGACCGTGTACTCGATCTCGTCGAAGTTGTAGGAGAGAATGGGTTCCATGGTGAGTCTCCTTAGATGTTGGTGCCGACGGCGCCGATTTGATGCGAATGGCTCTCGGCTGCCTCGCGCAGCGCTCGCTCGTTGAAGCGCATGGTCTCGGCGATTTCCTGCAAGGCGAAATGCAGTTTCGTTGACTCGGCGTTCCACCGGTCCACGACATCCCTGAATCGCGATGCCGCGACGCCTCCCCACACCGACGGTGGCACGCTGGTCATCCGTCCGATGAATGACTGCAGCATCGCCCGAATCTCCTCGTTCCGGGCGTCGATCTTGCCGGCGACAGCTGTCATGAGATCGAAATCGGTGTTGAGCGATCCGCCTGCGGGTGTCGTCATCGAATTCCTTTCCGTGTTTTCCGATCGCGTTGTGTTTTCGACGGCGTTGATACCCGTTTGGTTCCGTGGAGTCAGATAACTGCGTGCGCCGACCGAATGGCCTCCTCGCAGACGTACCGCACCGCATCCTCGCTGCCCGGCGCGCTTTGGCAACCGATGGCGATCCGCACGGTGTCGTCGACGAACACCGCCCAGTCGATCTGGCGTCCATCGCGGAGTTCCCGATATGTGGCAGCGGGTCGATCGGCCCGGCGGTCGTCCGGATTGAACTGGACGAACACGCCGAGCCTGCTGGTCGTCGAGAGCCCTGCGCAGCGTCGCCGCCGTCCCGGACATCGACTCGCCCTTGCGCACCTGAGACTGCGTTATCAAGACTGCGGTCGCGCCATCTGGCGCCATCACCTGCACCCGAGCAGAGCCCGGCCCTGACGTGATGCGCCGCACCACCCACTGGGCCGGAACCTTCGCCGCCACCCGGCCCTCGACCAAAAGTGTCATCGGCATTTCGGTCGACGGAGGCCCATTCACGTCGGACCTAACGGCGACGCCGACGCACAGCAGTGCCACCGATGCAGCGACGGCGGCCAGCACAGCCACCCCCGGCCATCTCCGCCTAGGCGACTCGATGCTCCGTGTCGGCGGCGTCGGCCGATCCCGCACTGCAGACAGCACGCGGTCCTGGTGAACCATCGTCACCGCAACGCGCCTGGTACGAAGACATGCGACAATGGCTCCGGCCAGGGCGAGCGCACCGTCGACGCCGACTGGCGCATCCACCAGCACCGCGCTGGTCGCATCGACACCATCCGCCACCGTTCTGGCGACCTCTGCGGAGTCCCCGAGGCGTGGCTCAGCCATGAGCACACAGCCTGCCCGCGAGACCGCGACGAACTCGGGCGCAATCTCGACGACCGTCGGCGTGCCGGGCGCACTGTCGGCAAGCACCTGGGTCCGTTGCAGCACAACGATATTCGTCGAAGTGGCGGCTGCGGCCTCTTGCACTCGTTCGACTCGTGGCGACGGCCACCATGTCGGGCAGACCAGGACAGCGGTTTCGACGCAGTCCGGCAGCACCGAGCGGAACACTTCACGCCACACCGCCGCCACCGCGACGGGCTGCTCATCGAGAAACGCGATCTCATCGTCGATGCACTCAAGCGCCGTCGACACCAAATGCTGGGCCACGTCGCACGGCCCGCGGATCGTTCCTGGCCCCACCTCGACGACGCATGCCGTCACTCCGGGTCGCTCCAGGCAACCTGGATGACCTGATCGGCGTGCGAGCGGGTGACCAGCGTTCCCCGACCCGGTGGCAGTGGCGACGGCCGAACCGAGCCGAGCAGCACACCCTCGTCCGGGCTGGCGCTCATCATCAGGCCCATGCACCCGAGATCGCGCAGCCGAGCCAGGACGGGATCGAACAACGCTCGCGCGGCGCCACCGGAGCGCCGTGCCACAACGGCATGCAATCCGAGATCCTTTGCATGTGGCAGGAAGTCAAGCAATGGCGCGAGTGGGTTATTGCCGCTTGCTCCTGACACCAGGTCGTAGTCGTCGACGACGACGTAGATCTCCGGACCGGACCACCACGACCGGGTCCGCAACTGCTGCTGGCTGACGTCCGCGCCAGGCATCCGCGACTGCAGACGTTCCAACAGGCCGGCCAATTGCGATGTCAGCGCCGCGGCCGACGGCGTGTATCCCGCGAGGTGGTCGGACTCCACAACGCCGAGCAGTGTCCGGCGGAAATCGATGATGAACAACTGAGCGGAGTTCGCGGTGTTCGTGCGGACGATCTCACGGCACAGTGTCCGCAAGGTTGTGGTCTTGCCACACTCGCCCTCCCCCAATACGACGAGATGGGATTCTGCCGCGAAATCGACAGCGACGGGACGTAACTCGGTCTCCCCAGTGCCCAACAGAACCTGAGTCACCGAGCGCGGCTCAGTGGCTGCGGCGATCAATTCATCGTGAGACACCCGTGTCGGTAGGAGCCGGACGGGCAGCGCGACGCGCCCTGCATATCGCGTCCTCAGTCGATCGGCGCTTGCAGCATCCAATTGGGGCAGGGCGATCACCAGCTCGCTACCGTCACGGGTAATCCCGCGACCGGGTGGGCTCTGGGCAAGTTGCCGTGCCCGTTTGCGGTCCATTTCGGACTCCGCCGGATCGCCCAGCCGTAGTTCGATACGGGTGCCGATCTGGTCCTTCAGCGCCGGCCGGATCTCGGCCCACCGCGAGGCGGCGAGGACGACATGGATGCCGTACGAAAGCCCTTGGGCCGCGAGCGCGGTGATCGATGATTCCAGGGCGTCGAACCCCTGACGAATGGTGGCCCAGCCGTCGATGACGAGGAACACGTCACCGTACGTGTCGACGGGGGCAGTTGAATCGCCCGAGCTACGCCGCGCCTCCCTCGCTCGCAGGAGCGACTCAAACTGCGCGACAGTGCGCCGGACGAGGTCCGCATCGTGTCGGCCTGCTACCGATCCGACGTGCGGCAGCGATAGCAGCGACGACAGCGAGCCGCCGCCGAAGTCAAGACAATAGACCTGCACATCGCGGGGATCGTGCGTCTCGGCCAATGCCACGACTAACGTCAGCAGTGCGTTCGACTTACCTGACCGCGGGCCGCCCACGACGGCGACATTGCCTGCCGCGCCGTCCAGTTGAGCGACCAACAAGTCCCGACGCTGCTCGGAAGGTCGATCCACTAGGCCGATTGGCACGGTCAACGGAACACGAGTTCCGGCCCGCTGCAGCACAGCATCCAGCGTGGGCGAATCGGTCAGCGGAGGCAGCCACACTTGGTGAGCAGGCGATCCGCGACCCTCGAGACGATCGAGGACCGTGTCGAGTACGGTTCGGCGGGAGGCAAGGGTGTACACGGTCCCCGGCTCGGCTCGAAGCTTGGTAATGCCCATTGGCGCCGCGGTGAACAGCCGCGGAGTCGGTGGTGGAACCAACTCGGCGGAACGGGTTGCGGAACTTTTGTACGGCTCGGAGACGAAAGCCGTTTGAAAACGCAGCGGCTCACCCGAACCGGTCTTCAGATAGGCCGCACCGGGTGCGCTTGGCAGGTGGTATGCATCGGGCACTCCGAGGACCGACCGTGATTCGCTGGTCGAGAAGGTCTTGAGGCAGATCCGATAGGACAGATGGGATTCCAGCCCACGAAGCCTCCCCTCGTCCAGACGTTGACTCGCGAGCAAGAGATGCATGCCGAGCGAGCGCCCAAGCCGACCGATCGCGACAAACAGCTCGGTGAAGTCGGGTTGCTGGGTGAGCAGTTCCGAGAATTCGTCGACCACGATGAACAGCACCGGCAGCGGCGCAAGCACCGTTCCCCTGGCGCGCGCCCGGTCATAGTCGCCGACATTGGCGAAATTCCCGGCAACCCTGAGTAGCTCCTGGCGCCGGTTCATCTCGCCGGCGAGCGCATCCTTCATCCGCGCCACGAGATGAGCCTCGTCGGCCAGGTTGGTGATCACCGCGGCCACGTGCGGAGCGCGCTCGAGCCCGAGGAAGGTGGCACCGCCTTTGAAGTCGACGAGGACCAGGTTCAGGGTTTCGGGCGGATGCACGGTGATCATCCCCAGAATCAGCGTGCGGAGGAACTCCGACTTACCGGAACCCGTTGCGCCGATGCATAGCCCGTGTGGCCCCATACCGTTCGCGGCTGCCTCCTTGATGTCGAGTTCAACCGGCAGGCCTTGCTCGGAAACGCCGATCGGAACACGCAATCTTTGTCTGGCTTCACGAGCACGCCAAAGCACCGAGGGATCGGCTTCGTCGACATCGGCGATGCCCATCAACTCCGTCCAGGTGACTCCCGGCGAAATACCCACCGCGCCGTCGGTCGATGTGGCGGCGGGCCGGAACGGAGCCAACCGGCGGGCACAGGCCAGCGCCCGTCCTGGCGCCATCGTGTCGGGGCGCGCGAACACCTCGTCGCCGATGTCACTTCGTGCCGCCAGACCGTCGTCGCTGATGACCAAGCGCAAGCCGATCCGGGCAGCCACCTCGTCGCAGGCTGTCCCCACCTCCAGGACGGTCACATCGGCAAGGCCACCTTGACGGAAAATCCCTTCGCTGCCAGTAATCAGCCCGCCGTCAACGAGCAAGACCACGTGGGCTCCGTCACGGCCGGCAAGCGCAGTTTCGGCGGATGCGAGGCTGTCGTGGGTCATGCGTGCCGGTCCACCGTCGTCGACGGCGTGCCGATGTTGATGATGTGGCAGCCATTTCAACCAGTCCCAGTAACAGGCGGTAAGCGGATCAACGACAGCCATGATGCGCAGATGATTGGGGCTGTGCAGCACCGCGAGCTGAGATGTCACTGCCCGCAGCAGGTCCCGGGCGGCGGCTGAGTCGCCCCGCACGGTGACCGCAGCGAACCCATTGAGTGCCAGCGCTATGGGTACATTGGGCACCACCGACCGGTTGCGGATCAGCCTCCGCAATTCCATCGAGGTGACAGGGTCCAGCTCCTCAACCGGTCCGAGTTCGGGTGAGACCAGCCTGGAGGACAGGCACTGCGTACCCAGCCCGACTCGGACATGCCCGAAATCGGGGTCTTCAGGCCGACGCTCCCACATCCGCCTGCCGCCGACCAATGTCCATAGTGAGTCAGGCTCGGGATGGTTCCAGGCCAGTGAAACACGTTGGGCATCATGAGTCTTCGAGATCGCGTGCTCTAATGATTCGAGGTAACGCAGGTACTCGCGGCGGTCTTGGTTGATCTCTGCGGTCCGACTGCGGCGCGCTCCAAAGGCCACCGTCCCAAGAAGCGAAACGAGCATCATCGCCGGAAAGAACATGAACATCGGACTCCGCATCGCAGTTCCGCCGGATGTGAAGTAGATGACCATCATCCCCACCGTGGCGACGACCATGGCCACAGGCAACAACTTGGAGAGCGGATTGGCGGGCACGTCTCGCGCCACATCCGGAGGCGCATGCACAACGACTTCCCCCTCGGCCATCGGCGGCGCTGTCAGCCGAGGCTCGATCCAGAACTCCATCAGGAGATAGACGGGCCGGCACCCGATCTCGTTCCCCATTCACAGCTGGAGAAAATTGCCGCGCATCCCTAACCCTGGACGTGGTTACGGTGATTCGCGGGGGTTTACATGACGGTATTGGACCTGTGTCGGGTGACGGTGCAGACCCATCGCAATGACGGCTCGGTCGCGGTTGATCTTGCCTTGCCGACGCGAACCGAGCTCGCGGAATTGCTTCCGTGCGTCGTCGACATCGTCGGTCGCCGAACCGTAGACCCCACCGATGGCATCACCCGGCATTGGACGATGTCACGCCTCGACGGCTCAGTGCTCGACGATTCGATGACACTGCACGAGAACGGTGTTCGCGACGGTGAAATCCTGCTGCTCACTACCGCTCGGACACAGATAACCGAGGCCGCGTTCGACGACCTGTGCCACGCGGTGATCACTGCATCGGCCTCGGCTGACCGTGACGACCAGATGACACGGTGCATGGGCGCCGCTGCGTGCTTGTTCGCTGCGGGCTTGGCCGCGATCGTGTTCGTCTGGTCCGGCGTCTCGCCGACGAACCACTACGCCATCATCGCGGCAATAGTGGCCGTTGCGGCGACCGTGGGGTCGATCGTGGCGGGCCGCGTCGACCCTGAACCGCTGCCGTCGTTGACCCTGGGCATCACCGCTTCAGCGTTCGCTGCGGTGACCGGCTTCCTGGCGGTACCCGACGGCCCCGCACCGCCGAATCTCTTTCTGGCAGCGGCCGTCTGCTCCGCCGTGTCGATCGTGTTGCTCCATCTCACGTCCCGCGGGACAACATGCTTCACCGCCATCGCAACGTTCTCGACAATGGCAGCGATCGCCGCGGCGGGCGTGGCTCTTTGGCCAGGACCGGCGGAAGCAGTGGGCGCGGGGTTGGCCGCCGCGTCACTCGCCATGCTGGGTGTGGCGGCCAAGCTGTCGATCGTCTTGGCGGGTTTGTCGCCGACGATGCCCAGCGCGACGGACCGGCCAAGCGACGACAGCTTGCCTGCCGACGTCCGTGCCTCCAGAGCGGTATGCGGCCACGAGACGTTGACGGGACTACTGGCCGGTTTCTCGGCGTCCGCTGCGTTGGGTGCAGTTTTGGTCGCGGCGGGCCAACGCGATGAGCGTGCCCTGAGTGGGGTCGCCCTGACCGCTGTCGTCTCCGTGGTGCTGCTTCTGCGGGTGCGCCAGGAGAAAGGAATCGTACGATCCGCTGTCGTCTTCGGAGGTGGAATGGTCAGTGCGTCAGTAACTTTCGTGTTGGCTGTACTTTCGGCACCGCGACATGCCCACTGGGCCTGTCTGATCGCGGTCGTACTCGGAGTCGGCGCCCTGTGCCTGACCCACACGGATTTCGCCGCACGATTGAGTCCGGTGGCGCGGCGAAGCGTAGAGCTTCTGGACTACCTCGCACTCGCCGCGGTAGTACCGCTGGCCTGTTGGGTCGGCGATATGTTCGGCATCGTCCGCGGCTTGAGCCTGACATGACGGGTCGTGTACCGCGGCGAGCACGGATCGCCGGAGCGATCTTGCTGACGACAGTCTCGGTGTGGGTTCCGCCCATCGCCGGTGCCGTGACTCCGCCATTGGTCGATGACTCGCTATTGCCCGATGCGCGCCCGCCCGCTCCGCCAGAGCCGACCGAGCAGCGGCAACAGTGCTTTGTCTCCACCGTGGCCGCGGTCCGGGACCGAGCCGCGACCGCCAAGCAGTTCAAGGATCTCGATCTAGCGTCGGTTTGGCGACTCAGTCGAGGAGCCGGGCAGACCGTCGCCGTCATCGACACCGGGGTGGCACGGCATCGTCTACTCCCCCATCTCGTCCCCGGCGGGGACTATGTCTTCACCGGCGACGGCACCGATGATTGCGACGGGCACGGAACGATTGTGGCCGGCATCATCGGTGCGGCAGAGGACTCTACTGGCGGCGGTGGATTCAGCGGCGTCGCACCCGACGCGACGATCATCGGCATTCGGCAGTCAAGCACCAAGTTCGCGCCCGCCAGTCGATCGGCCCCTGGCTTCGGTGACGTCAACACGCTCGCGATGGCGGTGCGGACCGCGGCCGACATGGGTGCCACGGTGATTAATGTGTCATCCATCGCCTGCGTTGCCGATGCGGCCGCGCTGGACGATCGCGTCCTTGGTGCGGCTTTGGCATACGCGGTGGATGTCAAGAACGTCGTTGTGGTCGCGGCGGCGGGAAACGTCGGAGGGCTCGGCCAATGCCCCGACCAAAACCCTCCGGCAGACCCGGCACACCCGGGGCAGCCGGACTGGGACTCCGTGAAAGTTGTTGTGAGCCCGGCTTGGTACGACGATTATGTCCTGACGGTCGGTTCCGTCGATCCGCACGGATCGCCGTCTCGGTTCACGCTGGCGGGCCCCTGGGTCGACGTCGCTGCTCCGGGCGAGGCGGTCGTATCGCTGGACCCAGGCGGCGAAGGTTTCGTCGACACGCTGCCCGTCTTGGACAGTTCGATGCCGATTGTGGGGACGAGCTACGCGGCGCCGGTGGTCAGTGGGATCGCCGCACTCGTGCGTGCACGATCGCCGCACCTGACCGCGCGGCAGGTGATGCAGCGAATCAAGGACACTGCGCATCGGCCCCCGGCCGGCTGGGATCCGTTCGTAGGTCATGGCGTCGTCGATGCACTGGCCGCAGTCAGCGGCGACACCACCACCGCGCGTATGACCGTCGAGACCGACGCGTCAGGAGACGACGAACGCCCGATCTCACCACCGGCAAGCAATATCCCGCCGGATCCGAGCGCGCGGCGGATCGCATTCGGCGGAGGCGGGATCTGCGTCGCCGTCGTGGCTGCCGCGGTGGCGTTGACGGCCTCGGCCGGCCGGTTACGGCGGCAAGAGAAGACTGTCGCGCGCGACTAGCGCACTGTCCCTGCTCAGTTCGGGCCCACGAGGTAGCCGCGACAGCACCGGCCAGGGAGCCGGAACGGGCGCGCCCTGTACGCCGAGAAGCTTCCCGGTGTTCGCGTCATGCAAGCCGAAAAGCACTCCCGTGTCCGTCACCAAATAGAACGGACCAGTATCACCACCGCTGCCGGTGAGGGCCTTCGCTCGCACAAACGCGCTTCGCCCCGGCGGCATGACGACGCTGTCCACGTTGGGCCCCTCACCATCGGCCTGTACCAGCACCACCGGATTCGAGTTGGTTGTCAGAGGCAGCGAGTTACCAACCCAGAGAACCGTTTTCGGTCCATCTGGCAGCCACCGCGCACACAGCACCCCGTTATCGCCCGCGCCTATCGGCGTGCCTGCCAGTTCGGGAAGGGTCGACACTGAGAGGGAGTTGACGACCGGTACGTTGCCGACGGCATCGGGTGAGACGGATGCAACTTCACGGCTGCCCTGCGAGTCGATGATCCGGATCAGATCCGCCGCGACCTCGCCGATGCGCTGGACGCCGTCGGCTAAGACGACGAAATAGTCGGTGACGTCGACCCGTGTCATCCGCACCACCGTTCCGACCCGCAGTCCCGCGAGAGCCCCCGGCGCGCCCGCACCGGCGACGTGTGGCGGAGCGATTGGCGGCGCTTCGGGAATGGCATCAAGCAGTGCCCTCGAAACAGGTCGTGGCTCGATGCCGTCGAGCCGTAATGCCCACACGACGGCGGGATTGCGGAGATCGACTTCCGCCCTCCAGCCGTCGTACAGCAGGTAAGTCGTTGCCGCGCTCTCTGATCGTGGAGTGACCAGGACGCGCGGTTGCCGCGCCTGGCGATCGATGCCCTCTGGCCGGCCGGCGATCACAGTGGTGGTCGTGCCGTCGCACACTGTCCAGGCGGATTCCCCGTCAGTCAACGGCTTGGCGATGACGGCCGGGGCGCCAGGAGTGCCCAACAGCGGACCACGCTTGGCCTTGTCGATATCGTCTTCACTGACGATTTCCGGGCTCGCGCCGGTCCCTGCGACCAAGCGCGCCGACGCGAGATTCAAGACAGGATGCATGGTGTCACCCACGCGGACGTACAGCGCCCCCGACTCACGGGACATGACGATCACCGCATCGCTCAACCCGGCGTGTGGTCGCAAGAAGGCCAGAATGGCGCACACCGCGATTACGACAACCGCCAGTAGGCACCCTGCGATGAACGAAAGTGACTGAGCCCGCATCGGGTCGTGCAGCATGCGAATGTCTCGCGCGCAGCAGCGCATGTTCCATCCTGCGTACCAGGAATCGATACCCGCTGACCTGCAGCCTAGTTGTCGGTTGACGAGCCATACTCCCCCGACGCTCAGCCTAACGGCGGTCGAGGGCCTGGCTTTTCACCAAATTGACGTACGGCGATCGCGAGACTGCATTCACGCAGGGGTCCACTCGAACTTTGCCTGCGTCGTACAGTCTCGGTGCGCGGTCACGATTCGGGTGCGTTGCCGCCCGTCGTACCGGCGTCGTCTTCCTTGCCGAGAGCCTTTTTCACCGCGCCCGAAACCGCTTTCACCACGTCGCGGACCGGGTGCACATTCCCGAGCGCACCGCGCAGCGACGGGCGATCCGACTTCGTTTCATCCGGCAGCGTGATGCCCTCATTCGGCTTGGCGAACAAGCTCAGCCGGGTCAGCGGCTTGCCGTCGAACAGCTTGGGTGTCGTCTTGGCGACGTCCTCGTTCGTGTCGTTCGTGACTGTCAGCGTGGTGGCGGCATCCGGGCCGGTCCCGGCAAGCGGTGGGAGCGGCGACTTGAGAGAGACCTGCCAAGGAAGAAGGCGACGGCTTCCGCGTTCTACGTCGACCGGACTATTCGCCGCGACAACACGTCGAACGTCTATCTGGAAGACGAAACCCACATGGATGGCTTCGCCACCAACGATCAGAACACCAAGTTCAACTTCAAGGCCTTCTGAGCTATCGCCAATCGCCGCATCAGGAATCGATACGCGTTGACATGCAGACCAATCGTTGGCGAACCACGGGTCCCCCGATCAGTCGATCAAACCCAATCCGGTTGCGGCCCGCCGACCGCCGCCAAATTCGTTAATCCGGATGCAGCAGCAGGAAATCGCCACGGGCCCCCATGCGCTCGGCGATGTCGCGGTACTCGCGCATCGAAACCGTCTTTTCCGCATCGGTGCCCGCGATTACCGTCCTGCAGAATGCCGCGCACACCTGCATCGCTGGCAATTTCAACTGGGCAGCCTGGATTTCCAGTGCCTGCACCATTGTGGCCGCCTCGGCGAGATCCTCCTCCCGGTCCCTGTCCACCAAGAGCTGGATCAGTGCGGGGATCGTCACACCCAAGAATGTGACATCGAAGTTCTCGACCTGGCGACCGATCACGGTCCGCATGGAGTCGATGGCACGATCGCGGTCACCCGCGCGCGCGGCCTCGATAGCCAGATCGGCTTCGATTGGTGCGAGCGCAACGACGACCGTGCGGTGTTTGGTGATGATGTCCCGCGCCGACTTCAGGTATCCAACGGCGGTTGACGCGGAGCCGCGGTCCAGGCGCAGCAGCGTTGTGCCGCAGGCCCATAGGGCGCATGCGGTTGCAAAGTTGTCGCCAACCGTTTCTGACCGTCGCAGTGCCTCGTATGCGTCTTCGAGTGTTGCGACGTCCGGCGGTTCGAGGGCAACGGCGGCCAGGCAACATTTGAGGGTCATCACCGCCGCGAATGTGACGGCATCAGTCTGGCGGGCCTGCTCGATGCCGAGACGCAGCTCGCGCTGACCGTTCTCGGTATCACCTGTCACCATTCTGCTCACCCCGCAAACGGCGGTGGACCTTGCCACCGAGCTGTTCACGCCGGTTCCGGCGATGGCACGTATCCGGTCGGCCGTCCGAAACAGCGCGTCGTAGTCGCAGACCAGGAATTGTGCCCACATGACGGTGAACAGCAGATCGACCTTGAGCATCGCATCAGCATCGACGTCGTCGATCATGTTCGCCAGATCGGCAGCCGAAGCCACGGCCTCGGCCGGCCTGCCGTAATTGGTGCAGAGGGCGGTCATCCGCCCCGCGATGCCTATCGCGAGCGAAAGAACATCACCGGATTGCGTTGAAAGCGCCCGCAGCTCCTGATGACAGGTATCAGCATCGGGGTCGGCGCCGACCAGCCAGTCGGTCCAAGCCAACATCGCGCGTGGCGCTGCCCTCAGCGCGAGGACCCCCGGTTGGTCCTCCGAGAGCCGGTCGGCGATACGGCGCGCCCGTTCCCAGCTGGTACGGGCAGCAACCATGTCACGGGTTTTGAGCCGTTCCGCCGCACGCATGTGCCAAGAGTGTGCGGGCTCGAGGTCGCCTGCGGCCTCAAGATGGGTTCCGATCAATGCCGCGTTGTCGTCGACGGCGGCGGGGTCCACCGCCTGAATCGCACTTGCCAGGCGGCGGTGGGTGATCGCCCGGGTCGCGGTCAGCTGGGTTTCGTAGGCCACTTTTCTGACCAGCGGATGGCGGAAGCAAAATCGTAGGCGCGGTACGAACTCGATCTGGTCGACAAGTTCCACCGACACCAGGTCCGCGATGTCAGCACGGTCTGTGTTGGGCAGCACTGCCCGCACTACGTCAAGGTCGAACGTCGACCCGATCACGGCGGCCGCGTTGAGGGCCGACTTGGCTTGTGGCGGAAGCCGATCGATCCGTGCGGCGAGAACTGTCTGCACTGTTGCCGGCACGGTGATCTGGTCGATCTCGTTCTCTCGGCGATAGCTGCCACGGCTGCCTACCAACACACCTCGGTCCACTAGGTCGCGTACCATCTCCTCGACAAAAAAAGGATTGCCTGCCGCCGACCCTGCGACCAGATCCGCGATTCCGTCGACCGTCGCATCGCTTCCGATCAGTCGAGTGGCGATCGCCGCGGTCGCTTCATCGGTCAGTGGTCCCAATCTTATTGAGATGTCCCGCTGCTGGCGTAACGGGCCGCGATATTCGGGGCGATAACTGACCACGAGCGTTGAGCGGGTCGTGGAGAGGTTGGCAGCAAACTCGGCGAGGGTGGCTTCGCTGGCCGCGTCGATCCAGTGCACATCCTCGAGGATGAATAATGTTGGTAGCGGGCGGAATTGGGTTGCCGCCGTCATGGTGTCGATGAGTCGGCGGCGCCTCGCGTCCAAACTCAGCTCGATGGGCGCGTTGTGCGACTCGGCGATGCCGAGCAGCTCGAAGATAATGCTTGCCTCGTCGGAATCCATGCCGATCGAGGTCGGTAGGCGGTCGATGACTTGAGCGCGGGCTGCGGCGGCGTCGAGCCGGCCGACAGCGAACATGGCCCGCAGCATGCGCGACAAGGCCCACAGTGGGACGTGCGTGGTGTGTGCGTCGCAGCGCGCGATGACGGTGTCGGCTTCCATCTGCGTCGCCCGAGTGGCGACTTCGCGGATGAGTCTGCTCTTACCGATTCCGGGTTCGCCGACCACGCCGATGATCGAGGCGTCTCCCGAACCGAACACTTCGACGAGTTTTCGCAATTCCTCACCGCGCCCCAGCATGGGGCCTTCGTCGCGGCCAATCACCGCCTGATCCAAGGTGATTGCCAAGACTAGGCGCCCGAGTACCGGTTGATTCTGACCCTTGACGTCGAGGAACTCGGGCGGACCGAGCTGCACGCTGCCTTCTACCAGGCGTGCCGTCGAGTCTGCACAGAGGACCGCTCCGGGCCGGGCGGCGGCCTCCATGCGTTGTGCCATCCCGACGGGATGCCCGACGGCGGTGTAACTTCCTGGGCCGCGACCGATTTCACCGGCGATCACCTCGCCGGAGTTCAACCCCACCCTCATCTTCAGTTCGACGTTGTCGCGACGATGTACCTCCGCTGCCAGCTCAGCAGTCGCCTGTTGGATTTCCAAAGCGGCAATGCACGCGCGCAGCGCGTGGTCCTCAAGCGCAACCGGCGCACCGAACAGGGCCATCAGGCCATCTCCGGTGAACTTGTCGACCGTTCCCCGATAGCGCTGCACGATGACCGCGGATTTATTGAAGAGCTCATGCATGATTTCCTGAAGCCGCTCGGGATCCAACACGGCGGCGAGCTTCATCGAACCCACGACATCGCCGAACAGCACCGTTACTTGCTTATGCTCCCCAACGGTCATCAGAGCCGCGGGCCAACCGCAGGCATCACAAAATCGCGCCGCGGCCCGGAGTACGCGCCCACACGCGGCGCAACTCCGGACGGACCCGCGTCCGGAGACGTCCAGGTCGCTTACCACGCAGTCACCCTTTCTGTTCATGATTATGGCGGTTCGTCTCCAATGTCGGCGGCGATTGCCGGAGTCCGGCCGGCGTTCTCAACGCCACCGCGCCCACACGTACGGCACCAGCGCACGTAGGAAGTCCAGATCCGGTCCCGGTTGGGCGTCGGCAAACGCCTGCTCGAAGTACTCCTCGGCCACCAGCAGGATGCCCTCGGCGTACTCAGTCGTGAATTGGATGCTGCCGTAGTCGTCCATCAGTGTCGCGGACGGTTCGCACCAGCTCGGGCGACGCGCTCCTCGCGGCGTCCGGCGGAGATAGTCGCGCACGAGATCGCGGTCGGCGCCTCGCGCGCGTTGGCCAGCAGATGCACCAGCGGCAACGTGCGCTTGCCCTCGTACAGGTCGCCGAGGATCTCCTTGCCGTACATCCGCTCGTCGCCGACGAGATTGAGCAGGTCGTCGCGGATCTGGAAAGCCGCGCCGAAGTGAAAGCCGAACCGCACCAACGGCGCCAGCTCCGCGGTACCACCCGAACCGACGATCGCGCCGACCCGCAACGGATGGATGGTCGTGTACCAGCACGTCTTGTGCATGATCAGCTCGAGGTAGTCCTCGGGCCGCAGGTCCTCGACATTGTCGAGCTGCCAACCCGACCTCGGTCGCCTGGCCCTCCAGCGTGCGCATCGCCATCGTGTCGAACTCGGCCCACACCAGGTCGGCGAGATCACGGTCGAGCCGACGGGTCGCCCGGCGCAGCACCTGGCCCGCCACCACGGCCAGCCCGTCGCCGGCGTTCAGTGCGGCCGCCAATCCGTAGCTGCGCCGCCAGCGTCGGTCTGCCCCGGCGCATCTCGCTGCCGTCGGCGATGTCGTCGTGGACGAGAAAGGCGTTGTGCAACAACTCGATTGCCACGGCGATGCCCAGCAGATCGTCGGAGTCGGCGCCAAACGCCCGACCAGCCGACATGCACAACGCGGGCCGCAGCGCCTTGCCCGGACGCGACGGATACTCCCGCATCGGACCGTACAGCCACTGGACCGGCTCACCGTCGGGCATCGCGTCCAGCATCGAGCTGCGGACCGTCCTGCCCACCTCGCGCAGCCGGTCCTCGACCACCGCTATGAGTTCGGGCGGTCGGCGGTACTCGGTCACGACAGCCGGTCTTGATGTTCAGAACCACTGGCAGCCAGACGTCGGCATGGCCGTCGGCCAGCATCGTGCCGCGATAGCGGCCAGGCGGATGCTCTTGCGCCACATCGACTTCCACGGTGACGCCACGGCTGCACCGGGCGGGCATCGGCACCATGTCGGGTTCGAAGCGGATGCAGGTGGAGTCGATCAAGTGCCGTCGTGGGACAGCAGGTCGCTGCACCGCAGCCGCACCTTGCCGAGATCCTCGGAACCCCGGTTATGCAGCCACACTTCCGTCACCGTCGGTCCCGGTTCGGCGGCCTCGAGATACGCCTCACCGGTCGCCGCGGAATTCACCAGATCAAGGGTGGGTTCGGCCGCATTCGCCGGGCCGCGCACGGACTGGCCCAACTGACTAACCACGCCCTGCAAGGACGCCAATACCCGCCCGAGTTCGGGATAGGTTGCGGAGTCGACACCGTCGTGTTGCCCCTCCGGGGTCGACGCGCTCATAGCACCAAAACCCCTTTCCGTGAGCCGGACGAATCGATCGACGACGTCGGAGGCGGCGCGAAATCCACGGGCTTGAATCGCGCCGAGTGCCCGCACGTTGGCTGCTGGGTCGAACACCGACGCCCACGGCAGATCGGCGATGCTTCCGTCATCATCCACAGTTCGACCGACCATCAATTATCTCTCCTGCATTCAGTCTGCATCAGGGCCACGTCTCGATATGCTAAGTCCGCGAACAGCGGAAGGCGTCGCATGTCGAAACTTCATGCTCAAATGGCTTTGCTTGGCACGATCGATGAAGTTGTGCGTAACGCCAGACAACCCGAAACTGTGAAAATGGTTGAAAGCTTCTTGCCAGGCACCACCGGTATCGGCCAGCAGGGGTGGTATCGCGAGCTGAAGCACTTCCTCAGCAGGAAAGAGCTGTCGCCGCGCGACGAGGCGGGCGGCGCCATCGAGCGCAGCGGTCCGGTCACATTCCCCAGCTACGACGAGGCGATCAACGAGCTCATGGCCGGAGGAGAGCCGGCGAGTCCGGCCGTGCGATCAAGGTCGTTGTTCGCCTGCACAATCCTGAGCATTGCCACCACGACGGAAGGGGGACAGCTTCCGCCCATCGAGGGATGGGATCCATCGAAGCAGGTGCCCGACCCGCTGGACGCTCTGATGCCCGTGATCGCTCCCGAAATCAGAACGTCAGCAACCTCGATACCCGGCCTTGGCAAGTCATCCAGCGCCGACCCCGCGGAGGAAATGAAGAGCACGTTGCGTGGACTCACCAGCCGCGAGGAATACCTGAACTACACCCGCGTACTCGCCAGCACCCGTGAACTTGACCCCGAAACCAGGGATGTGATGAACCGCCCGGTCGTCTGCACCGGATCGTTACGAAAGGTCGACGGGCAGTTCTGCACATTGCTGACCACCAGCTGGGAGCCGCCCTTCACGATCAGCCAGATAAAGGAGGTCATCGATCCGCACAACTGGCCCGACCTGTGCGACTTCTTCGTGTCGATGACCGACCAGGCAGCGATCGTTCCGGACTTGTCGCGGGGCTGGACCCGCGTACTCGAAAGCGTCAGCGGTGATAAAACGCAATGGCAGATGCGGACCGCGCTGCGGTACTGGAAGGGCCTCACCACGCCCGGTGGTGGGATCTTCATCAACTACGACCTCGACAATCCCAGAGTGAATGACTGCAAGTTGCTCGAGGTCGACGCCGGCTACATCTGGGCCACACCGATCAATCCCGACGATCCCAACTCCACTGTGAGGCTCCGGACCTGCAAGCAAGTGCGCATCCGCGGCGTAAGCTCCACCGCAACCGCCGCCCTTGGTGCGGCTTCGGGTGGGGCGATGCCATGAGCCAGATGTTCGTCGAAGGGGTGGAGAGGCCACCGGACAACAGGGTCGTGTTCGGGGACCCGTCGGTCGAGCGCCCGGCGGCGACCACCACCGCTGTGCAGAAACCGGCAGACGGCGAAGAGTCTGACGAGGACATTGCGGAGGAGGCCGAAGAGGTGGAGCTGCTAAAAGGTTGGCGCGGCGCGATCATCGAGGCCATGCGATTGCAGATGACCACCGGCATCGAGAAGGCCCAGTTACTTGGCAGCGAGTTCGCCGTCCAATGGAGTGACGGCGACGGCTTCTCGATGGAGGACGTCAAGAAGTTCGGCGAGGATTGTGGCCGCGAGATGACGAGTTACGCGGTCGGGATATTCAAAGAGGCCGCCGCCGCATTACAGCCACAGTCCGACGCCGCCGACGCGACCGGAGGAAATGACTGATGACACAGCCGAAGCCGCCGTTAGCGCGCGTCACAGAACGCGTCGCAGAAACCGCGAAACAGATGGTCGACGAATCCGCGGCCGTTGTGTTCGAAGAATCGAAGAAGATCGACGACGATCAGTACGAGCTAAAGGATGCGATTGCGACGGTGACGAAGTTGGTCAATGTCGGAATCACCGGTGCAACCCATATCGGACGCATCGCTATCGAAGAGAAGCCGCCGGATACCGTGCTGGCAATGGGCGAGTACATCGCGTCGGTCGTCCGCCGCATGGTCGGCCAGACGGGCACGGTCGCGGCCGACGCTTCAATACATCTGGAGAATAAGGACTACACCCCCAATAAATGGTTGGAGTCGATGACGCGGTTGATCGACATCGGGATCGCCGGCGGTATGGAAATCGTCGAGACCGTGGCCGCCGGACCGGCCCGGTTCGAATTCCAACCCGTGCGATCGGATCCGTTCACGGCGCCGCCAAGCGGGGAGACGCGAACATTGGTCGCCCTAACGCTGCAACGCGACGCCACCGATAGCGGAATCCCCTCGGGCAGAATCAGCTTCGATCCCCCGACCTTGGATCCCCCGAACACCGAGTTCTGCGTTCTGGTCGACGCGAGCGGTCTGGTGAGTGGGGTGTACGAGGGCACCGTCGTCGCCGGCAAGGATCCCGTGCAGGTCCAAATCGCGTTGTGACTCGACTCGCGGGCCAACGTATTTCGGCTTGTCATCGAATCCTTCAAATCCGGCGAGCGACCCGCTGCGTGAGCCGTAAGAAGGAACGGATCGCCATCCTCGGCGGCGGTATGGCGGGATTGACTGCAGCGTGGCGGCTCAGCGAAGCCCGGTTGGCACGATCGATTCGAATCGATCACCGTCTATCAACGCGGCTGGCGGCTGGGCGGCAAGGGGGCGTCGAGCCGAGGCGAGAACGGCCGGATCGAAGAACACGGATTGCACGTCTGGCTCGGGTCCTACGAGAACGCCTTTGCGTTGCTCCGCGAGTGCTATGCCGAACTAGATAGGGCGGCCAACGACCCGCGGTACCGATCCAGACCTGGGACCAGGCCTTCATTCCCGCCAACGACGTTGGCGCGACCAACCGGTGGCAGGCCGAGTGGCAGCTGTGGCTTGGCACGCTTCACCGGCAACGAGAGCTGCCGGGTGAACCCGACGCACCGACGGGCGAGATGACGGCGGTGCGACTTCCTCGAGCGCGCGCTGCAGTTGGTCCTCGACTTCACCGACTCGCTGCGTGAGCATGGGCTGATGACCGGCCTGACGCTGTCGACGTCGCCGAGCCGCCCACTCCGCAGCGATCGCCTCGATGCGGTGCAGCGGCGGTGCTGGCAGCGATGGCTGACGCTGGCGGACCCACGACTGACGAACGGCCCGCCAGCCGACCTGCTCAAGCGCGCACTCGATGCGATCCGCGACGTGATTGACTACGAGCGGCGCCGGACCACAAACGGTTGTCGTGGTCCTG
Source organism: uncultured Actinomycetota bacterium (assembly GCA_963800125.1). Classification (GTDB taxonomy): domain Bacteria; phylum Actinomycetota; class Actinomycetes; order Mycobacteriales; family Mycobacteriaceae; genus Mycobacterium. Next base: position 68,270 of record CAWDAC010000058.1, on the reverse strand, counting down.
ATTTCGCTGGTGCGTCGACCGTTCGCGGTGTCATCGCGGACAACCTTATCACCGATCCGCGAGGGTTCCGGGCCATCAACGATGAGGACTTCGGCGACTGGGTAATCCGTCACGGCGGCCATCCCGATGTGCTCCAGTTGCCTTCGTGCGCGGGCTGTACGACCTGGTGTTCGGCTACGACCAGGCCGATCCCCAGCGGCCTGCGGTCGCCGCCGGGGTCATGGTCTTTCTGATCGGATTTGTCCTGTTCGAGTACAAGGGTGCGATCTTCTGGAAGATGACGGCCGGGATGGGCGACGTTGTGATAGCGCCGCTCTATCAGGCGCTCCGAAGGCGGGGCGTGAAATTCGAGTTCTTCCATCGCATTGACGCGTTGCACCTTGACCCGCGACGACAGACTATCGACGCGATCACGATGGGTCGTCAGTTACGACTCGCCGACGGGGTTGACGAATACGATCCGTTGATAACCGTTCGAGGCCTCTCCGTATTCCCCAACGCGCCACTGGCCGAGCAGATCCAAGCCAGCGACGGGCTCGACGATCTTGAATCACATTTCGCCAAGCGTGACGACGTTGAGACGAGTGTTCGCCAGCGTGGCAAGATTTTGATCACGTCGTGCTGGCCGTGTCCCTGGGGATGATTCCCGTCGTCGCGGAAGCACTCATCGAAGACCGGCCGGAATGGCGTGAAATGACAACACATGTCCGCACGATCGCGACACAAGCGTTCCAGCTTTGGCTGCGCCCAGACGAACAAGCGCTCGGATGGCCGAGACCTGGCGCAACAATCACTGCCTATGTCCGCCCGTTCGAGACGTGGGCCTCGATGTCGCAAACGCTTTGGGCCGAAGGCTGGCCCGACGAGGATCGTCCGGGCACGGTCGCCTACTTTTGCGGGAGCCTCGGCGTGCCGTGGCCAGCCACCGAAGACCACGCCGGCTATCTCCGCCGATGCCGGGACATGGTGCACCTCGATGCCAGCGATTACCTCGACCAACACCTCGGGCTGTACTTCCCAAACGCCGTAACCGAGCAGGGCTTTGCCTGGCATCTGCTCTGGGGCGCCGACGGCCAACGCGGCCCGGCGGCGATGGCCACCCAACACGTCAGCGTGAACATCGACCCGTCGGATCGCTATGTGCAATCCGTTCCCGGAAGCGACGCATACCGCCTGCGCCCCGACGAAAGTGGTTACGACAACTTGGTTCTGGCGGGCGACTGGACCGACTGCGGTCTTAACGCCGGCTGCATCGAGGCGGCGGTGATGTCGGGACTTGAAGCGGCCAATGCGATACTCGGCCGCGGTCGCTATCACCGGATCCGCGGGTTCTACATGCCCTGACGGCCGGTCAGCCGCTTTGCGCCCGCCGCTCTCGGTAGGCCGCCACGTGCTGGCGGTTGCCGCAGTTGCCGGTGTCGCAGAAGATCCGCGACCGGTTTCGCGACAGGTCCATCAGCACCGCCTCGCAGTCGGGGGCCGCGCAGATCTTGAGCCGGCGCAACTCGCCGGCACGGATCAAGTCGGCCAGCGCCATCGCCATCTCGGCGCCCATCCTCTGCCACAGCGGGTCATGGACCGAGGCCAAGTGGAGATGCCAATCCGGCATCTCCGGGTGACGGGTCAGCCAAGGCTGCGCCTTGGTGTCACTCAACAGGGCATTGACCTGCCCGGCCGCGCCTTCCTCGTCGTCGGCGGCCGCCCAGATGTTGGCCAGCCGCTCGCGCAGCCGGTGCACGGATTTCAGTTCGGCGCTGTCATGGTCGCGCCTGCCGGTCCAGCCGAAGCCGTCCAGATAGGTGTCGAGCGCGGACAGGCCACCGAGCTGCTCGCCGTCCACCCGGTCGGTGTTGACCAGCACACACGCCGCCCGCAATGTGAGCTCAGTGTCATGAGTAAAAATCATTTGACCCATGACCTCCCTCCCGCTAGCGTCATGACCAAAGAACATTTTACTCATTACATGCGGGAGGTGCCAGATGACCGAGACCCAGCTCACCAAGAGCGCAGGCGTCGATCACTTCCGGCTCGGCCTGTTGTTCGCCGTCGGCTCCGCCTTCACCTTCGGGCTGTCCGGCCCGCTGGCCAAGGCGCTGATGGACGCCGGCTGGACCCCCACCGCCGCGGTCACCGCCCGGATGGCGGGCGGCGCGTTGGTGATGGCCATCGTCGCCACCATCGTCAAGCCGGACTGGTTCCGCGAGGCTGTGCAGCACCGTAAGACGGTGATCGCCTACGGGCTCATCCCGATCGCCGGGGCGCAGCTGTGCTACTACAACGCCGTCGCACATCTGTCGGTCGGCGTCGCGCTGCTCCTGGAGTACACCGCCCCGATGCTGGTGGTGGGCTGGCTGTGGGCCACCACGCGGCGCAGGCCCACCAACATGACGCTGGCCGGCGTCGGTCTCGCGATCGCCGGAATCATCTTGGTGCTGGACGTCGTTTCCGGTGCTCACATCAACGCGACCGGCGTGGCGTGGGGTCTGGCCGCCGCGGTATGCGCGGCGTGCTACTTCATGATGTCCGACAAAGTCACCGCCGACGGCAGCGGGCTGAACTCGATCACCCTCGCCGCGGGCGGACTGATCGTCGGCGCGGCCGCCGTCGCCATGCTGGGCGTTCCGGCCTGATGCCGTTGACCTTCACCACGAACGACACCGTCGTCGCGGGGTTGACGATGTCCTGGCTGGTGCCCGTCATCGCGCTCGGCGTGATCACCACGGCGATCGCCTACACGCTGGGCATCATGGGCATCGCGCGACTGCGGCCGAGGTTCGCATCGCTGGTGGGCCTGGCCGAGGTGATGTTTGCCGTGCTGGCGGCGTGGCTGCTGCTTGGCCAGGCGATCACGCTGACGCAGGCCGTCGGCGGTGCCGTCGTCCTGGTCGGTCTGGCGCTGGCCCGGCAGGGCGACCGCACCGAGAAGGTCGCCGCCGCGACCTGGCCAGACGGCGCCGGCGTCGAGTAGCTGACCACCGGCTGCAGGGCGAAGGGTTAGCCCCTGCCCGTCGGGTGTGAAATATTGGTCCGCGTGACTTTGCCTCGTAGATCGGCCCAGGGGGCCGCCGTCCTTGCAGCTGTCGGATCCGCGGCCGCCGCCGTATTTGTCGGGGGGTCCCCAACTGCGGCGGCCGTACCATGCCCAGACATCGAAGTCGTCTTCGCGCGCGGGACGGCCGAACCGTCCGGCATCGGCCGTGTCGGCCAGGCCTTCACGGACGCGTTGAGCTCACAGGTCGGCGGTCGCACCGTGAGCTCGTACGCGGTGAACTATCCGGCAAGTTACGACTTCCTCACCACCGCCGACGGGGCGGCGGACGCGACCAACCACATCGCGTCGATGGCGCTGCAGTGCCCGTCAACCAAGATCGTGCTCGGCGGCTACTCGCAGGGCGCGGCGGTGGTCGACATGTTGGCCGGGGTTCCGCCGCTCGGTAACAAGATCGGTGAGATCGGGTCGGCGCCACCACTCCCCGTCAGCGCCGCCGTTCTCGTTTCATCGGTCGCGGTGTTCGGAAATCCCGCAGCCAAGTTCGGGAATCCGGTGTCGTCCGTCGGTCAGTTCGCGGGCAGGGCCATCGACCTGTGCAAGGACGGTGACCCGATCTGTTCTGGCGGGCGAAATCCCTTCGTGCACAATGATTATGAGAGCTCCGGCATGACCCAACAGGCAGCTAACTTCGCAGCGGGAATGGTATAGATGTTGCGTAACTCCGTCAGAGGAACAGCCGCCCTGTTGGTCGCCGCCGCGGCGGTCATCACACCCTCGATCGCCTTCGCCCCGACCGCGTCTGCGGACTGCCCCGACATCGAGGTGGTCTTCGCCCGCGGCACCGACGAAGCCCCCGGACTCGGTCGCATCGGTGGCGCATTCGTGGACGCGTTGCGCGGCAAGGTCGGTGGCCGCTCGGTGGGCGCCTATGCCGTCAACTATCCGGCGGACTACAACTTCCTCGCAGCCGCCAGCGGCGCCAACGACGCCAGCGCCCACATTCAATACATGATGGGCGCCTGCCCCAACACCCGGCTCGTGCTCGGTGGCTATTCCCAAGGCGCCGCCGTGATGGACGTCATCGCCGCAGTGCCCATCCCGGTGGTCGGCTTCGACAACCCGCTACCGCCCAACACCCCCGACTTCGTCGCAGCAATCGCCGTCTTCGGCAATCCGTCAGGGAAGCTCGGCTTGCCGTTGACGGTGAGCCCGGTGTGGGGCGGGCGGTCCATCGACCTGTGCAACGCCGATGACGCGATCTGCCAGACGGACGGTGAAAACATTGCCGTGCACCGGGCCTACACGGGCGGGCCGGTCGACGAGGCCGCCGGCTTCGTCGCGGGCCGGCTGTAGCGCCGCCACACGCGTCCCAACCAAGGTGTCAATTAGTTCGGCTAGTTCGGCTACCATCGCGTTGGTGATCAGCCGTTCTGAATGCGTCAGCAAAGCTCACCGGTTCCGCCGCTGGGTCGTCGCGTCGGTCATCGCCGTGCTCGGGGCGGGAAGCCTCGTTGCGGCGCCCGCTGTGTTCCCCGGCCGCGATGCCATCCCCTCGGCGTCCGCAGCGTGTCCCCAGGTCGAGGTGGTATTCGCCCGCGGCCGACTGGAATCACCGGGCATAGGGATCATCGGCAATTCCTTCGTCAGCGCACTGCGGTCCAAGGTGAACAAGAACATCGGTGTCTACGCGGTGCGCTATCCCGCCGACAGCGAGATCGACATCGGCGCCAACGACATGAGCGCGCACATCCAGAACATGGCCAACACCTGCCCGGACACCCGCCTGGTGCTGGGCGGTTATTCACTGGGCGCAGGGGTCACCGACGTGGTGCTCGCTGTTCCGTTCAGCTTCTTCGGCTTCGACAACCCGTTGCCCGCGGGCATGGACCAGAAGATCGCCGCGATCGCACTGTTCGGCAACGGCGCCCAATGGATAGGGCCGATCACGAACTTCAACCCGCTCTACTCCGAGCGGACCATCGAGTTGTGCCACGGCGCAGATCCGATCTGTAACCCGGCGGACCCGAACACCTGGGAGGAGAACTGGCCCGCCCATGCGGCCAAGGCCTACATCGACGCAGGCATGGTGAACCAGGCCGCCGACTTCGTCGCGGGTCGGCTCTAGTCGTTCACCCGGAGCTCCCGGGTGACCTTGGTGCGCGCCTCGAGTTGATCGTTGGGCGGGTAGTCGACGCCGACGAGCGTGAGGCCCTGCGGCGGTGCCGCCGCGAAGTCGCTCGAGCGTTTGGTCGACGTCAATAGCTCGCTGCACCAACCGGGTTCGCGACGGTGCTCCCCCACTGCCAGCACTGCGCCAACCAGGGACCGCACCATCGACCAGCAGAACGCGTCGGCGGTAACGTACGCGGTGATGTTTTCCCCGTCGCGCGACCAGTCCAGCCGCTGCAGATCGCGGATCGTGGTGGCACCGACACGGGGGCGGCAGAACGCCGCGAAGTCCTGCAATCCCAACAGGTGTCGAGATGCCTCCGCCATCGCGTCGACGTCCAGCGGACGCGGCCACGGTGTCACGTAGCGGGCCCGTTGCGGTTCAACACCGTACGGTGCAGTCGACAGTCGGTAGATGTAATGGCGGCGCAGCGCAGAGAAGCGCGCATCGAATCCGGCTGGCGCGCGGACGATGTCGCGCACCCGGACATCGGCCGGCAGCAGCCGCGCCAGCCGTCGTACAAGCGGCTGAAACTCCTGGTCATCGGTGCGCGGAGTCCGGGGATAGGCGTAGGCCAGCGCATCGGTAGGCACATCGACGTGAGCCACTTGACCTGTGGCATGCACACCGGCGTCGGTACGACCAGCCGCACGCACCGTGACCGTGACGCGGAAGACCGTCGACAATGCGTCGTCCAGCACCCCAGCGACAGTGCGCTGACCGGCCTGCACCGCCCACCCCGCGAAGTCCGTTCCGTCGTAGGCGATGTCGAGCCGGAGACGACTCGCGCCCATGTCACTAGGACTTGTCGGCATCCTCGGAGTCAGCCTCACCGGCGTCCGATGCCTCGGACTCCTCAGCTGCAGCTTCTTCGACCTCAGCCTCGGCCTCGGCGGTCTGGGCCTCTTCAATCGCGGCGTCTTCTGCTTTCGCCTCCTCGACCGAGGTCTCGTCGGAAGCCTTGATGTCCTCGACCGTCTCCTCGACAGACTCCTCGGCCAAGGCCTCGTCAGAAGCCTGTGGTGCCGCGGCCGCCGCAACAGGCGCGGCCTTCTTGCTCGCCGCCGTACGGCGAGCGCGGTTGGCCTCGGACGTCACCGTCTTCTCCCGCACCAGTTCGATGACGGCCATCGGAGCGTTGTCGCCCTGGCGTGCCTCCACCTTGATGATGCGGGTGTAGCCACCGTTGCGGTCGGCGTAGAACGGCCCGATCTCGGCGAACAGGGTGTGCACCACATCCTTGTCCCGGATCTTCTTGAGCACCTCACGCCGGTTGTGCAGCGTGCCCTTCTTGGCGTGGGTGATCAGCTTCTCCGCGTATGGCCGCAGTGCCCGCGCCTTGGGCTCGGTGGTCTTGATCCGGCCATGCTCGAACAGCGATGTGGCCAGGTTGGCCAGCAGCGCCTTCTGGTGCGAGGACGACCCGCCGAGGCGACGGCCCTTGGTGGGCTTGGGCATTGGTGACTCCTTGGTATTACGGCCCGGATTGGCTAACCCGGTCTAGAGCTGTTCGGTTTCGGCGTAGTCCTGGTCGGTGTCCAGCTCGTAGCTCGCGTCGCTGTTCCATGTGCCGGTGGCGACGTCATAGCCTGCGACCTCGGACGGATCAAACGTGGCCGGGCTGTCCTTCAGCGACAGACCGAGCTGGTGCAGCTTGATCTTGACCTCGTCGATGGACTTCTGGCCGAAGTTGCGGATGTCCAGCAGGTCGGACTCCGTGCGGGCGACGAGCTCGCCCACCGTGTGCACGCCCTCGCGCTTGAGGCAGTTGTACGACCGCACCGTGAGGTCCAGGTCGTCGATCGGCAGCGCGAACGACGCGATGTGGTCGGCCTCGGCCGGCGACGGGCCGATCTCGATGCCCTCGGCCTCGACGTTGAGTTCGCGTGCCAGACCGAACAACTCGACCAGCGTCTTGCCCGCCGACGCCAGAGCGTCACGAGCGGTGATCGAGCTCTTGGTCTCGACGTCCAGGATCAGCTTGTCGAAGTCGGTGCGCTGCTCGACACGGGTGGCCTCCACCTTGTAGGTGACCTTCAGCACCGGCGAGTAGATGGAATCGACCGGGATGCGGCCGATTTCGGCGCCCGACGCCTTGTTCTGCACAGCCGGGACGTAGCCGCGGCCACGCTCAACGACGAGTTCGACCTCCAGCTTGCCCTTGTCGTTCAGGGTGGCGATGTGCATGTCGGGGTTGTGCACCGTCACACCGGCCGGCGGCACGATGTCACCTGCGGTGACCGCGCCGGGGCCCTGCTTGCGCAGGTACATGGTGACCGGCTCGTCCTCCTCCGAGGACACCACCAGACCCTTGAGGTTCAGGATGATGTCGGTGACGTCTTCCTTGACGCCAGGGACGGTGGTGAATTCGTGCAGCACGCCGTCGATGCGGATGCTGGTGACCGCCGCGCCCGGAATGGACGACAGCAGTGTGCGCCGAAGCGAATTGCCAAGGGTGTAACCGAATCCGGGCTCCAGCGGTTCGATGACGAACTGGGAGCGATTCTCGGCAACGACCTCTTCGGCCAGTGTGGGCCGCTGAGAAATCAGCATGGTTTTTCTTTCCTCCTTCGCGGCACCCGCTATTTGATGCCACGTTTTCCCCTCGCAAGCGAGGGATCCCAGGCCGCCATCCGGACGGCCCGGGAAGCCTGTTACTTCGAATAGAACTCGACGATGAGCTGCTCGGCGAGCGGCACATCGATCTGCGCGCGCTCGGGCAGCTGGTGGACCAGGATGCGCTGACGCTCGCCCACCACCTGCAGCCAGGCCGGGATGGGCCGGTCGCCCGCCGTCTCGCGGGCGACCTCGAACGGCAGTGTGTTGAGCGACTTGTCCTTCACATCGATGATGTCGTACTGCGACACCCGGTAGCTCGGGATGTCGACCTTGACACCGTTGACGGTGAAGTGGCCGTGGCTGACCAGCTGGCGGGCCATCCGCCGGGTGCGCGCCAGACCGGCGCGGTACACGACGTTGTCCAGCCGGCTCTCCAGGATCTGCAGCAGGTTCTCACCCGTCTTGCCCGAATGGCGGGTGGCCTCTTCGTAGTAGCGACGGAACTGCTTCTCCATCACGCCGTAAGTGAAGCGTGCCTTCTGCTTCTCCTGCAGCTGCTGACGGTATTCGCTGTCCTTGATCCGCGCGCGGCCGTGCTGGCCGGGCGGGTAGGGCCGCTTCTCGAATGCCTGGTCGCCACCGACGAGGTCGGTGCCAAACCGACGCGACTTGCGCGTGGCGGGTCCGGTGTAACGAGCCATGAGTCGAATCCCTCCTAGACCCGGCGCCGCTTGGGCGGACGGCAGCCGTTGTGCGGCTGCGGGGTGACGTCGGAAATCGCGCCGACCTCCAGGCCGGCCGCCTGCAGCGACCGGATGGCGGTCTCGCGACCCGAACCGGGGCCCTTGACGAACACGTCGACCTTGCGGACACCGTGCTCCTGCGCCTTGCGTGCGGCGCTCTCGGCGGCCAGCTGCGCGGCGAACGGCGTCGACTTACGTGACCCCTTGAAGCCGACATGGCCCGACGACGCCCAGGCGATGACGTTGCCCTGCGGATCGGTGATCGACACGATCGTGTTGTTGAACGTGCTCTTGATGTGCGCGGCGCCGTGCGGGACGTTCTTCTTTTCCCGGCGGCGGGTCTTCTGACCTTTACGGGAGGAAGCGCCCTGCGCTGCTTTCTTAGCGGGTGGCATCGGTTACTTGGCCTTCTTCTTGCCTGCGATGGTGCGCTTCGGGCCCTTGCGGGTGCGCGCATTGGTCTTGGTCCGCTGGCCGCGCACCGGCATGCCACGGCGGTGCCGAATGCCTTGGTAGCAGCCGATCTCGATCTTGCGGCGGATGTCGGCCTGCACCTCACGGCGCAGATCGCCCTCCACCTTGAGGTTGCCCTCGATGTAGTCGCGCAACTGGGTGACCTGATCGTCGCTCAAATCCTTGGTGCGCAGGTCCCGGTCGATGCCGGTGGCTTCCAGGATCTCCTGGGAGCGGGTACGGCCGATGCCGTAGATGTAGGTCAGCGCGATCTCCATGCGCTTGTCGCGCGGGAGATCGACGCCCACTAGTCGGGCCATGGGTGTGCCATTCCTTCTGTTGCGGAGGTCTGATCCCAGTCCGTTCCCGTCTGGCGGGGCCCGGCCTCCGTGCCGGGCGTGGATGAGCGGCCTATCCGCTCACTGGTACTGAGAGGTCATCATTCAGTTGTGGTGCGGGCTTGGTTGACTGCTCCTCGCGCAAGCGCTCGTCGCCGGTCAGCCCTGCCGCTGCTTGTGACGCGGATCGGAGCAGATCACCATGACCCGCCCATGCCGGCGGATCACCCTGCACTTATCGCAAATGGGCTTGACGCTCGGGTTCACCTTCACGGCTTGTCGATCCTGTTCTTGTCTTGTTGGTCTTCTGTGCTTGTCGATGACTCGCGCAAGCGCTCGTTACTTGTACCGATAAACGATGCGGCCCCGGGACAGGTCGTAGGGAGAGAGCTCCACCACCACCCGGTCCTCGGGCAGGATGCGGATGTAGTGCTGCCGCATCTTGCCGCTGATGTGGGCGAGAACCTTGTGTCCGTTCTCCAGCTCAATGCGGAACATCGCATTGGGCAGGGGTTCGACCACGCGGCCCTCGACCTCGATGGCACCGTCTTTCTTGGCCATTGTTGTTCGGAGATCCTCCGTGTCCGTCTAGATCGTTGGCGCCAGCCGCCGCGAGCGGCGACAACATCTTCTGGCGCAGTATTCACTCCGACTACAAAACGTGAGCCGGTAGCTAGAAATTCCAGAACAGGGGCACGCAAGAGCCGGCGCGGATGCCGCACCGTTGGTCAATACTACCCGCTGAGGGGCGTGCCCCAAAATCGCCCAACCGCCACCGGATGGCCCTGTCGCCGACACCGACTCGACCGCATATCCGCTGGACAGCGGGCGCATACTTGATAGCGATGACTGGACCCGATCCCCAGCCCCGCAAGCCCGTAATCCTGACCGTCGACGACGATCCTGCCGTCTCCCGAGCGGTCGCCCGCGATCTGCGCCGCCATTACGGCGAGCATTACCGGATCGTGCGCGCCGAATCCGGGCCGGACGCCCTCGAGACGCTGAACGAACTCAAGCTCCGCGGCGAGACCGTGGCGGTGTTCGTCGCCGACTACCGGATGCCGCAGATGAGCGGCATCGAGTTCCTCGAAGAGGCCATGGACCTCTATCCGATGGCCCGGCGCGTGCTGCTGACCGCGTACGCGGACACCCACGCCGCGATCGACGCGATCAACGTCGTCGACCTCGATCACTACCTGCTCAAGCCCTGGGATCCTCCGGAGGAGAAGCTTTACCCGGTGATCGACGGCCTGCTTACGGCGTGGCGGGAAACCGGCGACCGCGCGATCCCCCACACCAAGATCATCGGGCACCCGTGGAACGCCCGCTCCTCGGAGGTGCGCGAGTTCCTCGCCCGAAACCGGCTGTACTACACGTGGTTCCGGGCCGACGAGCCGAAGGGCAAGCAACTCCTCGAGGCCGCCGGTCAGGACGAGCTGACGTTGCCGGTGATCATCACCGAGCAGGGCGAGACGCTTGTCGACCCGACCGACGCCGAACTGGCGGCCACGCTCGGGCTGACCACCACCCCGGCGGAGGACTTCTACGACCTGGTGGTCATCGGCGGCGGCCCGGCGGGACTGGCCGCGGCCGTCTACGGCGCCTCCGAGGGCCTCAAGACCGTGATGATCGAACGCACCGCCACCGGCGGGCAGGCCGGGCAGAGCTCCCGAATCGAGAACTACCTGGGCTTCCCCGACGGGTTATCGGGCTCCCAACTCGCAGACCGCGCCCGCAGGCAGGCCGAGAAGTTCGAAGCCGAGCTGATCACCGCCGCCGAGGTCACGGCTCTGGAGATCGACGGATCGGCGCGAACGGTGAAGCTGTCGGACGGCAGGGAGATCGGCGCCCGCGCGGTGATCCTGGCCATGGGCGTCGAGTACCGGCAACTGCCCGCCGAGGGCTGCGACGGACTGACCGGGGCGGGCGTCTACTACGGGGCGACGGCGTCGGTGGCCGCCGACTGTGACGACGACGAGGTGTACGTCATCGGTGGCGCCAACTCGGCCGGGCAGGCCGCGATGTACCTGTCCCGGACGGCCAAATCGGTGACGATCGTGTGCCGCCGCACGCTCGAGGACTCGATGTCGTACTACCTGATCCAGCAGATCAGGGCCAACGACAAGATCAAGGAGATGCCGAACACGGTCGTGCACGCGGTCGGCGGAGACGGCCACCTCGAGCGCATCTGCCTGGAGAACACGCAGACCGGCGAGCGCATAGAAGCCAATTGCGGGCGGATGTTCATCTTCATCGGCGCCCAACCGCGCACCGACTGGCTCGACGGCATCGTGGCCCGCGACGACCACGGCTTCATCCTGGCCGGGCCCGGACCTGCGCGACGTGTGCGGATGGACGTTGGAAAGACCCCCTCACCATTTGGAAACAAGTGTGCCCGGTGTGTTTGTTGCAGGTGATGTACGTGCCGAATCCGCCAAGCGGGTGGCGGCCGCTGTCGGCGAAGGCTCGATGGCGGTGATGTTGGTGCACCGGTATCTAGCGGAGGCGTAGGGAGCGACCATGGGTGAGAAGTGCATACCTGACGAGCTGCGAACACTGTTCCTGTTCGAGGCGCTGTCCGACGAGCAGCTGCAGACGCTATGCGACAACGGCCACATCGCGGTCTTCGAGCCCGGTCCCGTCTGTGTCGAAGGCGAACCGGCGACCTGCTTCTACGTCATGCTGGACGGCGAACTGGTGATGTCCAAGCGCTCGGGCGGCGTTGACATCGTCACCGGCCGGACCTCCCAGCGCGGTGTCTACTGCGGGGCGTGGTCGGCCTACATCCCAGGCGAGGAACACGTCTACGAGGCATCGGTTCGGGTGACCGAGCCGTCCCGGTTCTTCGTACTCGACGCGGACGCATTCGCGGACTTCATGAAAAAAGAGTTCCCGATGGCCGTGCACCTGCTCGAAGGGCACAAGGTCGGCGGCCGACGGCAGAGTCAGGCCATTGGCCAGCGTGAGAAACTCCTGGCACTTGGCACCATCACGGCAGGCCTCACTCACCAGCTCAACAACCCGGCGGCGGCCAGCGCGCGGGCCGTTGCCGACCTGCGCGAGGGTGTCGGCAAGATGCGCCACAAGCTCGCGATGCTGGCCGATGGCAAGTTCACCCCGGAGGCGTTACGAACGTTGGTCAGCATCCAGGAGGAGGTGGCCGAGCAGGTCGCGAAGTCCAAGGCACAGGAACTCACCGCGCTGGAGGCGTCCGATCGTGAAGACCAGCTCGGCGACTGGCTGGAGGACCATGGCATCGCTAGCGCCTGGGAGTTCGCGCCCACGTTCGTCGAGGCCGGCCTTGACGTCGACTGGCTGGAGCGGGTCTCGGCGTCGGTCGACGCCGTTGACGCGACCGCGTCGCTGCAGGGCGCCATCGGATGGCTGAAGTACACCATCGACACCGAGCTGCGGATGAACGAGATCGCCGACGCCAGCAAGCGCATCTCGGACCTCGTTGCCGGGGCCAAGCAGTACTCACAGATGGACCGGGCCCCGTATCAGGTGGCCAATATCCACGAGCTGCTGCACGGCACGCTGAAGACCCTGTTCGGCGACAAGATCGGCGGCGACAAATCCATCAAGTTCGTGAAGGAATGGGACAAGTCGATACCCGAAATCTCTTGCTATCCCAGCGATCTGAATGAGCTCTGGGACATCCTCATCACCAACGCCGTTCAGGCCATGAAGGGTCACGGCACGCTGACAATACGGACCGCGCGTCAAGGCGAGGGCATGGTCCGGGTCGAGATCGGGGACGACGGCCCTGGCATCTCCGAAGAGAACATCAGTCGCATCTTCACGCCGTTCTTCACCACCAAGCCGGTCGGTGAAGGCACTGGCCTCGGTTTGGATCTGGCGCGGCGCATCGTGGTGGAGAAGCACCAGGGTGACATCCGGGTCGAGTCGGAACCGGGGACCACTCGGTTCATCATCCTGCTGCCGCTGGTGGCACCGGCGCCGCTGGCCACGACCCCAACGGAACTTCCTGCACCCTCCGAATAGGCAGGAATAGCCGCCGCCCCGCCGTAGGTTGGAGGAACCATGACTGATACCAAACCCGACCTCGGCAAATTCGGATCATTTGGACTCGGGGTAACTCCGCAGCAAGCGAAGGAAATCGAGGCGCTGGGTTACGGCGCCGTGTGGGTCGGGGGCTCCCCGCCTGCCGAGCTGGACTGGGTGGAACCCATCCTCGAGCAGACCACCACGCTGAAGGTGGCGACCGGCATCGTCAACATCTGGACCGCGGCGGCGGGACCCGTCGCGGAGTCGTTCCACCGCATCGAGAGGGCCTATCCCGGCCGCTTCCTGCTCGGCATCGGCGTCGGCCACCCCGAGGCGACCCAGCAGTACCGCAAGCCGATCGACGCGCTCAACGACTATCTCGACAAACTCGACGAGTACGGCGTGCCTAAGGACCGGCGCGTGGTGGCGGCGCTGGGCCCGAAGGTGCTCAAACTGTCGGCGGAGCGGTCCGCGGGCGCGCATCCGTATCTGACGACGCCGGAACACACCGCCGAGGCGCGGAAGCTGATCGGCCCCGAGGCGTTCCTCGCGCCCGAGCACAAGGTGGTGCTGACCACCGACGCGGAGAAGGCCCGCGCTGTCGGCCGCAAGACGCTTGAGGTCTACCTCAACCTGGCCAACTACCTGAGCAGCTGGAAACGGTTGGGCTTCACCGACGAAGACGTGGCCAAGCCCGGCAGCGACCGCCTGGTTGACGCCGTCGTCGCCTACGGCACCGCCGATTCCATCGCGGCGCGGCTGAAGGAACACCTCGCCGCCGGTGCCGACCACGTACCTGTGCAGGTGCTGACCGGACCTGACAAGCTCGTGCCTGCTCTTGCCGAACTCGCCGGGCCGCTCGGCCTGCAATGAACCTTCGCGTCAAAGGGGGACCCGCATGACCGACGCTGTTTCTCTCAAGCCCAACCTTGGCCGCTTCGGCGTCTGGACCTTCGGGGTGCCCAAACCCGAACAGGCGGTCGAAATCGAGAAACTGGGGTACGGCGCCCTGTGGATCGGCGGGTCGCCCGCCGGTGATCTGAACTACGTCGCGCCGATACTCGAACGCACCGAGACGCTGCAGGTGGCCACCGGCATCGTGAATGTCTGGACGGCGCCTGCCAAAGAGGTCGCGGACGCCTACAAGCGCATCGAAGACGCATATCCGGGCCGGTTCCTGCTTGGCGTCGGCATCGGGCATCCCGAGCACACCGAGGAGTACCGCAAGCCCTACGACGTACTCGTTGACTACCTCGACGTACTGGATGACGAATGCGTGCCGACCAGCCGTCGGGTCGTCGCGGCACTGGGTCCGAAGGTGCTCAAACTGGCTGCGCAGCGCAGCGCGGGCGCGCACCCCTACCTCACCACGCCGGCGCACACCGGCATGGCACGCGAATTGATCGGTCCCACAGTGTTTTTGGCACCCGAGCACAAAGTGGTGCTCACCAGCGACGCCGCCGAGGCGCGTGAGATCGGCCGCAAGACGGTGGATTTCTACCTGAATCTGAGCAACTACCTCAACAACTGGAAGCGGCTCGGCTTCACTGACAAGGACGTGGCCAAGCCCGGCAGCGACAGGCTGATCGACGCGGTTGTCGCCCACGGCACCCCCGACGACGTGGCCAAGCGGTTGGGCGAGCACTTGGAGGTCGGTGCCGACCATGTCACGATCCAGGTGCTCGGCGGCTGGGACAAGCTGCTGCCGACGCTGACCGAGTTGGCCGGACCGTTAGGGCTGAAGGGCTGAAGGGCCCCAGACGCTACGGTAGGTCCATGCGGTTGTTGGTCACCGGCGGCGCGGGGTTCATCGGCGCCAACTTCGTGCACGGCGCCGTGCGTGAGCATGCGGTGACGGTACTCGATGCGCTGACCTATGCAGGCAGCCGCGAATCCCTGGCACCCGTCGAGGACGACATCCGGCTGGTAGAGGGTGACGTCGGGGACGCCGAGTTGGTGTCGAAGCTGGTTGCCGAGGCCGACGCAGTGGTGCATTTCGCCGCCGAGACGCACGTCGACAACGCGCTGGCCGATCCCGAGCCGTTCCTTCACACCAACGTGATCGGGACGTACACGGTGCTGGAGGCAGTGCGCCAGCACGGGGTGCGGTTGCATCACGTCTCGACCGACGAGGTGTACGGCGACCTCACGCTCGACGAACCCGGCCGCCGGTTCACCGAATCGACGCCGTACAACCCGTCGAGCCCGTACTCGTCGACGAAGGCGGCCGCCGACATGCTGGTGCGGGCATGGGTGCGGTCCTACGGCGTGCGCGCGACGATCTCCAACTGCTCCAACAACTACGGCCCGTATCAGCACGTGGAGAAGTTCATCCCGCGTCAGATCACCAACGTGCTGACCGGCAGGCGGCCCAAGCTCTACGGCAGCGGCGCCAATGTGCGGGACTGGATTCACGTCGAGGACCACAACAGCGCGGTGTGGCGGATCCTGGAGGACGGCCAGATCGGGCGCACGTACCTGATCGGATCGGAGGGCGAGCGCGACAACCTCTCCGTGATGCGGACAATCCTTGGGCTGATGGGCCGCAACCCCGACGACTTCGACCACGTCGTCGACCGCGCCGGTCACGACCTGCGGTACGCGATCGACCCGTCGACGCTGCACGACGAACTCGGCTGGGACCCGAAGCACACCGACTTCGAGGACGGACTGCGCGCGACGATCGACTGGTACCGCGACAACGAAACCTGGTGGCGTCCGCTCAAAGAGGCGGTCGAGGCGACCTACAAGAAGCGTGGTCAGTGATATGACCGTGCGTGAGCTCGCCATCCCCGGAGCGTGGGAAATCACGCCACAGCAGCACGCCGACGACCGCGGAGTGTTCTACGAATGGTTCAGCGACCCGGAATTCGTGGAGTTCAGCGGACACCGGTTCGATCTGCGACAAGCCAACTGCTCGGTATCGGCGGCCGGAGTGCTGCGCGGACTGCACTTTGCGCAGCTACCGCCGAGCCAGGCCAAGTACGTGACGTGCCTGCACGGCAAGGTGCTGGACGTCGTCGTCGACATCCGCTTCGGCTCACCGACTTTCGGACAGTGGGATTCGGTGCTGCTCGACGACCGCGACCGCCGGTCCATCTACATCTCCGAGGGCCTCGGCCACGCTTTCCTTGCACTGCAGGACGATTCGACGGTGATGTATCTGTGCTCGGCGGGTTACGACCCCGCGCGCGAGCACACCATCAACGTCCTGGACCCGGCGTTCGACATCGTCTGGCCCGACCTCGACGGCGAACCGATCATGTCCGACCGCGATCGGGAAGCGCCGACGCTGGACGAGGTCGAGGCCGCGGGCCTGCTGCCGACGTGGGACGACGCCAAGGCGTTCGTCGAGGAACTGCGCCGCCGCGACTCCTAACCCGCCGAGACTGCGCACAGATCGTGTTTTCGGCGAATTCACGATCTGGCCGCAGTCTCGATGCACGTTCTAGTCTCAGGAAATGTTGGCGGCCGAAATCCACCCCGACGGCATCGCGACGCTGCGCCTCGACCAGCCGGAGCGTCGGAACGCACTGTCCATCGCGATGCGCGACGCGATCAGCGACGCTCTCGAGGAGTGGGCGACCGATGACCGGGTGCGCGTGGTCGTCCTCACCGCCGCGGGCAGCAC
Source organism: uncultured Actinomycetota bacterium (assembly GCA_963800125.1). Classification (GTDB taxonomy): domain Bacteria; phylum Actinomycetota; class Actinomycetes; order Mycobacteriales; family Mycobacteriaceae; genus Mycobacterium. The sequence continues at coordinate 51,376 of CAWDAC010000058.1, read as the reverse complement.
CTTCTGCGCCGGCTTCGACCTCAAGGAGTTCGCCAAGCCCGAACTCGCCAAAACCATCCGCGACAGCTCGCACCGCTACCACCTCGCCGTGTGGCAGTTTCCCAAGCCGTTGATTGTCGCCGTCAACGGCGCCGCGCTCGGCGGCGGCTTCGACCTTTGTCTGCTGTGCGACATGCGCATCGCCACGCCGAGTGCGGTCTTCGGCCACCCCGAGATCAAGTTCGGCGCTCCGCCGCTCTTCACGCCGTTGCAGTGGATCGTCGGGGCCGGCATCGCGCGCGAGTTGTGCCTCACCGGCAGGCGTGTCGACGCGACGGAGGCACACCGGATTGGCCTGGTCAACGCGATCGTGGACGCCGAGCACCTCGAGGACGAAGCGATGTCGACGGCTCGGGTGATGGCCGAGGCTCCGCAGCCCGCCCTCGAAGCGACCAAGCGCTACCTGGTCTCCAATGCGGGTGTCACCTTCGACGAAGCGTTCGAGGTCGAGCACGATCGCGTCTTCGACCAGTTTCTGCTCGGGGACTTCGGCCTGGGGCCAGGCACCTGATGCCGCCCCCTTGCGCGCCGTCGCGCCAATTTACTAGGATGTCCTAGTATTCAGCATTTCTGCCGAGGGACACGCTCATGACCACACAGATTTCCCATTTCATCGACGGCCAGCGGACGGCGGGGCAGTCCAAGCGCACCGCCGACGTGATGAACCCGAACACCGGCCAGGTGCAGGCGAAGGTGCCGATGGCCAACGCGGCCGACGTCGACGCCGCCGTCGTCGGCGCCGCCCAGGCGCAGAAGGAGTGGGCCGCCTGGAACCCGCAGCGCCGCGCCCGCGTGATGATGCGCTTCATCGACCTGGTTAACCAGAACGTCGACGAACTCGCCGAAACCCTCTCCCTCGAGCATGGCAAGACCGTCGAGGATTCCAAGGGCGACATCCAGCGCGGCATCGAGGTGATCGAGTTCGCCGTCGGCATCCCGCACCTGATCAAGGGTGAGTACACCGAGGGCGCCGGAACCGGCATCGACGTGTACTCGCTGCGCCAGCCACTCGGCGTGGTCGCGGGCATCACCCCGTTCAACTTCCCGGCGATGATCCCGCTGTGGAAGGCGGGTCCCGCGCTGGCGTGCGGCAACGCGTTCATCCTCAAGCCGAGTGAGCGCGACCCGTCGGTGCCGGTGAGGCTGGCCGAGTTGTTCCTCGAAGCCGGGTTGCCCAAGGGTGTGTTCCAGGTCGTGCACGGCGACAAGGAAGCCGTCGACGCGATCCTCGAGCATCCGGAGATCAAGGCCGTCGGCTTCGTCGGCAGCTCCGACATCGCGCAGTACATCTACTCAACGGCAGCCGCGCACGGCAAGCGCGCACAGTGCTTCGGCGGTGCCAAGAACCACATGATCGTGATGCCCGACGCCGACCTCGATCAGGCCGTCGACGCACTGATCGGTGCCGGCTACGGAAGTGCGGGCGAACGGTGCATGGCGATCAGCGTCGCCGTACCCGTCGGCGAGCAGACCGCAGAGCGGTTGCGCGCCAGGCTCGTTGAGCGCGTCAACGAAATGCGGGTCGGCCACAGCCTCGACCCGAAGGCCACCTACGGCCCGCTGGTCACCGAGGCCGCGTTGAAGCGGGTGCGCGACTACATCGATCAGGGTGTCGAGGCAGGCGCCGAAGCGGTCGTCGACGGCCGCGACCGCACCAGCGACGACCTGCAGTTCGGTGACGACAGCCTCGAAGAGGGCTACTTCATCGGCCCGACGCTGTTCGACCACGTCACCCCGGACATGTCGATCTACACCGACGAGATCTTCGGCCCGGTGCTGTGCATCGTCCGCGCGAACGACTACGAAGAGGCGCTGCGGCTGCCGTCCGAGCACGAATACGGCAACGGCGTAGCGGTTTTCACCCGTGACGGTGACACCGCGCGCGACTTCGTGTCCCGGGTGCAGGTCGGCATGGTCGGCGTCAACGTGCCGATTCCGGTTCCGGTGGCCTACCACACCTTCGGCGGCTGGAAGCGCTCCGGCTTCGGCGACCTCAACCAGCACGGGCCCGCGTCGATCATGTTCTACACCAAGGTCAAGACCGTGACGCAGCGGTGGCCGGCGGGATCACACGGCGCCGAGTTCTCCATCCCCACTATGAAATAGAGCTGAAGTAGTCTGCATGAATCTCTTCGGTCTGGACGACGACGAACGCGTTATCGCCGAGACGGCGGGCGCGTTCGCCGAAAAGCGGCTTGCCCCATATGCGTTGGAGTGGGACAGCTCGCATCACTTCCCGATCGACGAGCTGCGTGAGGCCGCCGAGCTGGGGATGGCGACGATCTACTGCAGTGAGGATGCCGGCGGCAGCGGTCTGCGCCGCATCGACGCCGTACGCATCTTCGAGCAGCTGGCCGCCGCCGACCCCACGGTCGCCGCGTTCCTGTCGATCCACAACATGTGTGCGTGGATGGTCGACACGTTCGGCACGCACGAACAACGCAAGTCATGGGTGCCGCGGCTGGCCTCGATGGAGTCCATCGCCAGTTACTGCCTGACCGAGCCCGGCGCGGGGTCGGACGCCGGCGCACTGCGCACCAAGGCCGTCCGCGACGGCGACAGCTATGTGATCGACGGCGTCAAGCAGTTCATCTCGGGGGCGGGCGCATCAGACGTCTACATCGTGATGGCCCGCACCGGCAGCCAGGAGACGCAGCCGGGCCACCTTGGAATTTCAGCGTTCATTGTCGAAAAGGGCACGCCGGGACTGAGTTTCGGCGCCGAAGAGGAGAAAATGGGCTGGCACGCCCAACCCACTGCACAGGTCATCTTCGAGGGCGTCCGGGTACCGGCCGACGCGATGCTCGGCGGCGCGGAGGGCGAGGGCACCGGATTCACTATCGCGATGAACGGGCTCAACGGTGGCCGCATCAACATCGCGGCGTGCTCGCTCGGCGGTGCCCAGGCCGCATACGACAAGGCGGCGAGCTACCTGGCCGACCGCCACGCGTTCGGCGGCGCGCTGCTCGACGAGCCGACCATCCGGTTCAAGCTCGCCGACATGGCCACCGCGCTGGAGACATCGCGAACCCTGTTGTGGCGGGCGGCGACTGCGCTCGACAACGACCACCCCGACAAGGTCGAGTTGTGCGCGATGGCCAAGCGGTACGTCACCGATGCCTGCTTCGATGTCGCCGACCAGGCCCTGCAACTGCACGGCGGCTACGGCTATCTGACCGAGTACGGCCTGGAGAAGATCGTCCGCGATCTGCGGGTGCACCGAATCCTCGAGGGAACCAACGAAATCATGCGCGTGGTCATCGGTCGGGCCGAAGCCGCCCGGACCCGCGCCTCCGCATAGAATGGCCGTAGTCGATGGGGCGAGCGAAGCGACGGGAGATCAGATGACCACGATCGCGTTCTTGGGACTGGGCAATATGGGCGGCCCGATGGCGGCCAACCTTGTCGCAGCCGGGCATACCGTGCGCGGGTTCGACCCGGTACCCGAGTTGAAGGCGGCGGCGGAAGCCAAGGGCGCCAAGGTGTTCGACACCGGCGCTGAGGCGGTGGCGGATGCCGACGTGGTGATCACCTCGCTGCCCAACGGCGCCATCGTCAAGGCCTGCTATGACGAGGTGCTGCCCGCGGCGAAGGCCGGTGCCCTGTTCATCGACACTTCGACCATCTCGGTCGCCGACGCCCGCGACATCCACGCACGGGCGACCGAGCAGGGTTTCGCACAACTCGATGCGCCGGTGTCCGGCGGCGTCAAGGGCGCCACCGCCGGCACACTCGCGTTCATGGTCGGCGGCGAGGACGATGCCGTTGAACGCGCGCGTCCGGTGCTGGAGCCGCTGGCGGGCAAGATCATCCACTGCGGCGGCTCCGGCAACGGCCAGAGCGCCAAGCTGTGCAACAACATGGTGCTCGCAGTGCAGCAGATCGCCGTCGGAGAGGCGTTCGTGCTGGCCGAGAAGCTCGGTCTGTCCGCCCAGTCGCTGTTCGATGTGATCACCGGCGCGACCGGCAACTGCTGGTCCGTGCACACCAATTGCCCGGTTCCCGGTCCGGTACCCACCTCGCCTGCCAACAACGACTTCAAGCCGGGCTTCGCGACGGCATTGATGAACAAGGACCTCGGCCTGGCAATGGACGCGGTGAACTCGACCGGCTCCTCCGCGCCGCTGGGCAGCCACGCCGCCGAGATCTACGCCAAGTTCGCAGCCGACCACGCCGACAAGGACTTCAGCGCAGTCATCGAACTGCTACGAAGGTCATGATCGCCGCGTCGGCTCACTGGATAGCGACTGCTGGAACTCCGCAGAGGCGTTAACCGCACGTGGATCGATAAGCTCAACGAGCTCGCCCTACTTCCCCGAGCTCAGCAGTACTCGGCACTCCAGCAGGCGGGGGCTTAAACGTGACGCACCGTTATACCGATAAATGGAACCTTTTCCAAAGTTACGTCTTTCGGTGAATCTTCTTTGCGGCCACCGGAATAGTTCAATGGGCTCTCGCCGAGGGACCGCGCAATGGTGTTCCGGCAGAAGTAGTTTCGCTCGATTTACTGGTGGAGTGGACGCATTCCGAAGGTGCGTTATTCAACGTCGGAGCGGCGGCGCTCCGACGGAGCGGAGCACCGCGTCGGTGAGACGCTCGGCGTAACCGGGTGGGAATTCTTCGCCGAGTATCACGCCGCGCAGGTAGAGAGGGCCGCCAACGAGGTCCTGTGCGAGTTCGAGGTCGAAGTCCGGCCGGATTTCACCGCGCTCGACGGCCCGTCGAAGCATCTTCGCGCCGGCCTCTCGTCTGGGATTAATGAAGCGCTCGGTAAGGACTGCCGCGAGGTCGGGTGAACGGCGCGCCTCGGCAACCAGCGATTGGACCACGCTGCGGATCAGCGGGTTGGCCAACACGGCGATCGCGTCGGTGGCGAGGGCCAGCAAGTCGTCGCGCAAGCTGCCGGTGTCGGGTGGGAGGACGGCCTTGGTGGCGTATTGGCCGACCAGGTCGATGAGCATCTCTTGTTTGGACGGCCAGCGGCGGTACAGGGCGGCCTTGCCGACACCCGCGCGCTCGGCGACCCGATCCATTGTCAGGCCCGCGTAGCCCTTCTCGCCAAGCTCGGCGAAGAACGCAGCGACGATCGCCTCGGTCTTCTCGGGCCGCAGCACAGCGGCGCCCGCCGGCTGACGACGTCGCATGGCCCGAAAGTCTATTGCATCGACACTGCATAGTTCCGACGGTGCTACAGTCGTGTTATAGCGATGGAACGAATCGGTTCCGTCCCGACGAAGTGGAGAATCCTGGTCATGACTGAGCAAGAGTTGATTCCGGCACTGGCCGACGATGTTTTCGAGCAGATGATGGCGATGGTGACCGGCCATTGGGTCAGCCAGACGATCCGTGCCGTCGTCGACCTCTCGCTCGCCGATCATCTCTGTGGGCAGCGGCTGACGGCGGCCGAGGTGGCCGAACGCGAAGGCAGCGCTCCGAATACCACCTTCCGGCTGATGCGGGCGTGCGTCGCGCTGGGCCTGCTAACCGCCGACGCCCACGGTCGGTTCACTGGCACCCCGTTGCTGCAGACTTTGGGCAAGGACACCGCTGGCTCGCTGCGGGATCTGGCACTGGCCACCACGCAGCCATCGCAATGGCTGCCGTTGAACGAGTTCACTACGTCGGTGCGAACCGGGCAGAGCCAGGCGGAAGCCGCGCTGGGCATGGGCTTCTTCGACTACCTGCAGCAACACCCGTCGCAGGCGCACGAGTTCTCCGCGGGGGTGGCTAGCACGACCGCACACTTTGTGGCCGACGCCGCACGGGTGATCGACACCACGGGCGTCAAGCTCGCGGTCGACGTCGGCGGTGCCACCGGTTCGCTCCTGCACCTCCTGCAGGAAGCCAACCCGACGCTGCGCGGGATCATCTTCGACCGGCCCAACATCGTCGATGACGCCGTGGCGCACACGGCGCGACGGGGTCTCGCACAGCGCACCGACGTGGTTGGTGGCGATTTCTTCGAGGCGGTCCCAGCGGCTGACCTCTACCTCCTGAAGTTCATCCTGCATGACTGGGACGACGAGAGGTCCATCAAGATCCTCAGCAGATGCCGGGAAGCGATGCTCCCGGGCGGCAGGCTCGCGGTCATCGAGCTGGTTCTCGGCGAGCTCAGCGATCCCGGCGTCGGAGCGTTGATGGACATGAACATGCTCGCGGCCAGCCCCGGCCAGGAACGCTCCCTCGATGAATACGACGCGCTCCTCGCAGCGGCCGGCCTGCGGCGCACGGCCGTTTCTGCTACTGACTCCCCGCAAAGCGTGATCGAAGCCGTCGCCGCCTAAGCCGGCCGCGCCTGGACCGAATTCACTCAAGGAGGCAAACCAACATGACCGAACTCGACGATCAAGTCGTCGCGGAATTCCGGACCAACGCCGGTGTAGTGCTCGACGCGATGGGCGGCCACTTCAGCAACATTCACCTACTCCTGCTCCACCACACGGGTAGGCGCAGCGGAAGGTTGTACGTGACTCCGCTGCTCTACGTCGAAGACGGCGGCCGGTACGTCCTGATCGGCTCCAACGGCGGAGCTGAAAAGGAGCCGGCGTGGGTGGCCAACGTCGCCGCCATGCCAGAGGTGGTCATCGAGGTGGGCGAGCAGATGCTGACGGCGACGCCGACGATCGTGCGGAGCGGCCCGCAATGGGATCGCCTCCAAACGGCGGCGGTGGCCTATTGGCCCGACATCCTCGAGTACCAGACCCACACCAACCGCACGTTCCCGCTGATCGTCTTGTACCCGGTCCCAGATTCTGCGCGCCCCAACCCCACACGGCTGCGGGCGGCGAAAGCGCGCTTCGACCGCGAGGGCGCGTCATCCCCGATCCCACTGTCGCCCGAGACCACACCCGGAGCCTGAGATGTCAGGCCGGACCACTTCCGCGCAGTTGTCCAGAATACTGGCGGAGTGGACGTATTCCGAACGTGCGCTATTCCTTCAGCGGGTCTGCGGCGAAGACCATTCTGCACTGGGCCGGGGCTGAGATCGTGCGCCTAGGAGGACCGCTAGGTGCAAACGCTTTCATGAGCTCGGCAACCGTATATGAATGGCATCCCCTGCGGCCGGGCCTCCGGCTCCGGCGTGCACGAAGCGGACAAGCACACGCCGATTGTCAAGATCGGGGCGCCACTTGATATTCCGGTGTCCCCTACGGGTCGACGATGACGTCGAGCAGGGATTTCAGTGTGACCCTCGGCCATCAACAGCTGAAACGGTGTCTCAAGCAACGTTGGACCCAGCGGGACGGAGTCGGCGATGAAGCGGGCCCGACGAAGTTCATGAACCAGATCGGATGCGGTGCGCGCTCGCTTCGTCCACTTGACGACGACTTCGGCATTGCGGGCCGGACCAGGGTGGTCAGTTAGAAGGGAGGGCCATTCAGAGCCCGGGTCGCCGTTTGGGTCATCGCCGTAGGTCAGCGTGTCGGGGGACAGGACGGTCATGGGCGTGCGCTCCTGCAGCGCCGTTCCCAGGGCCATTGATCCGGCGGCTGAGCCGCCAAATTAGGCCGCTGACACCTTCCGCCCGGCCCAGAAACGGCCGTGCAGGCGTTGGCAGTCGGCGATGCGCATCGGCTCGCTGCCGCCGTAGTCCGGGCGCACCGCCACAGCGGCGGGGATATCCGGGGCACCGTCACCGGTGATGACCACGGTGGCCAGACCCGTGGAGGTCGCCGCCCGCAGCCCTGAAGCCGAACCTGTGACTGCGAGCGCATTCTCCGCGGGTATCCCGAGTTCCCACAGTGCGGTTTGAAAGGCCTCGGGATCCGGCATGGGCTTCTTGACGTCGTCGGCGGTGACCACCGTTTCGACGACCCCGTCGCCGACCAGTTGTCGCACCAACGGCTCTGCCCAGCTTCGCTGGCCACCTGTGACGATGCCGACCCAGACGCCGGCGGTGAACGCATCCATCACCAGGTCGACCAGCCCGGGCCGCGGCGCCAAGTCGGCGTCGAGGATCATCTCGTCGAACATCATGGTCTTGGTCGCGTAGATCTCGTCGGCGAGCAACTGCGTCAGCACGTCGGACTCGGTGAAGACACTGCGCTTGCGCAGTTCGGCGGAGACCCGCTGGCGCTCATCGCTCAGGGCCAGCAGCTGCCGGTAGCGCGCGAGCGACCACTCGAAGTCCAGGCCGTGGGCGGCGAAGGCCGCGTTGTAGACGACGCGATGCCCCTCGCATTCGATGTCGGCCAGGGCGTCGAGGTCGAAGACCACCGCGCGGAGCGGATACACGTCGGCGCCGACCGGCGAGGCGCAGTCCCACCAGAACCGGCCAGCCCGCCAAGTCTTCTGCTGCGTCATAGGCACATGGAAAGGGTCGCTGACGGCGCCGCCGTCGGTCCTCCCCCATTAGGGGGATTGGCCAGGCCAAGTTGCGCGACCCCGACAAAGGCCGGTTCTAAGGTGTTGCCATGGCGTCCGTCAGTCCGCTCGCCTCCCGACCCGTGCGAATCGTCCTGGTAGACGACCACGAAATGGTCATCGAGGGCCTCAAGGCGATGCTCGCTGCGTTCTCCGACCGGGTGGAGGTGGTCGGGCAGGCGGTCGGTGCTGAGCGGGCGCTCAGCGTGGTCGACGAACTCGACCCCGACATCGTGCTCTCCGACGTCCGGATGCAGGGCTCCAGCGGCCTGGACCTGTGCCTGACGCTGCGCGAGCGCAAGCCGGACCGCAAGGTCGTCATGCTGTCGGTCTACGACGACGAGCAGTACCTCTACCAGGCGCTGCGGGTCGGCGCGTCGGGATACCTGCTGAAAAGCATCGGCAGCGACGAGCTGGTGCGCCAGCTGGAGTTCGTGCACAGCGGCGCAACCGCCATCGACCCCGGAATGGCGGCCAGGGCGGCGGACACCGCGGCGCGGATGCAGCGCGACGAGTTCTGGCCCGGGGCGCGCCAGGGCCTCACGCAGCGCGAGAGCGAGATCCTCTCCTACGTCGTCAACGGCCTGTCCAACCGCGGCATCGCCAGCAAGCTGGTGATCGGCGACGAGACTGTGAAGACTCACCTGCGATCGATCTACCGCAAGCTCGGCGTCAGCGACCGGACCGGCGCGGTCGCAACCGCCTTGCGGGAGGGGATCTACCAATGAGTCCGGCGAGCGGGGGCCCGTTCCGCCCTAACGCCGTTCGCGATCTCGTCGACGCCGATCGTGAGCTCGCGCTGCTACGGGAGTTGATCCAGGCGGCGTCCAGCGGCCCAGGCGTCGAACCGCTCGCCGCCGCGGCCGCCCGGATGATCACCGCGGCGACCACCACCGACGTCTGCTTCGTGCACGTCCTCGACGACAGCGACCGGTCGCTGACGCTGGCCGGGGCGACGCCGCCGTTCGACAGCGAGGTCGGCAAGATCAGGCTGCCCCTGGGCTCCGGCATCTCCGGCTGGGTCGCCAGCCACCGGGAGCCCGTCGTGATCAGCCATGACAAGGAGTCCGATCCGCGGTACATGCCGTTCCAGTCGCTTCGCGGCTCCGACTTCACGTCGATGGTGTCGGTGCCGATGGAGACCGACCCCGGTGGTCTGGTCGGGGTGCTCAACGTGCACACCGTCGAGCGACGGGACTTCACGGCCAGGGACGTGGAGCTGCTGTTGGTGATCGGGCGGCTCATCGCCGGGGCGCTGCACCAGGCCCGGCTGCACCGCCAGCTGGTGGCCCGCGAGCGCGCGCACGAGAATTTCGTTGAGCAGGTCATCGAGGCACAGGAGATCGAGCGTCGCCGGCTGGCCGGCGACATCCACGACGGCATTTCTCAGCGGCTGATCACGCTGTCCTACCGGCTGGACGCGGCCACTCGCGCCGCCGTCACCGATCCCGCCGCCATGGCCGAACAACTCGGCATGGCAAGAGAACTGGTTGACCTGACGCTGCAGGAAGCCCGCGCGGCGATCACCGGGCTGCGACCACCGGTGCTCGACGACCTCGGCCTGGCCGGCGGTCTGGCCAGCCTGGCCCGCTCAATCGGCCAGATCGACGTCAAGGTCGACCTGGCCGAGACCCGGCTGCCCGATCACATCGAGCTCGCGCTGTACCGGATCGCGCAAGAATGCCTGCAGAACGTCGTCAAGCACGCGGGCGCGTCGACGGCACGGCTGACGTTCGCAGTCGAGACGGGCGAGTCGGGGGACATGGCACGCCTCGAAATCATCGACGACGGCGTCGGTTTCGACACCTTCGAGCATCCGCTGGGCAGTGACGAGATGGGCGGCTACGGCCTGCTGTCGATGGCCGAGCGCGCCGAAATCGTCGGCGGACGGCTCAACATCCGGTCGCGGCCCGGCTCGGGGACGGCAGTGACGGCGACGATCCCGCTGCCCTCTCCTGCGCGAGCAGACGCAAACTCGCACTGAGCGGGCGCGATTTGTGCGAGTCTCTGTCTGCTCGCCGGACTTGGTGACCCGTCTAGAAGTCGCCGGCGTGGCGGCGCAGGGTTTCGATCGACGCCGCCAGTGCCCGCGATTCGTCATCCGTAATTCCGATATCGGCGAAGACGTCGTTGTTCAGCGTGACGGTCGCATCCTCGACGGTGGAGCGGCCGAGATCGGTGATCTGCACCAGCGTGGTGCGGCCGTCGGTGGGATGCGGCATACGCGCCACCAGGCCGTGTGCCTCCAGCCGACGGATCGCGTGGGTGACGCTGGTGACGTGCACCTGTAGCCGGTCTGACGCCTTGGTGATCGGCAACGCGCCGTTGCGGCTGAACGCGAGCAGCCGCAGCAGCTCATAGCGGGCGAAGCTGAGGTCATACGGACGCAGTGCGTTCTCCACGCGGGCCAGCAGGATCTGGTGGGCCCGCATCACCGACGTCACCGCGACCATCCCGTTCGCGACGTCACCCCAGCCGGCGCGCTCCCAGTTGGCACGCGCGAGGGCGATCGGATCACGCTTGCGCGGCTCGGCCGGCGGTTCTGAGGCCACGCCTCTTCATACCGCAGAGCGCGCCCGAGAAGACCGGAATTCAGCGCGACGCGAATGGCGCCAGCGCGGACAACACCGCCCGCGTGGACTGCCGGTTCCCGACGGTGATCCGGACGCTGCCGTCGGCGTAGTCACGGATCTGCAGGCCCGTGCCCTCGAAGAACTGCCGCCAGGGGCGACTGTTCGCCGGCAGATACACGAAATTGGCATGCCCATCGGTGCTGTACACCCCCATCGAGTGCAACCGATTTCGCAAATACCTACGCTCCGTTGCGATCATCCGGATCCGCTGCCGCAGCTGGCTTTCCGCGTCATAAGACGCCGCGACCGCGACCAGACCCGTGATACCGATTCCGAACGGCAGCTGCATCGTCCACAAGCTCTTGGCCAGATCGGGTGCGCAGAAGCCGTACCCGATCCGCAGTCCGGCCAGTCCGTATGCCTTCGAAAACGTCCGCAGCACCACCACATTGGGAAACCGCTCGACCAGCGCGCTCGCGTCGATCCGGTGCTCCGGCGCCAGGAATTCGACGTAGGCTTCGTCCAACAACACCACGGTGTCCGATGGCACCCGCTGCAAGAACAGCTCGATGTCGGCGGCCGGCTCGACAGTGCCGGTCGGATTGTGCGGACGGCAGACCACCACGACCCGTGCCTGGCCGGCCGCCTCGGCCATGGCATCGAGGTCGTGGTGGCCATGCTGGTCCAGCGCCACAGTGTCCGAGACCAGCCGGGCCATCTGGGCGAAGATCGGGTAACCATCGAACGTCGGCGACGTCATCACCATCCGGTCCCCCGGACTGGTCACCGCGCGCAGCACCTGCATGATCACCCCCGTCGCACCCGCGCCGATCACCACCTGTTCCTCACCCACCCCGATGTGGCCCGCGATCAACGCGCGCAGCCGCTCGGGCAGGAACTCCGGATACCGGTTCGCCACATCGACGGATTCGGTCAGCGCCGACCGCACCCCTGGCAGCGGCGGAAACGGATTCTCGTTGAGAGACAGCGCGAACGGGTTCACGGCGTTCGGCAGGGCGGAGACCGCCTCGGTCAGGTCATCCCTCGCGGTGCTCATCAGTCGCGACCGCCCCACTTGATCGCAGCCGCGCCCGCAAAATCGCCGGCGTGCGCGAACGCGGCCAACATCGCCACGTCGCCCTTCTTGAGCTGTCCGTCGGAGATCGCCCGCTCGAGGTTGATCGGTATGCCGGCGGCGAACAGGTTGCCGCACTGCTCGAATGTGTCGCGGTGTCGCTCCTTGGGCAGCTCCAGCGCCTCTCGCCAGTTTCGCAGGAATGCCCTGTTCGGCTGATTGGTGACGAGGAGGTCGAGATCCTTAGGCCTGATACCGATTCGGTCGCATACGGCGTAGGAGACCTCAGGCACCTGACGGTTGCCGCGGGCGAGCACCTTGGTGATCTTGCTCTCGGTGAACCCGATGGAGCCCTCACCGGGACCCGCCTCCCACCACTTGCGCCAGGGATCGATGGAAATCGTCATGTCGCCGGCGAACTCGCCGTAGGTGCGGCATTCGATGTCGAGGATCGGAGACTTGTCCGACAGCGCCACCAGGCCGACGGCCGCGCCGTCGCCGGGCACCGAGGCCTGCGCCTTCGAGCGGATGGTCGACTGGTCGAATATCGTGCCCGCCGCATTCTGCGCGACGGCGATCAGCGCCGTCTCCCCCTGCCCCGACTCGAGCAGGGTGCGGGCCACGTTCATACCGAACACGAAGGCCGCACAGCCGCCGTTGTGCAAATCGAGCACCCAATTCGGTTTCATGCCAAGGCGATGCGCCATCCCGCCGCCGCTACCGTAGAACGGCATGTCCGGCAGCTGAACGTGGGTGATCAGCACGTCGACGTTGGCGATGGTGTCTTGGCCGTGGCGTTCGATGAGGCCCGCGGCTGCCCGTTCCACCATGTCGATGGCCGTCTCGTCCTTGGCCACGTGGTGGCGGAACTTCGGCGCCCGGAACATCACGTTGTCCCGCAGCTCATCGGATTCGGCGAACCCGGCGTAGTAGTCGGCGCTGACCGGCTCCCCGGGCAGATACGTCGAAATGTCGAGCAGGCTGACGGTCATGTCGGTCCTCATCTCATCCAGGCCGGAGTCACCGGCAAGCCGTTGTGATGCCGGTATTCGGCAATTGCCTTGAGGTTCTTCAGTTCCAGCAGATGGCCGGGACCGAACATGTCCCAGAAATCGCCCACCCATACCGGACGCTTCGGCGGCGCGGTCTCGGGATACGGGTTCTTGTCGTAGAACGGATGATGACAATTGGTCCACAGCACGACGGAGCCAGGTTTGTCGAACACCACCTGCGCGTCGACGATCCGCATCAGGTAGATCATCCACAGGTGCTTGCCCTGGTCCCAGGCACAGTGGTAATCGACTGTGCGGGCTTCCTTGTTGGCGATCGTGCGACTGAAGATGGGGCTGCCAGTGGGGCCCCCGAGTTTGTCGTACGCCACCCACAACCCCGGTTCCTCGGTCGGGGTGAAGCCCCGCAGGCTGTATGTCCACTCCTCCAGGCAGCGGGTGTCGGCCATGTAGTCGAACAGTTCATCGGGCGGACAGTCGATGTAATCATCGACGGTGCAATAGGTTCCGAACACCTCGTCGTGCGGATATACCGACCGCATCATCTCCATGATGATCGGCGTGGCCTTCTCCTTCGGCGACGTCTCGACCCGGATGACCCCCTCGATCGGGTCGGTGGTGCCTCGGTGGACGGTGATGTCATCAAGCGCGGGCAACGACATTGGAATTGCTCTCCTCTGCGATAACGGGGTTCTTCACGGCCACCTTGCCGAGAAAGTTTGCGAATGGTGGGATTTCGTCGGCCGAGCACTCGACGCTGACGACCGACGGGCCATCGACATCGAGTGCGGTCTGCAACGCTGTGGATAATTCGTCGATCGTGACGACGTCGATGGAGGCCAGACCGGGAAACATGGTCGCCAGGCCCGCGCCCAACCGGCTTGGGCCAAAACGGTTGTAGCTGTACAGATCATCGTAGAAGAGTTGCTCGCGAGTCACGCACATTCCATGCGCATGGTTGTCGAACAGCAGGAACGTCACGGGCAGGCGATACTGCAGCGCGGTGTGAATCTCCATGCCGTGCATGAAGAATGAGCCGTCTCCTGCGATGACCACGGTCCGCCGCCTGCGGCCCAGCGCCACACCCACGCCGGCGCCGAAGCTGTATCCCATGCCGCCCATGCCCAACGCGACGATGAATCGCCCGTCGCGGCGGGCAGGCAGATGGTGGATCGCCGACGCGCCGATGTTTCCGGCGTCGACGACGATGTCGACGCCGTCTGGCAGCGCGGCATCCAGCACGGCCATCGCCTCGCGGTAACGCACCCCCGGGCCGTCGTACGGCGGCGGTTGCAACTCGGTCTTCGGCACCAGGTCCGGCACCCGCAGGCGGGTCGGCCGGCCATTGCCGTTCAACGCCTGCGTCAGCAGCGTCAATGAGCCACGTAGGTCCTCGGTATGGACGTGTGTGCACGGCACGAACGGTGCTGCCGATCCGATCGAGTAGGTCGGCACCGACGCCAGCACGTCGTCCAGTCCGGCGCGCGCGGTCACCGTCAGCTGGGTGCCGACCAGTAGGCACAACGCGCTGTCGGCGATCGCCGTGCCGACCCCGGGATGTCCCATCACGCCGGTTACCCCGAGCGCGGAGGACGATCCGAGCCCCGGTGTGCCTGCGACATCCTTGGCATCGGGGACGGTGGCGACCCGAGCGCGCAGCATCGCACGCAACTGCGCGAGTTCAGCGCGGGCGTCGTCGCGAGCGACCTGCTCGCCGGCGATGATCGTGATCGGGCCGTCGGCGTGCCGCAGCGCCCGTGCGATGGCTTGCGGGTCCCCAAACTGAGCGCCCACTGATAAGCCGTTGCCGTTCGCCGGAGGCCTGAAATCCAGGCCGGCCTGCTGGATGTTCTTCGGAAGCAGCAGCACTGCGGGGCCGCCTCGTCGGGCCGCCGCGATGGCCTCGGGCAGCACCGTTGCGATGTCTTCGGGCGCCATCACCCGCCGGCAGAACACCGACACCGCGGAGAACAGCGCCTCGCCGTTCAACGCGCCGTTTCGGCCACTGGTGTCCTGAAAGGCGCCACGGCCGTCGAGCGTCGTCGGGGCTTGGCCTATCAGCGCCAGCACCGGCACCCGGCTCGCCAACGCCTCGCCCAGTCCGGCGACGGTGTTCAGGCAGCCGCCGCCGGAGGTAGCGGCCACGACGCCGAGCCCGGCACCGCTGCGGCTGTACCCGTCTGCCATCGTGGCCGCGGAGAACTCATGCTTGGCCAAAACTGCGGTTATGTCGTCGCGGAAGAACGCGGCGTCGTAGAGATCCTCGATGTTCGCACCGTCGACGCCGAAGATGTATTCCACACCGGTCGCCGCGAGATAGCCGACGATGTGGTCGACAACCCGATTTCTTTTGGCCATTCATTCACCTGCTTCCACAACCTGCTGAAGACACGACCGGTCAGTACCCTAGGTTCAACTAGTGACCCGACTCACAGGTTCGTTTGCAGCAGAACCGTTCTGGTGTCGGTGTCGACGAGCTGTACGGACTTGATCTGGTCCTTCTGAAGTTGGGTTCAACTCGGCAAGGCGGTGGCGCCGTTGACCCCGACCCAGGTCGCGACGTCGCTCTGAGTTCCGTTGTGGCCCACCACAACCATCGACAGGTTCTTGTGTCGTCGCATCGCCGCGGCTCGCATAGTCGCCGTAAGTGCAGACCATGTCGATCCGTGTCCCCAGCCGAAACCCGTCAGAGTGACGATGGCGTTAATAGGCGTCTGCGCCACCTTGCTCATCGTCACCGCAGACGCCATCGGCTCCGATTCGCCGCTTTCTTTTGGCCATTCATTCACCTGCTTGCACAACCCGGCAAGTGACACGACCGGTGAGGGAACCTGGGTTCAACTCGGCAAGGCGGTGGCGCCGTTCACCCCGACCCAGGTCGCGACGTCGCTCTGAGTTCCGTTGTGGCCCACCACAACCATCGACAGGTTCTTGTGTCGTCGCATCGCCGCGGCTCGCATAGTCGCCGTAAGTGCAGACCATGTCGATCCGTGTCCCCAGCCGAAACCCGTCAGAGTGACGATGGCGTTAATAGGCGTCTGCGCCACCTTGCTCATCGTCACCGCAGACGCCATCGGCTCCGATTCGCCGCTTTCTTTTGGCCATTCATTCACCTGCTTGCACAACCCGGCAAGTGACACGACCGGTGAGGGAACCTGGGTTCAATACCTGACCGGACTCACAGGTTCGTTTGTAACAGAACCTTTCTGGTGTCGGTGTCGACCAGCTGTACGGACTTGATCTGCTCCTTTTGCAGCAGAGTGGCGCCGCTCGGCATGGCGGTGGCGCCGTTGACCCCGATCCAGGTCGCGACGTCGCTCTGAGTTCCGTTGTTGCCCATCACAACCATCGACAGGTTCTGTGTCGTCGCATCGCCGCGGCTCGCATAGTCGCCGTAAGTGCAGACCATGTCGATCCGTGTCCCCCAGCCGAAACCCGTCAGAGTGACGGTGGCGTTAATAGGCGTCTGCGCCACCTTGCTCATCGTCACGGCGGACGCCATCGGCTCCGATTCGCCGCCCTGCCCGCGGATGCCGGGCCAGATCCCCACCACCAGGGCCACGGCCAACAGGGCCGCCGCGGCGGCGAGCGTAATCGCGCTCAGCCTGCGGGTGCGTCGACGTCGCCACTCGACCTTCTGCAACAGCGAGTCGAGCACCTCGGGACGCAACGGCGGTTCATCCGCCGGCGGATTGTCGATCGCCTCCACTTCCTCGGCGTCGATCTGTGCCAACAACGCGGGGATGCCGCTCAGTTCGGCGACGGCCTCCCGGCACCGCGGGCACGTAGCGAGATGCGCTTCGAACTCGCGCCGGTCATTTCCCGACAGTGAGCCCAGGACGTAGGCGGCATCCCACATTGCGTACGGGTCGTCGTCGCGCAAATCGTCGTCGCGCTTTGCGGATTGCGTCATCGGTTCACCCCCATTTCCTGCAGAGTCAGGCGCAACGCCCGAACGGCGTAGTGCAGTCTGGATTTCACGGTGCCTTCGGCGATATCAAGATCGGCAGCGATTTGCGCGGTCGTCCAACCCTGGTAGTACGACCGTTTGATCACCGCCCGGTGATCGGGGGATAACTGTGCCAGGGCGCCGCTCAGCAACATTCGGTCCAAGGCGGAATCCACCTCATTGGGACCGGCGCGATCGTAGGTCTTCTCGGGGTCCGCGGTTGCGGACTCGCTTCGAAACCTGGCGCTGCGCCGCTCGTCAATGATCATATTTCGGGCGACGGTGAAGAGCCAGGCTCGTGCCGACCTGTCACCGTCGGTAACTTCTGGGTGCTGCCAAGCGCGCAGCAATGTTTCTTGCACCACGTCCTCTGCTCGTGCCTTATCACCGGTAAGCCGCACCGCATAGCGCCACAAAGCTGCAGCGTGCTCGTCATAAAGCACACGCATCAAGGCGGCTTCCGGTTCGTCCATTCAAACCTCCCCCGTTAATACGAGGTAAAGGACCGTACGGTTCACATAATCGCCCAAAGAGCTGGCGATCGTCAGCCGGTTCTAGCAGGTCAGAATGCGGGGCCCGTCATCGGTGACAGCAACGGTGTGTTCCCAGTGGGCGGCGCGGGACCCGTCGGCGGTGACGACGGTCCACTCGTCGGCCAGCACCACGGTCTTCGACGTACCGAGAGTCAGCATCGGTTCGATGGCCAGCACCGAGCCTGCGGCCAGGTACGGCCCCCGTCCGGGCTGGCCCTCGTTGGGCAGGAACGGGTCCATGTGCATGCGCGTGCCGATGCCGTGACCGCCGTAGCCTGCGACGATGCCGAATTTGCGGCCGTAGCGCTGCTCGGCGGCCCGCGTGCCCGTCTCGATGGCGTGCGAGACATCGGTGAGCCGGTTGCCCGGCACCATTGCGGCGACGCCTGCCTCCATCGACTCCTTGGTGGCTTGCGACAGCGCCTCGTCGATCGGGATGAGCGCCCCGACACCGAACGTGACCGCCGAATCGCCGTGCCACCCGTCGACGATTGCGCCGCAGTCGATGGACACCAGGTCGCCGGGCACCAGGGTTTCGGTGGACGACGGAATGCCGTGCACCACCCGGTCGTTCACGGACGAGCAGATGCTGGCCGGAAAGCCGTGATAGCCGAGGAACGAGGGCGTTCCGCCGGCGTCGCGGATCACCGATTCGGCGATCTCGTCGAGAGCCAGCGTGGACACCCCCGGCGCGGCGGCCTGGCGCACGGCCAGCAGCGCGGCGGCGACCAGCGACCCGGCGGCGGCCATTGCGTCGAGTTCACCAGGACTGCGCGGCTCGACCACCTTGCGGTTGCGCAGCCCGGGCAGGGCGATCATGGGTTACTTGCCGAGTACGCGTAGCGCGCGGGCGAAGACCTCGTCGAGACCGCCGACTGCGTCCACGGTCTTGAGCTCGTCGTGGTAGTACTCCAGCAGCGGCTTGGTCTCGTCGCTGTACACCTTAAACCGGTTGTGGATGACCTCTTCGGTGTCGTCGGCGCGGCCGCGCTCCTTGAGCCGCTTCAGCAGCTCCTCCTCGGACACCGAGAACTCGAGCACGGCATCCAGCTTGTGGTTGCGCTGCGCCAGCATGCGGCTCAGCGCTTCGGCCTGCTCGACCGAGCGGGGAAAGCCGTCGAGGATGAACCCGTCGGCGGCGTCGGGCTGGCTGATCCGGTCGTCCACGAGGGCGTTGGTCAGGTCAGACGGGACCAAGTCGCCTGCGTCGAGGTAGCGCTTGGCTTCCACGCCGAGTGGCGTGCCGGAGCTGATGTTCTCCCGAAAGAGGTCCCCGGTCGAGATCTGCGGAACGCCGAGCTTGTCGGCCAGCTTCTGGGCCTGCGTCCCCTTGCCGGCCCCCGGCGGTCCGAGCAGTACGAGTCTCACTTGAGGAACCCTTCGTAGTTGCGCTGCATCAGCTGGCTCTCGATCTGTTTGACCGTATCCAATCCGACGCTCACCATGATCAGAACCGCTGTTCCACCGAACGGCAAGTTCTGTACGGCACCGGTGTTGCCGATCTGCAGGAACAGGTTCGGCAGGACGGCGATGACGCCCAGATAGATCGAGCCCGGAAGAGTGATCCGGTTGAGCACGAAACGCAGGTAGTCGGCGGTCGGCTTGCCGGGCCGGATACCGGGGATGAAGCCGCCGTACTTCTTCATCTCGTCGGCCCGCTCGTCGACGTTGAACTGGACGGACACGTAGAAGTAGGTGAAGAAGACGATCAGGCCGAAGTAGATCGCAATATAGGACGGGCTGCCAGGGTTGGTCAGGTAGTTCGCGACGAACCTGTCCCACCAGCCGTTTCCGGGACTGCTACTGCCGCTCTGGATCAGCTGGGTGATCAGGTGCGGAATGTAGATCAGCGACGACGCGAAGATCACCGGGATGACACCGGCCTGGTTGACCTTCAGCGGCAGATACGTCGACGTGCCGCCATACATCCGGCGGCCCACCATCCGCTTGGCGTACTGGACCGGGATGCGACGCTGGCCCTGTTCGACGAACACCACGCCGATGATGATGACCAGCGCGGCAGCGCACACCGCGGTGAAGACCACCGGGCCGCGGCTGTCCAGGATGTTCTTGCCCTCGATCGGGATGCGGGCGGCGATGCTGGCGAAGATGAGCAGCGACATGCCGTTGCCGATGCCGCGCTCCTGGATCAGCTCGCCCATCCACATCACCAGCGCCGCGCCCGCGGTCATCACGATCACGATGACGGCCAGGGTGAAGATGGACTGGTCGTTGATGATTTCGAGCTCGCAGCCCTGCAGCAGCCCGCCGTTGGCGGCCAGCGCCACAATGCTGGTGGCCTGCAGGAGGGCCAGCGCGATCGACAGGTAGCGGGTGTACTGCGTCAGCTTGGCCTGGCCGGCCTGGCCCTCTTTGCGCAGCTCCTCGAAGCGTGGGATGACCACCCCCAGCAGCTGCACGATGATGCTGGCGGTGATGTAGGGCATGATGCCGATCGCGAACACCGCCAGCTGCAGCAGCGCGCCGCCGGAGAACAGGTTGATCAGCGAGTAGATCTGCGCCGAGTCGCCGCCGCTGAGCTGCTGGATGCACTTCTGCACGTTGGGGTAGTTGACCCCGGGAGACGGAATCGAGGCGCCGATCCGGTACAGGATCAGGATGCCCAGGGTGAACAGAATCTTGCGTCGCAGGTCGACCGTCCGCAGCGTTGAGATGAAAGCCGAGAGCACTCTTTCCTCCTGCGCAGCCGGGCTCAAATCGCGGCGTGCCAAATGCGGCTGGTCTTACCAGCGTCGGTTAAGTCATATGCGCGGGCCCCGGACAGCTTGGGTGCTTGCCAGCCCAGGCCATCTGAACAGGCGCCCAGCCTGCGGAGTCACGCGTCAAACAGTCTACGAGAGTAACAGTTGCAACTCACCATTCCCGCATCCGCTTGGCCAGTCGATCAGGTCAGGCGGCTTTTCAGGATCGGGGCGTACAGTCGGCGCCAGCTCGTTACATCACCTAAGTATCGGGCCGAGGGTTGATTGACAGGGGTAATTGATGGTGCGCACTGATGACGACACATGGGATCTGGCTTCCAGCGTGGGAGCTACCGCCACGATGGTGGCAGCCGCCCGCGCGATGGCGACCAGCATCGATGGAGCTCTGATTAGTGACCCGTACGCCGAGCCTCTGGTGCGTGCCGTTGGCGTCGACGTGTTCACCCGGCTCGTCACCGGCGAGTTGACGCCCGCCGACTTCGACGACGACGCGACCACCGGCATGGATCGGATGGTCGACAACATGGCGGTCCGGACCAAGTTCTTCGACGACTTCTTCATCGACGCGACGGCCGCGGGTATCAGGCAGGTGGTGATCCTGGCGTCGGGCCTGGATTCCCGCGCCTACCGCCTGCAGTGGCCGTCCGGCACCGTCGTGTACGAGGTGGACCAGCCGCAGGTGATCGAGTTCAAGACCCAGGCGCTGGCCGATATCGGCGCCGAGCCCAGCACCGACCGCCGTGCCGTGGCGATCGACCTGCGCTTCGACTGGCCCCTCGCGCTGAGGACGGCCGGCTTCGACCCGGGCCAACCGACGGCGTGGAGTGCCGAAGGCCTGCTCGGCTACCTGCCACCGGACGCCCAGGACCGGCTGCTCGACAACATCACGGCGCTCAGCGCCCCGGGCAGCCGGTTCGCCACCGAAAGCGCGCCGAACATCGACCAGGACGACCTGGACAAGGCCATGGAGCGGATGCAATCGACGGCGGAGCGCTGGCGCAATCACGGCTTCGACCTCGACTTCGCCAACCTCGTCTATCTGGGCGACCGCAACGAGGCGGCGACCTATCTCGCCGACCACGGCTGGCAGGTCGAGGGCAACACGATCAACGAGCTGATGACAGCCAACGGGTTCACGCCGTTCGACGAGGAAACGCCGTTCGCCGACCTGCGCTACGTCACCGGCACCCGCGGCGGCCAGCGGTGACCCGGGCCGACGCCGACAGCTGGGATGTGGCGTCCAGCGTCGGCGCGACCGCCACGATGGTTTCCGCGGCGCGGGCGATCGCCAGCAGAGAACCGAACGCGATCATCGACGATCCCTTCGCCGAGCCGCTGGTGCGGGCCGTCGGACTGGAATTCTTCAACCGCCTGCTCGACGGCGAGATCGGCTTGTCCGACGGCGACGACGGGGACGCCACCAGGCTGATGACCAACGTGATGGCGGTGCGCACCCGGTTCTTCGACGACTTCTTCACGGGGTCCGCCGGTTGCCTGCAGGCAGTCATCCTGGCCTCCGGCCTGGACTCCCGCGCCTACCGCCTGCAGTGGCCCCGGGGCACCGTCGTATACGAGATCGATCAGCCCAAGGTGATCGAATTCAAGACCGCGACGATGGAGTCGATCGGCGCAACGCCCACTGCGGAGCGCCGCGCGGTGAGCATCGATCTTCGAGATGACTGGCCGGCCGCCCTGCGCCGCAACGGATTTGACGACACCCAGCCGACGGCGTGGAGCGCCGAAGGACTGCTGGTTTACCTGCCGCCGGCGGCTCAGGACCGGCTCTTCGACGACATCACTGCGCTCAGTGCACCGGGCAGCAGGCTGGCCACCGAGTACCACCCCGATTCCGGCGCCAGCATCGGCCAGCGCGCAGAAGCAATCCGTGACCGGTGGCGGGAGCACGGTTTCGACATGAACCTGGCGGACCTGTTCTACCCGGGCGAACGCAATCCCGTCGTGGACTACCTGACCGGGCACGGTTGGCAGGTGAACGCCCGCACCAGACCCGAGATGTTCGCGGCATATGGCCGTGAGTTCCCCGACGGCGACGAGCTTGCGCCAATGCGTGATTCGCTCGCCGTCACCGCAACACGGACATAGGACCTTCGATGGCACGGACCGACGACGACAGCTGGGACCTGGCATCCAGCGTGGGAAGCACCGCCACCTTGGTGGCCGCGCAGCGCGCCATTTCCAACCGCGAAGGGCTAATCGACGACCCATACGCCGAGCCGCTGGTGCGCGCGGTCGGCCTCGACTTCGTCAACCGCGCGCTCGACGGTGAGATCGACCTGGAGGACGTCGACCCCAGGTTCAACCTGCGGCGGGCGGCCGAGGGAATGGCGGTCCGAACCCGCCACTTCGACCGGCTGTTCACGGACGCCGCGGAAGCGGGTGTCCGCCAGGCGGTCATCCTGGCCGCCGGTCTGGATGCGCGGGCATATCGGTTGGCCTGGCCTGACAGGGACGACCGTGTTCGAGATCGACCAGCCCGAAGTGATCGACTTCAAGTCGCGGACGCTTGGTGACCTTGGAGCGCAGCCAAGGGCGGACCGGCTGACCATTGCCGTCGACCTTCGCAACGACTGGCCGAAAGCATTGCTGGACAACGGCTTCGACCCGGAGCAGCCAACCGCATGGACGGCCGAAGGGCTGCTGATCTACCTGCCATCAGAAGCCCAAGACCTGCTGTTCGACAGGATCACCGAGCTCAGCGCCCCAGGTAGCAGGGTGGCAACCGAGCACATCCCGGACGTCAGCGTGTTCTCCGACGAGCGGTCGAAACTCATCTCGGAACGGCTCAAACAATACGGCCACGACATCGAGATGTCCGACCTCATTTACCACGGCGAACGCAGCCATGTCATCGAGTACCTCACCGGCCACGGCTGGGACGTGTCGGCACAGCCGATGCGGGAGGCATACGCCGCCAATGGATTTGAATTCCCCGAAGACGGAGCCATCGGCTTCTTCGCCGATCTCAGCTATGTGAGCGCGATCAAGCGCTAACCGCGCCGAACGTGCGGTTGTTAACCGCTCTACTCGCGATACGTGTGCAACAACCGCACTCTCGGCGTCACACCCGGCCGGCCAGCTCCAGGAACCGCCCGTAGCGCTCCTCCATCGGGTCCTGCCAGGCGGGATCCGGCTCGACGATGCGCTCGATCGACGCCCACCGGGCGGCGTCGGCGATCGACGACTCCAGGCCTGCCGCCATTCGGCCGAGGAACGCGGCGCCCAGCGCCGCACCCTCGGGCACACCCGACACCTCAACGGGACGCCCGGTCGCGTCGGCGATAGCGTGCATCCACGGCTCGACGCGGGTGCCCCCGCCCGTCGCAACGATGCGGGACACCGACGCTGCGCCCAGCTCGATGAGGTGCCGCACGACGAAACCGGACGCCTCGTAGGCGGCCCGGCGCAGCGACGCTGCGTCGTGCGTGAGATCGAGCCCGTCGAGCACCGCGCGGCGGTCCGGATCGTGGTAGGGGGTGCGCTCACCCCGCAGGTAGGGCGACCACACCGGTACCCGGCGCGGATCGGCGGCCGCCGAATTGCCCGGCGCCACAAGGCGATCCACCCAGTTGAGGAACAGTCCGCCCGCATTGCTGGCGCCCCCGATCTGACTCTTGCCTGCCGCCGTGTGCGGAATGGTCCACAGACCGGGCACCTCGCGGGCCTCGGGAATGGTGGCCCAGACGATCAGGGTCGTTCCGCACAGCACCAACACGTCGCCGTCCTGGTCGGCACCGCCCACCATCTGCTCGCAGATGGCGTCGACCGCGCCTGCGGCCAGCACGGCGTCGCTGTTGCGTACCTGGCCGACGGCGGCGCCCGCACCCTCCACCCTCGGCATGCGGTCGACCGACGCGCCGCAGTCGGCACATTCCCGAGCGTTCCAACCGGTGCCGTCGAACAGCGGCAGGGTGGTGAACGCGGTGGCGAAGTCGATCACCGCCTCGCCCGCCAGCGCATGGTTGGCCACTGCGGGCGCGGGCCAGTACCCCGCCGCGGCGGGCGCTTCTCGCGCCGTCCACCGCAGGAATTCGGCCGCCTCGCCCACCATGAATCCGATGCCGGCGGTTGGGGCCGACACCCTGCCGCGGCTGTCGCCGTACAGCAGCCCCGGCGTGAGGGGCCTGCCGTCGGTGTCGACCGCTGTCATCGACGGGACCATCGCCGAGACGGCCACCGCCCGAGCGTCGGGGCGAGCCAGCTGCTCGAGAGCCGCCACCGGGCCGTTGAGCCACGCCTCCTCGGCGTCATGCTCGAGCCTGTCCGGCGCCGGTACCCGCAGCCGGTGCGGAATCCGGGTCCGAGCCAACACCTCGCCGTCCTCGTCGGCCGCCACCGCCTTGACCGCGGTCGTGCCGATGTCGACGCCGATTGTCACCTCTTTGCGTGACACGCGCGTCACCGTACGCCAGCATGGGCAGGCGTGACCCCAAGACCGCGTGCCCTGGTGACCGCCCCGATGCGAGGGCCGGGTTTCGACAAGCTGCGCAGCCTGGCCGATGTGGTCTACGACCCGTGGATCGACAAGACCCCGCTGCGGATCTACGCCGCCGAGCAGTTGGCCGACCGCGCCAGAGCCGAAGGCGCCGATGTCCTTGTGGTGGAATCCGATTCGGTGCGCGGACCGGTGTTCGAGCTCCCATTGCGGGCCATCGCGTTAACCCGCGGTGATCCCAACAACGTCGACATATCCGGCGCCACCGCCGCCGGTATCCCGGTGCTGCACACCCCGGGCCGCAATGCCGACGCGGTCGCCGAGATGGCCGTCGCGCTGCTCTTCGCAGCCACCCGTCACCTGCTGCCCGCCGACGCGGATGTGCGGTCCGGCCAGGTGTTTCGCGACGGCACCATCCCCTACCAACGGTTCCGCGCCGACGAAATCGCGGGGCGAACGGCCGGACTGGTCGGCCTCGGCGCCGTCGGGCTGGCGCTTCGGTGGCGGCTGGCCGGGCTGGGCGTTTCCGTCATCGCCCACGACCCATACAACGACGAGGCCAGCCACAGCCTCGACGAGCTGCTGGAGGCGGCCGACATCGTCTCGCTGCACGCGCCGGTCACCGAGGACACCGTCGGCATGATCGGCGCCCAGCAGTTCGCAGCCATGCGTGACGGCGTGGTGTTCATCAACACCGCCCGCGCCCAGCTGCACGACACCGACGCGCTCGTCGGCGCGCTGAAGAGCGGCAAGGTCTCCGCTGCGGGCCTTGACCATTTCGAGGGGGAATGGCTGCCGGTCGACCATCCGCTGATCGGCCTGCCCAACGTGGTCCTGACGCCACACATCGGCGGGGCCACGTGGAACACTGAGGCACGGCAAGCGCAGATGGTTGCCGACGGGCTCGAAGCGCTGCTGTCGGATGGCACGCCGGCCCACATCGTGAACCCGGAGGTGCTGGGGTCGTGAGATTCGTGGACAACCCCGAAGCGGCTGTGCTCGCAGCGGCCAAGGACATGTTGCGGCGCGGCCTGGTCGAGGGCACGGCGGGCAATATCTCGGCCCGCCGGGAGGACGGCAATCTCGTCATCACGCCGTCGTCGGTGGACTACGGGGATATGACAATTGACGATCTTGTGGTAGTCGACGCGGACGGCACCGTGGTGCTTGCAGCCGACGGCCGATCCCCTTCGTCGGAGATGCAGCTGCATCTGGCGTGCTATCGCGCATTCGACGACATCGGCAGTGTGATCCACAGTCATCCGGTGTGGGCCACCATGTTCGCCGTCGCCCATCAACCGATTCCGGCCTGTATCGACGAGTTCGCCGTGTACTGCGGCGGGGAGATCCGCTGCGCGGACTACGCGGCGTCCGGCACACCCGACGTCGGCCACAATGCGGTCAAGGCGTTGGAGGGCCGGGCGGCCGCGTTGATCGCCAACCACGGATTGGTCGCGGTCGGCCCGCGGCCGGACAAGGCGCTGCACGTCACCGCGCTGGTCGAGCGCACGGCCCAGATCGTCTGGGGTGCAAGGGCTCTCGGTGGACCCGTGCCCATCCCTGAGGACGTCAACAAGAACTTCGCCGCCGTCTACGGCTATCTGCGCCAAAACCCGCTGTAGCCGACCCTGGCGGTTCTAGGTCGCGTCGGACTCCGGAGGAGCTTCGACAAGCAGGGCCAGGCCGTGGTGGGGTGGCATTTCCACCATGAAGCTGTGCAGGTCATCGACGGTGGCGATCGGATTGCCGGTGAACATGTCCGATACCGATGCGCCGGACGGCAGTTTCTCGGACCGCACTGTGCCTGCGATCTCCTCGTTGGCGAAATTGAGAACCGTGAGCTGGTACTGCCCCTCGTCTGCCAACTCGTGGACGAGCACCAGCATCCCACGGTGAGATACCTCAGGGATGTCGACCTGGCGACTGGTGGCTATCCCGTAGTGGGATCGCACTCGCAGGATGGCTTGTAGCTGTCGCAGGAAGCTCGTGTCGTCTTCCATTTGGTCGGGGATCGATCCGTAAAGGCTTCTGCCTCTGGGCATCCCGGCCATCGACTGAGTCGCCTTCGGGTTGACTCCCATCAGGTCGTGGGCAGCGCGGTGGATCCACCGGGTGTCACCGCCTCGTAGAAGTTGACCCACTTCGGTCGACTCAAGCGTCAGCATTCCGCACATGTCCCAGCCCGACAGTGCGAAGACACCGGGTTGCAGAGCGTTGAACATGGCCAGCAGCAGGTGCGCCCGCCGGATGCGATCGACGTCGACTTCTGAGATCGTGTCGAGATCGGTGATGCCGAGAGACGCCGCGATGACTGTCGCGGTAGTACAAGCGATGCCGTTGGTCGTGAAAACCAAGTTATATGGCGCGCTTTCACCGGTGAGTCTCTCGGTGAGGTCGCCGCGGATGGTGTCACCGAGTACTTCGCCACTGATTTCTTCACCCTTGTAGGTGTAGATATCCTCGCGGTGACCGGTTGACCAATGCACGAGCTCGTAGGTCAGCTCATCGTGATTCTGCAGCGCATGGACCAGTGACGCGGGATCGACACCGAGATCCAGAGTGGTGCGAAGCGTCAGTCGCAAGAACTCCGTATCGGCGGTGGCCAGCGCGTGTTGATAGGCGGGTCGGTTGATGAAGTCGTAGGACAGATCGGCCCCCACCTCGCCGATCTCCCGGATGTCGTCGATCGTGAGATTCAGTTCTTGGAACGTGAATCCGCCGAGCTTGCGCACCATGCTGGCAATGAGGTGGTTGGCCGCCTCGGAGAGCGGGTGTCCTTCCGACCACGCGGTGCTGTCCTCGGCGGCGGTCTTCTCGGCGCCGAGAAAACCGTTGGCGTCCAAGCGCAGTCCGCCGGTACCTAGATCGGTCAGCGAGTGCAGGGCGTCCCCGATCACGAGGCGCATCCCGGCGAAAGACGGATCCAGCCAGTTGATCGAGGGTTGACCGTCTTTGAAGTAGTGCAGGTATACCCAGCGGCGTTCGACGCCGTCGATGCCGACCACGGGACGAGTAGCGCTCCAGTTGGTTTCCTTGACGCCTTCGGCGAAAAAGATGACCCGTTGCAGACGTCCGATGATGTAGCCGGCCTTGTCCAGCCACTCCTCGGTCGCGGCGTCGATATTCACCGAGTCGACGCCCACGGGGACATCAGGCAGTTGCTCCCAGTCACGGGGGTCGACCTCGACCATGTGGTAGATACCGGGATAGTCGGCGTACTTCATTTCGGCCAACCGGAAGTCGGCGCCCTTACCGGTATGGCCCGGCACGATGTCGTCGATGATCGTGCCGCCGTACCAAGTCGCGGTACCGCACATAGCGCGGAAGTCTTCCTCGGTACCGAACGCCGGGTCGATCTGCGTGCTGATCCGATCAAAGTGCCCATCCACGCTCGGCGTCTGCTCCCATCCCGAGATTCCGCCGGCACGTTTCACCGGCCCGGTGTGAATGGCTTCGATGCCGATGTCGGCGAACGCCTGCCACATGGCTTCGTCGGCCATGGCCTTGAGAAACGACTCATTGGGACGGGTGATCAGCGAGAGTGGATAGGCGGTGAACCATACTGACGCCGTTTCGACGGCACCCCGGGGGCTGGGGGTCGCGTAAGGGTTCTGCCACATCGAGCCCTGCCCCGAGAACTGTTGGCTGATCTCGTTGGCATCGGACAACATCGACTGCGCCAGCAGCCAGGACACGTAGGCCGGGTTGTCTCCGGTCGCGGGGCCATCCTGGGCAACGGAGCGGCGCATGAATGGAGCTTTGACGCGGGGCCGGAATCGCAGCGCCCCGGGCCGCGCGGGGTGCAGATGCTCGTCAAAGGTGATTTCGGTCGGCTCGTTACCCTGATCCTCCTGATCTGCGGGTTCCGACTCTGCCAGCTGAGACATCTATCCCCTTCACGAAGTGGTGCGAGTCGACCGTGTAGCAGGAGTATTGCCAGGGTGCCATTGAGTTGAAACGAGTTACGGTCGACGGCGTTCGCACGAGTGACGTCAAACCACCCTACGGATCCCCGGGCCGCACCGGGGGCGGGTGTGCCGACAGCAGCGGTTGCACCTCGGTGCTCACCACGGTGAGAAACTGCTCGAGGTCCGCCTCCGCGGTCGGCTGCAGCACGACGGTGTCGGCGCCGGCGGCCACCCACTTGCGCGCACCCTTGGCGATGGCCGCGGCATCGCCGAAGACCGCCGTATCAGCGTGTTCGTCGTATCCCCAATAGACCTTTTCGCGCTGTATCGCCTCATCGCCGCCGGGCCCGCTGGCACACATCACATACGCGACAATCGAATGCGGGGTCGAATCGGCGCGCAACGTGCGGCCGCTTTCGATATGTCTGACCGCACCGCGTAGAGCCTCGGGGCTTGTTCCGCTCGAGATGATGGTGCCGTCGGCCAGCTCCCCACTGAGCCGCAAGGTACGCGGTCCGGTCGCCGCCGCAAGGACCTCCAGGTCCGGCGATGGTGGCCAATCCAGGCAGACATCTCGCAGCGAAACATAGCGGCCGGTGTAGGTGACGCGCTCGCCGCGAAGCAACCGGCGCAGGCAGGTGAGGTACTCACGCAGCAACGTCATCGGTGACTCGACTTTGCCGCCGATCTGGTCCATCCAGTCCTTGACGCCGTGTCCGATGCCGATGCGGACACGACCAGGAAAAGCCCGACTGAGAGTGGCGATTTCCATCGCCGTTGCCGCCACGTTGCGCATCGGGACCGGCAGGACTCCAACGCCGACTGTCAGCTGGGCGCTGTTCGACAGCGCGATCGCTGCGGCAGAGATACCACCGGCAAGGAAACAGTCCTCCCACAGCCACATTTCGGTCAGGCCAAGCTCGTCAGCCAAGCGTGCCGTAGCTGCGAGGTTCTCCGGGGCGAGCTGCGGACGATACACGCACCCCACCCGCACCGGCAGTAGCTCCGCTGGGTTATCACTCATCTCCGCCATCTAATCGGTTCGACCTGTGGTCAGCGCTGGTCGATGGCGACCTTGACGGCGCCGCTCTGGTCCTGGTTGGCGATCGCGAGAAAGGCGTCGCGCCACTGCTCCAGCCGGAAGGTGTGGGTCAGCGCGGGGCCGAGATCCACCCGCCCGTCGACGACCAGGTCGAGGTAGTGGTCGATGGCGTGCTTTCGTACGCCGTCCACCTCCTCCACGCCGAACGCGTTGGAGCCGACCCAGCTGATCTCCTTGAAGTACAACGGGCTCCACTCCCACCGCCCCGGCGCGTGCACACCGGCCTTCACCAAGGTTCCCCGCGACGCGAGTACCCGCACCCCGACCTCGAACGTCTCCGGTTTGCCGACCGTGTCGTAGACGACGTCGATCGGCCCGGGATACGCCATCGGCAGGCCCTGCAGCGGCTGCCGCAGCCGGCCACCACCCCACGCGACGAGCTCCTCGATCAGGGCCAGCCGCGGCTCGGGCGCCAGCACCTTGGCGGCGCCGAGTCGCTCGGCCAGTTGGGCCTGGGCGTCGAAGCGGGCCACCACCGCCACTTCCGCGTCCGGGTACAGGGCCGTCAGGATGGCGACCGCGCACGACCCGAGCGAACCGGCCCCGTACACCAGCACCCGGCCCGACGGCGGCGGCGGATGCCTGGTGATCGCATGCAGGGACACCGAGAAGGGGTCGGCGAACACCGCCAGCTCGTCCGGCACCGACTCCGGGACAGGGTGCAGCATGCTGTCGTGCGCCGGCATCAGTTCGGCGTAGCCGCCGGTCACGTCGGCCGACACCCCGGAATGGATGCCCGGCTTGATGTCGCCGTCGGTGAAGCTCCAGCACAGGCTGTAGTCCCCGTTTTCGCATGCGGGACAGGGCGGTTCGATGCCACGCGGCCCGCACGACAGCCACGGGTTGAGCACGACGCGCTGGCCGACTTCCAGGCCACGTGCCTTCGGTCCCATCGCCACCACGTCGGCCACCACCTCGTGGCCCATGACTTGAGGAAACGAACAGAACGCGGCCATCGCGTTGTCGGTGTCGCCCTCGCCGAAGTCGAGCAGGATCTGCTTGGAGTCCGACCCGCAGATGCCGGTCAGCCGGGGCCGAGTGATCACCCAATCATCGTGCAGCGGTTGCGGATCGGGCACCTCCTGCAGAGCGACGGGGCTCCGGGCCAGATTCTTGGCGAGTGGATTGGCGTTCTCGGGCACCTCGAACGGCTCACCCGGCAACGCCGAAGACCAGCGCCCTCATGGCCGGGCCATGGCCGCCGCGCCGGCGATGAAGGCGTCGATGTCGGCGTTCTTGGCGTCGACGACGGCCTTGAGGTCGGGCACGTAGTGCTCGAAGCGGTCGTCGCCGAGCGCGGCGATGATGCCCTGCGGCCACCTCGTCGGGCGGCACCTTGGGCCCGTCGTAGAGCGGCTCTCGTTGTCCGGCTGATCCCAGATCTCGGTGTCGACAGGTCCCGGCTGGATCAGCTTCACCGATACCCCTGTGCCGTGCAGGTCGACCGCCAACGTCTCACTCCAACCGCACAGTGCGAACTTGCTTGCGCAGTAAGCCGATTCGTGGACGATGCCGAGCCGGCCGCCGATGCTCGACACATTGACGATGATGCCGGAATCGCGCGCCAGCATCAGCGGCAGAACCGCGAGGGTCAGATGCATCGGGGCGAAGAAGTTCACCCGCATGACGGCTTCGGCGTCAAACGGATCGAGGTCAGTGACGGCCCGGCGCTTCGGGACGGCGGCGTTGTTGATCAGCACGTCGATTTCGCCGAGCGTCGTCCCATGCCCGGCGGCCCAGCTCGCCGATGGCGGCGGTGTCGCCGAGGTCGGCCACCCACATCGTCGAGTCCGGCGACGTCGTCCGGCAGTCGGCCAGCACCTCGGCCAGCCGGTCGCGCCTGCGGGCGATCAGCCCGACCACCGCTCCTTGCGCGGCCAACTGCCGGGCCAGCGCGGCGCCCACCCCGGAGGAGGCGCCGGTGATGAGCACCCGCTTGCCTGTCGTCGGAAACGCCACGAGCAGCAGTCTGCGCCGAAATGTAATTCCTGGTCGTCAAACTCGGCACTCAGCAGCCGGGAATTCCAGTTCGCGGGAAATCAGAACCGGTAGTCGCCCAACCACAACGCGCTCACGCCGGTCAGCGACCGCTCGGCCTGGCCCAGCATCTCCACCACGGAGCGGCCGAGCAGTGCCGCAACGGCCTGGGGCAGGGACGCCGCGGCAGGCTGTGACGACGGCTTGGGTCGGAGGAAGTCCAACAGCGACGAGCCCGGGTAGCTGACGATGCGGACGTCGGCGTCCTCGTCGTGCCCGGCCAGCACCTTGGCCCGGTCGATCGCGTTGCGCAGCCCGCCGAGTTCGTCGACCAGGCCCCGCTCGAGCGCGTCCGCACCGGTCCACACCCGACCGCGGGCCACCGCGTCGACCGCCTCGACGCTGAGCTTGCGCCCCTCCGCAACGCGCTCGACGAAGTCGGTGTAGAACAGGTCGGCCTCGGCCTCGACCCGCGCGTGCTGCTCGTCGGTAAACGGCTTGTTGATGGACCACGCGTCGGCGTTCTCGTTGGTGCGCACCGAATCCGAGCCGACGCCGAGCCGGTCCTTGAGCTCACGGGCCACCAGCTTGCCGGTCACCACACCGATCGATCCGGTGATCGTGCCCGCGTTGGCGACGATCGCATCGGCGCCCATCGACACGTAGTAGCCGCCGGAAGCCGCGACCGCGCCCATCGATGCGACGACCGGCTTACCGGCCCCGTCCTTTCCCGAGCGAGCTCGGATAACTTCTCGCCAAATGGTTTCCGATCCGGTGACCGAGCCGCCGGGGCTGTCGACCCGCAACACGATCGCCGACACCGAATCGTCGGCCGCGGCCTCGCGCAGCGCGGCGGCGATGGTGTCCCCGCCTGCGCTGGAGTTCCCGAACGGCAGCAGTTGCGGGCCGCCCCGGCCGCTGACGATCGGGCCGTGCAAGGTCACGACGGCGATCGTCGGCTTGGACTTGCGGCCGGGGATCGACGGCATCTGCGGCCCGGGCCGGGACGCGGTCGCCCTGGCGTAGCGCGATAGATACAGCCGCGGCGGCGCGTCGGCATCACTGTCGGCGTCGCCGGTCACCGGCGAAATCCCCGGCGCGCCAACGAGTTCACCGATCCGCGCGTAGGCCTCGTCACGGAAGCCGATCCGGTCGACCAGTCTTCCGGTGACGGCGTCGTCGCGCAACAGTGGGGCCTTGTCGGCGAGCTCGTCCACCGCGGCGGGTTCGATGTGCCGGGAATCGGCGACCGCCTGCCACACCTGGCTGTGCAGGCTGTCCAGCAGCCGGCTATCCGCCTCGCGGTGGGCATCGGTGTACCGGTCCTGCGTGAAAAGGTTTGCGGCGGACTTGTATTCGCCGCGGGCGATGAACTGCGCTTCGATGCCGGCTTTGTCGAGCGCGTCGCGCAGGAACAGCGCATTGGTCGCGAAGCCGACCAGCCCGACCGTTCCGGACGGCTGCATCCACACCTCACGGAACGCGGACGCCAAGTAGTAGGACAGCGTGCCAGGATAGGTCTCCGCCCATGCCACCGACGGCTTCACGTCGCTGAACGCGGAGATCGCGTCGCGCAGCTCCTGCACCGGACCCGCGGCGGCGGCCGGAATCTGCACCCGCGCGATCAGCCCGGAAACCCGAGGGTCCTCGGCGGCCCGGTGAATCGCCGCGACGGCCTCCCGCAGCACCAGCGGCCTGCCGCCTCCGCCGATGATCGCCATCGGGTCGAACCCGCTGGTCTCGGGTGGGGCGGACAGCAGATCCAGCTCCAGCACGCAGCCGTTGGGCACGCCGTGGTGGCGGGTGGTATCTACTCGCCGGACCAGGGATCGCAGGTCGTCGGCGCCGGGAATGCCGGGCAAAAAGTCAAACATCCCACGAGCCTACCGACGCCGCTCGCGATTGCCCCACCTCAAGCTGACCCACGCTTTTCGCCAGGAAAAAGCGAAAATCGCAACTCACCCGTGATTGCCCTGAGAGGGTGATCCGATGTTGACCTCTCGAAAGCTCAAGGGCGCCGCATGTGCCGCCGTCGTGGCTGCGACGGCTTTCATCGTGAGCCCGCCCGCTGACGCGGCTGTGCCAGTGCGCACCGGTCACGGACAACGTGTTCATCCTGCCGGGCGCATCACCTGATGCCTGGGCCCCCCGGATTCTCGGCCGAATCGATCCCTGGGCCACCGACAACCCCCGCGTCCGCAAGATCGATGCCAACTACTACAGCTGCAGCTCGCCATGCAACCTCAGCGTGATCCGCTATCCGCGAACCGCGGGGCCGTTGTTCGGACCGAACGCGCCCTACGCCGACGAATCGATCGAGACCGGCGTCAACATGACCAAAGAGGCCATTGACCCGCCCAGCAAGCCGATCGTTGACGGGCAGGTCGTCGTCGCAGGCCTTTCGCTGGGGAGCATCACGGCCGACGCAGTTCAGCGGAGCCTCGACGCCGACCCCAACCGCCCGCCGTCAGATCGGGTGACGTTCATCGTGTCGGGCGACCCGTCACGCGTCACTCCGTTGTCCACCGGCATCGGGAGCTTCCTTCCGGAGGGCTTTCGCATCCCCGTCCTGGGCTGGACGGTGACCCGGCCGGAGGCGAACTCGAACTACGACACCGTGGTCGTGGTCGGCGAATACGACCCCACCGCCGACTTCCCCGATCGACCATGGAACATCCTCGCCCTCATCAACAGCCTCTTCGGCTTCCAGTCCAGCCATGGTCCGAGCGCACTGTCCAGCCCGATCGAGGTGCCTGAGGAGAACATCCGCGAGACGGAAAACGACAAGGGCGCCACCACAACCACCTACCTCGTGCCGAGACCGGTGCTACCCATGCTCGAACCACTCGACGGTGTGCTGCCACCCCCAGTCATCAGCGCGGCCAACAACGTGCTCAAGCCGATCGTGGACCGCGGCTATTCGCGCAACGACGCCACCAACGGCAACCGCGCACCCTATCTGCAACCCACCAACGGACTGCCGCGACTGGTCATGCCGACCAGGGTCACCCACTCTTTCAAGGCGACGCCCAACGTGTCCGCGCTGCCCCGCCTCGACAGCGCACTCAGTGCGTTGGACCGGAGCACTGCTCCCAAAAGCTCACCACTGGCGCGTGTTCGGGAACGATCCGCGAACCGCTTGCAGCGGCTGAACAACCTAACCGATAGCTGGCATCCGGGACGCAACCCGGACCCAGCGGTCGCGGAGGCCTTGAGTTAGCGAGTCTGATTATCGGGTGAGATTCGCGATCTCGATCCTCCAACTGGACTCCCTCAGGACTGATTGCCCTCCTCGGACGGCTCGGGATTGTCTTTGGGATCCGAATCAACCGTCTCCTGCTGCTGACCGAGACGATCTTTTCGTTGTCCGAACAATCCCTGCGTGACGACGTTGCGGAGGCTCGGCGGGGGCTTGAGCACCGTCGTTGTTTCAGCGGGTTTTTCAGTTTCAGCCGTAGGCGTGCCGGCTCGCTCGGGTGAACCGATCCTGAATGCGGGACAGTGCCGCAGACAGATTCCCCATGAGGGGCGTCACCTTGCGGTCGGTGATGTCAGGGCCCTTGGGCTGGTCTTCCGGCTCGCTCACCGGATCCAGCGAACCCGTGCCGAGCGTGATCAGGTTGCCATCGTCCAGACCCGGCACCTGCGCGATCGACGAGGAGAAGCCCTCTTGCCGTTGGAACGCCAGGGGCGTCGACGGGACCGCCGCCGCACAACAGACAATTGCGGGCGCGTTGGGAGCCCCGTTCACCAGCGACAGTCCTAGGCCCTGCGCTCCATCGACAACGGCGTCGATAACCGCGCCGAGATCCGGTGGCAGGAGCGCATCCAGCACGCCCTCACCACCAGCGAGCAAGGCCACGATGACGCCGTTGATAGCGGACAGAACACCGTTTCCGAACTGGACGATCGCGAGTGGAACGGCTGTCTGCAGTGCGGCTGACACCTCGAGAGCGCGGGTGCGGCGGTCGATGATCGCGGCCAGCGTCGGCGTGACGATACCGACTGCGGCATCACGCAACGCGTCTGTGACCGTGTTGAACGCTGGGACAAATTCCCCGTCCAGGACCTGGCCGATCGCCGTACCGAGCGTTGGCAAAATCGTGCCGAGCGCTTGGCCGATCGCGACACCAGATTCGGCCAGACCGACGCCGAGCGTGACGATGTCGTTGATCCGGTTCAGGATGAGCTGCTGTAGAGCGGGAAACGCCCTCAAGCAATACGACCGCGTCAACATACCTGCGATGTCGGTGCCGGCAGGGGCGTTTGGATGAAGACGTCGACGCGAACGATTCGACGATGGGCGTTGAACCCGAAAACGAGCACCTCCGGCGTGACCATCGGCTTGCCCTCGAGCTCAACCGTCTCACTGAGCTCGACGAACGCGAGCCCGTTGTTCGCGTAGGTCACTCGGTGGACCTTCATCGCATAGCCCTTGAGCTTCGGCATCGTGTCGGCGATGAAGGCGAGGTAGTCGTCCCGGCCGTCATAGCGGTCCCTGAACGGGCCGACGCGAACGATGTCGTCGGCGACACACTCGGCGACCACGTCCCAGTCGTGCGACACGATGGCGTCGAGATATCGCTCGACGATGTCGGCCATCCGCTCATCACATCACGGACTACGGATGCGCCTACGGTGGATGTGTGCGGTTTTCGATCTCGATTCCCCAGCTGGATTACGACCGCTTCGATGACGCGGGCGTGAAGGACTTTCTGGCACGCGCCGAGGGGCTTGGCTTCGAAGGCGGTTGGACGATGGAGCAGGTCGTCGGCAACGCGCCGCGGATCGCGCCGTTGGAGATGCTTGCCTACGCCGCGGCGTGTACTACCCGGCTGCGCCTTGGCGTCGCGGTGCTCGTCACCTCACTGCATGACCCGCTGCAACTGGCATCGGCCATCACCGCGGTCGACCGTCTCAGCCACGGTCGGTTGGACATCGGAGTCGGCCATGGCGGCAACTTCCGGCCGTTCTCGGCATTCGGCGTGGAAAAGGCGACGTTCATCAGCTACTTCACCGAAGGCGTCGAGCTGATGAAGGCGGCCTGGTCCGATGAGCCGACCGTGACGTTCCACGGCCGATTTCGTGACGTCGACGGCCTGCCGATCCAGCCAAAGCCGGTGCAGCGCCCACACCCGCCGCTGTGGATCGGCGGCAGCGCAGCAAAGGCCGTAGCTCGTGCGGTACGGCTGGGTGACGCATTCCTCGGCGCGGGCTCGTCGACCACGGCGACCTTCGCCGAAGCCGTCAAGGCGGTCCGCCGTGCGCTCGACGAGCAGGGCAAGGACCCAACGCGATTCACCATCGGCAAGCGGGTGTACCTGATGGTCGACGACGACCCCGCGCGCGCCAGGGAGCGGGTGCTCGCCGGACTGCATCGCATCTACGGCGACATGCCGGGTATCGACGCTGTTCCAGTGTCCGGAACGCCCGCTGACGTGGTCCTGGGTGTGCGCCAGGTCATAGACGCCGGCGCCCAGATGGTCCTGCTGAATCCGGTGGGTGAGCACGTCGCCGAGGATCGCGAGCAGATGGAGCGGCTTGCTGCAGAAGTGATTCCGCAGCTCAGCTGACGTCACAGATTTTCGCTGAAATTAGGTGGTTTAAGTTTGTGATTTCTGGTGGTACACCGGAAATATGATGGCGAAACTGAAATTCATGGCTCCGCTCATGATGGCGGGGGCTGCGGCGGCTGCGATCGCCGCGGCGCCGTACGCCGTGGCAGACGCCTACACGGTGGCGGCAGGAAGTTCGATCACTCAATTTGCACCGCAGCAGCCCGGCGGTGGCGGTTGTGTTAATGGGGTCTGCGGCAGCGGCGATGCAAGCGGCGGCGGCGGCTGTAATGCCGATGGAGTGTGCGGCAACGGTGGCCCGCAGGGCGGCGGCGGTTGCGTGCCGGGCGTCGGCTGCTTCGAGTGGAACCAGTAACCGCAAAAAGCCCCGACACGCCTAGGCGTGCGGGGCCTTCGGGTTCCCCAGCTTGCGCCGGGGCCCGGTCGGACTAAAGCTCGGTCGCGGATCCACCTACGGCGGTGATCTTCTCGCGAGCACTGCCGCTGAACTTGTGCGCGGTGACATTGACCTTGACGGTCAGCTTGCCGTCGCCGAGCACCTTCACCAACGAGTTCTTGCGCACCGCACCAGCGGCAACCAGCTCGTCGACACCGACGTCGCCGCCATTGGGGAACAGCTTGTTCAGGTCGCCGACGTTGACGACCTCGTATTCGGTGCGGAACCGGTTGCGAAAGCCCTTGAGCTTGGGCAGCCGCATGTGAATCGGCATCTGGCCACCCTCGAACGTGGCCGGGACGTTCTTGCGTGCCTTCGTGCCCTTCGTGCCGCGACCGGCGGTCTTGCCCTTGGAGCCCCCACCGCGGCCCACGCGGGTCTTCGCGGTCTTCGACCCCGGCGCCGGGCGCAGGTCGTGCAGTTTGATCGTCATCGTCTATACCTCTTCGACTTCTACAAGGTGATGCACCGACTTGATGAGCCCGCGGGTCTGCTCGTTGTCCTCGCGGACCACCGACTGGCGAATCTTCCGCAGCCCCAGCGTCCGCAGGCTCTCGCGCTGCCTCCACCGGGCACCGATGGTGCTGCGCACCTGGGTGATCTTCAGCTCTGCCATGGTTATGCCGTTCCTTCTCGGCCGGCCGCGGCCTTGGCACTGGCGGCCAGCGCTTCGGCCTCACGCCGCGCCCGCAGCATGCCTGCAGGCGCCACGTCCTCGATGGACAGCCCGCGCCGGGCCGCCACCTCTTCTGGACGCTGCAGCAGCTTCAGGGCGGCAACGGTGGCGTGCACCACGTTGATCGCGTTGTCGCTGCCCAGCGACTTGGCCAGGATGTCGTGCACGCCAGCGCATTCCAGCACCGCACGGGCCGCGCCGCCGGCGATCACACCGGTACCGGGGCTGGCCGGACGCAGCATGACCACACCCGCGGCGGCCTCACCCTGCACCGGGTGCGTGATGGTGCCGACCGATCAGCGGAACCCGGAAGAAGCTCTTGCGCGCTTCCTCAACGCCCTTGGCGATCGCGGCGGGGACTTCCTTGGCCTTGCCGTATCCGACACCGACCATGCCGTTGCCGTCGCCGACGATCACCAGCGCGGTGAAGCTGAACCGCCGACCACCCTTGACCACCTTGGAAACCCGGTTGATCGCGACGACGCGCTCGAGGTAGTTGCTCTTCTCGCCGCCGTCGCGGTCGCGACGACCGCCACGATCGTCACGGCGGCCCCGGCCCTCGCGGTCACCCCGCGAGCTCCGGCCGTCTGAGGAAACGGGGCCGCCGGCACCACTTGTCGCCTGCTCGGCCATTACGCAGTCCTTCCAATCTTTTTCAGGTCATTCATCATCAGAATTTCAGCCCGCCTTCGCGCGCCGCGTCGGCCAGTGCCGCAAGCCGTCCGCCGTAGGTGTAGCCGCCACGGTCGAACACGACGGTTTCGATCCCGGCAGCCTTGGCGCGCTCGGCGATCAGCTGACCGACCCGCTTGCTGTGGGCCTTCTTGTCGCCATCCACCCCCCGCACATCGGCCTCGATGGACGACGCCGCGGCAACCGTAGTGCCGTCCAGGTCGTTGATCAGCTGCACGTGGATGTGCCGCGAAGACCGGTGGACCACCAGGCGCGGCCGCTCGGCCGTCCCGGCGATCTTCTTGCGAAGCCGGGCGTGCCTGCGCAACCGCGAGACCCGCCGGGCCGCTGCGACGCTCTGCCCGACCGACTTCCCGGCTGCGGTCTGTGCGCCTTTTGCTTTCTGGGCTGTAGCCATTCCTACTTACCTGTCTTTCCGACCTTGCGGCGGATCTGCTCACCCTCGTAGCGGATGCCCTTGCCCTTGTAGGGGTCGCTCTTCCGCAGGCGACGGATGTTGGCCGCGATCTGGCCGACCTTCTGCTTGTCGATACCGGAGATCGAGAACTTCGTCGGGGTCTCCACCGCGAAGGTGACACCCTCCGGGGCGGTGATCAACACCGGGTGGCTGTAGCCCAGGGCGAACTCGAGGTTGCTGCCCTTGGCCACCACGCGGTAGCCGACACCGAAGATCTCCATCTTGATGGTGTAGCCGTCGGTGACGCCGGTGACGAGATTGGCCACCAGAGTGCGCGACAACCCATGCAGCGAACGGTTGTGCCGCTCGTCGTCGGGCCGGGTCACCACGATGGCGCCTTCGTCGTCGCGGGAGACGGAGATCGGCTCGGCGACCGCCAGATCGAGAGTGCCCTTGGGACCCTTGACCGAGACGTGCTGGCCGTCGATCGTCACATCGACCCCGGCAGGTACCGGAACCGGTTGCTTACCAATGCGCGACATGGCTAGTTCCCCCTCACCACACGTACGCGAGGACTTCGCCGCCCACGCCCTGTCGTGCCGCCTGACGGTCGGTGAGCAGACCCGAGGACGTGGAGATGATCGCCACACCCAGGCCACCGAGTACCCGAGGCAGATTGGTGGATCTCGCGTACACCCGCAGACCGGGCTTGGACACCCGGCGCAGGCCCGCGATGCTGCGTTCGCGGCTCGGGCCGTACTTCAGCTCGACGACCAGCGCCTTACCCACCCGAGCATCCTCGGTGTGGTAGTCGGAGATGTAGCCCTCGCTCTTGAGGATCTCGGCGATGTTGGCCTTGATCTTCGAGTGCGGCAGGGTCACCTCGTCGTGATACGCCGAATTGGCGTTGCGCAGACGTGTCAAGAAGTCTGCGATCGGGTCCGTCATCGTCATGACAGCGGTTTCACCTTCCTCGCGGCGGTTCCCACTGTGCCCAATTTTTTGGGGAGGCCTACCGCGCACTTTCCTTGGTCGTGTTGGTCTTTCGCCGTCACCAGCTGGACTTCTGCACACCTGGCAGCTCGCCGGCGTGCGCCATCTCGCGCAGGCAGATGCGGCAGAGCCCGAACTTGCGGTAAACCGCGTGCGGGCGACCGCACTTGTTGCAACGGGTGTACGCCCGCACCTTGAACTTTGGCTTCTTGTTGGCCTTGTTGACCAGAGCCTTCTTTGCCATCTGCTCAGTTCTCCTTGAACGGAAAGCCGAGGGCCCGCAACAGCGCTCGTCCTTCGTCGTCGTTTGTCGCCGAGGTGACGACGGTGATGTCCATGCCACGGGGCCGGTCGATGGAGTCCACGTCGATCTCGTGGAACACCGACTGCTCGGTCAGCCCGAAGGTGAAGTTGCCCGTGCCGTCGAATTGCTTGGGTGACAGGCCGCGGAAGTCGCGGATACGCGGCAGCGCGATCGAGATCAACCGGTCGAGGAACTCCCACATGCGGTCGCCGCGCAGGGTCACCCGCGCGCCGATCGGCATGCCCTCACGCAGCTTGAACTGCGCGATCGACTTGCGGGCCCGACGCACCTCCGGCTTCTGGCCGGTGATCAGAGCCAGGTCGTTGACGGCGCCGTTGATCAGCTTGGCGTCGCGGGCGGCGTCGCCGACACCCATGTTCACGACGACCTTCACCACGCCCGGGATCTGCATGACGTTGCCGTAGCCGAACTGCTGCTGCAGCGCGTCGCGGATTTCCTCGCGGTAGCGCGTCTTCAGACGCGGCACAGGACGTTGGTCCGGCTCGGCCGGACGTGTCTTTTCTGTCTTCTCAGCAGTGGTCATCAGATGTCCTTGCCATTGCGCTTGGAGATGCGGACCTTCTTGCCGGTCTCTTCGTCGATGCGGTAGCCGACACGGGTCGGCTTGCCATCGGAGTCGACCACCATCACGTTGGACACGTGAATCGGCGCCTCCTGGGTGACGATCCCACCCGACTGCGCACCACGCTCGGTGCGCGAAATAGCGGTGTGCTTCTTGATGCGGTTGACGCCCTCGACAAGCACCTTGTTGCGGGTCGGAAAGGCCTGCAGCACCTTGCCTTTCGCGCCCTTGTCCTTGCCGGAGACAACCAGCACCGTGTCGCCCTTGTGGACCTTCATCTACACCACCTCCGGAGCGAGCGAGACGATCTTCATGAAGCGCTTCTCGCGCAGTTCCCGGCCGACCGGACCGAAGATGCGCGTTCCGCGCGGATCGTTGTCCGGCTTGATGATCACCGCGGCGTTCTCATCGAACTTGATGTAGCTGCCGTCGGCGCGGCGACGCTCCTTGACCGTGCGCACGATGACGGCCTTGACCACCTCACCGCGCTTGATGCCACCGCCCGGGATGGCTTCCTTGACGGTGGCCACGATGACGTCGCCGATGCCGGCGTAGCGCCGCGACGAGCCGCCCAGCACACGGATGCACAAGATCTCCTTGGCGCCCGTGTTGTCGGCGACCTTCACCCGCGATTCCTGCTGAATCACTCGATCTCCTCGACCTGGTTACGTATGCACGCCAGGCCCGAACGTTCTGGTGGGCAAGCCCCACCAGAGACCTGACGTGCGCGGTCTTGCGTCACCGAAGGGCACGCAGGGCTTTCCGTACGGAGAGCCGAGGTCTGCCCAAGGCAACCAGTGAATTCTAGGGGACGGCCAGCTCAGAACCAAATCCGCGCTGGTCAGCCCTCCTCGATCCGCGAGCGTGCGTGTCTGTCATTCGACACGCCGGTGCACAGCAGCATTTCGCGCACGCTCGCGCGCAGGGATATCCGGGTTTCTTTCCGCGCCAATTCGGATTTCGCCGCACCACTCGCGCGGCGAGAGTGCGCAAAATGCTGGCTCCGTGCGGCGTGTCCGCAGGTAGACACGCACGCTCGCGCTAATTACCGAAGCCGGTGCCGCAGCGGATCAGTGGCAGCGTGGCATTGGTGGCGAAACCCGGGGGCGCCTCGCAGACCGCGGGCACGGCGTTGAGCACCTGCATTCCGGTGGCGATGTTGCCTGCTTGAGCGTGTTCGGCGATGCTCGCGTGCCGGGTGAAGCTGGCCAGTGTCAGGAAATGCGCCCGCATCGACGGGTCTCCCTC
The DNA here is from genome assembly GCA_963800125.1 of uncultured Actinomycetota bacterium. Lineage (GTDB taxonomy): Bacteria > Actinomycetota > Actinomycetes > Mycobacteriales > Mycobacteriaceae > Mycobacterium. The sequence goes on along the minus strand of CAWDAC010000058.1, from coordinate 8,764 downwards.
GATGGTGAGCGTCCAGCCGTGCTCGGGAGCGGGCCAGTGCTGCGGGTACTCCCCACCGACGGTCCACAGCGTCTCGATCTCGATGCGGGGCTCGCCGTCGCGCCGACCGACCATGTTCCAGCGCTGCCCTGCCGTGGTGCCCGCCCGGAGCAGCCGATCGAAGATCTGATGGTCCTGTTCGGCGGGAATGGCTTCGATGTCCACGGTGACGTCGTCGATGCCGGCGTTGAGGGCGTCTGCCAGCAGCCAGATCTGCTCGACGAACATCGACCTCATGTCCCCGAGGTACTCGTCGACGTCGGGGTTGATGACATCTAGCGGCTCCCCGAACTTCATGTTGCCGAAGCTGATGTCGGTGCTGTCGTAGAGCGTCATGTCGGCGCGTTCCTGCAGGGTGATCTTGTCGATGGTGCGGCTCATCCCGGAGAGCGCCAGCGGTAGAACACCCGACAGGTTGCCCGGGTTGATCCCGCTGGCGTGCAGCGTGCTGCTGCCCTCGCGGCATGCCGCCTCCAACCGCTCCCGGTCGGCGTCGGGCAGCCGGGGCGGATAGAACAGGAACACCGTGGTGGCGACGTTCTTTCCGCTGGCCAGCAGCGTGCAAATCTCATCGAGGTCGCCGTTTCGCGGGGTGTAGATCACGCAGTCGGCGTCCAGCCCGACGATCTCATCGACGTCCGTGGTGGCGGCGACGCCGATCGGGTCCCGGCCGACCAGCGTCCCTGCGTCAACGCCGTTCTTGGCGTCGGAATACACCCGGACGCCAACCACTTCGAGGTCGCGGCGGTGGTCGAGAATCGCCGTCAGCAGCTCGCCGCCGATCGAGCCGACTCCCCACAGGATCACCCGGTATTTCTTGTCGGTCACGGCGGTGACCATATCCGCGGTGCGCGGCATCGCTAGGCGATATCGGCCACGCAGCGGAATCCGATGTGCGTGGTCGCGCTGTCTTGCGACTGTGGCGAGCGCGCCGCCGGTCGGTAGCGGTGGCAATACTCGGGCGCACACAGGTGCGAGCCACCCTTGAGCGCTTGGTTGACGGTCGGATCGGCGTCGTCGATCGATGGACAGCACCCCTGCGCGGGTTGGTCCAGCCGGTGGTGCCCGGCGAACTCGGTCGTCGTCCACTCCCACACGTTGCCGATCATGTCGACCAGGCCGAAGCCGTTCGGCGGGAAGGTTCCGACCGGCGACGTCCCGGCCCAGCCCAGCGCGCCGTCGTTCTGGTACGGGAAGCTGCCCTGCCACGTATTGGCCATCAGCCGGCCGCCCGGCGTCGCGTCGTCGCCCCACGAATAGGTGGCGGTGCTGCCGCCGCGAGCCGCGTACTCCCATTCGGCCTCGGTCGGCAGCCGCCTGCCGGCCCAGCGGGCATACGCGGCGGCGTCGGGATAGGCGACCTGTACGACCGGATGGTCGAGCCGATCAGCCCAGGTGGTTCCAGGCCCGCTGTCCGGGCCGAACGGATGACGCCAGCAGGCGCCTGGCTTCCAGTCCCACCACTGCCGCCAGTCCCGCAGGTCCACCGGCCCGCCGGTGGGCCGAAACACGAGCGCACCGGGCACCAGATCGGCAGGGTCGGCCCCCGGATACAGCGCCGGATCCATCTGCTGCTCCGCGACGGTGACGTAGCCGGTTTCGTCGACGAATTCGGCGAACCGAGCGTTGGTGACCGGATGGCGTTCGATTGCGAACGCCGCGACTCGCACGGTGTGCACCGGCGCCTCTTCCGGATAGAAGCTCGTCGAACCCATCCGAAACGACCCGCCGGGCAACTCGACCAGCTCGGTGAGCATGACCTCAGGGTATGCCGACGGCGAAGTCCTCAATGAGCACCGTTGAGGCGGCATCGAATCCGTCGGTTCCGGCGGGCGCCTGCACATGGACGGCGACCAGATAGTTGTTCGAGTTGGTCCAGATGTGCGCGATGCGGTCGAGGAACTCGACGGACTGTTGCGGAGTGTCCGACCAAGCACCCATCAACTTCTGGCCGCTGTAGCCGCACAGCTGGGCGGGCAGCACGCTAACGCTGCTGACCGGCGACACCGCCATCACCTTGTCGGCGTACTCGGTGAACGCCTCAGCGGGATCCAACTGCGTTTGCGCGATGGTGACCGTCGCCGACATGCCGCCAGGACCCTCCATGCGGACGCCGACATCACCGGAGCCCGGCGCGACGGACCAGCCGTCGGGAACGGCCACGGTGATCCGGGGCGCCTCCGGGTCCGACACCTGTGCAACCGCCTCCACGGCAGGCTTGACCGGTTGCGAGCAGGCGACGGTGTCGGGCGGGATCGGCGCCCGCGAGGTGGTGACGACGCCCGGAGCCGACGGCCCTGCGTCCTCGGTCGATTGCGTCGTCGTCTGCGGACGCAAGCTGGTGGTCGCCGCGGCTTCGTCGCTCCGGACAGCCACGCCATCGTTGGTCCTGACGCATCCTGATGCCAGCGAGGCGGTCAGGCATGTCAGGACCAATGCCGTGCAGCCAATCCGTTTCATCAGTCCTTCGAGAAGGCCAGTGCGAGTTCTTTTTCCAGGTCCACATACGGTGCGCCGGAAAGGTCGACGTTGACCTGAGCGATGGCGCCGCCGGTGAATGCGTACGGGGCTTTGAATGTACTCGACACCGCCGAGCCGCTGTTGCGCCCGATGCTGATCGTGGCACCGGCCAGTCCGAACGTTCCCGGATGCGCCTTCATGTCAGCCATGGACGCCACGGCGTCGCCGTCGATGTACAGGGTCGCTTCGCCGAGCGGCGTGTGGCTGTTCTCCACCGTGCCTGTGCGGTTGAAGCTCACGCCGAAGATGTGCTTGCCCAGTGGAACCGCGCCGGGCGACGACAGCTTCTGTTGCTCCTCGCCGAGGAAGTTGTAGATGTAGTGCAGCCGCGCGTCCTGGATGAACAGCACGTGCCCGCCGTGCGCGCCGCCCTGCTTGAACAGCACCCCTTCGGCCCCGGTCGTGTCGATGGTGACCTCGGCCAGCACAGACAACGACTGACCACGCGGCTCGGCGGCGGCACCCATGCCGATTTCGGCGGTGCCCGGATAGTAGACAAAGCTCTTTCGGTCGCCCACCAGATAGGGCCGCCACCGCGTCATCGTTTCCAGGATGTTCAGATCGGCCAGTGGCAGGCCCTTGTACTTGGCCGCTTCGCTGAACCAAAGCGCCTTCATTTCCTCTAGCTTGTCCGGGTTTTCGGCGGCCAGGTCGTGCATCTGACTGCGGTCGGCCTCGATGTGGTACAGCTCCCAGCGGTCCTTGTCGAAGTGCGACCAGCCCGCAGGCGTCGCCGCATGCACGGTGTTGGCGAACCAGCCCCTGTGCCAGATCCCGCGGGTGCCCAGCATGGTGTAGAACTGGGTGTCCTTACCGGTGGCCGCCTCCGAATCCTCAAGGGCGACCTTGAAGCTCACACCGTCAAGCGGTTTCTGCGGGATCCCCTTGACCGTTGCGGACGGGGTCATGCCGAGTAGGTCATACACGGTCGGCGTGATGTCACAGACGTTCACGTAGTTGTCCCGCACCTCGCCGTGGGCGGCAATGCCGTTGGGCCAGGAGATGATCGCGGTGTCGGCGATGCCGCCTTCGTGAGAGGCGTAGCGCTTGAACAGCTTGTAGGGCGTGTTGAAGGCCATCGCCCAGCCGATCGGATAGTGGTTATACGTCTCGGGCCCGCCGAGATGGTCGATGTCCTTCATGCTCTCCTCGACGGTGTCGATGTAGCCGTTGAAGAACTTCACCTCGTTCACCGACCCGTTCGGCCCGCCCTCGCCACTGGCGCCATTGTCCGAGATGACGACGATGATGGTGTTGTCGAGTTGACCGGAATCGGCGAGATAGTCCAGAATACGACCGATTTGGGCGTCGGTGTATGACAGGAAGCCGGCGAACACCTCGGCCATCCGGCAGAACAGCCGCTTCTCTTCGTCGTTCAGGGAATCCCAGGGCCGCACCGTGTCCTGCGGGGGCCACGGCTGCCCGTTGGGACCCTTGACGTCGAGATACGGGTTGATTGGCGACAATTCGATGTCCGGCGGCACGATACCGAGCTTCTTCTGGTTCTCCAGCGCGATTTCGCGGTACTTCTCGTAGCCCATGTCGAATCGGCCTGCGTACTTGTCGGCCCACTCCTTGAACACGTGGTGCGGCGCATGTCCGGCACCGGGGCAGACGTAGCTGAACCACGGCTTGTCCGGTGCCACCATCTTGGCATCGCGGATGAACTCAATCGTCTTGTCCGCCAGGTCTTTCGACAGGTGATAGCCCTCTTCGGGGGTGGCCGGCGGGCTGACCTGATGGTTGTCGTAGACCAGGTCGGGATACCACTGGTCGGTCTCGCCACCCATGAACCCGTAGAACCGCTCGAACCCGCGAGACAACGGCCAATGCCGCCTGGTGGCCGCGAGGTTGGACTCTTCCAGCGGGGTCAGGTGCCACTTACCCACGCAGTAGGTGTTGTACCCTCGCTCGGACAGCACCTCGGACAGCAGCGCGGTGTCGGCTGGTATTCGGCCGTTGCAGTTCGGGAAGCCGTCGGTGAACTCCTCGATGGTGGCCATGCCGACGGTGGTCGCGTTGCGGCCGGTCAGCAGCGACGCCCGGGTGGGCGAGCACAGCGCGGTGGTGTGGAACTGCGAGAGCCGCACACCGCGTTCGGCGATGCGGCTCATCGCGGGCATCTCTACCAGACCGCCGAAGCAGTCCCACGTCGCGATGCCGGTGTCATCCCACACGAGATAGAGGATGTTGGGCGCGCCGTCGGGCGCGGTCGGCGCGGCGTACGGTCCCCAATCCGGCTCCGAATCCCGGATATCCAGCTCGATCTTGCCGTTGAATTCGGTCGCCATGGCCAGCCTCGTCCAGATAGGTGCGTCTCCCGACCGCCCGGAGACTACACCGATTGCATGTCGGACTGCTGAGAAATTGACGGCGGCGGCACTGCCGGTGTGCGCGTCAGCCACCACTGCACGACAAGCATCGGGATCGTCCAGCCCAGCCATGCGCCGACGCCGGCCACAACCCATAGAAAGTGCTCCTCGTTCCCACCAAAGACACTGTCCTGCAACGGTTGCAGCGCGATGAACAACACCGGAGTCCAAATGCGGTTGGTGATGATCGACAGCGCCAGGGTCACGCTGCGGATCATATGGCGGCGGTGTGAAGCGAACCGGCGTTCGCGACCGGCGACGTAGCCGTTGATCGTGAACCACAACCACAGCGACGCCAGCAGCACATTGCCGACAGCCAGGATCGGTCCGAACGGCGTCGCCGCGCCGATCACCATCGCACACACGGCGGCCGGGATCGCGGTGAACACATAGACCCGGCCGACCCGGCGGTGCAGGGCCGGGAAACGACGGCGCAGTCCCGGCCAGATCTGCACCACCGCGCACACCATCGCCACGCTCGCGAACATCACGTGGCCCACCAGCAGTGGATAGTGCAACGCGAATGTGGCAGGCACTCGTGTGCCGCCGGTGAAGTACGGCGGCAACGAGAAACCCAGGAAGACCACCACGATCACGGCGAGTGCCTGCGCCGACCATCGTCTGCGGCGGCTGGGTGCGTATGTCATACGCAATAGCGTACGGCATACGCATACGCGCCGCATGTCGATTACGCTTACCCGTGATGACCGACCGCGACGAGCCGCTACCGCGCGCCCTGGAGATCCTTTGGCGGGATGCTCCGCCGTCCCGGCGGTCGAGCGGGCTGAACCGGGAGCGCATCGTCGCGACGGCGGTCGAACTGGCTGACTCAGACGGGCTGGCGGCACTGTCGATGGCGCGGCTGGCCGAACGGTTGGGCTGCGGCACGATGTCGCTCTACCGGCATGTCGCCAGTAAGGACGAGCTGGTGACGTTCATGCTGTCGACCGCCCCCAGTCCCCCACCCAGACGCGCTGAAGAAGCGGATTGGTCTGGCGCCCTTACCGATTGGGCCTTCGGTCTGTGGGATGTCTACCAGCGGCACCCGTGGGTGCTGCAGACCGCGTCAACAGGACCTCCCGCGGATCCCGGCCAATTGGCGTGGCTGGATGCCGGGCTCGCCGCCCTCGCCGACACCGGGCTGGCCGAGCGCGACAAGCTGGCGGCCGTCATGGCGGTGCTGCACTTCGTCCGCGGCGCGGCGGCCCTCGCTATCGAGGCCGGCCACGTCGACGGTCCCGACTACCCCGGTCTGCTCCGACGGGTGCTTGACGCCGACCGGTTCCCCGCCTTGGCGGCGGCCGTCGAAGCAGGCGTGTTCGACGACGCCGACAACGACCACCTCGCCGAATTTCGGTCCGGACTGGCGCAACTTATCGACGGCATCGCAGCAAGGATTGCGACGGTCGCTGGTTCCCCGTAGTCATGCGGGGATGTTTCGGCGGTGGAAGTATGCCGAACGTGGCGACAAGTAAAGCGCAGACGATCTCCTATCCGGCACCGGGCTCACGCCCGCACCGTCATGACGAGTTCGCGGTCGACCCGCACGTCGTCGTGTTGTTCGGCGCGACGGGTGACCTGGCGAGACGCAAGCTGATTCCCGGCCTGGCCTATTTGGACCAGTCCGAGCTCGCGCCGCACATCGAAATCGTCGCCACCTCGCTGGAGGACCTCACCCGGGACGAGTTTCTCGAGCTGGCGAAGTCGGCGATCGAGGAGTTCGGCACGCACAAGCTCACCAACGACGAGTGGGCACGGTTCGCCGAAACGGTCACCTATGTGCCGCAGAGCGCCGGGCCGGAACCGCTGGGCGCCGCCGTTGCCGAGGCCGAGGCCAAACTCGGGCCGAAAGTCCGCCGGCTGCACTATCTTTCGGTGCCGCCCAAGGCCGCCCGCGCTGTGATCACCATGCTGCGGGACGCGAATCTGGTCGATCGGTCGCGGGTGGTGATGGAGAAGCCCTTCGGCACCGACCTGGCGAGCGCCGTCGAGCTCAACGCATTCGTGCACGAGACGTTCCGGGAGAGCCAGATCTTCCGTATCGACCACTTCCTCGGCAAGGAGGCCGCGCAGAACATCCTGGCGTTCCGCTTCGCCAACGGTCTGTTCGAACCGATCTGGAACCGCAACTTCATCGACCACATCCAGATCGACATCCCCGAGACACTCGGACTGGACGAGCGCGCCAACTTCTATGAGAGCACCGGTGCCTACAAGGACATGGTGGTAACCCACCTGTTCCAGGTGATGGCGTTCGTCGTGATGGAACCGCCGACCGCGCTCGAGCCCCGCGCGATCAGCGAAGAGAAGAACAAGGTGTTTCGGTCGATGTTGCCCGTCGATCCGGCCCGCGTCGTCCGCGGTCAATACGTGGGATACCGCGACAACGAAGGTGTGGCGCGTGATTCCGACACCGAGACGTTCATCGCCCTCAAGGTGGGTATCGACAACTGGCGCTGGGCGGGCGTGCCGGTTTATCTGCGCACAGGTAAACGCATGGCCGAAGGGATCCGCATCATCTCGATCGCTTTCAAGGAAGCGCCGCGCACCATGTTCCCGCCCGGTTCCGGCGTCGGCTCACAGGGCCCGGACCACCTGACGTTCGATCTGGCTGATAACTCCAAGGTGTCGCTGTCGTTCTATGGCAAGCGCCCCGGGCCCGGTATGAAGCTCGACAAGCTTTCGATGCAGTTCTCGACTCAGGAGATCGACACCGTCACCGACGTGTTGGAGGCCTACGAGCGACTGATCCTGGACGCGATGCGCGGCGACCACACGCTGTTCACCACGGCAGAGGGTATCGAGTCGCTGTGGGAGCGATCGGCCGACCTGTTGGCCAACCCTCCGCCGGCCAAGATCTACCAGCCGGGAACGTGGGGACCCAACGCGATCCATCAGCTGATCGCGCCCAACGCGTGGCGGCTGCCGTTCGAGCGCGGGTGGCGCGAAGCCAAGAAATAGGCCGCGCGATCTAGCTCGTGGGAACCGGTTCATCGACCCGGTACAGCCGCCAATCCGGTTGACTGTCACCGTCATTGGGTATCTCGAGCTCCAACGTCGCAACATCGGAACCCGTCTCGTAGAGGGTCGGGTACCGCTGGTTCAGCGCGTCGGAGAGCCCTCGACCCGTGGGTGGGACCGCCAGCAGGTACTTGACGCCGTGCGCCGCCGGGTCGTTGAGCAGCCACACGAAATCCGGGTCCGAGGGCACCACGAACGTCGTTGGCTTCTTCGACGCCGCGACCACCGCGAACCCATAGACGGTGTCGGTGATCACCGAACTCTCCGGAAGGTCGAGGCTGTCGAGGTGGGCGGCGATCTCACGCTCGGTGAGAAGGTCGCCGCGATCCTGCGCTCGACGGCCTTGCGGGGCTGACGTCGGCGGGGTCGGGGTGCAGCACCGCACCCAAGGCATACTCCTGCGGGGCGTACGTCGGCAGGCTCATACCCCATGCGGTGACCGGGAGACCGATCGCGAACGCCAGCGCGACTGCCGCATAACCGATCCGCGTCGACCGGGTGCTGGGCGTGGTCGCCGGGGCCGGCGCGTATCGCCCACGCCGCGTGGGCGTGACGAATACACCGTCGGGCACCGCCAGCAGCGCCAGGATCGCTGTTAATGGGATCGCCACGATGTAGAAGCGCAGGAACGGGAAGGTGGCCCCGGTGGCATAGGTGTAGGTCTGGAACGCCAGCACCGCGCCGAACATCAGAATCGGCGGATGCGCGGTGGCCATGTCGCGTAATCGTTATCCGAGTGGGCAAAGCCCCCGCACGCCATGCGTACGGGGGCTTGCTCAACGGCGTGCGGGTTGCTCGCTACCCGCGCTCGA
>CAWDAC010000057.1:0-63735 GCA_963800125.1 uncultured Actinomycetota bacterium | reverse complement strand
GGAGCTAAGGGGACTCGAACCCCTGACCCCCACACTGCCAGTGTGGTGCGCTACCAGCTGCGCCATAGCCCCGTGAAGTTGTGCCCATCGAAGCTACACCACCTGCAGTAAGCCTTCAAAGTCGCTGGTCAAGGCACTTCGCCGCCGGCCTCCGGACCCAGCGCGCGGACAGGGGTCGGCTCCGCCGGTGCCCGGCCGCGGGTTTCCGGTGCGAAGACCCAGCCAATCGCGGCGAGGAACAGCACCGCGCCGCTGACCACGAACGCCAAGCCGAATGAGGTGTGCTCGGCGATCTGTCCGACCGCGAGCGATCCGATGATCGAGCCCAGATCGGCCATCATCTGGAACGTCGCAACGGCCGTTCCACCGCGCGCCTTGTTCCCGACGATGTCGGCCACCGCGGCCTGTTGAGGGGAGATGAAGATCCCCGTCGCCGCGCCCGTCACATACGCCGCCGCGAGGAACACGGGCAGCGACGACGTGTAGCCGACCAGAATCGTCGCGGCCGCCGACACCGTGAGGCCGACGATGAGCAGTTTGCGCCGCCCGATCCGGTCCGAGAGATATCCGCTGGGGATGACGGCGGAGATGTTCCCGATCGCAAACGTCGCCAGCGCCAAGCCTGCGAAACCAGCCCCGCGACCCAGTACCTCGACGACGAACAGCGGCACCAGCGCGATACGCAACCCGAACGCCGCCCAACCCGTTGCGAAGTTGGAAAACAGCGCGGCGCGGTATGCCCGGTGACGAAGCACCGCTCGCACCGAGACGGCGGGCTCGGTATTCACCTCCGGTGCCGCCACCGCGGAATGCCGCAGGCTCACGAAAACCACTGCTGCGGCGACCAATAGCGCCGCTCCATAAATGACGAAGGGGGCCGCCAAACCGAGGCCCACGGTCAGGCTGCCGAGCACCGGTCCCCCCACCGAGCCGATGAGAAACCCCGACGAGAACAGGCCTGCGACGCGGCCGCGCGCGTCCGGCGGTGAAATCCGAATCATCAGACCCAGCGACGAGACGGTGAACATCGCCGAACCGAGCCCACCGAGCGACCGGAACAACAGCAGTTGCCAGTACGTCTGTGCGAACGCGCAGGCTCCCGTGGACAACGCCACGATCACCAGCCCGCTGATGTAGACCCGCCGCTCCCCCAGCCGCTGAACCAACAAACCGGCAGGCGGCGCGGAGACCAACCGCATCATCGCGAAGGCGGTGATGATGAACGTCGCAGCGCTGATGCTGACGCCGAAGTGACGGGCATACTGCGGCAACACCGGGGCGACCACGCCATAGCCCAGCGCGACCACCACGTTCGCCGCGACCAGCAGCCAGACTTCCCGCGGAAGCTTCGGCTTTTCGGTGTCTACCGAACAGTCGCCCTCCGCTTCAGAGCTCACGCGATGACCTTATTCACCACCTCTTTGGCAGCTTCCTGTACCTCGGCAAGATGCTCGGCGCCCTTGAACGACTCAGCGTAGATCTTGTAGACGTCCTCGGTGCCCGACGGCCGGGCGGCGAACCAGGCGTTCTCCGTCGTCACCTTCAAGCCGCCGAGCGGAGCGCCGTTGCCGGGTGCCGTTGTCAGCTTGGCGGTGATCTTTTCGCCCGCCAGTTCGGTGGCCGTCACTTGGTCGGGCGACAGTTTGGCCAAACGCGCCTTCTGCTCACGGTCGGCGGGGGCATCGATGCGCGCATAGGTTGGCGCACCGTACTTTTCGGCCAGCGCATCGTAACGCTGCGACGGCGAGGAGCCGGTGACCGCGAGAATTTCCGACGCCAGCAGCGCCAGGATGATGCCGTCCTTGTCGGTCGTCCACACCGATCCGTCGGTGCGCAGGAACGACGCACCGGCGCTCTCCTCGCCCCCGAAACCGATGGTGCCGGAAAGCAACCCGTCGACGAACCATTTGAAGCCGACCGGCACCTCGAGCAGCTTGCGGCCCAGCCCGGCCACCACCCGGTCGATGATCGACGAGCTGACCGCCGTCTTGCCGACGGCCGTCGACGCCGGCCACGACGGCCGATTGGTGTACAGGTACTCGATCGCCACCGAGAGGTAGTGGTTGGGGTTGAGCAGACCGCCGTCGGGCGTGACGATGCCGTGACGGTCGGAGTCGGCGTCATTGCCGGTCCCGATCTGGTACGAGTCGCGGTTGGCGATCAGCGATGCCATCGCGTTGGGCGAGCTGCAGTCCATCCGGATCTTGCCGTCGGTGTCGAGCGTCATGAATCGCCAGGTGGCGTCGACCAGCGGGTTGACCACCGTCAGCTCGAGGTTGTGCCGCTCGGCGATCGCGCCCCAGTAGTCGACGCTGGCCCCGCCCAGCGGGTCGGCGCCGATGCGGATCCCTTCCGCGCGAATCGCGTGCACGTCGACCACGCTCGGCAGGTCGTCGACATAGGCGTCCATGTAGTCGTGGCGCTGTGCGGTCTGCAGGGCCTGAGCCAGCGGCACCCGCTTCACGGCCTTGAGCCCGCCGCGCAGGATCTCGTTGGCCCGTGCGGCGATCACACCCGTCGCGTCGGTATCGGCGGGCCCGCCGTTGGGCGGGTTGTACTTGAATCCCCCGTCGCGCGGCGGATTGTGCGACGGCGTGACGACGATGCCGTCGGCCAGATCACCGTCGCGGCCACGGTTGAAGGACAGAATCGCGTGACTGACCGCGGGCGTGGGCGTGTAGCGATCGGCGGAGTCGATCATCGCCACAACATCGTTGGCGGCCAACACCTCCAGCGCCGACACCCATGCCGGTTCGGAGAGTGCATGGGTGTCGCGGCCGATGAACAACGGCCCCCTGGTGCCCTGCGCTTTCCGGTATTCGGCGATGGCCTGCGTGGTGGCCAGGATGTGCGGCTCGTTGAACGCGGCGTCAAGGCTGGACCCGCGGTGCCCGGACGTGCCGAACGCCACCTGCTGGTCGACGTTGTCCGGGTCGGGCTCGACGGTGTAGTACGCCGTGACCACCTGGGCCACATCGATGAGGTCTTCGGGTAGCGCCTGCTGACCGGCGCGGGGGTTGGCGGCCATAATCTGTGATTCTGCCCCGCCGTAATTCGCGCCGTACCCCGGTCGGGAAGCTTGACGGCGTTACTTTGGCTCATGTTCAGTTTCGACGGACGGGAGTTGGCCGCGGTCTTCGCCGGTGGAGCGCTGGGAACGCTGGCACGGGCGGCGCTGGAGACGTTAGCCGCCCCCGACCCGGACCGCTGGCCGTGGCCCACGTTCACCGTCAACATCGTGGGCGCATTCCTGCTGGGCTATTTCATCACCCGGCTACTCGAACGTTTGCCGGTGTCGAGTTACCGGCGGCCACTCTTGGGCACCGGTCTATGCGGAGGCCTCACGACGTTTTCCACCATGCAGGTCGAGACCATCAAGATGCTCGAGCACCACCACTACGGCCTGGCGGTCGGCTACACCATCGCCAGCATCGCCGCGGGACTGCTCGCGGTCTACATCGCCACCGCCATGGTGCGGCGCGTCCGGGTCCGCCGATGACCGTCGCGGTCTGGACCGGCGTGGCGCTGATCGGCGGCATCGGCGCGGTGTTGCGGTTCCTGGTCGACCGCGCCGTGTCCAAGCGGGTCGCCCGGCCGTTTCCGTTCGGCACCCTCGTGGTCAATCTCAGCGGGGCTCTGCTGCTCGGTTTCTTCGCCGGACTCGTGCTCAGCCCCCACGTCGCGCTGCTGGCCGGCACCGCCTTCGTCGGCTCCTACACCACCTTCTCGACGTGGATGCTGGAGACTCAGCGCCTCGGCGAGGAACGCCAGGTCTGGTCGGCGTTCGCCAACATCGCGGTCTGCGTCATGCTCGGCCTGGCCGCGGCGTGGCTGGGCCAGTGGCTCGGGGTCCAGCTATGACCGCCGCGTACCTCAAGCTGACCACCTACTTCGGCGAACGGACGCGCAGCACCGACGGCTTCCTGGCCGATGCACTGCTGGATCTCTACGCCGCGAGCGGGGTGGCGACCAGCGTCGTCCTACGCGGCATCGCCAGCTTCGGCCCCCACCATGAATTGCGCAGCGACCAGTCGCTGACCATGTCGGAGGACCCACCGATCGCGGTCGCGGCGGTGGACACCGAGGACAAGGTCGCGGGCCTGGCCGACCAGGTCGCCGCGATGACTTCCCGAGGACTCGTCACGCTCGAACGCGCCCAGCTGGCCGGGCCATCGGCCCTGCCGCCGGAAACCGCGAAGCTCACCGTCTACCTTGGCCGCCAGGATCGTGCGGACGGACGGCCCGCGCACCGGACGGTGTGTGATGTCTTGCATCGACACGGATTTGTAGGCGCCTCAGTGTTTCTCGGCGTCGACGGCACGGCACGCGGGCAGCGCAAGAGAGCCCGCTTCTTCAGCCGCAACATGGGAGTGCCCGTCATGATCATCGCGGTAGGCACCGGCAATCAAGTCGCCGGTGCACTGCCGGAACTCGAAACGCTCCTGCGTGATCCGGTTTTCACGGTCGAGCGGGTTCAGCTGTGCAAACGTGACGGTGAACTGCTGGACCGCCCGGCGCCGCTGCCGGCCAGCGACGACCATGGGCGCGCGCTGTGGCAGAAGCTGATGGTCTACACCTCCGAGGCGACCTTGCACGACGGCGCGCCCATCCACCGGGCACTTGTCCGGCGGTTGCTCGATTCCGGTGTCGCCAGCGGCGCCACCGCGCTGCGCGGCGTGTGGGGTTTCCACGGCGCGCATAAACCGCACGGCGACAGGCTGATTCAGCTGGGCCGCCAGGTTCCGGTGGCCACCATCGTTGTCGACAGCCCCGAGCGAATCGCGCGCAGTTTCGACATTGTCGACGAACTCACCGCGCGGCACGGGCTGGTCACCAGCGAGCTGGTTCCGGCGCTGGTGTCGATCGACGGCGGGGAGCGCCGCGGAAGCACCGGGCTGGCCCGGTACGTCTACTGAGAGGTCGAGCCGTCTCGTCGATGTTTCACGGCGCGGCGATTCGGAAAGCCTGAAGTCATGCACGAACTACTCGAACGCGAAGACAAATGGGACGTCAACGACCACTTTGTGTTGCCGCGCCTTCATGACCTGATCGACGGCGGCGAGATCGACCGGAGCACCGTCCACCTGGAGAGCGCGTACTACGACACCGCCGACCACGACCTGCAATCCCACGGGATTGTGCTGCGGCGACGGGACGGCGACGACGACACCGGCTGGCAGCTCAAGGTTCCGGACTCCGAAGGTCGCATCGAGATTCGTACCTCGCTCGCGGATGCGCCGCCCTCCGAGCTGGAAGAGCTGCTGACGGGACTTCGACTGGGCAAACAGCTGGTCAACGTGGCGACGATTCGTACGGTGCGCACCCGTTACAGGATCCTCGAACCAGAGCACGATCGCGTCAGCGCAGAGGTCGTCGATGACGACGTCCACGCGTCGGTTGATCACCGGCTGCTGGCATGGCGAGAGATCGAGGTCGAGTTCGGACCTGGCGCCCGATCGCTGTCTCGCCGGCTGGCGAAACGGCTCAGCAAGGCGGGCGCTCGGCCGTCGCGGTATCCGTCGAAGCTGGCACACGCATTACCCGCTCCCCCGCAGCCGGAGGTCGACGGCACCTGCGCCACTGGCCCTCGCCACGTACGTCGCGGACCAGATCGAAGCAATCTTCGACGGCGATATGGGATTACGGCGCGGACAGGATCCGATCCACGACACCCGGGTGGCGATCCGCAGGCTGCGCAGCACGATTCGGGTGTTCGGCAAGCTGCTCGACCGCTCGGCGGCAGGGCACCTCGACGAGGAACTCAAGTGGTTCGCCGGCCTTCTCGGTGAGGTCCGCGACCGTCAGGTGCAGCGCAGGCGCTTCCGCGAGGTCCTCGCGGACTGGCCGCCGGAACTTGTGCTCGGACCGGTGAACAACCGAATCAACACCGACCTGCATTCCGAGCAACTGCGGGCCCGGAAGATAGTGGCCGATGCAATGGACTCACAGAGGTATCTCGACATCCTTGCGACGCTGCAGCGATGGCGTACCGCGTTGCCCCTCACGACCAACCCCACCGCCAACAAGCTGCACAAGCGGGCGAGCCGGGCCGAACGCAAGGCTGATCGGCGGCTCATCGCGGCGGTCCAAACCGGCGATGACGCCATGCTGCACCGTGCTCGTAAGGCGGCCAAGCGGGCACGCTACGCCGCCGAACTTCGCCGCCCATTGGATAAATCAGCTGCCGTCAAGAAGGCAGAGAAGCATTTCAAGCGGATCCAGCGGGTGCTGGGCGAGCATCAGGACAGCGTCGTCGCATCGGACGCGCTGCGCCGGTTCGCATTGACTGCCGGAACGACGGTCGGAGAGAACGGCTTTACCTACGGGCTGCTGTTCGCCCGCGAACAACAGGTGGCCGACGCCGCCCGGAAACGGGCGGACGGCCTGCTTCGCTAACCGAGTGCCGGCATCCAGTGGTCGGCGAGCGCGCCCACCCAGTCGGCGGCGACGCCGGCGTCTTCGGGTGGACCCTCGACCAGCACTAACTCGTCGATGCCCAGCGTGCCCAGCGGCGCAACGTCACGAGGCTGCAGCTCGCGCAGGGCGACGGCCAACCGCAGTTCATCGGGATTACGGCCGGACTCGGCGCACTTCGCCCGCAGATGGTTGACGCGTTCAGCGACCGCGTCGACGTCGTCAAGGTTGAACCCGTACCAACCGTCACCCCACGTCGCCACCCGGCGCAGCGCCGCGTCGCTGTTGCCACCGACCACGATCGGGATACGCCGGTCGTGCACCGGCTTCGGGTTGACCCGCACGGAATCGAAGTGGACGAACTCGCCGTCGAACGATGCCACGTCGTCGCGCCACAGCGTGCGGATGGCCTCGACGTACTCGTTGGTGCGCGCGCCGCGACGCTCGAACGGAATGCCGAGCGCATCGAACTCCTCACGCGACCAGCCGACGCCGATTCCGAGCGTCAGCCGGCCCCCGCTCAGCGTGTCGAGCGTGGCCGCCTGCTTGGCCACCAGCACCGGGTTGTGCTCGGGCAGCAGAAGCACACCCGTGCCGATCCCGATGGTCGAGGTAGCGGCGGCCACGAAACTCAACCCGATCAACGGGTCGATCCAGTCGGCGGCGGCAGGCACAGAAATCCGTCCGTCGTCGGAATACGGATAGCGGGACGCCGATTCGTCCACCATCACGACATGTTCGCCCGACCACAGCGTCGCGAACCCGGCCCGGTCCGCCGCGGCCGCGACCGCGTCGATGACCGCGCGGTCGGCACCGTTGCCAATGCCCAGCGCGTGCAGATCCCAACCGCATCGGGCGATCGTCTCACGCTATGAACAGCAGCACACCCGCGACGAGCAGCCCCGCCACCTTGACGAGCTCCAGGCCGACGTAGGCCCAGTGGGCGTGCGAACGCGGGCCATCGCCACCGGCCAGCACGGCGTCCGACCGGCGCGTCAACCGCGGACGCACGATCAGTACCTGCGCCAGAAGCGTGACCACGGCGACGCCGGCTGCGACGGCCACGCCGAGCGGCGGTGGCTCGACGGCGAACGTGCCTGCGAGAACTGCCGCCAGCAGGAGTTCGCAGCCGTTGAGCGCGCGAAAAACCAAGCGGCCGATGCCGAGACCGATCTGCAGGGTGACGTCGGGGGCGCGGAATTTCAATGGCGTCTCGACGAACGAGATCGCTGCCACCATGCCCAGCCACACGAAGACCACCGCGACCGCGACAGCCGATGCCGGACTCACGGCCCGCAGCCTACGTCAGCAGCTTGGCCAGGACGGCGACGTGACTGCCGTCGAGGTCGCGGGCCGCGGTGATCAGCGTGACGGAGCCCGCACGTATCAACTCGCGCAACTCGGCCAGCGCCGCGGCACCTTCGGGAGTCTGCAGTTCTGCGGCGTACCGGGAGGCGAACTCGTCGAATCGCTCGGGTTGGTGCGCGTACCACTTCCGCAGTTCGGTCGATGGTGCGACCTCCCGGATCCACCGATCAATGCGGGGATCACCCTTACGGAAGCCGCGCGGCCACAGCCGGTCGACCAGCACTCGTTTTCCGTCGCCGGGATCGGTGTCGTACACGCGCGAGACGGTGATGCGGTGATGAGCACTCATGGAAGTGGAATCGTAGAACCATGAATACCGATCGGGTCGCAGAACTTCAGCGCTGGGAAGACTCCGGTGCCGTCTGGTCAGTGATCTCGCGGAAACACGATCGCGTGACGATTGCGTTGTTGCGATGTGACGGCGGCGAAGAGGTGGACCGGTTCACCTCCGACGACCCGCGGCTGGTGGACTATGTCGGCGAGCGACTCGGTAGCGCGGAGTGATGATAGAGCCGAAGGCATGGTCAGTGTGGACAGTGTGGAATTGGGAAAACTGAGGTTCGTTCCGGTTGACGACGCGACGGGCCTGGTCGCCGACCCCGTTCGTCAGTACATCGAGCAGACGGGCGCCGACGGGTTGTGGGTCAGTGAGATCGACCCCGACCTCGCCGATACCGCCGCCTTCTGCGAGCAGTACGACATCGGCCTGGACATCTCGGCGAACTGTGTCGTCGTGGAAGCCAAGCGGGCCGACCGAGTATGGTACGCGGCGTGCGTCGTGCTGGCGACCACCCGCGCCGACGTCAACGGCATCGTGCGCAAACATCTTGACGCCCGCAAGATTTCGTTCGCTTCGATGGACACCGCGGTTTCGCTGACCCGCATGGAGTATGGCGGAATCACCCCGATCGGGCTGCCTGCGGACTGGCCGATCTTGGTCGATCAGAATGTGGTGGATCAGCAGCGGGTCATCATCGGCAGCGGCGTTCGCGACTCGAAACTGCTTGCCCCATCGGAGGTGTTGGCGGCCTTGCCCGGGACCGAGGTGCTCACCATCACCAAGACCGGCTAGCGAGCCGTCACCACCAGGGCTGCCTCGTTGTAGGGATGCAGACGGTAGAAGAACCGGGAGCTAGGCGTCACCAGCGTAGCGGCCTCGGCTTTACTCATCAGCCGAGGGTTGGCGACCGGCACCGTCTTGCCGTGCTTGTGAATGCTTGCCGGTCCGCCGGCCAACACGTTTTGGACCCACCATCGATCCGGCGACGGGCGAGCGTAGGCAGCCGAATGTGCTGACGAACCCAACGAGCAACGCCGCATTCCTCGCGACCCAGCTGCAGAGCGCGGGGTACTTCCAGCTGGAAGATGACCAAGCCCTGGTCGTCGCCATCGATCCCGGCGATGCCGGCTATTTCGTTGTTCCGGTGACCAACGACTGGACAATCACCGACAACTACTGGGATCAGCAGACCAGCCTGAACATCGACCAAGCCATCATGAACGACGACGGCACGTACACCATCGTGATCTCGCCGAAAGACCCGGGTGTGGCGAACTGGGTCTCGACGGGCGGCTTGAACCAGGGCACGGTCTCCATCCGGTTCCAAGACCTCCCCGAGGAACTCGAGACACCGCCAACAGTCACCACTTCACGGGTCGTGTCGCTGGATGAGTTGCCCGACTTCCTGCCGCCTGGGACCGAGTATGTCGATCAAGATGGGCGGGACGACCAGATCGCCGCGCGGCAAATGGGCTTCAACAAGCGTTTCGCGCCCTTCCCCCAGACGTAACCGGATCGCCTGTGCCGTAGATAGGGAAAGGTCGCCCCGCGCGCTAAACGCGAATCGGTTACGAAGGCACCTACGGGCGCGCTGCCAGGCTAGCTGTCCGGCTGCCGCCGGTCGCCGGGGCGAGGTGGGCCATCCCGCGGAGGATCCACGGTGTCCGCCTCGCCATCACTTCAATGGCGCGGTCCGAGCGGCGCATCACGGTCCGAGGGCCAGGGGTCGGCGTTGAGGCCAATTCCGCCTCGACCGATCCCGTGCGCGGTCCGTGGCGATCGACCGCCAGGAGCTGCCAGCTGCCGGGCACACCACGCAACTCGACGCCGCCGCGGTCCTCGAAGCCCGTGCCCGAGCCGACAACCAGGTCACGCACGGTGCGAGAGACCAGGATGTCGCCGGCGCCGGCCTGCCCGAGGATCCGCGCCGCGATGTGTACGGCAAGCCCCCCGATGTCGTCGCCCATGAGCTCGCACTCGCCGGTGTGGATGCCGGCACGGATCTCGATACCCAGCGCTTCGGCGTCAGCACGCAGGGCCTCGGCGCAGCGGATGGCCTGCGTCGGGCCGTCAAACGTGGCGAGGTGGCCGTCGCCGGTGCTCTTGACCACCGTGCCGCCGAATCGCTGCGCAAGTTCGGCGGTGATCTCACCAAAGCGCTGCAGCACCGCCCGCCACCGCTCGTCGCCCGTCGCCGCGGCGTGTGCGGTCGAGGCGACCATGTCGGTGAACAACACGGTGCGCAGGGCCCGATGTGACTGCGCCGGCGCGGCATGGCTACCGGTGAGGAACTCCTCGATCCCGGTCAGGATCTTGTCGGGCTCGGTGAAAAACGGCGCGTGGTCCGCGCCGTCGACCTCGAGGTACCGCGCGCTGGCGATGTGGTCGGCGAGGTATCGGCCGCACTGCACCGGAACGAGGTCCTCGCGGGCATGGATGACCAGGGTTGGCACGGTGATCGTCGGCAGGATCGGCCGGACGTCGATCCGGAACGCCGATTCCACTATCGCTCGCACCATCCCCGGACTCGCGCACATGCGCTCGAACATTGCGAGCTGGCGCATCGACCGGATCGACGGAAACATACACTTGGCTGTCGCACCGGTGCCCCACTCCGAGCGGATGGCGTGGCCGAGTTCCTGCATGCGGGTGATCTGCTCCATCGACAGCATGTACCGCTCACCGAACTCGGATATATCCTCACCGGCCTCGGAGATAAAGCCCGCCAACACCTCGGCCGGGTCGCGATCGAAGTCGTCCCACCCGGCTGGCATGATCGGGTACGAGCCGTAGAGGATCAACGCCCGCGTTCGCTGTGGTCGTTTTGCCGCGAAGACAATGGAGGCCGGGCCGCCCTCACTCATACCGAAGAGGACGGTTTTTTCGAAGCCGGCGGCGTCCATCACGGCCTCGATCTCGGCGGCTCGATCATCGAGCGTGCGAACTCTCGGGACCGGGTCCGACAGCCCGGACCCGGCTTTGTCGAACAGAGCGACGCGACAGAAGGTGGCGAGTTGCTCGAAGAAGGCCTTGAATTCGGGCACGGTCCAGAACAGCTCGACATGGCTGACCATCGGCCCGACGAAGACAAGCTCGATCGGCCCGTCGCCGAATACCTGATACGCCAAGCTGAGATCGCCGCACGAAGCGTACGACGTTTCCGGCATACCAATGAGCGTAATTGACGCGGGCGCTAACATGGCCAACTTGGCCCAGTTGTATATCGTCCCCAAAAGCGTTCACAGCCTGCGCGGAGCCGTGCGACAGTTCCGGAGATGACAGGAAGCGTCGCGGTGATCGGGGCCGGACCGGGCGGGCTGACCGCGGCGGGGTGGCTGGTGTCGCAGGGATTTGAGCCGACGATCTTCGAGCAGGGGCCGATGCTCGGCGGACAGTGGACGGGCTTGGAAGGCCACAGCGGCGTGTGGCCGAGCATGCACACGAACACCAGTCGGATCCTCACTGCCTTCAGCGACCTTGAGCACATGAGCGATCTGGTTTTCCCGTCCAACCGCGACATTCTCTCCTACCTGCATCGCTATGCGGAGACATTCGCCCTGACGTCGCGTATCAGGTTCAACACTCGGGTCGAACTCCTCGGTCGAGGCGATGGCGGATGGCTCGTCGGCCATTCCGGCATGACCGAGACATTCGAACGGGTAGTGGCGGCCAGCGGCAGGTTCCAATCACCCTCCATCCCAACCATTCCGGGACTCGACAGTTTCGCCGGCTCGGCCGGAGTGATCTCCACATACGACTACAGGGGGCCACTTCCCTACCTCGGCAAGCGTGTTCTCGTGGCGGGCGGCGCGATCAGCGCGCTCGAGATCGCCGCCGAACTCGCCCAGCTCGGCGCGGCGCGCGTCGTAGTGACCCAACGGCGACAGCGGTACGTCCTGCCGAAGTTCGCCGCGGGAGTGCCGTCCGACCATCGGATCTTCACCCGGTACGGAACGCTGGCGAATGAAATTCTCCCCGCTACAGAGGTCGACCGTCAGCTCAAGGAGATCGTGGTCGAAGCCGGTGGGAGCCCGGAACAGTACGGAGCGCCGGCGCCCGACCCGTCGCTTTTCACCGCAGGCGTCACCCTTGCCCAGCAGTACCTGCCACTCGTGGCCGAGGGCCGAATTACGGTGCGGCCGTGGATAACATCCGTCCAGGACGCGACCGTGACCTTCGCCGACGGGTATGCCGATGAGTTCGACGGAATTCTGTTCGGCACCGGGTTCGAGTTGGACCTGCCGTTTCTGAGTGACGACATCCGGGCGATCATCGACCTCGACGCGGTGCACCTGGACGCTGACCGCTACACCTTCCACCCGGAGCTCCCGGGATTGGCGTTCGTGGGCATGTGGGACCAGTCGGGCGGATACTTTGTGCCGCTGGAACTTCAGGCCAGGTGGATCGCCTATACCTGGGCCGGCACGGTCCCGGAGGCGAGTGAGACCGAGCAGCGGTCGGCGATCGACGCCTACCGTGCACGGCGGGGCATGCCCCAGAAAACCCGGATGAACCTGGCAGCTCTGACCTTCGCCCGGGCCGCTGGTGTCGAGCCACATCGGGAGAACTGGCCACACCTGTGCCGCGCGCTGCTGTTCGGCCCTCTTGCGCCGAGTTGTTTCCGGCTCGAGGGTCCAGATGCGTTGCCCGATGCGCCGGGACGGTTCGCGCGCGACGCGGCCGCCTTCGGCGCGATCACGTCGAACCAGCTGACTGAACGGGAACGCAGATACTGGTCGCTCGTCGAAGCGGCGGTTAGGCGTTGAGCGCGGTCTCGCCGATGACGCGCCGCGCACGCAAGTCGCCGATCTCGTCGTCCGTCAAACCAAAGCCGCCCAGGATCTCCTCGTTGTGCTGTCCCAGTGTCGGCGGCGGAACCGGTGGTGCCGGCACGCCTGCGGCTTGGGTGGCACTGCACGCCCAGCGGTACATGTCGACCTATGGGGTCACCAACGAGGATTTCGGCAGGATCTCGGTCGTCGACCGCGCCCATGCGGCGCGGAATCCCGACGCGTGGTTCTACGAACGACCGATCACGCTCGAGGACCATCAGAACTCGCGGTGGGTCATCGAACCCGTGCTACGGCTGCTCGATTGCTGCCAGGAAAGCGACGGCGGCGTCGCGGTGGTCATCACCAGCGCCGAGCGCGCACGCGATCTTCGCCAACCCCCGGCGGTGATCACAGCCGCGGTACAGGGAGCGGCCGCCGAGGGCGAGATGATGACGAGCTATTACCGCGACGACATCACCGGTCTACCGGAGATGGGCGTGGTCGCCGAAAAGCTCTGGCGCGATTCGGGACTCAAGCCCACCGACATCCAGACCGCGTTCCTTTACGACCACTTCACCCCGTTCGTCTTCGCCCAACTGGAAGAGCTGGGCTTCTGCGGGCGCGGGGAGGCGAAGGACTTCGCCACCGTCGAGCGGCTATCGCTCGGTGGTGAGCTGCCGATCAACACCAACGGCGGGCTTCTCGGTGAGGCGTACATCCACGGCATGAACGGCATCATCGAAGGCGTTCGCCAGGTCCGTGGAACCTCGTGTAACCAAGCCGATGACGTTGAGCACGTGCTGGTCACGTCCGGGACCGGTGTACCCACAAGCGCACTCATCCTCGCGCCCGCCGACTGAGTAACTCGCCATGACAACGGAGATCACCGCGACCGATACCCGCGAGCTCATCATCGAGTCCGCGTTCGACTGCTTTCGTAGGCGAGGCCTGGACAAGACGACCGTCGTCGACATCGCCCGGGCTGCAGATGTCTCGCGGAGCACGGTGTATGAGTACTTTCGCGACAAGGCCGAGATCGTTGAGGCGTGCGCAGAACACTCTTCGCAGAAGTTCTACCGCGAGATGGCCAGGGCGATGGGCAAAGGCGACACGCTGGAGGACAAGCTGACTCTCGCGGCGGTATTCGTGACCAGGGCGAGGCGATTCTTCGAACCCGAGAAGTATTTCGACGCAGACGAAGTGAGCCTGCTGCTGACGAAGAATGCCGCGGTGCTGTTGCGCGAATGCGGTGAGTTCATTGCTCCCTACCTCACCGCCGCGAAACTGACGGGCGAGGTCCGTAAGGACCTTGATGTTGCGGCAGCCGGCGAATGGTTCGCGCGGATGCTCTTCTCGTTGTTCAGCACACCCTCGCAGATGTTGGATCTTGACGACGATGAGGTCATCGACGAATTCGTGCGAGCGCATGTGGTGCGAGGATTCACGACTAGCCGTGCCAGGCATTAGGTCTTCGGCGGCAACGGACCGCGTCATGAGAATAGCTCGTCGACCGCTTTCCGTTCGAGCTCTAGCCACCGACCGACCTGACCGCGAACGTCATCGACCTCTTCTGGGCTGAGATGGTGGGCCCGCTCGGGCGTGATCCGGCAGATGTCCATCGGTCCACCGACGCTCGGCGACGATTGATCGAGAGCATCGAGTACTCGCAAGGCTGCAACGACGCCGTAATCGACGTGGCGTTCAGACATACGGAAGTTCGCGAGCAGTGCATAGGCCTGCTGAGCCATCGGAGCTCCACTGCCTACTGCCTGGAAGCCGATCTCTTCGTGGTGGCCGATTAGGCCGTGTGGGTCTATGTCCACGATGAACGGCTCGCCGCCGGCATAACCCGCCGCCAACACATAGGTAGCAGGCGTCGCGCCAGGCTTGGACTCCGGCACGTCGGTAATGAAGTTGGCGTAATGGTGCTTGAAGACGGGCAGCACCCTTGCCTGTAGTGCCCGCCCCACGTCGCTCGCCTCAACAACGGCGTCGGGTTCAGCGTCGAACAGCCGCTCGATGTCGTGCAGCACTGCGCGTGATCCGCTGCCACCCCACGCCGCGTGACTTCCGAGTGAATGCAGCTTTTGAGCGGGATAACTCAGTCCTCGGCCCGGGTCGGTGATCTGGGAATCGGAAGCGAGCACGACACCGTCTGCGCAGCGCAGCGCGAGAACGACGGTCATCTGGCCATGCTCCCAATTCTCCCGGCCGGCAGACGGCGTTTCCGGCCGTTTGGGTTCTCCGTAGTCTGGTTGAGGTGAGTGTGGCACCGGAATCGACCATCGCGCTGGAGGACCGCTTCGCCCGTGAGCTGCCGGAGATGGCGGTCAGTTGGCAGGCCGATGCACCTCCCGCCCCGCAGCTGCTTGTGCTCAACGAATCACTGGCCACAGAACTGGGTCTCGACGCGGATTGGCTGCGGAGTCCGCAGGGTCTCCGTTTCTTGGTCGGAAATCTGGTGCCGAGCGGTGCTGCTCCGGTCGCGCAGGCCTATGCCGGGCATCAGTTCGGCGGCTTCGTGCCGCGACTGGGCGACGGACGCGCGCTTCTACTCGGCGAGCTCATCGACACCGCGGGGCAGACCCGCGACATCCACCTCAAGGGCTCGGGGCGCACCCCGTTCGCGCGCGGCGGCGACGGCCTCGCGGCGGTGGGACCGATGCTGCGCGAGCACGTGGTCAGCGAGGCGATGCATGCTCTGGGAATTCCAACCACGCGGTCACTGGCCGTCGTCTCAACCGGGAGTCAGGTGCAGCGTGAGACGGTACTTCCGGGTGCCGTCCTTGCCCGCGTCGCGAGCAGTCACCTGCGGGTGGGCAGCTTCCAGTACGCCGCGATCACCGGTGACGTCGACCTCGTGCGCCGTCTTGCCGACCACGCCATCGCCCGGCACCACCCAGCCGCAGCGGCCGCCGAGCACCCATACCGAGCGCTCTTGGAGGCGGTGATCGGAGTCCAAGCTTCGCTTGTCGCCCGGTGGATGCTTGTCGGATTCGTGCACGGCGTGATGAACACCGACAACATGACGATTTCGGGCGAGACCATCGACTACGGACCGTGCGCGTTTATGGAGGCATACGACCCGAATACGGTGTTCAGCTCGATCGACGCCTGGGGGCGCTACGCCTACGGCAACCAACCGACCATCGCCGGCTGGAACCTGGCGCGGTTCGCGGAGACCCTGCTTCCCCTACTCGCCGATGACGTTGACCAGGCGATCGTCATCGCACAGGAGTCGCTGGGCAGTTACCCGCAACGCTACGACGCGGCCTGGTCTGCCGGCATGGGGGACAAGCTGGGCCTCGCGCCGGAGACCGCAACGGAGGTGGTTAAGCCACTGACCGACGAGTTGCTTGTTCTTCTGCAAGAGAGCCACATCGACTTCACTTCGTTCTTTCGCATTCTGGGTCAAGCGGCCCGCGGCGACGCCGAACCGGCGCGTGGACTTTTTGTCGACCTCGCCGGGTTCGATCGCTGGTTGTCGCGTTGGCGCGACCTGAATCTGGACCCCGCGTCGATGGACCGGGCCAATCCGGTCTACATCCCCCGCAACCATCTCGTCGAGGAGGCCCTCACCGCAGCGACGGCTGGTGACCTTCAACCTCTCGAACAACTCATGGCCGCGCTGTCCGCCCCGTATGACGAACGACCGGGCCTGCAGCGCTACGCCTCGCCCGCCCCGGAGGACTTCGGCGCCTACCGGACGTTCTGCGGCACCTGAGCACTACTTGTGTAGCTCGGCGAGCGCGTGGATCTGCTCGAGGTAGTGCTCGAGCGAGTGATGGATGAACCGGGCAGACAGTATCGTCGTGCCGGCAGCGGCCATGGTCGCCAGGGTTTCCCTCGTCGCCTCCGGCTCCTTCACCGGGTCGAGCGGTCGATCAGCCGGCAGCACGACCTCGAAGCCCGGGGGAATCTCTCGCGCTTGCAGCCACTCTGCAGCGGTGGCGATCGGCACGTTGAACGGGCACCAGCCATCGGCAAGCGTGAGCGCACGCCGCAGCGATCGCTGGGTTCGGCCACCGATCCAAATCGGCATATGCGGCTGTAACGCGCACGGGTCAACAGTGAGGCCGCCGAACGAGTAGTACTTACCGGCATACACCGGCTCATTACTCGACAATGCGGCCCGCAGCGCCCGCAGTTCATCGTCGGCGCGAGCACCCCGATCGTCGAACGGCGCGCAGAGAAGGTCGAACTCCTCCTTGAGCGTGCCAACCCCGACACCCAGGATCACTCGGCCGCCACTGACGTGATCCAGTGTGCCGTAACGCTTTACGATCGCGAGTGGGTGGTGATACCCAAGCACGAGGGTCATGCTCGCCAGTCGGATATGTTGTGTGCGGGCTGACACATAACCCAACGTGGCGAGAGGATCCCAATACCGGGCGCCGCGCCGCCCCGCCTCGGTCGCAGGGATACCGATGTGCTCGCTACACGTGAGATGGTGGTAGCCGAGCCGATCCGCCGCCTCGGCGACGCGGCCGATGGCTTCGATCGAGGCGTCCTTCTCCCACGTCAATGGCGCAGCGGCGACGTTGGTCACGACGGGGGTGGCGATCGCGAGTTTCACTGCAGGGGCTCTTCTCCCGCCAGGATGGTGCGGTGCATGAGACGGCCGCTGTCGACGGGATACTCAAGCACCCGGTGCATCGTGCCGGTGTTGCTCCAGATGAGTAGGTCGCCGAGTTCCCACTGATGCCGGTAGACGTACTGCGGCTGCGTCGCCCAGTCGCGGAGGCGCGCGAGCAGCGCTCGGCTTTCCTCTACCGGCAGCCCGATCACATAATCTGCGGTGGCGCCGAGGAGTAACGACTTGCGGCCGGATTGGTGCGTCCACACCATCGGGCAGGCCTTCGTCGGGGACTTCTGCCAGAACGTGATCTCGCCGTAGCTCATCTCTGGACGGACGTAGTACTGCGACCGCTCGGCACTGTGGACCACCCGAAGCTCGGCGATGGCGTCCTTGTCGGCTTGCCGCAAGTCCTCGTATGCCGCGTACGTGTTGCAGAACTCCGTCTCGCCACCGGTTTCGGACAGCTTGATGGCCCGCAGCAGGGTCGCGAGATTCGGATAGGGCTGCAGCGAGCCGTCGAAATGCCAGAACATCGAGCCCTTCAGGTATTCGGCTCGCTGGTTCACGTTCTTGTCGAGCGAGATCTTGTAGATGCCGCTCTCCCCCTCGTTCGCAGGGATTGTGCCGAGAGTCCTGCCGATGGCGACTTGTTGCTCGTCGCTGATGTCCAGGCCGCGAATGAAGACGACTCCCCGCTGCTCCAGGCTGTTGCGAATGTTCTGGGCTTCGGTGCCGCTGAGTAGCGTGTCGAGATCGGTTCTGATCTCGCTGCCGATTCTCGGGGTGAGGTCGGTGACCTCTAATTGCGTGGCGGAAAGTCCCATGGTGTCAGCTCACTCGCGTAAGAATCGTGCTCGCCGAATGTTTCACGCGCGGTTGGTTCCACAGCTCCACCGCCAGCGAAACGGTGATCAGCGAGTAGAGCAGGTTGCGCAGGTTGGCGGCATCCTCGGGCAGTGGCTCGGAGTAGTCGAACTCGTCGATGTAGGCCACCGCGGCCTCGGCATGGGGGAACACCTCGTCGTAGAACGACCGAATTTGGTCCATCGAACTGTTCACCCGCTTCACATAGCGCTCATGACGAGCTGTCGCCCTTGGTGCGGGCGCGCGCCAACAACTTTCAGGTGTGCAAGCAATACATCTTGCAAGGACTCGGCATCGGCGTGATGCCCACTCAGATCATCTGCACCACCGAGTTGCGCGAAGGCAGCATCGTGCCGGTCCTGCCGGAGTGGAATCTGGAGCCGCTGGACGTGCACATGATCTACCCCTTCGAGCTCTCCTTCTCGACCCTGATCAGTGCTTTCTACGAGGCGGCGTGCGAGATCATCGTCGAGAACACGGCGCGAAGCTAGTCGACCCACGATCCTTGGCGCAGCACTCCCGTCACGGCGAGATCTGCATCCAGTACCACCAAGTCGGCGCTTGCGCCGGGCACGAGCCCAGTGCACGGCAGACCCAGCGCCCGGGCGGGATTGATCGATGCCTGACGCACGGCAGCCATCAGCGCGTCATCACCTAACAGCCCGTTGTGGTCAACGGCGAATCTGAACTGGTGGTCCATCGTCGCGGTACTGCCTGCGATGGTTTGCGTCCCTTCAACGCGAGCAACTCCGCCTAAGACGTCCACCGCCAACGGCCCCAGCCAGTACCTGCCGTCGGACATGCCGGCGGCGGCCATCGCGTCGGTCACCAACGACACCCGGTCAGGTCCGACGCTGCGGCAGACATGTCGATACAGGGCGGGATCGACGTGCACGCCATCGGTGATCAGTTCCACGGTCACCCGAGAGTCTTCGAGAAGTGCAATGACCGGACCGGGCTCGCGCGTATTGATCGGGCGCATCGCGTTGAACAGGTGTGTGCCCACCGTCGCACCCGCCCCGATCGCCGCGCGCGTCTGCTCATAGGTTGCCTCGGTGTGGCCCACCGCGGCCACCACGCCCGCATCGACGATCTGCCCGATCGCGGCAAGGGCACCGTCGCGTTCCGGCGCGATGGTGACCATGCGAATGGCCCCGCCACCCGCATCGAGAACGCGGTCGATCTCGGCGGGGTCCGGGTCGCGCATCAGCGACGGCTGGTGAGCGCCGCACCGCTTGGTGGAAAGCCACGGACCTTCCAGATGGATCCCGTCGATCAGGCCGGCACGAACGTCGTCGGCCAGTTCCCCGACCTGCCGTAGCAGGTCGGCCGGGCCCGCGGTGACCAGAGAGGCGACGAGTGTGGTGGTGCCGTGCCTGCGGTGAAACGCCACGGCGGTGGCGGTGTCGGCGTGGGACGCGGTCGAGAAGTTCGCCCCTCCCCCGCCGTGCAGATGTGTGTCGACGAAGCCCGGCACCACGATCACCGCGCCCAGATCGCGGTCCGCGGGCCGGGGCCCAGCGCCCGTGCCGACCGCAGCCACCGTGCCCTGTGACACCTCAATCCACCCGGGCCGCAACAGTTCTCGGCCCGTGAGTACTGTGTCAGCGGTCATCAACATGGCGCCGCCTCAGATGCCCTGCCATTCCGGCTTGGCGCGGTAGGTCTCGCGGTAGTAGTCGACGAGCTGAAGCCGGCGGGCCGCGGCGTCATCGAGCAGCACCGTGGCATGCGGGTGATGCTGCAGGATGGTCGCCGGCCATAGCGCGCTGACCGCGCCCTCGACCAGTTGATGGGCGGCTTCTGCCTTGCTGCGACCGGTCGCGACCAGAATCACGTGCCGGGCCTCCATGATGGTCCCCAGTCCCTGGGTCAGGCAATGCGTCGGCACCGATTCGACCTCGCCACCGAAGAAGCGGGCGTTGTCCATCCTGGTCTGCCTGGTCAGCGTCTTGATACGGGTTCGCGAGGCCAGCGAGGACCCCGGCTCGTTGAACGCGATGTGCCCGTCGGTGCCGATCCCGAGGATCTGCAGATCGACGCCGCCCGCCGCGCGGATCGCGTTCTCGTACGCCGCGCATGCGGCCGGGATGTCGGAGGCCAGGCCGTCCGGGCCCTCGACGGCTCCCGGAACGAAGTCGACCCGGGACACGAACACTTCGTCGATGACGGTCCGGTACCGCTGCGGATGGTCGGCGGGTGGGCCGACGTACTCGTCGAGGGTGAAACCGCGGGCCTGCCGGAACGAGATCAGCCCGGCATCGCAGCGGGCCGCCAGTTCGTCGTAGATCGCCAGCGGCGATGAGCCGGTGGCGAGCCCAAGGACCGCGGCCGGTTTGCGAGTGAGCAGAGCACCGATTGCGTCGGCGGCGACGCCGCCAATCTCCTTGGCGTCCGCCAGGATGACGACTTCCATCTACTTGTTGGCTGTGAAAAGGTCTGCGCCGGAAGCGATATCGGCACCGGCAGTGACCGCTTCGGAGGGAATCACGTTCCCGGGTTCGCGCTCGTCCATGACCACAACGGGGACAATGGGATTGAGTCCCTTGGCCTCGACCGACGGCACGTCATAGGTGATGACGAGCTGGCCCGCGGTGACGTCGTCGCCCTGGCTGACGTGGGTCGTGAAGCCTTCGCCCTTCAGCGCGACGGTGTCCAGTCCCAGGTGGACCAGAACGCCGACGTTGTCCGGGGTCATGACGATGTAGGCATGCGGCATCAGTTTCAAGAGCTTGCCGCTGACCGGCGCGACGGCCGCGATCACCCCGCGAGGCGGGTCGATCGCGGCGCCATAGCCAACCATGCCCTGGGAAAACACCGGGTCCGGAACATCCTCAAGCAGAACCGCACGCCCCGCGACCGGGGCGAGCACTGACGTCTTGCTCACTGTCGTGACTCCTTTGCTCGTGTGCACCAACAATACGAGCGTGGCCGAAAGACGGTCTCAACTTCACACGTTCTCGTCTAAGCTTCCGCTCAGCTTCGGCGGCAGCGACGTTTGCGGGAAAGAAGGGTGACCGGCAATGAGTGACACGGCGAAACCTGAAGCAGTCCAGCAAAAGTCGGGTTTGCGCATTCCCGGCTTTGCGCAGTTGCAGCGACTGGGCAAGAGCCTCATGCTGCCGATTGCGGTGCTGCCCGCGGCGGGAATCCTGCTCCGTCTGGGTCAGCCCGACCTGCTGGGCAGAATCAAGGCTCCCGTCATCGGGCCGTTCTTCCAGGCCATGAGCGCCGCCGGCGACGCGGTGTTCACCAACCTACCTCTGCTGTTCGCCGTCGGCGTCGCCATCGGATTCGCGAGGAAGGCGGACGGTTCGACCGCACTGGCGGCCGTCGTGGGCTACCTGGTGGTCCAGGCAGTGTTCAAGACGATGTCGCCGATAGTTCTCGCCGGCGAGGTCGACAAGGCCGGCGAGCAAGCCCAGATCAACTACAGCGTGTTCGCGGGAATCGTGGTTGGTCTGCTCACCGCGTGGCTCTTCGACCGCTACCACACCATCCAATTGCCGTCCTACCTCGGATTCTTCGGAGGCAGGCGCTTCGTCCCGATCGTGGTGTCATTGGCCTGCCTGTTCCTCGGGTTCGCCATGAGCTACTTCTATCCGCTCTTCGATGCGGGGCTGACGGGCCTTGGCAAATTCATCGGTGGCTCGGGCGCGCTGGGCGCCTTCGTCTACGGATTCGCCAACCGCATGCTGATTCCGCTCGGCCTGCACCACATCCCGAACTCGTACATCTGGTTCCTCTACGGCGACTATCAACCGCCCGGCGGCGGCAAAGCCGTCACCGGTGAGCTCACCCGATTTGCCGCAGGTGATCCCACCGCAGGCATCCTGACATCGGGGTTCTACCCGATTCTGATGTTCGGGCTGCCCGCCGCCGCCCTGGCCATGATCCATGTGGCGAACAAGAAACAGCGCAAGGTTGCGGTCGGCATTCTGTCGGCGGCGGCGTTGACGGCGTTCCTCACCGGGGTGACCGAACCCCTCGAGTTCGCGTTCATGTTCGTGGCATTCCCGTTGTACATCATCCACGCAGTGCTCACGGGGCTCTCCCTGGCAATCGCCTACCTGCTCGACATACACCTGGGCTTCTCGTTCTCCGCGGGCCTCATCGATCTGGTCCTGTACGGCACGGCTCCGGCCGCGAAGAACATCCCGCTGCTCATCGTTATGGGCGTGGTGTTCTTCGCCGTCTACTACCTGCTGTTCCGATTCGCGATCACGAAGTGGAACATGCGCACACCGGGCCGCGAGCCCGAGAGTGAGTTCGAGGCCGAAGAACAAGCCAACCTCGGCGACGGCGCCGACTCCACCACCGCCTTGACGGCAGCCGGATCCGGCGCAGCAACGGCAACCTTGACCGCACCCACCGCGGTGGCGTCCGACAGTAAGGCCGAGCAAGTGATCGCGGCGTTCGGCGGCCGGGAGAACCTCGTCAACGTCGACGCCTGCATCACACGGCTGCGCATGGAGGTCGCCGACAAGTCCAAGGTCGATCAGGCTCGGCTGAAAAGTCTCGGGGCCGCGGGCGTCATCGAGGTCGGCAACAGCGTCCAAGCGGTCTTCGGCACCGACGCCGAAGCCCTGAAGAACGACATCACCGACATCCTGTAGAAGAAAGCACCGGAAATGTCCACCTGGCTGATCACCGGCTGCTCGACCGGACTCGGCCGCGCAGTCGCTGAAGCTGTCATCGGTGCCGGTCACAACGCCGTCGTCTCGGCACGCGACGTCACGAGAGTCGCCGACCTGGCCGACTCCACGCCCGATCGGGTGCTCGCGGTCACACTTGATGTCACCAACCCGGTGCAGGTCGCCTCTGCTGTGCAGCAGGCCCATGAGCGGTTCGGCGGCGTCGACGTGCTGGTCAACAACGCCGGCTACGGTTACCGCGCCGCTGTCGAGGAAGGCGACGACACCGACGTCCGGACGCTGTTTGAGACGCACTTCTTCGGCACCGTCGCGATGATCAAGGCCGTCTTGCCCGGCATGCGCGCCCGCCGTTCCGGCGCCATCGTGAACATCTCGTCGATCGGCGCTCAGCTGACCCCAGTGGGATCCGGCTATTACTCCGCAGCGAAAGCCGCGATCGAAGGCCTCAGTGGCGCGCTGCGCGGCGAGCTTGCCCCCCTTGGCATTTCGGTTACGGTCATCGAGCCGGGCGCCTTTCGCACTGACTTCGCAGGGCGGTCGCTTACGCAGTCGGCCACGGTCATCGAGGACTACGCGGGCACCGCCGGACAGCGTCGCAAGGAACACGACACCATGCACGGCAACCAGGCCGGCGACCCGGCCAAGGCCGCCGCCGCGATCATGGCTGCCGTCGAATCAAGCGACCCGCCCGGTTTCCTGCTCCTCGGATCCGACGCCCTCGGCGCCTACCGCTACATCGCGGACGGGCGCGCGAACGAGATCGCCAAATGGGAGCAGCTGACGGCCAGCACCGATTTCGACGCTTAACCGTCAGCACACCGTGAAGAGTTCGAGCTGAATGTTGTCGGGGTCGCGGAAAACCACTGTCGCGTAGGGGAAAGGTTCATCCCCGGTTCTGATGGCAGAGTGCTCGATGCCGAGTTCTTCGAGCCAGACTATCCACGCATCAAGCTCCTCACGGCTGCCCACGTGAAAACCTACGTGGTCCAGCCCCGTGCAGGCCTCGTCGAATTGCGCGCCGTCGTTTCCGGTGTTCGTGTGCAGCCCAATCGCCAGTCCCGAGCGCGGCTCGACGAGCAGCACACCATAACCGGTTTGTCCTCACGTTCGTAGTGGGGGAGTTTCATCGGCACTCGCTCCGCGCGGAACAGCCGCTGATACCAGGCCACGCTGGCTTCAATGTCGCGGACGGTCACGGAGAGGTGGTGAATTCCGGTAATCGCTGGGGCAGTGTCCTCGGTCATAGCCTTCGTCATACGCCATCTCGAGGCATCACGGGTGCAAGATGGTGCCATGGGCAATGACTCAGCAGCAGCAATCCGGCAGGAGCGCCGCGATTGGATGGACAGGCACCGCGAGATATACCTGCAATCGGGCGGCACGCAGGGCCACGTCATGGACATCACCGCTATCGGTGGCCATGCGTTCACGACCCACTGTTTGATCAGGGTGCAGGGGCGTAAGTCGGGAAGAACGCAGATCGTTCCGCTCATTTATGGGGACATCGGCGGGGAGGTCGCGATCGTCGCATCGAAGGGCGGCGCCGATCAGCATCCAGAGTGGTATCTCAATCTTCGTGCCGGTGACCACGTCGACCTGCAGATCGCCACCCAAGCCTTCCGGGCATCGTGGCGCGAACCCGAAGGCGATGAGCGGCACAAGGTCTGGGACTTCATGGTGCGTGCGTACCCGCCCTACATCAGCTATCAGAGATCAACGGCGCGGCACATCCCGGTGGTCATGATGACGCCCGTGTCTGCCATCGAGGTGTTCCGGGAGTCAGACCTTCAGTCTTCGTAGGCCAGCTCGACGCGGGGTGTCTCACCGTTCGGACCCATCGGCGAGTCGTACTCCACCACTGAGCACATCGGGTTGCTGTGCGTGGCGAACAGTTGCGCCTCGTCTTCCTTGATGGATGGGAGGCGTTCCGGATCTGCGATGACTCGCTGCGAGTTCTCGAAGTCCTCTCTGCTGTTCCACCAGATCTCCATGATGCAGTGGTAGCCGGGGTCGATCACCTCGCCCGTGACGGGATTGCGTTCCGGCGTCAGATAGCGCCGCACGTACCGCACCGCGTTGGGGATGGACGGCGAACGCCCAAGCCGTTCGGACAGCCGCGAATGTTGATTCTCGTAGTAGTCGATGAACTCTTCCATCGTCACGTCCGGGCGCTTCCGGAAGAAACACACCCGCTTGAACATCTCGGTCACGACGCCACATAGAACTTGAGGGCAAGTTCCCTACCGCTTCGCGCGATCTGCTGGTGCCGGATCGGTGAGGTAGTGCGTCAGAACGGGTTTGAGCCATGACGCCAGAGTTTGGTCGTCCATGTCGACAAGCGGCGGGATCCCGATGATGTAACGCGCGACCGCGATACCGAGCAGGTGCGAGCCGATGAGAGCGGCTCGCTCGGCCGGCCGGTCGATCGCGACGTCGGCCAGCGCAGGCGCGACTTGCCGGGTGAAGACGTCGAGGAGGGCGTCGGCCGCCGGTTGGCTCGACGACGCGGCGCGTAGCAGTGGCAGGAACGGGCCGTCGGGTCCCCACACTTCGACGAACAGCGGCAGCATGACGTCGGCCACGTCTTCGGGCGCGACACCCGACAGGTCTGGGGGCGACATGTCGAGGCGTGACACCGCGCGGAAGAGACCGTCCTTGTTGCCGAAGTAGTGCATCACCAGAGCCGGATCTACACCCGCCGCCGAGGCAACCGACCGGATCGTGGTCCGCTCGAAACCGGTCTGTCCGAACTGCAGCCGGGCGGCGGCCAGGATGGCGGCCTTCGTCGCTTCCGGGTCCCGTGTCCTCGAAGCCATGCCGTCAGTCTATTCAACAATTGTTGACAACGGCGGCCGTTGAGCTCTAAAGTCAGTTCAACAAGCGTTGAACTGAAGGAGGGCGCCATGACCGTCACCGCGATCCAAATCGGGCTCCACCCCGACGTCATCGACTACGAATCGGCTGACATCGCCCAGTTCACCGGGTTGACCAAGGCGAAGTTGGCCAAGGCGAACAGCGACAACGTGGCTGGACTGCGGGCGGCCGGGTACGACGTCGACAACTGCCTCATCGACTCCGGGGAAGCAGGCGCCGAGACTGCCCGCACGTGGCTCTCGGCCAAGCGCTACGACGCCGTGCTCATCGGCGCCGGTGTCCGCCTCGTCGCGAGCAACACCCTGCTGTTCGAGGCGATCGTCAACGCGGCGCATGCCACCAACCCCGGCTGCCGATTCGTGTTCAACTACTCGGCCACCTCCACGCCCGACGACATCCGCCGTTGGTACCCCAATCCGGCCGACCACACCCCTGCACGCTGACCATGACTACCCCGCAGAGCGTTGACGTCCTGATCATTGGTGCCGGACCTACCGGCCTGACCGCAGCCGGTGACCTGGCCAGGTGCGGCCGCTCGGTAACTGTTCTCGAGCGCTGGCCCGACGTGAACCCGTCGAGCCGGGCCTTCGCAACGATGGCCCGAACACTTGAAGTTCTGGACGCCCGCGGTCTGGCCGATGAAGTCCTCGCGCACGCGCACCGGGCACCCGGTGTTTCCATCTTCGCCGGTGCGCGAATCGATCTGACGCATCTGCGTTCGGCATTCCAGTTCGTCGCGGTCACGCCACAAACCAACGTCGACCGGGCACTCGCCGGCTATGCCGCCTTCCACGGCGCCGAGATCCACCGCGGCGTCGAGGTCGTTGCGCTCGAACAGGATTCCGATGGCGTAAACGTCACTGCGCAACCGAAGGCCGACGACGATCCAGAGCACCACATGACGTGGCGTGCAGACTACGTGATCGGCGCCGACGGCGGGCACAGCACCGTGCGGGATCTCGTCGGCGCGGACTTCACGGGGAAGACCATGTTGTCCTCGGTAGTGCTGGCCGACGTCAAGCTGGCCGATGGGCCGACCGACAGCGTGCTCACCCTCGGCAGCAGCCGAGAGCTGTTCGGATTTCTGGCGCCATACGGCCGGAGTGATAGCGACGGCGCGTGGTACCGGACGATGCTGTGGGATCGACACCATCAGGTTCCCGACACCGAGCCCGTCGCTCCCGCGGAGGTCGATCGATGTGCTCACCCGGGCGATGGGACGTGATCTCGGGGTGCGCGACGTCGGCTGGCTGTCGCGGTTTCACTGTGACGAGCGCCAAGTCGCCCAATACCGGCACGGCCGCGTGTTTCTCGCCGGTGACGCCGCACATGTCCATTCACCGATGGGTGGGCAGGGCATGAATACCGGGATACAAGACGCCGCCAACCTCGCGTGGAAAATCGACGCCGTCCTCGCCGGCGCCCCCGATGACATGCTCGACACCTACCACCGTGAACGTCATCCCATCGGGAAGCGCGTTCTCGTCCAATCCGGTCTGATCGCGCGTGCCGTCACCCTGCGTCCCCGAATCGCCCGTGGTGTGCGAAACCTGCTGGCGCCGAGACTGCTTCGCCTGCCATTCGTGCTCGACGCCGTGGCGGGCAGTTTCGCCGGCACCACATTGCGCTACCGACGTCAGCGCGGAGATAACCGGCTCGTCGGCACCCGTGGCACCGAAATCCCACTGCGCCAAGGGAAGTTGACGCACCTGCAGCGCTCAACCGGGTTCGTGCTTATACGTGAGGAAGGCGCGGCACCGACGGGCGTTCCCGGTCTCGTAGAAGCCGAGCGCACCGATGCTGGCCCGGCCGTTCTGGTTCGGCCCGATGGTTACATCGCCTGGGTCGGAGCCTCCTCCGACCGCGCGGAGCTGACCAAGGCTCTGGGCCGATGGACTGGTTCTCTGTTGTCGGGCAGGAACAACGCCGCCGCGGCAGCTGAGGCTGTTCTTGGCCATGTGGCTACTGGCATGGGTGTCTCGAAACAGACGAAATACCAGAGTCTAAAAACTTCGTACCGAATATGGCACAGCGATATGACGGACATCGTTGATCAGCAGTGAAACGATACTGACGTGGACCCCAGCGGGGATGGTGTCGGTGGACCGACCGCGACGGGGCTGTTGTGTGGTTCCTGCGGCGCACAGTCAAGCACGACGGCCAAGTTCTGCGGCGAGTGCGGTACGCGACTGACAGGGGCCACCCAGTCGGCTGAGTACAAGCAAGTCACGGTGCTGTTCGCCGACGTGGTGCGTTCGATGGACATCGCAGCAGCGGTCGGTGCGGAGCGGCTGCGCGAGATCATGGCCGAATTGGTCAACCGTGCGGCGGTGGTGGTGCAGCGGTATGGCGGCACGGTGGACAAGTTCACCGGTGACGGGGTCATGGCGGTGTTCGGCGCGCCCGTTGCGTTGGAGGACCACGCCGTTCGCGCCTGCCTGGCCGCACTAGGTATCCAAGAAGAATGCGCACTGCTGGCTGTCGAGGTCAGCGATCGCGACAGAGTTGACTTCGCCGTGCGGGTGGGACTCAATTCCGGTCAGGCGATCGCTGGCGAAGTCGGCTCAACGTCGTTGGGCTACACCACCGTCGGCGAGCAGGTTGGGATGGCCCAGCGGATGGAGTCGGTCGCTGCACCGGGTGGGGTGATGCTCAGCGCATCCACGGCGCGACTGGTTGATGGCGCAGCGGCTCTAGGTGAGCCGGAGATGGTGCGTATCAAGGGTGCCGATGAACCGGTCATCGCTCGCCGCCTGGTCGCGGTGGGGGCGCGGCCCGCGCAGATGGGGCTGCCGGGCACCGCTTTGGTTGGACGTGAGTGGGAAGTGAACACCGTCGCAAGCATGTTGGATCGGTCCATCAGCGGTCATGGGTGCGTCGTGGATGTGACGGGACCGCCGGGCATCGGCAAGAGCCGTCTTGTTTACGAGGCGACCGCATTGGCGCGCCGCCGCGGTGCGGAGGTGTTTTCGACCTTCTGCGAGTCCCATGCCGCCGATATTCCGTTTCATGTGGTGGCGCGGCTGCTGCGCGATGTCGCTGGGATAGCAGATGTCGATGATGAGATGGCGCGCCAACTGGTGCGTGCGCAGGTGCCCGGCGGGAGCGATGAGGACTTGTTGTTGCTCAACGACCTGCTGGGCATTCGTGACCCGGACGCGGCGCTGCCCAACATCGATCCGGATGCGCGGCGGCGGCGGTTGACCGCGCTGATCAATTCGGTCTCGCTGGCCCGTACTGATCCGGTCGTCTACGTGATCGAGGATGTGCACTGGATCGACGAGGTCAGCGAGTCGATGTTCGCCGACTTTCTGACCGTGATTCCGCAGACACATTCGGTGGTGTTGATCACCTACCGCCCCGAGTACGAGGGAGCGCTGACGCGGATACACGGTGCACAGACGATGTCGCTGGCAGCCCTGACGGAAGGCGAGACCAGGCAGCTGCTCGATGAGCTGCTGGGAGCCGACCCCTCGGTCACCGCGATCGGGGCGCTGATCGCGGGGCGGGCCGCGGGGAATCCGTTCTTCGTTGAGGAGATGGTGCGCGAGCTTGCCGAACGCGGGGTGCTTGAGGGTCACCGCGGTGGCTACACATGCGGCAGTGACATGGCCGAGGTTAGTGTGCCCGCCACGCTGCAGGCGGCCATCGCGGCGCGCATCGACCGCCTCGAACCTGACGCCAAGAAGACACTGAACGCCGCGGCAGTGATCGGCTCACGCTTCACCACCGAACTGCTCGCCGCCGTGGGCGATGACCCTGTGCTCGACGAACTTCCTCAAGGCCGAGCTGATCGATCAAATCCGTTTCACACCCAGCACCGAGTTCGCCTTCCGCCATCCGCTGATCCGCACCGTGGCCTACGAATCCCAGCTCAAATCGGACCGTGCCCGACTGCACCGGCGACTGGCCGCCGCGATCGAAGCGCGCGACCCCGCGTCGGCGGAAGAGAATGCCGCCTTGATCGCCGAGCATCTGGAGGCCGCCGGTGATCTGCACGCCGCCTACGGCTGGCACATGCGCGCGGCAACGTGGGCGACCAACCGCGACATCGCCGCGGCGCGACAAAGTTGGGAGCGCGCCGAAACGATCGCCGACGCACTACCCGCCGAAAACCCGGACCGGCCAGCCATGCGCATCGCCCCCCGCACCATGCTGTGCGGGATCGCCTTTCGAGCCCATATGAACGTGGCCGGGGACCGCTTCGAGGAACTGCGGCAGTTGTGCACCGCCGCCGGGGACAAGGCGTCACTGGCCATCGGCATGGCGGGGCTGGTGATGGATCACGCGTTTCACGACCGCATCCGCGAGGCGGCGGAGCTGGCATCCGAAGCCTGGGCCCTCGTCGAGTCGCTCGGCGATCCGAACCTGACGGTGGGGCTGTGCGTGCCGGTGATCTACGCCAAGATTGAAAGCGCCGAGTATTCAGACGCGCTGCGGTGGACACAAAGAGTCATCGACCTGGCCGACGGTGATCCGTCGAAAGGCAACTTCATTTTCGGGTCTCCGTTGGCGTTCGCCTATACGTCGCGGGCCATCGCCCGGTGGTGCCTGGGTCGTCCCGGATGGCGAGACGCCCTGCGCCAGGGCCTGGCGATGGTCCGCAGCGCCGACCCCGTGTCCTACGCCGCGGTCGTCAGCTTCGTCTACTTCGGGGGAATACCGAATGGCGTGCTGAGGCCCGACGATTCCACGGTGCGCGAGATCGAGGAGGCCCGACGGATTGCCGAACGCTCCGGTGATGATTTCGCAGTGGCCATCACCCGGGCGACACTGGGCATGGCGCTGGTGCACCGTCACACGACTGCGGAGCGTGACCGCGGACACAAGCTCCTGGCCGAGGTCGGCGACGTGTTCGTGCGCCGGGGACACAACCTGGGCGAATTACCGGTCGTCAATGTGTGCGTCGCGCGTGAGAGGGCTCGGCGGGGAGATCGCGATGAGGCCATACCGCTGATGCGCGCCGCCGTCGACCATCTGTTCCGCGAGGGACGGCTGCTGCTGTGGGGCATTCCTGCGACCGGTGTTCTGGTGGAGACACTGCTCGATCACGGGGCCGACGCTGACGTGGCCGAAGCCGAGGCCGCGATCACCAGGTTGGCGGACGCGCCAGCCGACGACGGACTGGTTATCCGCGAAATCTGGTTGCTGCGACTCCACGCTCTACTGGCGCGGGCGCGCGGTGACGCGGCCACTTATGCGCGCTTCAGGGACCGCTACCGCGCGATGGCGGCATCGCTTGGCTACGAGGGGCATATGGAGTGGGACGAGACGATGCCATGACGGTGGTGAGTCCGAAGGGCTGCTTACCTTGTCGCGAAATAGACGACATACGAGAGTCTCAAATGTCCGTCGCAACTGCCTGAGCGCCCCCGCCCGTCCTCATTGCTTGTGGTTGATGCGCCTAAGGACCGTTGCAGCGACGTTAATCAACGAAGTGCGAAGTCCTCCTTGGACTCCCTACCGGGAGTCGAAACCATTCCGGAGGCAGCAATCATAGTCCTTCATAACGAGACTGCCTCCTTATAAGGCCCTCAGCGTTCGCCGCCTCCAGATTGGTGATCGACTGAGGCCGTTCCGGTTTGAATGTTTCCGCACCCATCACCGACCCTGCCACTTCCTGTGTGACGTTATTGACGGTTTCGTCGGTCGAAGCCTGGAATCGGCAAGAGTACATGCCTAGCGTGATTAACAGCCCGTGGTTGTCGGCTTCGGTCGGCGGGCCGTAAGCGCACGCGGGGCCGATACGTTGGGAGGACAGTCATGGCGAATGTCGATCATCCGAACATTTTGTTCATCATGAGCGACGACATCGGCTGGTTCAACGTCAGTTGTTACAACCACGGCGTGATGGGGTATCGCACCCCGAATATCGATCGCATCGCCACTGAGGGCGCGATGTTCACCGACTTCTACGGCCAGCAGAGTTGCACCGCTGGCCGCGCCGCCTTCATCACCGGGCAGCAGCCGATCCGCACCGGCCTGACTAAGGTCGGCTTCCCCGGCGCGATGCAGGGTCTCAGTGCTGAGGACCCGACGATTGCGCAGTTCCTGAAGAACTTCGGTTATGCGACCGGCCAGTTCGGCAAGAACCACGTCGGCGACCGCAACGAACATCTACCTACTGTGCACGGGTTCGACGAGTTCTTCGGCAACCTGTATCACCTCAACGCCGAGGAGTCCCCGGAGGCCACCGACTATCCGGAGGACCCGAGATTCCGCAAGCGGTTCGGGCCGCGCGGCGTGCTCAGGTGCACGGCCACCGATGTGGACGACGAAACCGTCGATGAGCAGTTCGGCAAGGTCGGCAAGCAGGTCATCGAGAACACCGGCCCGCTGGACACCAAGCGGATGGAAACCGTCGACGAGGAATTCCTGTCCTCGGCCATCGATTTCATCGAACGCAAGACCAAAGAGAAAACCCCCTGGTTCTGCTACTTCAACAGCACGCGCATGCATGTCTGGACCCACCTCAAGCCGGAGTCCAAGGGCAAGACCGGCCTCGGCGTCTATCCCGACGGCATGGTCGAACTCGACGGCTACATCGGGCAACTCTTGGACAAGCTCGACGAACTCGGCGTCACCGAGAACACCATCGTGGTGTTCACCACCGACAACGGAGCCGAGGTGTTGTCGTGGCCCGACGGCGGTGCCACCCCGTTCCGAGGTGAGAAGGACACCAACTGGGAGGGCGGCTGGCGTATCCCCTGCGTGTGGCGGTGGCCCGGCGTCATCCAACCGGGACAGGTGATCAATGACATCTGCTCCCTGCAGGACTTCATCCCGACGTTCGCGGCTGCTGCCGGTGAGCCTGACCTGGTCGAGCAGGTGAAGAAGGGCTACCAGATCGGGGAGAAGACCTTCAAGGTCCACCTCGACGGCGTCAACCTGCTGCCGTTCCTGTCCGGCGAGGAGGATGAATGCCCGCGTGAGGGTTTCGTCTACTGGAGCGACGACGGCGACTTCCTGGCGTTGCGGGTTCGCCGGTGGAAGGTGGTGTTTGCCGAGCAGCGCAACAAAGGGGTGGGCGTGTGGCGCGAGCCGTTCTCGATGTTGCGGCTCCCGAAGTTCTTCGACCTGCGCGCCGACCCGTTCGAGCGCGGCGATGAAAGCGACTTCTTCTACGCGAAATGGTTCAGCGACCACGACTTCCTGCTGATCTCGGCGCAAACCCTTGTCGCCAAATGGCTAGAAAGCTTTAAGGAGTTCCCGCCTCGCGCCGAAGCAGCGAGCTTCACCATCGACAAAGTGGTCGAAAAGCTCATGCCCCGAACCTGATAGCGATGGCCAGACAGCGCCGCCATCTCACCCACATCGCAGTTGTGTGGTTGTGCCGCGATGGTTGCTCCCATAGGTCCGCCCGTCTCGAAAACGACGACATACGAGAGTCTCAAATTGTGCTCTAACCTCGGCCACCCCGCCGCGCCCTAGCCAGCTTCTGACGGCTATGACTCCGGCCGGGCCATATGCAGCGCCGCACGGTGACTGAACAACAACGACGCACCGATCGGGTTTCCGCCACCTGGATATGTCGTACCGGACACTGCGGCCATGGTGTTTCCCGCCGCGTAGAGACCGGGAATCGGCCGGTCGTCGGCGTCCAGGACGCGTCCGTCGACATCGGTGCGCAGCCCGCCCTTGGTGCCGAGATCTGACACCCCGAACGCCGCCGCGCGGTAGGGCGGTGTGTCGATCGGCACCAGAGGAGACGCTCCGCCGGTGAACGCCCGGTCGAAGGATTCGCGACCGCGACCGAAGTCCTCGTCGTCGCCGCGCTCGGCCATGGCGTTGAAGCGGCGCACGGTCTCCGTCAGATTGTCGGCGGGAACGTCGATCTCCCGCGCAAGCTCAGCCACGGTATCGGCCTCACGCCACAGCCCAGCGGACCGATACTCGCTCGTCGGTGAGAACGACACGTTGGGCGCCATGACCGGTGGCTGTTCACCGGCACGGCTGTCGTAGACCATCCAGTAGGGCGTGCCGACGGTACCTTCGGCCATGGCGCGAAGGATCTCGCGGCCCGATCTGTCGTAGGCGGCTGACTCGTTGACAAACCGCCGTCCGGCCCGGTCGACGAAGATGCCGCCCGTGAAGCACAACGCGAAGGCGGCCCGGCCGTCTGGATGGATCAACCCCGGCGACCACCAGGCCTGGTCCATCAGGTCGATGCTTGCACCCACCGCGATTGCCGCTCGGTGCGCGAGCCCGAGGTTGCCCGGTGCGCCCATGGTGTCGGATGTCGTTCCCGGAACGCCGTATTCGGCCCTCATCGCGGCGTTCTGTTCGAATCCACCCGCGGCGAGAAGGACGCCGCGACGCGCCCGAATCACCCGCCGCTCGCCCTCGTGCTCCACCACACCACCCACGACGCGGCCGTCGTCGGTGATCAGGTCGACGAGGCTGGTGTTCAAATGAGCTGCGACGGCGGGGTTGTCGGCCATTGCGGCGAGGAACCGGCCGACGAGTGCTCGGCCGCCGGTGAGCAGGTCGGGCTGCGGCGCACCGAGGCGTTCGTGATCCAGCGGTCCACGAACCAGCCCTTGGAACCGGCCAAGGCGGTTGTCGGGCACCGCCC
The DNA here is from genome assembly GCA_963800125.1 of uncultured Actinomycetota bacterium. Taxonomy (GTDB): domain Bacteria; phylum Actinomycetota; class Actinomycetes; order Mycobacteriales; family Mycobacteriaceae; genus Mycobacterium. The sequence continues at coordinate 29,354 of CAWDAC010000057.1, read as the reverse complement.
TTGAGACGATGTGACGCATGCCGTCGTTACGGGCCCCGGCCACCGAGCTGTAGTAGTCCGGCCACGGCAGGATCTTGAACGCGAAGTGCTCGTCGCGTTCGAGGTATTCGATCAGCGCGGCGCCGCCGCGCACGTAGGTCTCCTGGAGCTCGGCCGGGGTGCGGTCGCCCACGACGTTGCGGTAATAACGCAAGGCCTCGGCGATGGTGTCGTCGCTGCCTGCGCGGACGAGTACGGGATTGCAGGGGAACCACATCCCGCCCCCACCGGAGTAGGCGAACGTTCCGCCGAACTGGTCGGTCGCCTCGACGAGTGCCACCGAGAGCCCTTCGCGCGCAGCGGTATAGGCGCCTGCGACTCCCCCACCCGAGCCGGCGACGAGTACGTCGACCGTCTCGTCGACCACGTTCACAGGTTCCTCGAGCGGTTGACGAAGCGGCCCTCCCGCGGTGAGAAGAGCCATCCACCGCCGGCTTTCGTGCCGCCGTCGACGGGGATGTTGTGCCCGGTGACGAACGCCGACTGGTCGGAGGCGAGGAACAGTGCGACGCGCGCTTGGTCTTCGGGCCATCCGACGCGTCCCACGGGCGCCCACGACGTCCATAGCTCGTCGACGTCCTCGTAGCCTGTCAGGTAGTCCACCTGCGGGGTCTGTGCCAGGTCGGTGCCGATGCCGTTGACGCGGATGCCGTGGCGGCCGAGGTCCACGGCCAGACAGGTGGTGAAGTGCGCGGCCGCCGCCTTCATGGCGCCGTACACGGGGTCTTTGGGGTATCCGCGCATGCCCTCCACCGAATGGACGGTGACGATGCTGCCGCGATGCGCATCGATCATCGACGGCACGAACGCCCTCGTGACGGCGAGGACGTGACGCAGGTTGACGTCGTACATCTGCTGCCATGAGTCCGGACTGGACCGGTGGAAGGGCACCAGGGGGCGATAGTCGCCGACGTTGTTCACCAGGACGTCGACCCGCCCATGTTCGGTGAGCACAGCCTCGGCCAGCCGGGCTACGTCATCGTCGACGGTGACGTCGACGATGTGGCTGCGGATGCGTCCGCCTGCACGGGTCACCTCGTCGCGGATCCGATCCGCGCGCTGCTGATCGATCTCGGCGACTTCAACGAGTGCTCCGTGTTGGGCGAACAGGCGGCAGATCCCGGCGCCGATGCCGTCGCCTCCGCCGGTGACCACCGCAACCCGTCCATCGAGTAGCCGATTCCAGTCGTCGATGCGTGGGACATCGTCTGGCGAGCCAGACTGTCTAGCCCGGTCGTCACCCGTCATAGCGACGGACCCTACGCGGGGTGCGAGAGAATCGCTTCCAGCATGACCGACAGCGAAGGCTCCTCCGCCACTCCCCGACGACGCCACGTCGTGCGACTCGCCCTGTTCGCGGCGTTCCTGCTCGGGCTGTTCTATCTCGTTGCAGTCACCCGCGTCGTCGATGTCGAGGATGTGCGGCGCACGGTTGCCGCCACGGGGCCTGTTGCGCCACTGACTTACGTCGTGGTGTCCGCCGTCCTTGGCGCCGTGTTCGTGCCAGGCCCGATTCTGGCCGCCACAAGCGGCGTGCTGTTCGGACCCGTTCTCGGTGTGTTTGTGACGCTGGGCGCGACGGTCGGCACGGCGATCATCACCACCCTGATCGGCAGGCGCGCAGGCAGAGATAGCGCGCGCACACTTCTCGGGACGGACCGCGCCGACCGTCTCGACCGACTGATCGAACGGCGCGGACTGTGGGCTGTCGTCGGTCAGCGGTTCATCCCCGGCGTCTCTGATGCGCTCGCCTCTTACGCGTTCGGTGCGTTTGGAGTTCCGTTGTGGCAGATGGCCGTCGGGGCGTTGATCGGTTCGGTGCCGCGTGCTTTCGTCTACACAGCGCTGGGCGCATCGATCGGAGACCTGTCAACGCCACTGGCCTACGCGGCCGTCGCGGTATGGTGCGTGACCGCGATCATCGGCGCGTTCGCCACGCACCGTGGCTACCGGCATTGGCGTGGCGTGCGGGCGGAGCCAGATACTGTCCGACCAGCAAAGGGGGACCTAACACCCGGGATAGAAGGGCATCAACAATGAATGGTCGACCCACCTATGTCGCCGGTCTGCGACTACTCGTCGTCGGAGCTTCCTCTGGCATCGGCCACGCGGTCGCGGTCAGCGCCGCGGAGCTCGGCGCCGGGTGGCAGTGGCGGCGCGGCGGATGGACCTGCTGACCGACCTGGCCGAGACCGTCGGCGGCACGGCGTTCGAACTCGATGTCGAGGATGCGTCGGCGATCAACAACGTCGTCGGCGCTGCGGCCGAGGCGCTCGGCGGTCTTGATGCCGTCGTGTTCACCAGTACCGTCGTGCCTTTCGCACACATCGAGGACACCGATGTGTCGACGTGGATACATGCGTTTTCGGTCAACGCGGTCGGCGCCAACAACGTGTTGCGGGCCGCGCTCCCCTATTTGTCCGAGAACGGGGTGGTTCTGATCGCGTCGAGTCACGATGTCGGCCGTCCCCGGGCTGGGGTCTCCGCCTACAGCGCAAGCAAAGCGGCGCTGGACGAGATCCTGCACTCGTGGCGCAGTGAGCATCCTGAACTATCGATCGTGCGCGTCGGCATCGGCCCGACCGCAGACACCGAGATTCTCCGCGGCGCAGACCGCGATCTGCTGTCTCTGCTCTTCCGGTCATGGGTGGAGCACGGTCAACTTCCCGCACAGATGTCAGCGTTGCGCGACGTCGCCAACACGCTGGTGTCGCTGGTCACTATGGCGCATGCGAATCCGAGTGTGGTTCCCGAGATCGTGCAGTTGTCTCCGCGCATCAGAACCACCGGCGATAAGTCACGGGAGACGCCCTAACTGACGGACTCCTCCAGGTGGGCGAGTGCACGGGCACCGTCGTCGGTGACGAAGACCAGCTCGGCCAGGGGCACCGGCAGAAAGCCCTCCTCCTCCATCCGCACAAGCTGGAGTGTCAACCCGTCGTAGTAGCCCGCCGTGTTCAGCAGCACCACCGGCTTGTCGTGCAGTCCGTGCTTTTTCTGCTCCAGGATCTCGGTCGCCTCATCTAGGGTTCCCAGGCCGCCGGCCATCACCACTACCCCATCGGATCGGGCGAGCATCAGCGCTTTCCGTTCCGCGAGATCCTTGGCGATCACCATCTCGTCGGCATCATTCCTGGCCCAGGCCCGCAGAAAGACCACCGAGATCCCGACGAGCCGCCCACCGGTGTCCCGTACTCCGTCGGCGACGACCTTCATCAACCCGGTGTCGGATCCGCCCCACACCAGGGTGTGGCCTCCCTTACCGATGAGTTCGGCGAATTCGCGGGCCGGCCCGGTGTAGCGCTCGTCGAGGTGCGCGGCGGAGAGGAAAACACAGATGTTCATCAGGTCACCGATCGACGATCGTCAGGATGCCCGCAGGAGCGTCGAGGGCTTCGAAGGTTCGAGCGGCGGCGGTGTCGATGTGCACGCGTGGTGCCGCGGGAGGTTCCCGCTCGAAGTAGGTGCCGGGCCCGTAGAAGAAGCCGTAGCGCAGGACGACGCCGTTCGCCGCGAGCACGGCTTCCTCTAGTGAGGCGACCGCGTCGGCCTCCGGACCGGGCCGCATCGTCCACGCGACGCTTTGGGCCACGATCTTCGTCTGGTCCAAGCCCTCCATCGCGTCGAGGATATTGCGGGTGCCCTCGACCCGTATTCGGGCATTGAGCAGCGATTCCTCGGGCAGGTCCTCCAGATTGTCGGGAAGGTCTGTCAGCTCATGGAGAACCAGGTCGGGCGAAAACGAGCGAACGGCGCTCGTGAGGGCCGAGCGGTCGAAGACGTCGCAGATGATCGGTTGTGCGCCCATGGCGGCCAGCCGGTCCGCCTTCGCGGGCGATCTCGTCATCGCGCCAACGGTGTGCCCAGCGTCCACGAGCAGTGGTACGAGGCGGCTACCGATGGCACCAGAGGCGCCCGCGAAATAGATGCGGCGGCATGAAGTAGTCATCAGTCACCGCCGAGCAGATAGGGCATGTTTCCGTACGGGTGAAACTCGACGGCGGGTCGCAAGTTGTTGATCTCGACATTGCCGGGCGATTGGCATGTGCTTGCCGCGCCGCTCTCGACGCAGATCTTCGGGAGCGGGCTGGGTGCGGCCGCGGCCGTCGGTGCGGCGACGATCGCTGCAGCGGCAGCCCCCGACGCCAACAGCGGTGCGATGTAAGTCAGTTTGATTCGCATGGTGGTACTCCTTCATTGCTCTTGTCCGAACTGGACTGTTTCGAATTACACCCCCGACGCTACGGAACTATTGGCATAGGCATATGGTCCATTTTCATGACGGATTCCTGGGCCACTTCGGCGGCCGACCCGCCTTCGGCGTTCGGCACCGATCTGCATCTGGACCTGACCGGACCCGGCCTGCGAGCTGGGCTCATGGACGCCCTGCGGGAGGCCGTGCGCACGGGGCGGTTGGCGCCCGGCACCCGGCTGCCGTCGTCCCGTTCGCTCGCCGCCGATCTCGGCGTCGCCCGTAACACCGTGGCCGACGCGTACGCCGAATTGGTCGCTGAAGGTTGGCTCACCGCTCAGCAGGGCTCCGGGACCCGGGTGGCCATGCGGGCCGAGCCACGCAGGACCGCACCCGCGGCTCCCCCGACGAGGCCGACCCCGCGCCGCCCCACCTACGGCCTGTTGCCGGGTTCACCGAACCTCGCGGAGTTTCCCCGCGCGCAGTGGCTCGCGGCGGCCCGACGCGCCTTGATCGCAGCGCCGCACGACGCCTTCGGCTACGGCGATCCGGCCGGGCGGGTGGAGCTGCGCACCGTCCTCGCGGACTACCTCGCGCGTGCCCGCGGTGTGTACGCCGAGCCCGAGCGGGTTGTCATCTGCTCTGGTTTCCACCAGGGCTTGATGCTGACGGCGCAGGCACTGAAGGCACGGCGGGTACGGGCGGTGGCCGTCGAGTCGTACGGCTTCGACGTCTATCGCGACCTGCTGGCCAGCGCCGGCCTGCGCACCTCGGCCCTCTACGTCGACGAAAATGGTGCGCGCACCGACGATTTGGCGCAGTTGCGCGGAGTCGGCGCGGTGCTGTTGACACCGGCGCATCAGTACCCGACGGGCGTCGAGCTGCGCCCGGACCGGCGCGCGGCCGCGGTGGACTGGGCGCGTGCCACCGGCGGGGTGATCTTGGAGGACGACTACGACGGGGAGTTCAGATACGACCGTCAGCCGGTGGGCGCCCTTCAGAGCCTCGACCCGGAGCGGGTGGTGTACTTCGGTTCGGCGAGCAAGTCGCTCGCGCCGGGGCTGCGGCTCGCCTGGATGGTGCTGCCCGAGGAACTGGTCCCAGACATCCTGGCGGCCAAGGGGCACGTCGACTGGTCAAGCGCGCTAGAGCAGCTGACACTCGCGGAGTTCATCGGGTCGGGCGCCTACGACCGTCATGTGCGCTCGATGCGGGTGCGCTACCGGCGCCGCCGCGACCAACTGGTCGCAGCCCTGGCAGAGCGGGCCCCCGGCATCCGCGTGACTGGCATGGCCGCCGGGCTGCAGGCCGTCCTCGAACTCCCGCGCGGGACCGAGCGCTCGGTCGTGGCCGCGGCGGCCCGTCAAGGCCTGGCAGTCAGCGGGATAGCGGAGTTCCGCCACCAGGTGGCGGGCTCCGGGTGGCACTTGCCTGACCGGGACGCGCTGGTTGTCGGCTACGCGGCCCCGTCGGACAGTGCGTGGGCGGGCGCGCTGGACGCATTGTGCAGGGCGATGCCGTCTGGCTGAGTTCAGTTTACACTACTCAGGAATAAGTCGGACAGGTCGTTGCTTGTCCTTGTTGATAACCGACGCGTGAAGGGTGGACGCAATGACTGTCGTGAAAGCCGCTGCAGTACAAATCAGTCCGGTGCTCTACAGCCGCGACGGAACCGTCGAGAAGGTTGTCCACAAAGTCGCCGAGCTCGGACGCCAGGGTGTGCAGTTCGCGACGTTTCCGGAGACGGTGGTTCCGTACTACCCGTACTTCTCTTTTGTTCAGCGACCCCTTGAGATCGGTGTCGAGCAACTCAGGCTGCTCGATCAGGCGGTGACCGCGAATATGCATGAGCGAGTTGAGGACCAAGATTCCGTCGTTGCCGAGGATGCCGACCGTGTCCGCCTCTGATCCGCGGGAAATCCCGTTTAGCGGTGTCCGTCTACGATTCGACAGCACAAAGAGTTTCGATGATCTCGTCGACGCGTTGCTTGCTGACGTCGGCGACGAGCCGGTCCAGATCGACGACATCGCGACGAGGTTCGAGAGCTGGGAATCGTATGAGCGAGAGGTGCAATCCCACGTCGGCCCCAGCGGATTCATGTTGTTCGCGCTGTGGAACCACGGCGGGTGGATCGCGAAGGCCGGCATCGAACGACAGGTGCTGCGGGTAGTGATCGGCAATCCACTGATTGCGATCACGATGCTGCGTCACGACGTGACGGCGGGTCTCTTTGCGCCGGTTGAACTCCTACTCACCGACGAAGACAACGGGCGAAGCGCGCTGACCTATGCGGTGCCGTCGTCGCTGATGGTTGTCGAACCCAATCCGCTGCTTCGCGCGGCCGCCCTGGAGCTGGACGCCAAACTGGCGGCGCTCGCAGCGAAAGTGACGGCGGCCTAGTCTCGGCGGCCGAACGGCAGCAGGTGCATGATCGCGACGACCACGGCTCCGACGACCAAGCCGATCACCGCGGACGCCCCGGTGTTGACCAACCAGGCCAGCACGCCACCGCCGGCCTCGACCGCGTGGCGAACGGCCTCCTCCCAGTGGTGAACCAGACCGTACGGCGCGTGCCAGCCGAGGTCGTCGATCCCCACCAGCAATATGTGGCCGCCCACCCAGAGCATCGCCACCGTGCCGATCACTGAGAGCGCGGAGAGCAGTTTGGGCATCCCGGCCACCAGTCCGCGCCCAACGCGTCGCGCGAACTTTGACGAGCGCTGCGTGAGGCTCAGGCCGATGTCGTCCATCTTCACGATTCCGGCCACGACGCCGTACACCACCGCGGTGATCACCAGGGCAACGACGACCAAGATGATGAGCCGCGGCACGAACGCCTGGTCGGCCACCTCGTTGAGCGCGATCACCATGATCTCTGCGGACAGGATGAAGTCGGTGCGGATCGCACCGGTCACCATGTACTTCTCGGCGTCCGCGCCGACCGTCGCCACGGGCGCAGCGTGCGCGTCGTGGCCGCGGATGCGGCCCCACACCTTCTCGGCGCCCTCGTAACAGAGATAGGTCGCGCCGAGCATCAGGATCGGTGTCAGCAGCCACGGCACGAACTGACTGAGCAGCAGCGCGGCGGGCAGGATGAACAGGAGCTTGTTGCGCAGGGATCCTATGGCGATCCGTTTGATGATGGGCAGCTCACGCTCGGCGGCAATGCCGTGGACGTACTGCGGCGTTACCGCGGTGTCGTCGATGACAACCCCCGCGGCTTTGGCCGTCGCTCGGCCGGCCGCCGCTCCGATGTCGTCGACCGAGGCGGCCGCCAACCGGGCGAGAGCCGCAACATCGTCGAGGAGTCCGAACAGGCCCGCGCTCATCGCGTCTCCGTCATGGCGTTGAAACTACGCCGACGTTCCGAAAGCGGCGTTCTTGAGGCGGATGCCTCATGTGCCGCCATGGGTGTCCGGTGGACGATTTCTGCATGGATTTTTTCGACATCGCACGCGAAGCCGCTCCCGCGATTCAGCGGCACCGTTGGGACAAGGTGCTAACAGATGGTCATGGGCTGCAGGGTCGCAGGCGAACAAGGTTGGGAGGCAGTCATGTTCACTATCGAGGAGTTGGCCACGATTCCGCTCTTCTCGGCGCTTGAGGAGAAAGCGCTGGAGTATCTTGCCGGCGAAGTGGAGGACATCCACCTCACGCCCGGGGAGTACGTGGCGCACGAGGGCGAGGGTCGGGCCCTGGCGATCGTGGTCGAGGGCAAGACCGAGCTGACGAAACTGGTGAACGGCGTCGAGCAGGTGATCGGCGTCCGGCTTCCTGGGGAACTCGGAGGGGAGATCCCGATGACGCTCGGTACCCCGTTGCCCGCCAGCATGCGGGCCGTCGAGCCGTCGCGCGTGCTGAAGGTGACCGTCGAGGTGTTCCACACGCTCGCCGCCATGGCGCCCCAGGTCTCCACAGCGGTCGGTGCCGCCGCGTTGGAGCGTATCGAGATGCTCAGAAACGCCACCGCGCAGCCACTCGAGCCCGCGATGTTCGTCATTGGTCCGCGCCTCGACCCGGGGGTCCACAGCTGTGACAGCTTCCTCCATCGCAACCAGATTCCGTACGAACGCCTGGACCCGGACGATCCTGTCGCCGTTGCACGCACCGGAGGTGAAACCGCCGTAGCCGCCCCCTATCCGGTGGTGTTGCTCCGCGACGGCACTCAGCTGATTGCCCCGACGATGCGTGCCGTTGCCACGGTCGCTGGACTGACGGTCGCGCCAGACCGCCCGCACTACGACGTGGTGATCGTGGGCGGCGGGCCGGCGGGTCTGACGGCGGCGGTCAACGGCGCCTCCGAGGGTCTGCAGACGGGGCTGATCGAGTCCTTCGCCCCGGGCGGGCAGGCCGGCACCTCGACCCGAATCGAGAACTACACGGGGTTCCCATTCGGCGTCTCCGGAGACGAGCTTGCGAGCCGGGCGCTGCGACAGGCGAAGCGGCTGGGCGCTGAGATCGTCGTAACCCGACGGGTCGAGGCCGTCGACCCTGCCGACATGACCGTCAGGCTGGATGGCGGCGACGTTATCCGCACGAGGTCGATCGTTCTCGCGATGGGCGTGCAATGGCGGCGCCTCGAAGTCGATTCGGTCGATCGATTCGTCGGCTCCGGTGTCTACTACGGTGCGGCACGCAGCGACGCCGGTCTGGCGCAGGGAAACGATGTGTATCTGATCGGGGCGGGCAACTCTGCCGGGCAGGCGGCCATCTTCTTCTCCAGCCACGCCCGATCGGTGACGCTCCTCGTGCGGGGCGAGTCGCTGGCAGAGAGCATGTCTACCTACCTCATCGAGCAGATCGCGACGAAAGCCAACATCCGGGTGGAGACCCGATCCGAGGTTGTCGCGGTGCACGGCGACGAACAACTCGAGGCGATCGAGGTCATCGATCGAAGGACCGGCATGACATCTCGACGGGATGCGAGGGTGCTCTTCGTCCTGATCGGCGCCGAAGCGGCCACTGACTGGCTCCCCTCGGAGATCGAGCGCGACGAGCACGGCTTCGTCTTGACGGGAACCGACGCGATGAAGGCCGGACAGTGGAAGGCCGATCGCGAGCCGTTCGCTCTCGAAACGAGCGCGCCGGGGATCTTCGCCGTCGGCGACATCCGCTCCGGATCGGTGAAGCGCGTTGCAGCATCCGTCGGCGAGGGCGGGGTGGCAATCGCCCTCGTGCATCGCTACCTCCAGCTCTCCTCCCAGCCATGAGCGATCCGCCGTTCGGTTCCGACCTCGCGGAGGTACTTTCGGCCGCGGGCTCAGACGCGCTGGCACCAACCGTCACCGACGTCTCAGACCGCAAACGCTTCGAGATCGCAGTCGACGGGGCGGTCCTGGGCTTCGCCGAGTATCGGCGCCGACCCGGCATCATCTCCTTCATCCACACCGAGATCGACCCGGCGCGCAATGGTGAAGGCCTGGGAACACTGCTCGTCAAAACCGCGCTGGACACCGCACGAGCGGAGGGGCTAGCGGTGCTGCCCTACTGCCCATTCGTCCAGGGCTTCATTGACCGTCATCGCGAGTACCTCGACCTCGTGCCGGCGGAGCGCCGCGCCAAGTTCGCGCTGGACGACGGGTGAGGTTGATCGAAAGACGATTACCGCCGATCGGGATAACTAGATCGCAGCAGCCTGCGACACAGCAACACGATTGTGTCGGCTGCGCTGGTACACGACGGCGGTCGCGATGACCGCCTCCACCGCGGCCAGCGCCGTCGCCAAGGTCATCACCGTCGAATGGTGCATTGGAATCGCGGCGACGGCGGCTCCACCACCGTGCTGATGGGCTGAAGCGAACGGAGTGTGCACGGCGATCATCGCGAGGTTCATCACCGCGACCAGCACCCACGTCCGAAGCGCGCCCTGCATCCATAGCTCGCGCGCACAGTAGAGGCAGGCTGCCCCCATTCCCGCCATCAGCACTGCGGCCGCCGGGATCTCAGTTTGGACGATGGTAATCCCGTGCAGCACAGCCGAACACGCGGCGAGCACCGCACACGCGCGGCGCCCGACCACGGCCGCCTGGGGGATCATCCGGTCCCGCCGTTGGATTCCGGCCGCGGGGGACGCTGGTCATTGGGGTCGTCGGGATCGGGCTCTCCGAACCACCGCGACGGCTCGCGGGTGCCGTACTCGTCGTGCCAGTCCCACCATTCATAAGGGGCGCTCTGGGGGTAACCCACGGGAGAGTCCTCCCAGTTCTCCTGCCGACCCAACGCAGTCATATCGAGGTAGCTCCACACGCTGCCCATCGCTTCGTCACCGCGGTTGTTGATGAAGTACGTGCGGTACACGCGCTCCCCGTCGCGGATGAACGCGTTCGTCCCGTGCCATTCGTCGACACCGAAGTCGACGTCGAACGCACTGCCCGATTTGGGGAGGATGGTGTACCACGGCATTTCCCAGCCCATCCGTTTCTTCACCCGTTCGACGTCGGCCTGCGGACCGCGGGACGCGAAGACCAGCGTGGTGTCGCGGGCGTTCAAGTGGGCGACGTGACCGACCTGGTCGGCCAGCATGGAGCAACCCGGGCACGCGTGATCGGGCCACCCGTGCACGCCGGGCTCGAAGAAGGCGCGATAGACGATCAGCTGGCGACGCCCCGCGAACAGGTCGAGCAGGCTGGCCTTGCCCTCAGGCCCGTCGAACTCGTACTGCTTGTCCACAGCCAGCCACGGCATCCGCCGGCGAGCCGCGGCCAGCGCGTCGCGGGCGCGGGTCAGTTCCTTCTCCTTAACCAGCATTTCGCCGAGGGCAGCCTCCCATTCGGGCGCCGACACGATCGGCGGCTTCGACGCTACAGTCACGTCACCATCTCCTTTCTCATACTTTCCCATGATGTTTCGGTCTCCTCAATCAAGTGCTGAGGCGCCGGCCGAATCGAGCGCGTAGGCGTGGTGGCCGCGCAACCGGCCAGTGGCGATCTCGAGCACGGTCTTGCCGACCTGGTCGGAGGTCAGCACAGGCGCCATCGACTGCACGAACGCGTCGACGTCAACACCCTGCCGTCCGGCGTACGCCTGCACCGCCGCCAGCCCGAGGTCGGTGTCCGGTGTCAGTTGCGGAAGTACGGATACGAATTCGATGCCGAGGCCGTTGCGCTCCGACTCGGCGGCGGCGTAGCTCGTGATGAATCTGACAGTGGCCTTGGCTCCCGCGTAGCCGCCGCTGAGTGGTGACCCCTTCAGTGCGGCGCCACTGGACAAGGCGATCAACGAGCTGCCAGGAGCAAGCGGGCGGGTCAATGCCGCGCGGGTCCAGTGGAAGGCCTGGGCGACGTCGACGCTCCAGTTCTGACTGAACGTCTCCCACGTCTGATCCTGCAGAGCCGACATCGTCGGGGCGGCGCCTGCGCACAACACCACCGTGGTGGGATGGTGCTCGTCGATGAGGCGGCGTGCGGTCGCCGGCTCCGCGGCGTCGGCCGCCACCGGAGTGAAGCCGTCACCCAGTTCCTCGCCCAGTTCGGTGAGCCGGGCGGCGGACCGCGCGACACCGACCACATGCGCACCCGCAGCCGTCAGGGAACATGCGATGCTTCGCCCGAACCCCCGGCTGGCGCCAGTCACTATCGCGGTCGTGCCGTCGAGCGGATTGAGCTCTCTCAAGTTGTCCACGGGTCCTGCCTTCGGTGTCGAGGTATTTGGTCTTCACTGGTTCTGATCCGTCTCACCGTCGAAATTCATCGGTGTGGTGACCGATGATTTTCGAGAAACGGGTGGATCTGTATTCCTGACGGGATCTGTCATCGCCGACGACCGAGGAGAATCGCCATGCCGGTCCAAGAGGAGTTCATCGCGCAGGCTGCGCCGTTTCGGGCCGAGCTGATAGCCCATTGCTACCGCATGCTCGGTTCGGTCCACGATGCCGAGGACCTGGTGCAGGAGACATACCTGCGCGGATGGCGTGGGTACTCGAACTTCGAGGAGCGGGCCGCTTTGCGCACCTGGCTGTACCGCATCGCGACCACGGCGTGCCTGCGTGCGCTCGAGAACCGCGCCCGCCGGGTGTTGCCTGCCGGACTGGGGTCAGGTTCGATCGACCCGGAGGTCGATCTCGACGGAGGAGACGCCGCAGTTCATCCGTGGCTCGAGCCGCTCCCCGATACGTATACGCCGGAGTTGGCGTTCACCGCGCGACACAGCGTCCGGCTGGCAGTGGTCACGGCGATGCAGGAGCTTCCCGCCCGTCAGCGCGCTGTACTGATCCTGAGGGACGTGGTGCAGTTCAGTGCGGCGGAGGTCGCCGAGCTGTTGGAGACCACCCCGGCAGCGGTCAACAGCGCACTGCAGCGGGCGCGCACGCACCTCGCCGAGGTCGCGCCGACCGAGGACGACGTGGCAGACCCGGACGACGCGGCACTCCGGTCCCTGCTCGACCGCTACTGCGCGGCCTTCGAGAGCGGTGACATCGCGGCCCTCACCGAATTGCTGCGCGCGGACGTCAAACTCGAAATGCCGCCCCATCCCGTGTGGTTCGACGGACGCGACGCGGTGACGCGGTTCCTCGCCGCCCGCGCGTTCTCCGAACCCGGCGACGTGGCGATGGTCCCGACGACCGCCAATGCCCAACCCGCGGTCGCCGACTACCGGCGTGGTGCCGACGGTGTGTTGGCGGCCCATGCGCTGCACGTGTTGACGGCCGGTGACGGCGGGATCGCGGCGATCACCGTATTCCTCGAGCCCGAGCTGTTCGCGGTGTTCGGTCTATCGCCGACCAGGTAGCGCGCGCCGCGGTGTCGTAGCGGGACTCCGCCGTCAGTGTGCGGCGCACCTGGGTGTAGAGGAAGCCCGGTTTGAACTCGAAGCCCGGCTGCACGGCGGCATGGCGGCTCCCTACCCTCTCCCGGGGCTGGTGGGGATGGTTACAGGGCTGTCAGCACAGGTACATCTCTGCGGACGCGACCAGGAAGTTGGCGTCGTCCATCGTGATGGACTCGTCGGTGCCTTCCCACACGTTATGCACGATGGTGCCCCGGAAGATCCCGTTGTTCAGGTCGGTGCAGGCCCGGTAGCCCCAGTTCAGCAACTGCGCGTCCCCGCCCAGCCAGTCGTCGGCCCTCAGGTCGGACAGGTACTCCTCCTCTGTGGCGAGTGCCGGTGCGGCGACGGCGATTCCCATCCCCAGGGCCAGAACCGTTGCAGCAAACGTCCTCGAGATACCGCGCATCTGGGTGTCCTCCTCGTATGCCGAAAAGGCCGTCTTCTCAGCCACCTATCAGCCTAATTCCCCAACCTGTCGTGCGCAGCTAATCGCTGTAAACACCAACCGTGGCACCTAGCAGCGGTAGTAATGGATCTTCCCACTCCAGGCGAACCCGAGACCGGTCGAAGAGCACCTGGCCGGTGTAGGAGACCTGGCCGGGGTTCCATCGAGTAGCCCGCGGTCACGTGCGGCACCCACGGCACGTGCTGGCCGGGCAGACTGACCTGCGTCCGCGCCGCGTCGAGGACGTCCTCCTGCAGGTCCACCAACTGGCCGCATCTGCTGGGCCGCAATGTCCAGGGCGTTGACCGGTCTTGACTCAAGACAAGCCAGGGCACGTTGCGAGACTCACGTTGCGAGACTTCAGAACAGCGACGCACGTCAGCGCCGGGTTACGACACGTATGTCACCTTGTAGGTTCCGTGGACTTTGAACTCCGGCAACCCTAATCCCGGGGAGATCGTGAACTTCTCCGTGAACTGCTCATCAACGGCGTCCGGCGCAGCGGGTTGTCCCTGGCGGGAGACCGACACCACGGCCTGGTTCCCGGACTCCTCCAGGCACCCATCAACGTCGCTCGCGGACAACCAGCTCGCGTGCCCGGTGTACGGCAGGTAGCCGCCGCTCTCGGAGCAGAACGAACCCCAGTCGACGTCGTCGTCGTATCCCATTGCGCGGATCCAGATCTCGCTCGGGGCGTTCGTGATGGTGAAGCTAACGTTCGGGTGCACGGTGGTGCCGCTGGCGATGCTCTTCGGGTCCGAGAAGTCACCGTAGGGCTTCGGTGTCTCGTCGCCGGCGTTGAACCAGAACCAGCACTCGCAGTCGGGGCCGTCGCTGTCGTCGATCATCTCGATCTCGGCGAAGTTCACCTCCACGCGCCGTGTCAGCGTCTTGAAGCTACCGGTCTTGAACTGCTCGTTACCGTTGGCGTCATGGGCGCGCACGACGTAGTAGTAGGTCGTGTTCGAGTCCAGGTATGGCAGCGCCGGCTTCCAGTCCTGAGTCGGCGGAATCGTCGCGGTGGAGGCCGCCACAGCACCGCGGACGTTCTCCCACCTGCCGTTGGCGTTCGGCTTCGTTTTGCTGGCCTCGAGTGTGATGATCGCCGGCTCACTGGTCTTGATATCGAACTTTGCCCAGCCGCCGTGCGGCGGCGGCATCGGATCGGCTTTCGTGATGCACTGCACCAGGCAGCCCGGGTCGAATTTGATGTCGAGCCGCGCCGTGGTGATGGTGAGCGGCGCACCGAGCGGCTGCTGGGTGGATGGATCCTTCAGCTGAGCGGTGTAGGTCTTGCCGTAGGTGACCGTCAGCGACACGGTGTCCGTGCTCGTTAGTGAAAACACTTGCTGGTCGAGCACCGGCGCGGACGTACCGCTCTCGGTGACGGTCAAGTGCGCCGCAAAAGAGAGGGGTGCCAGGCTCCACGTCAGCGTGATCTCCTCCGTGTCCTGGCTGTAGGGGATGACCACCGGGTTATCGGGCGTCGTAACCTCCGGCGGCGCGGCATGGGCTACCGGCGCGCTGAGCGTGAACAGCAGCGCGCCCAGGGCCAGTGCCAGGACGATAAACCCGCGTCCGGCGCCGACCGCAACCCTGACGAACGTCGTGCTGGGGCGGGTGGGGTTCATGAGGTACTCGTTTCCGTTGTCGCAGCCCCTGATAGGCCGCGCTCACGGGTAAGAGCAGCCACCCCCGTCTGTCGGACACTTTCTCGAGGACATTTTTGGGAGCGTCCACGACGGGCGACTCACTCGGCACGAAGAACAAGAACCTCAGCCGGGCCGATGACGGGTCGTTAATGTCTCGTCCAAGCGAAGATTGCGAGGGATGCCCCGCGCTTGCTGGGGTTCGCAATCTAGGTCTGGACGATCCCAGTCCAGATCGTCCAGTTTTACATTGCAATTTCGGTGGCGTGGAGCCCTCGGCGGCGAAGTCGTTAGGGAACTCACGAATCGGTAGTCCGGGATGAGCAATGGTCATCCCTGAAGGGGTGGGGCGTTGTCAAGGGCGTTTTGAGCTGTTTCGACCTCAAAGTGGACAGCGGTGGGGCTAGCGGGGATGTCTACCGCGTCCCCGGCCCCGGCTACTACACCGGGAAGCCAACGACGAAGTATCGCGTGGGGAAGCGTTCACCGGCGTCAATTAAGGGCATGCCGATCGGTGAACGTTCCAACCACCAGGGAGAACTCATCACGGTCCAGGCCGCAGCCGAGCGACCTGCTGTGAGCCGTTGGATGATCTACCGGCTGATCTGGGATAATCAGCTCAAATCAGTACAGATTGGTCGGTGCCGTCGGGTCATCCGACAGTCGCTAGACGAATACGTCGCCGGCCTCATCGACGGCGCCGCGTAATGGCGCCGCAACAGCGGAGGAAAAAAACGCCAACGGGGAAGGCGGCGTCTATCGCCGCGCCGACGGCCGCTGGGAAGCCAAGGCCTTTGTAGACACACCTGACCCGCCGAAAACGCGTCAGCATCTACGGCGACATCGAGCGGGAAGCTCTCAACGAGCTCAACAAGCTACGCGATCACCAGCGTCGAGGAATTCCGGTAGCCACCACGACCCTGACCGTCGCCCAATACATGACCTACTGGCTCGAACACATCGCGGAGCCCAGTATCCGGCGCACGACGTACGCCACCTACGAAGGTGATGTCCGGCTCCACATCGTGCCGAACATCGGCAAGCGGAAGCTGAAGACCTTCCAGGCTACGGTGCAGCGGATTCTGCGCCACAGCTCGATCACGGTGACCACGGGAACCTACGTCGAGGTGATCGAGGCGGTGCAGCGTGACTCGCTGGACTCGATGGGCACCCTTTTTCGCACACCTTGGCGACGGTTCGGAGCACCAGCTGTCGTCAACATTGTCGTCAAACAGCGCAGAATAGTTTGCTGAGAACCGCATTTTCCCTGGTGGAGCTAAGGGGACTCGAACCCAAGATTCGATCTGCGAAACCGCTTCAACCAGCGCTTTTACTTTCGGCGGAGCTGTTTCGATTGATTTCGTGACCAGGGTTCTTTCGGCGTGTTGACGCGGTCAACAGGCATTCACGCGGCTCGACGCCACCACGAGCGCACCCGGAAACTCGGCGGGCGTCGGTCGCCACTCGCTCGACGACCAGGCACTGCGCGCTCAGCTGGTGATCCGATGAGAGGCTCCTACAGCAGAGAGGGGATCCCATGACGCGAACGTCGCGCAACAAAGACTGGACCGTCCGAATTCCAGTCGGCGCCTACGCCGCTGCGCTTGCCGGAAGTGACGATCCGGACCTCCGCTTCGGTGCTTATGCCCTTGCCAGCAGCCCGGAAGGCGTCCAAGACGTCAGCTAGGATCCTGAAGCGGCTGGCTACCGCATAACCGTGCTTACGGGCCCACACGCGGATTGCTGCGGACTATCGTGACTCTGTCGCTGTCCTGCTTACGCTGACGATCGAGCTTCGGCGCCGTCCCCCGACGCGCCGTCCGGCTTCGATCCAGGGCTCGAACGCCGCGCGGAGTTTGCTGGCATTCTTTGTCGAAAGGTCGATCTCGTAGGTCACTCCGTCGAGAGTGAACGCAACCGGTCAGACGTGCCGCGGCACGACATCGCGGCGCAGGTCGCCGACGGTCGACTCGAAGCCAAGCCGTCGCGCGTCCTCTCCTACAAGGACATTCGCGAAGCGCACCACATCCTGGAAGCCGCAGAGGCCGGCAAAGAATGGTAGTCGTGGTGGAATCAGCCCGGACTCAGGCGAACATCCCGAATGTTCGCGGATCAGAGGACGGTTTCGAGTTCTTTGCGGGTAGGGGCGTATGCGCCGGCGCGGCTGACGGTCACGCCGGACGTTGCGATGGCCCGCTGCACAGCCGGGAGCACATCGCCGGGTGCGGCCTGCCCGAGCTTGACACGGGCACCTTCGCCGCCCAGAAGGCCCGCATCCAGCAGGCCCGAGAGCAGGCCCGCCATGAACGAGTCTCCGGCCCCCACCGTGTCCACCATCTGTACGTCGGCACTGGCGGCCAGGACCGGGTCGGCACCGCGCACAGCGAATGTCGCGCCCTCGCCCCCGCGGGTGACCACCACCAAGGACGGTCCCATGGCCAGCCAGTCCTGCACGACGTCGTCGATGGCGCGATCCGGGTAGAACCACTCGACGTCCTGGTCGCTGACCTTGACGACATCGGAGAGAACGACGATCTCCTCCACGCGGTTTCGGGCATCCTGGGGGTCGCCCATCAGGGTGGGCCGCGCATTGGGGTCATAGGAGATGGTGGCTTCCCCGTGAGTGGCCTTGAGCGCACCGACCACTTGCGTCCCGCCCGGTTCGAGGGTCGCCGCGATGCTTCCCGTGTGCACGTGGTCCACCTCGCTGATATGGGGCAGGGTTGGGAGCACCCAGGTGAGGTCGAAGTTGTAGGTGGCGTGTCCCTCTGCGTCGATCTCGGCGTTGGCCACCGAGGTCCGCGGCGCCTTGTCGCTGCCAGGAACGAGCTCGACATCGGCGCGCCGACACGCCCTGGCGATCCGCTTGCCCCGGCGGTCGGCGCCGATCCAGGTGGCCAGAGCAACGTCGTGCCCGAGGCGCCCCAGACCGAATGCGACGTTCGCCGGGCTGCCTCCCACGTGCTCGTCGACATCGTCGCCGCGGGTGACAACGTCCACCAGCGCTTCGCCCATCACCAGGATGCTGGGCTTGCTTCTGACACCGGCTGACACACTTCCATCCGCTCTGTGTCTGACCCGTCCGGGCGTGCCCTGGTCCGTGTCGGCACGTGTTCGGTTCGATCGTAGTCGATCAGCTCCTCGACGCTGGCCACCCAGTTCGGTCACCCTCGAGTGCTTTGAGCGTGGATACCTGCACGCATTGCGAATTCCTCACCCAATGCGATGAACGGTTCGTCGGCAGCTTCGGCGAGGCGCAATCTGGCGCGCTTGGCAAAGCGGTGATCGCGCGGAACCACGAGGCACAGGCGCTCGATCTGCAGCTGGTGCCATCCAAACCCGGCTCCGTCAGGCCGGGTGCGGTGATTGCCAGATCAACGTGCCCGCCCGCCAGGAACTCCACCATCTCGTACGCCGCGGCCTGACTGAGGGTGAACTGGACCCGCGGCGCTGCACTCCGAAATCTGCGCAGCAGATCGGGAACAAGCCAACTGGCAAGCGAATGCAGGAACGCCAACCGCACCGTACCGCTATCGGGATCGCGCAGCGCGGCGATGCGTTCGGTGGCGGAATTGATCTCAGAAATGCTCCGGCGCGCGTGTTTCAGCATGATCTGCCCATAAGCATTCAGGCGTAACCGACGGTCATCCGAGTGCGAGCCGCCCGACCCGGAACCACCCGCGGGCGACCCGTCCGCTCCCGTGCCGACGTGCCCGGACTGGACGCTCAAGCAACTCTTCCGTCACGTCGGCCGCGGGAACCGGCGGCGGCGCAGATCATCTCCGACCCGCGACGGTAAGCCGCCGGAGGATCCCGCCGCCGCCATCGACTGCCGGAACCGGCCGCCGACGCGCAACCAGGGTGCTGCGGAGATCGTCGCCTCTCCCGATCTCGCTTGGCAGGGCGCGAACCGCTGTAAGTTCGTGACGTGGATTTCCGCGCACGCTGCTTCGAGCAGACTCGAGCCTTCGGTGCCCACCGAGTCGTTCGCCGGTCCGGACCCTACCTGGCCCGGATCCAGCAGGAGGCCCGCAAGATCGTCGACAGCGCCCTCAACGCGTCCAACTGAAGGAGACGTCCGATGGCCGATCCAAAGGTGCTCGGCATCGTGCTCGCCGGTGGTGAGGGCAAGCGCCTCTCACCGCTGACCCTCGACCGGGCCAAGCCGGCCGTCCCGTTCGGCGGGCTGTATCGATTGATCGATTTCGCGTTGTCGAACCTGGTCAACGCCGGGGTGCTGCGGATTGCGGTGCTCACCCAGTACAAGAGCCACAGCCTGGACCGCCACATCACCACGACCTGGCGGATGAGCAGCCTGCTCGCCAACTACGTGACCCCGGTGCCTGCCCAGCAGCGCCTTGGCCCGCAGTGGTACACCGGCTCCTCCGATGCGATCTACCAGTCGCTGAACCTGATCCACGACGAGAAGCCGGATCTGGTCATCGTGTTCGGCGCCGACCACGTCTACCGCATGGACCCGAGGCAGATGATCGCGCAGCACCTCGACAGTGGTGCGGGCGCCACGGTGGCCGGCATTCCGGTGCCACGCAAGGAGGCCAGCGCCTTCGGCGTGATCAAGACCGCCTCCGACGGGCTGCAGGTCGAGGCGTTCCTGGAGAAACCACCCGACCCGCCGGGGCTGCCAGGTCGGCCCGATGAGACGTTCGTGTCGATGGGCAACTACCTGTTCTCCGCCGACGTGTTGGTCGAGGCACTGCGCAAGGACGCCGCCGACGAGTCCAGCAAGCACGACATGGGCGGCAACATCATGCCGATGATGGTGGACCGGGGCATGGCGCAGGTCTACGACTTTCAGCGCAACGAGGTGCCCGGCGACCGACCCCGCCGACGCCGGCTACTGGCGCGACGTTGGAACGTTGGACTCCTACTTCGACGCGCACATGGACCTGTGCGCTGTGGTGCCGGTATTCAATCTGTACAACAGTCAGTGGCCGATCCTCACCCACATCCCGCCGCACCCACCGGCGAAGTTCGTGCATGAGGACGGCGACCGGGTCGGCCATGCGGTCAACAGCGTGGTCTCCAACGGCGTCATCGTCTCTGGGGCGCTGGTGCGCGAGTCAGTGCTGTCCCCCGGCGTGCGGATCGAGGACTACGCCACGGTGGAGCGCTCAGTGATCATGGACAACACCGTCGTCGGCGCCAACGCCGTGGTAGAGAACGCGATCATCGACAAGGACGTGGTGGTGCCCGAAGGGGCGCAGGTGGGGGTGGACAAAGACCACGACCGGGCGCGCGGATTCGTCGTCTCCGACGCCGGCGTGACCGTCGTCGGCAAGAGCCAGGAGGTCACCAAGTGAGCCAGCCCAACCAGACAGGTGACCGACTCAAGGTCGCACTGTGCACGAGGGAGTACCCGCCCGAGGTCTACGGCGGCGCCGGCGTGCACGTGGAGTACCTGGCCAAGGAGCTGTCCAAGCACGTGGACCTGACCGTGCACTGCCAGGGCGCCGACCGGCCGACCGCGGTGGCGCACCGGCCATGGGACCGGCTGGAAGAACGCCAACCCTGCGCTGCAGACGATCTCCACGGGACTGTCGATGGTGGCCGCCATGGGCAACGTCGACCTGGTGCACTCCCACACCTGGTACGCCAACATGGCCGCACACCTGACATCGCTGCTCTACGGCATCCCGCACGTGTTGACCATGCACTCACTTGAGCCGCTTCGGCCGTGGAAGGCCGAACAGCTCGGCGGCGGCTACGCGCTGTCGTCCTGGTGCGAGCGCGACGCCGTGGAGAGCGCCGCGGCGGTCATCGCGGTGTCCAACGGAATGAAGGCCGATGTGCTGTCCACCTACCCCTCGGTGGACCCGGACAAGGTGCGGGTGATCCACAACGGGATCGATGCCCAGCAGTACGCCCCAGACCCCGACACCGACGTGCTCGAGCAGTACGGCGTCGACCCCAATCGACCCAACGTGGTCTTCGTGGGTCGTATCACCCGGCAGAAGGGCGTACCGGTGCTGCTGCGCGCGGCCGCCCAGCTCGATCCCGAGGTGCAGCTCGTGCTGTGCGCCGGGCAGCCGGACACGCCCGAACTCGCACAGGAGGTGACCGACCTCGTCAACAACTTGCGCGCCACCCGATCCGGGGTGATCTGGATCGAGGGCATGCTGAACCGGCACGAGGTGATCCAGCTGCTCAGCCACGCCACCGCGTTCGTCTGCCCGTCGCTGTACGAGCCGCTCGGCATCGTCAACCTGGAGGCGATGGCCTGCGGTACCGCGGTCGTCGCCTCACATGTGGGCGGCATCCCGGAGGTGGTTGCCGACGGCCAGACCGGCCTGCTGGTGCCGCCGGACGAGCCGGAGGCGCTGGCCGATGCGCTCAACACGCTGGCCCGCGATCCGGAGCGGGCTAACGCGATGGGCGAGGCCGGCCGGCAACGCGCCATCTCCGAGTTCGACTGGACCAGCATCGCCTTGCAGACCGCCAAGCTGTACCAGGAGGTCGCCGGATCGACCGTCAAGCCAGCGGACGCATGACGGTGCTGGCGCGCCTCGGTCCCCGCAACGACGCGCTAATGTGTCTCGGCTCGTGACCACCTCGGCGGGGCCACCGGCGATGTTGTTCGACCTGGACGTCCTCAACGCATCTCATCTTTTTCGTCTGCTCGCCCGGAAACTGTTCACCCAGGAAACGCTAGGCGGGTTCGAACCACAGCGCGGCCAGTGGGGGCAGCACCATCACCGCCGAGGCGGGGCGTCCGTGGCACGGCTCGTCGGTGGCTTCCACCGCGCCGTAGTTGCCCACCCCGGTGCCGTTGTAGATCGTCGCGTCGGTGTTGAGCACCTCGCGCCAGCTGCCCGCGTGCGGCAACCCCAGCCGGTAGCGGGTGTGCTCGGCGCCGGAGAAGTTGAACACGCACGCCATCATCGAGCCGTCGTCGCCGAACCGCAGGAAGCTCAGCACGTTGTTGGCCGAGTCGTTGGCGTCGATCCAGGAGTAGCCCTCCGGGCTGGTGTCGCGGGACCATAGCGCGCGCCGGGTCTGGTAGATGGCGTTGATGTCGTGACACCATCCGCAGGATGCCGTCGGAGAAGCTGTTCTCGTCCAGCTGATACCAATCCACGCCGCGTTCCTCGGACCACTCGGCGCGCTGCCCGAATTCCTGCCCCATGAACAGCAGTTGCTTGCCGGGATGGGCCCACTGGTAGGCGAGCAGCCCCCGCACCCCGGCCGCCTTGACGTGGTCGTTGCCGGGCATCCGGCCCCACAGCGTGCCCTTGCCGTGCACGACTTCGTCGTGGCTGATCGGCAGCACGTAGTTCTCGCTGAACGCGTAGAGCATCGAGAACGTCATCTCGTGGTGGTGATAGCTGCGGTGCACCGGGTCATGGCTGATGAAGTCGAGGGTGTCGTTCATCCAGCCCATGTTCCACTTCAGCGAAAAGCCAAGCCCGCCAAGGTTGGTCGGGCGGGTAACGCCGGGCCACGACGTCGACTCCTCGGCGATGGTGACGATGCCGGGCGCGATCTTGTGCACGGTGGCGTTCATCTCCTGCAGGAACTGCACCGCCTCCAGGTTCTCCCGGCCGCCGTAGGCATTCGGCGTCCAGCCGCCCGCCGGCCGCGAGTAGTCCAGGTAGAGCATCGAGGCGACGGCGTCCACCCGCAGACCGTCGACGTGGAACTCCTGCAGCCAGTACAGCGCGTTGGCCACCAGGAAGTTGCGCACCTCGGCGCGGCCGAAGTCGAACACATAGGTGCCCCAGTCGAGCTGCTCACCACGGTGCGGGTCGGAGTGCTCGTAGAGCGCTGTGCCGTCGAACCGGCCCAGCGCCCAGGCGTCTTTCGGGAAGTGCGCCGGCACCCAGTCCACGATCACGCCGATGCCGGCCTGATGCAGCCTGTCCACCAGGAAGCGGAAGTCGTCGGGGGTGCCCAGCCGTGACGTCGGCGCGTAGTACGAGGTGACCTGATAGCCCCACGACCCGCCGAACGGATGCTCGGCCACCGGCATCAACTCGACATGGGTGAAGCCCTGGGCGACAACGTATTCGGTGAGCTCGTCGGCCAGTTGGCGATAGCTCAGCCCGGGTCGCCACGACATCAGGTGCACCTCGTAGGTGCTCATCGGCTCGAACACCGGGTTGAGCGCAGCGCGCTGCGCCATCCACTCGTCGTCGCTCCAGCTGTAGGAGCTCTCGGTCACCCGCGACCCCGTCTGCGGCGGCACCTCGGTGGCGAAGGCCATCGGGTCGGCGCGGTCGGTGACCGCCCCGTCGGCACCGTGTACCCGGAATTTGTACAGCCCGCCCACCGGGAAATCCGGCCAGAACAACTCCCACACGCCCGTCGACCCCAGCACACGCAACTGGGCCTCGTTACCGTCCCAGTGGTTGAACTCTCCGATCAGGCTGACGCCCTTGGCGTTGGGCGCCCACACCGCGAACGACACCCCGTTCACCACGCCGTCGGGTGTGGTGAAGCTGCGCGGATGCGCGCCGAGCACCTCCCACAGTCGTTCGTGGCGGCCCTCGGCGAACAGGTGCAGGTCGACCTCGCCCAGCGTGGGCAGGAACCGATACGCATCGGCCACCGCATGGACAACCGGCGAATCGCCGCCGCCCTCGTAGCTGATCTCCAGCCGGTAGTCAGCCAGGTTGGTGAACGGCAGCGCCACCGCGAACAGCCCGGACTCGATGTGGCTGAACACGTACCGCTCGCCGCCGACCAGGGCCGCCACCTGGACAGCATGCGGGCCGGTAGGCCCGCACCACCGTGTGGTCGCCGTATTCGTGGGCGCCCAGGATCGAATGCGGGTCGTGGTGCTCGCCGGCCAGCAAGCGGTTCAGGTCGGCCGTAGGCGGCCGCAGGTGCGGGCTGGTGAGTTGGTTGGTCCGCGTCATTTCCGTCACTCCCTACGCAGTAGCTTCAGTCGTTGGTCGGCCGGTATCTGGGGCATGTTCAGCACGTGAGCCACCGCCTTGGCGGGTTCGATGCGCACGAAATTCGATTGTCCCCATTGGTATTCCTCTCCGGTGATCTCGTCGCGCACCCAGAACCGGTCGTAGGGCTCCATGCCCAGCGCGGCCATGTCCAGCCAGAGCGTGGTCTCTTCGGGCCCGAAGGCGTTGAGCGTGACCACCATCAGCACCTGATCACCGGTGACCGGGTCGAACTTGCTGTAGGCGATGATCGCCTCGTTGTCGGGGTAGTGGAACGTGATGGTGCGCAGTTGTTGCAGCGCGGGATGCACCCGGCGAATCTCGTTGAGCCGGGTCAGGAATGGCTCCAGCGATTCGCCATCGGCCAGCGCCGCCTCGAAATCGCGGGGGCGCAGCTCGTACTTCTCCGAGTTCAGGTACTCCTCGCTGCCTTCGCGCACCGGCCGGTGCTCGAAAAGCTCGTAACCGGAGTACACGCCCCACGCCGAACTCATCGTCGACGCCAGCACCGCCCGGATCGCGAACATGCCGGGGCCGCCGTGCTGCAGGCTCGCATGCAGGATGTCGGGAGTGTTGACGAACAGATTCGGCCGGGCGTAGTCGGCGTGCTCGGCGATCTGCTCGCCGAACTCGGTGAGTTCCGATCTCGACGTGCGCCAGGTGAAGTACGTGTAGGACTGGGTGAAGCCGAGTTTGGCCAGTCCGTACAGGCGGGCCGGCCGGGTGAACGCCTCCGCCAGGAACAACACGTCGGGATCCTCGTTCTTGACCTCGCCGATCAGCCACGCCCAGAAGTTCGGCGGCTTGGTGTGTGGGTTGTCGACCCGAAACACCTTGATTCCGTGCGATATCCAGTAGCGCACCACCCGAAGCACCTCTTCGTACAGCCCGGCCGGTTCGTTGTCGAAGTTGATCGGATAGATGTCCTGGTACTTCTTGGGTGGATTCTCCGCGTACGCGATCGTCCCGTCGGGCAGCACGGTGAACCACTCAGGATGCTCCTTGGCCCACGGGTGGTCGGGCGCGCACTGCAGTGCGAGATCCAGCGCGATCTCCATACCCTGGTCGCGTGCGGCGGCGACGAAGTCGTCGAAGTCCTCGATCGTGCCGAGTGCCGGGTGCACGGCGTCGTGGCCGCCCTCCTCGCTGCCGATCGCCCACGGTGAGCCCACGTCGTTGGGGGCGGCGGTCACGCTGTTGTTGCGGCCCTTGCGGTGCACCTTGCCGATCGGGTGGATCGGCGGCAGATACACCACGTCGAAACCCATCTTGGCGACGCGCGGCAGCGCCTTGGTCGCGGTCGCGAACGTCCCGTGGACCGGGTTGCCGTTGCTGTCCCAGCCACCGGTGGACCGGGGGAAGAACTCATACCACGAACCGAACCGGGCCAGCGGCCGGTCCACCCACACGCCGTATTGCTCACCGCGCGTGAGTACTTCGCGCAGCGGGTACTGCTCGAGCAGTTCGACGACCTCGGGCGCCAGCGCCGCGCCGGCACGGGTGAACGGGTCGCCCGGCTCGCGCAGCCGGGCCGCCGCCTCCAAAAGCGGATCGCGCAGCTTGCGGGGCGTGCCGGCGGCGGCGCGTTCCAGCAGCCGCGCACCGACCAGCAGATCGTTGGACAGCTCCGCCTCACCCTGCCCCGCGTCGAGCTTGGCGGTGACCCCGCGCCGCCACGTGGCGATCGGATCGCCCCAGCCATCCACCCGGAACGTCCACAGACCCACGCTGTCGGGAACGAACTGGCCGTGGAACACGTCCGGCGTGCGGCCCGGGGACATCGTTATGAGCTGCGGCTTCACCCGTGCCGCTGGGCTGACCACATCCTCGATCGGCACCGGTTCGGGCGCCGCCGGCCGGGCCGGGTCGTCCACGAGCTGCGGGTTCGCGGTGCCGTGGTAGCGCACCACCATGGTGGCTGCCACGGCGTCGTGGCCCTCCCGCCACACCGTGGCCCGCACCGGCACCACCTCGCCCACGACGGCCTTGGCCGGATACCTTCCGCCCGAGACGACGGGCTCGACGTCATCAATTCCGATACGACCGACCACAACCCACCCCGTTCGCTTGGCGCGGCGCGGAGCCGCGTGGTGTTGTACGGCGGACCGCTCGGGCCGCGCCCTGTTGTCCGGTCTCGTTTACAGCCTCATCGCGCCCTATACACACCGTAGTGTCCACGCCATTCCCACGGGCTCGAAGACGTCATTGCGCCGATCGCGCCGGCGTGGCCAGGCGACAGGGCAGTGGCCAGCCGCCTCGGCACCTTCGGCGGGACAGTCTCTGGGATCGGCGGGTCGCGGTGCTCGACGGCGAAGCCTCGGCGCTGGTCGTGCTGGGTCCGGTGGGGCTGCGACGCAATCGGGCCGTGCGGCACGAGGTTGCAGGGAGTGTGGTCAACGCGCCGTTCAGGCGGTACTTGTCGGCGCCAACGAGGTGAGGTATCGGCGGGGTCGGGCGTCATCGGGCCGGCCTCTCCGTCGGCGTGCCGCCGGATACAATCGCCCCACAAGGCCCCGCACCTCAAACTGCTCGGTGCGGGGCCTTTCCCGTGCTTGTCGAACGCAACGACGACTGCACGGGGACATTGAAATCAGCATCGTCGGGCTTCAGCACGCCGACCGCTACATCTCGGTCGTCAACACTGACACCGCTCAGTGGTCGCGTCCGGACCTGCTGTGCCTGGTGGCTGGGCTGGGGGTGGTGGCGGTCGAGGAGCGGGCGCTGGTTGGTAGCTGTGATCGTCGCACGGCGGTGGGCCGGCGTGACTACGCGGTGATCATCACGCTGTTGTGGCTGGGGCGGCGCGCCGCGAGGCCGCGGGCCACCACCGGCGCGAACGTGCACACCGTCGGCAAAGGCACAAAAACAACGATCGCTTCGACTCGAAGCGGGCAATGATGCCCCGGTCGGTGAGCCACGATCGCCAGAGGTCGGCAGGGATCCTCAGTCGACGAAGTTCACCGAACAGCACCAGCTGCCCAGATCCGACCAGCGCGGCGATCCGCAAGCACTTGCCGCCAGCACCATTGGTCAACTGCGGCCCCTCAGGAACTCGAGCTGTTACCCGGCCTCTTGACCGTACTGGCGCGGTATGACATCACTGGTCTCAAACGGATCATCACATTGTCTGCTGGTGCCACACAGTTTCGGGGGTCAGGTAGTGAGTCCAGCCCCTGCTTCCGGTCGTGCCCAGCGGGCGGCTTTGGCGATCGATACTTCGAGTAGCAACTCGCTCGGTTCCGTGGATAACCGTCTGCACCGATAACACCTGCCCACGAGCCGCAGTCCTGCGGCTGCGGGCCAGGCACGACGTAACTCAGAAACCGCGCACACTCCGCCGTGTGCACCGTCGGGTCGCGTTCGAGACGATCAGCACCCAGACTTCGCCGGGCAGCTTCTCTTTCGCTGTTCGGTGGCAACCGTTCAGTCACCCTCCTCGGGCGAGCTCACGCGATGACCTTATTGACCACTTCGCGGGCGGCTTCCTGGACCTCGGCGAGATGCTCCGGGCCGCGGAACGATTCGGCGTAGATCTTGTACACGTCCTCGGTTCCCGACGGGCGCGCCGCGAACCAGGCGTTCTCGGTGGTGACCTTCAACCCGCCCGAGCGGGGCGCCGTTGCCCGGCGCGGTGGTCAGCTTGGCGGTGATCGCTCCCCGGCCAGCTCGGTGGCGGTGACCTGCTCGGGCGAGAGCTTGCCCAGCCGGGCCTTCTGCTCCCGGTCGGCGGGCGCGTCGATGCGGGCATAGGTTGGCGCACCGTATTTTTCGGCCAGTGCGTCGTACCGCTGCGATGGCGTCGAACCGGTCACCGCGAGGATCTCCGACGCCAGCAGCGCGAGAATGATGCCGTCCTTATCGGTGGTCCAGACGGAGCCGTCACGGCGCAGGAACGACGCCCCGGCACTTTCCTCACCGCCGAAACCGATAGTGCCGCTGAGCAATCCGTCCACAAACCACTTGAAGCCGACCGGCACCTCGTCCAGCTTGCGCCCGAGCCCGGCCACCACGCGGTCGATGATCGACGAGCTGACCGCGGTCTTGCCGACAGCGGTCGACCCCGGCCATTCGGGCCGGTGGCTGTACAGGTAGTCGATCGCCACCGCCAGGTAGTGGTTCGGGTTGAGCAGCCCGGCGTCGGGAGTGACGACGCCGTGCCGGTCGGAGTCGGCGTCGTTGCCGGTGGCGATCTGATACTTGTCGCGGTTGGCGATCAGCGACGCCATCGCGTTGGGTGAGCTGCAGTCCATCCGGATCTTGCCGTCGGTGTCCAGCGTCATGAATCGAAACGTCGCGTCGACCAGCGGGTTGACCACGGTCAGGTTCAGGTTGTGACGCTCGGCGATCGCACCCCAGTAATCGACACTCGCGCCGCCCAGCGGATCGGCGCCGATGCGGATGCCTTCAGCGCGGATGGCGTGCACATCGACGACGCTTGGCAGGTCGTCGATGTAGGCGTCCATGTAGTCGTAGCGCTGCGCGGTCGGCAGCGCGCGGGCCAAGGGCACCCGTTTCACCGCCTTCAGCCCGTCGCGCAGGATCTCGTTGGCGCGTTTGGCGATCACGCTGGTGGCGTCGGTGTCGGCGGGTCCACCGTTGGGCGGGTTGTATTTGAACCCACCGTCGCGCGGGGGGTTGTGCGACGGAGTGACCACGATGCCGTCGGCCAGGTCACTGTCGCGACCGCGGTTGAACGTCAGGATCGCGTGGCTGACCGCCGGCGTCGGGGTGTAGCGGTCGGCCGAATCGATCATCGCCACAACGTCGTTGGCCGCCAGCACCTCCAGCGCCGACGCCCACGCCGGCTCGGACAGCGCATGGGTGTCGCGGCCGATGAACAGCGGCCCGGTGGTGCCCTGTGCGGCCCGGTACTCGGCGATCGCCTGCGTGGTGGCCAGGATGTGCGCTTCGTTGAACGCCGCGTCCAGGCTCGACCCGCGGTGCCCGGACGTGCCGAACGCCACCTGCTGGTCCACGTCGTCGGGGTCGGGCTGTTTGGTGTAGTACGCCGTCACCACATGCGCGACATCGATAAGGTCTTCGGCTTGTGCCAGCTGTCCGGCACGGGGGTGGGCCGCCATGGTTACCGATTCTGCTCCCCGCAGATATGTCGGTGTCCTGCAGTCGGGTGAATTGCCGCCATACTTTGCGCTCATGCTCGGTCACGACCGCCGCGAACTGGCGGCGATCTTTGTCGGCGGAGCGCTGGGCACCGTCGCTCGCGCGGGCCTGGGGACGCTCGCCGCGCCCGATCACCGACGCCTCCGCCTCGACGGCGGTTGACAGCAGCACTCGCCAACCCTGCGCGGCGGCCTTGACCGATACGCGCTGAATCAGCGTCGACTTG
>CAWDAC010000056.1:0-83194 GCA_963800125.1 uncultured Actinomycetota bacterium | reverse complement strand
TCCTGCACCACTGACCCCACCAACCACCGCCCGCTCGGCAGCGGAGCCGCCATGAACAGGAATCCGCGACGCAACATACCAACCTCCCTCCACACGGCATGGTGGTATCAATCTGGTATCATTCAGGTCATGGGAATGACCCTGCGCACCAGTGATCAGCAGACAGAAGCGCTGCGCCGGCAGGCCGCCGCCGAGGGGCGGTCGATGCAGGCTGTCGCGCTATCGGCCATCGACGAGTACATCGCCCGGCGGGCGCACAAGGCCAAGGTTGCCGCGGCGCTGCAGCGCGTAGTGCGCGAGGAGGCCGGGGTTCTGGAGCGCCTTAAGGACGCGTGACCGAGTACCTGGATCTCGACGACCTGCTGGAAATTGCCCGCGAGGCCGTCGGTGGGGACGTCATGGTCGGGGACTACGGCTTGCTTGAATCAGCTCTGGCGCGGCCCCGCGCGTCGGTGTTCGGCCAGGATGCCTACCCAGATCTGCACTTCAAGGCCGCGGCGCTGCTGCACTCCCTGGCACGGAACCACGCGCTGGTGGATGGAAACAAGCGACTTGCGTGGACAGCCTGTCGGACATTCCTGGCCATCAACGGTCAGTGGATAAGCGCGCCGCAGGATGAACGCTTCGACTTCGTAATCCGGGTCGCCACCGGCGTAGAACCCGATCTCGACAAGATTGCCGAGCAACTACGTACATGGAGCTACCAGGAGGGCTGAGCCGCTGCATCCCCGGGGGCCTGCGCGTGTTGCATGCGCCAGGTGGCTTAAACATGCGTCAACTGGGGTCTGCACGGTGCGCGGTGAGACGAAAGCCGTGTGCCGATGTCTTTGTTGAACAGTCTTTCGCTAACCAGGTGCACCACGACGGCTCGGTCGAGGCGAGCGAAAGGCAGAAACGATTTACTCGCGACCGCTGGAACCAACTGCCAGCTAACGCAACTGGATGGGCGATAGGCCAGAGATCGAAATTGCCTCTGCTGCAGCAGGATAAGCTGCAATTTGATCGCGTACGCGTAACCGCTCGTGCTCGGCGTGGCCTTACTGCACATGGTGCTGTTGCATTCGCCGGTGGTCCTTGGTTACGACGCATCGAGCGCAGCATGTTGCACTTGGTGCAGCACGATGTACCAGCCGGGTGACGTCTCCAGGCTCTATCCTGGTCGGGCGTGGCCGCGGTGAGCGCAAACCCCGACGAGCGCTCAGTACAGGTAGATGCCTAGTAACGCCGCCCACAGGACGATGAGCCAGGCATCGGTGGAGACCTTCAGCCACCGCGGGGCCGTCCGGACTTCCATGAAGTACCGAATGATCATCCGCCCCTTGACGAAGCCCAGTAGCACCACGGCGACGGTTATCGGCACGCTGGCCACCGCCTGGCCGCCCGCGGGTGCCAGCCACCACGAGATGACGGTGATGGCCGACAGGATCAGCCACACGTAGGTGGTGGTTCGGGTGGAGTTGCCTTTCGGCCGGCTTTCTGTCGCCACGGTCGTCGTCACGCGTTCACCTCATCACGTACAGCAGGCCGAAGATGACAATCCAGAGCAGGTCGACCATGTGCCAGTACGTGGCGCCGGACTCGACCATGGACATGCGGCGCCGCCGAGGGTTGCGCAGTTCGCGAACCACGATGCCCAGGATCAGCAGGCCGAGCCCGACGTGGAAGAGGTGCACGCCGGTGAGCATGTAATAGAACATGAAGAACTCGTTGCTCGGCATGGTGTGGCCTTGGGCGATCTTCGCTGACCACTCGTAGGCCTTGATCAGGATGAACAACACCCCGCACGCACCGCCGAAATAGGTCAGCCGCAGCGCCCCGTCGTGGTCGCCGGCCCGAGCCGCCTGTACGCTGCGCGCGATGAACCACGAACTGGTAAGCAGCACAAGGGTGTTCAGCACACCGATGGTTAGATTGAGGTGCTGCTGCGACTCCAGGAACTCCTGAGGCGCCATCGCGCGGTGGATCATGAAGATGATGAAGTAGGCGCCGAAGAACACGAAGTCGCCGAGCACCATCACCCACATGGCGCCGTCGCCCGGCATGTGAACCGTGCGGCCGGCCGACAGGACAGGTGCGGCGGTGTCCAGGCCTGCCACCGTCTGCTCTGTGTTCGTCATGGCAGCGGCGCCTCATCGGAGGGCTGAAGTTCGTTCGCCTTCTTGAGCAGGACGATCAGGCACGATATCCAGATACCGAAGATGACGGTGCCCTCCCAGAAGGCGATCGATCCATTCCACGCGAACGGGCCCGCCTTCGAGATGAACACCGGTACGGCCATGACTTCGGTGACGATCTGCCAGACGGTCACGTAGGCAAACCATTTCGGGAAGATCTGGTTCTTGTCGTAGAGAATCGCGATCGCGAACGCGATCCAGGCGGTGGTGAAGCAGCCCAGAGATCCGACGTAGGACAGCAGCCCGAGGTCGTAGAGAAGGGCGAGCAGTTCCGGATCGCGATCGGGGCGGTACACCGCGGTGAGGAAGCAGAATGCCACCAACAGGCAGCCCGGCAGTGCGCCGATCGCCAACGAACCCATATACGCGTATCCGAGAACGGAGCCTACGGTCATCCGTTTGATGTGGTACATGACGATGCCGTTGGCCACCCCGGCACCCCCGACGATGAGCACCAGAATCCCGAACCCGATCTTGATCGTCGTGGAGTGCGCGTGGAAGAAATCCACCATCTGATCGGTGGTGACATCCGGCCGGGGCGGCGGCATGACTCTGGCCAGTGCGAAGAAGATGATTCCGAACGCCGTGTAGAAGGCGGGGACGATCCAGAACACGATCCAGACGTCGCGCTTGCCCGCCCGGGTCGGAGGTTCGGTGTCGACGAGTTCGGTGTTCGACGCCTTGGCCGTGGAGACCGCGCTGCTCATTGTTCTGCGACCCCTTCCTCGACGGCCTGGCGGTGGAGCACCGACCTCAGCACGAAGAACATCACGAGAACGAAGAGCGCGAATGAGCCGTTGCGCAGCCAGAACGACACCGCACCGTCCCAGGCCAGCGGGCCGGTCTTGAAGATCGCGGCCCCGACGGCAGGCGCCATCGCCACTGCCGTGGCGAGGGAGTAGTGCCCGACCCACCGCGGAAACACCGGATTGGGCGCATCGTCGAAGTAGATCGCGGCCGCCAGCAGCAGGTTCATCGCGACGAGCGCGCCGACCGGCGCGATGAAGATGATCCACGCCATGTCGTTGAGCAGCATCACGAGCTCGGGATTGCGGCCGGGCCGGAACGCCGCAGTAAGGAAGAAGATGTCGGCGAGCGCGAACAGCGTCGCGCCGCTCACCGCGGCGGTCAGATAGCAGTAGGCAAAGACGTGGCTCTGCGTCGCCATCCGCTTCATCTGGACCACGATCACCATGAACAGCGGGAGCA
Organism: uncultured Actinomycetota bacterium; assembly: GCA_963800125.1. Taxonomy (GTDB): domain Bacteria; phylum Actinomycetota; class Actinomycetes; order Mycobacteriales; family Mycobacteriaceae; genus Mycobacterium. Next base: position 79,811 of record CAWDAC010000056.1, on the reverse strand, counting down.
GCATGATGCCGCAGATGTTGAAGGTGATCATGGTGAACCAGACCATCGCCTTGTTCTCGGCGTAGAACGCGGCGACCTGCTCGGCGGTCATGTCCGGCGACATCGGGGGGAAGAACCCCGGGAACGCGAGGAATGCGATCAGCAGCACCGTGCCGAAGATCGGCACGGTCCAGAGGCTGATCAGTTGGGTCTTGATGTTCGCCGTTTTCGGCAGGTCCTCGGCTTCAGCAAGAATCTGCATCGAATCTCCTTCGGTGACGGGGCTGGGCTGGCTAGCCGATCGGCTATCCCGACAGTAGCCGATCGGCAAGCAACGATCAAATGATTTGCTGTCGGCCGCGCGAAGCTACAACCGCCGCAGCGCGCGCACCACTTTGACGTACGGCGCAGTGGTTGCTGCGCTCTTGCTGAGACTCGGCTGGATCGCGCCGGCATTGCCCACGACGAGATAGCGCAAGCCATGGTCACGGAATTCGGCGATCTGGTCGACGACCTCGTCGGGTGTTCCCACCGTGAACAGCTCTGCAACCAGCGAGCGCGGGGTCTTCGCGGCATAGGCCAGCGCGGTCTGTTCGTCGATCAGTTGAGGGATCAGCTCTTGGGAGCCGGTGAAGCCCGCACCGAGCGGATGCTCGACACCGTGGCGTGCCCAGGCGTCGGCGGTGCAGTTGAGCGCAAAGACCTTGGCGATGTTGGAGTCGATCACCTCGTCGACCTCGTCACGCGACCGGCCGGTGACGATGAATCGGATCAGCGCTGGCTTGATCTCTATCGGATTGCGCCCGGCATCCGAAGCCGCCGTTCGCAACGCGGTGAGCTGCTCGCCGTACTCCACCGCTCTCGTCGTGCCCGGGAACCAGCCGTCGGCGTAGCGCCCGGTCGCCCGGATCATGCGAGGCCCGTGTGCCGCAACCCAGATCTCCGGCCACTTGCCCTTGTATGGGGGGAGTGCGAACGGCGCCTTGTGCAACGGAAAGAATGGCGAGTCCCTGGTGACCAGCTCTCCGTTGGAGTTCCATAGCGCGCGAATGGTGGCGAGCGCTTCCTCGAAGCGTGCCACCGGCTTTGACCAGTCCACGCCATACGGTGCGTTGCTTTCCTTCTCACCGGTTCCGATGCCGAGGACCGCTCGACCGCGGGTCAGGAGGTGCAGCGTGGCGGCGGCCTGGGCGGTGACCGCGGGATTGCGCCGGCCGGTGTCGGTGACGGCCACGCCGAGGCGCATCCGGCGGAGGTTGTTCTTGGCGGCCAGGTAGCCCAACATCGTCCACGGCTCCAGATGCGCGTCCATCTTCGGGATCACCCGGGCGGCGCCCACGTACTTGGGCTTCCACATCGACGGCGGCAGCACCGAATTGAGATGGTCGGCAACCCAGAAGGAGTCGGCCCCGCACGCCACCGCGGTCAGGTAGTCGGCCTGCACCGGTGGCTTCGGGCCGTACTTCGAATTGATGGTGTTGTGCATGATTCCGACACCGAGTCCGGGCATCTTCGTTCCTAGCGACAGGTGACGTGTGGTGCGGACCAGAACGCCCGCATCGACGTGATCCGGGCATCGTCGTCGAACGTCATCACGTCGATCCCGTCTATCTGGGTACGGCTGCCTTCGGAGATGACGGTGAGGCGTGCCAGAAACGCCGCCTCATTGGCCACGATGTGTACCGACACGAGTTCGGCTGTGCGGTCCAGCTTTTCGAAGCGGCTGTACAGCTCGCGAATCGCGTCGTGGCCGCGGCGCACACCGCTGCCGACCGGGTCCTCCACGGTGGCATCCGGCGTGTAGAGCCCGGCGAGCTCATCGGCGCTGCCCGCTGCGAGCAGCTCGATGTACCGGTTGACGGTGTCGGCGACGGTTTGCATGCGCACGTGAGGAGCGAAAAGTGTTGGGACCTCGGCCGATCGACGCCTCTACTAGCGCGAGAGGATCGTCGCGGACGCTGTGCCCGGCGCGCCGTAGACCTGCGCCAGACCGACCTTCGGCTCGCCCGGCACCTGGCGTTCGCCGGCCTCGCCACGCAGCTGGCGCACGAGCTCGTGGACCTGCCGCAGCCCTGAGGCGCCGATCGGTTCGCCGTTGGCGATCAGCCCGCCGTCGGTGTTGACCGGCATCGTGCCGTGGATCTCGGTGGCGCCGTCGGCGAGCAGCTTCTCCTGTTCACCGTCGGCGCACAGACCGGTCTCGGCCATGTGGATCACCTCCGCGCCCGCGTCGGTGTCCTGCAGCTGGGCCACGTCGATGTCGTCGGGACCGATGCCCGCCTGCTCGTATGCGGCCCGGGCGGCGTACACCGTGGGTGACGAATCCTCCTCGAGCGGCGCAAAGGTGGCGTGCACCTCGTAGGCGCCGAAACGGCGGGTGCGGATCTCGGTGGCGCGCACGTAGACCGGCTTCTTGGTGAAGCGATGCGCGATGTCACCCCGGCACATGATCACCGCGGCCGCACCTTCGTCGGGGGCACAGAACATGTACTGCGTCAGCGGGTAGTTCAGCACCGCAGAGTTGAGGATCTCATCCTCGGGAATCGGCTTGCGCCGGAAGGCATTCGGATTCAGCGCCCCGTTGCGGAAGTTCTTGGCGGCCACCTTGGCCAGTGTCTCCTGCGAGATGCCGTGTTTGTTCATGTAGTGGTTGGCCTTCATCCCGAAGAACTTCGTGGTGACGAACTGCCCGTTCTCGGCGTACCACTGCGGCAGTGCCAGCTTGGCCGGGTCGTCGGTGAACGCGCCGCGCGGATGCTTGTCCAGCCCGATGGCGATGCCGATATCGTACTTGCCCAGCCGGATGGTGTCGGCGGTCTGCTGAATCGCCGACGCTGCGGTGGCGCAGGCGTTGAAAACGTTCGTGAAGGTGATGCCGGTCAGGCCGACCAGCCGGGTCACCGCGTCCGGGTTGGAGACCTCATAGCTGCCGCCGAAGCCGAACTGGATGTCTTTCCAGTCGACGCCCGCGTCGGCGAGCGCGGCCTGGATCGCTTCGGCGCCCATCTCCATGGCCGTCTTGTCGAACCGGCCGAACGGATGCAGCCCCACGCCGATGATTGCGACGTCGTTCATTTCGACAGTTCCTCTCGTTTCACACCGGCTGGAAGGCGAACGTCACGAGCTCGTTGCCTTCCTCGTCGGTGGTGAAGGGCACCATGGTCAGCTCGACGTCCATGCCGAACTGCAATTTCTTCGGGTCGTTCTCGGTGAGCCGACCCTCGACCCTGATCACGTCGTCGAGCTGAACCAGCCCCACTCCGAAGGGGACGAAGTCCTTACCAGTGGGGCCCTTGTACGGCGCCCCCGGCGGGAAGCCCTGGGTGGTCCACGCCACCAGCGTGCCGCGCCGTGGCAGCTTCACCTCGGACATCTGGCTGGCGCTGCACTTCGGGCAGTGCTGCTGGACGGGGAAGGTGGTGGCGCCGCACGCGCCGCACCGGCTTCCGATCAGCTGCGGGTTCTCGTCGGGCCAGGTAGAGATCTCGGGCGCGAGCGCCTTCTGCTGTATCGACACCCGATTGACAGTAATCGGAAATGGCATTCTCGTCTAGAGAGAACACGCGGTCCTTAATCGGGGCGCGCGCTGTAGCCGGCGACGAGGGCGGAGATGTCGCGGCCGACCACTTCGGCGAACGACCGGCCCTCATAGCGACCGGCCGCCCAGTGCCGGCCACCCTCGCTGACCAACGACTGAGCGACGGTCGCGACATGGGCGACCTCGAAGTCGGCAGGGAGTTTGCCGTCGGCGATGGCCCGGTCAAACACCTCGGCGAAGATCACCGAGGTGCGCTCGAGGTGGTCGTGGCCCGCGATCGCCTGGCGGTAGCCCTCGAGGATCGCCTCCATGAGGAGTTCCGGCGTGCTGCCGCGCATCGTTTCCTCGAGCGTCTCGAGTACGGCGTTGATCACGGCAGGCACCTCGTACGGCTTGCGCAGCATCTCGGTGGCCGTGCGATGGGCCGCGTCCGTCGACAGCACGCCGACCTCAAAGAGGACATCTTCCTTGCGCGGGAAATAGAAGTAGAACAACGCCTTCGACACACCCGCCGCCCGGCAGATGTCGGCGACCGTCGTGCGCGCATAGCCGTTCGCCCGCCACAGCGCCAACGCGGCCTGCACCAGCGACTGCTTCGTCGCGTGTGAGCGAGCCTGCTGAAACGAGGCGCGACGCTGACCCTGGTCAGCAACTGAACCTCGGGCAATCTCAGTCATTTACATGGCTTTCGGGCAGATTCAATAGTTGACCCGAGTCTAACTTATCGGCTAGCCTTCCCGCGTGGATGCCGACAAAGCGCAGATCACCGAGCTGCTGGTCAGCTACGCCACGGGAATCGACTCCAAGGACTGGCCGCTGTTCCGCAGCTGCTGGACCGACGAAGTCGACCTCGATTACGGCGAGGTCGGACACTTCACCGATCCGGACGTCTTCACCGACCTGTTCGCGCAGGTGCACAACCCGATGGGGTCCACCTATCACCGGTTGTCGAACTTCGTCATCTCAGTCGATGGCGACACCGCGACCGCGCGGACCTATGTGCACGCCGTGCTCATGGTGACGCCCGACGACGACGCCATCTGGGTCGACGTCGTCGGCCACTACGACGACGAACTGGTGCGCGGCGCCGGCGGTTGGCGCATCCGCCGCCGGGTCACCCACACGCCACGGATGCTCACCGGTGGCGGCCGTGCCGCGGCGACGACGGGCCAGCAGGCGTGACCGAGGATTTCGCACACAAGTACGGACGGTGGGCCGTCATCGCAGGCGCGTCCGAGGGAGTCGGCGCCAGCCTGGCCGACCAATTGGCCGAGCGCGGACTGGATCTCGTGCTGATCGCGCGCAACGGACCGAAGTTGGACGAGCTTGCGGCCGGTGTGCGCGAGCGCCACGGCGTCGAGGCGCGGCCGCTGATGTTGGACCTGACCGAACAGGACGTCGGTGAACGGGTGGCCGAGGCGACCGATGGGCTCGAAGTCGGACTGCTCATCTACAACGCCGGTGCCGCGAACCGGACGGTGGAGTTTCTCGACGACTCGTTCGAGGATTCGCTGAAGCAGATCAAGCTGGCGTGCATCGGTCCGGTCGCGCTGGCCCGGCACTTCGCCCCCGCCATGCGCGAGCGCGGTCGGGGCGGCATCGTCCTGGTCGGATCTCTCGCCTGCCTGGCCGGGGCCTCCCTGCTCGCCGTGTATTCCGCGGTGAAGGCGTTCAATGTCAACTTCGCCGAAGGGCTGTGGGCCGAACTGCGCCCCCACGGGGTCGACGTGTGCTGCACCCCGCTTGGCATGACCTACACCGAGGCGTTCCAGCGGATGGGTTTTCCGTACGACCCGACCACGGTCATGCTTTCCGAGGACGCAGCGCGAGAGATCATCGAAAACATCGGCAACGGACCGACTTATCCTGTGGGAGAGAGCAATCGAACCATGGCATCGATGGTATGGACCGCCGACCGGCGCACGTTGGTCGAGCTCATGAGCACCGCTTCCATTGACTCCGCCACCAAGCAAGGGACCGCAGGCTGATGCGGGCGGTGGTCTTGCGCGACGGTCGGCTGCAGGTTCGGGAGACGGCCGATCCGGTACCCGGCCCGGGAGAACTTCTGATCAAGCCGCTGTCCGCGGCGATCTGCGCGTCGGACGTCCACTACATGGACCACCCGAATTCGGCGCCGCGGTTCGTGTGGGACTCCGACCGCGACACCATCATGGGCCACGAGTTCGTCGGCGAGGTGGTGGGTCATGGGCCGGACTGCTCGGGGGACTTCCCGCTCGGCACGCGCGTTACCAGCATGCCGATCCTGATCCGGGCAGGCCAGGAGCCGTTGGTCATCGGGCATCACCCCGACGCACCTGGGGCGTTCGGCGAGCTGATGGTCGTATCGGAAGTGATGTCGCGGAAGGTGCCAGACGGCGTCCCGAACGACCCGGTCGCGGTGGTGGACGCTTTTGCGGTGGGGGAGTTCTACGTTCGCTGTTCGGGCATCGGGCCGGGTGAGCTGCCGCTGGTCATCGGTGCGGGCGCGATCGGCCTGTCGACCGTGGCCGCGCTGGCCGCGCGGGGTGTCGGCCCGATCGTGGTGTCGGACTACAGCGACGACAGGCTCGCATACGCCAAGAAGTTCGGCGCGGACGTCCTGGTCAACCCGGCCAACAGCGACCCGTATGAGGTGTGGCGGGAGACGTTCAGGAGCAACGGGATTCAGACGCCACAGGTCATCTTCGAATGCGTTGGTAAGAACGGGCTGCTGCAGAGCATCGTCGACTCGTGCGAGTTCATGGCGCGCGTGTACGTCGCGGGCGGTTGGTACGACGCGGGCACGATCGACTGCACCGATGCCACGCACAAGGGCATGACGATCCAATTCGGCGGCGGCCCGCATCCGCAGGATTGGTACGGGACGCTGGACGCGGTCGCCGATGGTCGGCTGGATCCGTCGCCGAGCATCGGGCGAACCATCGGCCTCGATGAAGTGCCCGAGGCAATCGACCAGGTGCGCAAGGGCCAGGGGCCGCCACGCGTCGTCGTGCATCCCTCATGAGCGTGTTGCCTGGCCCGATTCGCCAGATCGGTTACGTCGTCACCGATCTCGACCGTGCGATCGCCGGCTGGTCGGAGCTCGGCGTCGGTCCATGGTTCGTGATGCGCGGGCTGCCGATGAGCGTGCGCTACCGCGGTGAACCCTGTGAAACCACTCTCTCGGTGGCATGGTCGAACAGCGGCGAACTGCAACTCGAGTTGATCCAGCAGCTGGATGACACACCCAGCATCTTCACCGAGTTCCTCGCGGCCAACGGCCCCGGGTATCAGCAGTTGGCTTACTGGACAACCGATTTCGAAGGCACCATGCGCGAAGTCGAGAAGGCGGGCTGGACCGTGGTGTGGTCGGGTGGCGAGGGTTTCGGCGTGCGTTTCGCCTACGTCGAATCGCCCGATGCGCCCGCGGCGGTCATCGAGATCTCCGAACTCACCGAAGCGACGGAGGCCAATGCGGCGTATATGCGCGATGCCGCGGCGAGTTGGGACGGCAGCGATCCGATCCGCGTGCTCGGCGGGTAGTTGATTCTGCGCTGACGGCGGCAGTCACTCGCACTTCGCCGCCATGAACGCAGAGTCAACGCAAGTAATCACTTGCCGCGCTTCATCACCTCGTCGGCGGCCTGCCAGTGCTCATCCGAAACCCACAGCCGGGCAAAGGCCGCGACAGCTTCGGTGGTGGTAGCGCCATCGATCACGCGCTTGATCTCGCCTGCTGGTCGGGTGGCCAGTGACCGTGCGATGGCGCGCCAGTCTTCGTCGAAGGAGGCCCGCGGCAGCACGCGGTCGATCAGGCCGATGCGCTCGGCCTCGGCCGCGACGAGCACGGTTCCGGTGCCCGCCAGCAGCAGTGCCCTACTCCTGCCGACCAGCTTTGTCAGCCGCTCGGCGCCGCCCCAGGCGGGCATGATGTCCAGCGCGACCTGGTTGAAGCCGATCTTGATGTCGTCGGCGGCAAGGCGGATGTCGGCCGCCACCGCGAATTCGGCGCCACCGCCGAGGGCATGCCCGTTGAGGGCGGCGATGGTCGGAACGGGGAAGCCGGCGATCCGATCGCAGATCGTGCGCATCCGGAACGCCATTGCCGACGCTTCCGCTTCGGTGCGCAGCGCGCTGAGTTCCTTGAGGTCGCCACCCGAGACGAACGCGCGATCGCCCGCGCCCGGTGAGGACGAGGGCGGCTGCACCCTCCGCCCCGTCGAGCGCCTTCTCCAGCTGGTCCATCGTCTCCAGCGAGATGGCATTGCGGGCGTGCGGCCGGTCGATGGTGATCGACCGCGAGGCCATCACTTGTTTCGAGGTCGACCATCAAGCGTTCTCCATGTGCGGTATTGGCATTCTCTCTAGCGGAGAATAGCATCGCAATCGAATCGGAGGAGCGGCGGAATTCATGCGAAACATCCCTGCTGAGCTGGCAGAGCGCTACATAGCTGAGGGGTGGTGGACACAGGAGACTCTCGGCGACCTCGTGGCAGGTGGGCTGCAGGCCAACCCCACCACGACATTCCATGTGCACTCCGCCGTGCGGCCCTTCGCCGGCACCTTCCGCGACGTGGAGATCCAGGCCCGCAGGCTGGCCGCGGGCCTGCGGTCGCGCGGGGTCGGGCCGGGCGACGTGATCGCCATCCAGTTGCCGAACTGGGTGGAAGCGGCCGTGGCGTTCTGGGCGTCCGCGTTTCTCGGCGCGGTGATTGTGCCGATCGTCCACTTCTACGGCCGTAAAGAACTCGGTCACATCGTGTCGACCTCGCGGCCGAGGGTCTTCATTACCGCCGAGGAATTCGGACGGATGAAGTTCCAGCCCGACCTGTGCGCGGACGTGCCGATCGTCGGTCTGGTTGGAGAAAACCTTGACGATCTGCTCGCCGACGAGCCGATGACCGGAACCGTGCACGCCGATCCCGCGGGCCCGGCGCTGATCGCATTCACGTCGGGCACCACAAGCAATCCGAAGGGTGTCATCCACAGCCACCAGACGCTCGGCTTCGAGACTCGACAGCTTCTCGAGAATTACCCGCCCGAGCGGGGCAGGCAGCTGACCGCCACCCCGGTCGGGCATTTCATCGGGATGCTCGGCGCCTTTCTGATCCCGGTGCTGGAAGGGGCCCCGATCGATCTGTGTGACGTGTGGGATCCGGGCCGGGTGCTCGAGTTGATCGAAAGCGATGGGCTGTCGATCGGCGGTGGGCCGCCCTACTTCGTCACCAGCGTGCTTGGACCACCCGAAGTGCACGCCGGAGCACGTGCGCCACTTCACGACCGTCGGTCTCGGCGGCTCGACGGTTCCCGCGGCGGTCACCCAGCGGCTGGCGGACCTGGGCATGTTCGTGTTCCGTTCGTACGGCAGCACCGAACATCCGTCGATCACCGGTTCGCGCCGCAGCGCACCCGAGGACAAGCGGCTGTTCACCGACGGAGACGTCAGGCCGGGAGTGGAGATCCGGTTGGGACCCGACGGCGAGATCTTCAGTCGCGGTCCCGATCTGTGCCTTGGCTACACCGATGACGAGCTGACCGCGCGGGCATTCGATGACGACGGCTGGTACCGCACGGGTGACGTTGGTGTGCTCGACGACGACGGGTACCTCACCATTACAGACCGCAAGTCCGACGTCATCATTCGCGGCGGCGAGAACATCAGCGCGCTCGAGGTCGAGGAGGTGCTGCTGGGCATGCCCGCCGTCGTGGAGGCGGTCGTGGTAGCGGCTCCCGACGACCGTCTCGGTGAGCGCGCGGCCGCGGTGCTGCGCATCAGGGAGGGTCACGACATGCCGACCGTCGACGAGGTTCGCGACCACTTCAAGGGCGCCGGCGTGGCGACCCAGAAATGGCCGGAGGAACTGCATCGGGTCGGCGACTTCCCACGCACCGCAAGCGGCAAGGTGCAGAAGTTCAAGGTCCGGCAGGACATTGCGGCATGTCGAAAGTGAGAATAAGATTCTCTCGATAAGAAAAGGAGTCTTCCCCATGTCGTCGCCCCTCATCGAAGGCCGATATAACCGCTTTCCGCTCTTTGACGCGGACAACCACCTCTACGAGACTGAAGAGGCGCTGACCAAGTACCTGCCCAAGGAGTACAAGGACGTCGTCCAGTACGTCCAGGTCAACGGGCGCACCAAGATCGCCTTCCGCGGACAGATCAGCAACTACATCCCCAACCCCACCTTCGCGGTCGTCGCGAAACCCGGCGCCATGGAGGAGTACTTCAAGTACGGCAATCCCGAGGGCAAGAGCCGGCGCGAGCTGTTCGGCGAGCCGATGCGCGGCGATCCCGGCGTTCCGCGAGCCCGGTCCGCGCCTGGAGCTCATGAACGAGCTCGGCCTCGACCGCACGCTGATGTTCCCGACACTGGCCAGCCTGGTCGAGGAGCGGCTGCGCGACGACCCGGTCGCGCATCCACGTCGTCGTGCATGCGCTGAACCAGTGGCTCGACGAGGTCTGGGGGTTCAACTACCAGAACCGCATCTTCACGACGCCTGTCGTCACCCTGCCCATCGTCGAGAAGGCCATCGAGGAGCTGGACTGGGTGGTCATGCGCGGTGCCCGCGCCATCCTGATCCGCCCGGCTCCGGTGCCCGGCTTCGCGGGCCGCGGTCGTACGCTCTGCCCGAGTTCGACCCGTTCTGGCAGCGTTGCGTCGAACACGACGTGCTCGTCGCGATGCACTCCAGCGACAGCGGTTACTCGCGCTACAGCGTCCGAGTGGGACGGCGGCGACGCCAGGAGATGCTGCCCGTTCCAGACCAACGCGTTCTCGATGCTCAATGAGTGGCGTCCGGTCCAGGATGCAGTGGCCTCCTGGGTGATTCACGGCGCGCTGTACCGCATTCCCGAAGCTCAAGGTCGCGGTCATCGAGGCCGGTTCGAAGTGGATGTTCCCGCTGCTCGACAGCATGGCCGACGTGTACAAGAAGGCGCCCGAGGCTTCCCCGGGCAACCCGATCGAGGAGATCAAGAACCGCATCCACGTCAGCCCGTTCTACGAGGAGGGCATCGACGACCTGATCAATCTCATCGGCGTGGACCGAGTGCTGTACGGCTCCGATTACCCGCACCCCGAGGGCCTGGCGCAGCCGACCCACTATGCGCACGCGCTCGAGCACCTGCCGTCGCAGACCAGGCGAAGATCATGGGCGGCAACCTGTCCCGGCTCGTCATCGGTGTGAGACGTCGGCCGAGCCGGACAAACACTGTGGGAGACCATCCCCGAGATGGTCTTGAGCGCGGCGGACCGCTTCGGCGATGCCGAGGCGGTCGTCGACGGTCCGCTGCGCCTCAATTACACCGAGGTTGTCGAGCGGATCCGTTGCGCCGCTGGCGCATTCGCCGAGCTCGGTATCCAAAAGGGGGAGCGGGTCGCGATCTGGGCGCCCAACTCCGCGGAGTGGATGATCGCGGCGTTCGGGTTGCTGACCGCAGGCGGCGTGCTGGTGCCGGTCAACACAAGGTTCAAGGCGGAGGAAGCGGCCGACATCATCGGCCGCAGTGGGGCCAAGGCGGTGCTTGTGCAGAAGGGATTCCTCGGCCTGGACTACACCGCACCCGGCGGCGTGCCGGTCGTGGACCTGAAATCCGACTTCCTTTCCAGCGGTTCGCCGTTCGCGCGCGACGTGACCGGTGACGACGTCTCCGACATCATCTATACGTCGGGTACCACCGGCAGGCCCAAGGGCGTGATGATGAATCACCGCCAGAATCTTCGCCTGTACGCGGAATGGTGTGAGCTGGCCGACCTGCGCGAGGGCGATCGCTATCTGATGGTCAACCCGTACTTCCATACGTTCGGGTACAAGGCCGGGCTGATTTCGTCGTTCATCCGTGGCGCAACGATGGTGCCGGTGTCGGTCTTCGACGTCGACCGCGTGGTGGAACTCATTGCGGCCGAGCGGATCACCATGTTGCCCGGCCCACCCACGCTGTATCACTCGCTGTTGGCCGTCGACGACAAGAGCAAGCTGGCTACCCTGCGCGCAGGTGTCACCGGCGCCGCCGACATACCCGTCGAACTGGTCCGGCGGGTGCACGAGGAACTGCCGTTCCAGACCCTGGCGACCGGTTACGGCCTGACCGAGGCGGGCACCGTGACGCTGTCCCGACCGGGAGATTCATTCGAGGACATCGCCACCACCGCCGGTGTGCCATGCGACGGGATCGAGGTGCGAATCGCCGACGACGGCGAGGTCCTGGTCCGCGGGTACAGCGTGATGCAGGGCTACCTCGACGATCCCGTAGCGACCGCCGAGGCGATCGACGACGACGGCTGGCTGCACACCGGCGACCTCGGCAACTTCAACGACGACGGCCGGCTCCTTATCGTCGGCCGTAAAAAGGACATGTTCATCGTCGGCGGCTTCAACGCCTATCCCGCCGAGATCGAAGGCTTCCTGCTCGAGCACCCGGCCGTCGCCCAGGCGGCGGTGATCGGCGTTCCCGACGACCGCCTCGGGCAGGTCGGCAAGGCGTTTGTGGTGCTCAAGGGCGGCCCAAATGGTGAAGTGACCGCCAACGAATTGATTGCCTGGAGCCGGGACCGGATGGCTGGATTCAAGGTGCCGCGGTACGTAGAGTTTCTGGACGAGCTGCCGCTGAACGCGACAGGCAAAGTGATGAAGGATCAGTTGACCGACAGATAGCGCTAAGCGCCCGCACAGCACGTAAATAGCATTTCCGCAGGACATGCTTGTTTTCCGTAGTTGTGTGCATCCTGTATCGTCGCGGCGATACCGAAAATAGAAAATGCCATTCTCATTGAGCAAAGTGCTTACCGGACAGGAGGTTGCATGCGGTCCTGGAAGCAGACTCCGCCGGAGCTGAACGGCGACCACGTCGACGACCCGTCCAACGGGGCAAACTCCGCCGCCGCCGACGCGCTCGCCCTTGCGGAGGAGGCGGAGGCCGAGGCGGCCGAAGCCGAAGCGATCGCCGCAGCGGCCCGCGCTCGCGCTCGAGCCCTGCGGCTGCGCCGCGAAGCCGAGGCCACAAAGGCGGCAGACTCGGATGAGGCAACCGGATCCGTCACGACGCCTGAGCCGGAGACGTCGGATGACACCGACAAGAACGACGCGCAGGACGACCAGGACGACAAGGACGACGAAAAGGTCAGCCTCGTCAAGGACAGCGTCGTCGATGAAGCTGAAGAAACGGAACCCGCGCAAGAAGCAGACGCGACCGAAGAATCCGAAGAGAAACCCGCCAAGGAGCGGAGACGACTGCGGATACCGCTGCCGTCGTGGAGGGCCGTTGCCGCCACCGTGACGATCGTCGTCATCGCCGCGCTGTTGGCCGGCTGCGGGTACATGTACTGGTATAACCGTCAGGCGCAAGCCGAGCGGCAGCGGACTGCCGAGTTCGCCGCGGCCGCCCGCCAGGGTGTCGTGACACTGATGTCGCTGGACTACAACAAGGCCAAAGAGGACGTGCAGCGCATCATCGACAATTCGACGGGTCAGTTCAAACAGGACTTCCAGAACCAGGCGGAGGATTTCGCCAAGGTAGCGGTCGAGTCGAAGGCGGTCACCGAGACCACCGTGACCGGCGTGGCCGTTGAGTCGATGACCGACGACACCGCGACCGTGATCGTCGCGGCCTCGTCGAAGGTCACCAATGCCGCAGGCGCCAAGCAGGAGCCCCGGTCGTGGCGACTCAGCGTGAACCTGGCCCGAGACGGCGGCCAGATGAAGATGTCGAAAGTTGAGTTCGTACCGTGACCGCACCGCACGACACCGATGTGACCGACGGCAAGGAGCCGACGGCCAGTGGTACCGAGGCCGAAGCCATCGAAAGCGACGCATCACCCAAGCAGAAGCGGGATGTAATCGGACGCGCGTCCCGAGGCGTTCGGAAGCACTGGCTCGCGGTCGCTCTGGCCGTGGCACTCGTCGCGGCCGCCGGGCTGGCTTCGTGGATGTTCGTCTTCCAGTACCAGCCGGATCGGCAGACCAACGACGCCGCGGAGAAGTCGGCAATCAAGGCCGCGTCCGACGGCACGGTCGCGATCCTGTCGTATGCGCCGGAGAGCCTCGACAAAGACTTCGCGACGGCGAAAAGCAAACTCACCGGCGACTTCCTGTCGTATTACACGCAGTTCACCGAACAGATCGTCACGCCGGCGGCCAAGCAGAAATCCGTGAAGACCACGGCGTCCGTCGTTCGCGCCGCGGTGTCCGAACTGAACCCTGACTCGGCTGTGGTGCTGGTCTTCATCAACCAGACCACCCAAAGCGCGGACCGGCCCGACGCGAGCTTCACCAACAGCAGTGTGCGGGTCACCCTCAAGAAGGTCGACGGCGCCTGGCTCATCTCGTCGTTCGACCCGGTGTAGCGGTATACCCGCAGAGATTCGGTGCTAGCAGTCGTCGATCTTGCCGATCCGCCGACGTGTCTGTCGGCGCCGGACGCCCCGATAATGATCGCGGTCGGATCCGCGGCTGACATCGCGTCTTCGCGGGCGCAACCGTGGTTGCAGCAAGTCGCCGTCACTCTCAGCGAGGACGTGGTCGCCGACAGGCGAGTGGTCACCGTCGAGTCGACGGCGGCCGCGATCGCCGAACTCATCACCCGCGTCCAGACCTGGCCGCAGGCCGCCACCGTGTGTGACGAGGTGTTGCGGGCGGTCGATCCGATCGCTCCCGCACTGACCGGAGTGATCATGGAGTCGCTTGCGTACTCGACGCTACAATCGGGCGGGGAGTTCGCCGCATGGCTCGAGCTGCGAGGACCCGCCACGGCGCCCGTCATACCGGATCCCGTGGTCGCCGACCGTGACGGCAACGCCGTGCACATCCGGTTCAACCGGCCGGGGCGGCACAACGCGTTCTCCAACGATGCCCGCGCCGCGCTGTTGGAGGCCCTCGATGTGGCTCGCTTCGACCCGTCGGTCGAAGAAGTGCTGCTGACCGGCAACGGTCCGTCATTCTGCAGCGGTGGTGACCTCGCCGAATTCGGCTCGTTCGCCGACCCGGCGAGCGCCCACGTCGCACGCGTCCGGCACAGCCCCGCACTGGTGCTCGACGAACTCGCCACCCGGCTGGGCCGGCGCTGCCGGGCGCGCGTGCACGGCCAGGTACTGGGCAGCGGACTGGAGATGGCCGCGTTCTGCGGATGGATTGAGGCGCACCAAGATTCGGTGCTTGGCCTGCCCGAACTGGCGATCGGGCTGATCCCCGGCGCGGGCGGAACCGTGAGCGTGACCCGACGCATCGGCCGATGGCGCACCGCGTATCTGGTGCTGTCCGGTCGCCTGATCGATGCGGCCACCGCACTCGACTGGGGTTTGGTCGACGCGATCGAATCCAGGTAGTTCCGTGCAGAATGTGCTGGTGGGCTCGTTGGCCATCCCCGATGCCGTGCTTGCCGGAGCGCGGCGGGTAGCCCGCGACATCGGCCGTAGGGCCGCCGACCTCGACGGCATGCTGACCGTCGATGCCGACCAAATCCTCACCGGCCGGGCGGCAATGCTCGGGCTTGCACCCGCCGGGCGAATCTCGGCAGGCGGCTCCACGCGCTTGCTGGCCACCCGGGACGGCTGGTGCGCACTGACCCTGTCCCGTACCGACGACGTCGAAACCGTACCGGCCCTCCTCGAGTTGGCCGGGCAGCCCGCGGATCCATGGCAGGCGCTGACCGATGCCGCCGCGAACCGACGGGCGGCCGAGTTCGTCGAACGGGCGCGGCTGCTCGCCCTGCCCGCCGCGGTGCTGGGCGAAATCGCCGCCGCTGCACCGAGATTCGTTCCTCGTGGGCGGCGGAGGGCTTCCAGGGCCCTTTCCGAACTGCTGATTGCCGACCTGTCCTCGATGTGGGCCGGGCCGCTGTGCGGCCAACTGCTGGCCGCCGCGGGCGCAACCGTCATCAAGGTCGAAGGCCGCGGCAGGCCCGACGGCACCCGTCGGGGCGACCCGCGATTCTTCGACTGGATGAACTCGTCAAAGCTGTCCTACGCCATCGATTTCCGCGACGACGAACTGCGGCCGCTACTCGAAGTCGCCGACGTGGTGATCGAGGGTTCCCGGCCCACAGCACTGGCCCGCCGCGGCCTCGGTCCCGACCAGGTGCCCGGAAGGCCGGGCCGAGTCTGGTTGCGCGTCACCGGCTACGGCACCGAGGGGGAGCGCGCCAACCGCGTCGCCTTCGGTGACGATGCCGCCGTCGCGGGCGGCCTCGTCGGCACCGCGGACGCGAGGAGCGCAACAGATACCGCGCACGCGAGGAGCACAACAGATACCGCGCACGCGAGGAGCACAACGACGATCCGAGTCCGGTGTTCGTCGGTGACGCGATCGCCGACCCGTTGACCGGGTTGGAGGCCGCGCTGGCCGTCCTCGACGCGCTCGGGCGCGGCGGTGGCGAGATCGTCGAGGTGTCCCTCGCGGAGGTTGCGGCGAGCTATGCGGCGTTGCCGCTCGCGGCGGCGCAGAGCGTTGACGCGCCACCGCGGGTTCCGAAGCCACCGCGGCAGCCGGCTGCCGAGCTCGGCGCCGACAACGAACGTGTGCGTGAATTGGTCGAAGCCAGGCTCGCCACATGCTGATTCGCCAGGCCACTCTGCCGGACGGTCACGTCGCCGACGTCCGGGTCGACGAGCGGATCGTTGACATCGCCGACAGGCTGGACCCACTGGGCTCCGAGCACGTGCTCGACGTGGAGGGCGGTGCGGTGCTGCCCGGACTGCACGACCACCACCTGCACCTACGGGCAATGGCGGCGGCGCTCGACTCCCTCGCGGTCGGACCGCCCCGGGTACGGACGAAAGCGCAACTGGCACAGGCACTTGCGACCGCAGTCCCGGGACCCGACGGCTGGATCCGGGCCGTCGGCTACCACGCCTCGGTCGCCGGCGAGCTCGACCGCGAACAGCTGGATGCGCTCGTCGCCGACACGCCACTACGGATTCAGCACCGCAGTGGTGCGATGTGGATCCTGAACTCGGCGGGGCTGGCCCGCGTCGGGCTGGCCGACCACCCGGACGGCAGGCTGCACAGTGCCGATGATTGGTCGGATGCGTTGCCGCACCGCGCAACAGCGCTCGCCGAGATCACGCGCAGCCTCACCGGATACGGGGTCACCGGTGTCACCGATGCCACGCCCGACCTCACCGCCGATGACGTGGTGACGTTGTCGGTGGCACATCGGCGCGGTGAAATCCCGCAGCGGCTGTACTTTCTCGCGCCCGGCAAGCGGATCCTGCATGACGACCGGCTGGACGTCGACGAGCTCACCGGCTGGGTGACCGACCACCACGACGACGACATCCCGGTCGCCCTGCACTGTGTCACCCACGCTCAACTGGTCGTCGCGCTCGCCGCGTTGCGATCCGCTGGGAGCCACCCTCGCGATCGCATCGAGCACGCGGCGGTCGTCCCCGACGACATGGTCGCCGACCTGGTCGACCTCGGGGTCACCGTCGTCACCCAGCCCAACTTCGTCGCCGAACGCGGCGAGCACTACCTGCGGGACATCCCCGTCGACGAACAGCCCCGGTTGTGGCGGCTGGCGTCGCTGCTGCGGGCAGGCATTCCGATGGCGGCCAGCACCGATGCCCCGTTCGGCGGGATGGACCCGTGGGCGGCGATGCGCGCGGCCGTCCATCGCACCACCGCCGGGGGAGAAGTCCTCGGCCCCGACGAGCGGATCTCGCCGCACGAGGCGCTGCGACTGTTCCTCGGCCATCCGGACCGCCCGTCGCTGCCGCGCACCGTCGACGTCGGTCAGCCGGGCGACCTGATCGTGCTCACACCGACGGCCGCCGTGGAGACGCTGGCCTCCGACATGGTCGCCACGACCATCGTCGGCGGCAGGGTCAGTTAGCCTCGGCCGGTTGCGGCGGCCGATAGAAGATCAGCAGCTGGCCGATTCCGCCCGCCAGCCCGAGCCCCGCCGAGATGAGCAGGCCGGCCCAGCCGTCGAGCCAGTTGTGTCCGAAAATCAGCCAGTCCAAACTGAATCGGCCCGCGCCGAGCGTCGCGACCGCGACCGCACTGACCGCGAGGACCAGGTTGTACTCCCAGCCCTCCTTGACGATGAAGAAGCCGTTCGGGCGGTGCACCGTCCACGCCGCCACCAGCATCAGCGCGACGAAGCCTGCCGCCGGAATCGGGGTGAGCAGGCCGACAGCCAAGCCGAGGCCCGCCGACATCTCGGTGGTGGCGGCGATGCGGGCGTGCAGCGTGCCGGGCTTCATCCCGATGCTGTCGAACCACTTCGCGGTGCCGGGTATCCGGCCGCCGCCGAAGAACTTGTTGTAGCCGTGCGCCGCCATGGTGAGGCCGAGGCACACGCGCAGAATCAACAGCCCGGTGTCGTAGGCGTAGCCATCCATAGACACCGAACCTAGTTCATTCTGTGGGCTATGGCGTCAGCCACCGCCCCGCTCACCGCCCTGATCTCGGGTGTCGGCATCGCAGGCCCCGCGTTGGCCTACTGGCTGGCCCGCCGAGGGCACCGGCCGATCCTGGTCGAGCGCACCGACGGGCTGAGGACCGGTGGCCACGCGGTTGACATCCGCGGCACCGCACTGCAGGTCGTCGAACGGATGGGGCTAGACGCCGAGGTCCGCGACGCGCGCACCCAACTGTTAAGGCTGTCCGCGGTTCGGCCCGACGGTCGGCGGACATATGACGTGGCCCTTCGCCCGATGCACGAGATGCGTGGGGACCGCGAGATCGAGATCATGCGCGACGACCTGGTTCGCATCCTGTACAGCGCGGTCGGCGACGTTTGGTCGCCGCGATGCCCGACGCATACGACTTCTATTTCGACGAGATGAGTCAGGTCCAGCTGCCGAGTTGGTCGGCCGGACGAGTGGCGCTGCTGGGTGACGCCGCGTTCGGCCCATCGCCGATGTCGGGGCAGGGTACCTCGCTCGCACTCATCGGCGCCTACCTACTCGCCTACCACATCAGCACGTCGCCGGACATCGGCGGCGCACTCGCCCTGTGGGAGCGCGGCTTTCGCCCCAACGTAGAACAGAACCAGCGCCTGGCCACCGACGGGATGGCCACACTGCTGCCTGCATCACGGCTCGGCATCTTCGCGCGCAACCAGTCGATGCGGGTGCTGCCCATCCTGGCGCGGCTTGGGCGAAGGTTCGGCGGTCGGATCGAACGGGCGTCCCGGGCGGTCACGCTGCCGCCGGACCCGTGATCCGCAGGCACAACCGCATCCGCTCCCGCGAGACCAGGCCAGCTCGCAGCTGTCCCCGACGAACCAGACGGGTGCCACCAGCGGTCTTCCGTCCGATGCCGTGTACCCGAGCATCCCGGCTCGGGTGCGCTCGGAGATGAAAGCGATTACCTCGTCGGTGAGTTGGTCCACCCGACTCGCCGTAGAGCGATCTGCCGACTAGATCGACCGATGTGTCGACGAGATGCGGACTAGTCTTCGGCGTGCCGCTCGTAGTCCCAGCGCTCCAGCCGCACCTGCAACTCGTGCACACCGAGCGCGGCGAGCGGTGCCGCCAGGCTCAGACAGGTCACGAATAGTGCGTTCATGGCTCACTTCCATCCTCGATATCTATTTGACGATAAAAGAGTAGAAATGGTTCACACCGACACGCACGCGTAGTGAACTACCCGTTTTGCGCGCACGCACCCACGAGCATGTCGAGGGCATCCACGCGCAGCTCGTCGTAAGTGCTCCGCGAGTGTGCATTCCACTCGTCGGTCCAGCCTTCGAGCAGCCTGCCGGCCCGTAGAAGGGGGATCAGCTCGGCGGCAAGGTCTCGATCCGGGCCGACCGATTCAGCGTGACCCAGTAGCCGCCCGATCAGGTCCACCGCGTCGTACCAGTCCACCCAAACGCCGGGCGCGACGGCGATCCATAGCGGATTCACGGTCAGCAGGGCATCGGCGCCGAGCGGACGCAGCCGCCACAACGTGGTGCGCAGCCTGGCCGTCGCCCGGTCGGGACGAGTTGTCGGCCACAACACCCTGCACATCCACGTGCGGGGCACTGCCCGGCGCTTCAGCGCGGCAAGTGCCACCAACCGCCGGCATGAGGGCGGCAGGTCCAACGGCTGATCGTCGCGGTAGACACCGAATCCACCCAGCAGGTTGATTGCGAACTGTTCCGACATTTCCGCCACCGCTTTCCACATGGCCCGGCATCTGTGCTCGATGATGCGAACCACGCGGCGCGACGGCGTGCGTAGTCGACTACCTGTTTCTGCGGTGCTCAGTATGCATCAGCCGCACGCTCAGACTGGACAGCTTCAAGTCATGCCGCAGCACCGTCCTCACGAGGTCGACGCAGTAACCCTCACGTACATCGCTCAATGAGGGGCACACCGAACCTCGGCCTCCGCGACCCGACGGCGTCGACTGCGGTCTCGGCGGGCTCGCGAACGCTCAGAAACCGTTCGGAGACGATGTAGCCCTCGCCGCTGCATCCCTTCTCGGCCGCCAGCAGCAGCGCGCCGGCCGCATCCTCGATGCCCACGACTTCGCTTGCGACGGCCTTGACGTAGAACGGTAACTCGCCTGGCGCCGCCGCGGCGACGAACATGCCGTGCGGTGTCGGGCCGAAGTCGCCGGGGCCGTAGGTGTTTGACACACACATGGCGACGGCGGGCAGGCCGCGGTCCCGCGCGTAGCTCAGCACCAGGTTCTCCGCCTCACCCGGGAACGCCAGGTCGTCGATCGACTTCGTCGAACTGGTGCTGCGGATCAGGACGCGGACGTCGTCGCCACACTCGACCAGAGCCCTGGTGAGTGCGAGCCCAAGAACCCGCTGGCGCCGATCACCAGCTTTTTCGGTCCGGCGATTGCGCAAACTTAGCGGTCGAGCCTGGACAGTGCTGCGCTGGCTGGGCACACTCTGCAGGTCATGAGTGAGGTTGAGTCGCAACCGCCGGGAAGCAAGGTCGGGTGCACCGCATTCGCCGAATGTCGGGGCGCGACCCGCAGGAGGTGCACCGGGCCGCCACACCACTGGAGTTGCTGTTCGACCTGACGTTTGTGATCGCGTTCGGCATCTCGGCCTCCGAGTTCGCCCATCAACTGGCGGAGGACCACGTCGGGGTGGGACTGGCCGCGTTCGTGTTCGCGACGTTCGCCATCTGCTGGGCGTGGATCAACTTCAGCTGGTTCGCATCGGCGTACGACACCGACGACTGGATCTACCGCTTGATGACCATGCTGCAGATGGTCGGCGTCATCATCCTGGCGCTCGGTTTTCCGGCCATGTTCGCTTCGATCGCCGAAGGGCATCATGTCGACAACCGCGTGATGGTGGCCGGCTATGTGGTGATGCGAATCGGCTTGGTGGCGCAGTGGTTACGCGCGGCCAAGCAGGACCCGCAGCGACGCTCGGCGTGCCTGACCTACGCCACGGTCGTCACCATCGCGCAGTTCGGCTGGATCGCGATGATCCTCGTGAGCACGTCCGTTGCCACGACCTATTTGTGGGCGGCGATATTGGTGGCCTTCGAGATGTTCGGCCCGTGGCTGGCCGAGCGGCGGATGGGCGGCACCCCCTGGCACGCCCATCACATCTCCGAGCGCTATTCGCTGCTCACCATCATCGCGCTGGGTGAGGGCGTCGTCGGTACCGTCGCCTCGTTGTCTGCGGTGGTTGGCTCGCAGGGCTGGAGCGTGGATGCCGTCCTGGTCGCGGTGGCGGGAACCGGGCTGACGTTCGGCATGTGGTGGGTGTACTTCATCGTGCCGCAATCGCAACTGCTGAACGCCCGGCGCGAACTGTCCTTCCGGTTCGGCTATCTGCACCTCGTGGTGTTCGGAGCGATCGTGGGAACCGGGGCCGGGTTGCATGCCGCCGCCTACTACATCGAACACCACTCGAAGCTCAGCTCGGTGGGTACCGTGCTGTCGGTGGCGATACCGGTGGCGATCTACATCGCGGCGGTGTATCTGCTCTACCTGTGGTTGGTGCGGACGCGGGACGCGTTTCATCTGCTACTCGTCGTGCTCACCGCCTTGGTTTTGGTCGCCGCGGTGTTTTTCGCCGACCGCGGCCATTCGATGGCCAACAGCCTGCTCATCGTCATGCTGGCACCGGCCGTCACCGTCGTCGGTTACGAACTGCTCGGCTACCGGCACGCCGAGGAGGCCATTGCGAAGCGTTTAGCCGACGACGGGTTTGGTAAGTCCTCTACTTAGCCGTCCGAAGTCGGCAGCGATGTGAGCGGCACCTCAGTCTCGCGATGGCGAGTGCCCGAGGGGTCAGGTCAAGAAGCGGCCGCCGTCCACCAGGGACCGGCGAACATCGAACGTCATGACTTCGGCGGCGCTTTGTTGCTTCAGTACGACGGAGGAGCTCACCATGCCGAAGACAACGACGCGGGGCACGGCCAAGAAGAGCGAGTTGCCGAGCACGCTGCAGAAGTCGCCCGCCAAGGCGCAGCGGACTTTCGCCAAGGCGCACGACGCGGCAGTCAAACAGTACGGCGAGGGTGAGCGCGCCCACCGCGTTGCCTACGACGCGCTGAAGCACAGCTTCGAGAAGGTGGGCGACCACTGGGAGCCGAAGGCCAAGAAGGGCCCGTCGGACACGCGGGCCCGCAGCGGGGGACCCAATCCGACGGGAACCTCGGCCGAGGGCGTCGACGCGAACGCGTCCAAGAACCACTTGATGGACGTCGCACGGCGGCTGGACATCTCGGGTCGTTCGAGCATGACCAAGAACCAACTCGTCAACGCGATCAAGAAGGCAAACCGGCGGGTCAGCAGTCGCAACCGGTAGCGGTCACCTCGCCGCCGCGGTCTCTTCTGGGTGAGGTTCGAAGCCCTCCAGCAGGTTTCGCTCGGTTTGCATCTGTCGGCGGGCCTTCTTGCGGGTCACCAGGATGCCGATCACCGCGAGTGCCCAGATGGCATATTGAACCGTCCATGCCAGGCGGAACGACTCGAACGAGTAGCCGCCCGCCGCGCCGATCACCACGCCCATGGTCTGCATCACCAGCAGTGACGCCAGAAATCCGCCCATGTTGACCATGCCCTGTGCGGTGCCCAGTGTGGCACTGGGGTTGAACGTGCGCGCGAAGTCGAACCCAACCATCGAACCCGGTCCACCCACCGAGATGACGATCACCAGCAGCGTCAGCAGCCACAGCGGCGCAGCAGAGGGCAGTGCCAGCACGATCGTCCAGATCGCGGCGTTGCTCGCGATGATGGCCAGCACCAGCCGTGACCGGCGATGCGGACGCCTCCCGGTGAAGATTCCGATGACGATGCCCGACAGGATCGCCGCGACGACCGACAGCGTCAGCAGCGTTCCCGCGAGCGTGGACCGAAAGCCCCTGCCCGACGGTGAGATACGGCAGCCCCCATATCAGCGCGAAGACGGTGACCGAGAACTGGGTGCCCATGTGGGTGAAGAAGCCCAGTCGGGTCCCTGGTCGAAGCCACACGGTCTTGACGCTTGCCCACACCTCTCCGACGGAACTGGTCTGCGGATCGGACGCCTTCCCGTTCGGGGTGTTCTTGACCAACGCCAGCGTCAGGGCGATCGCCAGCACGCCGAGCGCGACCACTGACAGGTAGGCCGTCGTCCAGCCCGAGCCTGCGAGCAGCGCCAGGAACGGAACCGCCGAGAGCACCTGGCCCAGCTGGCCGCAGATCCCCGTCAGCTGCGTCACCAGCGGAACCTGCCTCGGCGCGAACCAGTGCGGCACCAACCTCAGCACCGAGATGAAGGTCACCGCGTCGCCGAGGCCGACGACCGCCCGCGCGGCGATCGCGGCGGGCAGCGACTCGGTGAACGCCAGTGTGAGCTGGCCGGCCGCCATCACTGTCGCACCCGAAACGATCAGCGCCTTCGAGCCGAACCGGTCGAGGAGCAAGCCCGCAGGAACCTGGGCGCCCGCGTAAACCACGATCTGCAGGACGACGAAGGAGGACAACACCCCGGGGCTGGCGGCAAACCGGTCGCCGGCCTCCAGACCCGAGACACCGAGGGTGGTGCGGTCCAGGACGGCGACGATGTATGCGAACAGTCCAGTGGCCCAAACAATCCAGGGACGCACACCGAACCTCTCGCGAATGACTTTGTCTTAATGTCTGTCGCCATCCTCCCGCAACGGGCGGTCGGGACGCCAATTCTTGGGCGGTGAGATCGCTCACCCGGGCCGCGGGAATCGTGAATCGCGGTCGTCGGAAGTTGGCTGAGATTGCACGATCGCGTTGCGACCCTCATTCGGGTTCCACCATATACCCAGATGAGTGCGGTGCCTGACCTAACCCTTGCGATCTGACTGATCCGGTCATAACTTTGCTGAAATCGCGTTTCCGGTACTACAGTGTCCGCATGCGAGGTTGCCGCCCACTCGAACTCATCGGACTCTTGGTGTTCTGGGTTGGCTGAGTATCGACTGAACGACCTCGCGCGGATTTCGGGAGTCAGCCCACGCAATATCCGCGCATACCGTGAACGCGGCCTGCTCGACCCGCCGCGCCGGGAGGGGCGCTCGGCGTTCTATGACGACTCCCACCTGTCCCAGCTGAAGACCATCAACCAGCTACTTCGCAAGGGGTTCAACTCCGCGCACATCGCCGAATTCTTCGCCCGCATGCGGGAGGGCCACGATCTCGCGGCGATCTTGGGAGTTCAGCAAGCAATTCTGGGCCGGCGCGCAGAGGATGCCCGCACCGCGGCCGTCGCACCGGATCTAGATCCCGGGTGTGACGAGGCCCAACGGCTGGTGTCGTGCGGGCTGGCCAAGCGCACCGAAGACCGGGTCGTGCTCGTCCAGCCGGAGATGGCCGAGATCGTCACGCGCACGGCGGATCAACTTCACTACATTCAGACGATTCTGCGGGTGTTCGAATCGACCAGCGGCACCATCGACGAGTTGGCGGCCACGCTCGTGACCGCGCTGGAAGACTCCATCGCCGCTCGCTATGGGCCCGACTACGTCCCGAAGCCGGGCGAGATGGCCGAGGTGGCCCGGCTCATTCAGGACTATCGCGATCTCGGCAGCGCGCTCGTCACACACCAGCTCGACAAGGCGCTCCAGCAGCACATGGTGTCGGCCGTTTCCGACTACACCACCCGGATGGTGGCCGGCGGACAATGGGAAGCCGGGAACCAGTAGCCGACCGGTGAGCTCACACCCGCGTCGTCGCGGGATCGCCGCCGAAGCGCTGGGCCAGCCACACCGGGATCACCGCGACCAGGGTCAGGGCGGCCGCCACCACATTGATGACCGGTGCCTGATTGGGCCTGAACAGGTTTCCGAAGATCCAGATCGGCAAAGTCTGCACCGTCGGTCCGGCGGTGAATGTCGTCACCACGATCTCGTCGAAGCTGAGCGCGAACGCCAGTATCGCGCCCGCGACGAGTGCGCCACGCATCATCGGAAATGTGACGAACCGGAACGTCTGCCACGGCGACGCGCCCAGGTCGGCGGAGGCGTCCTCCAGGCTGGCGCCCAACCTGCGCAAGCGCGCTTGCGTGTTGTTGAAGACGATCACAATGCAGAACGTGGCATGGCCGATGATCACCGTCGCCAGGCCCAGCGTGACGCCCAGCGCCGATGTGAACGTCGCGTTCAGCGCGATGCCGGTGACGATGCCCGGCAGCGTGATCGGCAGCACCACGAGCAGACTCACCACCTCGCGGCCGAAGAATCGGTACCGCTGCACCGCGAACGCGGCCATGGTACCGAGCACCAACGCGATCGCGGTCGCGCCGAGGCCCACCACCACCGAATTGGCCAGCGACTTCCACATGCCCTCGCTGTTCCACGCGACGACCCACCAATCCGTCGTGAAGCCGGTCGGCGGGAAGGCGAACGATCGTGAGGAGTTGAAGGCGTTGACCAACACGAGAGCCAAAGGGGCATAGAGGAATAGCAGTATCAACACGGTCCACGCCCGGACCACACGCCGCGCGCCGCCCGAAAGCATCAGACGTTCTCCAGCGCACCGGTGCGGCGCATCGCCAACAGGTACAGGATGATCGCAGCCAGCGGAATCAGCGACAGCGCCGCGGCGAGCGGCTGATTGTTCGCGGTCACCAGCTGGCCGTAGATGATATTGCCGAGCAGTTGTGTCTTGCCGCCCACGATGGTCACCGCGATGTAGTCACCCAGCGACAGCGAGAACGTGAAGATCGATCCGGCCGCGATGCCCGGAAACACCAACGGCGCCACCACCATCCGCATTGTGGAGAAGTCGGACGCGCCCAGGTCGGAACTGGCGTCGATCAACGAGTCGGGCACCCGGTCGAATGCCGCGAACACCGGAATGATCATGTACGGCAACCACAGATAGGTCAGCGTGACGACGGTGGCCGCCAGGCCGTACCCCGGCGTGTAGCCGCCCGCCCAGGACAGCGGACCCTCCGGGGACAATAGCATCCGCCACGCATACGCCTTGACCAGATAGCTGGCCCACAGCGGGGTCGTCACAGCGATCACCAGCAGCAGGCGGACCTGCGGGGAGGCCACCTTGGCCATGAATAACGCCAGCGGCACCGCGAGCACGATGCAGATCAGCGTGACCAGCAGCGCCACCGACACGGTGCGCACCGTGATCGCTCGGAAGACCGCGTCGGTGAACACCCGGACGACGTTGTCGGTGGTGAACCGGTGGACCACCGCGCCGGTGAAGCTGTTGGTGGTCCAGAACGCCGAAACAAGAAGCACCGCAAGCGATCCCAGGTAGACCACCACGAGCCAGGTCATCGGCGGGACCAGGAGGAAGGCCAGGCCGATACGGCGCCGGATGGACGCCGGGATCGAGGTGGCCCGCGTTACCCCTTGATCTGCTGCCACTTGTCGACCCACTCGTCGTAGGCCGTGCAATTGTCGCCGCTGCCGTCGACGCACTGCTTCTGTGGCGTTGTCCAGTAATGGATCTGTTCGGCGTAGTCAGCGTCGGTGGCGTGGTAGATCTCGCAGAAGTCCTTCTCGGTGGTGTGTTCGCAGGCCTTCGTCTGCGCGGGTGCCTCGCCGAAGTACTCGGCCACCTGAGCGTTGACCTCGGGCGAGGTGATCCAGTTCATCCACTTGTACATGCAGTTGGGATGAGCGGCCTTCGACGAGATCATCCAGGTGTCGGACCAACCGGTGGAGCCCTCCTTCGGGATGATCGCGTTGACCTGCACCTTGTTTTCGCCGCCGATGGTGTTGGCGATCACCTGCCACGTCGTGCCGATCATCGACGTTCCGGACTCGAAGGCCTGGACTTCCTTGGTGTAGTCCGACCAGTACTCGCTGATATTCTCGCGCTGCGCCTTGAGCAGTTCGACGGCGGCGTCGAGTTGTTCGGAGGTCAGCGAGTACGGATCCTTGATTCCCAACTCCGGCTTGGTCTTCGAGAGGTACAGCGCGGCGTCGGCGATGTAGATGGGGGAGTCGTACGCGGTCACCTTACCCTTGTACTTGCCCGCGTCGGTGAAGACCGCGCCCCACGAGTCGGGGGCGTCGGTGACGGTGGCGATGTTGTACATCAACAGGTTTGCGCCCCAGCCGTGCGGGACGCCGTACATCTGCCCGTTCACCGAATTCCACGACCTGTCCTTGAGGAACGGCGAGATCGTCGCGTAGTTGGGCACCAGATCGGTGTTGACCGGGGCGACGTCGCCGCCGTAGATCATCCGAAGCGAGGCATCGCCCGACGCGGAGACCCCGTCGTACTGACCCGTGCGGATCAGCTGCAGCATCTCGTCGGAGGTATTGCCGAGCTTGACGTTGACCTGGCAGCCGGTCTCCTTCTCGAACGGGGTCACCCAGTCGACGGCCTTGTCGTTGGAACCGTCCTCGGCATAGCCGGCCCACGCGATGAGGTTTAGCTGACCTTCGCCGTCGCCGACGGCGGACAGTGGCTCGAGCTTCGGCGGCGATTCGCCCGTCCCGCCGGATTCCTCGGAACTCGAGCACGCGACGATCAGGGCGGCGCACGCGCCGAGGACCAGTCCGATTCGGGCGACAGAGTTTGCGCGGCTCGCCGCGGCGGATGGTTTCATGACTACTCCTCGATTGACAGTTGGTGAAGGGCTTTTTCCGGCCACGCCAAAGTGATTGGGGTGCCGTGGCGCAAGTCGGGTGGCAGCCACGTGCTGGCCGTCAGGACGGTGGCGGTCAGCGCGACCCCCTGCGGGGTGACTGCGGCGATCTTCGTGGTGGGACCGGCGTAGATGACTTCCGACACCGTGGCGTCCACTGTTCGAACGCCGGGCACGGCATCGGTTCCTGGTGCGAAGACCGCGATGCGTTCCGGCCGCACGACGAACGTTCCCGGCCGGCCGACGAGAGCCTCGGCGGCGGATCCGTCGAGCACGTTGGATGTTCCGACGAAGTCGGCGACGAACCGGTTGGCCGGGCTCTCGTAGACGTCACGGGCCCTGCCGACCTGCTCGATGCGGCCCTCGTTGAACACCGCGAGCCGGTCGCACAGCGTCAGTGCCTCGTCTTGGTCGTGGGTGACGATGACGAAGGTGATGCCGACCTCGCGCTGGATTTCCTTCAGTTCGATCTGCATCTGTTCGCGCAGCTTGAGATCCAGTGCGCCCAGCGGCTCGTCGAGCAGCAACACCCGTGGTCGACCGACCAGCGCGCGTGCCAACGCGACTCGCTGACGCTGTCCGCCCGACAGCTGCGCAGGCCGCCGCGACGCCTCGCCGACCAGTCGGACCATGTCGAGCGCGTCGGAGGTCCGCCTGCGGCGCTCGTCGCGCGGCACGCCGCGGACCTTCATCCCGTACTCCACGTTCTGGGCCACGGTCATGTGCGGGAACAGGGCATATTCCTGGAAGACGGTGTTGACGTCGCGACGCCGTGCGGGCAGCGCGGTGACGTCGACGCCGCCGAGGCGGATCACCCCGGCCGTCGGCTGCTCGAACCCGGCGACCATGCGCAGAACCGTGGTCTTCCCCGACCCGGACGGGCCGAGGATCGCGAACAGCTCACCGTCGCCGACGGCGAGGTCAGCGCCCTCGACGGCGACCACCTTGTGCCGGAAGTCGCCGAACTCTTTGCGGACGCCGATCAGCTCGATCTGCGGATCGTCAACGGCGGCACTCGGATTAGCGCGCTGCGCACTGACCATCCCCGACGGCATTGCCAAATCGTATGGATTCCTCGGTGTACCCGCAGCTTCATCGCGGATTTCGTTCCGAGAGCGCACGGTCAGGTTCTGTTTCCGTCTCTCACGTCACCGTCGCGAAGAACGTCCGGATGTCGTCGACGAGCAACTGCGGCGTTTCCATCGCGGCGAAGTGTCCGCCGGAGTCGAAGTCGCTCCAGTGCACGATGTTGTGCCACTTCTCGCCGTATCGCCGGATGGCCAGATCCTCCGCGAACACCGCGACGCCGGTGGGCACTCCCGACGGCGTCGGAAGCGTCCGGGCATGGGTGGTCTCGTAGTAGAGGTTGGCCGACGAGCCCGGCGGTGCCGGTGAACCAGTACACCGACACGTTGGCGAGCAGGCGATCGCGGGGAACCGCATCGTCGGGCAGGTCCTTCGCGGCGTTCGTCCACTCCTTGAACTTCTCGACGATCCACGCCAGCTGCCCGGCAGGAGAATCGGTCAGGCCGTAGCTCGAGGGTCTGCGGCCGGGTGCCCTGAAGCTTGAAGTAACCCGCCTTCTCGGCGCTCCACTCCTGTGCCCGTGCCACCCGGTCGCGCTCGAGATCGGTCATCGACGCCAGCTCGTCGGCGGTCACCCCTTTGCCGGGCATGAAGCCGAACGCAACCGCATTGACGTGCACGCCGATCGACGCGGTCGGGGGCGAGGCTGCCCAACATGGGACCGATGAAGGAGCCGTAGTCCCCGCCCTGAACGCAGTAGCGCGTCGTAGCCCAATCCGGCCATCAGCTCGGTGCAGGCCTCCGCGATCCGGCTCGCCGTCCAGCCTGCCCCGGACAAGGGGGTCGAGAAGCCGAACCCGACCAGTGACGGTATGACGAGGTGAAACGCCTGCTCTGGATCGAGGCCATGGGCGCGGGGATTGCTCAGCGGCCCGATGATGTCGAGGAACTCCACCACCGAACCCGGCCAGCCGTGCAGCAGGATCAGCGGCCGCGCGTTCGGCTCGGGCGACTCGACATGCAGGAAGTGCACCGTCTGGCCGTCGATTTGGGTGCGGAACTGCGGGTAGGCGTTCAGCTCGGCCTCCTGCGCGCGCCAATCGAACTCACTTGCCCAGTAATCGGCCAGTTTCCTCAGATAATCGACGGGCACTCCGCGCTGCCAGGGTGTGCCCGGCAACTGTTCGGGCCAGCGGGTCGCGGCCAGGCGGGCCTTCAGGTCGGCCAGGTCGGCATCGGGGATCGCAATACGGAATCGCTCGAGGCTCAGCTGCACAGTCACACCGCGATCATGCGGCAATGCCGGGCCGCAACGGCGCCACTGAGAATCTTGATACATATGTGACCAGTGGCGTTGGAGTGAAACAAGGGGTTTTTGTCGTACTCTGTGGCACGTGTCCATGTCCCGGCGGGACCTGCTCAGGTGCGCGGCCGCGGCCCCTGCGGTGCTCGGTCTGGCCGCGGGCATGCAGACGGCCGCGTCTTCGTTGGCGCCGCCGCAGGCGAAGGCCGCGCCGCTGGGCATCCTGCTCGACTATGCGGCCGGCGTGATCTCAGCCGCCGATATCCGGGCCGCGGGGGCGGCGGGAGCAATCCGCTATGTGTCGGACCGCCGGCCGGGCGGTGCCTGGATGCTGGGCAAGCCGATTCAGCTCCCTGAAGCCCGCGACCTCTATCACAACGGCCTGAAGATCGTCTCCTGTTACCAGTACGGCAAGCAGGACACCGCGGACTGGCTGGGTGGGCAGAACGCGGGTGTCCTGCATGCGAAGCGGGGCTGGCAGTTACACGTCGCGGCGGGCGGCTCAAATGGCGCGCCGATCTATACGTCGATCGACGACGATCCGACGTATGAGCAGTACAAAGGGCAAGTAGCGCCCTATCTGCGCGGCTGGGAAGCGGTTCTCGGGCATCAACGGGTAGGCGTCTACGCCAACTCCAAGACCATCGACTGGGCGCTTCAGGACGGCCTCGGCTCCTACTTCTGGCAGCACAACTGGGGCTCTCCCAAGGGCTTCACCCATCCGGCCGCGCACCTTCACCAGGTCGAGATCGACAAGCGCAGCGTCGGCGGCATCGGCGTGGACATCAACCACGTTCTCAAGCCTCGATTCGGGCAATGGGACTAAGACCTACCGAGCAGTAAGTAGCGCCAGCAAACTTTTTCTGTTGGCTGGCGCCAACGACAAGACAAAAATCGTGAAGTTGTCGCGTCTCAACCGGTCGAGCTGGCACCGAGGATGAAGCGAAATTTTTACATAACGATTTGATAACAGTCATGCTTTGATCTGCACTGTTGTGCCTACTCGGCCGTAACCACTTACATGCAGGACGTTTGTCCCAGATACCTTCTGCCGGTGTTAAGCCGGGTGTTACCCAACGTGTGGTTACCCGAGCGTAGAACTCGCCAGTAACCATTCAGGGGTGAAAAATGATGCTGGCTCTTATGACACTCTTAGTACGGCTGGAGTGTCCGCAGACGGTCCACGGAGGGACAGTCAGACCGTCCGCCCCGCCGGACGTGTCCACAGCCAGTCGGGATTCGACGCCGAATCGTAGGTGACCTCGCAGGGGAGCGAGGGTCACCCCACCGAGATACGACAACCAAGAGACGACAAGCGATACGTGCGAGAAGCAAGACCGAGGAGATTACGAAACGTGACGATCAATGAACATGACAGGGTGTCCACCGGCCGCGACGACGAATCCGGAGTGCCTCAGTCCAGCCATGCCCTTGTCGATCGTCTGACCGCCGGGGAGCCCTACGCCGTCGCATTCGGCGGCCAGGGCAGCGCCTGGCTGGAGACCCTGGAGGAACTAGTGTCCTCGGCCGGCGTCGAGTCCGAGCTGGCGACGCTGGTGGGGGAAGCCGCGCTAGTGCTGGAGCCGGTGGCCCGTGAGCTGATCGTGGTGCGTCCGATCGGCTTCCAACCGATGCAATGGGTCCGCGACCTGGCCGCCGAGGAGGCCGTGCCCAGTGCCAAGCACCTGACGTCGGCCGCCGTGTCGGTTCCCGGCGTGCTGCTGACCCAACTTGCCGCCGTGCGCGCGCTGAGCCGCCAGGGCATGGATCTGACCGCAACGCCGCCCGTCGCGGTGGCAGGCCACTCGCAGGGCGTGCTGGCGGTCGAGGCGCTGGCGGCCAAGGGCGGCAAGGATGTGGAGCTGCTTGCGCTGGCGCAGCTGATCGGTACCGCGGGCACGCTGGTGGCCCGTCGCCGCGGCATCTCCGTGCTCGGTGACCGCCCGCCGATGGTGTCGGTCACCAACGCCGACCCAGACCGCATCTCTGAGCTGCTCGACGAGTTCGCGCAGGACGTCCGTACCGTCCTCCCGCCGGTGTTGTCGATCCGCAACGGCAGGCGGTCCGTCGTCATTACCGGCACCCCCGAGCAGCTGTCCCGCTTCGAGCTCTACTGCGAACAGATCGCCGAAAAGGAAGAAGCGGAGCGCAAGAACAAGATTCGCGGCGGCGCGGTGTTCAGGCCGCTGTTCGATCCGGTTCAGGTCGAGGTGGGCTTCCACACCCCGCGGCTGTCGGACGCCATCGACATGGTCGGCAACTGGGCGCAGACCGTCGGGCTCGACGTTGACCTGGCCCGCGAGATGGCGGAGGCCATCCTGGTGCGCCGGGTGGACTGGGTGAGCGAGATCAACGACCTTCACGAGGCCGGCGCCCGGTGGATCCTTGACCTCGGCCCCGGCGACATCCTGACCCGCCTGACGGCGCCGGTCATCCGCGGCCTCGGCGTGGGCATCGTCCCGGCCGCCACCCGCGGCGGTCAGCGCAACCTGTTCACGGTGGGCGCAGTGCCCGAGGTGGCCCGACCCTGGTCCAGCTATGCCCCGAGCCTCGTCAGCCTGCCCGACGGCTCCGTGAAGCTGTCGACGAAGTTCACCAGGCTGACCGGGCGGTCACCGATTCTGCTCGCAGGCATGACCCCGACCACCGTCGACGCCCACATCGTCGCGGCCGCCGCCAACGCCGGCCACTGGGCCGAGCTGGCAGGCGGTGGACAGGTCACCGAGGAGATCTTCGAGAACCGCATCGCCGAGCTCACCCAGCTGCTCGAGCCCGGCCGCGCAGTGCAGTTCAACTCGCTGTTCCTCGACCCGTACCTGTGGAAGCTTCAGGTCGGCGGCAAGCGGCTGGTGCAGAAGGCGCGCCAGTCCGGCGCCCCGATCGACGGCGTCGTGGTCAGCGCGGGCATCCCCGAACTGGAAGAGGCCGTCGCGCTGATCGACGAGCTGAACGACGTCGGCATCAGCCACGTGGTGTTCAAGCCCGGCACCATTGAGCAGATCCGCTCCGTCATCCGGATCGCCGCGGAGGTGCCGACGAAGCCGGTCATCATGCACATCGAGGGTGGCCGCGCCGGCGGCCACCACTCCTGGGAGGACGTCGACGACCTCCTGCTCGCCACCTACTCCGAACTGCGGTCGCGGTCCAACATCACCGTGTGCGTCGGCGGCGGCATCGGCACTCCCGAGCGGGCCGCCGAGTACCTGTCCGGTAGTTGGGCGCAGGCCTACGGCTTCCCACTGATGCCGGTCGACGGCATCCTCGTTGGCACCGCTGCGATGGCGACCAAGGAGTCGACCACTTCGCCGTCGGTCAAGCGGATGCTGGTCGAGATCGGTGGCACCGACCAATGGATCAGCGCCGGAAAAGCCCAGGGCGGCATGGCTTCTAGCCGCAGCCAGCTCGGTGCGGACATCCACGAGATCGACAACACCGCTTCGCGATGCGGACGGCTGCTCGACGAGGTGGCCGGTGACGCCGAGGCGGTCGCCGCTCGTCGCGACGAGATCATCGCGGCGATGGCCAACACCTGCAAGCCGTATTTCGGCGACATCGCCGAGATGACCTACCTGGAGTGGCTGCAGCGCTATGTCGACCTGACCATCGGCGACGGCACCAGTACCGCCGACACCGCCGCGCCGGGCAGCCCCTGGCTGGCCGACACGTGGCGCGACCGGTTCGCTGAGATGCTCAGGCGTGCCGAGGCCCGGCTGCACCCGAAGGACTTTGGTCCGATCGAGACGCTCTTCAATAACGAAGCGCTGCTGGAGAAGCCGGAGCAGGCGATCGCCGCCCTGCTGAACCGCTACCCCGATGCGAAGACCATCAAGCTGCACCCGGCCGACGTTCCGTTCTTCGTTCAGTTGTGCAAGACGCTGGGCAAGCCGGTCAACTTCGTGCCGGTCGTCGACAAGGATGTCCGGCGCTGGTGGCGCAGCGACTCGCTGTGGCAAGCGCACGACGCCCGCTATGAGGCCGACCAGGTGTGCATCATCCCCGGCACCGCGTCCGTCGCAGGCATCACCCGCGTCGACGAGCCGGTCGGCGATCTGCTGGACCGGTTCGAGCAGGCCTCGATCGACGAGGTGCGGGCATCGGGTGCCCAGCCCGTCTCGGTGGTCACCCGCCGCCAGGCGCGCGTCGATGTCACCGGCCCGCTGGCCGTGGTGCTCGACGCGCCCGACGTGCTGTGGGCCGGCCGCACCTCCATCAACCCGGTGCATCGCATCGGAGGGCCTGCAGAGTGGCAGGTCAATCAAAACCGCGCTGCCACACACCCGTCCACGGGTGCGCGGCTGGAACTGACGGCGGATTCGGCGGTCACGCTGAGCGTTCCGCTCTCCGACACCTGGATCGAGATCCGGTTCACGTTGCCTGCCTGCACGGTCGACGGCGGGATGCCCGTGATCACCGTCGAGGACGCGTCGAACGCGATGCGTTCGGTGCTGGCCATCGCCGCCGGCGCCA
This sequence comes from uncultured Actinomycetota bacterium, assembly GCA_963800125.1. Lineage (GTDB taxonomy): Bacteria > Actinomycetota > Actinomycetes > Mycobacteriales > Mycobacteriaceae > Mycobacterium. The sequence continues at coordinate 45,536 of CAWDAC010000056.1, read as the reverse complement.
ACGGCCCGACCGGTCTGCCCGCGGTGCACGACAACGCCGCTTCTGCGGACGCGAGGAGCAAAACGGCTTCTGCGGACGCGAGGAGCAAAACGGCTTCTGCGGACGCGAGGAGCAAAACGGCGAGAGGTCACCGTCGAGTGGGATCCGGAGAAGGTCGCCGACCACACCGGCGTGACCGCGACGTTCGGCGCCCCGCTGGCTCCCGGTCTGACCCTGGTGCCCGACGCATTGGTCGGCCTGTGCTGGCCCGCGGTGTTCTCCGTCATCGGCTCGGCCGTCACCGCCGACGGCTTCCCGGTCGTCGAGGGTCTGCTGAGCCTGGTCCACCTCGATCACGCCGCGCACCTGCTGGCACCGATGCCGAAGGCGCACGCCCAATTGACCATCACCGCAACGGCTTCGGAGGCCACCGACACCGAGTACGGCCGCGTCGTGCCGGTCTTGGTCGCCATCAAGGACGCCAAGGGCACCGTGCTGGCCAGCCTCGAGGAGCGGTTCGCGATCCGTGGCCGCACGGGTGCGGTTGAACTCACCGATCCGCCGCGCGCAGGTGGCGCGATGACCGACAACGCGACCGACACGCCACGGCGCCGTCGTCGCGACGTCACCGTCACCGCGCCGACCAACATGAGTGCGTTCGCGGTGGTCTCCGGTGACCACAACCCGATCCACACCGACCGTGCGGCCGCACTGCTGGCCGGCCTGGAATCGCCCATCGTGCACGGCATGTGGCTGTCGGCCGCCGCCCAGCAGGCCGTCACCGCCACTGACGGCAAGGCCGTCCCGCCGGCTCGGCTGGTCGGCTGGACCGCCCGCTTCCTGGGCATGGTGCTGCCCGGTGACGAGGTCGAATTCCGCGTCGACCGCGTCGGAATCGACCGTGGCGCAGAGATTCTCGAGATCGCCGCGCGAGTCGGAAGCGATCTGGTGATGTCGGCGACCGCTCAGCTCGCCGCGCCGAAGACGGTGTACGCATTCCCGGGTCAGGGCATCCAGCACAAGGGCATGGGCATGGAGGTTCGCGCCCGGTCCAAGGCGGCCCGCAAGGTGTGGGACACCGCCGACAAGTTCACCCGTGACACGCTTGGCTTCTCGGTGTTGCACGTGGTGCGCGACAACCCGACCAGTCTGATCGCGAGTGGATTGCACTACCACCATCCCGAGGGCGTGCTGTATCTGACACAGTTCACCCAGGTTGCGATGGCGACGGTGGCCGCGGCCCAGGTTGCCGAGATGCGCGAGCAGGGCGCCTTTGTCGAGGGTGCCATCGCCTGCGGGCACTCCGTCGGCGAATACACCGCGCTGGCCAGTGTCAGCGGTGTCTACGAACTGGAGGGCCTGCTGGAGGCGGTGTTCCACCGCGGCTCGAAGATGCACGACATCGTGCCGCGCGATGAGTTGGGCCGGTCCAACTACCGGATGGCCGCAATTCGGCCGTCGCAGATCGATCTCGACGATGCCGACGTCAAGGACTTCGTCGCCGAGGTTGCGGCGAGTTCGGGCGAGTTTCTAGAAATCGTGAACTTCAACCTTCGCGGCTCGCAGTATGCGATCGCGGGCACGGTTCGCGGGCTGGAGGTGCTGGAGGAAGAGGTCGAGCGGCGCCGCGAGATCACCGGTGGCAAGCGGTCGTTCATCTTGGTGCCGGGCATAGACGTACCGTTCCACTCCAGCGTGCTGCGGGTCGGTGTCGCCGACTTCCGGCGTGCGCTGGAGCGCGTCTTGCCGCGTGGCAAGAGTCCGGACTTGGTTGTCGGGCGGTACATTCCGAACCTGGTGCCGCGGCCGTTCTCTTTGGACCGCGATTTCATCCAGGAGATCCGCGATCTGGTGCCAGCCGAGCCGCTCGACGAAGTCCTCGCCGACTACGACACTTGGCGCAACGAGCGTCCGGAAGAGTTGTGCCGCAAGATCATCATCGAATTGCTGGCCTGGCAGTTCGCCAGCCCGGTGCGCTGGATCGAGACGCAGGATCTGTTGTTCATCGAGGAGGCGGCAGGCGGCCTGGGCGTGGAGCGATTCGTCGAGATCGGCGTGAAGTCCGCGCCGACCGTCGCCGGGCTGGCCACGAATACGCTCAAGCTGCCGGAGTACTCGCACAACACCACCGAGGTGCTGAACGCCGAGCGTGACGCCGCGGTGCTGTTCGCGACCGACACCGACCCCGAACCCGACCACGAGGATGTCGACGAGGAGTCGGCGCCCGCGCCCGAGGCAGCGGCCGAACCCGCCGCCGCCGAAGCCGCGGCACCGGCACCTGCTCCGGCGACGGCGCCTGCGGGCGCTCCGATGCCCGACGACATTCCGTTCGACGCCTCGGACGCGACGCTGGCGCTGATAGCGCTGTCGGCCAAGATGCGGATCGACCAGATCGAGGTGCTGGATTCCATCGAATCCATCACCGACGGTGCGTCGTCGCGCCGCAACCAGCTGCTGGTCGACCTCGGCTCGGAGCTCGACCTCGGCGCCATCGACGGTGCGGCCGAGGCCGACCTGTCCGGGCTGAAGTCACAGGTGACCAAGCTCGCTCGGACCTACAAGCCTTATGGCCCAGTGCTTTCCGACGCGATCAACGATCAGTTGCGCACGGTGCTCGGCCCGTCAGGCAAGCGGCCCGCCGCGATCGCCGAGCGGGTCAAGAAGACCTGGCAGCTCGGTGACGGCTGGGCCAAGCACGTTACCGTCGAGGTTGCGCTGGGCACCCGCGAAGGCACCAGCGTCCGCGGCGGCAGCCTTGGCGGGCTGCACGACGGTGCGCTGGCCGACGCCGCGACCGTGGACAAGGTCGTGGACGCCGCTGTGACGGCGGTGGCCGGTCGACGCGGTATCGCGGTGGCGCTGCCGTCCGCGGGCGGTGGTGCGGCGGCGACGGTGGATGCCGCGGCGCTCAGTGAGTTCACCGAGCAGATCACCGGGCGCGACGGCGTGCTGGCCTCGGCCGCCCGGCTGGTGCTCAACCAGCTGGGTCTGGACGACGCCGTATCCACGCCGGAGAAGGCGACCGACGCCGAGCTGATCGACTTGGTCACCGCCGAACTCGGTTCGGACTGGCCGCGTTTGGTGGCGCCGGTGTTCGACGGCCGCAAGGCGGTGCTGTTCGACGACCGGTGGGCCAGCGCGCGCGAGGACCTGGTGAAGCTCTGGCTGATGGACGAGGGCGAGATCGACGCCAACTGGCCTCGGCTTTCGGAGCGGTTCGAGGGTGCAGGCCACGTCGTCGGCACCCAGGCCAGCTGGTGGCAGGGCAGGGCCCTGGCCGCCGGACGCAACATCCACGCGTCACTGTTCGGCCGAGCTGCGGCCGGTGCGGAGAACCCGGGCAAGGGTCGCTACAGCGACGAGGTCGCGGTGGTCACCGGTGCGTCGAAGGGATCGATCGCGGCGTCGGTTGTCGCTGGACTGCTTGACGGCGGCGCGACCGTCTTCGCCACCACGTCCAAGCTCGACGACGACCGGCTGGCGTTCTACCGCAACCTGTACCGCGACAACGCCCGCTTCGGCGCGGCGCTGTGGGTGGTGCCCGCCAACATGGCTTCCTACTCCGACATCGACGCGCTGGTGCAGTGGGTCGGTAACGAGCAGACCGAAAGCCTTGGGCCGCAGTCGATTCATCTGAAGGATGCGCAAACGCCGACCCTGCTGTTCCCGTTCGCGGCGCCGCGGGTCGCGGGCGACCTGTCCGAGGCGGGTTCCCGGTCCGAGATGGAGATGAAGGTCCTGCTGTGGGCCGTGCAGCGGCTGATCGGCGGCCTGTCGCACATCGGCTCCGAGCGCGACATCGCGTCCCGGCTGCACGTGGTGCTGCCCGGCTCGCCCAACCGCGGCATGTTCGGCGGCGACGGCGCATACGGCGAGTCCAAGTCGGCGCTCGACGCCGTCGTGGCGCGGTGGAAGGCCGAATCGTCGTGGGCGCAGCGCGTCAGCCTGGCGCACGCGCTGATCGGCTGGACTCGCGGCACCGGTCTGATGGGCGCTAACGACGCGATTGTCAGCGCTGTCGAGGAGGCGGGTGTCACCACCTACTCGACCGACCAGATGGCCGCCATGCTGCTCGACCTGTGCAACATCGAGTCGAAGGTGGCCGCCGCACAGGAGCCGATCAAGGCCGACCTGACCGGCGGGCTGGGCGACATCGATATCGACATGGCCGAGCTGGCCGCCAAGGCCCGTGGGTCAGACTCCGATCCGGCGGACGCCGAATCGGAGGCGGACCGGTATGCCACCATCCCCGCGCTGCCCTCACCGCCGCGTGGCTTCGCCGCTGCGCCGCCGCCGGCGTGGGCCGACCTCGACGTCGACCCCGCCGACCTGGTGGTGATCGTCGGCGGTGCCGAGCTCGGCCCGTACGGCTCGTCGCGGACCCGCTTCGAGATGGAGGTCGACGACGAGCTGTCGGCCGCCGGCGTGCTCGAGCTGGCCTGGACCACCGGCCTGATCAAGTGGGAAGACGACCCCAAGCCGGGTTGGTATGACACCGAAACCGGCGACATGGTCGACGAATCGGAGTTGGTGGAGCGCTACCACGACGCCGTGGTGGAGCGGATCGGCATCCGGGAGTTCGTCGACGACGGCGCGATCGACCCCGATCACGCGTCACCGCTTCTGGTGTCGGTGTTCCTGGACAAGGACTTCACGTTCGTGGTGTCGTCGGAGGCAGACGCCCGCGCGTTCGTTCAGTTCGACCCGGAGCACACCGTTGCCACCCCGGTGCCGAACAGCGCTGACTGGCAGGTCACCCGCAAGGCGGGCACCGAGGTCCGAGTGCCGCGCAAGACGAAGCTGTCGCGGACCGTCGGCGGGCAGATTCCTACCGGGTTCGACCCGACGGTGTACGGCATCAGCCCGGACATGAACACCTCGCTGGACCGGGTGGCGGTGTGGAACATCGTCGCGACCGTGGACGCGTTCCTGGCCGCGGGCTTCACCCCGGACGAGCTGATGCGCTGGGTGCACCCAGCCATGGTGGCCAGCACGCAGGGCACCGGCATGGGTGGCATGACCTCGATGCAGACCATGTACCACGGCAACCTGCTCGGGCGGAACAAGCCGAACGACATCCTGCAGGAAGTCCTGCCGAATGTTGTTGCGGCCCACGTCATCCAGTCCTACGTCGGCAGCTATGGCTCGATGATCCATCCGGTCGGCGCGTGCGCGACCGCGGCGGTGTCGGTGGAGGAAGGTGTCGACAAGATCCGGCTCGGCAAGGCCGAACTCGTGGTCGCAGGCGGCTTCGACGACCTGACGCTGGAGGCGATCATCGGATTCGGTGACATGGCGGCCACCGCCGACACCGAGATGATGCGCGCCAAGGGCATCAGTGACTCGAAGCTCTCCCGCGCCAACGATCGTCGCCGGTTGGGCTTCGTCGAATCGCAGGGCGGCGGCACGATCCTGCTGGCCCGCGGTGACCTCGCCGTCAAGATGGGCCTGCCGGTGTTGGCCGTGGTCGCCTACGCGCAGTCGTTCGGTGACGGCGTGCACACCTCGATTCCGGCTCCTGGGCTCGGTGCCCTTGGAGCGGGCCGTGGCGGCAAGGACTCCGTGCTGGCCCGGTCGCTGGCCAAGCTGGGGGTCGGCGCCGACGACATCGCGGTGGTGTCCAAGCACGACACGTCAACGCTTGCCAACGACCCGAATGAGACGGAGCTGCACGAGCGGCTCGCCGACTCGCTGGGCCGTTCGGACGGCGCACCGCTGTTCATCGTGTCGCAGAAGAGCCTGACCGGTCACGCCAAGGGCGGCGCGGCGGTGTTCCAGATGATGGGCATGTGCCAGATGCTGCGCGACGGGGTCATTCCCCCCAACCGCAGCCTGGACTGTGTCGACGACGAGCTGGCCGGCTCCGAGCACTTCGTATGGGTGCGCGAGACGCTGCGGCTGGGGGAGAAGTTCCCGCTGAAGGCGGGTCTGATCACCAGCCTGGGCTTCGGTCACGTGTCGGGAGTCATCGCGCTGGTCCATCCGCAGGCGTTCATCGCCGCGCTCGATGCCGAGCAGCGGCAGGCCTACCAGGACCGGGCCAACGCGCGGGTGTTCGCGGGGCAGCGACGGCTGGCCTCGGCGATCGCCGGGGGCGCGCCGCTGTACGAGCGGCCAGCCAGCAACCGTCGGCTGGACGATGAGGCGCCGGAGAACCGCGCGGAGGCCGAGATGCTGCTCGATCCGGCGTCGAGGCTCGGCGAAGGCGGTGTGTACACGCGATGAGCGCTTGCGCGAAGCGCATTGGGGTGGAGCTAGCCTTCCTGCTATGAGCATTGTCGGCGTCGGCATCGACCTGGTCTCGATCCCCGAGTTCGCAGAGCAGGTCGACCGGCCGGGAACGGTGTTCGCCGAAACGTTCACGCCCGGTGAGCGACGCGACGCCGCGGACAAGAGTTCGTCCGCGGCGCGGCACCTCGCCGCCCGCTGGGCGGCGAAGGAGGCGGTGATCAAGGCGTGGTCGGGCTCGCGGTTCGCCAAGCGGCCCGCGCTGCCGGAGGGTATCCACCGCGACATCGAGGTGGTCACCGATATGTGGGGTCGGCCGCGGGTACGGTTGACCGGCGCGATCGCCGAGCACCTGGAGAAGGTGACGATCCACCTGTCGCTGACCCACGAGGGGGACACCGCCGCGGCGGTCGCGGTGCTGGAGGAGCGCTGATGGCTGACCTCCCGCCGGCGACCTGGGGGTACCTCGCGCTCGCGGGGGAGCGTGTCTGCAGGCGACACGCCGCTCCTGAACGGGAGTTCACGCACGTTCGTCATTGGGGCTTAAACCGAAAACTTCGGCGAGCGTGCGCAAACTCCCAGCTTTCGCACGGCGAGTCGGCCGCAAACACGCACGCTCGCGCGGAAAGGGTGACCGACTAATCTCGTGTCCATGAGCGATCTCGTGGAGCGGGTGCGCGACGTGCTGCCGTCGGTGCGGCGCGACCTGGAAGACCTGGTGCGCATCGAGTCGGTGTGGGCCGACCCTTCTCGTCGGGATGAGGTGCATCGCAGCGCCGAGGCGGTGGCAAAGCTGTTGTCGCAGGCTGGGTTCGGCGACGTGCAGATCGTCAGCGAGGGTGGCGGACCAGCCGTCATCGCCAGGCATCCTGCGCCGCCAGGCGCGCCGACGGTGCTGCTGTATGCCCATCATGACGTGCAGCCCGAGGGCGACCACGATCAGTGGGTGTCGCCGCCGTTCGAGCCGACCGAGCGCGACGGCCGTCTCTACGGCCGCGGTAGCGCCGACGACAAGGCAGGCATCGCAACGCATCTCGCCGCATTCCGGGCGCATGGCGGTCAGCCGCCGGTCGGTGTGACGGTGTTCGTCGAAGGCGAAGAGGAGTCGGGGTCGCCGTCGCTCGGTCGACTGTTGGCCGCCCACAAGGACACGCTGGCCGCCGACGTCATCGTCATCGCCGACTCAGACAACTGGAGCACCGACATTCCCGCCCTGACGGTATCGCTGCGCGGGTTGGCCGACTGCGTGGTGGAGGTCGCCACTCTTGACCATGGCCTGCACTCGGGTCTGTGGGGCGGTGTGGTGCCCGACGCGCTGAGCGTGCTGGTGCGGCTGCTGGCGTCGCTGCACGACGACGACGGCAATGTCGCGGTCGAGGGTCTGCACGAGGCGACCGCCGCCGACGTGGACTACCCGCAGGAGCGAGTGCGGGAAGAGTCCGGCCTGCTCGACGGTGTGTCCGAGATCGGTTCCGACTCAGTGCCACAACGGCTTTGGGCCAAACCCGCGATCACGGTCATCGGGATCGACACCACACCGATCGCGTCGTCGTCGAACACGCTGATCCCGCGGGCGCGGGCGAAGGTCAGCTTGCGCGTTGCGCCCGGCGGTGACGCGCGGGCTCACCTCGAGGCGCTCACCCGCCACCTGGAAACGCTCGCGCCCTGGGGTGCGCAGGTGACCGTCACGCCCGGCGACATCGGCCAGCCGTATGCGATCGATGCGAGCGGACCGGTATACGACGCGGCCCGCGCCGCCTTCCGGCAGGCGTGGGGCAAGGAACCGGTGGACATGGGCATGGGCGGCTCGATTCCGTTCATCGCCGAGTTCGCCGATGCGTTTCCGTCGGCGAAGATCCTGGTCACCGGCGTGGAAGACCCTGGGACACAAGCCCATAGCATCAACGAGAGCCTGCATCTCGGCGTGCTGGAACGGGCAGCGACGGCCGAGGCGCTGCTGCTGGCGAACCTGGCGTCAGACCGATAGGTCGCGCCTCAGTTTCGCCACGTGCCCGGTGGCCCTGATGTTGTACTGCGCGACGCCGATCTTGCCTTTCTCATCGACCACGAACGTTGAGCGGATGACGCCCTGCACGGTCTTGCCGTACATCTTCTTCTCGCCGTACGCGCCCCAGGCGGTCAGCACCTTGCGGTCGGGATCAGACAGCAGCGGAAAGGTGAGCGCCTCCTCGTCTCGGAACTTCGCGAGCTTTTCGGGCTTGTCGGGGGAGATGCCGACGACATCGAGCCCGGCCTCGTTCAGCTCGCGCAGGTTGTCGCGAAAGTCGCAGGCCTCCTTGGTGCAACCCGGCGTCGATGCCGCCGGATAGAAGTAGACGATGACCTTGCCGCCGCGGTAGTCGGCCAGCGACACTTTGTTGCCGTCGGCGTCGGTCAGGCTGAATGCGGGTGCTTTGTCGCCCACTTCGAGGCGTTGGGTCGGTGCCACGAGGGATCCCTTCTTGTCGACCGAGCGTCGGGGTTCGCGCCGGCTGAACTAGGGTAGTTCGGCAGGCAGCGGCCGACGCGGACGACGGGAGGACGACAGTGGCGGACCGAGATCCCGACATCATCAGGCAGGACATCGATCAGGCCCGCGACCAGTTGGCCGTGACCGTGGATACGCTCGCCGAACGCGCCAATCCCCGCAGAATCGCCGACGACATCAAGGCAGGGCTGGTTCGATTGGTCAAGAAGCCGGCAGTGGCGATGTCGCTCGCCGGGCTGGGGGCCGTGCTTGTGGTGCTCGTCGTCCGCAAGATCAGGCGCTGAGGCGCCGGTGTTCAGCGGCGACGCCTGACCCGTAGCCAATCCGGCAGCGAGAATTGGGGCGGGTTGGCGATGAGACCGATCCGACTGCAGTTGAGCACGGTCACCGGCTCGAGCGCATCGGAGGCTTGCAGAGCTACCTGATCGGGAGGACGTTGGCTCGACGAACCCGACGCGTAGTTCGAGTCGACGGTGACCACCAGCTAATCCCCTCTCCATAACTCATGTCATGAGTAGTTTGCATCTGCTAAGTATCTCTAGCTAACAGCACCCTACACGGCCTCACGAAGTTTTTGCAGCTTATTTAGCAAATCACGATGGCGTCAATGCGCGTCCGTTACTTGCTGAGCTTTCGCAGTGTGGATAGCCCGGCTCGCCACAGGTGACTTCGCAGCACATATTTGCGCTTATGGTGCGAAATAATGAGTAGGACCTACGCGATTTCCCTGGCAACCGTAGGAACATTGCCGAAGTTGGCAACGGAGCGCGCCGTCTTGTGCTATGTGAGCCGCCGGCCAAGTCTTTCGAATCCAACGTTTGCCAGGCTCTTCTCAGGTAGCTTCTATCTGGTCTACATGACAACTGCCAAGGGGGGCTGCCATGCGAGCAGCACTTCGTCCCTACGTCACGGCCGGCGTCGCTCTTGTAGGAGCCAGCGTCATAACGGTCGCCCCGATTGCAGCCACACCGCCCGATGTGAAGATCGCCAACCCGGCCGTCCAGCTTGCCGCGAGCCCGTTCGACCCTTACGTCACGGCCTTGGTGAGAGCCCGCAACAACATCGAAGTCCTGTTCCTCCAGGCTCTCGCAGACCCCGCAACTCCTTTTACTCTCGAGGACCTGCTCGACGGCTTGCTCGCCGATCCTGCGGCCAATTTTCAAGAGTTCGTTGACGGCATCGAGGGTCTCGGCCCCTTCCTGCAACTGAACCTGCCGGCTCTGCTGGGCGATGCGGCCGACAACGTTCAATCTGCGTTCGACCGCGCCGCTGAGGGCAATATCGACTTGTTCGTCGTCGACCTGATCTTTGCTTACCTGTCGCTGACGCCGATTGTGGCTGAGGCGATATCCATTCCGTTGCCCCTGTTGGGCCCTGACTTGGAGCTAGTAACAACCTTTGTGCTCGCCAAAACTCTCAACGCCGCTATTGGCCCCGTGATCAGCGGCATAGGTAAAACCGCCGTTGCGATCCAGAACATAGTCAACGTGCTGAATGATAAGACCCCGACCCCGGAGCGCTACTTGGCGCCCTCATCGGTGCGCCCGGGACCATCGCGGACGGCGTGCTCAACGGGTTCCCCATTGTGCCCAGCCCGATAGCGTTCCCGGGAATTCTCACTCCAGGCAATGTTCTTGATCCGACTGAACCAGACCCCTTTGATCCGACTGCAGCAACCCCGGGTCCTGTTTCCCTGGCGATTGGACTCGCTCAGGGCCTCCGGGCGCTCCTGACTCCGGAGCCCGAAGCGATGACGATCTTCACGGCGCCTGAGGGAATGAGCGGATCATGACGTTCGACGTCAACGCCAATCATAACCTTCAACCTGGGCCGCCTTCTGGCGGCTCCGGACCAGTCGTCGGGCAATCGCCACTTACCCTGGACCCCAAGGAAACCGACGATCCCGACCAAGGCAACCTGATCATGTCCGAGAAGGAAACCAACGGCGGAACAGACCTGTCCGATGGCAACAAGCATCGGCCGAGGCTGTTCGGCAGGAACTCCGATGGCGATATCGGCGGCGGCGCGGGTCTGAGCACCCTGCGCGAGGGGATCCGCGACGGGATCCAGGGATTCCGTGAGGGTGTCCGTGACACCGTGAAGACTTTCACCGGTCGGGGCGGCGACGACGGTGAAAGCACGAGCGCCGACACCACCAACGAAGCTCCCTAACCACCTTCACGATTAGGAATCGGGCGTAATACAGGAATGCGGTGCGACGTCACGGCGGCCTTCCGCCACATTCTGCCGCGCCAGGTCGATGGTGCGTTCGAAATCCAAGGCCTAGCCCAATCGGGTGACGCGGCCGGCATAACCCAGTGCGTGCTCGTACGTTTCAACGTTGTCGCGTGAGATCTTGGCGTACACGGGACGTTCGAGAAGTAACCGCAGAATCGCGTTATACGCGTGATACGTCTCGTGGAATGTGAGAACCGTCGTACCGTCTGGCTGTTCCTCGAGTTCGTGGTAGCCCTCGGCGCGGGACCAGAGCGGCTTGCCCACAGCCACGTACCGCGACAGCTTGTTCAGCTTCGCCTCGGTCACCGTCTCCCACGACCGGCCCTTACCGCCCGACAGCAGATACTTGGGCACGGCGAAGATGCAGGTTCGTACAAGACCCTCGCCGGCTTCGTCGCCTTCGTTCAAGATCTCCATGCTGCCGGTGGGCCATTCCAGGACCCGGGGCCGCGGCGCGTTCGGCGGCACCGGTGGATGCAGCACCCGCCACACCTTGCGCGGGGGTGCGTCGATATGGAATCGCACGGTGTAGGACTGCATCAGTATTCTCCCCAGGTGTTCCAGTAGGTGATCGTCTCCGCAGGCGGCCGCACCGCGGGCTGGAAATCGGTGCCGATCGTGTAAGCGACCGGAAATAACGCGGCCTGCGTCACGGTGGGAGGGATTCCCAGCAGCTCGCCCACCTCACGCTCCTTGGCCAGATGCATTGTCGTCCATACCGATCCGAGACCGCGGGAGCGCAGGGCAAGGAGGAAGCTCCAGCCGGCCGGAATGATCGATGCCCAGGCCGACGCGGCGACCAACTTTTCCCTGCCATCGAAACGGCGTTCCAGACAAGGGATTACGTGGACAGGAACCTTGGCTAGCGTTTCGGTGAGTCCGAGGGCGCTGCGATATACCCGCTGGGTCTGCGGATCGGGTGCGGTTGCGGCGGCCTGTGCGAGATATTCGGCGCCGATACCCCGGTAGATGTCCGCAATGGCAGCTCGCTTGTCGGCATCGGTGATTACCAGCCAGCGCCAGTCCTGCGCGTTGCTCGCAGTAGGCGCCTGCATTGCCAGCCGCACACATTCGAGGATGACGCCGCGATCGACCGGTCGCGTCAGGTCGAGGCGTTTGCGCACCGCCCGCGTGGTGGTGAGCAACTCGTCGACCGACGCGATGTCCACCGGTCAAACGTCGATCGCGCAGGACTGGTCGACGCCGAGCACGGTCAATGTCCGACCCAAGCCGAGGAATACCGCGACGCACAGCGTGAGGTCGAGAATCTCCTCGTCGCTGAACACAGCGCGAAGGCGCCCGAAAAACGCATCGTCGATTGAGGCATGCTCAGTGGCGAAGCGCTCGGCGTACTCGATCGCGAGGCGCTGGCGCGGGGTGTAGCCGGGATAGGTGGCGTACGCGGTGACGTTCTCGTACAGCTCCGGTTCGATGCCCGCTTCGAGCACCGACGGTGCACGGAAGTCCGAACACGCGACGCAGTCGTTGATCTGTGCGATGCGCATTCTCGCCAGCTCACGCTCTTCTGCCGGAAGGATGCTTTCTTGGTATGCGCCGCGGATCATCCGCTCGACCATGCCAACCAGCTCAGGTCGCAACGTCCAGATCATCGCGGCCTCACCACCGGGACCGTCCGGCACGTCGAGCCTAGCCATGCGCCAACTCCCTGCCCGTGAGGACCGTTACCCTGTGAGGAAACCAGATTCTCGGCGTCGCTGTCCAGATGCCACAGATTGTGCCTTGACCTCAATCATCGTTGAGGTTCTACTCTTCAGTGCATATCGACCGATGGCTGGCCCGCAGGACTGCGGGTCGCGCAGGTTCGGGTTGCGCGACCGACCGACAAGCTCACCGAGGTCGAGAGGTTTTACTCGAAACACCTTGGCCTGCCGCTCATGTGCCGCTTCCAGCGTCATGCCGGCTACGACGGCGTGACGCTCGGCCTGCCCGGCAGTGATTACCACCTCGAGTTCACGTCCCACGTCGACGGCAGCCCGGGCCGGGGTTGGCGCGCTGACTTTCGAGGACCCTGACGGGTGGCGGGTCGTGCTCGTCCCGAAGCCGGTCGCCTTGTAGACCGTGGACAGGTTGCGGCGTCGGGATTAGGGTCGCGGCGTGCTGTTCATGCACGAGGTGCACAAGGTGCGCGGGCGCGCCGAAGATCAGTTCGAGGCCGCGTTTCGAGACGGCTGGATGCCCACGCTTGGCACCGGCAACGAAGCCCGGTTGCTGTGGTACGCCAACCACGCGCACGGCAGTGGCCCCGCCTACACGGTCGTCACGGTGACCGCCGTGCGCGACGGAACAGCATGGGAGCAGCTCGCCCTGCGGATCCAGAAGGGCGATCTCCGGGACTGGATGCGCGACCTCGACGAGCTCCGCCACGACGTCGACGCCAAACTGCTCGTCCCGCTCCCGTGGTCACCGCTGCAGGACGTGGACTTCACCGAGGTGCCCGTCGATGGGCGTAAGCACCGGTCGACCCTGTACATGGAAGACACCATGTGGCCGTACGAGGACAAGTTCGTGAGTACATCGACCGATGCGGCGAGGTGTACTCCAAGAGCATGGACCGGCCCAACCCGCTGCTCACAATCGAGGCCGCGTTCCAGCCGGCGCTAGGCAGTCACCTCCGCCGCGAAGTGGCCTTGATGCAGCGCATTCACGACCCGGACGCGCTGCTCAAACTCCTCCAGACCGAGATTCCGTCCGAGTACCGCGCCCCGGGGACGTGGATGCACGACGCGCTCGAGCTGCGCGATCAGTGGACCAGCCGGCTGCTGCGGACCTCTTCGTGGTCACCCCTGTGTTGAGCCGCGCATGAACATCGGAACGATCATCGACGCGGCCGCGGCAGGCGACCCCGATCGCATTGCGCTCATCGTCGAAGGCCGCACCGTCAGCTACGGCGATCTGGCGCTCGCCGTCGACCAGTGCGCCGCCGGCTTGGCCGGCAGCGACGTGGCCGGCGGGCCCGTGGCGGTCGTCGACGTCGGAAGCCTGCTCTCGATCGCCGCGATGCTGGCGGCCGCGCGGATCGGCGCCGCGGCAGCGCTGATGAACCCCGCTCTCACACCGTCGGAACTGCGAGGACTCCGGGAGAACGCCGGGTGTGCCGACGTAGGAGTGGCGGGGGAGGCGTACGCCGACAGGCTCCTGGAAGCCGGTGCAGCCAAGGCACTTACCGCGAAGGAGTTGTTCGGCGGCAGCCAGGAAACCGCGCCGCCGCCGGCGGAGGATGTCGACGACCGCGACGGCCTCGTGCTGTTCACGAGCGGCACGACGGGGCTCCCGAAGGCGATCGGCATTACCAACGGGCAGCTGACCGCGCGCACCAGGGGAGTCGCGGTACCCTTCCGGGCGGACACCCCGCCCACGGTAAGCATGATGAGTGTCCCGTACTTTCACGTCGGCGGCGCCGTCGGCCTGATCGCCAACCTCTACTCGGGCAACACCTATGTGGTGCAACCGCGGTTCGACGCCGGAGAGTGGTTGCGCCTGGTGCAGGAGCACCGGGTGACCTCCACATTCATGGTCCCGACGATGCTGCAACGGATTCTCGACCATCCCGACTTCGACAGCATCGACCTGTCGTCGCTGACAGCGATCGCCTACGGCGCGGCCGCTGCGCCCGTCGCGCTGGTCCGACGAGCGATGGCGGCCATGCCGAATGCGGCGTTCGCCAACGTATTTGGTCAGACCGAGACGCTTGGCGCTTACACGAGCCTGTTGCCGGGCGACCACCACGACGCCAACCGCGTGGGATCCGTGGGCCGCCCGCTACCCGGCGTCGAGGTTCGCGTGGTCGATCCCGATACGGGCGTCGACGTCGAGACCGGATCGGTAGGCGAATTGTGGGTCAACACAACGCAACACGTCGGAGGAGGATGGCTTCGAACAGGCGACCTGGCCCGTCAAGACTCCAACGGGTACATCTTCCCGAGCGGTCGGATCAAGGACACCATCAACCGCGGGGGCGAGAAGTTCGGACCGGTCGAGGTCGAGGAAGCCCTGAGATCCCACCCGGCAGTGAGTGATGTGGCGGTGGCCGGAGTCCCCGACGACGAGATGGGCCAGCGGGTGGGGGCGGCGGTGGTTGCTCGCGCTCCGGTGACACTCGGTGAGCTGCGAGCTCACTGCCGGGAGCTGATCGCCTACTTCAAGCTTCCCGAGCGGCTGCTGATCGTCGACCACATTCCGTACAGCGACACCGGCAAGGTCAATCGCCGTCAGCTCGCGGCGTTGATCGCCGGAGAGTCCTGAGCCAGCGAGAGGAGTCGCAGTGCTGTTCCTTCACGAGACCCACAAGGTGGTTGGCGCACGGGAGGACGAGTTCGAGGCCGCCTACCGCGAGGGTTGGATGCCCACGCTGGCCAAGGAGGACGACGCCCGACTTCTCTGGTACACCAACCACGCTCACGGCTCCGGGGTGTCCTACAACGTGGTCACCATCACGGGTATCGCCGACGGCGCGGCGTGGGAACGGCTCGTCCATCGCACTCAGTCCGGGGACCTGAAGTCCTGGATGCGGGAACTGGACAACCTGCGCCACGACGTGACAGGCAAGATCCTGCTGCCGGTCGACTGGTCGCCGCTTCAGTCGGTCGACCTGGCGAGCGTGCCGACCGATGGCGCGACGCACCCGTTGAGCCTGTTCATGGAGGACACCGGCTGGCCGTATGCGCCGCTGGACGACTACATCCGGTCCTGGGACGAGATCTACTACCGGCCACTGTCCAAGACGTCGCGGCTGCTCGACATCCAGGCGTGTTTCCAGGTGGCCCACGGGAGCTACAAGCGACGAGAAGCGATGCTGTGGCAGAAGATCGACGCGTCCAACAACTACGCGGTGCTCGTCCATCTACTGACCAATGACATCCCGCCCGAACACCGGGGACCGGGCACCTACATGTTCGATGCGCTCAAGTACCGCGACCAATGGCAGAGCCGACTGCTGCGAACGTCCGCCTGGTCGCCGCTCTATTGAGGAGCCGACCCCGGGTGTCACCGCGATGCGTGACTGGGAATCAGTTGATGACGGCTTCGATCTCTGGAATGTCTGACGCGCTCTGGAATGTCTGACGCGCTGGCCAAGGAGTGCACCGCTCGCTGGCTGCCTGCCTGGACCGGCCGACCTCGACGTCGCGCTGCAATTCGTCAACTACCGCTGAGCTGATCGCTGATCTCCCCCCCGACCGTCTTCCCATCGTGACGGTGGTCGGTCATATTGCGGCACTCCCCGCACACCTGCGCCGAGCCCCGTGAAGTGTCCCCGCACGCTCGGCCGATGATCGCCATCACTCTCTTGGTGTGCACCACCACCCCGAACGGCCGCTTCCCCGCTGGCGCGCCTGCGGTCCAGCCCTGCCCCACCATCGCCGCCGCGATCTGTCTGAAGTGCTCCTCCGGCTCGACATCGTGCGGCACCGCGAAGCTCATGTCCACCCGCCCTCGATATGGCGGACGGCCTTGGTCATTGCACGCCTCGAACAGGAACCCGCCCGTGACGTCGTTTAGCCGTGCCGCCAGGACGATCTGCCTGGCCGCCTCGACCACCTGGGCCATCGTCTGCTCATCTGACAGCGGTTCCGTCATTGGGCACCCTCCTTCGGCCGTTCCGCTTCCGGGTCGATGTACGCCGGGACGCCTGGTATACGAGTGTCGATGTGCGGCAGGTGAATTGGGCCCAGCACCGGGATGTTGACCTGACTCGGCGTCGTGATGTGCGGCTGGCGTCTGCCCTGCGCCAACAGATCATCCTGCGCCAGCGACGCGCCGTGACCCGTCACGATGTGCGCCATGCTGCGTAGCGCCTCGCCGCCCAAGTCGTAGTAATGCGAATGGTCTTGGAAGCTCAGCCCGTCGTGTCCGGGGGCCTCTGCCCTGAATCGGATCGAGCCGAAGCCATCCCCGGCCGGATCCGTTCCCAACCCCGCGAACCTGCCGAACGGATACCCGAGTGCCTCGTTCAAACCGTTCGGCACAGTCCCCGTCTCACCCAGCCAGCTCACCGGATCCGTCGACGCCGAGCCCACGTATACATTGCCCCCGTCGAGATGGAAGTCCGCTGCGCTGTGCGCCAAATCCGTTCCCGGCGAACCCAACAGAACCACGTCGTTCGCGTGCGCGCCGCTCGCCGCGAACGCGTCGGCCACCGTCGTAGACCCGTACGAATGTCCAAGCACAGTCACGTGTGGCGGGGTTTCGGTCGCGTGCGTCGCCTCCAGCGCGTTGACGTCTTGCGCCAGCCGCAACCCGCCCTCACGTGCCAGCAACGGCGACGCGACACGAGAATCGTCGAAACCGTCCGGGGTTTCGTACCCCATCCACGCAATCACCGACAGGTCGTCGCCTGGATACCCGGCCAACGACTGGTCGTAGACATTGATCGCTGCGTCGTGCCCGCCGGCCAGCCAGCCGCTCGCGACGCTGCTGCCCACCCCCGGGACGACCACCGCGATGTCCTCGGCGTGATCCGGGTCGCCGATCGCGATCGCGGCGCGGCCCTGCCCGTCAAACGCCAACGGGTCGTAGGCCCACAACAGGACGGGGCGCTGGTTGCCCGGGTCAGATCCCCTGTTGTGGTCGAGGCCCTGTTTAACCTGAACGGCGTTGCGGTGGCGCACCGAGTCGTCGGCGCGGTTCAGATCGTCGTTCATCACCGCGGTGTTGATCTGGTCGCGCACCGCTGCCGGGATGCCGTTGAGATTGCCCAACCATGGCGGATGCTCGGCGGTCAGTTGATCCCGCTCGTCTTGTGTCAGCGAGTTCCACCATGCATTGACTTCGTCGGCGTTGGCACCGGGCGGTGGTTCCGGCTGCATGGTCACCCCTACTAGCGCTGCGGGCAATTCGAAGCTACCAGCGTCGCCGCGTGATCATGATCCGCGAGAAACGACACGGCGGTGGCCGACCCAGCAGTGGGCGCGATGGTCAGGCAACGCCGGGGACCACCTCGGTTCGGTGGTTATACGTAGGTGTGCGGCGTCCTTGCTAGTTGGAGTGTGTCCGTGTTCGCACTACTTCTACGTCTTCGCAAGAGTGCTCGCCGCTCAACCGGGGCGGATGTTCTTGTTGTGGTGGAAGGCGTTGTCGGGATCGTACTTGGCTTTGACCTCGGCGAGTCGCCGGTAGGTGTGATCGCCGTAGGCCTCTCGGACGCGGCTGGTGTCGTCGTCGGAATCAAGGAAGTTGACGTACACGCTGCCGGCGCGGTGCGGTTGGAGGGCTTGGAGGAACCGCCGCGCCCAAGCGGTCTCGGCCGCGGCGTGTTGGCGGGACTCGTCTGGGAGCCACACGGCGTCGATGATGATGTTGTCGGCCACGTCGCGACCGGCGTAGGCGGTGGCGTCGTGGGGGACTCGGGCGACGGCGCCACCCATGTGGAACATCGCCGAGTACGACCGGGGCGAGCTGGCGGCGTAGGCGTGATCGGCGATGACGGCGATGGCGTCGTCGGAGAGGCCGGCGAGGTCCGTGGACTTCCAGTAGTAGTGCCACCCGTGGAGGACGGTGTCGTCGAAGCCGCCCTGGAAGGCGACGTACGGCGTGGGTGAGATCAGGTCCACGAGCGGCGTCCCGAGCCGGCGGAGGGCCCGCATAGCACGCTCGCCGTCTTCGACGGCGCCGGCGTAGCAGCAGGCGACGGCGACGGCCGGCCGCCAGTGCAGGTCCTCGGGGATGACCGGCAGCGGCGGGACGGTGCCGAGCCTGACGACGGTGCCGAGCTCGTCGGGCGCTTCGGCGGCGAAGTCGCGGTAGAAGCGCAGCACGTCGGTGGTGTCATCGGCCCCCCAGAAGACGGGTCCTGCCACCACGATCGGGCCGACGGGGTGCAGCGCGAACCGGAACGAGGTGACGACGCCGAAGTTGCCGCCGCCGCCGCGCAGCGCCCAGAACAGATCGGGGTGTTCGTCGGCGGACGCCTGGACGATGCTGCCGTCGGCGGTGACGACCTCGGCGGCAACCAGGTTGTCGATGGTGAGCCCGTGTTTGCGCATTAGGAAGCCGAGGCCACCGCCGAGGGTGAGCCCGGCGACGCCGGTGTGGCCCACGATGCCGCCGGTGGTGGCCAGACCGTGGGCCTGAGTCTCGTGGTCGACGTCGCCCCACAGCGCACCACCCTGCACCAGGGCCGTGCGGCCGGCGGGGTCGACCCACACGGCCCGCATCGCCGAGAGGTCGATGACGATCCCGTCGTCGCACACCGCGGTGCCGGCCACGTTGTGGCCCCCGCCCCGTACGGCGATCTCCAGGTCGTAGTCGCGGGCGAAGCGCACGGCCGCGGCCACATCGGCGGTCCCGCTGCATCGGGCGATCAGCCGGGGGCGCCGGTCGACGGCGCCGTTCCACACGGCTCGGGCGGTGTCGTAGTCGGCGTGGTCGGCGGTGATCAGCTGGCCCCGGAATCCGTCGATCTCCATCGCGGTTGCCTCCTCGCTCAGGTCGCCGACTTGCTCGCTGGTCGGTGTCGTGGTCCTCGTCTCGACGCCCATCACACCGCCGTGGACCGCGGCTGTGAAGTCAAGAATCTGGACTTCCCAGCCGAAGGCAGGGGCGCGATACTGGCGTCGTGCGGACGTACGGCCAGTACTGCCCCATCGCCCGTGGTGCCGAGATCTTCGCCGAGCGCTGGACGCCACTGATCATCCGCAACCTGTACCTGGGTTGCGGAAGCTTCAGTGAGATCCTGGAGGGCGCGCCTGGGCTCTCCCGCACCCTGCTCTCGCAGCGGCTCAAGCATCTCGAACGGCTCGGTATCGTCGAGTCGGCAACCAAGCTTGACGGGCGCGGGCGCCACTACGAGCTCACGCGCGCGGGTCAGGACCTGTTCACGGTCTGCAGGTCGCTCGGCGAGTGGGGCGCCCACTGGCTCGAAATCGCCCCCGAGCACCTCGATCCCTTTGTGGCGCTCTGGTCGATGTGCAACATGCTCCGCCGAGACCGGCTCCCGGCCCGACGCGTCGTTATCCGCTTCGACTTCACCGGCCGCCAGCGCGCCGAGCGGTACTGGCTGCTGATCGAGCACGGAGAGCCCGAAATCTGCAAGACGTGTCCCGGCCTCGACGAGGACCTCTACATCACCGCGGAAGCCGAAGCCTTCGTCAAATGGCACGCCGGCCAGCAAACCTGGGCCGAAGCCACCCGCGACGGCCGCATCCAACTCCACGGCCCCTCGTGGCTGGTACGAGCCTTCCCCACGTGGAACGCCCGCAGCGGCTTCGCCCACATCAAGCCGGTCTCCCGGAGCGCGGCGAGCTCGGTGGGTCGAGGAAGGACACTGCTCCCGACGACGGCAACCTGATCAAGGTCGAGGATGACAACGGCCGAACCGATCTGTCCGACGGCAACAAGCATCGTCCTCGGCTGCTCGGCAGGACTCCGAGGATCAGACCGGCGGCGCGGGTCTGAACACCCTGCGCGAAGGGATCCGCGACGGGATCCAAGGGTTCCGTGAAAGTGTCCGCGACACCGTGAAGACCTTCACCGGCCGTGGCGACGGCGACGGTGAACGCGCCAGTGACGACACCGGCGAATCTCCGAATAGCCAATGCATGGACCCGCAGGGATGACTAACCGCAACGTCGCGGCCGCCATGTTCATGAGCCCGAAAACGGTCGAGGCGAACCTCGCCCGGATTTGCGCGAAGATGGGCATCCACTCGCGGACCGAGCTCGGCCTATACGTCGGCCAATCGGGTGGATAGGGAAACACCCGATTCCCTCTTGTTCACAAACGGTTAGCGTTCGGTCGATGACTGTTCCGGTGCCGTGCTATCTCGTGGAGTGGTATCACTCCGCGGTCACCGAGGAACCGCTTGACGACACCGCGGCTCGGCTGAACGAATGAGCGATCCTGATGTCCGCCCAGGGGTCACCGGTACGGCTGCTCAACCTGCTTGCGGTGCCGACGGATGAGGTTCTCGTCGCCGTCTTCACGGCCGGCTCGGCGAGCGTCGTCGCGCAGACGCGTGATCGCGCCGGCCCCGCGCAGCGGGGCACCACCGCAACCGAGGTTGACCTGCTACGGACGCAGTGATTGCGGCACGTCCCGCTTATCGAGAGACCCGTGACCGGCGGATACGGGCTCGGGCAGAGGTGCGCAGCGGTGAGGGGAAGAAGGCGGGCACCTCGGTGGCGTAGTGGCGGTAGGCCGCTCCGAAGCGGGCGACCAGGTCGCGTTCCTCAAGGACGGTGCCCAGCACGATGTAGGCCGTCATCGCGGCCGCCCACAGCAAATGCCCGACCGTGAACATGCTGGCGCTCCAGAAGCACAGCAGCAGACCGGCCATCAGTGGATGCCGCACCACGCGGTACGGACCGTGTACCTGCAGCCGATCGGAGGTTGCGTCCGGCACCTGGGTCACGTAGGCGCGGTACGCCTGGCTGAGGCCGAGCAGGTGGAAGTGGTTCAGCAGCAGGGTGGCTGCATAGACCAGCGCGAAACCGAGCCAGAATCCGGCATCGAGCCCCCACCCGACGATGCCGTCGGACGACCAGATTCGATGCGGCAGCGGCTGCCAGCCCAGGCAGAGTACCCACACCGCCAGGCAGGCCATCGCGATATAGACGGTGCGCTCCAGCGCTTCGGGTACCCGGCGGGTCAGGAACGCCTTGAATGCGGGCCGGGCCATGCCCGAGTGCTGGAGGCCGAAGAGAGCCAGCAGCGCCACGTTGATCACGACCGACGGGGCGGTCGATAGATGTGGTCCGGTGTCGACCGTCTTCGGCAACCACCAGCCCCCGGCGAACAGTAGCAGCATGGGCACGGTCACCCCGGCGAAGGCGTATACGGTGAGCGCCACCAGGAACGGGGCAAGCCGACGCCGATCCGTCAGCACGCCTCTTATCTGTTGCGGCGCAATCAGACCCATGCGAACCACGGCAGGTATCGCGCGCGGGCGCTGCCCTCGTCGAGTCGCTTCTCCAGCTTGGCCTTCCACTGCTCCCCGTAGGTCGTGTCGAGGAAGCCGCCGGGCACGCACACGCGCCACGTCGAGTTCAGCGTCATCCAGTAGGGCACGATGACGCCGGGATCGACTTGCCGCATGAAGTCCAGCTTGTCGGGTATCTGGCTCCAGTGAATTCCGGGATAGCGGTGATGCACGCTGTGGTAGCCCTGGTTGAAGATGAAGAAATTGAGCCAGTTTCCGACCGTGTTGATCGACTTGCTCGGGTCGTCGTCGAAGACCCGAGCCGGGGCGTGCGTCAGCCAGGCAAAGTAGCCGGCGTTTACCTGGGTCAACACGAACGGGATCACGTAGAACAACAGGAACCGAGTGGTGCCGGCGAAGTACGCGATGATGCCGATCAGCACCAGTAGCAGCGTGACGTCCAAGAGGTACCGGTGGCGCCGCTTGCGCCGGTCGGCCGACGGATTGGCCGCGAAAACCGTTCGTACCGTGTGGATATGGATGATCACGGAGTAACTGATCCAGTACCAGACGGCCCGTAGCCCGCGCTCGGATCCCTCGGTGGAGGTGACGTCGCTGGGGCCGTCGTTGAAGCGGTGGTGATTAAGGACATGTACCTCGCGCATATCGACCCCGCTGAGCGCGCCGGGCAAGCAACACAGCATGTCGGTCACCCGATTCATTCGGCGAGACACGAACAACGGCCGATGGGTGTGCATATGGAGAACGCCGATGGTGATCGAGAGATTCACCAGTGACAGCAGGACGATCAGCGGCACCGCCACAAACCAGTTCGTTACGGCAGGCACCAGAAGACCGATGGCCAGCACTCCGAGCCATAGCGCGATATGCACCAGAGGGCCGATGTTCGCCGGATGCTCGAGCTTCAACACCCGCCGGCTGAAGGGCGGCCGTTCGGCCTGCGCGACGGACGGTCGGATATCGGAACGGGTCGATTGGGTCGTCATGCGCGGGCTCCTCGAGCGGTGGTGTCGTTGGCGGCAAGCTGGATCTGCATAGCGAGAGCGGCAAGACCGTCGGCGTCGCGGGGTCGCAACCACTCGATGGCGCCGAAGGCCAGGTGATCGGCGAACATCATCCGGCGTACCTGGGCGACGGGCAGTTCTCCGGTCAGGGGTTCTTCCGGCAGGCATTCCACGAGGTCGAAGGTGGTGCCGACGATCAGTGGCGCCAGCGACGGCGACATCGGGCGAGAGTCTCCGGCAGCGGCGTCGTCGGCACCCGGCCCGGATCGTGCCACCAGCCTGGGGTCGGCAAGGAGGGCCGGTGAGCCGTCGAGCACCTTGCGGATCGCCCCGTCAGTGGAACTCCGCACCCGGTTGAGCATCGCGGCCCAACGTCGCGGTGACTGGGCGGCCAGCACCGCTGCGCCGAGCCTCAGCCGCCGCGGATATGCCGCGCGTGCGCCGACGGCGGTACAGAGGAATGCAGTCGTCGTGATGGTCATGTAGGCCATCGATATCCGGGCGCCGCGACTCGGGGTGTGGGCGCCGATACGGGCCAGTAGGGCGAAGCCACCCAAGGCCGGCGCCAGCAGCCGCACCATCACTGCCCGGGTGAGTTCCTCGCGGTCGCCGACACCGTAGAGCGCCAATTCGCGGTCACGCAGGTCGTTGGCAAGCTGAGCTATGACACCGAGGCATTCGGCCAATTCACTCGAATCGGTTTCGTCACAAGCGTCTTCGGTGATCAATGTGCACACGTAGCGCACCACCCGGCCGAGCACGCCCCGGCCGTAGACGGCCCGCGGCAGGGGTGAATCGATGTTTTCAGCCATTACGCCACCGACGTCAGCCAGCATCCGGCCGACCCGTTGCTGACCTTCGACACTCAGTGCGGCAAGAAGCGCCCGGACGTCGTGGATGCGCTCGGCCAACGCCAGGTCGACGGCTTCGCTGTCGCGAACGGCGACCGCAGGCGGTGGCGGGGGCGGCTCGTCGGTGACGCCGTTGAGGTATGCCACGGCGGCCAGCACGGCACCGCTGGCTGATGGGCGCTCGACGAGGTCTTCGTAAGCGTCGAGCACTCGGCAGGCCAGCAGGGCGGCGGTGACCTCGGACTGGAGGTCGAGCGGCAGGAAAGCGGCTGAGATGCCCAAGTTTCTGGCTGCCGGAACGATCGCCAGCCGGGCCAGCGCTTCCGGTGTTCTGGCGGCACGCAATGCGGCTAAATCCGGTGGGCGGCGCAGGTGCCGCAGACCGTAGACCAAAGTGCCGAGTTGCCCCCCGCTCATCGGGCCACCGTCCGCGCCGAAATGTCGCGGAGGTGTTCACGCGCCATGGTGGGTGGGAACACGTCCAATGCGCGGGAGGCCGTGTCGGCGGCGCGGGCCGCGACCGTGCGCGCGGCCCGGGTGGCCCCGCTGCGCACCAGGTCAGCTTGCAGCTCTGCGCTGGAGGTCTTCGCGGACAGCCACATCTCACGAGAGCCGGGCCGCAGTGCCAGCCATTCGATCACCGGCCAGGTCGGTACGCGGCGATCGAGGTCGCCGCAGGCCTCCTTGCCAAGCGCGGGGCCGCCCTCGACATCGCGTACGTCGTCCATGATCTGAAAGGCGAGGGCGAGTTGGTCGGCGTACCGCATCAGGGCGCGCAGTCGATCATCGTCGACACCACCCGCCGTGCCGCCGTAGGAGCAGCACAGCCGGAACAGGGTGCCGGTCTTCGCGCCGGCGACGAATTCATAGTGGTCGCGCATCGCGGCGTCGTCGTCGGCTGGCGGCAACGTCTCGACAAGCTGGCCCAAGGAGAGGTCCGCAAGCTGGTCAAGGTAAGTGACGCCGTGAGCCTCACCGAGGCGTGCGAAAACCTCTGGGTTTTCGGCAATGACCCGCGCGAGTACCTGAAAAGCGTTGCCCGCCATGTGGAATCCGGCCCGTGCGGCAGTACGGACGCCGAACGCGGCCGCGACCGAGGGGGCGCCGCGCCGCAAGAGCGAACCGTCGCAGACGTCGTCGTGCACCAGCGACGATTCGTGCAGGATCTCCATCACACAGGCCAGGTCGACGGCGTCGCGCAGCGGCACCGTCGCGGCCGAAGGGAGCAGCTGTGCGCAGGCCAATGCAAGCCAGCTGCGGAGCCGTTTGCCGGGCACGGCGAGGATGTGGCGGTAGATCGCGTCGAAAGGCCCCCCGGTGGTGAGGATTTCGTGTAGCCGATCGGCGACGAGGGTCAGCTGATCGGGCGGTGCCGTCGACGAACGGTTAGCCAGCATGGACAACACCGTTTTGCGGATGCCCGCCGGGTTCGTTCGCCACTACATTCTGGTGACATTTTGTCGTGACGGAGAGTTTGCCAGTCGTCCACTGTGACGTCACGTTCAGTCGACCACCCGACTTCCTCGGCACGCGCGCACGCACCGCAGGAGCGGTGGGAACGCTATGTTGGCCAGCTAAATAATCGGTGCCCCGACGCGCCGCGGCACCCTTGTCCATAGCAAATATTGGCACACGCGGACGGATCTCGCCTGACAAACACGTCAATTATGGTGTGCGAGGTCAGAGATCAGATATTAGGGACCTGTGACTTGGCTGTGTTACGTCGCTTTAGCATCTGGCGAATCACCAGTAACGCATTGACCCGTCGCTGATAGGTTACGTCGGTTCACGCAACTTCGTGCACCTCACGGAAGGATGTGACGTGCTGCACCGGATCGCGCTGCTGGCCCTCGCCGCGCCTCGGCGAATCGTTGCCTGCGCTGTACTGATCGCGCTAGGTGCCGCCGTGTTCGGGATACCGGTTGCCAACAGCCTGTCGGCCGGCGGTTTTCAGGACCCGACGTCAGCGTCTTCGCGCGCCACGCAGGTGCTCGTTGACAAGTTTCGGCAGAGCGACATGCAGCTGTTCATCCTGGTGACCGACCCCGCGGATGTGAACAGCACCGCCGCCCGCGCGGTGGGCGCCGACATCGTCGACCAGCTCAAGCAGTCACCGCAGGTCACGGACGTGACGTCGCCCTGGACCGCGAGTTCTCCGCAAGCGGCGGCGCAGCTGGTGAGCGAGGACGCCAGATCGGGTCTGATCGTCGCGGCCCTCGCCGGCGGTGATAACGACGGCCAGAAGTACGCCGACGAGCTCTCGAACAAGCTCGCACACGACCGCGACGGGATCACCGTCCGCTCCGGCGGGACGGCGATGGTCATCGCACAGGTGAACCACCAAACCCAGCGGGACCTATTGCTGATGGAGTTGATCGTGATCCCGCTGAGCTTCCTGGTGCTCGTGTGGGTCTTCGGTGGTGTGCTGGCCGCAATGCTGCCGATAGTCATTGGCGGCATGGCGATCGTCGGAGGAATGTCGGTGCTGCGGCTCATCACGTTCGCGACCGACGTGTCGATCTTCGCGCTCAACCTCACCACGGCCGTCGGGCTGGCGCTGGCCATCGACTACACCCTGTTGATCATCAGCAGATACCGCGAAGAGCTCGCCGCGGGCGCAGACCCCGATACCGCGTTGATCCACACCATGACCGCGGCGGGCCGCACCGTGTTGTTCTCGGCGATCACCGTCGCGCTGTCGCTGTCGGCGATGATGCTGTTCCCGATGTACTTCCTGAAATCCTTCGCGTATGCGGGAATCGCGACCGTTGCGGTCGGAACGGTCGCGGCACTCTTTGTCACGCCCGCAGGCATCGTCCTGCTCGGATCGAGGATCGACGCATTGGACGTGCGCAGGCTGACCAGGCGGCTGCTGAGGCGCCCCGACCCCCTGCCGAAGCCTGTCGAGCAGTTGTTCTGGTACCGCTCAACCAAGTTCGTCACGCGCCGCGCGGTGCCGGTCGGCCTCGCTGTCATCGTGTTCTTGCTGCTGCTCGGGATTCCGTTCCTCAGCGTGAAATGGGGATATCCCGACGACCGAGTGCTACCTCCGTCCGCGTCCTCTCATCAGGTGGGCGATTCGCTGCGCAGCGACTTCTCATCCGACTCGTCCACCCAAGTGGCAGTGGTCGTGCCCGACGCCAACGCCCTGAATCCAGGTGATCTCGACCGCTACGCCGCAGACCTGTCGCGGGTTGTCGACGTGTCCGCCGTGTCGGCGCCGACGGGGACGTTCGTCGCCGGGATCAAGGTCGGGCCACCGACCGCTGCCACCGGCGTCTCCGCCGGCAGTGCATACCTGACCGTCAGCAGTACGGCGTCGCTGTTCTCGGAGCGCTCCGAACAACAGCTCGACGCACTGCACGCCGTTGCCGGCCCAGACGACAGAGCGGTCGAGCTGACCGGCAACGCGGCGGTCAACCGCGACAGCGTGGACGCGATCATGTCGCGGGTGCCGTGGGTACTCGGGATGATCGCGGTCATCACCTTGGTTCTGCTCTTCCTGCTCACCGGAAGCGTCGTGCTGCCCGTTAAGGCCTTGTTGCTCAACGCCTTATCGCTGACGGCCGCGTTCGGCGCGCTGGTGTGGATATTTCAGGAAGGGCATCTGGGCGCGCTGGGGACGACTTCGACCGGGACACTGGTGGCCAATGTGCCGGTGCTGCTGTTCTGCATCGCGTTCGGGCTGTCGATGGACTATGAAGTCTTTCTGGTGTCCCGCATCCGTGAGTTCTGGCTGATGTCGCAGCGAACCAATGCCGACAATGACGAGAGCGTGGCGCTCGGGCTGGCCCGCACCGGCCGCGTGGTCACCGCCGCGGCCTTGGTGATGTCCATCTCGTTCGCCGGGTTGATCGCGTCGCATGTGTCTTTCATGCGGATGTTCGGGCTGGGGCTCGCGTTGGCGGTGCTGGTGGACGCGACGCTCGTCCGCATGATGCTGTTGCCCGCTTTCATGCACGTTCTCGGCCAGTGGAATTGGTGGGCGCCGCGGCCGCTAGCGCGACTGCACGCGCGGATCGGCATCAGTGAGAGCGAAGCGCGTGCCTCCACTCCCTCTCCGGTGGTTTGAAGTTGGGACGTGTCGGCGCGTGCTCAAGTGTCAAGGATCAGCCGAAACACTGTCAGGCATCAGCCGAAGGTCGAAACGTCAAGCATCAGCCGACGTCATACATTTGGGTGGTGCGCCGTCAGGGTTTCGAACCCCGGACCCGCTGATTACCAGACAGTGGGTCTGGACGGTTGCGGTTGGTTCCGTACGGCGGACAAACGCCGTGGTGGCACAGTGTTTTGGGTGGGTATGCATGCCGGTTGGGGTCGGATGATTCTGGTTGATTCCGCGTCATTTGCGGTGCAAAAGCGTCACCTCGCCATATTTGCCGTAGCGAATTAGCTGGGGGAGGGGCGACGAGGGAGATATACCTTCATCCCGAATCTCTAAGTCAACCAAAGTGTTGGGCTTGCGTTCGTTCATTTGAACGGACCATCATTAGGAGCGGCGTTGGAACACTTCTAACCCGTACTGGGAGCCGAGGCGCTATGGCCCCTTGGGTGGCCTCGAAAGATCGTTTCGAACCAGGCCCTAACTACAGAAAGGCGTGACGATGGCGACCTTTCAGAACCCAGCACGACGACTAATGCTTGCCGGTGGATTCGCGGTCGCGATCGCGGCCGCCCCGGCGGTCGCCGTCTTCGCCGTACCAACGACCAGCACGCCTGTGCCGGTAGCCCAGTGCGCCAGCGGTGAGGTGCAAGACCCCGCCACCGGGGTGTGTATGCCAGTCCCGGCGCAGGGCAGCGTGCCGGAGATCCAGGGCATCCCCTGCACCGGTTCCAACACCGGTGAATGCATTGGCCTGGGCGAGGAGCAGCAACCGCCGCCAACTCGTCCCGCATATCCGCCCGCCGGCCCCTAGTTGATTCGGGCGTACGCCTCGGCGGTCAGCGGTTCGCGGCGTTCTGCCAGGCGGCTTTAATGGTGCGCCGTCAGGGCTTCGAACCCCGGACCCGCTGATTAAGAGAACGCGGCCCAGTTAACCGCTGACCTGCGGCGTCGCTCCGCAGACCGACGTAAGTTTAGTCCCCTACCTGCGGATGCAGGCGACCTGTGGTGACTTGCGGCTGACCTCCGGAGGGTTTCAGTTATCTGTAACCGGCCCGAGCGTGGAGGCCTTGTGGAGGTTTCGGAGTGTTTGCTAGCTCGATGCCGCTATTTCACCGAGTGCGCGCCTTGCGCAGGCCGCGCTGCCAGCCGACGACGCTGCCGAACGGTTGGTGCTGGACTGGTCGGCGCTGCTGCGGCACCAGACTTTCTATAAAGCGATGTTCCCGGCCGTCGGTGTACGGGCGAACCGCCTTGGTAGTGACCGCCCGGTCGGCTGCTTGGAAAGCCGTCAGGGGAGACCATAGAGCGAGGTCACATGAATGCTGGTCGTTGGGTCGGTTTCGGCGGTGATGTTTGAGGTGTCCTGCTTGCCGAAGATGCCACGCTCAGGGAAAAGAGCTTGATGAGCTTTGCACCCTGGCGACCACATCCAGCCCGACGAATACGAAGCTACCTATTACGTTCACGTCCGGGCGTCCCGGCCGCCCGGCGTCTCAACTATGGAGCCGTTTCATCGAGAATCAGCGCGCTAGCGGGTAGTTGTCGGAGTCCAAGGACTGTACATCTGTTCGATCAGATCTTTGGCGATGAGCGTGGCGGCGGCCCGACCATCCGCGGTGGGCTCCAGGTTGACCCAGACCACGATCGTCACTTTGTGTTGGGGGTCGGTGCCAGCGAAGGTATTGAAGCCCGGAACTTCACCGGTATGCCCATACAGCGCACCGAATTTCTCGATGGCCAGCCCGTACTGCGGCGCATCGGGTTGTGCCGGATTCGTTGATTGCAGGCTGGCGATCCGCCTGGCTTGCATGTCGGGATCGAGCAGTTTCCCGTCGGCCAACGCCTCAACCCAGGTAGCCAGGTCCGCCACGGTGGAGATGCCGGCGCCGGCCGCCCAGGCCCACGACGGGTTCAAGGATGTCTGATCACTGGGCTGCAGCGTGCCGGCCTTTGCTGCCGCCTGCATGTCGGGCGGTACCGCCGCCGGTGAGCCCATGGTCAGCACGTTGCTGCCATACATATACCCCTGGGGATGCGGGTCCGGGATGGCGCTCGAGGTGCTGGGCGGAAACAGCGTGTCCTTGAGCCCGAGCGGGGTGAACAACCTATCCTGAAACACCTGCGACAGCGGTTTAGCGTCAAGCGTCTCGGCGATGAGCCCGAGCAATACCGTGTTGGTGTTCGAATAGTGGTAGCCCGTTCCGGGTGGGAAGTAGGGCGGATGGCTATAGGCCAGCGCGAGCAATTCGTCGGCGTTCCACACTTTCTGCGGATTGCTGTCGCCGATCTCGTTTAGTTCGCGCGTCGAGGTGTAGTTATAAAGGCCGCTGCGCATGTTCAACAACTCGGCGATGGTGATGTGGTCACCGCCCGGAACATCGGGGCGGAACTTCGACACCGGGTCATCGAGGCTGAGCTTGCCCTCCTGGGCCTGCTGCAGGATCACGGTGCCGGTCCACGTCTTGGTGATCGATCCAATCCGGACGTGATCCGCCAACGACACCGGAATTGAGCCACCCACCGTGGTGGTGCCGTACGTCGTGCTGAGCTCACCGGCGGCTGAGCGCACCAACACGACCGCCCCAGGCACGAGCATCTCCCTGGCCATCGAGGCGACCCGCGCCTGCAGCGTCGTCTGATCGATCGGCCTAAACCGAGCGGTCGAGCCGGCCGACGATGGTGGGCTCGGCGACTGCCCCCAGCTGCACGCGCCCACAAGTAAAGCAACGCCAACAACGGCGCCGACAATCTGAATCCGAAGCCATCCAAGCCGCAAGGGGGAAGCCCGGGCAGAAGCAGCCACTACCGACCTCCTCCGCGAGGCGACATCCGGGTCTGCGCCTAGCTTTCCGGCGGCGCGTAACGCACGCTACTACTACCCGTTCCGTAAATCGGCCAGCATTGGGCACCGAGGCGCATCGTCCGACCCGCGGATACGAGACCATCAAGTACGCTCAAACCCTCGGCGTCACCGCTGTCAACGGCGGTTGCGACTCCCGGCCCTCGCACCGCGATGCGTCGCTTGGATCGTGCCGTGGCGCTGATGGCCAGGCGGACACCGTGGATCCTGCGCGGGATGGCCCGCCTCACCCCGGTCACCGGTCGCACTGGACAGCTACCGGAGTCCGGTCTTGGGTTCGAGGCGCTCACGTCACCTCAACTGTTCCGCTGCTCGCTGGCGTTCATGTTTGTTATCACTGGTTTGTCACCACTGGCGACCGCTGATCAAAGACCCCTAGGCCATGCACGATCCGCATCTCGCTAAATTCGAACACTATGGCGACGAACGGAGTCTTATGAACGCGCGCGTCGAGCAGTTGGAGTTTCAGGCCGAGGCACGACAACTGCTGGATCTGATGGTCCACTCGGTCTACTCCAACAAGGATTCGTTTCTGCGGGAGTTGATCTCGAACGCCTCCGATGCACTGGACAAGCTGCGGCTTGAAGCGTTCCGCAACAAGGACCTGAACGTCGATACCTCCGACTTGCACATCGACATCGAGGCGGACAAGGAAGCACGCACCCTAACCATCCGCGACAACGGCATCGGTATGACGCGCGACGAGGTCGTGGATCTGATAGGCACTCTGGCCAAGTCGGGTACCGCCGAGCTGCGTCAGCAGTTGCGCGAGGCCAAGAACCCGGCCGCCTCCGAAGAGCTGATCGGTCAGTTCGGTATCGGTTTCTACTCAGTCTTCATGGTGGCCGACAAGGTCGAGTTGCTCACCCGTAAGGCCGGCGAGAGCGAGGCCACCAGATGGGAATCGAGCGGCGATGGCAGCTACACCATCGAATCGGTCGACGACGCTCCACAGGGAACGTCGGTCACCCTGCACCTCAAGCCCGAGGACGCCGAGAACGAACTGCACGACTACACCTCGGAGTGGAGGATCCGGGACCTGGTCAAGAAGTACTCCGACTTCATTGCCTGGCCCATCCGGATGGAGGTCGAGCGACGTACCCCGGCCAGCGAAGAGGGTGGCGAAGAGACCGTCACCCTCGAAACCGAGACCCTCAACTCGATGAAGGCGCTGTGGGCCAGGCCCAAAGACGAGGTCTCCGACGAGGAGTACAAGGAGTTCTACAAGCACATCGCGCACGCCTGGGATGACCCGCTGGAAGTCATCGCGATGAAGGCCGAGGGCACCTTCGAGTACCAGGCCCTGCTCTTCATCCCGTCGCACGCCCCGTTCGATCTGTTCAACCGCGACGCCCACATCGGGATACAGCTGTATGTCAAGCGCGTGTTCATCATGGGCGATTGCGACCAGCTCATGCCGGAATACTTGCGCTTCATCAAAGGCGTTGTCGACGCACAGGACATGTCGCTCAACGTTTCCCGCGAAATCTTGCAGCAGGATCGGCAGGTCAAGGCGATTCGTCGCCGTCTGACCAAAAAGGTCCTCTCCACGATCAAGGATCTGCAATCCGAGCGCCCGGAGGACTACCGCACCTTCTGGACCCAGTTCGGCAGGGTCCTCAAAGAGGGCCTGCTGTCGGACTTCGACAACCAGGACACCCTGCTACGGATTTACTCGTTCGCCTCGACGCATAGCGACGAGGAACCCACCACCCTCGCCGAGTACCTCGAGCGCATGAAAGAAGGTCAGAAGCAGATCTTCTACGCCACCGGCGAGACGCGTCAGCACATCCTGAAGTCGCCGCACCTCGAGGCGTTCAAGGCCAAGGGCTACGAGGTCCTGCTGCTCACCGACCCGGTCGACGAGGTATGGGTGGGAAGGGTGACCGAGTTCGACGGCACACCGCTGCAGTCGGTGGCCAGGGGAGAGGTGGACCTTGACTCCGAGGAGGAAAACACGGCGCACGAGGCCGAGCGCGAGGAGCAGGAGAAAGAGTTCGCCGACCTGCTGAACTGGTTGAAGGACACCTTGAATGAGCACGTCAAGGCAGTGCGGCTATCTACCCGCTTGACCCAATCGCCGGCCTGCCTGATCACCGACGCCTTTGACATCACACCGGCGCTCGCGCGCCTCTACCGGGCTTCCGGGCAGGACATTCCGGCCAGTAAGCGGATCCTTGAACTCAACCCGGATCATCCGCTCGTCACCGGCCTGCGCCAAGCGCACAAAGACCGCGGTGACGATCCGTCGGTCGCTGACACGGCCGAATTGCTCTACGGCACAGCCCTTCTCGCTGAAGGCGGCGCACTCGAAGATCCGGCACGGTTCGCCGAGCTGCTCGCGGACCGTTTGGCCCGCACGGTCTAGGGCAGCGACCTGATCTGCGGCACGCGTTCGCGGTTATGAGTTTGAGCGCGGGGGAGCACTACATGGCGGTGTCGAAGATGCTCGGGCACGCCTCGTACGTGACCACATTGACGGTCTACGCGGACTACATCACCGAATGCGACGGCGGGAAGGCCGCGCCGTTGGGGCGTCCGGTCGCGTCGACCGCGCCGAACGTGGTCCCAATGCGTCGGCCGCCGGCGGGTTAGCGCCTGGCCGAGCTTGTCAGTCGTCGTTTTCCATGCGAGCAATGCATGTCCTTGCCCAGTTCATCTGTCGCACCGAACTTCTGTGAAGTGTAGTGCCACAACACTACTGAGCAGACCAATCCGGAATCGCCCGATCAAGTCGTCGCAGGTGGGGATTTGAGGTCTCTTCCATGGGCGGCTCGGAAAATGCTGATTCCACCATCGTTGCGCCAGCTTGTCCCTGCGGGTAGTCCAATGAAGGTCGATAACACGCTCGGGATCGCCGGCGAGCAGCGTGGCGATCGGAGCGAAGTCCTGACGGTATGCCTTGGCGATACGCGACGACGTCCTGCCGACGCCCAATCGGGCAGGACTGCCAAAGGCCGCGCTGGGTACGAAATTCGTGACCGTCGAGGCGGTGCGGCGCCGACTCCCTGAAGCAATGCTCGAACGACTACTCATGGATAACAGCAGATATCCATGAACCCCGCCGTTTCGTTATCACGCTGTCCCGCACCGGTTTCCATCTATGGTCGTCGCGCGTGCGAGGAAGTACCCGATAACGTGCTGCTGCTGCTCCGTGGCGGTCCCTAATGACACGCCCGGAGCCATCGCAGTCAGCTGTTCGACTGATGAGTCAGGCCGTGCCTGGGCCCGGATTCGGTTTCCTCGACCTCGAACACGCGATGCTTGTGCGCGCACCGCAGCTCCACGTGCAGCGGCTCGCCGCAGTCACGGTGCCTGACCACCACGGGCCCTCCCTCGGGGCCGGCTTCCCATCGGTCCCCCCACTGCATCAATACGACCAAGGCCGCGAACAAGTCATGGCCTTTTTCGGTGAGCAGGTATTCATGGCGTTCACGCTGGCCGGGTTCGCGATAAGGCTCGCGGTGCAGCACGCCGTGCTCGACGAGCGTGGCGAGTCGCTCACTGAGCAAGGTTCGCGCACAGCCGACGTTGGCGAGGAACTCCTCGAAGCGGCGCGCGCCGTAAAACGCCTCGCGCAGCACCAGCAGCGTCCACTTCTCCCCGACGACGTCCAGGGTGCGCTTGATCGAGCAGTCGCGCACCCGCAGTACGTCGAAGCTGGCCGGCCCGGCCTCCTCAACGTCAACAGAACTCCTGGTCATAAGCCCATACTAGCAGCGTTTGACAATGCTACTCAGCCTCTTCTACCCTGAGTCTTGAAAGTAGATTCAGATGGAAGGGTGTGGTGGCGATGTCGACAAGGGATCAAGAAGTGGTGCTAGTCATCGGGGCGACGGGCCGCCATGGCGGCACCGGGGCCCGCGTGGTCCAGCGGCTGCAAGCGGCGGGGCGGCTCGTGCGGGCGTTGGTGCGCTCCGACGACGAACGCGCCGAGCGGCTACGCGAATCCGGGGTGCAAACGCTGATCGGCGACCTGCACGACCGCCGGACTCTGCTGCCCGCGCTGGACGGAGCCGGTGCGGTGTATGTCGCGTATCCGGTCGCGGCGGGCGTCGCGACCGCGCTGGCGAATTTGGCCTCGGTGATCCACGAGCTGGGCTCCTCGCCCCACGTCGTGATCAATTCGCACGGCACGGTCGATCACGACAGCCCGAGCGGAATCTCTCGGGAGTTTGCCCTTGGGGAGGAGCTGATGGTCGACCTCGGGGTGAATGTGACGGTGCTGCGAATCAGTGCGTTCTTCTACGAGAACGTGCTGCTGGCGCACTCGGGCGCGATCCGAGAGACCGGAGTGTTCGCCAACTGCTTCGGCGAGAGCCGCCCGGCCTGGATCAGCGGCACGGACGCCGCCGATCTGTGCGTGACCGCCCTGCTCGAACCGCAGACTTACGCCAAGAGCCCAATCGTCTACCCGCCGGGCTTTGAGCGGCTCTCCCAGCAACAGATCGCCGACATCATCAGCGAGGAAACCGGCCGCGACGTCCGCTACCAGTACATCACCCAGGACGAGTGGACCCGTCAGCTGAAGGCCGCGGCCGTCCACTCCGGAGGCCTGGTCAACGACGCGATGATCCAGCACCTCCCGACCCACGCCAGGATGATGGAGGACAACACCACGATCTCGCGGATGGACACCGACCCCTCCGCACTCGCAGCGGCCAGCGGCCGGGCCCCGCTGACCTTCCGAAACTTCGTCCGGCAACACCGCACAGCATTCGGAGCCCTCACCGCCAAGGTATGAGCCGCCCCACAGCCACGTCATGGAGCTGTTGGCCTGAGCCGCAACCACATTCAACGTAAACATCGGACGTAGGAGCGTGTGATGAAACTACAGGACCAACGGGTGCTAGTAACTGGCGCAACCGCTGGAATAGGACAGGAAACCGCGAAGCTGTTCGCGCGACGCGGCGCCAGCGTGGTCATCACCGGGCGCGACACCCAAAGAGGCGCGCAGACCGTCGCGGCGATCGAGGCAGAAGGTGGACGCGCCGAGTTCATCGCCGCCGACCTAAACGACATCGAATCCGTGCGACGCCTGGCCGAACGAGCCGGTGGGGTCGACGTGCTGGTCAACAACGCGGCCACGGTCACGGCCGGTCCGACATTGGAGCAGGACGTTGAGTCGTTCGACATTATGTTCGACGTCGACGTGCGCGCGCCGTTCTTCCTGACCGCGGCGCTGCTGCCCAAGATGATCGCCCGCGGATCGGGTGCCATCGTCAACATCTCCTCGATGGGCGCGTCGGTCGGCGTCCCCTTCGCGCCGGTCGCCGCCGCCACCAAGGCGGCCCTGGAATCCTTCACCCGGTCCTGGGCGGCGGCGTTCGGCGCCAACGGGATTCGTGTAAACACCGTCGCGCCCGGGCCCACCCGCACCGGCGGTGGCGTCGGCGCGTTACGCGACGGGTTGGAGCAGCTGGGTTCCGCGACGCCGTTGGGCCGGACCGCGGACCCGACCGAGATCGCCGAGGTGATCGTTTTCCTCGCGTCGCCGCAAGCGAGCTACGTCACCGGCGCGACCGTAGTGGTGGACGGCGGCTTTACCGCGATCTGATCAAACGCACAGCCTGATTAATCATGTCGGACCCGTCACCGCCAACGTACGAACTATTGGCCAGAGCCGCAACCACATTCAGGGAACCTCGAACGGAGCGAACCATGAACGCGACTCAATACGTGCGCTTGCGGTGACCCAGACGGCCTTGAGATGGGAACGAGCAAATGAGGAGATACACATGGTCGGAGCAAAACCCTACGGGCAACTGCACTTTCGTGAAGTCAACGGAAGGCGGATGGCCTACGTCGACGAGGGCGGCGGCGACGCAATCGTCTTTGCGCACGGCAACCCCACGTCGTCCTACCTGTGGCGCAACGTAATGCCGCACCTAGAAGGACTGGGCCGTCTCGTCGCCGCCGACATGATCGGCATGGGCGGGTCAGACAAACTGCACCCGTCGGGTCCGGACCGCTACCACTACGCCGAACAGCGCGACTACCTGTTCGCGCTCTGGGATGCACTCGATCTCGGCGACGACGTGACACTCGTGCTGCACGACTGGGGTTCAGTACTCGGCTTCGATTGGGCCAACCAGCATCGTGACCGCATCCAGGGCATCGCGTTCATGGAAGCCAGCGTCACCCCGATTAGCTGGTCGGAGTTCCCCCCGGATCTCCGCGGCGTGTTTGAGGGCTTTCGATCGCCGCAGGGCGAGACCATGGTGTTGGAGCAGAACATGTTCATCGAGCAAGTCCTGCCCGCAGGAATGCAGCGCACGCTCAGCAACGAAGAAATGGACCACTACCGGCAGCCGTTCGTCGAACCGGGCGAGTCCCGCCGGCCGACGCTGTCCTGGCCACGCAACATCCCAATCGACGGCGAACCCGCATACGTCACCTCGGTGGTCAACGACTACGGCCGCTGGTTGGCAGAAAGCGATGTGCCCAAACTGTTCATCAACGCCGAACCAGGCGCCATCGTCCACGGCCGCATCCGCGACCTCATCCGCTCGTGGCCGAACCTCACCGAGACCACCATCAGCGGAGTGCACTTCGTCCAAGAGGACAGCCCCGACGAAATCGGCACCGCCATCGCGCAATTCGTCCGCAAGCTGCGCGCCTTGGCCGCTACTGAAACAGAGCTTGCGCCCGACCACCACCCTGGCCGAGTCGGCGAGCCAGCTCGTCAACGAGTCGGCCGCACCGAATCCACACGAGTGAAAGACAGTAAACAATGACGGTCAACGACCATGTGGTGCGCTATCAGGAGCACGTCAGCACCAAGTCCTACGAGGAACTCGTCGCCGCGTTCGAGGAAACGGTCCCCGACGCCGGATCCGGCGAGCCAACCCGGACGCTCGAGCGTGTGCGTGACAGCGAGAACAGTCGTGCGGCGTGGGAAGCAGCCGTGGCGCCGTTGTTTGGGCCGAGCGGTTTCACCCGCGTGTTCTCCCTCGATACGGGTCAGATCATCAGCTGGTACGGCAAGCCGGCCAAGGGTCCCCAAATTGGTCGGAGTGCCGACTCGACATCAGCCGACGGGTCGTCGGG
The DNA here is from genome assembly GCA_963800125.1 of uncultured Actinomycetota bacterium. GTDB lineage: Bacteria > Actinomycetota > Actinomycetes > Mycobacteriales > Mycobacteriaceae > Mycobacterium. Next base: position 7,839 of record CAWDAC010000056.1, on the reverse strand, counting down.
GACGTTGCTGTTCCACAGGCACACCGAGCCGCCGCCTAGCTCGGCCGTCAGGTGTTGTGGTCGATCTTCCGTGCACGTCGTCCACCGAAGCCAGAAATCAGTCCTGTCTCCGTTCCTCAACGTGCCGCTTTCGATTGAGGCTGTGACCGAATGGGAGACTCCGTGGGTTCTTGACACCCGCAACCAGCGCATCCTGGGTTCAGCTTGGTCGTGATACCCGCCGGTCGCGGCGCGCCTCGAGCTCGTCGTCGTCGACGACGACGAGCATCGGTTGGCCGGGGGCGCACATCATCGTGACGAGGTAGCGGAGCGGGATGTCGGAGCGGTTGTTGCCGTCCGAGTAGTGGATGACGTCTCCGCCGGGTTCCCAGAACGCCTCGCCGGCCTTGACGGCCCGCGGCGGCTCCCCTTCGAGCTCGAACAGCATTTCGCCTTCCAGCACGTAACCGAACGCCGGCCCGCCGGGGTGGCGGTGAGGGGGCGCTCCGGGATCTCCGGGCGGCCACTCGATCATCACGGTCATCACTTCGGCGTCCGCCGGCAAAAAAGGCGGGGTGACGCTCTGAATCACGGTCAGCACGTTCTGCAAACGCGCCTCAAGCTCTTGCTGTTTCGACATTGATGTCCTCCTTGCTGAATTAGATCGCTACGCCGCCGCCGTCGGCGGCAGGATGGAACCGGTTGAGGCGACCTGCTCCGGTCGGACCGTCAAGCATGCAGGCGCGCTGCTATCACGGTGCGTGGGAGCTGAAAGGGACTCGGGTAGCCGATGAGGACCCGCCCTCCGTCGGGGTCTAATCCTTCGATGACGGTCACTCCGTTTTCGGTGTGGGAGAAGACCGCAGGGTCGTAGGCGCGCAGCCGCTGGGCGAACTCCTGCAGATCGGATTCGGTGTCGGTGGCCCACAGCAGGTACTGGACCCCGGCGGTGTTGGCCGCGCGGCGGCGCCGCGAGGGGGCGTGCAGGTAGATGTGAAACCCGTTGGGTGCGACCAGCAGCGCCATGTCGGTTTCGCGAACCGCGACGTTGCACGAGAACACGTCACAGTAAAACTTCAGCGAAGGATCGAGTTCTCCGACCCGGATCACGCAGGACGCGACGTGTGCGCTGATTTCAGGCCGCGGTGCGTTGCTATCTCGGTCGGCATCCATAACGTTGCTCCTTATCGGCGAATCCACCTCTTCGTATCGGGTAGGGACTCTTTTCTGGTGTCTCGACCCTGAGCCGCCCCCGTTGCCCCGCAACAACTTCGCGCGCAAGCCACCACGCGGTCTGGTCGTCACCGTGATCCTGGCGGCTGCCCGGCCTCCGCCCCGCGAGGACTAATGCGGTCGCCGCACGATTCGCCGACTGGCTCCGGTGATCACCGCAACGACGCATAAGTGTTACCTCCGTCTCGGGCCGCGCCATCGCCAAGTTCCTTGGCGTCGGCCCCGGCTGGGCCGACCGGACCTGCCTATGCGGTAACCAGACTGTTCATGGAGAGCGGTGTCCCGAAGTAACCAACTTGGGGGTCGACGACGACGGTCTTGGCTTCGCCTTGTCGGGCCAAGACCTCGCGGGCCATCTGCTCGAACGAGATCTTCTCAGGCCCTCCGATGTTCTCGATGCCACCCAGTGGTTCGCCTTCTGCCACTCGGGCGACCTCGGCTGCGAGTTCGTCGGCGGCGATGGGCTGGATCAGCGCGTCGGGTACGCGCACTTCGTCGCCGACCGTCATCGACGCTGTGATCGCGTCGGTGAACTCGGCGAACTGGGTGGCGCGCACGATCGAGTAGGGAATCTCTGATTCTTCGATGAGCTTCTCCTGGGCGACCTTCGCGCGCAGGTACCCGCTCTTGGGTAGCTGGTCGGAACCAACGATCGACACCGCGACGTAGTGCTTAATGCCCGCGGTCTTCGCGGCAGCCCCCAAATTAGTGGTCGATTTTGTGAAGAACTCCATCACGGGATCGTCCTCGAACGAAGGCGAGTTGGACACGTCAACAACCACGTCGGCACCGGTTAGAGCCTCGGCGAGGCCTTCCCCGGTAAGTGTGTTGATGCCAGTCTGAGGCGACGCTGCCACCGCCTCGTCGCCGTGGTCCCTCAGTTTGTCAACCACTTTTGACCCCAGGCGACCTGTGCCACCAATCACAACGATCTTCATGGCTTTCCTTTCAGAATCTCTGCCGGAGCGTAGGAAGCCAGCCCGGTCACAAGTGACGACCTGCGTGCACGCCCCAGATTTACTTGGTGATCCGCAACATTGGCGCAGAACCAGGCTAAGCCGTGCGTGGTGGGTTCCACAGTGTAGGTTGCTACAAAAACGTAGGTTGCTACAAAAACCCTGCTTCCTAAGCAGGGTCCGCTGATTAGTTAGCGGGAATCACTTGAGGATCGGCGAAACATCGCGCTGAGCCTCAACGATGCCAGGACACGGCTGGTCAAGAAATTGAAAAGGCAACCGTCGCACCGCGATCGCCCGGGTGATGGGCGCGATGGCTGTCGACGATCGCGATCTGCTCGCGACAGCCTTCGACCGCTTTGCAACCTCGGCTGGAGAGCCATTGTGGCGAGTCCCCGATCCTGAGTCCGCCCGGTTTTAGAGCCGGGTTGTTTGATCCGGATTCGGTTGATCTCGCAGGTCACCGGGTGGTGGGTGTGCCTGCATTGGGCAGCGTACCCAGCCGGGGTGAAGTAGCCCAGGGCCGAATGGCGGTGCCTGCGACGTCGTCGATTGTGTGCAGCGTCCCGGCGAGGAAGGTGGCCAGCTAGCACGCCCGAACAGTTTCAGCGTGGCACGGCCGTCGGGGACTTTCGGTTGGCAGCACCCTTGTCCTGCTGTGCATCGATGCTGGCGAGGAAGGCGGTGATGAGAGGGCTGCGTCCGCGTCGGCAGACGGCGGCTAGATCGATCGTCGTCGAGGCGGGTAAGTGAATGGTTCTTGTCAGGCCACCGCGTTCGCTTCGCTGGGTCGCACTTTCGGGGACCAATGCGACGCCCAGTCCGCACGCGACCATGGCGAGTTGGCTCGTGATCGATGAGGCCAGGTGTTGCGCGTGTGGAGTGAAGCCAGCGGTGCGGCAACAGGCTGCCACCTGGTCGTGGTAGTCCGGTGAGATGCTGCGGGGCAACCAAATCCACGGCAGGTCCGCGCTGAGGGCCAGCTCGCATTCCAGTGCCGGCGGGAGGTCCCAGCCGGCGGGAACGACGAGAACGAAGGACTCCTGCTTGAGAACGATGCGGTTACAGTCGCGTGGCGCGGCGAGCTGACGGATGAGGGCGATGTCGAGTTCGCGGCGTTGGAGCAGTTCGACAGCGACGTGGGTGTCCACTTCGCGCACGCGGATGTCGACGTTCGGGTGTGAGCGTGTGAAGGCGTGCAGCGTTTGCGGGAGTGGGTCGGTGAATGCCGTTGTCACAGCACCGATTCGGAGTTCACCAGCCTGTCCGTCTGCTGCCTGTCTGGCCGCGGAGTCAGCGCTGTGCGCGGCGGCGACCACCATGCGGCATTGGTCGAGGAAGACCGTGCCTGGGGGGGTTAGACGTACTTCTCGGGTGGTGCGGTACAGCAGCAGGACGCCAAGTCGCTTTTCGAGGGCTTTGATCGCGGCGGACAGCGGGGGCTGAGACATCTGCAGTCGTTCGGCCGCGCGCCCGAAGTTGAGTTCTTCGGCCACGGCGATGAAGTACCGCGCTTCCCGCACCTCCACCATTGATACGCGCCGCCTATCACTGAATGAGCCGATTGATCCTTCACAATATAGATCGCGGACTGTGCAATGGGTCCTATGACCGAGACCAGAACAGATTTTCTTGACCGACTGGCGCGGCTCGACTCGACCGTAGTCAGCGATGCGCTCGACGAGTGCGGGCTGTCGCCGGGTACCGGGGCACTGTGCGCCCAGGGCGGCTCGGCCCGCTTCGCGGGGACAGCAAGGACGGTGCAGCTCGAACCGGACGTCGGCGGTGAGCCGGGTCCGCACATCGCCAGCGATGCGATCGCGGAGTCGGTGCGCGGTGATGTGCTGGTGGTCGCCAACGAGGGCCGCGGCGATGTCAGCTGCTGGGGTGGCCTGCTGTCGCTGGGCAGTGTGCGGCAGGGGGTGGCCGGGGTGGTCGCTGACGGCGCGTGCCGCGACGTCGCCGAGGCCCGCTCCTACGGGCTGGCGGTCTTCGCGCGGGCGGTCACGCCGCGCACCGCCCGCGGCCGCCTGCGCCAGCAGAGCGTCGGCACATCGGTGTTAATCGACGGCATCACTGTCGCCCAGGGCGATTTGGTGATCGGCGACGACAGCGGTGTCGCGTTCATCCCGCGGCAGCGCGCATCCGAGGTCATTAACCGCGCCGAACAGATCCTGGCGCGTGAATCGGCGATTGCCGCCGACATCCGCGCGGGCATCCCCATCAACAGGGCGATGCACGACGCGCGTCTCGCCGGTCAGACAACACCCAAGGGGGATGCGGACGCCGCGAACGACGACAGGATGGTGATCGACCGCCTCGCGGTGTTGCCGACCGCAGCGATCTCCGATGCCCTCGACAAGCTGGCATTGCCCGGTTCGGTGCCCGGTATAGCGCCGCTGTTGCCGGGACGCCGGGCGTGCGGGCCGGCCTTCACTGTGGCCTATGAACCCGTGGAAGCCGGCGGCGGCACGGTCGGCGACTTCCTCGACGACGTCCCCGCCGGCGCGGTCATCGTCATCGACAACCTGGGGCGGACCGACGCCACGGTGTGGGGCGGCATCATGACCCGCGCTGCTGCCGTCCACGGAATCGCGGCCACCGTGATCAACGGCGTATGCCGCGACGTCGACGAAATTGCGTCCACCGGTTATCCGATGTGGAGTGTCGGGCGGTTCATGCGGACCGGGAAGGACAGGGTGCGGCTCGCTGCCGTGCAGCGACCGCTGTCCATTGGCGGGGTCAGCGTTCGACCCGGCGACGTGGTGTGCGGCGACGCCGACGGCGTCGTCGTGGTGCCCGCTGAACGCGTCGCCGAGGTGGCCGCGGTCGCCGAACGGATCCACGACACCGAGGCCGCCATCTTCTGCTCGGTCGAGGCCGGCGCCACCCTGGCTGCCGCCCGATCGCGCCACGGCTATCACGCGCTGCAAACCGCCACCACCTTCCCAGGAGGTGAGACCTCATGACGCATGTCCAGCCCCACGCAGGTCCGACAACGGTTGACGGCACGGCACATTCGTCAGCGACGCTCTACGAGGCGGTTCAAACACTGCTCCGAAGCAAGAACACGGCCACGGGTTTGTCTTCGCCCAGGGCCGTCGACCCGAGAATTGGTGCAGCGTGGCCGGGAGCACGGGTGGCCGGCCCGGCGTTCACCGTCCAAGGGGCCGGCGGTGACAATCTGGCGCTTCATCACGCGGTGCTGGCGGCACCCGCGGGTCATGTGCTCGTCGTCGACGCCGGAGGCGCCCCCTTCGGCCACTGGGGCGAGGTCCTGACCGTCGCGGCCCAGCAGCGCGACATCGCCGGCCTGGTCATCGACGGTGCAGTCCGCGACGTCGACGCCCTGGCAACACTGAGATTCCCGGTTTTCTCGCGGCACACCTCGATTCGGGGCACCCGCAAACTGTTCCGCGGGGCTCTCGGCATCAGCATCGAGGTTGGAGGCGTGCCGGTCGACACCACAGACCTGGTCGTCGGCGACGCCGACGGGGTGATCGTGATTCCGCGCGCCCGCGCCGCCGCGGTGCTCAACGAGGCCGACCGCCGCGTCACCGGCGAACATCGGATCCTCGAGGCGCTGCGATCCGGTGCGACGACACTCGAGTTGTACGGGCTCGAGGACGCATCATGACCGCACCGTTGGACACTTCGACGTTATCCACCAACCCCATCTTCGCGATGGCCGAGCGCGCAGAAGCGTTACGCGCCAGCGGTGTCGACGTCATCACCTTAGCGGCCGGCGAACCCGAGGCCGCCACCGCCGAACACGTCGTCGCCGCAGCGGTCGCCGCCGCACGCACCGCCTCGACACACCACTACGGCACCGCTGCAGGACATCCCGCGCTGCGTGCCCTGATCGCGGCCAAAGCCGCCGACACCCACCGCATCGACATCAACACCAACGACGTACAGGTGACCGTCGGCACGAAGCATGCGTTGCGCCTCGCGCTACGGGCGGTCACCCGACCCGGCGACGAAGTCCTCACGGTGCGGCCAGGTTGGCCGGGACACCGCGAATGCATCGAATCCGTCGACGCCCACGCCGTCATGGTCGACACCGACGACCGGTTCCTGATCGATACCGCGGCGCTGCAGGCGGCACGCACCAATCACACCCGTTCACTGATCCTGGCCAACCCAGCCAACCCAACAGGCGCAGTGCACGCACCCGATCGGCTGGCCAGCATCGCCCAGTGGTGCCTGGACAACGACGTCTGGTTGATCTGCGACGAAATCTACGACGCCTTCATCTACGCCGGCGCGGCCGTCCCCGCGCTGGCCGTCGCTCCCCAGGCCGCTTCCCGCATCATCGTCGTCAACGGTGTCTCCAAGGTCCACGCCATGACCGGCTGGCGCGTCGGCTGGCTGTTCGGACCGAATGAAATAGTAAGCGGTGCCCGTGAACAGTTGGGGCGCACCATCACTCACGTTCCGCAACTCACCCAGATCGCCGCGCTGGCCGCTCTCGGTGACGACGCCACCCCCGCCCGAGCTGTCGACACCTACCGGCGCAACCGCGACATGCTGGTCCACCACCTCAACGGCATCCCCGGAATCGACTGCCCGCTTCCTGGCGGTGGAATGTTCGCCTTCCCCGACGTCTCGGGCCTACTCAATCGTGAACACTGGAGCGATACCGCCGACCTGGCTGACTGGCTCCTCACCCACGCACACGTCGCCGTCGTCGCCGGGCATGCATTCGGGTCAGAGCACCACCTGCGCCTCAACTTCACGCTCAGCCCCGACCGCCTCAACGAAGCCGCACACCGCCTGGTGTCGGCGCTGACCTGACAGGGATTCCACGATGACACCACTCCGGAAACTGCAGCCCTTCACCCTGCCCCTCACTGTCGGTGGGACGCGCATCGACATCGCCGGACTGCGCCGCGACGGCACCGGCGAACCCCTGCTATTTCTCCACGGCTTCGGTTCCACCAAAGAGGACTACGCCGACGTCATCCACCAGCACGACCTCGCCGATCGACCGATCCTGGCCTACGACGCACCCGGCTGCGGTGCCAGCACATGCTCCGACCTGTCAGCGCTGTCGATACCGCTCCTGGTGTCGGTCGCCACCGAAGTGCTTGACGCCCAACGGATCGAGCGCTACCACCTGATCGGGCACTCCATGGGCGGCCTCACCGCGCTCATGCTCGCCGACCAAAACCCCACACGGGTAGCGAGCTTCGTCAACATCGAAGGCAACATCGCACCCGAAGACTGCTTCCTGAGCCGACAAGTAATCAGCCACGCCCACGGCGACCACCGCGAGTTCCTCACACTGTTCGCCGACCGGGTCGGCAAGTCCCGCTACTACGCCAGCAGCCTCTACGCCGCGTCCCTGCCCCATAAAGTCAGAGCCGCCGCCGTTAAACCCATCTTCGAGTCCATGGTCGCCCTGTCCGACGACGGTGACCTCCTCGAACGCTTCATCGCTCTGCCCGCGCCGAAGCTCTTCATGTATGGCCACCAGAACAACTCGCTGTCCTACCTGCAACAGCTCGACCGCAACGGCGTCGAACTCGCCGAAATACCCCACAGCGCACACTTCCCCATGTACTCCAACCCACCTGAGATGTGGCGCCGCATCACCCACTTCATCAAAGCGCATGCCAAGGGGGCCGATGCCTGAGTCCTCGCCGCCGGGTCCCATGCTTGGCGAGTC
>CAWDAC010000055.1:0-315702 GCA_963800125.1 uncultured Actinomycetota bacterium | reverse complement strand
CCGGCGCTGGACAGGCCGCTGGGAGATGGGGCAGGTTTCGGAGATGACCGTCCTGGTCGTCGGGCTCGGCGGCATTGGTCAAGAGGTGGTCAAGAAACTGGCCGGGCTTGGTGCGACCGTCATCGGCACGAGCCGTCACGGCGCACCGGTTGATCACGTTGACCGGCTGATCCAGGTGGACGACATCGTGTCGACGGTCCCGGAGGTGGACGCCATCGTGCTGACGCTGCCCGGGACGGCGGCGACGGAGAAGCTGATCGGGGCCGATGTCTTCGCGGCGGTCAAGCCGGGGACGATCCTGGTCAACGTCGGCAGAGGCACGGTGGTCGACGAGGACGCTCTGCTGCCGGCGCTGCGCGACGGTCGCATCGGGTTCGCGGCCCTTGACGTGTTCGCGACCGAACCTTTGCCCGAAAGCAGTCCGCTGTGGGCCGAGCCGAATGTTCTCGTCAGTCCCCATACCGCCGCCCTCAACTCGGCCGAGGACCGGCTCATCGCCGAACTGTTCGCCGCCAACGCGACCCGCTTGCTCGATGGCGACGAACTCGTGAACGCGGTGGACACCGTTGACTTCTACTGAGTCTCGCCCCTCCGACGACGGAAGCGTCGAGCGGGACAGCGATGACTCTTTCAGCCAACCTGTGGCTCTCCGTGCATTACGCCGATAGCGTCTAGCCATCTCCCTTACCGTCTCAGTCAGTAGAAACTGAGCTGGCATAGACGGAGCCGGACGTCTGAATCAAAGGAGATCAACATGCCTGACGCTCCGTACACCCCGCCGGTCCGCGAGGCTGACGATCCTGAATACGCGGCCAACCTTCGTCGGGCGACATTGGCCAGTACGGTCGGCAGCGCCCTCGAGTACTACGACTTCGCGCTCTACGGACTGGCCTCGGCCCTGATCTTCTCGAAGTTGTTCTTCAGCAACCTGGACGAGGGCACCGCTCTGGTCGCCAGCTTTGCCACGTTCGGGGTCGGGTTTGTGGCCCGACCGCTCGGCGGCCTGTTCTTCGGCACGATCGGCGACAGGCTCGGTCGCAAATGGGTCCTCGTCGTCACGATCTTGCTGATGGGCGGATCCTCGACCCTGGTCGGCGCGCTGCCCACCTTCGACACCATCGGCATCTGGGCGCCCATCCTGTTGGTCTTCCTCCGGCTGTGCCAGGGCTTCGGAGCGGGCGCCGAGCAGGCCGGATCAACGGTGCTGATGGCCGAGTACGCCCCGGTCGAGCGGCGCGGGTACTTCGCCGCGTTGCCGTTCATCGGCATCCAGGCCGGTACCCTGCTGGCCGCCATGGTGTTTGTGTATCTCGGCACCATCCCCAAGGACATTCTGCTCGGCTGGGTGTGGCGGATCCCGTTCCTGGCGTCGATCCTGCTGATCCTGGTCGCCTTGTTCATCCGGATGAGGCTGCGGGAGAGTCCGACGTTCATCGTCTTGGAGAAGCACGAGCAGATTGCCGAGCACCCGATGCGTGAGATCTTCGGGCACTCGCTGCCCAGCGTGCTGCGCGGCATCGGGCTGCGGATGGGAGAGAACGGTGGCTCGTACCTCTTCAACTCCCTCGCCGTCGCGTACGCGACGGGCACGGTTATGGTCGACCGGTCGATCGGCCCGATCGCCGTTGCGGTCGGATCGCTGATCGGGATGGTTTCGGTGCCGTTGGCCGGGCACATCTCGGATCGGGTCGGCCGGGTCCCGGTCTACCGCTTCGGCGCCGCCGTGCTGCTGCTACTCGCCTTTCCCGGCTGGTACCTGATCTCGTTGGGCCAGGCTTGGCTTGTCATCGTGGTGATCGCCGTGGCCATTGGTTTCGGCGTCAACACGATGCTCGGACCGCAGTGCGCCATGCTGCCCGAGATGTTCGGCAACAAACACCGCTACCTCGGCGTCGCAGTTTCGCGTGAGTTCAGCGCAGTGATCGCTGGTGGTCTGGCCGGTGTGCTGGGCGCCGCGCTGATCAAATGGTTCGACGGCTCGTGGGTGCCGCTCGCTGTCTATACCTTCGTCCTGGCGGGCATCACCTTTGCGACGACCTTCATCACGCCGGAGACCCGTGGTCGTGACCTGATCCGCGTCGAGGATGCCCTCGATGAGGTGAAGGCAGGAGGGGTGGCCGCACGATGAACCCCTTCGACCTGACCGGCACCACGGCACTGGTCAGTGGGTCCAGCCGAGGTATCGGGCTGGCCCTCGCCAAGGGCCTGCTCCAAGCCGGCAGCCGGGTCATCATCCACGGCCGCAACATCGACCAGGTCAAGACAACGGCGCTTGATCTGGCCGAGGAGACCGGAGGTGAGACCGCGGTCAGCACGTTCGATGTCACCGATCAGGATGCCGTCGACCGCGGAATCGCCGACATCGAGCAGGAGTGGGGAACGCCTGACATCCTGGTCAACAACGCCGGCATCCAGCGCCGTGCCCCGTTCACCGAGTTCACGCTGCAGGACTGGAATGACCTCGTTGCCACCAACTTGACCAGCGCGTTCCTGGTCAGCCAGCGCGTGGCCCGCGGCATGGTCCAACGGGGCAGCGGCAAGATCATCAACATCGGATCGGTGCAGAGCCAGCTGGCCCGCCCCGGCATCGCGCCCTACAGCGCAACCAAAGGTGGGATCGTCATGCTGACCAAAGGGCTGTGCGCCGACCTCGGTCCGCACGGGATCCAGACCAACGCCTTGGCCCCCGGCTACTTCGAGACCGAACTCACGCAGGCCCTCGTGGAGAACGAACAGTTCACCCAGTGGGTGACCACCCGCACCCCCGCCGGCCGCTGGGGCAAGGTCGAAGACCTCGTCGGGGCCCTGGTGTTCCTCGCCTCACCGGCGTCGAACTTCGTCAACGGACAGGTCCTGTTCGTCGACGGCGGCATGACAGCAGTGGTCTGAGCATGCGTATCGCCCGCCTCGAGACCACCGACGGCGCCCGCCACGCGATCTGGACCGGTGACGCCTGGGCGGTCGTCGAGGACGGATTCGCCGACCCACCGATCCGTACCGGAGTAACCGTTGCGGCCGACGACGCCCGGCTGCTGGCTCCGTGCGAGCCGCAGGTGCTGGTGGGTATCGCTCACAACAAGACCAACAACAATCACCCGCTTCCCATCCAGGCCTGGCACAAGTCCGTGCGCACCATCGTCGGACCGGGCGATGTCATCCACGCCCGACGAGACGTGGGCACGATCAACATCGAGGGCGAACTAGCCGTAGTCATCGGCCGCGACACCGAAGGGCTGGCCCTGGACACCGCCTTCGACTACGTGTTCGGCTACACGGTGGTCAACGACGTGACCAACGTCGACCGCAACGCCGTCGACGAGAAAATCTTCCAGGGCAAGGGCGGACACGGCTACACGCCACTGGGTCCCTGGATCGAGACCCAGCTCGACGACCCGGAGAACGTGGCCACGACCGTCAGCGTCAACGGAGAGGTGGCGGCGAGGTCCGGCAGCTTCAACCTCCCCTCGACCGTCGCGGAGTGCATCGTCTACGTCGCGTCGTGGATCCCTCTCGGCGCCGGGGATGTGATCATGAGCGGCGCCCCCAATACGTTTGTTGCGGTCACTCCGGGCGACACGGTGGAGATCACGCTCGACGGCATCGGCTCCCTGACCAACCAGGTCGTCTGAGACCGCCAGACAGGAAACGATGACCCATTGCTGTCACAGCCGTATCGGTCTTGGCCTCGTTGAACACATTTCCTCGAAAGGGACGCATTCATGAAGGCTCTCGTGGTTCACGGCGCTGGCGATCTGCGATTCGACGATCTGCCCGCCCAGGCACCCGAACCCGGGCAGGTCCTCGTGCGCAACACCCATGGCGGCATCTGCGGATCGGATCTGCACTACTACAAGCACGGCGCCGTAGGTGCGTTCAGCCTGCGGGAACCACTGGTGCTCGGTCACGAGGTTGTCGGGCGGATCGAGTACGACCCGTCCGGTGTCCTCGCCACCGGAACCCCGGTGGCCATCCACCCGGCCACCCCCTGCGGAGACTGCCCGGAATGCCTCGCCGGGGTCCGCAACGTGTGTCGCAACGGCCGCTACTTCGGGTCCGCGGCCAGCTTCCCCCACACCCAGGGCGGCTTCTCCGAATACATGATCGTCCGGCAGGACCAGATCCGGGTGCTGCCAGACACTCTCCCGCTGTCCAGAGCCGTGCTGGCCGAACCGCTGGCAGTTGGCCTGCACGCGCTGAACCGGGCCGGCGGAGTCGCCGGCGCGAAAGTACTCGTCGGCGGATCCGGACCGATCGGCATCCTCGCCGCCGGCGCAGCCAAAGCGGCCGGCGCCGCGGAAGTCTGGACCACCGACATCCTCGATCACCCTTTGACGATCGCCCTGGACGTCGGCGTCGACAGCACCGTCCGGATCGGCTCCGACACCCTGCCCGATCAATACTTCGACGTGGCTATCGAGGCCTCCGGTGCCTCCGTCGCCGTCGGCGCCACCCTCGCCGCAGTCCGCCGCCGCGGAGTCATGGTGCAGTTGGGGATGTTCCCACCCGGACCCCGACCTGCTGAGCTGTCCGCCCTGGTGGCCAAGGAAATCGACTACCGCGGCGCCTTCCGGTTCGATACCGAATTCGACGAATCCATCGCCCTGCTCGCCGGTTCCACCGCTCTGGACCCGGTCATCACCCACAGCTTCGACCTCGTCGACGCCGTAGCGGCGATGGACGTGTCAGCCGAGCCGGCGATCTCGGGCAAAGTCGTGCTGCGACTGTCCGACGACTAAGCCCCGCGCCGCACTACCCGTAGCGCTGATCCCCGCCGCGGGTACCACCGAAGAGATACTTCGCGTTGCGGCAGGGGATCGTCTACTGCAGTGGAAGGCGTGGACGCCGCGCCAGCCCGGCTCGGCCGGGCGCACCCCCTGCCAATCGATCCAGTCGAACACCACCGGTGCATGCTGGCCGCCTTCACCTCAGTGGTCGGTGTCGACGACCCGGAGCGTGCCCCGGCCGCGCGCAGCCCGACGTAGGGCCGCGCTATTGCCGTGCCTGCCGCCACGCCAGAGCCCGGGCGCCTCGACAGGCCGAGCGACGCCGCTACATGAAGGTCAAAGTCCTTCCAAGGGCACGGCGTTCGCGAACTGGGTCGGTCACGGTCCGGACGCGCACGAGCCTCCGGCCACCGGGGCCGGGAGGCTGGTGACGGGGCGCCGTCCTACGTGAACACGGTGGTGAACCGCTCGTTGAGCTCGCGTGCATGGTAGAAGATCCCCTTGGCGAGCTGGTCCACCGTCCAGTTGATCGTCGGGAAGTCCTTGTGGACCCGGTAGCCCAGGCCGGCGAACACCTCGTTGCGGTTGCCCGACGGGTCGAAGAAGTAGATCGTCGTGCCCCGCGTGATGCCGTGCCGGGTCGGCCCGATGTCGATGGGCACGTCGTCCATCGAGAAGATGTCGCCGGCCCGCAGGATCGCGCCCCAGTCCTCCAGATGGAAGGCGAAGTGGTGCAGCTTGGCGTTCGGGCCCTTGATCACGGCGAGGTCGTGCGGGGAGTCCCCGCACGTCATCCACGTGCCGATCACCTCCGGGTGCTCCATGCTCTCGACCACCCGCTCGGCGGGCCGGAAGTCCAAGCACTCCATGAAGAAGCGCTCGACCAGGCCCGGGTCCTCCGCGGCGATCAGGGCGTGGTCGATCCAGTGCCCGCCAACCCCCCGCATGTCCCTCGGCCACGCCTCGGGGTTGATCGACCCGGTGTCGGTGCCGGTGAACTCCATTTCGGAGAACAGCTCGAGGGTGTGCTCCGAGGGCAGGGTGACGCGCACGCCGTCGCCGACGGTCATGTTCTCGCCACGGCTGAACCGTCCCGTCGTCGCGCCGAACTGCGAACAGCGCTTCTCGAACTCGGCGAGGTCGTCGTCGGACGAGCACTTGTAGCCGAGCTTGACCAGCCCGACCCCGCCCTCCTCGAGCACCAGGGAGTGGTGGTCCCACTCGTCCCAGCACTTCAGGTGCAGCCTGCCGGGCTCCTCGTGCACGACCGACATGCCCAGCGTGTTCGAGTAGTGGTCGCGGGCTTCCTCGAGGTCCGTTACCCGGATATGCACGTACCCCAGTCGCATGACGCTCATGTGATTGTTTCCCTTCTGTCGTTCCTCGTCGCCGGGTTGGACGCCGACCCGCCGGGTGGTGGCGGCGCCGAGTTCGGGTAGGCGAACCCCAGGACCCTGCGGAGCCGGTCCCCCTCCTGCAGCTCGATGGCGATGTTGGTGATCGGCACCGCACGGCAGCTCAGGCAGATGCCCTCGACGCGCTGGTCGTCGCTGAGCACGCTCTCCGCGACCGGGCGCTCGTAGCGCACCTCGCCGAGCACGAGTTGGACCTTGCAGATCCCGCACCCGCCGCGCTTGCAGCCGACCCGGTACCGCAGTCCTGCCCGACTCAGGGCGCCGAGCACGGTCTCCCCCTCTGCGGCGGTGACCTGCAGCCCGTCGGGCAGGATCGTTACCTCAGGCATGTGGTCCCGGCCTCCCAACCGTCGTCGGATGGTTGTCACCTGGGCGGGCCGGATCAGTACCGTCCGGCCCTCCTGGACGCCGCGCACGTGGCTCGTCTCCCGTCTCAGCAGCAATGGACTCGCACCGTTCCCAGACCGTCGAACTCGGCGGATGCGACCGTACCGGGACGTAGCTCCGTCGAGGCGGTCAGTCCCCCCGACAGCACGATCGATCCGGCCTCGAGGCGCTCGCCGTGGGCGGCAAGCGCGTTCGCCAGCCACGCCACCGCGGCGGCGGGATTTCCCATCACCGCGCCGCCGGCCGCGGTTTCGAACCCGCCGCGGTATCTGAACAGGCAGCCCAGGACGTGGAGGTCGACGAGTTCGTCCGGTCGCCGGCCTTGCGCGCCGAGCACGACCCGCGCCGCGCCCGCGTTGTCGGCGACGGAGTCGGGTAACCGGAACGGCTGGTTGTACCGCGAGTCCATCACCTCGATGGCGGGGATCACCGCCTCGACGGCCGCCAGCACGCCCGCGGGCGGCGTCGACGGCTCGATCCGCTTGCGGATGAGGAAGGCGATCTCGGGCTCCGCGCGGGGATGGATGAGCTCGTCGAGGCGCACCGGTTCGCCGTATGGCACGACCATGCTCGATGTCAGCCGGCCGTATACCGGCTCGTTGATGCCGAGGGCGAGGCGCTTGACCCTGCTCGTGAATCCCAGCTTCGCGCCGATGACATCCTCGCCGGCCTGCAGACGGTGCTCGACGACGAGCGCCTGGGCTTTGTACGCGGTGTCCACGTCGATGAAGGGGTTCACGCTGCTGAACGGGGCGATGGGCGTGCGGTCGCGTTGCGCGGTGATCAGGGCGTCGGCGATCGCCCTCGGATCGGTCACGCGGCCGCACCTTCCCCGCCGAACCCCACGGTCACGGTCCCGAGGTGCGCGAACTCCACCTCGAAAACGTCGTTCGGGCGGACCGGCACGAGGCGGTGCAGCGGTCCCGACAGCACGATGTCGCCGCCGCGCAACCCGCGCTCGGGCGGGAGGAGCCTGTTGGCCAGCCAGGTGAGGCATCGGACCGGATTGCCGAGTGCGGCCGCACCCGCCCCGCTCTCGACGGGCAATCCGTTGCGGTGCAGAAGCATCCCGGCCAGGCGCAGATCGACAGCG
Source organism: uncultured Actinomycetota bacterium (assembly GCA_963800125.1). Lineage (GTDB taxonomy): Bacteria > Actinomycetota > Actinomycetes > Mycobacteriales > Mycobacteriaceae > Mycobacterium. The sequence goes on along the minus strand of CAWDAC010000055.1, from coordinate 308,083 downwards.
GTGGGTGGCGTGATCCGACTACCGAGGACGACTTTGCCCGCCGAGGCGTTGTCGGCGACGGTGTCGGCGAGCTGGACCCGCCAGTCCGCGATGCGGCTGTCGACGATCTCGATCGCGGGCAGGACTCCGCCGATTGCGGTGAGCGAATCGGCGGTGGTCACGCCTGGGCCGGCGAGGTCGCGCGCCATCACGAAGGCGATCTCGACCACGACGCGTGGCTGGAGGAGCGACTCGACGGGGACCTCGTCCCCGTCTTCGATGAACATGTCGTCGATCAGCATGCCGAAGTCAGGCTCGGTGACGCCGAGTATCTCCTGTCGCGGCTGCGAGGTCCGCCCGAGTCTGCAGCCCCTGATCGCACATCCGGCCTCGACCCGCCGCCGAACGTTGTATGCCTGGATCGCGTAGGCGTCGGCGAGGGTGAGGTCCGGCCGGGTCTCTGTGATGGGGTCGATCGGCGTGCGATCGACCTCGGCCCGCCACAGTCGGTCGGCAAGCTCGACGACGGTGGTGCGGTCCTCGTCGCTCATCGGCGGCCAGTCGGTCGACAGGCGATTACGCCCACACGTTCCAGCGCAACCGGTTCCGCCGTTCCTACGGCGTTCACGGCCGCACCTCCGCTTCCCCGCCGAGTCAAGCGTGGTACCTGAGCGGTTCGGTCGGCGCTGGGCAAGACCCTAGGTCTTCGCCGCCGGCCCGCAGTGCGCTCACAACGCCAGAGGGGCGGAGGCGGGTCGCGTCGACAGCAGGGGCGACCGGTGCATGCCCGGGTGACAGCAGGAGCGTTCTCGATCCGGTCATACCAGTTAGGATCCGCCGAATCGGCCGACCATGGCCGTATTTCCTGCTGAACGGAACAAGCTCCACCAGGGACTATGTCGCGCGCCCTGCGGCTCGGCTGGGATCCAAGTCACGGCGCCGCTGCAAGTGGCCGACAGACGCTAACTCTCCGGAACCAGAATGACATTGAGCCGCACGGCGCGAAACTTCGAGCTGCCGACGGATTCGGCGAGTGTTTCCGCCCAGTGGTCAGATCTGATCCCATCACAAGCATTACCGGTAGCTCCGCGAACCATGTCACCTAGTTTGTGGGGCATGTCCGATGAATCGCAGGCGAAGCGTCTGCCACTTGCCGCGAGCTTCGCCGCTCACCTCGACGATCGACGGCGATGCCACCCACTGTGCCGCGACGGCGGCTGGAAGGTGCCTTGACGATGGGCGACATCCAAGACCAACGCTGTATCACACTGGCCGGTGCAACCCGCGCGCTGACCGCGGCGCTGCAGCATGCGGCCTCGATCGAGGTCCCGGTGTGCGTCGCGGTCGTCGATCGCGGGGGCAATCTGGTCAGTTTCGCGCGGATGGACGGCGCGCCGTTGATGTCGGCACAACTCGCGCAGGACAAGGGCTACTCGGTGGTCGCCTTCAAAGGCTTGGCGACCCGCGAGTGGTGGGACCTCATCCGCGATGAGCCTGCGCTCCTACACGGCCTGGTGAAAACTGCCCGGCTGACCGTGTTCGGCGGGGGCGTCGCGATCACCGAGGGCGAGACGATGGTGGGAGCGGTCGGGGTATCCGGAGGCAGCGCCGAGCAGGACCACGAAATCGCCGAGGCGGGCGCTGCCGCCGTTGGCCGATGATGATCGAAACACGGTGGGCCGACCTACCGGTCGTCCGACAGCAGTGCCAGATTGCGGCGATGTCGATCAACCGGGGCGCGTTCGGTCGGTGTAGCCGTCGAGCAGTTCGGTGATCGAAACGTCCCCCTTCTTGACCAGCGGAACATCGGCGTTGGTCCATTGTTGAGGGCGGACACGCTCTGCGATGGTTGTGACACGACCTACAGCCGTAAGCGGAGGAACGCTATGACCGACACCCTGGACCACGCTGCGTCCGTCCTTGCCGATGCTGTCATCGAAGACGGCGACACGGGCGTGTACCGCGCGAACCGCCGCATCTTCACCGACGAGGACATCTTCGAGTTGGAGATGAAGCACATCTTCGAGGGCAACTGGGTCTACCTCGCCCACGAGACACAGGTGCCCAACCCCGGCGACTACTTCACCACCTACATCGGCCGCCAGCCGGTGGTGATCACCCGCGACCGAAACGGCAAGCTGAACTGCCTGATCAACGCGTGCTCGCACCGGGGCGCGATGCTCTGCCGACGCAAAACCGACAACCGCACGACGCTGACCTGCCCGTTTCACGGCTGGACGTTCCGCAACGACGGCACCCTGCTCAAGGTCAAGGATCCCGAGGGCGCCGGCTATCCGGACGCCTTCAACCAGGAAGGCTCACACGACCTGACCAAGGTCCGGTTCGACAGCTACCGCGGCTTCCTGTTCGGCAGCATCAACGACGACGTCGTCCCGCTCGCTGAGCACCTCGGCGACAGCACCAAGGTGATCGACCTGCTGGTGGACCAATCACCGGATGGTCTGGAGGTGCTGCGCGGGTCGTCGACCTACACCTATGACGGCAACTGGAAGGTGCAGGCGGAGAACGGTGCCGACGGCTACCACGTGTCCGCGGTGCATTGGAACTACGCTGCCACCACCGCCCGACGAAGCACCGGCGAATCCGCCAACGTCACCAAGACGCTCGACGCCGGCGGTTGGGGTAAGTCCGGCGGGGGCTACTGGTCCTTCCCCAACGGGCATCTGTGCCTGTGGACCTATGCGCCCAACCCGCAGGACCGACCGCTGTGGGACCGCCTCGACGAGCTCAGGGCGATGTTCGGCGAGGCCAAGGGCGAGTTCATGGTGAAGGGCTCGCGCAACCTGTGCCTGTACCCGAACGTCTACCTGATGGACCAGTTCAGCACGCAGATCCGGCATTTCCGCCCGATCGCGCCCGACAAGACCGAGGTCACCATCTACTGCATCGCACCGAAGGGCGAGAGCGCGGAGGCCAGGGCGAACCGCATCCGCCAGTACGAGGACTTCTTCAACGCCTCGGGCATGGCCACGCCCGACGACCTCGAGGAATTCCGCTCCTGCCAGCTCACCTTCCGGGCCACCAAGGCGCCGTGGAACGACATGAGCCGCGGCGCGAAGCACTGGCTGAATGGACCGAACGACCTCGCAACCGCGCTCGGCATGGACGGGGTGATCTCGTCGGGAATCAAGAACGAGGACGAGGGCCTCTTCCCGGTGCAGCACCGGTACTGGCTAGATACCATGCGCGCCGCCTTGGCCGACAACCGTTCCGCCTGAGGAGGATTCGATGACCGCAACCGCACCTACTGACACGACGACGATCACCCAGCAAGCGATCGAGCAGTTCCTCTACCGCGAGGCGCGCTACCTCGACGACCGCGAGTACGAGAAATGGCTGGACTGCTACGCCGACGACGTCGAGTACTGGATGCCGTCGTGGCGCGACGACGACATGCTCTCCGAGGACCCGCAGACCGAGATCTCGCTGGTCTACTACCCCAACAAGGGCGGCCTGGAGGACCGGGTGTTCCGGATCAAAACCGAACGCTCCAGCGCCACCTCGCTCCCGGAAGCGCGCACCAGCCACAACATCAGCAATGTGGAGGTCATCGAGCGTCGCGGTGATCTCGTGGATGTCCGGTTCAACTGGCACACCATGTATTTCCGCTACAAGACCGTCGACCCGTACTACGGAACCTCGTTCTACACCATCGACTTCTCCGGGGAAACGCCGCTGATCCGCCGCAAGACCGTGGTGTTGAAGAACGACTACATCCACCACGTCGTCGACGTCTATCACTTCTGAGATCTCAGCGAGGAACCCGCATGACGCAGTATCAAGTGGCGCTTGCGTTCGAGGACGGCGTCACCCGATTCATTACCTGCACCGAGGACCAGACCGTCGCCGACGCGTCATACCGGGCGCGGATCAACATCCCGCTGGACTGCCGCGACGGAGCCTGCGGGACGTGCAAGGCGTTCTGCGAGTCCGGTGAATTCGACCGCGGCATCTATATCGAAGACGCGCTGTCTCCGGACGAGGCCGAACAGGGCTATGTGCTGCCCTGCGTTATGAAGCCGAGGTCGGATCTTGTGCTGAAGATCGCCAGCACATCGGAGGTGGCCAAGACCCAGGCCGCGACGTATGTCAGTGAGCTGACGGAACTCACCCGGCTGTCGTCCAGCACCGTTTCGTTCGCCGTCGAGATCCCGAACCGTGACGAGCTGGTCTTCCTTCCCGGGCAGTACGTCAACATCGCGGTCCCCGGCACCGACGAGAGCCGGTCCTACTCGTTCAGCAATGCGCCGGACGAGAAGGCTCTGACCTTCCTGGTGAAGCTGACGCCGGGCGGGGTGATGTCGACGTACCTCGATGAGCGGGCAAAGGTCGGTGACCAGCTGACGTTCACCGGGCCCAACGGGAGTTTCTTCCTGCGCGAGGGGCAGGGGCCGGCACTGCTGCTCGCCGGCGGCACCGGACTGGCCCCGATCCTGTCCATACTGCGGACGATGCGCTCCAACGGCAGCAGGCCGCTGCACCTCATCTACGGCGTCAACACCGACGACGACGCGGTCGAGCTGGATACCCTGGAGCGCCTCGCCAACGAACTGGGAAGCCTGACCTGGGACTATTGTGTCGCGGACCAGGCCAGCTCGGCGGTGCACAAGGGTTTCGTCACCGCCCTCATCGAGCCCGAGCACCTCTACGGCGGCGACGTGGCCGTTTACCTGTGCGGCCCGCCGCCGATGGTCGAGGGGGTCCGCAAGCACCTCGAAGACGCCGGTGTGGAACCGGTCGGCTTCTACTACGAGAGGTTTGCGCTGTCGGGCACCGGCGCCGCCGCTGCACGCGCCGAGGCGCCCGCCGAGCCCGTGCTGCCTGCCGAACCCGAAGTACCAGCCGTGGCTGTCCAGCCGCGGCCCGAGCGCCCAGAGTCCGTTGAAGTCGCGGCCGTCCTGACCGGCCCGGACGGCCGCGCGGTGGCCGGACAGATCGTGTTGCCCCGCAAGGAGATTCCGGCACTCGTCGGTGTGGCCGTCGCGGCTTCGCCCCGCGATGAGGCCGCAACGGCTCGCGCGATCGCCGGTCAGCCGGTCGCGCGCGCAGGAAGCGATGTGCCGGTGATCCCGCTAGATCCCGATGGCGACCTCATCGAATCAGGCGACGCGAGATCGGTTGCCGGGCAGCAGGTGCTGGCCCGCACCGATATCGCGCCGCTGGTCGAGCCCAAATACATGATCGGCGAGGAGCATCCGTCGGTGCTCAGCTCGGACGCCGTCTTCGACGCCAGGGAGGCCCTCGAGCTGGGCGCGCTCGAGCTGACCATCGGCAGGCTGACCTCGCGCCAGTTGACCGGGTACCGACTGCTGGCCGAGTCGACGATGCCGTATGTGGAGGGTGACCGGTTCGTCGACGCCGCGGCCTACACCGAGACCAACGCGGCCTTCCACGACTACCTGTTCCACATGACCGGCAACGAGCATCTGCTGCAGGCCTACAACAACCTCGGCGTCAAGGGCCGTATGCACGAGGTGCTGCGCCACGCGACGTGGTGTGATCCTCTTGTCGCGCAGGACCATCTCGACATCGTGTCGGCGTTTGAGGCCGGTGACCGGGCCGCCGCAAGGCGGCTAATATCCGAGCACGCCAAACGGTCGAAGCTGACCATGCGCCGCGCCATGGAGCACAGCCGCGCCCGCGTGCTGCCGAAGTGGTACAGCCGCGGCCGGTTCGAAGGCAAGACCGTCGTGGTCACCGGCGCGGCGCAGGGCATCGGGCAGGCGGTGGCAACACGCATCGCCGCTGAGGGGGGGCATGTGGCCCTCGTCGACCGGTCGGAACTGGTGATTGGGGAAGCCGCGGCGCTAGAGGCCGCGGGGTGCCACGCCATCGCGGTCACCGCGGACTTGGAGTTCTGGGAAGGTGCCGCAACGGCGGTTACGCGCGCACGAGACGAACTGGGCCGGATCGACGTGATGATCAACAATGTCGGCGGCAGCATCTGGTTTCGCCCTTATCAGGAGTACGGCCCCGAGGAGATCGAGGCCGAGGTGCGCCGCTCGTTGTTCCCGACGCTGTGGTGCTGCCGCGCGGTGCTTCCGTACATGATCGAGGCAGGGGCCGGCACCATCGTCAACGTTTCGTCCAATGCCACCCGCGGCATCAACCGGGTGCCATATGCGGCGGCGAAGGGCGGCGTCAACGCGATCACGACGGCGCTGGCGATGGAAGCAGCACCGCACGGCATCCGGGTCGTCGCGACGGCGCCCGGAGGAACGGAAGCCCCGGAACGCCGGATTGCGCGCGGGCCCGAGCGGCAGCAGGCTCGAGAACGGGAGTGGTACCAGCAGATCGTGGACCAGGTCGTCGACTCATCGCTGATGAAGCGGTACGGGACTCTGGACGAGCAGGCCGCGGCGATCACCTTCCTCGCCTCCGACGAGGCCTCCTACATCACCGGGACCGTGCTCCCTGTAGCTGGCGGCGATCTCGGGTAATCGTCGGCTATAGCAACGGCGATGACTGGCCCTTCCGGCTGGCGGAAAGATCTGGCGCCATCGACGAAAGATGGCAAAACTAGTTTGATTGCCCAATTCGGCGACGCTCAAGGGCACAACGGCCCGTCACACCTTCTAGAAGGGCATGAGCGATGCAGTTCTACCTCAACGGCTACAAGGCCGGCGACCCGTTCATCGACGACCCGCATCCGTCCGTCGCTGAGCGGCCGGGAGGCCTCCCCGAGGATGCTGATGTCGTGATCATCGGATGCGGTCCGGCCGGTCTCGTGCTGGCTGCGCAGATGGCAAATTTCCCCGACATCAGGACGGTGGTCATCGACCGCAAGGACGGTCCGCTCGAGGTGGGCCAGGCCGATGGAGTCGCCTGCCGCACCGTGGAGATGTTCGAGGCGTTCGGACTGGCTAATCGTCTGATTGACGAGGGCTACTGGGTCAACGAGGTCGCCTTCTGGCGACCGGACCCGCAAGACCGGGCCAGGATCACGCGGACCGGGCGCATCCAGGACGTCGAAGAGGGCCTGTCGGAGATGCCGCACGTCATCGTCAACCAGGCGAGGATGCTCGACTACCTGCTGGACCTCATGGACCGGTCTGCCAGCAAGTTGGAGCCGTTTTACGGCCTGCACGCCAGCGACATTCAGGTCGACACCAGCGGCTCGTCGGAGTACCCGGTAACGGTCACCATGCAGCACATGAAAGGCCTTGAGGAAACCGGGGAGACCTCGACGATCCGGGCCAAGTATGTCGTGGGCTGCGACGGCTCACGCAGCGGCACCCGGACCGCGATCGGCCGCGAACTGGTCGGCGACCCGATGAATCAGTCGTGGGGTGTCCTGGACGCCCTGGCGGTCACCGACTTTCCGGACATCCGGCTCAAGTGCGCGATCCACTCCGCAAACGCGGGAAACATTCTCATCATCCCGCGTGAGGGCGGATACATGGTCCGCTTCTATATCGAGCTGGACAACGTCCGCGACAAGGAGATGCTCGAGAACCGCAGTGTCACCCCGGAGAAGCTGGCCACGGTCGCGAACCGGATCATGGACCCGTACAGCGTTGAGGTCAAAGACGTCGGGTGGTGGGCGGTGTACGAGATCGGCCAGCGTCTGTGCGACAAGTTCGACGACGTGCCGGAGGGGGAGATGGGCGACCGCCTGCCGAGGGTGTTCATCGCGGGCGACGCCTGCCACACGCACAGCGCCAAGGCCGGTCAGGGCATGAACGTGTCCATGAACGACACCTGGAACCTCGGGTGGAAGCTGGGCGCTGTGCTGCGCGGGACCGCCAGGCCGGAGCTCCTGCACACCTACTCCGCGGAACGCCAGAAGATCGCCAAGCAACTCATCGATTTCGACCGCGAGTTCGCCAAAATGTTCAGCGCCCACCCGACGGAGTCCGGTGGCGCCGGGGCAGGGGGTGTCGACCCGGAGGAGTTCCAGCAGTACTTCATCACGCAAGGCCGCTTCACTGCGGGAGTCGCGACCAAATACGAGCCGTCGATGATCACCGCCGAGGCGATGTTCCAGCGCCTCGCGGAGGGCTTCCCCGTCGGGATGCGCTTCCACTCCGCCCGGGTGGTCCGGTTGGCCGACGGCAAACCGGTCCACCTCGGCCACGTCGCGCGCGCCGACGGCGCCTGGCGCGTCTACATTTTCGCCGACCCCAACAACCCCGCGAGCGAAAAATCCCACTTCCGGCAGCTGTGCGAGTTCTTGGAGTCGGACGGGTCTCCGATCAAGCGCTTCACGCCGGCCGGTGCCGACCCCGACTCGGTGATCGACGTCCGTGCGATCTTCCAGCAGGGGCATCGTGAGCTGGCCATCGACAAGATGCCGTCAGTGATGCTTCCGAGGAAGGGCAAGTTCGGCCTGATCGACTACGAGAAGATGTTCTGCCCCGACCCGAAGGCGGATGACATCTTCGACATGCGGGGCGTGATCCGCGAGACCGGCTGCATGGTCGTCGTCCGCCCGGACCAGTACGTCGCACACGTGCTACCACTACACGGCTACGACGGCCTGGCCGACTTCTTCGCCGGCGTGCTGATCGACGCCAAGTAGCAACGTGGCGGCGTCGAATGACCACGACGATTAAGGCCCGAGTCGGAATCGTGGGTGCGGGCCCGGCTGGCCTGATGCTTTCCCACCTGCTCGCCAAGAGCGGAATAGACAACGTGGCCATCGACACTCGACCCCGGCGGGAGATCGAGACAACGCACCGGGCCGGCATCCTCGAGGACGGCGTGGTCAAGGCGATCGTCGATTCCGGCGTCAGCGACCGGGTGCACACCGACGGGTACGAGCACCACGGCATCGAACTGCGCTTCGACCGAGCTGGGCACCGTATCGACTTCACCGCTTTGGTCAACGCGACCTGCTGGTTGTACCCGCAGACAGACGTCTTCATCGATCTCGCCAACGCCCGAGACAGGGACGGCGGCGACGTCCGCTTCGGGGTAAAGGACACCGAAGTCAGTGGTGTGGACGGGGACTCGCCGCTGATCCGGTTCGTCGACGCGGACGGGACGGAGTGCGAGATCCAGTGCGAGGTGGTCGCCGGCGCCGACGGGTCCCGCAGCATCTGCCGGTTCCTCATCCCGGAGATCCAGCGGGTGCACTACTTCAAGGAGTACCCGTTCGCCTGGTTCGGCGTGCTCAGCGAGTCACCGTTCAACGCGCCGGAGCTGATCTACGCGCACTCCGACCGGGGATTCGCGTTGATCAGTCAGCGCACCGAGACGATCCAGCGGCTGTACTTCCAGTGCCCGATCGACGAGGACGTCGAGCTGTGGTCGAACCAGCAGATTTGGGACGAGCTGCAGGCTCGGGTCGACGGCGATGACGGGTTCGAGCTCAAGCAGGGGCCGATCTTCGAACGCACCCTGTTGCGGTTCCGCAGTTTCGTCGCCGAGCCGATGCGTTGGGGTCGGCTCGTCCTGGCCGGTGACGCCGCGCACACCGTTCCACCCACCGGTGCGAAGGGACTCAACCTGGCGATCAACGACGTGCGCATCCTGCACGAGTGCCTCGTCAACGCACTCGGTCAGGGGGGCAGCCTGGATGCGCTGGACGCCTACGGCCCACGGGCCCTGGACCGGATCTGGAAGTCGGAGAACTTCTCGTACTGGATGACCCAGATGCTGCACACCCCGGTCGACGGCGTCAGCTTCGACCTCAAGCGGCAGATCGGCGAGCTCAACGCAGTCGTGTCATCCGAAGCCGGTCGGACCTATCTTGCCGAGTCCTACACCGGTTGGCCGGGCGAGAAGCTCGCGAGCAGCTGACCAGCGCGCGCCGGTCGATTCAACCACTACCGCTTGGTCGGCTCGTTCGCAGGTGGTGGGAAGAGGTGGGCGACCTGCGGTTCCCCGAGGGCGTAGCCGCGGGCCTGCTCTTCGAATCGGCGATCGGCGCCGGTCAGCCGGTTCTCGCGCTGTCGTACATGCTCTGCCCAGGTGCCGATGAGGTAGGACTCGACGAACCTAGTGGGTTCGCCGCCGTCTCGGAACAGTTCCCAGCGCAGGGCTCCGGTGCGCCTGCGGGAGCGGCCGACGTGGCGCATGGCTTCGGTGAATGCGACCGCGTTGTCCTCGGTGACCTGATAGGTCAGGGTCACCAGGATCGGTCCGTCGGCGGCATCCGGGGTGAACATCAACTGCGGAGCCGGCCAGTGCGCCGTCGGCGTCCGGTCCAGGTTCGCGGTGTCGGGCATGGGACTGCGTAGCCCCGCCAGGGCGCCGGTTACCAACACCGCGGCGGCGATCAATAGCGCTGTGGTCACCGATGTGCGGTCCGCGATCGCTCCCCAGGTCACGGCCCCGAGCGCCTGGGCACCCTGGAATACGACCAGGTAGTAGGCCAGGCCGCGAGCTCTCACCCAGTTCGGCAAGGCCAGCTGCAGCCCCGAGTTCAAGCTGGACATCACTGCGATCCAGGCGCCCCCGATCGGCAGCAGGGCGATGCCGACCAGCACCGTGTTGCTGACCGTGGCCACCACGACGATGGCCACCGCGGTGACCACCATGGCCCCGGTGACCAACCGTGCCGAGCCGACCCTCGCTCGCAGCCGTGGAATGACCAGCGCTCCCGCCACGGCCCCGATCCCGACCATGCCGAGTAGCAGCCCGTAACCGGCGGAGCCGAGGTGCAGGTTCCCGGCTGCCACCACTGGCAGCAGCGCCCAGATCGCGCTGGCAGCCGGGATGAAGAGGACCGCCCGGTACAGCAACCGTCGCACGATCAATGCATGCCGTACATACCGTCCGCCCGCCCACAGCGCCTCGACCAGCCGCTCGCGCGGCCCGCCGTCGGCCCGCTCCGGCGCCCGCCAGCTCGCTACCACCGCTGCTATCGCCACAAACGAAACCGCGTTGAGGGCGAAAACCCAGCCGGCGCCGACGGCCGCCACGACTAAACCGCCGACGGCGGGCCCCACCGCCCGGGCGACATTCATGTTCAGCCCGTTCAACGCCGCTGCCTGCGGGAGAAGCTCACGATCGACCAGATCGGGCTGTATCGCCTGCCAGGCCGGGCTGGCCACCGCGTTACCGCAACCCAAGGCAAAGGTGAGTCCCAAGACCAATGCAGGAGAAGCGGCATCGACGAAGGTCGTGGCGGCCAACGCCGACGCGGCCAGGAACATCGCCAGCTGAGCGCCCAACAACAGCCGTCGCCGGTCTACCAAATCCGCCAAGGCCCCGGCAGGCAAGGCCAGCAGCACGATCGGCAGACTCGAAGCGGTCTGCACCAATGACACCACCAGCGGGGAGTGGTCAATCAGCAGCCACTGCGCGCCGACGGTCTGCATCCAGGTGCCCACATTGGAGGCGAACTGCGCGATCCATAGCGCCCGGAAAACCGGGAAGAAACGCAGCGGCGCCCACGCCGACGCGGGCCGGGGGGCTGGTGACTGCGGCGTCGGTCCTGATGTTGGGGAGCGGCCGGCCCCGCCGTTCTCGCCAGGCATCACAAACGCCTCCTTACCAGGTGCAGGTACATCATGACGCTGTCGCCACAAGCAGCCCAGCGCGCGCGGTGGGCCGCGGTCCACCCGGTTGTGCGGTCGGAGGTATCCACAATGAAGAAGGCAACATTGGCCACGATCGTTTCCACCGGACTGGCGGCTCTGGCGCCATCGGGCTGGCCGCCCTGCCCTCGCGACATCGCCGTCCGCCACGGCGGCTGAGGGCAACAACGGCAGTGGACAGGGACCGTGGCCCGCCCATCCGGGCGACCCGTCGCCATCTAACCGCAGGACCAGACCACCGGCGGAGCGAATCCCTATGTGCCGTCTGGCATCTGGGCACCCTGACAGCTGAAGACCGAAGCGGCGTGCCGTCCGACAGACCATCGACGGGTACGTCTTTTTGGCACGGCGCAACACCTTTCAAAGAGTGCCTCCAGCTGCCGGCTGGGATCGAACCGGCGCCCTTCCGTGTGTGAAGCGAATTCTGGCTTACACCAGTGGGTGTCTGCTGACCAGAACAGCGCCGATGCCTCCCGACGGATCAGCCGAACCACGTCGATCCCACCGGTATCCGAAGAACGCGAGATCGATTGCGCCACTGTCTAATTGGATGATGGCATCACGTGTCATGATATGTACGACGAGATTGGATTCGATAACACGGTAGCGATGGCGCACCGCGCGAGTCAGTGGTGGCAGAGCGCCGGTGATGGCGATTGAGCACACCGGTGAAGTCGATAGTGGCTCGGCCAACCAGCCGTCCGTGGAAGCGCTGGTAGTTTGACGCGCCGTTTCGGCGTCGTGGAGTACTTGGCAGGCAGCGGCGACTGGGCCATTTGGTTCCGGGGTCGGGGCCGACCGAAGGTGCAGTTCATCGGCGAACCGTGACGAACGCGTATAACCAGCGAATCTCCATCGACTCTCCCCCCGGCTGGCCGACACATCACGGACGTACCACTGGACGGAAGATCGGCCCAAAGCTGTTCGGATAAGCGGCAAGTCAGGGGAGGCTACCGGCGTAGGTTCGCCTTCAGGCGACGAAGAAACCGACACTTGTCCGGCCGGTTACGCGAGGTATCTCGAAGGAGCCTTGACATGGCATTGACGGACGCATCGGATCCGCGGGTTGACGCGCGACGCCGCCGCACGGTCGTGTGGGTGGTCGGTCTGGCGACGCTGGGGCTGATCTTCGACGGCTATGACTTGGTCGTCTACGGCGCGGTGGTGCCTACCTTCCTTCGCGACCCGTCACAAATAGGCCACGTATCTCCCGCGATGGCCGGTGCGCTCGGCAGCTATGCGCTGGTCGGCGTGCTGGTCGGCGCGTTGCTCGCCGGTGCCGTCGGCGACATCATCGGTCGTCGGAAGGTGATGCTCGCCGCCTACGCGTGGTTCGCGATAGGAATGGGCGTAACCGCGTTGACGAGCACTGTATCGATGTTTGGACTGCTGCGGTTTCTGACCGGTTTGGGCGTGGGTGCCCTGGTGGCAACGACGGGTGCGCTGGTAGCCGAGTATGCCCCGCCAGGTAAGAAGAACCTGGCTACTGCCATCACTTACTCCGGCGTGCCGGTGGGAAGCCTGCTGGCCGCCCTGCTCGCCATCCTGCTGCTCGACCAGATCGGGTGGCGTGGCATGTTCGGGATCGGGGCGTTGCCACTCGTCACCCTCTTGCCGCTGGCGATCTTCAAGATGCCCGAGTCGGTGGCCTGGCTGGCCGCAACAGGTCGCCATGACCGGGCCCGCGAGATCTCCGAGCGGACCGGGGTTCCGGTTCCCTACGCCGCGCCCGGCGCCCCCGATGCGGCCGGGGCGGTGCGCGCACCCGCGGGCCGCGCGGGGTTCGCCGGCCTATTCAGCGGCACGTATATATTGCCGACGGCGCTCCTCGGGTTGATGAGCGCTACCGGCCTTATGCTGGTCTACTCCTTGAACACTTGGCTACCAGAGCTCATGCGTCGTGTCGGGTACGAGGCCAAGGGTTCGCTTGCGTTTCTCCTGGTGCTCAACGGCGGGGCGATTGTGGGAGCACTGATCGGTTCTCGGCTGGCCGACCGACTCGGACCCAAACCGGTGGTGGCCGCCTGCTTCCTGATCGGGGCGGTCGCCATCGCATTGCTTACCCTGAGCTTGCCCTTGGCCATGCTCCTGTTGATCGTGGCGTTTGCCGGCTTGGGCACCAGTGGTACCCAAACGCTGATCTACGGCTTCGTGGCCAACTACTACCGGACCAACGTCCGGGGCGCCGCTGTGGCCTGGTGCGCCGGGTTCGGTCGGTTGGGCGGTGTGGGCGGCCCGTTGCTCGGCGGCTTCCTGATCAGTGCAGGTCTGGCCCTTGACTCGATCTTCTATGTTCTGGCCGGCCTAGGCTTGCTGGGGCTTGTCCTCACCCTGCTGGTGCCGGTTGCTCGTGGGCGTGAGGTGACGACCATAACGATCGAGCCGGCGAAACCGGGTGGGGTCGCCGAAGCGGGCGCAAGCCCGTGATTGACGACCGCTGGACCCTTGGTGTGGCGCGCAAAGATACGGCGATTCCGGTGTCTTGCGAGGACGACGTCGAGCCGGGCCGTGCATTGAAAATCCTTCGAGCGCTGCGCGAGGCGGCTCCCTGGGGCAGGGCGATCGCATGCGTAGCCCTCATCTTCCAAGCGATCGCCATCGAACCTCATCCCGTCATCGCTTCATCCCGAGAGGACTGATTCATGCTTTACGACACCATCCTGTGCGTGGTCGACTCGGCCGGCAACAAGCTCACCCTGGACCGGGTCACCGAGTTCGTCAGGCTGACCGGCAACACGGTCCACCTGATCTACCTGGCGCCCGAGCATTTGATGCCCGGCGAGGTGATGCCAACCGCCGGTCTGCCTGACGCCGGCACCGACGTCGAAATCAACGCCGAGCACGTGCGCAAACTTCAGGAGTACCTCGCCCGCGCGAACGCCGGCGGGGTTGAGGCCCACGGCGAGATCGTCCCGGCGACCCACTACGGGCGCAGTGACGCCATCCTGGAGCGGGCCCAGGCTCTCAATGCGGACCTGGTCATCCTCAACACCGAGGTTGGCGGGCAGAAGGCCAAGGCCAAGCTTGCAGAGAAGATCGCGGCCCGCCACGACAAGATGGCGGTGCTTATCGCACGTTCGACCGCCTGAGCAGCCAAACCTTGAGTGAGGGTGGGGTGCCGAAATCGGCACCCCACCCTCACGGCGTTGTTGTTTGCACAGAGGTAAGTCTCTGGGCATATGGGACTCGCATAGAATAGAACCCCATCGCCTATTCGACGTTGCGATAGGCCAGCACGTTCTCCTGGGGCAACCAACACGTCGTCGAAAACTGCGACAGCGTCGTTCTCGTCGAACCGGCTGGACAGCGGAAAGTCGAACGGGCTCGTTGCCATCTGCTCGTACGACGTCCGACTGAAGCCGGGTATGACAACGAGATCCTGCTCGTCAACGAGATCGCGGTGAACGAGTTCCCTGACTCGCGCAGCTTCGATGTCATCATCCCCTTGGGCGCCACCTTGTCCGCGTATGGACCCGCGCTGCTGCGGGCCTGGCGCCGAAATGGCCATGCTGCGCGCGGCCGATCGCGCCGGGGTGCCGGTGCTCGGCGTGTGCTTCGGCGGGCAAGCTACCGGCGCAGGCACACGGGCAGAGTCAGTCGCTCGGATCGGCCTGAAATCGGTTGGTACACCATCGAAAGCGTTGATCGGGGGTTGGTGCCCGAAGGTCCGTGGTTTCAGGGGCATTACGACAAATGGACGAACCCGCCGGGAGCCGCCGAAATCGCAAGAAACGGCAACGCCGCTCACGCCGTCGTCCTGCGCCGCTCTCTCGCTGTGCAGTTCCATCCGGAGTTGCACAGTGACCTTTTAGCGATATGGCTACAACACCATCCCGAACCATGGCTTGACGGTGCGCCGCTCGACGTCGCGCGGCTACGCCACCAGACCAAGACCGAGCAGGACGCCGCAGCAGAACGGGTGCGTAGACTGGTCAGTGGATTCCTGAACTACGCGCACTCCCACGCGCTGAGCCCCTGCGACAAGCCACAAGTGGCCGAACCGTCGAACCGCTTGAGAAAACAGGAGACTCACCAATGTCGGACACCATCGTCAGCACAGCCAGCGTGGCCACCGAGCGCGGCGCACGATACGGCAAACAGCTGGTATCCCACCTTGGCCGCAAACCCGTCGGGGTATGGGATGAAGCAAGCGGCTCGGGCACCCTCGACATGGGCGACAGCGCCGCACACGTCACACTGAAGAGCACAACCGACGCGCTGGTGAACACCGTCGAAACCGCCGACACCGACATCGCCGCCTATGGGGACGTCGTCGGCCGGCACCTGGAACGCCTCGGCGAGCGCGGCGGACTCCGAGTGCATTGGCTGCGGTCGGAAGCGAAATGACGACCGACCATGTCCCGTCATCGCTGATGCCGGCCGCGTTCATTGGCCACGGCAGTCCGATGAATGCGCTGGAGATCAACCGCTACACCTCCGCGTGGCGCGAGTTCGGGCGGGCAGTGCCGCGTCCGCGCGCCATCCTGGTGGTCAGCGCACACTGGTATATCAATGCGACCGCGGTCACCGCCATGCACCGGCCTCGCACCATCCACGACTTCTACGGCTTTCCCAGCGAGTTGTTCGATGTGCAGTATCCGGCCCCAGGGCTACCAGAGCTCGCTGAGGAGATCAGCGACATTGTCGCACCCACGTGGGTCGGCGCTGATATCGACAGCTGGGGCATCGACCACGGCACCTGGTCGGTATTGGTGCACGCTTTCCCTGACGCGTCCATCCCGGTGGTGCAGCTATCTATAAACGCCGACAAACCACTCGAGTACCACTTCCAACTGGGTGCCAAGCTTGCGCCCCTCCGTCGACAGGGTGTGCTCGTGGTTGGCAGTGGCAACGTCGTTCACAACCTCGGTGCGATGAGCTGGGACCTTGGCGGTGTCGGATTCGATTGGGCCGCACGGTTCGACGATGACGCGAAGGCCTTCATGTTATCCAACCCATCAGAAGCTCTGCGTCTCGACGGCCACCGTGATTTTCGCGCTGCCGTGCCAACACCGGACCACTTCATCCCCTTGCTCTACCTCGCCGGGTTGGCCGAAGGTGCTGCTGACGAAATCGACATACTCGCCGATGGCTACGCCTATGGGTCGCTGTCCATGACGTCCTACACGCTTGGTCTAGCGCACTGCGGCGACTCCGACATCGTGCGGTGCGAACCACCGCCGCCACCCAGCCTCCCGCCCGACGAATCCAACATCTAGTACCGCAACGGTTTCCGTTGATCTGGCAGCCGGGCTCTTGCCGGGTACACGCTCCGAGTTGCGGAGGTCCTCCCGGCAAGGGCCGACTCCGCGACGGCCACCGGCTCGACGGCCGGCCGGCGGCGCACCACCGCAGACTGCGGGGCCTCGCCGTGCAGTTCCGTACTTTTTCTCCAGCTCCACGGCCAGCCACGCAGACTCGGTCTAGTGCGGCAGCCGGGCACCTACCAAGATGGAGGCGTGATCAAGACTGCTGCCCTTCTGCCCGCCGACCTGAACCGCCTGACCCGTGAGACCGACATGCTCCTGGCCACTATCGACAGCCTCACCGACGAGGAGTTCGCCGCCCCTTCGAAGTGTGAGGGGTGGACGCGCGCCCACGTAGTTGCCCACCTGGCATTGGGCGCTGACGCCATGGGAAACATGATCACTTGGGGCACGACCGGCGTCGAGACCCCGCCCTACGTGTCCCGGGATGCCCGCAACGCTGACATCGAGAATCTGGCCAAGAAGTCGCCCGCAGAGATCAAGGCTGCTCTGCGCACCGCCATCAAGAACTTTGCCGACAAGGCGGCGACCTTGAAGGACGGGCTCAAGGCGGAGACCGTCAAGACCCCTGGCGGCGCCAGTATCACCCCGTACGCCGTGCCCGCCTTGCGAATCTCGGAGGTCATCATCCACCACGCCGACCTCGACACCGTGTGGGGGCTCGGCGAGGCCGACATGGACGCCCTGGAGGACACCCTGGAGATCGTCGTGGAGCGGGTCTCGGCCAACGAGGACTTCCCTGGCGTCACCGTCGACACCGACGAGGGCGAGCACTACGTCATCGGCGACGGCGCCGCGGCAATCAAGGGCGGCCGCGACGCGGTCATCGGGTGGCTGGCTCGGGGGCTGACCGACGGTCTCCGGTACGACGGCGAGCTGCCCGAGCGCCCGGCCCGCTCTATCGGCTGAGCTCGACCGGCCCGCCGTTCCCACGACGGCGACGAATTCGGGTGTTCGAGATGTCCATCCAACCGGGCGGCGCGCACGGCGATCAGCGCGCCGTTGAGCGCGAACGCGACGGTGCCGGCCAAGTCCAGCACGAGCAGCGGCGGGCACGATGTTGACGTATTGGCGGTAGCCCGGACTGGGGCGTTGGCGGGCAAGACGCACCGCGCGCTGCTGGACTCCATGGTGCTCGGGACAGTGGCGGCGTTATCCGGTCACGGAGACACGTTGCGCGACGGCGCGTTTCGTGGCGAAATGTCATAATCTCTGCTATCAGCGAAAAAAGTTGCTGCGCAATGCAATTGCCAATTCTTGCACTTAATGGTCTGCCAGAGTTGTACTTTCAATGCGTGCGTTCCGGTGATGACGTGCGTGCTACCCACGCGATGCTTCGTTGGGTTGTCTCCAAGCGTGCTCGGTAACGATGAGGAGCATTCGCAGGCTGTCGAACCGGATGCCCGCTAACCTCAGGTGGCGGCCGCTCCCGCAGTAACCTCGCCGAAACAGCGTCGGCGACCGCTGACCGATGATCAACCCAATCCCCGTCGCCGGGAAGGGGATTCGCTAAGATGATAGCGCTCGGCGCAATTATGTCACAGTGACGAATCGAGACAGAATGGCCACCGTCTGGCGCGCACGCGTCAGTGACCAAAAGTCGGGATACCGGACACCCCTTCCTCGCGGATCCTTCGCCCCCGGTTTGCGCCGAGCCTCCCGTCCAGCGCTGCGCACCTGTGACACCTCCCTTGAGCTCTCCGGCTGAGTTTAAGGAGGCGGGCACGACACGAGAGCGGAAGTGGGACCAATCGGCTTGCGGAAGTGCGACTTGGTGGCTGGGATATCGTGCCGATGAGCGGATTCATGCGGCGGGGATCAGTCCCGCTGGGCGCAGTGTCATGCGGCTGTGACCGCTCAGCTGGCGGCGAACCCGTCCATCGTCGTCATGTAAGCGGCTGGTTTCCGGGTAAAGACGGTCTTGCCGTTGTGCACGGAGCAGAGCACGTCCGCCTGGCACTGAACAGCTTCCTTGTCAGTTGAGCAGTCGAGAACGATGCAGTTGGCGGGTTTACCCTCCTCGATGCCGTAACGATCGGAGATGCCCAAATTCTTCGCACCATTACTGGTGATGAATTCGAGCGCCTGACTGAGATGCGTGTCCGACAGCATATGACCGACGTGCAGCCCAACGTCGAGGATGCGCAACATATTGCCTTCACCCAGTGGATAAAAGGGATCGGCGATGGAGTCCTGGCCGAATGCGACATTCAGGCCGGATTCTACGAGTCGTTTGATCGGAGCGACCCCACGAGGCATCGGCACCATTCCCCAACCCTGCAGCTGCAGGTTCTCGTTGGGGCAAATGGCGAAGTTGAGTCCCGCGGCAATGAGTTTCGAGGTGAGTTTCGCCATGTAAGAGTTGTTGTAGTACGCCATCGCGACTGCATGACTGGCCGTCACGGGAACGTCGAGCTTGCGTTTCGATGCGAAAGCGGCCATCACTTCGACGAACCTGGACTGCTCGTCGTCGATCTCGTCGCAGTGCACATCGATGGGAACACCGTACTTTTCGGCGAGGTCGAAGATTATCCTCAGCGAGGCCACGCCGTCTTCGGGCGTACCCTCATTGTGCGGAATGCCGCCAATAACGTTGGCTCCCATCTCGAGTGCCTGCTCGAGAAGCTGAGGCCCGTCGCGGAACGACAGGACGGTGTTTTGAGGAAAGGCGACAATCTGGATCTCGATCCAATCCTTGACGTCCTCGCGCAACTGAAGGATAGCTTTCAGCGCTGTCAGCTCTGGATCGGTGACGTCAACATGTGACCGGATAAAGCCGGTGCCATTGGCTGCCTCCGATCGGGCCGCAGCCAACGCGTTCCGGTAGATCTCGCCAAAGTCGTTGAGGCCCTTTTCCTTGCGTTCGGCCCAAATCTCGATGGCCTCGAACAAGGTCCCGGACTCATTGAGTCGGGGCCGACCGACGGTATTCGAGTAGTCGAGATGCACATGCGCGTCGACGAAAGGTTCGACAACTAGTCGGCCGGCCGCGTTGAACAGATCGGCATCCGAGCTGCCATCGCGGTTGTCGGAGTCGGCCGGGCTTGCGACGATGGAACCGAAGTTCGCGTTTTCTATGTGGACGTCCCAAGTTCCCTCTCGGCCTCTGAGAGCCGCATTGGTGATAATCACAGTGCTACCTCCTCGTCCCGCAGCAATGGGTTAGCCGACAGATAGATCTGACCGACGGCCAGATAGTTCGCTGCGCGCCACCACGCGTCGATCGCGACGAGCTCATCGCGGTCCAACGGGCCCTCTGCGTTGCTTAAGACATAAGGGTTGGGTGCCAGCGTCTCGCCGTGGCCGCCCGCCTCGTTGTCCGCTGGGTGTCCCCGGCCATACTCGCTACCTGCGTCACGGACTCGTCTTCCTCTCTTCGCCAAATGGGATGTGTTGTCGGGAAGCGACGACGGCGGCGACTGCCCCGTAGGTATCAGCGTCAAGCAGGTTGTCGCGGCGAAATCAGCCGTCGCGTGGCAGCCTTCGACCTTGAGGTCCACGGGTTTACCGTCCTCCGCTGCACCCAGGATGGCAACATGTCGACACCGCGGGCCACGAAAGCAGTCCGAAGCACCACCCTGTCTTCGAGCATTCCTGGATTGTGGGTCACCAGTCGAAGATCTCCCTGCCGTGCAATGGATCGCGGCCTCCTTCCGGATCGGCTGCCGAGCCACTTGCGCAAAAGTTAGACAGCCGCGCGGGCATCGTGTCGCGGGCCGAATGTGAGGCCGCCGGTGGATGGTGACACCCTAAGACCCCACCCGGTGGCCGCGTCGACATGTTCGGCGCGACACCGGTTCGGCACGCGGCGTCTTCGGCGAAAAGCACCCTTTCAGTGGATAATTCATCGGGCGCCGATTTCGACGCGGTGTTCACTGCGCGAATGTGTCATGACCGGGGTCGATGTCGGCGGTGCCGCGAGGGCGAGCCGATTATCGTGCGATTGGTACCAATGGTTCGCGAGGCGTTGGAGAGGATGGTGTGATGGCGGCTGCTTTAGAGTCAGTGCCGGAACTGCTGCGGGCGCTCGATCTGACGGGGGTGTTCGCCAATGCCTTGCTCGGCGGCGCGGTCGCGCGCAGCCACGGACTCGACCCGGTCGGTTTCGCGGTGCTGGCGATCGTGTCGGGTCTGGGTGGCGGCATCATCCGCGACACTCTGTTGCAGCGGGGTACGCCGGTGGCATTGACCGATTACGCGTACCTGACCACCGCGTTGATCGGCGCAGGGATCGCGTTCGCGGTGCGGTTCGAGGGACGCGTCTGGGACAGGCTGTTTCCGTTCGTGGACGCGCTGGCGTTGGGTTGCTGGGCTGCGGCGGGCGCACAGAAAACCCTGACGGTGGGGTTAGGCTGGCTACCGGCGGTGCTGTTAGGCACGATGACCGCGGTCGGCGGTGGCGCGGTGCGTGACATCGCAGTGGGCAGGATCCCAGCGATCTTCGGTGGGAACACGCTGTACGCGACGTGCGCGGTGATCGCCAGTGGGGCACTGGTACTCGTCCAGTATTCCGGCTACCCGCAGGTGGGCCTGGTCGTGGCGACGGCGGTGGGCGCGGTGTTGTGCCTGCTCGCGCGCTGGCGGGGCTGGATGCTGCCGGAACATATCGCGTGGCATCGGCCCGATCGCCTCCGACCGCGCCGACGGAAGGAGAAGTGATGGCTACGACCTCGTGCAGCACGACCGTGCTGGCCGGACTGGCCGACATCCGAGGCTGGCAGGCAGAGTTCTACCGGGACCTGCACCAGTATGTCGACGGTCGCTGCGGCACTCGTGGCTGTTCGCCCAGAAGATGTTGGAAGCGTGTGAGGCGGTGAACGCCGCCCCGTAGTCGTCGCGTATTTCCTTGGCGCCCTTCGTAGCTCACGAAATACAAACCGTCGGTCAGCGGGATCGCCGAGGCGCGTACAGCCAGCCTTCCAGCAGACGCGCCAGTTGCGGCTGCACGACCCAGGTCATCAACGCCGACACCGAGAACGAAATGAACGCGACCCGCGGAACGAGTGCGATGGGCGCCGAAACCACCCGGTACAGCACCAGGTTCAGCATCAATTGGAGCACGAAGATCACGACCGAGGTGACCAGGAACATCTTCCACCGCGGAGGTGCGGGCGCGGTGCGGCCGGGCACTTCGAACCAGGTCTCGAGTCCCGTCATCCGCCGCTCATGCGAGGTCGACATCACCTGCTCGCCGTGTGCCAGAAGCTCGGACCTCGTCTGCGAGTGTTCCCACCGGGCCAGCTCGTCGGCCGAGGCGAACCGGTAGACGACATGCCACAACTCACCGACGTGTCCCGGCCGCAGCAGACCCGCCCCGAGAAATCCGTCGAACGCCGATGCGGCCCGAGTCAGCTCCGACGCCCACCTCTCGAACTCGACCTCTCTGCCGGGCACAACGCGACGGGCAACCAGGACAGTGACGGGCCCGTCGGCCCCGTCGGTCTCGCCGGCCCCGCTCATCCCCGGCCGCCGGCGATCAACTGAGCTCGGCTGACCAGTCCCGCTGTTCGAGCGAATCCCTGAGGTGCAACAGGAACTTCGACGCCGTCGAACCGTCGAATGCACGGTGGTCGTACACCAGTCCGATGATCCCGACCGGGTGAATCGCGATGGCGTCGCCGATGGCGACGGGGCGGCGCTTCACACCGTCGGTGCACAGGATCGCCACGTTTGGCTGGTTGATGATCGGGGACGAAGCGTAGCTGGCGAAGGGTCCGGGATTCGTGATCGTGAACGTCGAACCCTGCATCTCCTTGTTGGGCAGTTCCTTTGCTCGTGCCGCTGCCGCCTTAGTGGCGATCGCGCTGGCGATTCCACGGATGTTCAGGGTGTCGGCGTCGTTTACGACCGGCACCACCAATCCTTGCTCATCCAGATCCACCGCTACCCCCAGGTTGACGTAGGGGTGCAGCGTCATCGTCTTGGATTCGAGGTCGATCGACGAGTTGACCGTCGGGAACACGCGCAACGCGTCACAAACCGCCCGAGCGATGAACGGCAGGTAGCTCAACGACGCACCGGTCTCCTTCTTGAACCGCGCTTTAAACTCGGTGCGCACCCGTTCAACATTGTCGAAATCCACTTCCACCGATGTCCACACCGATGCGGCGAGCGTCTGTGAAGCCTTGAGCGTGTCCGCGAGGATCAGACGCATTCTGCTGAGCGGCACCACTTCACCCCGGCCGTCGGTGGCGGCCTTGGTTGCCCGTGGTGCAGGTTGAGTCGCCGCCGGGGCCGCTGCCGGAGCGGCGGCCGTCGTCGGGCCTGCGGCGATCGCCTTTTCCATGTCCTCGCGCCGGATGCGACCACCGACACCCGTTCCCGGGACGGTCGTGACGTCGATGCCGTGCTCGGCGGCCAGCCTGCGCACCAACGGCGACAACAGCCGTCCTCCAGCGCCATCGCGGCCCACCGGTGCCGCACCGCTCGGCGCCGTGACGGCACGCGGAGTCTCGACGGCGGCCGGCCCGCTGCCGTTGCCGGCCGATCCGGCCACCTGGGAGCCCGCCGCGCCGATGCGGGCCAGCACGGTACCCACCGGCACCGTCTCACCGGCGTGGACCAGGATGTCCAGCAACTTCCCGTCGTATGGGCTCGGGATCTCCGAATCCACCTTGTCGGTCGACACATCGAACAGCAGATCGTCGAATGCGACATCGTCTCCGACGGCCTTGTGCCACATGCCGATCGTGCCCTCGGTCACTGATTCGCCCAGTTTCGGCATGGTGATCTCGAAAACCTCGCCCTTACCGGACGACGGCGAGAAGTGGGCATCCTCGGTTGACGGGCCCTCCGATCCGCCCACGGACGGCGCGGAGGGATCGTTGAGCGACCGGCCACCGGCCGCGGCCACCCCGTGTGCGGCGGACGGCAGTCGGTTCGGCACCGTGGCGCCCTTCCCGCCGATCCGCATGATCGCGGCGCCGACCGAGACGGTGTCGCCCTCTTGCGCCAGAACCTCAAGGACAACACCGTCGTACGAGCTCGGGACCTCCGAATCAACCTTGTCGGTCGATACTTCGAACAGCGGGTCGTCGAATTCCACTTCGTCGCCGACCTGTTTGAAAACGCTGCCGATCACACCCTCGGTTACCGACTCACCCAACTTGGGCAGGGTCACAACCCATGTCTCGTCGGACATATCAATCGCCTCCAGAGCTGTATCAGCCGTGCAACGACCGGCCGGAGAATGTAATCATCGTCTCGCCGATTGCTTCGGAGAGGCTGGGGTGAGCGTGGATGAGGGACCCGACGTCAGAGGGCAAGGCATCCCAGTTGACCGCTAGGTACCCCTCGTGGAGCAGCTCACTCGCCCAGGGTCCGACCAAGTGCATTCCCAGCACGGGGCCGCCGCGCGCCGCAACAACTTTGACCAGACCCTCGGTGTCGCCGACGATCATTGCCCGACCGTTCCCGGCGAACGAGTGCTTGTGCACTTCGACGTCGTGTCCGGCGCTTCGCGCCTCGTCTTCGGTCATGCCCGCCCAGGCGACTTCCGGATGCGTGTAGACGACCCAGGGAACTTTGCCGTAGTCCACCGGGGCCGGGTTCTCACCGAGCACTGACTGGACTGCGACGACCGCCTCCGCATAGGCGACGTGCGCGAGCCCCGGTGTGGGCACGCAGTCACCGATGGCGTACACGCCTGGGCGTGTGGTCTGCATCGTCGAGGTATCGACCGAGATGAACCCACCGTCGGACACCTCTACGCCGGCCGCGTCCAACCCCATCCCCTCGCTGACCGGACGGCGGCCGATGGCGACGAGCAACTGGTCGACTTCGATCTTCTCAGAGCCTTTCGGCGTCTCGAACGGGACGAGAACACCGTTACTGGTCACCTCGACCGCCCCGACGCGGGCTTCCGCATGGATGTCCGTGCCGCGCTTAGCAAGAGCTTTCGCGAGGACGTCCGCGGTGTCGCGGTCTGGGCCGATCGGCAGCACGCCGTGCGGAAGCGCCTCCAACAACGTTGTCTGAACCCCGAAGTCGGTATAGACCGACGCGAACTCGGCGCCGATGACGCCTCCGCCGATCACCGCAACCCGCTCGGGAAGCGCGTCGGCGCCGCTGTTCGTCGCTTGATCAGACGTGACGATCCGCTCGCCGTCGACCTCGAGTCCCGGCAGCGATCGCGGCTCGGACCCCGAGCAAATGATGACGGCCCTGCCGCTCATCGTCTGACCGTCTACCGCAACCGCACCGTCCGGCGTCAGCGTGCCGAACCCGTCGACGACCGTGATCTTGCGCCGCTTGAGCAGGCCGGACAAGCCCTTGTGGAGATTGGATACGATGCCGCTCTTGCGCTTGTTGACCGCCCGCCAGTCCGCCGCCGGCTTTGCGCCCTTACCCAGGCCGATCCCGAAGTCGGACGCGTGGTGCACTGTTCGGAACACTTCAGCGGCCTGCAGCAGCGCCTTCGCCGGGATACAGCCGCGATGCAGGCAGGTGCCTCCCACGGTCTGCTTCTCGACCAGCGCCACTTT
This sequence comes from uncultured Actinomycetota bacterium, assembly GCA_963800125.1. Taxonomy (GTDB): domain Bacteria; phylum Actinomycetota; class Actinomycetes; order Mycobacteriales; family Mycobacteriaceae; genus Mycobacterium. The sequence continues at coordinate 282,847 of CAWDAC010000055.1, read as the reverse complement.
CTGGCCCGCGGAGGCGGCGTAAAGCGCTGCCGCATAACCGCCGGGGCCGCCGCCCAGGACGACGATGTCGTAATCGGTCACGCTCTCGCCACCTCTCGCAGCGTTTGCGCGATCTCCGCAGGTTGCGGGATCATTGCGTCCTCCAGCGCAGGGCTCGTCGGAACGGGCGTGTTCTTCGCCGCGATCCGTGCGACAGGCTGGTCCAGATACCAGAAGGCCTTCTCCTGCACCTCGGCCGCGATCTCCGAGCCGTACCCGAGCCTGCGGGCGGCTTCGTGCAGGACGACCGCCCGTGCCGTCTTCTTGACCGATGCGACAATCGTTTCGATATCAAGGGGCACCAGCGTCCGGAGATCGATGATCTCGACCGAGATGCCTTCCTTGTCCAACTCATCCGCGACCTCGACGCCCTGCGACACACCGGCTGAATAGGTGATCAGTGTGACGTCACGGCCCTCGCGAACCACGTTCGCCTGACCTAACGGAATCGGGTCGAGGCTGATCGGCCCGTCGCTGCGCAACCGGCGGTACAGGTATTTGTTCTCCAGATACAGGACCGGGTTGTTGTCCCTGATCGAGCTGATCAGCAGGCCCGCCGCGTCTTGTGCAGAACCGGGCATGACGATCTTCAGGCCGGGGACGTGCGCGAAATACGATTCAACGCTCTGGGAGTGCGTGGGGCCGGCCCGCAGCCGCGCACCGAACGGCGCTCGCATGGTCACCGGTATCGCGTCACCCGTGCGGTAATGGTGTCTCGCCATCACGTTGATGATGGGGTCGAACGCACACGAGATGAAGTCGGCGAACTGGAACTCGACGATCGGGCGCAGCCCGACGAGTGCGGCCCCTGCTGCCAGACCGGTAAAACCAGTTTCGGCGATCGGCGTGTCGACCACACGCCGCGGCCCGAACTTCTCGAGGAAGCCCTTGGTCACCTTGAAGGCACCACCGAACTGGCCGACATCCTCGCCGATCAGAAAGACGTCGGGATCGGCCTCCATTTCCGACATCATCGCCTGACCGATGGCCTCGAGATAGGTGACTCCGCCTGAGTCGGTATCAGTCGGCATAAACACCCTCCTCAACCGTGCTCCCGTCAGGCATCGGATCGGCAAGCGCCTTACGACGCGCGTCGATCGCGTGCTGGCGAGCCTTTTCCCGGGTCTCCTTCGCGGTGGCCTCATCGATCACGCCGCCGTCCAGAAGCCGTCGCTCGAAGAGTTCGACGGGGTCCTTCTTCCGCCACTCCTCGAACATCTCGCGCGGCACGTAGTCTGCGGGGTCATGCTCGGCATGGCCATGCATACGCATCGTCACGGCCTCGACCATCGACGGTCCTTCGCCCTGACGAGCTCTTGTGACGGCTGCGTTCACCGCGTCGTAGACCGCAAGCGCGTCCGTGCCGTCCACCTTCACACCGGGAAATCCGTAGGCCGCAGCCTTTCCGGCGAAGTCCTGCGATGCCGTCTGCATGCTGACCGGGGTGGAGTATGCGAACTGATTGTTCTCGATCACGAAAATGCACGGCAACGTGAGCGCTCCGGCCATGTTCAGCGCCTCGTGGAAATCCGCACGGGAGGTCGAGCCGTCCCCGCAGAAAGCGAGGCACACTCGATCCTCGCCCCGGTACTTGGCCGCAAACGCCATCCCGGTCGCGACGGGGAAATTTGCCGGAATGTGGCTCGGCAGGTTGTAGATGCCCAGATCGAGGCGACCGTAGTGCAACGTGCCGTCCCGCCCGCCGGTAGGCGAAGTGGCCTTGCCCATGAAGCTGGCCATCACCTGCCACGGTTCCATCCCCCGGTACAGGTGCGCCCCGAGGTCACGGTGGATCGGCGCCATGTAGTCATCGGGGCCCAGGGCGGCCGCGGACCCGACGGAGATCGCTTCATGCCAGTGCCCGGTGTACAACGAGCCCAACAGATCACCGCTCTTGTACATCGCGACCATTCGGTCCTCGACAGCTCGGGTCAGAACCATCATCTCGTAGATCCGCACGAGCAGCTTCGGATCGCGGCCTGACAACGCGTCATCCGCTGACTGTGGCTTGGATTCGGTTGAGGTCGCCATCGTTTCGTCCGGCTCTCAGCTCGACAAGAACTCGAGCAGGCTGCGGTTGAAGTCGGCGTTGCGCTCGATCATCGACCAGTGCCCGCAGTGTGAATAGACGGACAGATCGGCATTGTCGATGAGCTCCTCCAACCGAAGCGACGTCTGGACTGGTATCACCTGGTCCTCGCGACCATGAATGATGAGTGTTCGGTGCGGAAGTCGTCGAATGTCTTCGTCCGGGGTGCACATCGCCTCGACCCATCGCTGGCGCGGCGCCGGAAACATCGACGAGAACGATTCCTGGAATCCCGGCTGGATGCTGCCTTCGTAGCGCACCTGGGCGAGTTCGTCGTTCACCAGCTCGCGCGAATAGGCGAACACGTCGAGCACCTTGCGCATGTTTTCGAAGGAGGCTTCGTATCCCCACACGCGCTCGAGGCCGTCGGTGATCGGGAAGGGCACCCCCATGCTGCCCATCAACACCAGTTTGTCGACACGGTCGGGATGCTGGGTGGCGATCCGTAGTGCGATCGCCCCGCCGAAACTGTTCCCGACCAGGCTGGCCTTCTCGATTCCAAGCGTGTCCATCAGGCCGACGACCTGATCCGCCCATGTCTGCAATGAGTAATCGATATTCTTGGGCCGCTCCGAGAAGCCGAACCCGACCATGTCGGGTGCGATGACGCGGAATTTAGTTGCCAGGGCGGGTATCACGAGACGCCAGTTCGCGTACGACGTCACTCCGGGGCCCGAACCGTGAATCAACAGCACGGTTTGGTCACCGGAGCCATCCTCGAGATAATTCGTTTCGATTCCGTTTGCGATTGCAGTGGCGCCGATCTCGGGCTTCGCCGTAGCTGTCATCTTTGCTCTCCGTAACAGTTTCGTTTTTCTGCAGTGTGCTGCCCGACCGTACGAATGCGGTCAGGTGTAGTAACGAAAGACCAGGTCGGCGACACAGCACGGCTTGGGCGAGTCCTCGACCTCATATTTCAGGCGATAGATGGCTTCGGCGCCGCCCTCCAGCTCGTTCACCTCGATCAACTCGACGTGCATCCGGCTGCGCGACCCCACCTTCAGCGGCGCCGGGAAACGCACCTTGTTGAGCCCGTAGTTCAGGATCACGTTGAATCCCTCGACCACGCACACCGACCAGAGCAGGCCGGTAGCCGTCCCCAGGGTCAGGAACCCGTGCTGAACTGTGGTGCCGAACGGGCCCGTCGCCGCGCGTTCGGGGTCGACGTGGATGTACTGCTCGTCACCCGTGAGTTTGGCGAACGTGTCGACATTCTGCTGCGTGGTCTCGACCCAGTCGCTGACGCCGAGCACAGTGCCGACTCGCTCGCGCAGCCCGGCAAGACCCTCGATGACGAGCGGCTGCCGCGTGTCACCCGGTGCGGCATCAACACTCATTGATTTGATCCTTCTCGTCAGTCCCTCAGCCTGGAGCGCTCCGCCGGCGCTGCCGCGAGTCAAACACCCGCAGGGGTGGAGTCGCCAGCGTCAACGGTGCTCTTTCCACCCAGCGAGAGCGAAGCCCGGATGGCGGTCGGGATCGGCTTCGCAGCGATCCGACGGGCGGATAGCCCTCGTCGACAATCCAAGTAATCCGGGCGGCCTACGTGACATCATGAAGAAATTACGGGCGTGTCAATGATTGTGAATGTGAAAGGGGGTCGAGTGGCAGGAAACTCGACCGAGCCGGGTCAATCAGTCACCAGCAGGGTCGCCGCGATCCTGCTCACCTTCACCGATTGCGATGAGCGGTCGTTGACCGAGATTGCCCGCCTTGCCGGACTGCCGGTCTCCACGGCGCACCGACTCGCGGTCGAGCTGGCGAGTCGGGATCTACTTGAGCGCGACGAGGATGGCCATTACCACGTGGGATTGCCGCTCCGCGAAATCGGAACATCCGAATGGGGGGCGCCAACCCTGGCTGAACGTGCATCGTGTGTCCTCGACGACCTGTCCGCGGCGATTGACCGTCCCGCCCGCCTGGGCGTGCTGTCAGGCAACGAGGTCAGGTACGTAGAGAAGCGACCGCACTACCCGGTTACGAGTTTTGACATCGACGCGACGCTGCCCGCGCACGCGACAGCCCTCGGCAAGGTGCTGTTGGCATTCTCGCCGACTCGCATCACGGACGGCCTCCTCGCGAAGGGACTCACGCAGTTCACCCGATACACAATCGTCGCGCCTGAGAAGTTCCGACATAACCTCAGCACCATTCGGCAGGCGCGTGTCGCGGTGTCGTCGGGCGAATTGGAAGTCGGAAATCACTGCGTCGCGATGCCGGTGTTCGCCGACGGCAAAGTGCTGGCGGCAATAGAGGTTCAGGTGCAAGATCCGCAACACGATCTTGCCCGTGTCTCCCCGGCTCTGGCGGTGGCCTGCGGAGGGCTGTCCCGCGAACTCAGCGCCGCAGCGAAAGGACGCCGACCCGTCGGTCACCCTGGTGCCGGGCATCCCGTCGCACAGGGCGCGGTCGAGGGCACCGATGGCCTCGACCCGATCCCTTCTGCGGCGTCACGGTAGGTCGTCTGACGAGCTATCGACCGCAGTCACGACGTCGTCGTCGACGGTTCCCGCGCCGCGTTTGGTGATGCCGGCGTCCCGCCGGTCGCCGAACCATGGCTACCCATCTCGTCGATAGCCTGATCGAGCGTGATGGTGCGGTGCGCTCGGTTCCTCGTGAACCACAGCGAGCGGCCCCACGAATACAGGGTGCCGAACCGGTTGCCCCATCCGATCAGGTACAACACGTGAATGAACGCCCACATCAGATAGGCAACGATGCCGGTGAAACTCATACCACCGGAGCTCGCCACGGCGTGCGTTCGGCCGATTGTGGCCATGCTGCCCTTGTCGAAATACTTGAATGGCGCGACGCTGGTGTCGCCATCGAGCCGGGCCCGAATCACCTTGCCGACGTACTTTCCCTCCTGAAGCGCCGGCTGAGCAATGCCGGGCAGGCCGTTCAGGGACACCATGTCGCCGATGGCGAAGACTTCCGGATGGCCGGGAAGGGTGCAGTCAGGTTCGACCATGATTCGGCCGGCGCGATCGGTCTCGGCACCGGTCGCCGAGGCGAGTATCTGAGCAAGCGGAGACGCCTGCACGCCCGCGGCCCACACTTTGGTCTTGGCTTCGATGCGCTCCTCACCATCGTCCGTCCGGACGGTGATCCCACCCTCGTCGATCTGGGTGGCCAACATCCCACACCGCACTTCGACGCCCATCCGGTCGAGGACCTTCGTGGTGTACCGCTGAAGGCGTTCGTCGAAGGGGCCGAGGACTGCCGGGCCGGCCTCGACGAGCACGATCCTCGCCTGACGTGTGTCGATCCCACGGTAATCGCCGGGCAGCACGCGATGTGCTAGCTCGGCAATCTGCCCGACGACCTCGACGCCCGTCGGCCCGGCCCCCACCACGACAAAGGAGAGATAGGCTTCGCGTTCGTTCTGGTCAGTTGCCAGCTCCGCCATTTCGAACGCACCCAAGATGTGGTTCCGGAGGTGCCGAGCATCCTCAAGCGTCTTCATTCCCGGCGCGAACTCCGCCCACTCGTCGTGCCCGAAATACGCGTGGGTTGCACCAGCAGCTACTACCAGGGTGTCGTACGGCAGCGCAATTCGTGCTCCGTCCGGCGCGAGCGCCGAAACGGTTCGCGCGTTCAGGTCGATATCCACGACTTCGCCGAGAACGACGTTGGTGTTCTTTTGTTTTTGCACAACGCGTCGCAGTGCCGGCGCAATCAAGCCCTCGGGCAGGATGCCGGTGGCAACCTGATACAGCAACGGCTGGAAAAGGTGATGGTTCGTCCGGTCGATCAGCGTCACGTCGATGTCAGATTTCGCCAGGACTCTGCTGACATTCACGCCGCCGAAACCGCCGCCAACCACAACGACTCTGGGGCGCTTGCGGGTAGTCGGGCTGTCGTCCAACTCCGGCACCTCCATTCTCGGTCGGTCAGCCTGCACACCCCTCTGTGGGGGCGAGGCCTTCGACTACTTCAATCGATCTTTGACTGCGCTGAGGTATGCCTGTGACGTTTGACGCACAAGGTCGGCTTGCGTCGACACAAGTGTCTCGATCCAGTCGGGACCCAGATCCTTCGCCGTGTCTTCCTCGAGCTTGAGCACGCCGTTCAACATCTTCTCGTACGCTTCCAGCCACACCAGGCCGTTCTCTTTGCTCAATGCAAGCACGCGCTCGCTCGTCTCTTTGATTCGCTCTACGGCCGCCTCGACATCCGGAGTGAAATTCGGCGTCTCAGTCATTTGCATCCTCCTTGGTTAGTTTCCGTTGTTGGGGTTGCGAACTGCGCAAGTCGTAAGAGTCCATGTGCGGACAACCGCTCGAGCGGAGTCTCGCATGCGGCCAGAGGCGACGCTAGGGCTCGACGCGCAAGTTCCATCCAGCAAGAAGGCGTGGCTCCGGAGTACTCACGCGGCCAACATGGAGGTCGACCCAGAGTGACGTGGAGGAACTGGATGCCCGCGAACAAGTCCAGCGACAGGCAGCCGGCTGACGCGGCCGACGTCCACGCCAAAGCGATCGACGTACACAACCATGCGATGCCTCTGCCGTTGCTCGAATGGCTCGAGCGCGACGGCCTGTCGGACCTGTCGGGGATCGAGGACGGTGTCGTCCTCCTCGATCCAGGGGTGAGTGGAGTCGGCAAGAACACGCCGCTTCCCCTCGCCCGCTCCCAGTACGACCCTCGCACCCGGCTGGCCGAGATGGACGACATGGGGGTTTGGGCCCACGCCGTGTCCATGCCGCCGTTCCTGTACTGCTCCAACTCCGAGGACAGAAAGCTTGTCACCACAACCATCGCGCGCGGCAACGACGAACTCGCCGGCTACGTCGCCGAGGGAGCCGGCCGGCTGTACGGCCTCGGGTCGATCCCCCTCGGATTCCCCGACGCCGCGAACGAGGCCCGACGCTGCCTCGACGACCTGGGTTTCCCGGGCGTTGCCATCGGCACCCGCGGAGGTGGCAAAGAGCTCGATGACCCTGTGAACGAGGATCTTTGGGCACTGCTGGCAGAGCGAAACGCGTTCATCTTCGTCCACCCCAGTGGGGTCCCTGACGCGCACCGGCAGCGCGATTTCTATCTGCCCCAGCTCGTCGGCTACCCGGCGGAGACGGCGATCAGTATCGCCCGGATGATCTATGGCCGGGTGTTCGAACGTTTCGACCTGTCCATGTGCCTAGCGCATGGCGGGGGCTGCCTGCCATGGCTGCGCGGTCGACTCGACCTGGGCTGGCAGCGCAAGGACGTCGCTCACACCACTGAGATCCCACCGAGCGAATTCTGTAAGCGGCTGTACTACGACACCGCGGTATTCGACACCACGCTGCTGTCTCACCTCGTCTCGGACATGGGCGTCGATCGGGTCCTCCTCGGCACCGACCACCCCTTCGAGCTAGGTGACACCGATCCGGTCGCGACTGTGCGATCACTTGGACTCGGTGCCGACGACACTGAGGCGATCCTCTGGCGCACAGCGGATTCCCTGCTCAGAGCCCAGTCCTCGGCGCAACCCGCGGTCCGTTCAGCCAAACATCGGCGGTGACGGCGATGGATGGCTTGTTGTTCGCTCGGCTGCAGTTCGCATTGACGACGCTCTACCACTTCTTCTTCGTACCGGTGTCGATCAGCCTGGCCTTCTATCTCGCCATCATGCAGACCGCGTGGTACCGCACGGGCAAGCCGAAATACCTCAAAATGGTGAAGTTCTGGAGCAAACCCTTCCTGATCTGCTTCGCGGTGGGTGTCGTGACAGGCATCGTCCTGGAGTTCGAGTTCGGGATGAATTGGAGTGAATATTCGAGGTTCGTCGGCGACGTCTTCGGCGCACCGCTTGCCATGGAGGCATTGCTTGCCTTCTTCCTAGAGGCAACATTCATCGGGCTGTGGATCTTCGGTTGGGATCGGCTGCCCAAAGGCCTTCACCTGGTGTGCATTTGGTGTGTAGCCATCGGTACCAACCTCTCTGCGTACTTCATTCTCGCGGCAAACTCGTGGATGCAGAATCCCGTTGGGTTCACATACAACGCGGAATCCGGCCGAGCGGAGCTGACCGACATCTGGGCGGTGTTGACCAATCCGGTTGCCGTGGTTGCGTACCCGCACATACTTGCCGGCGCCTTGCTCGCGGGCGCGGCCGTCATCATCGGGATCGCGGCGTGGCACCTGGCGCGGCATCAGCACATCGAGGTGATGCGCGCTTCGCTGCGGTTCGGCTTGTTCATGGCACTGGCGGCCGGCATCGGCACGACGATCACCGGCGATATGCAGGGCAAGGTGATGACCGAAGTTCAGCCGATGAAGATGGCGGCGGCGGAAGCCCTATGGAACTCGAAGTCGGACGCATCGTTTTCGCTCTTCACCATCGGAACCCGAGACGCAACGCGGGAAGTATTCTCCGTGCGCATCCCGTACTTGCTTTCCTATCTCGCCGACGGCGATATTCACGCGAAAGTCGAGGGCATCAACGACCTCGAGGCCGAGTATGAGCAGCGGTTCGGGCCTGGGCAGTACACGCCGCACGTCCCGACGACATACTGGAGCTTCCGGTACATGATCGGCCTGGGCGGCGTGACTACGGCGTTGGCGCTTCTCGGCATCTGGCTCACTCGACGAGGCAGGCTTCCGGACAATCGATGGTTCTGGCGCGCGGTCATCTGGACAACACCGCTCGCGATCCTGGCAAACAGCTTCGGCTGGATTTTCACCGAGATGGGCCGTCAGCCGTGGGCGGTGTTCGGCCAAATGCTGACGCGCGAAGCATTGTCGCCGTCCGTTCCCGCATGGCAGGTGATCACCTCCCTCGTTGTGTTCGCGGTCCTGTACGTCGTCATCGCCACCATCGCGCTACGCCTCATTTTTCGGTACGCGCAGGCCGGCCCCCCGCCGGATGCCCCTGCTCCGGGTTCGGAAGCCGAAACGCCGACGAATCAACTGACCTTCGCCTATTAGGACCGCCCGTGACATTGCCTGAATTCTGGTTCGGACTGATCGGATTCATGTTCGCGTCGTATTTCATGCTTGAAGGATTCGATTTCGGGGTCGGGGCTCTGCTACCTGTCCTCGGCAAAGACGACACCGGCCGACGGGTCATGGTCAACACGATCGGCCCGGTCTGGGATGCGAACGAAACGTGGTTGGTGCTCGCCGCCGGGGCGATGTTCGCAGCATTCCCGTCCTGGTACGCCACTGCGTTCAGTGCCTTCTACCTGCCGCTGCTTGTCATCCTCGGGGCATTGATCGTGCGAGGTCTGGCATTCGAGTTCCGCGGCAAACTGGACAACGAGCAGTGGCGGCGCCGATGGGATCGCTGCATCGTTGTCGGTTCGATCGTCGTCCCCTTTGTCTGGGGGGTGTTCTTTGCGAACCTGGTCCGCGGCCTGCCGATTGATGCCGCGGGCGACTACGCCGGCGGAATTCTGGACCTTTTGTCTCCGTACGCGGTGCTTGGCGGGCTGGTCGTTCTCTCGATGTTCGTCACCCACGGAGCGATCTTCGTGACGCTGAAGACCAGCGGCGGCATTCGGCACGACGCTTCCGAACTCGCGACCCGACTCGGCGTCGGCACAGTCGTTCTCTCCACGGCGTTCCTGAGTTGGACCATCGCCTCGAACGGCGAGGTGCAGTCGGCGATACTCGCGACCGCAGTCGTCGCCGTCTTGGCCGGCGCAGTGGTGGCGAATGTGCGCGGCAGCGAAGGCGTCGCCTTCTTTCTCACGGCCAGCTCTGTCGTGCTGCTGGTCACGACTTACTTTGCGCTGCTGTACCCCAACGTGATGCCGTCGACAATCGACCCCGCCAACAACCTAACGATTGCAAACGCAAGCTCGTCGCCCTACACGTTGACACTGATGAGCTGGGTGGCGATTCTCGTCGTACCTTTCGTCCTGGCTTACCAGACGTGGAGCTACTGGGTGTTCCGCAAGCGGTTGAGTCGAGACCAGATTCCACTGATCCCACAGCACGGCGCCGCCGCTGGCGGCAAGCGATCGACATAATGCGTGCGATCGACCCACGCCTGCTGCGGCGCGCGCGCTCCAGTTCAGGATTCTTACTGCTGTGCGTGGTGATCGGGCTTGCCATCGCAGCGTGTGTGCTGGGACAAGCCGTGACGCTCGCCATAGCCATCAGCCGAGTTTTCCTGGGCGGCGCCGACTTTCACGACATCACCAGGCTGCTGGTCCTGCTGGCCGGCTTCACGGTGATGCGAGCCGCGCTGGCATACCTGCAGGAGACCGCGGCGGCGCGGGCATCTGCAGTCGTGAAATCGCAACTGCGGCATGGCCTGATGCGCCGGGTCGCTGACGCCGGTCCATCGTGGCTTTCCGAACACCGCACCGGAGAGATCACGCAACTCGCCACCCGCGGGGTCGATGCACTTGATCCATACTTCGCGCGCTACCTGCCGCAGGTGGTGCTCACCGCGATCATCTCGCCGCTGTTCGTCGTCGTGATATGGGCGACCGACTGGATCTCGGGGGTCGTGCTGCTGCTGACCCTTCCCATTGTCCTCCTCTTCATGGTGCTTGCCGGATTGTCCGCCCAGCGCCGCACCAACGATCAGTGGCGAACCCTCGAGCGCATGTCGAATCATTTCCTCGACGTCGTCGACGGCCTGACGACTCTTCGGGTATTCGGTCGAGCGCGTTCGCAGCGCCGGGCAGTCGAATCGGTGACGCACGAGTATCGCCGAACCACGATGGGAGTCCTGCGGCTTTCGTTCCTCTCGTCGTTCGTGCTCGAGCTGTTTGCGAGCCTGTCGGTCGCCATCGTGGCCGTCCAGGTCGGGCTGCGTCTCATCGGCGGGAGCATCGAATTGGAGGTCGCGCTGATCGTCCTGCTGCTCGCCCCCGAAGCCTTCCAGCCACTGCGTACCCTTGGCGCCTGCTATCACGCTGCCGCCGAGGGCCGGTCGGTGACGGGGAAGATTCTGGATATCCTCGATGACCCGGCCGCCCCGCGGGGCAACCAGACGGTATCTCGACCTATCGAGTTCGTCGCCGTGCAGGAGGTCAGTGTCCTGCGGGTCGACACTGCGATCCGCACCCTGGCGCCAACTTCTTTCGGGCTGTGCAAGAGCGAGGTCGTCGCGCTCGTCGGCCCAAGCGGCTGTGGCAAGTCGACGTTACTGAGCGTGATGCTGGGCTTCCTCAATCCGTGCGCGGGCACAGTCTGGATGGACGGCGTTTCGGTGGCTGAAGCCGACCACCGGAGCTGGCTTGGCCACATTGCGTGGATGCCGCAGCGGCCCACACTGCCGGCGGACACAGTCGCGGACAACGTTCGGCTCGGCGCACCCGACGCCACCGACGACGAAGTCGCAGCAGCTATGGCGAAAGCTGCCTGCGAGAGCATCGACCCTCGCAGGCGGATCGCGCAGAACGGTGCCGACCTCTCCGCGGGAGAACGTCAACGCATCGCGCTTGCCCGTTGCTTCCTTCGCACGGAGCGGGGCGCGAGTCTCCTCCTGCTGGACGAGCCCACTGCGCATCTCGATGCGCCGACAGAGCAGCGCACTCTTGCTGCGATACGCGAGTTCAGCGTCGGCCGTTTTGTGCTGATGGTCGCTCACCGTCCCTCCGCGATCCATTTCGCCGACCGGATCATCGAGATCCGCGCAGCCACCCCTGACGGGAACTCACCCATGCTCACCGCGGCTCTGTCATGAGGTCGGCGTCCCAGGTCACCGGCCACGTCGATTCGACGAAGAGGCTGCTCCGCTTGGCCGCTCCGGGACGGAGACAGTTCTTCACGGCATGTGGCCTCGGTGTGCTTGCTGTCGGCAGCGGCATCGGTCTCATCGCCTGCGCCGCCTGGCTCATCAGCGCAGCGTCATTGCAGCCACACATCGCCGCACTCGCGGTGGCGATCGTGGGCGTGCGGGTGTTCGCCCTCGGTAAGGCGGCGCTGCGCTACCTGGAGCGACTCGACTCCCACGATGTCGCCTTCCGCATGCTCGCAAACATCCGGATGCGTTTCGTCGCTGCGCTGGAGCCGCTGTCGCCGGGTGCCCTGCCGGTGTTCCACCGCGGCGATCTCCTTGCGAGGATGGCGTCCGACGTCGACGAGTTGAAGGACCTGCCGCTGCGGGTCCTGCAACCCGTCGCTGTCGCAGCCGGAGCTGCCGCATTGGCTGTCGGTATCGTCGCGACGTTGCTCCCCTCGTCGGCTGCTGTCCTGGCCGCGACGCTGGCGGTCGCAGCGGTCGCGGCGCCGGCGGTGACCTCCTGGGCCAATCGGCGCGCCGAGGCCCGATTGGCCAAAGCGCGAGCAGAACTGTCGACCAGTGTCGTCACGCTGCTGAACGCGAGAGTCGACCTGGTCGCCTACGGTGCCGCTCAGCAGCAGCTTGCCGAGCTGCAGGCATTCGATGCCCGTTTGACGCGGATCGCGCGGTCCTCCGCGCTCGCGGCCGGTGTGGGCGCGGGCCTTGCCGCCGTCTGTGCCGGCGGAGCCGTCTGGGGCGCGCTCGCCCTGGGCACATTGGCGGTACGTGGGGGCGCCTTGAGCGGCGTAACGCTCGCCGTCGTCGTGTTGATCCCGCTTGCGGCTTTCGAGGCTGTGCAGGTCCTTCCGACCGCGACGCTCGCTTACAGCCGCTCCCGACAAAGTGGTGAACGCGTCGTCGAACTGATGGACAGGCCCGCCCCGGTGACCGAGCCAGTCAACGCTCGGCGGTTGGATCGCGCGAACCTTTGGCCGATTTCGTTGCATCGTGCGGGGGCGCGCTGGCCTAACACGCATTCGTCGGTGCCCGACGCGGTCACCGCGGTCGACCTTGAACTCATGCCCGGGCGCACGGTCGCGGTGGTTGGCGAGAGCGGCTCGGGAAAGACCACGTTGTCGGCGATGCTGCTGCGTTTCGTCGAGCCGAGCTCAGGTGACTACTACCTCGGCGGCGTGAATGCCCGAGACATTTCGGGCGACGAGATCCGCCGAATGGTTGGTCTGTGCGCGCAGGATGCCCACATATTCGATTCGACCATCCGGGAGAACCTGCGTCTCGCCCGCCCGGACTGCGACGACAATGACCTCCGCGACGCCCTCCGGCGGGTCCACCTGCTCGACTGGGTCGAGCGTCTGCCCGACGGCTTGGACACCCAGGTCGGGGAGGGCGGACAACGACTGTCGGAAGGAGAACGTCGGCGGATATCTGTGGCGCGGGTGCTGTTGGCCGACTTCCCCGCGATCGTATTCGACGAACCCACAGCCAATCTCGACCAACCCATCGCCGATGCGCTCGTGCGCGATCTCCTTGCTGCGACCGCTGATCGCGCGACTGTGCTGATAACCCATAGGCTGTCGGCCCTCGAACTCGTCGACGAAATTATCGTGCTGAAGAACGGCAGCGTGGCGGAGCGCGGAACACACGACCAGTTGGTCCTCGCCGGCGGCCTCTACGCAGACTCGTTGCGGTCCGAGCATGGCCCCGTAGGGCGTCTGGACGATCGGAGCAATTGTGAATCCGCAAACCGCCCTGCACGGTAAGTCGACAAATTATTCCCAGTGGGAGTCTAGGCTCCCAACAGGCGGCATTCATTGAGCGGAAGCTATTGCTAGGTGTATCCCGCCTTTGACTGGGAACCTCATCTGGGGGAGATGAGGAGTGAGGCATGGCGGGCAATTCGGCCGACCCTGGACGGTCGGTGACCAGCAAGGTCACCGCGATCTTGATGGTGTTCGCCGACGGTGGCGTGCACACGCTGACCGAGATCGCCGCCTCCGCGGACCTGCCGACCTCGACCGCGCACCGGCTGGCCTCGGAGCTGGTCGCCTGGCGTCTCCTCGAACGCACCGAGGAGCGCAGCTATCGGATCGGTTTGCCGTTGCGGATGATCGCCAGTGAGTACGCCGAGTCCGAAGTCTGCTCCTACACACTGACGGTGATGCGAGCCCTGCCGGTGCTGCACGAACTGGCCCGGGCCACCCGGAACGAGGTGCGACTGGGCGTCCTTCGTGGTTCAGATGTCCTGACGTTGCAGCCGCATACCAACCGGTTCTCCGAACGCGTACGCGCTGAAGGACTACTCCACGGTGTCATACCGGCGCATGCGGCAGCCTCGGGCAAAGCACTGCTCGCCTTCTCCCCGCCAAGCATCGTCAACGGTGTCATCGCGGCCGGGTTGCCGGCGTTCACCCGCCATACCATCACCTCGCCCGACGTCCTGCGCCAGAAGCTTTCGGTCATCCGGCTGACCCAGATCGCGACATCGCGAAACGAGTTCGAATGCGGCAAAGCGGGCATCGCGATGCCGGTCTTCTACGGCGGGGGCCGCGTCGCCGCCGCCATCGAACTCACCGTGCGAGATCTAGGCAGCGAATTGAAGCCGGCCGCCAGCGCGCTATCCGTTGCGTGCCACAGTCTCTCACGCCAGCTCGCCACCGAGTTTCACATGACGGGAAGCCGAAACGGTCACACGACCCACAGTTCGGGGCCCGCCCGGACTCCCACTGATCCGCTTGAAGGTCACAGCGACTCGCGCGGTGTTGCTTTTACAGCCTCTTCAGGGTGTCAGGGGTAAATCTGCCAGTCCTGGGCCAGTCGGAGATCCGCAGCCGAACGCGGGGCCGCCTCAGCCCGGACGAGCCGAAGGATCGCCTCGCGCGCCACCGCCGACGTTGAGAGTCCGCGACTGGCCGCAAGGCGCTCCAACTCCTCGTGCTCCTCGGCAGTGAGCAGCACCTGCAACGTCTCACTGCGCCCCGTCATGCCGTTGGTATCTCGCCCTTCCGACATGTCATTCCCTCTCTGCGTAAACGCGCTCATCGCAACGGTTTGACCGTGGTCGAGCGCCGACCAAGCACTAATCGAGCTCTCAGTCCAAACTCTACAGCCGGCGCTTCGCAGGCGAAGCCAGACGTTGTCGACAGGGCTAACGACCTGGAGCAGCCACCGTCGACGCAACATATCTTCAGTCCGCGTGTCCCACTGAGCGGGACTGATTGCTAGAGGTATCCGCCTTTGACTGGGAACCTCATCTGGGGGAGATGAGGAGTGAGGCATGGCGGGCAATTCGGCCGATCCGGGACGGTCGGTGACCAGCAAGGTCACCGCGATCTTGATGGTGTTCGCCGACGGTGGCGTGCACACGCTGACCGAGATCGCCGCCTCCGCGGACCTGCCGACCTCGACCGCGCACCGGCTGGCCTCGGAGCTGGTCGCCTGGCGTCTCCTCGAACGCACCGAGGAGCGCAGCTATCGGATCGGTTTGCCGTTGCGGATGATCGCCAGTGAGTACGCCGAGTCCGAAGTCTGCTCCTACACACTGACGGTGATGCGAGCCCTGCCGGTGCTGCACGAACTGGCCCGGGCCACCCGGAACGAGGTGCGACTGGGCGTCCTTCGTGGTTCAGATGTCCTGACGTTGCAGCCGCATACCAACCGGTTCTCCGAACGCGTACGCGCTGAAGGACTACTCCACGGTGTCATACCGGCGCATGCGGCAGCCTCGGGCAAAGCACTGCTCGCCTTCTCCCCGCCAAGCATCGTCAACGGTGTCATCGCGGCCGGGTTGCCGGCGTTCACCCGCCATACCATCACCTCGCCCGACGTCCTGCGCCAGAAGCTTTCGGTCATCCGGCTGACCCAGATCGCGACATCGCGAAACGAGTTCGAATGCGGCAAAGCGGGCATCGCGATGCCGGTCTTCTACGGCGGGGGCCGCGTCGCCGCCGCCATCGAACTCACCGTGCGAGATCTAGGCAGCGAATTGAAGCCGGCCGCCAGCGCGCTATCCGTTGCGTGCCACAGTCTCTCACGCCAGCTCGCCACCGAGTTTCGCATGATGGGAAGCCGAAACAGTCACACGACCCACAGTTCCGGGCCCGCCCCGGACTCCCACCACTGATCCAACCACGATCCGCTGGCAGGCGGCCTGGACAATCAGACCGCGCGCTCCGAGATGTCTGGCATCGACCAACTCGCGCGTTATGTGGACGAACAGACGATGTGCCGAGTTACCGCGAAGTCCTTCCGTAGCAGAGCCGAAAACACCGGCATTCCGGCGGCTTTCGAAACAAAGGTGCTCCTCAAGTCCGCCGGAAGTGCCGGTGCTCGTGCGATGGGATTACTTCAGCAGCTCGCGCGCGGCCTTGGTGTAAGCGTTCGTCACCTCGGTGATGTAGGACGCCTGCGCCTTGGCGATCGCCGAAACCCAGTCCACCTTCGTGGAGTCGGCCGCCTTCTGGCCGAAATCCAACACGCTGTTCACGGTCTGCTCATAGGTGTCGAGCGACATGTTGCCGGTCTGCTTCGCCGCCGTGAGCACCTTCTCGTTCAGCCCGCGAATCCGCTCGGTGGCCGCCTCGAAATCAACGTCGAACGGTGATGTGGTTGGAGCAGCTGATTTAGTTGTGGTCATTGTCATTCCTCCTGTGGTCGTCGTACTTGGCCATCTATGGCCCGGTCGTTAGCTACGTTAGCACAACTTCTGCTAACTCGGCTATTTGTGACGAAGCCCACAGGGTCGCTGCGAGCAACCAACCCCGTTGGGAAAGCCGTCGGCGCTGACGGGATCGGCGCGGCTTCATCACGAGATACGTTGGATGCGTTCAATTTTCGTCGGCACGCGCAACGGCACGACGGCTGTCGGATTAGTCGGTGCGGTGGTTCCCGGATGCTCGGCGTACCCGGTTCGCGTCGATGAAACTTCTGTGGATCTCCGCCATCGCACGACGCTGGGCAGCCGTGAGTTCGGGTGCCGCCGCGATAGCCTCCGCGAGGTCCGAATGGGGTGGATCGTGATGTTCCGTCGGCGGCTCCACATAGCCCGCGCGCCGGTACAACTCTTCGACCGACAGATCCAGGGAAGCGGCCAGCGCCTCGACCACCGCCTCGGAGGGTGCCCTCAATCCCCGTTCGATCTGCGAGAGGTACGGATTGGAAATCCCGACAGACTTGGCCAGCTGGCGCATGGGCAGCGCCGCAAGCTCGCGCTGTTCGCGGATGATCGCACCGAGCAGACTCTGTGGTCTATCTTGATCCACGTTATGAGACTAGCCCACTCCCCAGTCCGGCTATCGTCACATCCGATTTGCGCCCGCTAGCGCGAAAGGCCGCTCGCACTGTCGGTTCCAGCCGAAAGTGGGCAGGTGAGTCCGGTCGAAAGCTGGACACCCTTCAACGATTGGTCGGAGCACCTCGCGGCCGTTCGCCGCTAGAACCAGCCCTTGCGCTTCGCCCAGACCAGCAGCGTCGTCGACATGGCCAGCATGATGACCAGTAGGACGGCCAGCGGAATCCACCGCGTGTGATCGTTGACGATCACGTTCATGCCGAGAATCGACGACAGTGCCGTGATCGGCAGCGTGACAGCTGCGATCACCGCCAGCCGTTCGGCAGCGATGGTCATCTTCGTGTTGGTGCGAGCCTGGTAGAACTCGATCGTTCCCTGCAGGTATGACTTCTGGCTGTCGGCCATCACCGACAGATGGTGGAACTGGTCGACAGCATCCAGCAGTAGCGATTGCCCGGTCCCGGGGCCGCAGGCCGTGATGGTGGCCATCCGGCTGTACACCTCGCGGCTCAGCGCGGACATGTTGGCTGACGGTGAGCAGCCCATGCCGCGCACGAAACATCTCATCGAGAAACGATTCCGGATCGCCCAGGTGGCCGCCGGTGACGCGCTGTTCCAGTCATCCAGACGTCTTTGGTCAGCTCCGCGGTGTAGGCGCGCAGCCGTCCGGTCAATGCGGTCAGCAGGGCATAAGAGAGCTCGAATGCCTTGTTGACCTGTAGCTTTCCACTGGTCAGCCGACCCAGCACCACGTCCACCTCGACCATCGCCGCAGCCTGGTCGACCGCCGGATTGAGCGGACCGTGCACCGTTACCAGATAGCGGTCGCCGATGAACTGGTCGAGTTCGACGTAGTGCACGTGCCCGCCGGCGCCGGGCTGCGGCGCGTGCAGCACCAGGAACAGATGGTCCTCATAGCGATGAATCTTGGGCACTTGATTGCGATTCGCCGAGTCCCGAATCGCGAGCGGATGGAACCCGAAGGTCGTGCTCAGCGTCTGCTCGGCCTCGTCGTCCCACACCGGTACGTCGACCCAGACCAGCCCGTCGGTTCGGGCCAGCAGGGCGGGCAGCTCTGTCGGGTCGCACAACTCGACTCCCGCAGGGGAAACGAAACGGACCTGCATATCGGCCTCCTTGCTGTCCGGCTAGCACCCATGCACCGCCGGCTCGTCGCCTATTGACTCTGCGATTACGGCTCAGGTATCTCGACTCGCCAGAACACGCGACACACTCAGGGCGGCGGTGCGGACCGCAGGCCCGACACGCCGGAGGTCGACCTTGCCGGCCCATCCCGACACCGAAATCGCAGCAACAGGAACGCTTTCGGAGTCCAGCACGGCGCTCGCTACACACACGACCCCGGGGGCGGATTCCTCGTGTTCGTACGCAATACCGTTGACCGCCGCGCGCCGGAGCTGCTGCCTCAGGACGTCGGGATTGCGAATTGTCCGGGGTCCCACAGCCACCAGTCCCGCAGCAATCGCTCGATCTATCACCTCCGGATCCGAGGCGGACAGCAGCGCCTTTCCCACTCCGGTTGCGTGTGCGGGCAGCCGGCCTCCGACCCTCGACGGCAGACGCGGGGCACCCTCGCGGTGCAATATCTCCACGTAGACCACCTCGGTGCCGTCCAACAGGGCAAGGTGGATCGTCTGACGTGTCGCTTCACGCAAATCGGCCATGAACGGAAGCGCCACCTGGCGCAGAGAACGCCGCCGGGAGGCGCGCTCTCCCCATTCGAACATCTGTAACCCGAGCCCGACCTTCTGGGCCTTTCGCTCGAGAAACCCCGCCTCGTGCATCTCCTTGACCAGCCGTGACACTGTCGATTTCGGTAGTTCGGTCCGGCGGGCGATCTCGTTGACGCCGAGATAGACATCTCGGGCTTGGAAGGCATTAAGGACGGCAGCGAGTCGGCTAACCACCGATGTGGACGAGTCGTCGTTAGGCACTGAAGTGTTCCGCTCTATGGAACGCACGCCTTGAGTATGTCTGTGACAGAGCGCACGGTTCAAGTACGCCCACCGCCAGCGTCCAGTCCCAACCGAGTCAGGGCAGAGAGATTGAGCATCCCAAAACTCACGGCCAGCTACGTCACCCTGGCCGGAGCCGGATTCACCGAGCCGCCCAGGTTCACGTTCAGACAGCGGTGCGAAGCCGCCTCGGCAGCCGGATTCGCACGGATCGGTATCCACCTCGACGATCTCAAGACCCTCGCGACCGCCGACGTGTCCGACATTCTGGCCGACAACGGCATTGAGCTCGGCGAGATCGAATTCTTCGCGGGCTGGGTCGCTCCCGGGTCCGAATCGGCTACCCAGGCGACACTCGAGAAGGCGCAGGGCCTGGCTGTATCCTCAGGCGGCGACCATCTCAGCTCGGGTGACTTCGACGGCGGCCCACTCGATATCGACGGTGCTGCGACGCGCCTCCAGAGGGCTGCAGAGGCAGTGGCTGATGTTGGATTGAACATCGCAGTCGAGGCGTTCGCATGGTCCGCAATCAACTCGGTGCCAACCGCGAGCGCTCTCCTCGCCCGCGTAGACGCGCGCAACGTCGGACATTTACTCGACGTCTGGCATTTCTACAACACCGGATCGACAGCCGAATCCATCACCGACCTCGACGTCACAACCGTGGCCGCAGTGCAACTGAACGACGGCCCTCGCGTACACGACAACTTCCTGTGGAACGCCCGGAACACTCGGTTACTACCGGGAGAGGGTGATCTTGACGTCCGCGGGTTCGTCACGGCACTGAAGTCCATCGGCTATGACGGCCCCTTCGGCATCGAATCGAGTTATCCGGAATTCAGACAGCTCGATGTGGACGAAGCAGCCGCCCGGGCGTTCGACGCAACCATGAAATTCTTCTAACACGGACACAGCCCTCTGGTTATCGCGTGACCGCTGCGCCGGCATCCGTTGGGAGTCGGAGGGTTTCGACGATGGTGAGCATCATCAGCAGGCCCAATGTGAGATACGTCCATGAGTACGCCTGTCCCCCGGCGTGACTCACCGGTGCGAACAAGCCGAGTAGAAGTGCACCCACGGCGACCCCCAGTCCGGCGGCGAGTTCCTGCACCGCCGCATTGAGGGTGCTGGCGTGTGTGAGTTCTCCGGAGTCGACGTCGGAGAACGCCAGGGTGTTGTAGGCGGTGAACCCGATGGAACGCAATGCCCCACTGACAAACAGGACGCCCGCGATCACTGCCACCGGTACATCGGCGCTCAGGCAGGCCAACAGCCCGAAGCAGAGCACCGACAAGACACCGTTCACCAGGAGCACCCGGCGTATCCCCCACCGCCGCATCAACGGCGTCGTGACGGGCTTGATCGCGATGTTGCCAACGAAGAGCGCTGCCACCAGCAGCCCGGCAACCAGCGGGGTCCAGCCGAACGCCAGCTGGAACTGCAGCGGAAGCAGGAACGGCACGGCCGTGATGACCATCCGATACAGCGATCCCGCAGATGCGGTAACTCGCAACGTAGGCACCCGCAGCACCCGCAACTCGATCAGCGGGTAGCGATAGCGCAACAGATGCCACACCGCGGTGACAAGCAAGGCGACCGCGACGCCACCGCTGGCGGCGACATGCAGCCAGTTGGTGCCGTCCACCCGGATGCTTTCCAAGGCGATCAGCGCTGCGGCGATGCCGGCTCCCGTCAGCGTCAACCCCCGCCAGTCCAGCGGCGCCGGGCTTGGGACGCCCTCGCCGCGGATCAGCCTCAGCGACAACAGGAATCCGATCATGCCGAGCGGGATGTTGACGATAAAGATCCACCGCCAGGAGCCCACGGTGGCGACGGCACCCCCAAGAATCGGGGCGAGCACGGGCGCTGCGAGGGCGGGCCAGGTAAGCCACGCGATGGCCTGGACCAGGTCGCCCTTCGCACTTGACCGCAACACGAGGAGCCGACCGACCGGCACCATCAGCGCGCCGCCGACTCCCTGTACGACGCGCATCGCGACGAGCATCGGCAGCGACACGCTGGCCGCGCAACCGACGGATGCGAGGGTGAACACCGCGATTGCCGCGATGAACACCCTGCGGGTTCCGAACCGGTCGGCCATCCACCCGCTCACCGGTATCAGGACCGCGACGGTCACCAGATAGGCGGAGATCGCGATGTTGACATCGACAGCCTCCACCCCGAGCGACGAAGCGATGAGCGGGATGGCCGGGGTGATGATGGTGGCGTCCAGGATCTCCATGAAGAGCGCGCCCGCAACCAGCAAGGCCACTCCGCGGGGAACGGACACCGTCGAGCCTCCTGACGATCACCGATGACGCTGGGGCATTCCCGGACGTACATACGCAAACATTCAGCAGTGGCCTGGGCAATCAATGGTCCGACTGTGTCGTCAGCGAGGATGATGGGTCCTTGATTGTGCACAATCTGTGACATACCGCTGAACACGCCCCAGCGTGGCCGCAGGAAGAGTTTATGGAGATTCGCTGGTTACACGCCTTCGTCGCGGTCGCCGAGGAATTGCACTTCGGCCGAGCCGCCTCACGACTCCAGATGGCCCAGTCCCCTTTGAGTCAGACGATCCGCAAGCTTGAGAAGGACATCGGAGTGCAGCTGTTCGAGCGGAGCACGCGGAGCGTCGCCCTAACAGCTGGGGGACATACCTTCCTGCCACACGCGTACCGAGTGCTTGAGGATGTCGAAACGGCACGCCACGCCACCAGGGCGTCCGCCGGCGACGTGTATGGCCGCGTCACAATCGGCTTCGCCGGAGTACTCAACCACCGAGCGCTGCCACCTCTGACTCGCGCAGTGCGACAACGCTATCCAAACATCGAGTTGACGCTGCTCGGGCGCGTGGTGACACGCGATGCGATCAGTCAATTAGAAAGCGGTGCCTTGGATCTGGCATTTGTCGGCTTGCCCGTGGCATCTCCTTCGGTAAGGGCGAGACTGATCCGCCGGGAGCCCTTCGGCGCCGTGCTCCCGCTGGACCACAGGCTCGCGGGCCAGCGCGAGATTGACTTGCGCGAACTCGCCGATGACGGCTTCGTCACCACACCCCTGTCGGCCGGCTCGGCGTTGCAAGAGAGCGCGATGCGCGCCTGTGTCGACGCCGGCTTCCGGCCACGGGTGGTGCAGGAAATCACCGATCCGTACATGATCCTGATGCTGGTCGCAGCGGGGGTTGGGGTGGCGCTGATGACGTCGGGGGTCGCCGACATCACGCCGCCTGGCACCGTGTTCGTGCCGCTCACGGGTGACGCCACCTACATGAACCACGGAATCGCCTGGTCGCCCCAGAAGACGTCTCCTGCACTTGCCGCGGTCCTAGAAGTGGCCGACGAGATACTGCCGATCCCCGCCGATTAAGACATTCGGAATCTCTATCTGAGACCAATTCAGTGTTGGACGCAACATAGTGGGCTGTGACACGCTCGTCTCAACCGTCCTCGCGTCCGGACTGGCAGTGGCGCAGTGTTTTCCAGACGTGGTTGGGCGAGAAAGGTGTCGTGACGGCGAACGGGCAGTCTCAGAACCTCGACTGCGATCTCCTGGTGATCGGCGGAGGCGCAGCCGGACTCTCGGGCGCGGTGACGGCGGCCTACCACGGCCTGAAGGTGATCGTGGCCGAGAAAGCGTCTGTCCTCGGAGGGGCCACATCCTGGTCCGGCGGCTGGATGTGGGTGCCGCTGAACCCGCTGTCCCAAGCCGACGGGATCGTCGAGGACATCGACTCGCCCCGCACCTATCTGAAACACGCGCTCGGTGAGAACTACGACGAACCTCGAGTCGAGGCGCTGCTGGACAACGGACGGCACATGGTGGCGTTCTTCGAGAACCGCACTGCACTGCAGTTCGTGTCCGGCTCGTGGATTGCCGACATTCAAGGGGACCTGCCCGGAGCCGGCACCGGCGGGCGATCTGTCGGCCCCAAGCCGATCAACATGCGAAGGATCAAGAAGGCACTGCGCACCAAGCTGCGACCCCAGTTGTACGAGACGTCGTTATTCGGGCTAGGGATCATGGCCGGCCCGGACCTGCAGGCATTCCTGCACGCGACGACCTCGGTGAAGGGGTTCTTCCACGCAGGCTGGCGAGTCGCGTTCCACGTGTTCGACCTGGCGACCAATCGGCAGGGCATGCAGCTGGTCAACGGCACCGCCCTGATCGCCCGGCTAGCCAAGTCGGCTGACGACCTCGGTGTGCCGTTGCTCACGAACACGCCGGCAACGCGGTTACTCACCGAAGACGGCGCGGTCACGGGCGCGGCGCTGGCCACTCCGGACGGGAAGATCACCGTCCGCGCTCGGCGCGGCGTCCTTCTCGCGGCCGGCGGTTTCCCCCACGACGTCGCGCGTCGTCGCGAGTTGTTCCCGCGAACCCCGACGGGACGGGAGCACTGGACGCTCGCGCCGGCAGAGACGACCGGAGACGGGGTCTCGCTCGGCGAGTCAGCAGGCGGCCTGTTGGACACGTCGCTGGCATCTCCAGCCGCATGGTGTCCGGTGTCGCTGGTGCCCTACCGCAGCGGACGGGTCGGCACCTACCCACACATCGTCGACCGAGGAAAGCCCGGTCTTATCGCCGTCCTGTCGAACGGCAAGCGATTCGTCAACGAAGCCGACGGCTACTACCAGTTCACCAGTGCGATGATCGCCGCCGCCCCCGACGGCGAAGAGGTGACAGCATGGCTGATCTGCGATCACGCGTTCCAGCGCCGCTACCCATTCGGCATGTCAAAGCCGTTCCCCATTCCGGTATGGCCCTACGTTCGATCGGGATACCTCAAGCGCGGCCGGACGCTCGAAGAACTCGCGCGTCAATGTGGCATTGATCCCTCCGGACTGACCAGCACGGTCGCCGTGTTCAACCAGCATGCAACCGTCGGTGAGGATCCCGAGTTCGGCCGCGGCGTCAGCGCGTTCAACCGGGGCTCCGGCGACCCCGACCACAAGCCCAACCCGTCCCTGGCCCCGATCCAGAAGGGTCCCTTCTACGCGATCAAGGTGCTGCCCGGCAGTTTCGGAACGTTTGCCGGCCTGAAGACCGACCCGATGTCGCGCGTGCTCAACAGCGATGGCGAGCCCATCGCGGGCCTCTACGCCGCGGGCAGCGACCAGGCCAACGTGATGGGCGGGCACTACCCATCGGGCGGCATCAACATCGGTCCCGCCATGACCTTCGGCTACATCGCCGGACGACACGCAGCCGGTGTCAGCAGCTACGAGAACCTCACACCCATACCGTTGAACGACGGCAACTGACGATGACCGGTGCGCCTCCGCTCGTCGTCAGCTCCTACACGCTCGGCACCGAAGTCGAGTTCGGCGAGCGGGTACGCGCCGCCGCTGCCGCCGGATACGACGGCATCGGGCTACGCGCGGAGAACTACTGGGCCGCCGGCCTTGACGACGCCGCGATGCTGGCCATCGCGGAGCAGCACGGGGTGCGGATCCTGGAAGTCGAGTACCTCACCGGTTGGGGCACTGCGGCCGACCGCGACGAGGCACAGCAGGCCAAGGAACGAACCGTCTTCCACATGGCGCGTGCTTTCGGCGTACGCCACCTCAACGCCGGGCTGCTGGAGAAGCTCCCGCTCGACGCCGTGGTAGGGGAGTTCGCCGCCCTCTGTGAACGCGCGGGCCCAGATCTGACCGTTGCGCTGGAGTTCATGCCCTACAGCGGTGTTCCCGATCTCGCGACGGCCTGGCGGATCGTGCAGCGGGTACCGAACGCCGGCCTCATCGTCGACGGCTGGCACTGGGCGCGGGCCGGGCAGCAGGTCGCCGACCTCGATGACGTGCCTGCCGAGCGGATCATTTCGGTGCAGCTGTGTGACGTGCGGGCGGAGCCGATGGAGCCTCTCCGCGCGGAATCTCTCGGCCACCGGCTGCCGCCGGGGCAGGGATACGGCGACACGGTCGGAATGGTGCGGGCCCTGACCGACCATGGCGTCACCCCCGCCGTCATGACGGTAGAAGTGATCTCCGATGAGCTAGTGGCGCGCGGCGTGGACGTCGCCGCGCAAGTGACTGCGGACGCGGCCCGCGAGGTCCTCGCATCCGCCGCGACTCACCGGATGTAGCTCAACTGGAATCGCCGTGACCGCTGGGACGGCAAAGCTACAAGGGCTTCCAAGACCTCTACAGGGGGCTGCGCGCGGAGTTGTTCGCGGTCGTCCGCCGACAGCTTCGCCAACCGGGCATCCCACGCAGCCAACACGTCCTTGGCCACCACGCTGTTGAAGCGGCCAAGCGACACCTTGAACCATCCGTAAAGCGCCCAGCACAGGCCGGCCACCACTGCAATGGACGCAACTATGGCCGCGACATCTGTGATCATCAGAACCTTCCGGATTGGACAAGAATGCCGTCTACACCTCAACACCGGTAACAGTTGGGTCACCAATTCTATTGCTGTCGTTTCAATCACCCCGGAAGCAGACTGTGTCCTCCGCCATATCCCGCAGGCCGTTCGGGGTGCGCGGCAATGGAGCGATCAGGCCACGAGGGCTTGGTAGACGAGCTGGCGTAAGTGCTGGCGGATTGGATGGGTGCTGGAGGGCATCAGCTGCGTGAAGAACATGGCCGTCAGCTCCTCGGCCGGGTCGACCCAGAAGGCGGTGCTGGCCGCCCCGCCCCAAGCGAACTCGCCGGCACTCGACAGCGTCTTCGCCTTCACCGGGTCCTTCAGCACCGAGAAGCCGAGCCCAAACCCGAAGCCGTTGAACGGCATCTCCGCGAACAGCGGCCGCCCATAGGCTTCGAGGTCCGCGTCGCCGGGAAGGTGGTTGCTCGTCATCAGCGCGACGGTGCGCGGGCTGAGCAACCTGACCCCGTCCAACTCACCGCGGCACAACAGGAACTGGGTGAACCGGTGGTAGTCGGCCGCCGTGGCAACCAAGCCGCCGCCGCCCGACAGGCAGTCCGGGCGCCCATGGCCGACCGCGCCGAACGCGTTGTGCCGGACCGCCTTTCGCGTCCCCGGCTGCGCCATGTACACCACCGCGAGGTCTTCGCCCTCGGTACCGAACGATGTGTGGTTCATGCCGAGCGGGGCGAAGATCCGCTGCCCGAAGAACTCATCAAGCGGCTGCCCGGACACGACTTCCACCAGCCTGCCGAGCACGTCTGTAGAGATCGAATAGTTCCATTCGCTGCCCGGCTGGAACACCAGTGGCAACTGCGCCCATCGCTCGACGCACCCGGCCAGATCAAGTCCTGGCGGCGTGCCCCATTCGAACCCGCCCGCGCGGTACATCGCGTCCACGGGATGCGCGTGGTGGAACCCGTACGTCATGCCCGAGGTATGGGTGAGCAGGTGCCACAATCGGATCGGTTCGGTCGCCGGCTCGGTGAGCGGGTTGAGGGCGGAGCCCTTGACATAAACCCGTGGCTCTGCGAACTCGGGCAACCAACGGGCGATCGGATCGGTCAGGTCGAACGCGCACTCTTCGAAGAGCATCATCGCAGCGACCGACGTGATCGGCTTGGTCATCGAGAAGATGCGCCACAGGGTGTCGACCTCGACCGGTCGGCCGGCCTCGATGTCGGCGTGCCCGTACCGAGACAGGTGCGCGACTTTGCCGCGGCGGGTGACCACGATCAGCCAGCCGGGCAACTGACCCTCGTCCACATACCGGGCGAAATGCCGGTCGATCCGCTCGAGCCGGCTCCCGTCGAACCCAACTTCGTCCGCGTCCGTGTCCACCTTCAGCTCCATCGCCATGGCTGGCATCATCGACTCGCCGTCACTTCGACGTCAACGCGGCACTTCCGCGCGGGCGATCACGGAAATCCGACAGGGCCGAGGCCGCGAGCCTCTCCCGATCAGCGGAAAAGAACCGGCATGGGCGTCAACAGCAATACACCATTGACGCAGCGAGCCGACAACTCTTTCACCTCAGGAGGGCACGATGGCGGTGCGGAAGTCCATCAACATCGCCGGGTCAGGCCCCACGATCGAAGCATCCGTCCACGAGGCCATAGACCGGGCGTACACCACGCTCGAGGGCATCACTCGCTTCGAGGTCACCAAGATCAGTGGTGACCTCACCGACGCAGGCCCTGTGTTCGACGTGGAGGTCACCATATGGTTCACGCTCCTCGAGCGGATGCACGAGTGAGCCGAATACGGTGACGACCGCGCCAGAAGTGCGTGGCCAAGTCCAACCCGACGGCATCGGATTGGCCGCGATGCCCATCGGCATCAACCACATCGAGAGCGTCAACGTCTACATCGTTGAAGACGGCGACTCGGTGACGCTGGTGGACTGCGGCATGTGGCATCCCGGCGAGCCCGACGACGGGTTGTCCACACTGCATCACGCGCTGAACGCCCGAGGCTATGTGCTCGACGACATCGCACGGATCATCGTCACCCACGCTCATATCGACCACTACGGTATGGCCGGGAGACTGATGGAACTGACCGGCGCCGAACTGTTCATGCACGCCATGACCGACCTGGACTGCGAAAAGTACCGGCATCCTGAGACCGCCCAGGCGCGAAAGCGCGATACCTACAGTGACCACGGGGTGCCCAAGGCCGAGCTGCCCGCTTTCGCCGACACTCTCGTCGCCTGGTTGCCGTACCTCCACTCCGTCGTCGAAGCCTCCACCCGCCTGCACGGTGGCGAGGTCCTCTCCATCGGCACGCGCCAGTGGGAAGTCCTCCACACTCCCGGTCACTCACTCGGTCATATCTGCCTGTGGTCGCCGACTGACAGACTCCTATTCTCCGGCGACCACCTCCTACCCGCCGTCACTCCTCCAGTCACATTCGAGCGTGGATTCGACAAAGATCCCCTCCGCAGCTATCTGGCATCTCTCCAGCTCGTCGCCGAGCGCGACCCGACGCTGGTGATGCCGGGACACGGCCGCGCATTCGCCGACGGCCGGCGCCGCGTTGATGCGATAACACGCAACAAACAACGCCGGCTCGACGCCATCCACGCCATGATCCGCAACCACCCCTGCACCGTCCGTGAGATCGCGGAACTTCAGGTCGCCAAGGCCCTCCTCAAGTTTCAACGCAACCTGGCGATGGCTGAGACGCTCGCACATCTGGCCTACCTGCGTTGGCAGGGACTGATCGAGCGACGCACCCGCGAGGACGGAGTGTACGAGTGGTATTCGGCCGACGAGAGCTCCGCATTGAGTCGAGAATCACGGTGTCGGCGCTCGCCCGGATAGGCTCTGGCACGTGCGTGCCGTGCTGATCGTCAACCCCAACGCGACATCGACGACTCCCGCCGGGCGCGACCTGCTCGCCCACGCGCTGGAGAGCCGGGTCAAGCTGACCGTCGCGCACACCGACAGCCGCGGCCACGCCATCGACATCGCCCGCGAGGCCGCCCGCGACGGCATCGATGTGCTGATCGTGCACGGCGGCGACGGAACAGTGAACGAGGTGGTCAACGGCGTGCTGGGGGAATGGGGCCCGGTCCCCCGCACCGATGCGCCCGCCGTCGGGGTGGTGCCGGGTGGAGCGGCCAACGTGTTCGCCCGCGCGCTGGGCATCAGCCCCGACCCGATCGAGGCGACCAACCAACTCATCGACCTGCTGGGCGAGCACCGCCGAACGAAGTCCTGGCGGCGCATCGGGCTGATGGACTGCGGCGAGCGCTGGGCGGTCTTCACCGCCGGGATGGGCGTGGACGGTGACGTCGTGGCGGCCGTGGAGGCCCAGCGAGACAAGGGCCGCAACGTCACCGCCGCGCGGTATATCCGCGTCGCCGTGCGCGAGATGCTGGCCAGCGCCCGCAAGGAGCCGTCGTTGACGCTGCATTTGCCCGACCGGGACACGGTGTCGGGCGTGCACTTCGCGTTCGTGTCGAACTCCAGCCCGTGGACCTATGCCAACACCCGGCCGGTGTGGACGAACCCGACCACGACGTTCGAAAACGGCTTGGGTGTGTTCGCGACCACCAGCATGAATGTCTGGGCGAACCTGCGGCTGGCGCGGCAGATGCTGTCGCGCAAGCCCAAGATCCGCGCCAAGCACTTGATCCGCGATGACGACGTTCCGTGGCTGCGGGTGACCAGTGACACGCCGGTGGCGTGCCAGATTGACGGCGACTACCTCGGGCTGCGGGACGACATGACGTTCCGGGCGGTACCGGAAGCCCTTGGCGTGGTGGCGCCACCGCTAAAATCCCTCTGACCTGGATAAATCGCGGCGCATCAGCCGATTTAGGGCGCAAGTGAATTCAGTGTAGTACAAACGAGTGAGGGATCTGCTAACAGAGCTCGGTAGTGAGATTTCCCACGTGTTAACGCGGCGCTATTGACATCTGTTCAGCCTGTGAAAGCATCGGTAGCAAGCAACAGTGCAGAAACATTTTGTATGCACGCGTTAACTGCCGAGTAAAAGCTCGTGCGCCTTGCTGCGCACAATAGTGAGGAGAGTTAGACAACATGGATTGGCGCCACAAGGCGGTTTGTCGCGACGAGGATCCGGAACTGTTCTTCCCGGTGGGAAACAGCGGCCCGGCACTCGCGCAGATCGCTGACGCGAAGCTCGTGTGTAATCGCTGCCCGGTGACGACTGAATGCCTCACCTGGGCGTTGGATTCTGGCCAGGACGCCGGCGTGTGGGGTGGCATGGGTGAAGACGAGCGGCGCGCACTGAAGCGGCGCAACGCCCGCACGAAGGCCCGCAGCGGCGTCTAGCCTCACCACGACATAACCGCATACGGCCCCGACGAAAATGGCGGGGCCGTAACTCTGTGCAAATGCAATTTGTCGGCAATTGCGTCGGCGACCGACATTTTGCGCAATCGGTCCACTACTGCGCCAGCCGCGCACGCCTGCCGATCGGCATCCGCAGCACCACGTCGGTGCCACCGGTGGGCGCGGCGTGCATGCCCAGCGAGCCGTCCAGTTCGGCCGAGACCAGCGTCCGCACGATCTGCAGGCCCAACCGGTCGGCCTTCTCCAGGCTGAATCCGTCGGGCAGACCGCGACCGTCGTCGTGAACGACCACGTCCAGCCAGCGCGCCGAACGCTCCGCACGGATCGTCACGCAGCCGACCTGAGTGGCGCCGTCGAAGGCGTGCTCGATGGCGTTCTGCACCAGTTCGGTGATCACCATGACCAGGGCGGTGGCGCGGTCCGCGTCGAGCACACCCAGGTCGCCGACCCGGCTGATGCGGATCGGAGTGTCCACGGTGGCGACGTCGTTCATCATCGGCAGGATCCGGTCCACCACCTGGTCGAGGTTGACCTCCTCGTCCACCGACATCGACAGCGCGTCGTGCACCAGCGCGATCGACGACACCCGGCGCACGGACTCGATCAGGGCCTCGCGGCCCTCGGCGTTGTTGGTGCGCCGGGCCTGCAGCCGTAGCAGGGCCGCGACGGTTTGCAGGTTGTTCTTCACCCGATGGTGGATCTCGCGGATGGTGGCGTCCTTGGACAGCAGCGCTCGGTCGCGACGCTTGACCTCGGTGACGTCGCGGATCAGGACAGCCGCGCCCGCCGCCTTGCCGCGCACCACCAACGGCATCGTGCGCAGCAGAACCGTCGCGCCGCCGGCGTCGACCTCCATTCGCATGCTGGAACCGCCGACCAACGAGTCCCGCACGTGCTCGGCCAGCTCCTGCGCCTCGAACGGGTCGGAGATCAACGGCCTGGTCACGGCGACCATGTTCTGCCCCTCCAGCTCCGCGGTCAGGCCCATGCGGTGATAGGCCGACAGCGCGTTCGGGCTGGCGAAGACCACGACACCGGCCACGTCCAGCCGGATGAACCCGTCACCGACGCGGGGACTGGACCGCGACATCGGCCGGTCGCCGACATTGGGGAAGGTGCCCTCGGACAGCATGTGCAGTAGATCTCCGGCGCAGTCCAGGTATGCGCGTTCCAGCGGACTGGCCTTGCGGGCCGCGAGAGCGGTCTGGTGGGTCAGTACGGCAACCACATGGTTGTCGTAGCGGACCGGCACGGCCTCCACCGAGACGTTGCCGTCTGCCACCGAATCAGGTTGTCCCTCTTCGCTTTCCCGCCCGATCGCGCCGGATTTGAAGGCCGCCGTGACCAGTGGCATCTGGTCGGCGCCGGCGAGGGTGCCGACCGCGTCGGCCAGCAGCACCGTCGGCGCGGTATTTGGCCTGCACTGCGCCACGCACACCAGCGCACCGTCGTCGCGGCGCACCCACATCAGGTAGTCCGCGAACGAGAGGTCGGCGAGCAGCTGCCACTCACCGACCACGGCGTGCAGATGGTCGACGGCGTTGCCGGGCAGCATCGTGTGCTCGGCGAGCAGCTCACCGAGGGTGGTCATCGGGTGCTACTCCGGCTAACTGATCACCGCGATGAGGTCGCCGGCCTGGATGACGTCGCCAACGGACACGCTCACCTTGCTGACCGTGCCCGCCACCTCGGCCAGCACGGGGATTTCCATCTTCATCGACTCCAGCAGCACCAGGGTGTCGCCCTCGCCGATCTGATCGCCCTCGTGCACCACGACCTCGAGCACACTGGCCACGATCTCGGCGCGAACATCCTCGGCCATCTTCACCCCATTCAATTCGGCTGCCTGCCGCTCTATCGAACCACAACCCACGGGGGCAGCGTCGTCACCGGCCCATGGGACACTGGTTCAAACATACGGAGGTAGACCATGGCCAAGCGTGGCCGCAAAAAGCGCGACCGTAAGCACTCGAAGGCCAATCACGGCAAGCGGCCGAACTCCTAGCCGCCGGCCTGACGGGTTCAGCCGCGGCGGATGATCGTTGTGCGGCTGATCTCGATGCGTAGCCGTTCGCGGAGCCCTTCGGGCGCCTTCTCACCGCTGCACTTTGTGGCGATCAACCGCTTGACCCGCTCCTCGACGCCGTAATGCCGCAGGCAAGCGGGGCACTCCTCGAGGTGATGCTTGAGCTTGTCGCGGGTCTCCGCTGTGCATTCGCCGTCGAGCAACGTCCATACCTCGGCGATCACCGCGGCGCAGTCGGGGTGTTCGGGGTCGACGGAGCCCATCGGCGGGGTCCAGCGCTCGTCGTCGGTCATGACGACACCTCCTCGGGAGTGTCGAGCTGTCCCCGGAGGAAACCACGGTCCTTGGCCACATCGGCCAGTAACTCGCGGAGCTGGCGCCTGCCCCGGTGCAACCGGGACATCACCGTCCCAATAGGCGTGTCCATGATCTCGGCGATCTCCTTATACGGGAAGCCTTCGACGTCTGCGTAGTACACCGCCATCCGGAAATCCTCGGGCAGTGCCTGCAGGGCTTCCTTGATCTCGCTGTCCGGAAGCGCTTCCAGAGCCTCCACCTCCGCCGAGCGCAAACCCGTCGAGGAGTGCTCGGCATTGGCCGCCAGCTGCCAGTCGGTGATCTCCTCGGTCGGATACTCCGCCGGCTGGCGCTGCTTCTTGCGGTAGCTGTTGATGTAGGTGTTGGTCAGGATCCGATACAGCCACGCCTTGAGGTTCGTCCCTTCGCGGAACGAGCGGAAGCCGGCGTAGGCCTTCACCATGGTTTCCTGCAGCAAGTCTTCGGCGTCGGCCGGGTTGCGTGTCATTCGCAGCGCACCACCGTAGAGCTGGTCGAGCAGCGGGATCGCATCACGCTCGAACCGCGCGGTCAGCTCCGCGTCGGTCTCCTCGCCTCTCACGGGCGCCGACGTTTCTGGCGTCGTATCGGGCGCCGACCCGTCGATGTCGGTCATCGTGGGGAACACCGTCCCTTCCCTAGAGGCGCCGCCAAACAGGCCCCGCAAAAGCACCGGACGCACAGGGCCGTCGATGGCCAACGTTGGCACCTAGGTACCTCCTTCACTCGATCCTAGAGGTTGAGAACGACATCTTTCTTCGCTGACCGTCCTGCGGCCGCAGCTGCCCTCAACAACAGCACGAACGCCCCCGGTTGTTCCCCGTTCTCACCGGTGACCGGCGCGCGGCCGCTGATTTAGGCTGAGTCTGTGGCGCGTGCGGCAACCCCGGCGATCACGGCCCTGCTGGCCGCCGAGATCCCGCACGAGGTGCTGCGGTACCACCACGACCCGCAAAACGAGTCGTTCGGTGAGGAGGCCGTCAACGAGCTTGCAGGGGTCGACGGGGTCGATCCCGAGCAGGTCTACAAGACGCTGATCATCGCGCTCCCGAAGGGGCTGGCCGTGGCGGTGGTGCCGGTTCCGGCCCAGCTGTCCCTCAAGGCCGCCGCGGCAGCGCTGGGAGTGGCCAAGGCCACGATGGCCGACCGGGCGGCGGCGGAGCGCTCGACCGGCTATGTCATCGGCGGCATCTCCCCGTTCGGCCAGCGCAAGCGACTGCCGACGGTCATCGACAGCTCGGCGATGCGGTGGGACCGCGTGCTGTGCAGCGCGGGCAAGCGCGGCTGGGATGTCGCGGTGCACCCGCAGGACCTCATTCGCCTCACCAACGCGGTGACGGCCGATATCCGCGCATGACCTACCGCCGAAATCTGGGGGTACCTCCCGCTTGCGGGGGAGTTCCGGTACGCATTGAGCCGGTTTTGCGCGCAATAAGTCTGATCTGGGCGCGGGGATAGGGTGGCTCTATGTCCCTTAAAGGCAAGACCATGTTCATCTCCGGCGCCAGCCGCGGCATCGGGCTGGCGATCGCCAAGCGCGCGGCCGCCGACGGCGCCAATATCGCGCTGATCGCCAAGACCGCCGAACCGCACCCCAAGCTGCCCGGCACGGTGTACACCGCGGCCGAGGAGCTCGAGCAGGCAGGCGGGCAGGCCCTGCCGATCGTCGGCGACATCCGCGACGGCGATTCGGTGGCGGACGCGGTGGCGAAGACCGTCGAGCGGTTCGGCGGCATCGACATCTGCGTGAACAATGCGTCGGCGATCAACCTCGGCTCGATCACCGAGGTGCCGCTCAAGCGGTTCGACTTGATGAACGGCATCCAGGTGCGCGGGACGTATGCGGTGTCGCAGGCGTGCATCCCACACATGGTGGGCCGGGAGAACCCGCACATCCTCACGCTGTCGCCGCCCCTGCGGCTGGAGCCGGAGTGGCTCAAGCCCACCGCGTACATGATGGCCAAGTACGGAATGTCGTTGTGCGCCTTGGCGATGGCCGAGGAACTGCGCGACGAGGGCGTAGCGTCCAATACGTTGTGGCCGCGCACGCTGGTGGCCACCGCCGCGGTGCAGAATCTGCTCGGCGGCGATGAGGCGATGGCCCGGGCGCGCAAGCCCGACGTGTACGCCGACGCCGCGTACGTCGTCCTCAACAAGCCCGCCCGCGAGTACACCGGCAAGGCCCTGCTGTGCGAGGACGTGCTGCTGGAGTCGGGCGTCACCGACCTCTCGGTGTACGACTGCGTGCCGGGATCGGAACTCGGCGCCGACCTTTGGGTCGATTCCCCGAACCCGCCGGGCTATACGGGTCGCTAGTCGAACTCGATGATGCCGCGGATGTTTCGGCCTTCGCGCATATCGGTGATCGCGTCGTTGATCTGGTCGGCCGGTAGCGCCGCGTCACCAACTCGTCAAGTTTGAGCCGCCCGTTCTGATACATGGACAACAACATCGGCATGCTCGCGTGTGGGTTCATGCCGCCGTAGAGCGCACCCTGAAGTCGGCACCATCTTCGCCGGTCGGCATGATGCCGGTCAACACGCAGGTCCCACCTTTTCGGGTGAGCATCATGGCCGGAAGGATCATGTCGGCGTGCACCACCCATTGGCATTTCCGGGGAGGGAACGCTGTCGCCGGTCGCGAAGTGGTCGTCGGTGTGGCAGATGCCCCGCCACCGCCGTCTTCACCAGCACCTCGCCCTCGCGCGGCGGGTCGAGGGTGATCTCCTGGATCTCCCAGTCCTTGCCGGCGCCGCGCAGCACCGCCGCCCGACACTTCATTCGCGGCTTCCCCGCGGCTTGAGGCCAACCCGTCGCAGACCACGCGCAGCTGCCGCACGGACAATGCCCATCGCAACCCGCGACTTGCGGCGTGAGTAGGGATACCAAAGCACTTCACGGGACTGGGTGGGGATCCGTGGCGCCGAAATCGCCTGTGCCCGACAATATTTCAGTATCCCCGCAGCGCCACCACTGCGTGCCCCGACACCCGAGTTCTTCCATCCGCCGAACGGCAACGCCAAACTGAACGCGGCGCTCATGACGTCGTTGACATTGACGGAGCCCGTCTCGATCCGTCGCGCCACCCGTTCGCCGCGCTTGACGTCGCGCGTCCACACGGAACCGGAGAGGCCATAGTTCGAGTCGTTGGCCAGCCGGATCGCCTCGTCTTCGTCTGCGACCTTCACCACCGGGATCGTCGGGCCGAATGTCTCTGCGGTCATGCATGACATGGACTGATCGACGTCGACCAACACTGTCGGCTCGAAAAAGGTGCCGATGCCGGTCGGCTTGCCGCCCGTGGTCACCCGCGCGCCCGCCGCCACCGCCTCGTCGATGTGGCGCGCCACGATATCGCGTTGCGCGGTGGTGGCCATCGCTCCGACATCGAATCGGCATCGCCGGTCGTCCTGGCCCTCCCGAAGTTGGCTCACCTTGTCGGTGAGCTTCGCGAGGAACTCGTCGTATACAGGCGCCTCGACGTAGACGCGTTCGACGGAAATGCACGCCTGCCCGGCGTTGAACACACCGCCCCACGCGATACCGTTAGCGGCACGCTCGAGATCGGCATCGGCGAGCACAATCGCCGGGTCCTTGCCACCGAGTTCCAGGCTGTACGGCATCAACCGCTCGGCACATGCGACGGCGACCTTGCGGCCCGTCGCCGTCGACCCGGTGAACTGAACGAAGTCGACGTTCGCGAGGACCGCAGCGCCGGTCCCGCCTTCACCGGTGGCAACCGAAAGCACGGGGGGAGCACCGATCTCGGTCCACCCGCGGACGAACTCCACCCCGCTGAGCGGCGTCACCTCGGACGGTTTCAAGAGCACCGAAGCCCCAGCGGCCAGGGCGGGGATCGCGTCTATCGCCGGCATGACGAACGGGAAGTTCCACGGCGTGATCACCCCGACCACCGGATAGGGCCGATACGCGGTGGTCAGACGCTTGGTTCGGGTCAGTAGGTTGTGCGGCTTGGGGTGGCCGTCGGCCAAGAACGCCTCCGCCCTACGTGCCCAGTAGTTGAGCACGTCTGCGCACATCGGCGCTTCCATCGCAGCTTCGACACCCGGCTTGCCTGACTCGGATTGCAGCACGTCGGCGATGTGCTCGGCATTGTCGAGGATCCAGTCCTGGAATTTCATAAGCCATGGCTTGCGGCCCTTCGCACCCAGTGCTTCCCATTCGGGTTGGTAGACACGCAGTTCCCGGGCCGTGGCGGCCACGGTTTCGGCGGACTCGTTGGGTACTTCGCCGACGACGGTGCCGTCGGCGGGGTTGCGTACTTCGATGCTTGTCACCTGCGGTTTGGCATGCAGATCGGTCATGGGAACAAGCGTGCCCCAGTCGGGGGTCGCTGACTGAGTAATCGCCTACTTGACCTTCGAAGGGCGGCCGAACCGCGCGTGCACCCCTGGCGAGAAGAGCGCTCGCAGCCGATCGCCCGCCACCGTCACACCGCCGGCTTCCAGCAGGTCGTCGTCGCACTCGACGACCTCGGCCGCCCGGAACGGCCACGGCCCGTGCTCGTTGGGCACCCACCACGTCCGCCCCGCCTTGCGAGTGTGTGCACCCCAGCGGGCGGTGAGCCAGACTTCCAGCGGGGTGGGTTTCACCTCGCCGCCGACGCGCACCGTCAGCCGGCTGCGCAGGCCACGCCGTGGCCACCGGCGTTCGCTTTCATACGAGATCTGGTCGCCGGAGGTGGTGATGCTCATTTTCGACCAGGCATACGGGACACCGAGCGCGGCGCGGAACAGTGGCACGACCGCCAGGCGGGCCGTTTCCAGCGACCGGAACACCACGCCGTGGCGTCCGGCGTCGTCGATCGAGTACAGCCGGATGTTGGTCTCGTGGAAGGTGCCGAAGTACGGGAGTAGGAGGGCGGTACCCAATGCGGTGCGTCGCATCGTGAACGGCACCAGCCCGGCGTATGTCAGCCCGTCGGCGAAGACGTCAGGGCGGGTCCCTGGTGGATACAGGTGCGCGACGCTCTCCGGACGCACCGGCCAATGGATGAAGGTCAGGTTGGCCCAGTGCTGAGCGATGACCACGGGCCGGGGCAGCGGCGGTGCGGTGACGGGGTAGCCGGCCAGTGACGCCACAACGCAATCGTGACACGCTTGAGGTGATGACATCCCCGACGATCTGGTCAGCCGGTCGATACCAGGCCGTCGGGGAGCGCATCGCACCGATCGCCGCCGAAGTCGTCGCCGCCGTGGACCGGCGCAGACCGGTACGCGACGCAGCGCTCGCCGATCTGGCTTGCGGCACCGGAAGCGCCGCACGCGCGGCGGCCGCCACGGGTGCACGGGTGACCGCCGTGGACATCACACCCGAACTGATCGCGATCGGCGAGCAGATGCCCCAAGCCGGGCAGATCACCTGGGTGACGGCCGATGCCGCCGACACCGGTCTGCCAAGCGGGTCCTTCGACGCCGTCGTGTCGAACATGGGGATCATCTTCGTCGAGCCGGCCCGGCAGGTCGCCGAGATCGCCCGCCTGCTCAAGCCGGAAGGCGTCCTCGGCTTCTCGTCGTGGGTGCCCGACCCGGGCAACCCCTTCTTCAGCCCGATCGCCGCGGTCCTCGGGCCACCCCCGCCGTCGGGATACTCGCCCGATCAGTGGGGTTCGGCGGACACTATCACCGACCGGTTGGCGGCCGATTTCGACGACCTCGAGATCGAACCAGCCAGCCACACATGGCAATTGGGAACGATCGATGAGGCCGTGCACTTCGTGACGCGCGAATCGCCGATGCACGTCTCAGTGCTGGGCAATGTCGATGGCGCCAAGCGCGACCAGCTGCTGGCAGCATTTGAGGACGCCTTGCGCGCGCACGTCGACGCTGACGGCAACGTGTCCTACGACGCTCCCTATGTGGTGGTGACGGCCTCGCGGCGATAACGCCTACAACAGCGTTGCCTGCTCCGGCTCCGGCTTTGCCGGTTCGATCAGCTCGGGACCGTTGTTGCGGATGCTGTTGACCAGCCGCGACACCTCGCGAATCTCGATCCGGTCCAGGTCGCCGTGCCCGCGCAGCAGTCCCTCGTCGATGGGCGCGTCGGGGTCGAGCCAGCGGTCCCAGTCGCTTGCGCTGATCGTCAACGGCATCCGGTCGTGGATCTCGGCCAGCGGACCGGCCGCATCGGTGGTGATGATCGTGCAGCTCAGCAGCGGCGGTAATGAGGAAGACGCAGCTGTGTTGTTCCTGGGGCGCCATGTCGACCACAGCCCCGCCATGAAAAGCATCTCCCCGTCGGCGCCGTACATGTAGAACGGCGTCTTCGGCGCCTTCTTACCCGACGCGGTTTCGCCGTTGGGCCGCCACTCGTACCAGCCGTCCATCGGGACCAGGCAGCGCTTGCCCTTCGCCGAGTTGCGGAACGCAGGCGAACTGGTGACCTTCTCGGCGCGGGCGTTGATCAGCAGTGGGCCCTTGGTGTCCGGTGCGCCCTCCTCGCCTTCCTTGGCCCACGGCGGGACGAGCCCCCAGCGCATCAGCCGCACCCGCCGTGTCGACTCGTCGTCGGGTTCGCTGTGGCGTTTGACCACCGTGCTGATCGTGGTGGTCGGGGCGACGTTGTAGTTGGGACCCGACGCATCCTTGCCCTTGCTCGCCGCCGTGCTTTCATCAATCGCCTGGATCTTCTCGGCCAGCAGCGCCGGATCGGTGGTTACCGCGAATCGCCCACACATATGTCCCATGGTGGCAGAAACGGGCGACAGGGCAGGATGGGGACCGTGAGCACGCGCGGACGCGAGGAGCACAAAGGGGGCTGGCAGGCACCGACGACCCCGAGTCCTGTGCACGCCACGGTGACGGTGCCCGGCTCGAAGTCGCAGACCAACCGGGCGCTCGTGCTCGCAGCGCTGGCCACCGCGCAAGGGAAGTCGACCATCAGCGGCGCGCTGCGCAGCCGCGACACCGACCTGATGATCGGCGCGCTTCGCACCCTGGGCGTCACCGTCGACGGGGACGACACCGAGGTGTCGGTCAGCGGACGAATCGCCCCGTCCCCTGACTCCCGGGTGGATTGCGGTCTGGCAGGCACGGTGCTGCGGTTCGTCCCGCCGGTGGCGGCCCTCAGCACCGACACGGTGGTGTTCGACGGCGACGAGCAGGCCCGGGCCCGCCCGATCGCACCGCTGCTGGACGCATTGCGTGGCCTCGGCGTGGACATCGACGGCGACGGCCTGCCGTTCTCGGTGCGCGGGGGCGGAGCGGTGGCCGGCGGCACGGTCGAGATCGACGCTTCGGGCTCGTCGCAGTTCGTGTCCGGGCTGCTGCTGTCGGGCGCGGCGTTCACCGACGGCCTGGCCATCGTGCACACCGGTGAGTCGGTGCCGTCGGCCCCGCACGTGGCGATGACAGTGGCGATGCTGCGCGACGCGGGCGTCGGCGTCGACGACACGCAGAACAACCGGTGGCAGGTCTCCCCCGGCCCAATCGCGGCGCGGCACTGGGTGATTGAGCCCGACCTGTCCAACGCGGTGCCCTTCCTCGCCGCGGCGGTCGTCAGCGGAGGGATCGTCCGGGTAGCGGGCTGGCCGCAGGTCAGCACACAGCCCGCCGACACCATCCTGGCCATCCTCGAGAAGCTGGGTTCGATTGTGCGCCACAGCAGTTCATATCTCGAAGTGCAGGGAGCCCAGGTCTACGGCGGCTTCAACGTGGACCTCCACGATGTCGGCGAGCTGACACCGGCGGTGGCTGCGCTGGCCGCGCTGGCCTCGCCGGGTTCGGTGTCGCAGCTGAGCGGGATCGCCCATCTGCGCGGCCACGAGACAGACCGGCTGGCGGCGCTGAGCGCCGAAATCAACCGCCTCGGTGGGCAATGCGATGAAACACCGGACGGTCTGGTGATCACCGCGCAGCCGCTGCACGGCGGCCTGTGGCGGTCGTACGCCGACCATCGGATGGCAACGGCGGGTGCGATCGTCGGGCTGCGAGTGGCCGGGGTCGAGGTGGAAGACATCGGCACCACGGCCAAGACGCTGCCGGACTTTCCGCAGATGTGGGCAGGCATGCTGGCAGGCCAGACTTGAGCTCTCGGGACTACGACGAGTCCGACGTCCGGATCAGACCGGGTCGGGGCTCGCGACCGCGGACCAAGACGCGCCCCGACCATGCCGACGCCCAGGAGGGCATGGTGGTGACGGTCGATCGCGGGCGATGGGGCTGTGCGCTCGGCCGTGACCCCAACCGCGTGGTGACCGCCATGCGGGCAAGGGAATTGGGCCGGACCTCGATCGTGGTCGGCGACGACGTCGGTCTGGTTGGTGATCTGTCCGGACGCACGGACACACTGGCGCGGATCGTGCGGCGCGGTGGCCGCCGAACGGTGTTACGGCGCACCGCCGACGACACCGATCCCACCGAGCGCGTCGTCGTCGCCAACGCCGACCAGCTGCTGATCGTGGTCGCGCTCGCCGACCCGCCACCGCGCACCGGCCTTGTCGAACGCACGCTGATCGCCGCCTACGCCGGGGGGCTGACGCCGATTCTGTGCCTGACCAAGACCGACCTCGCGCCGCCTGAGCCGTTCGCGGCGCAGTTCGCCGATCTCGACCTGACCATCGCAACCGCCGGTCGCGACGACCCGCTCGACGTCGTTGCACCGCTCTTGGTCGACAAGGTGACGGTGCTGCTCGGCCACTCCGGCGTCGGGAAGTCCACGCTGGTGAATCGCCTTGTGCCCGAAGCGGATCGCGCGATCGGTGAGGTCTCCGGCGTCGGCAAGGGGCGGCATACTTCGTCGCAGTCGGTGGCGCTACCGCTCGAGAATTCCGGCTGGGTCATCGACACCCCCGGTATCCGGTCGTTCGGGCTGGCCCATATCGAG
Organism: uncultured Actinomycetota bacterium; assembly: GCA_963800125.1. Taxonomy (GTDB): domain Bacteria; phylum Actinomycetota; class Actinomycetes; order Mycobacteriales; family Mycobacteriaceae; genus Mycobacterium. The sequence goes on along the minus strand of CAWDAC010000055.1, from coordinate 241,866 downwards.
CCCGACGACGTGCTGTTGGCGTTCTCTGATCTGGCCGAGGCGATAAAGGACTGCCCGCGCGGCTGTGGGCACCTCGGCCCGCCCGCCGACCCCGAGTGCGCGCTGGACACGTTGACCGGGCCCGCCGCGGGTCGGGTCGCCGCGGCCCGACGGCTGTTGGCGGCGCTGAGAGAAACCTAGGAATCTGCCGCCCGACGTTGATCGTTAACCTAGCTAAGCGTTAAATGGGCTAAGTGAGTACAGAACGCACGGAAAACGACACCTGGGACCTCGCCACCAGCGTCGGGGCGACGGCCACCATGGTGGCCGCAGGCCGGGCGCGTGCCACCAAGGCCGCGCTCATCGAGGACCGGTTCGCCGAACCCCTGGTGCGCGCCGTCGGCGTCGACTTCTTCACCCGCTGGGCGACGGGTGAACTCGCGGCGGCCGACGTCGATGTCCCCGGTGCGCCGTGGGGCATGCAGCGGATGACCGACCTGTTGGCCGCGCGGACCCAGTATTTCGACAAGTTCCTCAACGATGCCGTCGGCAAGTGCATCCGCCAGGTGGTGATTCTGGCGTCGGGCCTGGACGCTCGCGGCTATCGGCTGTCCTGGCCGGCGGGAACGGTTGTGTTCGAGATCGACCAGCCGGCGGTGCTCGCGTTCAAGGCCGCCACGCTCGGGGAACTGAAGGCAGCACCAACGGCCGACGTGCGCGCCGTGCCGATCGATCTCCGCCACGACTGGCCGGCCGCGCTGCACGACGCGGGGTTCGGCACCGGGAAGCCGACGGCGTGGATCGCCGAGGGGCTGCTGCCGTTTCTGCCATCGGGCGCCCAGGATCGCCTGCTGGACAACATCACCGCCCTCAGCGCCGGCGGGAGCCGCCTGGCTTCGGAGGTTGCACAGAAAGGTCTCGACAGCGATCAGACGCGCGAATCGGACGAGCGCAACGATGTCGACGCCTATCTGGCGCAGCGGGGCTGGCAGTCGGCGAAAACGTCGGCCCATCAGCTGCTCGCCGACGCAGGCATGCCGCCGATTCCGCAGGTCGACGGCGCGGTGACCATCGGCAACAACTACTACTGCGCGTCGGTCAAGAGCACGGACTGAGCCGAACAATGAGGCCCTCCCCATTTCGGGGAGGGCCTCTGTGGCGGGATTATCAGGGGGTCAGGCTCTCGACCTGCCAGATGCCGTGGTGGTTGTGCCAACCCGGCTTCGCCTCGGGGGCCGGCTTGGCCTTGACGCTCGGGGCGTAGGAGTGGCCGGGGCCGGTCGGCTCGGTCGAGGTCGCGGCGTTGGCCATGCCGGCCAGGCCGAGAGCGGCTCCGCCGATGATGCCGGCCGAGACAACCGGGAGGGCGATGTAGCGGGCGATCATGTTCTTCGTCATTTCGAGTTCTCCTGTGTGAGTTGGTTTTTCGTTTTCCTCGCCGGTGTGTTCTGGCGATGACTCAAGACTGCCGGAGCGGGGACGTGCTGTATGTCGGGCGATCGGGCGGCCGCCAGGATGAATCACGTGTCCCCCGATCGGAGGACACGAATCACACGCGCAGGGTGTTTGAACTGTTCATGAACGTCGACGAGCGCGCCGGACGAGGGCGAAACAGCCCGTAGGGGGCCTAACCCCGACCAGTTCGACTACATCCCCGACTGACGGTCGAGCTACTTTGGACTATCTAGTCTTGTTTATGTAGATAGTCCCATTGACTGGTCTCTATCTTGGACGATATAGTTCAGTCCACATATTTCACAGGGTTCCGCGTCACGAAGAGGACTACATCATGAAGACAGGCCGGTCGACCCGTCGAGTCGCCGCTTCGCTCGGCATCGCAGCCATCATCTCGATGGGTGTGTTGACCGCGTGCGGTGGCGAAAAAACCGAGGCTCCATCTGAAACCTCAACCACCACAACGACTACCACTACCCCCTCGTCGACTACGCAGGCGCCACCCGCCGAGCCGACCGAGAAGGCTCCGCGGATCGATCCCAACGGACCGAATCCGTTCTCGCCCCAGATCACGGCGCCCCCGGCACCGACGGCTGTACCCGGCGACAACTAGAGCATCGGACCGGGCGGGCCAGTCAGCGGCTGGTCCGCCCGACACTGTCCGGGGCGAACGACATGATGTGGGCGATCGCGGCATTGAGCGATGTCTGCATCAGGCGTGGATCGTGCGCCGTCTGTGACAGCAGGTAGCCGCCCTCCACTGCCGCAAGAAGCCCGGTCGCCAACGCTGGGGCGTCTATGTCCTCGCACAGCACGCCGTTGTCGCGCATCCGACTCCAACGCGGCGGCCAGGATCGCCCGCCATTCGGCGAAATGCTCGGCCAGGGACTCCCGGGCCTTGTCGTCGGTGTCCGACAGCTCGGCGGCCAGCGACCCCAGCTCGCAGCCCCACAGCCCGCGGCGCAACGTACAGCGCTGCACCATTGCGTCCCGCCATTGATGAAGCCCGCGTAGCGAATCCACCTTCTCCAGCCGCAGCCGCTGCCAGGACAGGATCTCGTCAGCGCGCAGCGTGATGACCTCGTAGACGAGCTCAGACTTGTCATCGAAGTGTTGGTAGAACTGCGACTTGCTTGTTGCGCTCGCGGCCAGCACCTCGTCGATGGTCGTCGTCGCGACGCCCTGAACGTGCATCAATTCCGCAGCGGCGAGCACGATCCGGTTGCGGGTCGCGGCACCGCGGGAGGTCAGCCTCGACCTCGCCCCGCGGTTCTCTGGCGGCGACACCCTCCAACTGTAACCCGGTAGTCCACTCTGTCGGGCCCGGTCCCTGCGGACAGTTCGAGGTTGCGGTGCCGCTAGGCGGCCAGGTCTTCGGGCTTGGCTGCCCGCTTGGCCGTGCGCTTGTCGCGCCGCCACTGCCGCACCGTGGCGATCGCGGTCTTCAGCCCGCGACGTCGGCCGGTGGCCGGATCCATCGCGGCGAAGTCGGAGTCCAGCTCGGTGAACATCCGCTCGCTGCGCGTCTCGGGTGCGTCGTCGACGGTGTCACGCAGATACTTGTCCGGCAGGGAGAGCTTGGCGATGGTCCGCCACGTCTTGCCGTACTGCATCAGGAACGAACCGGTCGTGTACGGCAGGTCGTACTTGTCGCACACTTCCTTGACCCGGAACGAGATCTCGTTGAGCCGATTGCTCGGAATGTCCGGGTACAGGTGGTGTTCGATCTGGTAGCAGAGGTTGCCGCTCATGAAGCGGAGCACCGGGCCGTTCTCGAAGTTGGCGCTGCCAAGCATCTGCCGCAGATACCACTGACCCTTGGTCTCGCCCACCATGTCGGTCTTGGTGAATTTCTCTGCGCCATCGGGGAAATGGCCACAGAAGATCACGGCATTGGACCAGACATTGCGGATGACGTTGGCCACCGCGTTGGCCGTCAACGTGGACCTGAAGGTCGCTCCGGGAGACAGTGACGTCAACGCCGGGTAGGCGATGTAGTCCTTGGCCACCTGGTGGCCGGCCTTCACGCCGAACTCGCGCACACGTCTCATCGTGGCCGCGCGGTCGTCACGGCCCTTGGAGATCTTGCCGAGCTCAAGGTGCTGCAACCCGACGCCCCACTCGAACCCGATCGCGAGGATGGTGTTGTAGAGCAGGTTGCCGAGGTTGAACGGCTTCCACCGCTGATCCCGGGTGACGCGCAGTGTGCCGTAGCCCACGTCGTCGTCCATGCCGAGGATGTTGGTGTACTTGTGGTGCATGAAGTTGTGGGTGAAGCGCCAGTGCTTGGACGCGCCACTCATGTCCCACTCCCATGTCGAGGAGTGAATCTCGGGATCGTTCATCCAATCCCACTGGCCGTGCATGACGTTGTGGCCGATCTCCATGTTCTCGATGATCTTGGACAAGCCCAACGTGACAGTTCCTGCCCACCACGCCGAGCGTTTCGAGCTGGCGGCCAGCATCAGGCGGCCCGCCAACTCGAGCGCGCGCTGGGCGGCGATGGTGCGGCGGATGTAGCGCGAATCGCGCTCACCCAGGGAGTCTTCGATGTCCTGGCGGATGGTGTCCAGCTCGAAAGCCAGGTTCTCAATGTCGGCGTCGGTCAAGTGCGCGAACGCCGGAACGTCTGTAATAGCCATTCGTTCTGTCTCCTTCCTCCTATGTACCTACGCTACCGTAACCTACGACTCCGTAGGTTACCAGCCAGTAAAGTCTATGCGTCCAGCACGCAATCGCCAGACGCTGCGGAAATGCACGTCTGTACCCGACTTCCCGGTTCGTGTTCCACCCCCGTGCGCAGGTCGCGCACGTGCCCGTCGAGCAGTCCGACGACGCACGACTGGCAGATTCCCATCCGGCAGCCGAACGGCATCCGCACACCGGCGCCTTCGCCCGCCTCCATCAGCGGCGTCGCGGCGTCCACGGTGACCGTCTTCCCGCTTCGGGCGAATTCCACCGTGCCGCCCCGTCCGTGCACCGCCACGCGAGCCGCCGCGAAGCGCTCCAGGTGTAGCCGCTCGCCGATACCCTCCGCCGACCAGGCGCTGTTCGGCGGCGGTCAGCATGCCTTCCGGCCCGCACGCCCAGGCCTGCCGCTCCCGCCAGTCCGGCACTTCGTCGTCGAGCCGAGAAAGGTCGAGGCGGCCATGCTCACGAGTCGTGCGCAGCCGCAGCCGGTAGCCGGTCTGGCCGGACTGCAGTTCGGCCAGCTCCGCGGCGAATATCACATCGGATTCCGTTGGGGTGGAATGCAAGTGGACGATGTCGGTGATCTGGTCGCGCCGAACGAGCGTGCGCAGCATCGACATCACCGGGGTGATCCCCGACCCGCCGGTGATGAACAGCACCGACGCGGGCGCCGGATCGGGCATCACGAAATTGCCCTGCGGCGCCGCCAGCCGCACGATCGTGCCGGGCGCAACCCCGCCGACCAGGTGGGTCGACAGGAACCCTTCGGGCATGGCTTTGACCGTGATGGTGATGGTGCGGCTGGATCGTGATGTCGCGCGCCCGGCGGCTCCGGCCTTTACCGGGCTCGACGTGAGCGAGTACGACCGCCACCGCCAGCGCCCGTCGACCAGGAGCCCGATCCCGACGTACTGACCGGGCTGGTAGTTGAAGCTGAACCCCCAGCCGGGCTTGATGACCAAGGTCGCGGAGTCGACCGTCTCACGACGGACCTCCAGCACCCGACCGCGCAGTTCGCGGGCGGACCACAACGGGTTCGCCAGCTTCAGGTAGTCATCGGGCAGCAGCGGTGTGGTGATGCGCCCGGCGATGGTGCGCAGGGTATGCCAGCCAGGGTGATCCCTGGCGCCGGCGATCTTCGGCCGCACCGTATCGGCGACATTGGCCGAGACCTTGATTGAGTTCTTGGCCACGTAACCTACGGTACCGTAACCTACGGTCCCGTATCCAGTCCTAGAGCAATTCGAGCAGGAACGGCAGCTCCTGGGGGCCATACCAGGCAAGGTCATGGTCCTGCGCGTCGCCGACGATGAGTTCGGCGTCCTCGTCCCCCAAATCGGCAGCGTCGACGGCGTCGATCGCGGCCAGCACGGCGGGCTCGGCGGCCGCGTTGTCGACGTAGGCGGCGATCACATCGTCGATGCCGACCGGCCCGGTCAACCGCACCACAGCGTCGTCGAGGTCAGGACGGGCGGTGGCCCCGTCGACCTCGGCCACCAGCACCGCGCGCCGCGGCGGAAGCCCCGACGACGGCTCGTCGGCGACCCCGGCCAGCAGGCGCACCGAGGCCAGCGCCGCTTCGCGAATGGCCACGTCGGCCAGTTCGTCGTCGTCGCCCTCGGCGTAGGACTCCCGCAGAGTCGGCGTCACCGCGAACGCCGTGCCGTTGACGGCGCTCATCGACCGGTCGGCAACGAGCTGCTGCAGCATTGCCAGGGTCGCCGGAACGTAGACACGCACCAGGCGAGATTAGCGGTCGGCGTTGGGATCCTTCTCCAATGAGATGACGAAGGCATCGCCGTGTCGAGTTACTGAGCCGCTTCCAGGAGCTCGTCGAGTGATTCCCGCAACAATGTGGGCAAAACATCCACATCGCTCATCGCATCGCGGTCCGCGTTGATCCCGTAGTAGAGCATTCCGTCGTAGGACGTCACGCCGATCGCCAACACCTGATTGTTCAGCAGCGGTGGCACCGCGTAGGTCTCGAGCAGTTTGGTGCCCGCGACGTACATCTGCTTCTGCGCGCCTGGCACATTGGTGATCAACAGGTTGAACTGCCGGGCGGAAAACGTGGTCGCCACCCGAATTCCCATGGCGTGCAAGGTCGGTGGCGCGAATCCCGACAGTGTGACGATGGTCCTGGCGTCGACCAGGCTGGCTGCCGTCGGATGCGATTCGGTGGCGTGTGCGATCTGGGAGAGCCGCACCACCGCGTTGCCCTCCCCCACCGGCAGATCCACCAGGAACGGCGACACCTCGCTGATCGCCTGACCCGGGCCGGTCGAGTCCAGCTCGGCGTCTGGGTAGACCGACATCGGCGCCATCGCGCGCACGGTCGCCGTCGGCGCCACCGGCTCGCCGCGCGACATCAGCCAGTTGCGCAGCGCACCGGCGATCACCGCCAGCACGACGTCGTTGACGTCGCAGTCGTAGCGGGCCCGCAGGCTGCGGTAGTCCTCCAGCCGGCCGCTGGCCACGGTGAACCGGCGGTTCCGCGACACCGTGGTGTTCAGCGGGCTGCTGGGCGCATTGCCCCGCGCGAACGTCCGGGCGACGTCGGCGGCTCGGCGGCCCACCTCAAGCAATTGCCCTGAATTGGTCGCCACCTCGCTGACCGCGGTGCGGACGGCCGCCAGTTGGGCACCCGGCCGGGCGATCCACTCCCCGACGGCCCCCATCAGCAACCTGGTGTCGCCCGGCTCGCGGGAGGGAATCCAGATGTCCTCGCCGAATGCAGGCGGTTTGTGCGTGCGATCGGCGATGACGTGGCCGATCTCCAGGGCGGTCATGCCGTTCACCAGTGCCTGGTGCGTTTTGGTGTATATCGCCAGCCGGTTTCGGGCCAGTCCTTCGACGAGATACATCTCCCAAAGCGGCCGCGTCTTGTCCAGTTGACGCGAGCCCAGCCGCGCGACCAGTTCATGCAGCTGCGCATCGCTCCCCGGCGACGGCAGCGCGGACCTGCGGATGTGGTAGGTGATGTCGAAGTCGCGGTCGTCGATCCACACCGGCCGGGCCAGTCCGAGTGTCACCTCCCGAACCTTCTGCCGGTAGCGCGGAATCTGCGGCAGCCGCTGTTCGACTGTTGCCAGCAGGGTTTCGTAGCTCAGCCCGCTCCGGGGCTTGCGGAGAATCGACAGCGAGCCGACATACATCGGTGTCGAGGAGTTCTCCAGGTGAAAAAACGACGCATCCGACGCCGACAACCTGGTCACCATTTGCGACGGTACCCTCCCCTGGATCGACGCTCATCGAACCCCGTCACGGTAACCGCCGATTCTGTGGGTGCGCATCACGGGTGCGTGCGAACCCCGCGAACCATGGGATCATGGACGGGTCTGTTTCTCTCCAGCAGATGCCGTGGCAGCCGTAACCGATCGCTGGAGAGAGGCCCGTTGACCGCATCGCCGATTCCCTTCGAAGCCGGCGCATTCACCGCGCCGGTCGTTGACTACGAACCACCACCGCTCGGTGTCGCGGAGTTGAATGTCGCCGGCCGAGCGGCTCCGAAGTTGAATGTCGCCGGCCGAGCGGCTCCGAAGTTGAATGTCCCCGGCCGAGCGGCGTGCCCACCGTCCCCCTACCCTTCGGGTGGGAGGTGCCCCCAGTCGTCAGCCGCGTTGCACGGGTCGCCGCGGCGCGTGTTGCGACCCGTCGATCGCGTGGTGGCCGAGCCGCCGCCGCCCCGCGCGGCTGCCACGTTCGCCGACGCGGCGCTGCGCCGGGTGCTGGAGGTGATCGATCGACGCAGGCCGATGGCTCAGCTCAAACCGATGCTGACACCCCCGCTGCTGGATATGGTCTTCGCCCTGACCCGGACGGCGGGACCCGACAAGGCGGCGGTGTTGCGGCGGGTGAGGCTGCGCACCGCCGCCGTCGACGATCAGGAACCCCACGAACCACTAGCCGCCGAGGTGTTCGCGACGTATACCCGTGGTAGGCGCGTCCGGGCCATCGCCGGCCGCATTGAGTTCCAGCGATGTGACCAGCGCAGCGGGCGCTGGCGGTTGGTGGCACTGCACATTGGGTGAAACCGCCTGCCCGGTACTGGGCCGTGGTTAACGTAGTGGCGTGCAGGGAAACACCGTCAGCGTCGAACGCGTCATCAAGGCGCCGGCGCGCGAGATCTTTGCGCTACTCGCTGATGCCGGAAGACATTCCAGCTTTGACGGGTCGGGCACCGTGGATCACGCGATTGCGCACGCGAGGAGCAGTCAAGGATCAGCGGATTCGATTCCGCTGGAGTTGGGCACCAAGTTCTCGATGAAGATGCGGGGACGGCCGGAGACGCTGTTCATGCCGTACACGATGAGCAACAAGGTGATCGAGTTCGAACCGGATCGCCGCATCGCTTGGCAACCCACCAGATTGGGCGGCCTGATCGGTGGGCGAATCTGGCGTTACGAACTGACCCCGACCCAGGACGGAACGCTGGTCCGCGAGACGTGGGACGTGTCCAAGGACCGGCAGCGTCCGATGCTCAAGATGGGCGCGATGCCGCGCCAGGCCGAGGACGGCATGCGGGCGACATTGGCGCGGATCGCCGCCCTGGTGGAGACGTAGGTCGCGCTAGCTCTGCCTGCCCTTGGTGGCCTTGGCCTGGCGACGCGCGGCTTCACGCCGCTCGCGCCTGCTGGTGGGCGGTGCGGCGTGCCGGGGACCTGCGCCGGAGCGCTTCACCTCCGCCGACCCATCCTCCGACGGCCCGCTGTACGTCAGCGGCGGCGCTTCGTCGTCAATTCCCTTGGCGCGCAAGCCCGACGGAGCCGGCCTGCGCTCCTTCGTGGCGACGCCGCCCTCCTGCGCCTGCGCCGCGGCTTGGGCGGCAAACTCCGCCAACCCGGTGGGTGCGGCGACCGGTGCCACCTGCGCTGCCGGGGTTGCGGGCACCGCTTCGACGGTGACGTTGAACAGGAAGCCCACCGACTCTTCCTTCATCGCGTCGAGCATGCCGATGAACATGTCGTAGCCCTCGCGCTGGTACTCGACGACCGGGTCCTTCTGGGCGAAAGCGCGCAGGTTGATGCCCTCCTTGAGGTAGTCCATCTCGTAGAGGTGCTCACGCCATTTGCGATCAACTACGTTGAGTAGCACGTTGCGCTCCAGCTGCCGCATCGCGCCCTCGCCTGCGATCTCCTCCAGCTGTTTCTCGCGTGCGGCGTAGGCGCGCTCCGCGTCTTCGATCAGCGCGTCGAGCAGCTCTTCGCGGGTCAGTTCGCCGGGCTCGCCGATCGCGTCGGAGTCGACCAGGTCGTGGTGGTCGATGCCGATCGGGTAGAGCGTCTTCAACGCCGACCACAGCGACTCGAGGTCCCAGTCCTCGGAATAGCCCTCGGCGGTGGCGCCGTCGACGTAGGCGGTGATGACGTCGACGAGCATGTCGTGGGCCTGGTCCTGCAGGTTCTCCCCCTCCAGGAGGCGGAGGCGCTCGGCGTAGATTACTTTGCGCTGCTGGTTCATCACCTCGTCGTACTTCAGGACGTACTTGCGGATCTCGAAGTTCTGCTGCTCGACCTGGGTCTGCGCGCTCTTGATGGCGCGGGTGACCATCTTCGCCTCGATGGGCACGTCGTCGGGCAGGCTCAGCCGGGTCAACAGCGACTCGAGCGTGGCGCCGTTGAACCGCCTCATCAGCTCGTCGGCGAGCGACAGGTAGAACCGGGACTCACCCGGGTCGCCCTGACGGCCGGACCGGCCGCGCAGCTGGTTGTCGATGCGGCGCGACTCGTGGCGCTCGGTGCCCAGCACGTACAGGCCGCCCGCGGCGATGACGTCCTCGGCTTCCACCACGGCTTCCTCTTTGACCTTGGGAAGCACCTGGTGCCAGGCCGCCTCGTATTCGTCCGGGGTCTCGATCGGATCGAGTCCCTGCTCGCGCAGCCGCTTGTCGGCCAGGAAGTCGACGTTTCCGCCGAGCACGATGTCGGTGCCGCGGCCTGCCATGTTGGTGGCGACGGTGATCGCGCCGCGCCGACCGGCCTCGGCGATGATGCCGGCCTCCTGCTCGTGGTACTTGGCGTTGAGCACGTTGTGCGGGACGCGTCGCTTGCTGAACTGTCGCGACAGGTATTCCGACCGCTCCACGCTGGTGGTGCCGATCAGCACCGGCTGACCCTTCTCGTAGCGCTCGGTGACGTCGTCGACGACCGCGATGTACTTGGCCTCTTCGGTCTTGTAGATGAGATCGGACTGGTCGGCGCGGATCATCGGCTTGTTGGTGGGGATGCTCACCACGCCCAGCTTGTAGATCTCGTGCAGCTCGGCCGCCTCCGTCTGCGCTGTGCCCGTCATGCCTGCGAGCTTCTCGTAGAGCCGGAAGTAGTTCTGCAGCGTGATGGTCGCCAGCGTCTGGTTCTCGGCCTTGATTTCGACCTTTTCCTTGGCCTCGATGGCCTGGTGCATGCCCTCGTTGTAGCGACGTCCGATGAGCACGCGGCCGGTGAACTCGTCGACGATCAGCACTTCGCCGTTGCGGACGATGTAGTCCTTGTCGCGCATGAAGAGCTCCTTGGCCTTCAGCGCGTTGTTGAGGTAGCTGACCAGCGGCGAGTTGGCGGCCTCGTAGAGGTTGTCGATACCGAGCTGGTCCTCGACGAACTCGACTCCCACCTCGTGCACGCCGACGGTGCGCTTGCGCAGGTCGACCTCGTAGTGGGTGTCCTTCTCCATCAGCGGCGCGATCCGGGCGAACTCGGTGTACCAGTTGGACGAGCCGTCGGCGGGGCCGGAGATGATCAGTGGCGTGCGGGCCTCGTCGATCAGGATGGAGTCAACCTCGTCGACGATGGCGTAGGCGTGGCCGCGCTGCACCATCTCGTCGACCGAATGGGCCATGTTGTCGCGCAGGTAGTCGAAGCCGAACTCGTTGTTGGTGCCGTAGGTGATGTCGGCGGCATATGCGACGCGCCGCTGGTCGGGCGTCATCTGGGCAAGGATGACACCCACGTCGAGGCCCAGGAAGCGGTGCACCCGGCCCATCCACTCGCTGTCGCGTTTGGCCAGGTAGTCGTTGACGGTGACGACGTGCACGCCATTGCCTGCGAGCGCGTTCAGATAGGCGGGCAGCACACAGGTCAGGGTCTTACCCTCACCGGTCTTCATCTCGGCGACGTTGCCGAAGTGCAGGGCGGCCCCACCCATCACCTGCACGTCGAACGGCCGCTGGTCGAGGACGCGCCAGGCCGCCTCCCGGGCCACCGCGAATGCCTCCGGCAGCAGGTCATCGAGGTCCTCGCCGTCGGCGACCCGCTTCCTGAACTCGTCGGTCTTGGCTCGCAGCTCGGCGTCGGAGAGCTTTTCGACGTCGTCGGACAAGGTGTTGACATAGTCAGCCACCCGCTTGAGGCGCTTGACCATGCGGCCTTCACCGAGCCGAAGCAACTTATCGAGCACGCTAATTTCCCCTGTGGTCTGATGGATCTCGTGACGTATTAGACGAGGTCCATCGTAGGTGACTCGTCGAACTGGCCGGTTGAAGACGTCAGGCCAGGCGAATCAAGCCACCGGCTCAGGCGAGCCGAATCAACCCGTAGTCGTAGGCGTGCCTGCGATAGACCACGCACGGCCTGTCGCTCTGTTTGTCGTGGAACAGGAAGAAGTCGTGCCCGACCAGCTCCATCTCGTAGAGGGCGTCGTCCACGGTCATCGGCTTGGCCGGGTGTTCCTTGGTGCGCACGATCTGGCCGGGCTCGTGGAACTCGCCGCCATCAACAGCACCGTCGTCGGTCTCCTCGGTGCCTGCTGAAGGCAGGAACGCATCCGGAGCCGAAACCTTCGTGGCCTGGGCGAGGGACACCGGGGTCTTATCGCCGTAGTGCACCTTGCGGCGGTCCTTGCTTCGCCGCAACCGGTTCTCCAGTTTGCAGACCGCCGATTCCAGAGCGGCATAGAAGCTGTCCGCGCAGGCTTCGCCGCGCACGACCGGACCGCGACCCCGCGCGGTTATCTCGACGTGCTGACAGTTCTTGCGTTGGCGCCGGTTGCGCTCATGGTCCAGTTCGACATCGAAGAGGTAGATGGTGCGGTCGAATCGCTCGAGGCGAGAGAGTTTCTCTGAAACGTAGATGCGGAAGTGGTCGGGAATCTCGACGTTGCGACCCTTGACGACGACCTCGGCTCGAGGCGCGGGCGCGGGCTTTTCGTCTTCAACGATCATCGAGCGATCTGTATCCACGGAATGGGTTGACATGCTTGGCGACTCGTTTCTCTCTTTCGGGTCGCACGCGCGCTGGCGTGCCTGCCTGTCAGAACATGCGCCGACGGGTGTGTTCGGGCCGCGCTTTCCGTGTTGGGCATGCCCGGCGCCCACCGGCGCCAGATATCGAAGACTCACCTCCTACCGGGTGTCGGCGAGTGGCGTCCTGACGCCGCCGTGATGCGTTCACGGGTGGTTGGCCCCGACGGTAGTCCGTGTTCACCCCCTCGTGCCACTAATTTGGCCGACCCGTTTTCAGTTCTTCACGCCGCTTTGATCTCGGGGAAATTTGGCCATCGCGTCAGCGGCCGGTGGTCAGGCGTGCGCGACAGCGAGAACGGCGACCACACAGGCCCCAGAAGTTTGCAGGATGCGCACCGATTCGGAGGCGGTGGAGCCGGTGGTGACGATGTCGTCGACCACCAGCACCTCCCCTGCCAACCCTTCTGAGGCCCTGCACAGCCGGACCCGGCCCGCGACATTCTTTTGCCGCGCCGCGCTGGACAGCCCCACCGAGTCGCGGACCAGTGCCTTCATCCGAAGCGCCTGGACCACCTTCACGTCCTGATTCCCCGTTGTCGCCGCGAGCGCCATCCGGGTGACCGGGTCACCGCCGCGCCTGCGCGCGGCGAGGCGGCGGGTGGGTGCCGGGACGACGGCCAGCGGCGTGTCGAGCACTCCCCAGGTCAGTAGGCGCTGCAGGCCTGCCCGCATCGCGGCGCCGAGCGGCCGGGTCAGGTCGGTGCGACCGTGCTCCTTGAGCGCCACGATCGCGTTGCGGCGAGCGCCCGCGTACCGGCCGAGGGAGAAGACCGGCACGCCCGGGTGCACCCGTGGAGCGATGAGGTGCGGTTCGTCCGGCCGGACCCAGAGGTCGCGTGCGCAGGCTTCGCACCACCGCGTCGACGACGCGCCGCAGCCGCCGCATTCCAACGGAAGAACCAGGTCGAGCACGCCGCCAGTATCGTGGCGGGCGGTGACATCCATTTCCGCCGAAATGGGTACTCGAGGGGCATGGCCGAAGATCGGGAGTCCTTCATCGTCGACTGCCTAGTGGAGGCGTTCTCCGACCTGATGAAGGCCGACCCCGACGCGTTCCGCACCAAGTTCCGCAAGATGGCGGCCGACCCGTTCGCGTTCTATCGCGGCAGCGCCTGCGTGTTCTACGCAGACGTCGCCGACAGAGAGGACCGCTGGGCCGACGAACGGACCGGCCGGGTGTGGATCCAGGGGGACCTGCACGTGGAGAACTTCGGCACGTACATGGACGGTTCCGGTGTGCTGATCTTCGATGTCAATGACTTCGACGAGGCGTACGTCGGGCACTTCACCTGGGACCTGCAGCGGTTCGCCGCGAGCGTCGCACTGATGTGCTGGCAGAAGGCGCTGTCCGATGACGAAATCTCCCGACTCATCGAGACTTTCACCCGCGCCTACATCCGCCAGGTGCAGTGGTTCACTGAGGTCGACGATGACGCCTCGTTCTCGCTGAACCTCGAAACCGCCAAGGGCGCGGTGCGCTCCGCGCTGCAGATGGCACGTCTGTCGACACGGTCGGAGATGCTCGACCGCATGACCCAGGTCGAGGATCGTGATCGGCTCTTCCGGGCGCTGCCCGGCGTTCGCCGACTCGACGACGGCGAACGCGGCAAGGTCACCGACGGCTTCCAGCGCTACCTCGACACGATCCCGAACACCAAGCGTTTCCGCGGGATCGCCTACGACGTCAAAGATGTCATCGGCAAGACGGGCGCGGGCATCGGCAGCGCCGGGCTGCCGACCTACACCGTGCTGATCGAGGGCTTCAACCAGGCGCTCGACAACGACGTCGTGCTGTCGATGAAGCAGGGCAACATAGCAGCGCCCAGCCGGGTTGTCGAAGACCGCGATGTGCACGAGTACTTCAAGCACCACGGGCACCGCACGGCGGTCTCACAGCGCGCGCTCCAAGCACACGCCGACCCGCTGCTCGGCTACACCGAGATCGACGGAAACGGTTACGTCGTCAGCGAGCTTTCCCCGTACGAGACCGACCTGGACTGGAGCGAGCTGACCGAACCCGACGAACTGGCGGAGGTAATCGAGCAGCTCGGGCAGGCGGTCGCCAAGGTGCACTGCGTGAGCGACGCCGACAGCGACCAGACGTTGGTCGACTTCCAAACCGAGGAGGCCATCGTTGAGGTGATCGGAGACCAGTCGGACGACTTCGTCGATGACGTGGTGTCCTTCGGGCTCGATTACGCCGCCACGGTGCGCGACGACCATCGGCACTTCGTCGAGGCGTTTCGGGAGGGCCGGATCCCGGGCGTCAGCTCGACCTGATCGGCCGACGCGGCCACGCCCCGGGTCTCGTCGCTGGCGTTTGCTACTCTGCACCGACATTGACGCGGAGGGGGACCCGATGTCTGACGGACTGACAGGAATTCGGCAGAAGTTGGGTCACGCCGCGCAGATGGCGAAGGCCGTGAAGCGGCTGCGCGACACCGGCATCCTCGACCTCGGCAATCTGGGCATGACGCTGGAGACCGCGAAGAACGCCGGCGTCTACGGAGCGCAAGCGACGCTGGCTATCCAGGGCGGCCGCAAGTACCCGACGTTGCCTGCGGTCGTCGACGAGCGCGGGACCTTGACCTACAAGCAGGTCGACGACGAGTCCACGGCGTTGGCGCGCGGGCTGAACCGACTCGGCGTCGGCGTGGGCTCAGTCGTGGGCCTGCTCTGCCGCGACCACCGCGGGTTCATCATCGCGATGGCCGCATGCGGCAAGCTCGGTGCCCGGACGGTGCTCATGAATACTGGATTCGCCAAGCCGCAGTTCGCGGACGTGTGCGAGCGGGAGAACGTGAAGGCCGTACTTCACGACAGCGAATTCTCGGACCTGCTCGACGCGCTGCCCGCAGACCTGCCACGGGCGCTCACGTGGGTGGACGAGGGGACCGACCCGCCCGCCGGTGTCCAGACGATCGACGACATCATCGCGGCGAACTCCTCTGAGCCGCTGCCCCCTCCGAGCAAGGCGGGCGGGTCCGTCATTCTCACGAGCGGAACGACCGGGTTACCGAAGGGTGCGCCCAGGGTCACGGTGTCACCGCTGGCGACAGCGGAGCTGGTCGACAGGATCCCGTTCCCCCGCAAGGGGACCATGGTCATCGTCTCGCCGATCTTCCACGGCACCGGCATGGCCAGCTACCTCGTCGGCGCGAGCTTGGGCAATACCGTGATCACCACCCGACGGTTTCAGCCGGAGCGCACCTTGCAGCTGATCGCAGACCACGAGGCCGACATGCTCGTCGCGGTCCCGACAATGCTGCACCGCATGGTCGAACTCGCCCCCGACGTCATCGCCAAGTACGACACGTCGTCGCTCAAGGTGATCGCAATCGCCGGGTCGGCGCTGACCCCCGAGCTGTCCAACCGCGTACAGGACACATTCGGCGACGTCCTCTACAACATCTACGCGTCCACCGAGTGTGGATTCGCCACCATCGCCACCCCGGCCGAACTGCGAAGCGCTCCCGGAACGGCGGGCCGCTCGCCGGTGGGATGCGAAGTGGTGTTGTTCGACGAGCACGACCGGCGCATCGACGGCGCCGACAAGCGGGGCCGGATCTTCATCCGCAGTGGGGCGCGTTTCGAGGGCTACACCGACGGCCGCAATAAGCAAGTCATCGAAGGCTTCATGTCCAGCGGCGACATGGGCCACTTCGACGAGAACGGACTGCTGTTCGTCGACGGCCGCGACGACGACATGATCGTCTCCGGCGGTGAGAACGTCTTCCCGCAGGAGGTCGAGAACCTGCTCGTCGAGCGTGACGACGTCTCCGACGCGGCCGTGGTCGGCGTCGACGACGTCGACTTCGGAAAGCGGTTGCGTGCCTTCGTCGTTCTCAGGCCCGGCGCGCGGCAGGACGCGGAGGAGATCAAGCTCTACGTCAAGGACAACCTGGCCCGCCACAAGGTGCCTCGCGACGTGGTGTTTATCGACGAGTTGCCGCGCAACGCCACCGGCAAGTTATTGCGCCGGGCATTGATCGAGATGGCCGTCGACGGCTGACAGAGGTCATGGAGCCGGCGAACCGCGACACCTCCTGGGTGTGACGTATCTTGCTGGCGCGCCGGGCGTGCAGCGGTGACTCTGGACTAATGGCAGAAGAGGCGCCTACAGCCTCGGCCGTCGTGGTGAACGGCCGCGTGCGAGAAGTCTGCGCCGAACCCGACACACCGCTGCTCTACGTGCTGCGCAACCACCTCGGCTTGAAAGCCACGCGGTTCGGCTGCGGGCTCGGCGTGTGCGGCGCATGCCTCGTGCTTGTCGACGGACACCCCACCTACTCGTGCGACACGCCGCTCTGGTCGGTCGACGGCAAGGAGGTGACGACCGTCGAAGGCCTCGGCGCCGACGGCGAACCGCATCCGGTGGCCCGTTCGATCGTCGCGCACCAAGCCGCGCAGTGCGGCTACTGCATGTCCGGGATCGTCGTGCGCGCCGCGCGCCTGCTTGCCGAGAACCCCGATCCGTCCGACGCCGATGTGCGTGCGGCCCTCGACCAAAACCTGTGCCGCTGCGGTTCGCACAATCGCGTGGTCCGCGCAGTGCTTGCGGCCGCGGCCGAGATGCGGGGGGACTCCCCGTGAGCACCGGCAAGGCGCTGCCGCCGACGCTGGCGGCCAACCCACGCCTGGGCGACTGGTTGCGCATCGCGCCGGACGGCACGGTCGAGGTGCGGTCCGGCAAGGTGGAGCTGGGCCAGGGCGTTCTCACCGCGCTGGCACAGATGGCCGCCGAGGAACTCGACGTCGATGTGGGCCGCGTCCGAATGACTTCGGCGGCAACAGATCTCAGCCCAGACGAGGGCATCACCGCGGGCAGCCTGTCCATCCAGCAGTCCGGCGCCGCGCTGCGCGAGGTTTGCGCCGAGGCGCGCGACCTCTACCTCACCATCGCCGCGGAAAAGCTCGCGGTGCCCAAGGAGGATCTGACTGTGACCGACGGCCGGATCACCGGTAGCGACGGCTCGGCAACCAGCTACTGGGAGCTGGCCGACGAGACGGTGCTGGACCGTCCTGCCAGCGGTGGCGCCAAACCCAAGCCGGACTCGGACTACCGCGTGGTGGGCACCGACGTTGCGCGAATCGACCTGCCGGACAAGCTCGCCGGGCGGCCACGCTACGTGCACGATCTGCAGTTCGACGACATGGTGTACGGCCGGGTGGTGCGCCCGCCGTCCCGAGGCGCGACGCTCACCGCGCTCGACACCGGCCCGACGCGACAGCTGTCCGGTGTCGTCACCGTGGTGCGCGAGGGTGACTTCCTCGGCGTGATCGCCGAGCGCGAGGAGGTCGCCGTGCGGGCGGAGGACCGGCTGCGGGCCGACGCCACCTGGGAACAGAACCCGTCGCTGCCCGACGATGATGACCTGCCCGCGTTTTTGACGGGGGCTCCTGCCGACACCACGGTCCTCACGGACGGATCGCCTGTGAAGACGGCGCACCGGTCGTCGTCGGCGACCTACCATCGGCCGTTCATCGCCCACGGGTCGATCGCACCGTCCTGCGCGGTCGCATTGGCAGCCGACGGCGAGCTGCAGATCTGGTCCCACAGCCAGGGTGTGCACAACCTGCGTCGGGAGATCGCGCGCGAGTTGGGAATGCGGCCGGAGCAGTTGGTGGTGCGCCACGTCGAGGGCGCCGGGTGCTACGGCCACAATGGCGCCGACGACGCCGCGATGGACGCCGCGCTGCTCGCGCTGGCCGTGCCGGGCAGGCCGGTACAGGTGGTGTGGTCGCGTGCCGACGAACTGGGGTGGGCGCCGCTGGGAACCGCCGGAGTGGTCCGGATCTCTGCCGAGACCGCGAGCGACGGCACCGTGTCGTCATGGCGGCACGAGATCTGGAGCGGCACCTTCATCAGCCGCCCCGGCATGACACCGCCCCCGGCATTCCTGGGCACCAGCCTCCGCGACCGCACCGCAATCCACTCCAACGCCGAACCTCCGTTGGAGCGCGGGGGCGGCACACGGCGCAATGCCGTTCCCGGGTACGACTTTCCGTCCTACGAAGTGGTCAACCACCTGATCCCGGCGATGCCGTTGCGGACCTCCGCGCTGCGGTCACTCGGTGCGCACCTCAACGTGTTCGCCGCGGAATCGTTCATGGACGAGCTCGCCGTGGACGCCGGCCTCGATCCCGTCGAGTTCCGGCTTGCCCACCTGTCCGACCCGCGCGGCCGCGCGGTGTTGGGAGCCGTCGCACGCCGGTCGAATTGGGCGCAGTGGACGCGGTCGGACTCATTCGGTCACGGCATCGGTTATGCGCGCTACAAGAATTCGAGCGCCTACTGCGCGGTCGTGGCAGAGGTGGAGGCGGTCGAGCATGTGCAGGTACGCCGACTGACGATCGCCGTCGACGCGGGCCTCGTCATCAGCCCCGACGGGGCGGCCAACCAGATCGAGGGCGGCGCGATCCAGGCGACCAGTTGGACGCTCAAGGAGCGTGTCCGGTTCGACCGATACAACGTCACGAGCGATAACTGGGAGGCCTACCCGATCCTGCGGTTCTCCGAGGTTCCCGCCGTCGACGTCGAATTCGTGCCGGGCAACGGTAACCCGCCACTGGGCGTCGGCGAATGTGCGCAGGGACCGACGGCCGCCGCGATCGCCAACGCCGTGTTCGACGCGTTGGGCGTGCGGGTGCGATCGCTTCCGCTGACCGCAGAACAGATCGTCGCCGCGATGCCTAACTGAGATCGGCGGTCAAACCAGGACGATCGAATCGCCCTGGACCGAAATGGCCTTGTTCTCCAAGGGTTTGGTCGCCGGGCCGTTGGCGACCGTTCCGTCCAGGTTGAACTTGCTGCCGTGACACGGGCAGTCGATCGTTCCGTCGGCCACCTTGTTCACCGTGCATCCCTTGTGCGTGCATTTCGCCGAGAAGCCTTTGAACTCACCCGCGGCCGGTTGCGTAACGACGACCTCGCCGTTGATCACGCCCGAGCCGACCGGTACGTCGGAGGTTTTGGCGATCACGCCGCCTGCCGCCGCGGTGGTCGGCGCGGCTGCAGTTTCCGAGCCCGCTTCCGGACTGGCCGGTGTCGTTGTCGACTCGCCGGTCGCCGCGGGCTTCTCGTCGTCTTTCGCGCACGCTGCCAGTGCACCGGCGGCCAGCGCGACCCCGGCCCCGCGAATCACCTGTTGCCGGGGCATGCGGAGATCATCTAGAAACATCGCGAACCTTTCGGTAGATCAGGGCTGTGCAGATAGCAAAGGCCACTCGGGACGATTTGTCTGCACAACGGCGAAAACCGAGCGTTGGTTCAGTGCGGGTAGAGCGCTGCCTCAGCCCGGGAGAACCGGTAGCGCGCCGGGCGCCATCAGCGGGCGCACCTCGACCCATCTCGGGTCGTTCTCGGCCGCCGAACCGGTCAGCTGCAGGATGCCGCGGGCATCGGCGACGTACACGGTCGACGGGTTCGCGGCTACAGTTCCGACCGGCATCAGCAGGTTGCGGCTCGGGCCGTCGGAGTTCACGCCGTCGATGTTGACGTAGGACACCGGGTGCTGCGGATCCGTTCGGCTGACCACGATGTCGTCACCGGTGCGCCAGGCCATCGAAACCACCGTGTTGCGCAGACCGAAGCCCAGCCGCCGCGGGTACGCCAGCGCGTAGCCGCCGTCGGGTCTCTGTTCGACACTCGCCAGGATCACCTGGCCCTCGATCACCATTGCCGCGCGCGTTCCGTCGCGGGACAGTTGCAGCTCGGCGATGGGCCCCGGAAATCTCGTTGTCACAGCGGTGGAATCGACGGGGATCCGGCCCGGCTGGCCGGACGCGTCCTGAATGGCCCGCACCACGTTGTTGCCGTCGACGACCACCCAGATCGCGTCGTCGAGCGACCAGGTTGGCCGCGACAGCGTGCGGCCGTCCATCGCCTGCGCGGCATTACCGCCGAGCGGACCTACCCACAGCGACGACGCCATGTCCGGCGCACCCGGACGGAGTGTGACGATCGACGCCACCTCCTGCCCGGTGCGCGACACGGCGGCCGCGGTCTGGTCGCCCATCTGGCCGAAGGACCCCGGGACATCCGGTACCTGTTGACCGTCCAACGAAACCAGCGAACCGCCGACCAGCGCATGCAGACCCGCGGCGGCACCGTCGGCCGCGCCGGGGTCGGTTGCCGCGACGTCGGAGGTCTGCCAGCCTTCGGCGAACCGGTCGTCGAGCGCGGCGCCGTCGGCGTTGATGACGTAAGGGCCGTTGATGCCCGCCCGGGACAGCGTCCAAATGATCTGCGCGGCAAGCAGTTGCCTGCTGTGCGGGTCGGTCGTTGACAGGTTCTCCAGGTCGACGCGCGCCCCGCCGTAGCCGCGGCCGACACCCATCTTGCCGCCGTCGGCACGCGTCACCGGGCCGCGCAACCGCAGCGGCGGTCCGAGCAGGTTGCGCACCGTGTTGGCCATCTCCGGCCGCGGACCCGCGATCAGTTTGGTGACCAGCTCGGTGGCCAGTTGGTCGGGATCGGAGACCGCGACGTACCGGGGATCGGGGACGACGGTCTTGCCGGTCGGGTCGGCGAAGTACAGCGTGTTGCGCTTGTAGGTCTCCTGAAACTGTTGCCAGTCAAGGAAGACGCCGTTCGGCAGCCGGTCGATGCGCCAGCCGCCTGACGTCTTCACCAATTCGATCGGGCCGGGGTCGGGCAGGGCCCCCTCGCCCGTCTCGAACACACCGATGTCGGACAGCGACCCGAGGATGTCGGCGCGCATGGTGACCGAAACCCGGTCAGGGCCATGCGTTTCGACGAAAACGACCTTGTCGATCAGCAGTGCGCTACCCGCGTCGTCCCAGTCGTTCGATGCCGACTCGGTGAGGAACTGCCGCGCCGCCAGATGCCGGTTGGACGGGTCGGCTGTGGCCTTGAGGAACTCCCGCAACAGCACATCGGGATCCATGTCCGGCGTCGGCTTGGGCAGGCTGGGTGGCGCCGGCCGATCAACGGTCCCGATCGCCTGCGGAGCCGACGAGCTCGGTACCCCGGCGCAACCGGACAGCGCCACCATCGCGCACGCCGCCACGACGGCGAGGGCGCGCCTCACACGCTTTCTCCCGCCGGTTCACGCTCGCGGGCGGACCGGCGCGGCTTACGTTCGCGCCCAACCGGTTTCAGCGGAAGCGGGCTGGTCGTCACCTTGTGACCGCGAACCAGCGGCAGGGTGAGCCGGAAGCAGGCGCCCTTGCCGGGTTCGCCCCAGGCCTCCAGCCGGCCCTGGTGCAGCCGGGCGTCCTCGATGCTGATCGCCAGGCCAAGCCCGGTACCGCCGGAGCGGCGGACCCGCGACGGGTCGGAGCGCCAGAACCTGCTGAACACCAGCTTCTCCTCGCCGGGCCGCAACCCGACGCCGTAGTCGCGCACGGTGACGGCCACCGTGTCTTCGTCGATGCCCATCCTGATCCGCACCGGTTTGCGTTCGGCGTGGTCGATGGCGTTGGCGATGAGGTTGCGCAGGATGCGTTCCACCCGGCGCGGGTCGACCTCGGCGATGACCTCCTGCGGCGGCATGTCGACGATGAGCTCGACCTTGGCGTCGTCGGCGAGGTGGCCGACGTTGTCCAGCGCGCTCTGCACGGTGGCGCGCAGGTCGACCGGTTCGACGGACAGCTCCGCGACACCGGCGTCGTGCCGCGAGATCTCCAGCAGGTCGTTGAGCAGAAGCTCGAAGCGGTCCAGCTCGCTGACCATCAACTCGGTCGACCGCTGCAGCGCCGGGTCGAGGTCCTCGCTGTGGTCGTAGATCAGGTCGGCGGCCATCCGCACCGTCGTCAACGGGGTTCGCAGCTCATGGCTGACGTCGGAGGTGAAGCGGCGCTGCAGGTTGCCGAACTCCTCGAGCTGGGTGATCTGCCGCGACAGGCTTTCGGCCATGTCGTTGAACGACACCGCCAGCCGTGCCATGTCGTCCTCGCCGCGCACCGGCATGCGCTCGGTGAGATGGCCTTCGGCGAAGCGCTCGGCGATCCTCGACGCCGACCGCACCGGCAGCACGATCTGGCGCGCCACCACCAGCGCGATCGCGGCAAGCATGAGCAGAAGCACGATGCCGGCGGTGACCATCGTGCCGCGCACCAGCGCGATGGTGCTTTCCTCGCTGCTCAGCGGGAAGATCAGGTATAGCTCGAGATTGGTGACCGGTGACGACGTCGGGGTACCGATGATCAACGCAGGGCCGGAGAAGCCTTCGGTGTGCACCGTCGCGTACTGGTAGCTGACCTGGCCGGCCTTGACGAAATCCCGCAGGGCGTTGGGGATCTGCTGCACCGGTCCGGCCGCGGTCGCGGCGCGCGGTCCGTCGCCGGGGACGACGAGCACCGCGTCGAACGCGCCGGCCAGGCCTGCGCCTGCGTCGGCCTTGCGGTCGATGAGCGTGTTGCGCGCCAGCTGCAGGCTGCTGTCCAGCGACCGGGTCTCCTCGCCGCCGACGATCCCGCTGACGGTGTTGCGAGCCCGTTCGATCTCCTCGGTCGCCGCGCGCACCTTCACTTCGAGGACGCGGTCGGTGATCTGGCTGGTCAGCACGAAGCCGAGCACCAGGATCACGGCCAGCGACAACCCCAGTGTCAGAGTCACCACGCGGAGTTGCAGTGAGCGGCGCCAGGCCAGACGCATGGCTCGACTCAACGCACTCAACCCGCGTATCAGTGGAGCAGAACGCCGATGAATGCGCCGCCTCGAGCCAAAGATCACGGCGGTCCGGCCTTGTATCCCACTCCTCGAACAGTCAGCACAACTTGCGGGTTCTCAGGATCCTTCTCAACCTTGGCCCGCAAACGTTGGACATGCACGTTCACCAAACGGGTGTCGGCGGGATGCCGGTAGCCCCACACCTGTTCGAGTAGCACATCACGAGTAAACACCTGCCGCGGTTTGCGTGCCAGCGCGACCAACAGGTCGAACTCCAGCGGTGTCAGCGAAATCTGCTCGCCCTGCCGGGTCACCTTGTGGGCCGGCACATCGATCTCGACGTCGGCGATGGAGAGCATCTCGGCGGGCTCGTCCTCGTTCCGGCGCAACCGGGCGCGCACGCGGGCCACGAGCTCCTTGGGCTTGAACGGCTTCATGACGTAGTCGTCGGCGCCCGACTCCAGGCCGAGCACCACGTCGACGGTGTCGGTCTTGGCGGTCAGCATCACGATCGGCACACCGGAGTCGGCGCGCAGCACACGGCACACGTCGATCCCGTTCATGCCGGGCAACATCAGGTCCAGCAGGACCAGATCGGGCCGCAACTCGCGCACGGCAGTCAGCGCCTGGGTGCCGTCGCCGATGACTGCGGTGTCGAAACCCTCCCCGCGCAACACGATCGTCAGCATCTCGGCGAGCGAAGGGTCGTCGTCGACGACCAGAATCCTTTGCCTCATGGTGTCCATGGTGTCACCAGGTCGAGATAAAACCCGGCTACCACGCTGGGCGTTTCGCACCTGGCCGCAGGCCAGCTACAAAAACCGCTCCTGCTAGCGGCCCCGCAGGAGGTTGGTCAGGGCGGTCGCGTCGATGTCCGAGCCCGTCACCAACCAGCGTCCGCACCAGTCGGCGGCGGCCAGCCCGGAGTAAACCCCGCCGGTGCGCCGCTGCAGGTCGTCGTCGCGCTCGTAGGCGTCTTTGGCCCGGTCGGCTTCGGTGTTGGCGCGGTGCTCGGCCCGCTCGGCGGCCAGTTCGGCGGGCACATCGAGCAGCACCTGCCAGTCCGGTGCAGGCAAATGCAGCCGCCCGTACTCCAGATCGCGCACCCAAGCCACCACGTCGCTGTCGGCTCCCTGGTGCAACCGGGCCGCGCTGTAGGCGGCGTTGGAGGCCACATAGCGGTCGAGGATCAGCACGTCATACGCGGCGGCCAGGTGGTCGATCTCGTCCCGCGCGCCCGCCCGGTCCAACGCGAACAGCACCGCCATCGCGTAGACCGACGTCGCGAGGTCGCCGTGCCCGCCGTGCAGCGCCTCGGCCGCCAGGTCAGCCGACACCGAGTGCCCATAGCGGGGAAACGACAGGCTGGCCACGGATTTGCCGTCGGCCTCGAACGCGCCGCGCAGTCCCCGGGTTAACGTCCGCTTGCCGGCGCCGTCGACACCCTCGATCGCGATCAGCACGCGGCGAGCCTAACCCTGGGTCACCTTCGGGTTTCCTGCGGAACCGCTTGCGATGTACACAGCGGAACACCGCGTGCCCAAAACTGTGAGTCATGAAGCTGTTCTTGTGCACCGCAGTGATCGGCGCGGCGCTATTCGCCGCCACCCCGCCGGCGCATGCGAATGAAGACCCTGCCGCCAATCCTCCGAACTGCAGCGCCGCCGATCTGGAGGGAGTCAGGGCAGGCGTGCAGGCGTCGACGTCGGCGTACCTGTTCACCCACCCCGATGTGAACGACTTTTTCAACAGCCTGGAGGGTCTGCCGCGAGACCAGAGGCGCCCAAAGCTCGACGCCTACCTGACGACGCACCCTCAAACGCAGGCCGACCTGGCGGGTATCCGGCAACCAATCATCGACCTCAAGAACCGCTGCGGTAACCCGTCGCCCTAGCTGAGCCGAACCCCAGGCGTCACACCAGCCTCCGAGTGAGGAGGTTCTTTATCTGCCCGCAACTAGGCAGTCGGGTCCGGCGGTGGCAGACGTGGCTGGTGTGACCGCGCTAGAACTCGCCGCAGTTGGGTGTTGTGGGCAAGCCGTTGAAGCGGTCCGCGACCCACTGCATGGCCCGCTCGCCGTCGACCAACACAGCCCCCGACCCACGTCGTGAGAATCTAGCGTCAATCGAGTGCAGCGACGGCCGATTTGAGTTTTGGCATCGTCTGCTTGAGCAATTCGAGGCTCTTCCAGCCTTCGTCGGGCGAAAGCCCGCCCAGCAGCGGCTGAAATCCGAACGTCGACCGGTCCGGCATCTCGGACACCTTGGCCAACAGCTGGTCCGGAGTCCATGCTGCAAACAGGCCTGCCGCACGCAGCACCGCGGGATCAGTCATCCCTTTGAACGGCGAGTTCGACGCGTCGCCGTCCTGGTCGGCCCACTTGGCGTATTCGGTGATCACGTGGACCGCGTGGCGCTCGATGGCCGCCCAGCCCTGGTCGGGATCCTCGCAGAGATGGATGCCGATCGGCACGGGTCCCGGCCGGAAGTACTGGCCGGGCGCCTGATCCAATCTGTGGCACTCCTTCAGGTAGACGTCCACCAGATCGGCTGAGATAGGCCCGAATCCGACGCCGAAGCGAGCCGCTCGCTTCGCCGACGCCACCACACCGCCACCGACCATGATGATGTCCTCGGGCCTCTGCACCGGCAGTGGCCGGACGTAGACAGGTCGGCCGTCAGCCTCGAACCGCTCACCCCGCAACGCGCGCAGGATCGTGTCGATGCCTGAATCCATGAGCTTGGCACGGTCTTTCAGCGACTTGCCGAACATCGCAAACTCGAACGGAACGTAGCCAGCGCCGAGGATGACGTTCAGCCGACCGTTCGAGATGAGGTCGGTGACCGCGATCTGCTCGGCGATCAGCACCGGATCGTGCAGCGGCAGCAGCACCGCCCCGAGAAAGAATCGAACGTTCGTCGTCACCGCCGCCATGCCGGCCGCGAGCGTGAACGGTTGCGGCAGATAACCGTCATCGGAGCCGTGATGCTCCATCAAGTTGATGCGGTCGACACCGATCTCGTCAGCGAACGCCGCCATCTCGATCGCGGCGCGGTAGAGCCCGTTCGTCGGCGTCGCCCACTCCGGCGAGCGCATATCGAACGAGACGGTGGTCTGAACGTTTCTCACCGGCCGAACGCTAACGCACGGGGCAGCGTCAGTAGCGGTAATGCTCCGGCTTGTACGGACCCTCGACGTCGACGTTGATGTACTCGGCCTGCTCCTTGGTCAGCTTCGTCAGCTGGCCACCGAGCGCCTCGACATGGATACGGGCCACCTTCTCGTCGAGGTGTTTGGCCAGCCGGTACACCTCGTTGTCGTACTCGTCGTTCTTCGTCCACAGTTCGATCTGCGCGATCACCTGGTTGGAGAAGCTGTTGCTCATCACGAACGACGGGTGACCGGTTGCGTTGCCCAGATTCAACAGCCGGCCTTCGGACAGCACGATGATCGACTTGCCGTCGTCAAAGATCCACTGATCAACCTGCGGCTTGATGTTGATCCGCTTGGCGCCCGAACGCTCGAGCGCGGCGATCTGAATCTCGTCGTCGAAATGGCCGATGTTGCCCAGGATCGCCTGGTCCTTCATCGCCTTCATGTGCGCCAGCGTGATGATGTCCTTGTTGCCGGTCGCCGTGATGACGATGTCGGCCTCGCCGATGGCGTCCTCGACGGTCTTGACGTCGAAACCGTCCATCAGCGCCTGCAGCGCATTGATCGGGTCGATCTCGGTGACGGTGACGCGGGCGCCCTGGCCGGCCAGTGACTCGGCGCAGCCCTTGCCGACGTCGCCGTAGCCGCAGATGAGCACCTTCTTGCCGCCGATCAGCACGTCGGTGCCGCGGTTGATGCCGTCGATCAGCGAGTGCCGGGTGCCGTACTTGTTGTCGAACTTGGACTTGGTCACCGAGTCGTTGACGTTGATCGCCGGGAACGCCAGCTCGCCTGCGGCGGCGAACTGGTACAGCCGCAGCACGCCGGTGGTGGTCTCCTCGGTGACGCCCTTGACCGACTCGGCGATCTTGGTCCACTTGGTCTTGTCGGTCTCGGAGCGCTCCCGCAGCAGGTTCAGGAACACCTTCCACTCGGCGGAGTCATCGTCCTCGGCGGGCGGCACCACACCGGCCTTCTCGTACTGCGCACCGCGCAGCACCAGCATGGTGGCGTCGCCGCCGTCGTCGAGGATCATGTTGGCCGGCTTGTCGGGGTCGGGCCACGTCAGCATCTGCTCGGCGGCCCACCAGTACTCCTCGAGGGTCTCGCCCTTCCAGGCGAACACCGGCACGCCCTTGGGCTGCTCGGGCGTTCCGTGCGGGCCGACGACGACGGCCGCGGCGGCGTGGTCCTGGGTGGAGAAGATGTTGCACGACGCCCAGCGCACCTCCGCGCCCAGCGCGACCAGCGTCTCGATCAGCACCGCGGTCTGCACGGTCATGTGCAGCGAGCCGGAGACGCGGGCACCCTTCAGCGGCTGCACATCGTGATACTCGCGCCGCAGCGACATCAGCCCGGGCATCTCGTGCTCGGCCAGCCTGATCTCCTTGCGGCCGAACTCGGCCAGGGACAGGTCGGCCACCTTGTAGTCGATGCCGTTTCGAACGTCTGCGGTCATCCGCTGCTCAGTCGTCGTCATGCTCGTCCTTCATCTCGCGCGCAATTACTTAGCTTGGTTAATATTAGCCCGCGCGGCCCTACCGTCCCAAGCCGCGGCTAATCCGATTCGATGACACCGTACCGCTCGGCGAACGGCGTCATCAGACGTGCCAGGTCACGGGCGACATCGTGGTCGGCCTCCGGCGGCATCGATATGTAGCTCATCGCCAGCCGGACGATGGCGCGGGCCAGCACGCCGGCGTCCTCCTCGCTGGCACGCACCCAGCTGTGCGTGAACGTCGACGTCAGCCGTTCCGAGCAGTGCGAGATGATCGGGCCGCTGTCGGTGGTGATGAGCTGCAGCAGGTCGGGCTTGGTGCCGCCGGTGAGCAGCGAGATCACCAGCGGATCGGCGGCGGACTCGGTGAAGAAGTCCCGGAAGCCCTCCAGGAACGCGGCGTAGATGTCGCCGACGTTGCCGGTGATCGCGCCGGCGACCGCCTCGACAAGGCGGTCGGCCAACCGCATCGCGTATCCCTGGGCGAGGCCCTGCCGTGAGCCGAACTCGTTGTAGATCGTCTGGCGGCTGATGCCTGCGGCGCCCGCCACATCAGACAGCGTGATCGACGACCAGTCCCGGCTGAGCAGCAGGTCCCGCATCCCGTCGAGAATCGAATCGCGCAGCAGCACCCGCGACGCCTCGGCGTAGGTGATGCGCTGCGCGCTTCGGCTGAAGTCTTTTCGCTCCTCGCGTGCGCGGTCTCGGGGGCGGGTCACACGCGCGACACTAGCGGTCACGGACGGGCTACCTCCACCATCTCGAAGTCGGACTTGGCCGCGCCGCAGTCCGGGCAACTCCAGTCGTCGGGGATGTCGTCCCACCGGGTGCCGGGGGCGATGCCGTCCTCCGGCCAGCCCTTCTCCTCGTCGTACTCGAATCCGCACTGCACGCAGACAAACAGCTTGAATGGGTTGGTCGGCTCTTCGCGCAAGCGCTCATCGCTACTCACTTCTTTACTCCATCCCTCTTTTCAGAAATCTCATCGAAGTCGACCTTCTCGCGCACCCCGCAGTCGGGGCAGCACCAGTCGTCGGGTACATCGCTCCACGCCGTGCCCGCTGGAAATCCTTCCCGCGGCGCGCCTTTCGCTTCGTCGTAGACGTAGTCGCAGATCGGGCAGCGGTAGGCGCTCATGCGAGCGTGCCTTTCTGCTCCTCGTACTTCGCGAGCACCTTGTCGCGCACCCGCGGATGCACGTTCACCTTGGTGATGTCGCCGCCGTAGTGCTCGAGCACCCGGTGGTCCATCACCCGGCGCCACAGCGCCGGGACGTACGTCAGCGCGATCATCGTGGCGTAGCCGCTGGGCAGGCTGGGCGAGCCGTCGATACTGCGCAACGTCTGGTAGCGGCGCGTCGGGTTGGCGTGGTGGTCGCTGTGCCGCTGCAAGTGATAGAGGAACAGGTTGGTCACCAGATGGTCGGAGTTCCAGCTGTGCTCGGGCGCGCACCGCTCGTAGCGGCCATTTGTGGCCCTCTGCCGCAGCAGCCCGTAGTGCTCGAGGTAGTTCACGGTCTCCAGCAGGGTGAACCCGAACACCGCCTGAATGATCATGAACGGGATCAGCGCCGGGCCGAACACCGCGATCAGCACGCCCCAGAACACTACCGACATCAGCCAGGCGTTGAGGACATCGTTGTCGATGGACAGCGGGCTCTTGTCGAGCCGCCGCATGCGCTGCGCCTCCAGCTGCCAGGCCGACCGCAGGCTCCCCCACACGCTGCGCGGCAGGAACTCCCAGAGCGTCTCGCCGAAGCGGGCCGACGCCGGATCCTCCGGGGTGGCGACCCGGACGTGGTGGCCGCGGTTGTGCTCGATGTAGAAGTGGCCGTACGCGGTCTGCGCCAAGGTGATCTTCGACAGCCACCGCTCCAACGAGTCCTTCTTGTGGCCGAGCTCGTGGGCCGTGTTGATGCCGATCCCGCCGAGCACGCCCACCGTCAGCGTCACGCCGATCCTGGCCGGCCAGCTGAGCCCGCCGTCGTAGCCCAGCCAACTGAGGTCCGACGCGGTGAACAGGTAGGCGCCGAAGATCACGCTGGCGTATTGGAACGGGATGAAGATGTAGGTGCAGTAGCGGTAGTACTTGTCGCTCTCGAGCCGCTCCATCACCTCGTCGGGCGGGTTCTGCCCGTCCGGGCCGTACCGCAGGTCGAGCGCGGGCAACAGGACGTAGAGCAGGAACGGGCCGATCCAGAAGAACACCTGCGACGCGGCGTGCCAGCCGAACTGGTTGAACGCCCAGACGATCGGCAGTACGACGAACAGCGCCGTGGGCGCGATCAGGCCCATCAGCCACAGATGTCGCTTCTTGTCCCGCCACTGGTCGACCCCGAGTTGCGATAGTTCGCGAACATTCTCAGCCACGGCGTCCCTACCTCCCTGACAGTGCCATCACGTTGGTGACTTGACTATAGAGGCAGATTTGTCGTCTGTCTAGACAGAGACAGTCGCTTTGTAAAGCGCCAGTGGGATCATTTGATAGTGGCGGTCTCCCGCTGGGCGAGCACCGAATGGCGGCGCCCGTACAGCCAGTAGACGGCGACACCGATGACCATCCAGATCAGGAAGCGGATCCAGGTCAGCCCCGTCAGGTTGAGCATCAGCCAGAGGCAGGCGAGGATCGCGGCGATCGGTAGCAGCGGGACCCACGGCACGCGGAAGCCGCGCTGCAGATCCGGACGCGAGCGGCGCAGCACGATCACGCCCGCCGACACCAGCACGAATGCGAACAGGGTGCCGATGTTCACCATTTCCTCGAGCTTGCCCATCGGGAACACTGACGCGGCAATCGCCACCAGCACGCCGACCAGAATCGTGATGCGCACCGGCGTGCCGTGCGGTCCGGTCTTGGCCATCGCCCGGGGCAGCAGGCCATCGCGACACATCGCGAACAGCACCCGCGTCTGGCCGAGGACCAGGACGATGACGACGGTGGTCAGCCCCGCGAGCGCGCCGATCGAGATCACCTTCGCGGCCCAGTGCACTCCGTTCTCGGAGAACGCCGTCGCCAGGTTCGCCTTCTCACCGGCCTCCCTGAGCGCGGTGTAGTGCACCATGCCGGTCAGCACGACGGCCACCGCGACGTAGAGCACGGTGACGATGGCCAGCGAGGCCAGGATGCCGCGCGGGACGTCGCGCTGCGGATTCTTGGTCTCCTCGGCGGTGGTGGCGACGATGTCGAAGCCGATGAACGCGAAGAACACGATCGACGCGCCCGCCAGCAGGCCGTACCAGCCGTAGTTGCTGCCCTCGGCCCCGGTGATCAGCGACAGCAGCGACTGTTCGGTGCCCCCGCCGCTGCCGGACTCCGCGGGCGGGATGAACGGCGTGTAGTTGGAGGACTTGATGTAGAACGCCCCGACGGCGACCACCAGCAGCACGACCGACACCTTGACCACGGTGATCACCAGGCTCACTTTGGCCGACAGCTTGGTGCCCCACGCCAGTATCGCGGTCACGAAGGCGATGATCAGCAGCGCGCCCCAGTCCACTTGGAGGCCGGCGAATTCCATTGTGCCGCCGCCGAAGCCGAACACCGTTCCGAGATAGCTTGACCAGCCTTTGGCGACGACGGCCGCGGCCACCGCGAACTCCAGGATCAGATCCCAGCCGATGATCCAGGCGATGAACTCACCGAACGTCGCGTAGGAGAACGTGTAGGCGCTGCCTGCCACCGGCAGCGTGGAGGCGAACTCGGCATAGCACAACGCGGCCAGGCCACATGTGATCGCGGCGATCACGAACGAGATCGAGATCGCCGGGCCCGTGATATTGCCCGCAGTGGACGCGGTGATGGTGAAGATGCCTGCGCCGATCACCACCGAGACCCCGAAGACAGTGAGATCCCACCACGTCAGGTCTTTGCGTAATCGAGTTGACGGCTCGTCGGTATCCGCGATCGATTGCTCCACCGACTTGGTTCGCCAGGCCATCGCACAATCCTCCCTGGTCTGCTGTGCTCAAGGTATCGGTTACTGATGGGGTCCATGGCGCGACTTGGCGAACACGCGTCGATAATCGGGCGAGTACTGTCCCGTCAATGGGGCGGAGCGGCGGACACGCGGTCGTAATCGGGGCGAGCATCGCGGGCATGTGCGCCGCGCGGGTGCTGTCGGACTTCTACGACCGGGTCACCGTGTTCGAACGCGACGAACTGCCCGACGGTCCTGCCAACCGTTCGGCGGTGCCGCAGGGCAGGCACGTGCATCTGTTGATGGCGCGCGGCGCGCAGGAGTTCGACTCGCATTTCCCCGGTCTGCTCGACGACATGGTCGCCGCGGGTGTGCCGATTCTGGAGAATCGGCCGGACTGCATCCACTTCGGCGCCGCCGGTCATGTCCTCGGTACGACGCATCGGCTGCGGGACGAGTTCACGACGTATGTGCCGAGCCGGCCGCAACTGGAATGGCAGATCCGGCGCCGGGTGATGGCGATCACCAACGTGGACTTAGTGCACGCCGGGATCGCCGAGCCGAGCTTCGACGCGGCCCTGCAGCGGGTGACCGGCGTGCAGCTGGACACCGGTGAAGCGATACCGGCCGACCTCGTCGTCGACGCCGCCGGCCGCGGCGCCCGGCTGCCGGTCTGGTTGGAGCAGTGGGGATTTGACCGCCCACGCGAGGACAGCGTCGATGTCGGCATCGGCTACGCCACGCACCAGTTGCGCATTCCCGACGGCCTGATCACAGAGAAGGTCGTCGTTGCGGGCGCATCCTGTGCGCAGCCGCGTGGGCTGGGCATGCTCTATTACGAGGACGGCACGTGGGGCCTGACCACCTTCGGCGTGGCCAAGACCGAGCCGCCGCATGATTTCGCCGGGATGTGCGCGCTGGCCGACGAAGTCGTTCCCGCACACATCGCCGCCGCCATCCGAAAGGGCGAGCCCATCGGCGAGGTGGCGTTCCACAAATACCCCACCAGCCGCTGGCGCCGGTACGACAAGCTGGACCGGTTCCCGGCAGGCATCCTCCCGTTCGGCGACGCCGTCGTCAGCTTCAATCCGACGTTCGGGCAGGGGATGACGATGAGCTCGCTGCAGGCCGGGCATCTGCGGCGGGCCCTGGAGGCGCCGGGCGCCGACCTGGCCCGCGAATTCAACACTGCAACCGCGAAGTCGACGTACCCGGTGTGGACGATGAACGCGATCGGCGACCTGGTACTGCACCGGGCCTCCGGACCGATGCCCGGGTGGTATCGCCCGGTGGGTGGGCTGTTCGACCAGTTACTCGGCGCGGCCGAGACGGATCCTGTTCTCGCCGAATGGTTTCTGCGCCGTTTCAGCTTGCTGGACAGTCTCTACATGGTCCCGTCGACGCGGCTTGTCGCCCGAACCATCCGACACAACATGCGGCTGTGGCTGGCCGAGCGACGGGCGGCCAGGCGCGCTAGGGCGTCAGCGCCCGATCGAGATCTGGTTCGAGATAGATGACCTTCGCGGCGGGTACCGCCGCACGGATGGCGGCCTCCGCCGCGTCGATGGTGGAGGCCACGGTGGCCAAGTCGGTCGACGGCGGTAACGCGATCTTCGCGCCAACCAGCAGCTCGTCGGGACCCAAGTACTGGGTGCGCAGATGGATCAAGCGGTCAACGTTGTCGGTCTGCTCGAGCACGGTCCGAATGGCGTGATCCTCCTCTTTGGTGGCGCCCTCACCGATCAGCAGGCTGTGCATCTCGACCATCAGGATCACGGCGATCGCGCCGAGCAGGACACCGATGGCGACGGTGCCGATGCCGTCCCACACCGGATCACCGGTGAGCACCGTCAGGCCGACGCCGACCAGCGCGAAGACCAGGCCGACGAGGGCGCCGGTGTCCTCCAGCAGCACCACCGGCAGCTCCGGGTTGCGGGAGTTCGTCCCTTCCCTAGATCCCGACGGTGGCACGGAACAGCTTGGTCGGACGTTGGGCAACCAGCCGGATCGGTCCGTCGTCGGCCGACACCCAAACCGCCGCGCCCCGCTCCAGCGTCACCGCGCTGGATTTGGCGTGCACCACCGCCGAACCTTCTGTGCACAGCAGGATCTGCGGCCCGTCATGGCGGGACGGTGCGTCGACCTCGTGGCCGAGTCGGTCGCCTTCGAGACCCAACACCGACACCGAGAATTCTGGCGCCGGAGTGTCATAGACGAGTTCCATTCCGTCCTCGGATGTCTTGGGGCGAAGCGCCGCCTCGCTGGCGGGCGTGAAGTCCAGCACCCGCAACAACTCCGGCACGTCAACGTGTTTCGGGGTCAGGCCACCGCGCAGCACGTTGTCGGAATTGGCCATCACCTCGATCCCAACGCCGTGCAGGTAGGTGTGCAGGTTGCCCGCGGGCAGATAGATGCCCTCGCCGGGCCGCAGGCTCAACCGGTTCAACAGCAGGGACGCCAGCACGCCGGCGTCACCGGGGTAGCGTTCCCCGAGTTCGAGCACGGTCTTGGCTTCGGCCGCGAATTCCTTCTTCCCCGAACGGACGTAGTGAATTGCGCCGTCGATCACCGCGGGCACAACCACATCGAGATCCGGCTGTGGTGCCGTGATCCATGTGGTGAACAGTGCCCGCAGCCCGTCCGCGTCGGGCTGGCCGGCCAGCAGGCCGACGAACGGGTCGAGTTCGGACACCGCCAGCGCGCGCATCAACTCGACCGTCCTTGGCACAGGCCGGAATCCGGCGAGCACCTCGAAGGTCTGCAGTGCCACCAGCAGCTCCGGCTTGTGGCTGCGGTCGCGGTAGTTACGGATCGGCGAGGACACCGGAATGCCGAGACGGTCCTCCCGCGCGAAGCCCTCCACGGCCTGCTCGGCGCTCGGGTGAGCCTGCAGCGAGAGCGGTTCGTCGGCCGCCAGCACCTTCATCAAGAACGGCAGCGCGTCGCCGAAGCGGCTGCGCACCGCCGCGCCCAGCTGTCCCTCGGGGTCCTCGCGAACGGTCTGCAGCAGTGAATGCTCGCCGCTGTCCGTTTCCAGCCACGCCGGGTCGCCAGGGTGGGCGCCGAACCATAGCTCTGCCTCCGGATGCGCTGTGGGACTTCGCCTTCCAGTGAATTCGGCAATAGCCGTCCGCGAACCCCACGCATAGGTCCGCACCGCGCCACGTAGCAGGTTCACTCGCCTATCCTCGAACCAGTCGCAGGTAGGTGGCCGCCATCTCCAAGCGGACGGCCAACATCGCCAATTGCTGCTCGGGACGCCCGGACCGCACCGGCGACTCGGGGACGTCGGGAACGTCCTCGGCCCCGACGATGTCGACGTCGTCCAGCCCGGCCACCCGCGCCGCCACCACCGCACGTTCGGCATCCAGTGTCAGCACAAAGGTGCGGACGCGCTCCGGCAGCGGCCCGTCGAGCTCATCGTCGTGGAACAAGGCCGCCTCGCGATCGGCTTCGGACTGGCCGCCCATCCCGGTGCGCAGCGCAACGATCGCGTCGGCCAGCCCGACGGTAGCCACCGCCTGGTGTGCGATCCGCAGCAGGATCGCGCCGCCGTGGCGGGCCAACGCAAGCGTCGCCGCGCAATCGCCTGCCAACACCACCGTGCGGCCGGACATCCGGTCTGCCAGCGTCTTGGCGGGGTTGGTGAACAGTTCGCGTGCGGCGCTGTTGCGCAGCGCCTCGGCGTCCAGTTCGTCGGCAAGCGCCGCGAGATCCATTCGCAGGCCAGGGTCCACCTCACGGAGGACGGCCAGACCGGCGCCCAGATAGCGGGCCAGGCCGAAGTCATCGGGAACCCACAGTCGCGGCTCCAGCACGGCGGCGCGGCCCGCGGTGGCGTCGCGCAGCGGGCCTTCGTACGGTGCGACGACAACCACCCTGGCACCGCGGCGCACCGCGGTGGCCGCCGCGTCGACCAGCGCCGGGTCGCCGGGATCGTCGCCCGCGACGACCAGTACGTCCAGCGCGCCGATCCACGGTGGCGATTCGGAGCCGATGACGATCGGTGCGGCCGCCGAACCTGCCAGCGCCGCGGCCAGAATCGACCCGGCCGTCTCGGCATTGCCCCGGCCGGCGACCCAGATCACCGTGCGCGGCGGGTAGTCGGCAGCCACCGCTTCGAGTACCCCCTCCTCGAGGGCGGCGGCGGTGGCGCGCACCTGCGCACCGGCCATCGAGGCGGCGCGCAGCAACCCCCTGCTGTCGGCGGCGAGCAGGCTGTCGACGTCGTCGAGGTCGATCGTGGCGTGCGGTGTGCTCATGTCGATGTCTCGGTGTGCGATGCGATCTCGGCGGCGACCCGACCGACGACTTCGTCGACGTCTTCGGGGGTCCGGCCCTCGACGTTCAGCCGTAGCAACGCCTCGGTGTTGGAGATCCGCAGGTTGAACCAGCTGCCGTTATCCAGATCGACCGTCACCCCGTCGAGATGGTCGATGGAATGAATGCGGTTGCCGAACGACTTCAGCACCGCCTCAACGCAGCTCACCGAGTCGCCGACGGTGAAGTTGATCTCGCCGGAGGATGCGTAGCGCTGATAGTCGGCCATCAACTCCGACAGCGGCCGCTGCTGCTCGCCGAGCGCGGCCAACACGTGCAGGGCGGCCAGCATCCCGGAGTCCGCGCCCCAGAAGTCGCGGAAGTAATAGTGCGCCGAGTGCTCGCCGCCGAAGATCGCGCCGGTGTCGGCCATCAGCGCCTTGATGTAGGAATGGCCGACGCGGGACCGCACGGGCGTGCCGCCCCGCTCGACGACCAATTCCGGCACCGCTCGTGAGGTGATCAGGTTGTGGATCACCGTTGCGCCGATCTCCCTGCTCAACTCACGCGCGGCGACCAGGGCGGTCACCGCTGACGGCGATACCGGATGCCCCAATTCGTCCACCACGAAACACCGGTCGGCGTCCCCGTCGAAGGCCAGGCCGATGTCGGCGCCCGTCGAGACCACATGCGCCTGCAGGTCGACGAGGTTCGCCGGGTCCAGCGGGTTGGCCTCGTGGTTCGGAAACGTGCCGTCGAGTTCGAAGTACAGCGGCAGCACCGTGATCGACGGAAGCGGTTCCAGCACCGCGGGTGCGGTGTGGCCTGCCATCCCGTTTCCGGCGTCGATGGCGACCCGCAACGGGCGCAGGGCCGTCAAATCGACCAGCGAGCGCAGGAATTCGCCGTAGTCGGCCAGCACGTCGCGGTCGACCTTCTTGCCCACCGGACCGTCGTATCCGGGCACGCCCGCGATCACCTCGTCGCTGATCGCCGACAGCCCGGTGTCCTTGCCGACGGGCTTGGCGCCGGCCCGGCACAGCTTGATGCCGTTGTAGCTCGCCGGGTTGTGGCTGGCGGTGAACACCGCGCCAGGGCAGTCCAGCACGCCGGAGGCGAAGTACAGCTGATCGGTTGAGGCAAGCCCGATCCGGACGACGTCGAGGCCCTGCGACACCACGCCGTCGGCGAACGCCTCCGCCAGCGACGGCGAGCTGGACCGCATGTCGTGCCCGATAACTACCTTTTCGGCACCATTCGGGCCCTCGTCACGCATCAGCCGTGCGAAAGCTCCCCCGACGTCGGCGACAAACCGCTCATCGAGCTCTTCACCGACCAGGCCGCGCACGTCATACGCCTTGATGACGCGGTGGACTGCCGCGGGGGGCCGGGACATAGAACTCCTTGCAAAGCTGACTGCTTGGCCTCAGCCTATCCGCCCGGCGACGGCTAGTAGGAAGGGTCGGGTAACACCCGCAGGTGGCCGCGCCTGCGGCCGGTTGACTCGGTGCGACGGGCGGCCGGCGCCATCAGCGCGCCACCGAGGGCACCCGTGACCGGATCGATGAAGCCTGCCGCTATCCCGGCCATCGGGGCTTCGCGACCCTCGCGCACGGCCTCGGCGAGGGCGATCAAGTCGTCCTCGTCCGGGTGCGACGGCAGCTTCCCGGCATGGCGGACCAGCTCCCAGCCGCGGGGCGCGGTGATCCGGCCTGCGTGGCTCACGCACAGGTCCCACGAGTGCGGCTCCGAGACCGTGGCCAGCGGACCCACCACTGCCGTGGAATCGGAGTAGACGAACGTCAGCGTCGCGACCGCATAGTGGGGGCACCCGGGCCGGCAGCAGCGACGGGGAACATTCACGAACGAGAGGCTATCGCGGGATAAACCCGCGACGGTGTCGGACACGCAGCCGTCGGTGGGCCGATCTCCAACCGTAACCCATTTCGCTCCTCGCGTGCGCGTTACCCATTTCGCTCCTCGCGTGCGCGTTACCCATTTCGCTCCTCGCGTGCGCGTTACCCATTTCGCTCCTCGCGTGCGCGTTACCCTTCTCCCGTGGTCGAGCGGAGTCTCCGGGGAGCACGCCGCGGCCGCGACATGCGCGGCCCGTTGCTTCCCCCCACGGTGCCGGGGTGGCGCAGCCGGGCCGAGCGGTTCGACATGGCGGTGCTGGAGGCCTACGAGCCGATAGAACGACGTTGGCAGGACCGGCTGTCTGCGGTCGACGTCGCCGTCGACGAGATCCCGCGGATGTCGCCGAAAGACCCTGACAGTGTGCAGTGGCCGGCGGAGGTCGTCGCCGACGGTCCGATTGCGCTGGCACGCCTGATTCCTGCGGGTGTGGATGTCCGTGGGAATTCCACTCGCGCGCGAATCGTGTTGTTCCGCAAGCCGATCGAGCGACGGGCGAAGGACACCATCGAACTCGCCGAGTTGCTGCATGAGGTTCTGGTGGCCCAAGTGGCCACGTATTTGGGCGTCGAGCCCTCGGTCATCGACCCGTCGATCGACGACGACTGAGTGCGCGCGCTCAGATGATGCCGCGCTTGAGGCGGCGACGCTCCCGCTCGGAGAGGCCACCCCAGATGCCGAAACGTTCGTCGTGGGCCAGCGCGTAGTCGAGGCAGGCGTCGCGAACCTCGCAGCCCAGGCAGATACGTTTGGCCTCCCGGGTCGAGCCACCCTTCTCCGGGAAGAACGCCTCCGGGTCGGTCTGCGCGCACAACGCGCGCTCTTGCCATTGGTCATCGGTAGTTGCCGGGGTTGTTACCGGCGCAACTGCATGGATTTCTGGTCGATCCGGGACCAAACTCAATTGGGGACGTCGTATTGACCCAATTGGTGCCGGCCCGGTATTGGTGTGCGGGATATTGCCTACTGAGCCGAGCACCCGGTTGTCGAATCGGGCGTGACGGTCGAAATCGGCCTGCTCAAAAGACATGTTCCGCCTCCTCACCTGGTCTCGCTGATCCGCTATGGAGCCCCACTATGGTGATGTGCGGCCATCACAAATTCGAACAAGTGATCGAATCTCGGTCTGCGACACCGGAACCGGCCGGCCAACCGAAAAATGACACTCATGTGATTACACACGTGTTAGCTGCCAGGGTCAAGCTCTAGAACAGAAATACATACCATCTCGTTACCTCCATTCGGCGCGTCGACGCTCCGGCGTGTCTCTCACACCACGGCGCCGAGACCGGTTGGCGCACGGGGGCCTAGTGTCGGTCGGTGTGAAGGTCACCGTTCTGGTCGGCGGGGTCGGCGGCGCGCGGTTCCTGTTGGGGGTGCAGCACCTGCTCGGCCTCGGCCAGTTCGCGGGCGAGGAAACGCAAGACCATTCGCTGACGGCGGTCGTGAACATCGGCGACGACGCCTGGATGTACGGGGTGCGCATCTGTCCCGACCTCGACACCTGCATGTACACCCTTGGCGGCGGCATCGACCCGGAACGCGGCTGGGGCCATCGCAACGAAACTTGGCATGCCAAGGAGGAACTCGCCGCCTACGGCGTGCAGCCAGACTGGTTCGGGCTCGGTGACCGCGACCTCGCCACGCATCTGGTCCGCAGCCAGATGCTGCGAGCCGGCTATCCGCTCTCCGAGGTGACCGAGGCGCTGTGCACGCGGTGGGCCCCCGGCGCGCGTCTGCTGCCCGCCAGCGACGACCGCAGTGAAACCCATGTCGTCATCACCGATCCCGGCCCGGGCGAGGGGACCGGTGAACGACGGGCGATCCATTTTCAGGAGTGGTGGGTGCGCTACCGGGCGCAGGTGCCGACACACAGCTTCGCCTTCGTCGGGGCGGACAAGGCCACCGCGGGCCCCGGGGTCACCGAAGCCCTCGCATCGGCCGATGTGGTGCTGTTGGCGCCGTCCAACCCCGTCGTCAGCATCGGCGCGATCCTGGCCATCCCCGGCATCAGGGGAGTGCTCCGATCGACCTCAGCGCGGGTGATCGGCTACTCCCCCATTGTCGCGGGGAAGCCGTTGCGCGGCATGGCCGACGAGTGCCTTTCGGTCATCGGAGTGGCCAGCACGTCTGAGGCGGTCGGCGGTTACTACGGGCCGCGCTCGGGCGTCGGGATCCTGGACGGCTGGCTGGTGCACGAGGGCGACCACGCCGAGATCGCAGGAGTCGACGTGCGATCGGTGCCTCTGCTGATGACCGATCCGGCGACGACGGCCGAAATGGTGCGTGCCGGACTCGATCTGGCGGGTGTCAAGCCGTGACCGACCATGGCTCCGCGGCCAGGATCGAACTGCTTCCGGTCACCAGGCTGCCGGAGTTCCGGCCAGGCGACGACCTCGCCGCCGCGCTGGCGGCTGCTGCGCCGTGGCTGCGCGACGACGACGTCGTGGTCGTCACCAGCAAGGTGCTGTCCAAGTGCGAGGGCCGCATCGTGCCCGCGCCGGCAGACCCGGAGGAGCGGGATGCGCTTCGGCGCAAGCTGATCGACGCCGAAGCCGTCCGGGTGCTGGCACGCAAGGGCCGCACTCTGATCACCGAGAACAACCTGG
Organism: uncultured Actinomycetota bacterium; assembly: GCA_963800125.1. Classification (GTDB taxonomy): domain Bacteria; phylum Actinomycetota; class Actinomycetes; order Mycobacteriales; family Mycobacteriaceae; genus Mycobacterium. The sequence continues at coordinate 201,519 of CAWDAC010000055.1, read as the reverse complement.
GCCTGGTGCAGGCCGCTGCGGGCGTCGACGGCTCCAACGTCGGCGCAACCGAGCTGGCCTTGCTGCCGCTCGACCCCGACGCAAGCGCCGCCGCGCTGCGCACCGGCCTGCACGAGCGGCTCGGCGTCGCCGTCGGCGTGATCGTCACCGACACCATGGGGCGGGCCTGGCGAAACGGCCAGATCGACGCCGCCATCGGCGCGGCCGGGCTGACGGTGTTGCACGGCTATGCCGGATCGCACGACGCGCACGGCAACGAGCTCGTGGTCACCGAGGTCGCGGTGGCTGACGAGATCGCCGCCGCCGCCGATCTGGTGAAGGGCAAGCTGGCGGGCATCCCCGTTGCGGTGGTGCGCGGACTGACGCTGCGGGACAACGGATCCAATGCCCGCACGCTGCTGCGGCCTGGCGACGAGGACCTGTTCTGGTTGGGCACCGAGGAGGCACTGGCGATGGGCCGCGGCCAAGCACAACTGCTGCGCCGGTCGGTTCGGCGGTTCAGCGCGGAGCCGGTCCCGCCGGAGATCATCGAAGCCGCCGTCGGCGAGGCGCTCACCGCTCCCGCGCCGCACCACACCCATCCGGTGCGGTTCGTGTGGATGGCCGACACCGAAGCCAGGATCCGGCTGCTGGACCGCATGAAAGACCAATGGCGGTCCGACCTCACCGGCGATGGCAAGGCGGCGGACTCCGTCGAACGCCGTGTCGCCCGCGGCCAGATCCTCTACGACGCACCCGAACTGGTGATCCCGTTCATGGTTCCCGACGGCGCCCACAGCTACCCCGACGCCGCCAGGACTGCCGCCGAGCACACCATGTTCACCGTCGCGGTCGGCGCGGCCGTTCAGGCGCTCCTCGTCGCACTTGCCGTGCGTGGCGTTGGCAGCTGCTGGATCGGCTCGACGATATTCGCCGCCGATTTGGTCCGGGCGGAACTGCACCTGCCCGACGATTGGGACCCGTTGGGCGCGATCGCCATCGGCTATGCGGCCGAGCCGTCCGGCCCCCGCGAGCCGGCGCCGACCGAAGGCCTGCTGGTGCGCAAGTGAGCGCCGCGCACGCGAGGAGCAAAATGGGGTTACGCGAATCGACGATCGAGACGCTGACCGCCTGGCAGGCACCAGACCCCGCCCAGGACACACTCCGGCACGCGGTGCTGGCGTTCGTGGTTGCCCGCGAGGACGCGTGCAAACGGGAATGCGTGCCGGGCCACGTCACGGCATCCGCGCTGGTGCTCGACCACACGGGAACGCGGGCCTTGCTGACCCTGCATCCGCGGTTCGGCCGCTGGCTGCAGCTCGGTGGCCACTGTGAGGACAGCGACCCCGACATCTTCGCCGCCGCGCTGCGCGAGGCGTCCGAGGAGTCCGGCATCGCCGACCTGAGAATGGACCCGAACATGGCCGCACTGCACGTGCACCCGGTGGTCTGCTCGCTGGGTGCGCCAACCCGTCACCTCGACCTGCAATTCATCGGCCATGCTCCGCCGAACGCCGAAATCGCTTGCAGCGACGAGTCATTGGACTTGCGCTGGTGGCCGCTCGACGCGCTTCCGGAGGACACCGACTTCGGGCTGGCCCAACTCGCAGAGGCGGCGAGGCGTCACACGTCGGTGGAATAGCGGATGCCGCCGTCGGGGATGGCCACCCCCGGCCACACCCGCGCACCGCGCAGCAGCTCGCAGCGCGCACCGATGTCCGCGCCGTCACCGATCACGCCATCGCGGATCAGGGCACGCGGGCCGATGCGGGCACCGAAGCCGATGATCGACCGTTCGATCACCGACCCCGCCTCGACGCGGACCCCGTCGAAGATCACCGCGCCGTCCAGCCGGGTGCCCGGCCCGATCTCGGCGCCCCGACCGATGACGGTTCCGCCGATCAGCAGCGCACCGGGGGCCACCGCGGCGCCGTCGTGCACCAGCGACTCACCCCGATGCCCGTGCAGAGCCGGCGACGGCGCGATGCCGCGAACCAGGTCGGCGGAGCCGCGGACGAAGTCCTCCGGCGTGCCCATGTCGCGCCAGTAGCTGGCGTCCACGTAGCCGCACAGCTTGAGACCGTCGGCCAGCAGCTGCGGGAACACCTCGCGCTCCACCGACAGCGCCCGGCCCTTGGGGAGTCGGTCGATCACCTCGCGCTTGAACACGTAGCAGCCGGCGTTGATCTGGTCGGTGGGCGGGTCCTCGGTCTTCTCCAGGAAGGCGGTCACCACGCCGTCGGCGTCGGTGGGCACGCAGCCGAACGCGCGGGGGTCGCCGACCCGCACCAGGTGAAGGGTGACATCGGCGCCGTTGTTCTGGTGGCATGCGAGCAGAGCGCCCAGATCGGCGCCCGACAGCACGTCACCGTTGAAGACCAGGGCGGTGTCGTGCCGCAGCTTCGACTCGATGTTGGCGATCCCGCCGCCGGTGCCCAGCGGCTCGTCCTCGACGACGTACTCCATCTGCAGGCCCAGCTTGGACCCGTCGCCGAACTCCGACTTGAAGACGCCCGCTTTGTGGGAGGTGCTGAGCACGACGTGCTCGATGCCTGCCTCGGCGATCCGGGACAACAAATGGGTCAGAAACGGCAGTCCGGCGGTCGGCAGCATCGGCTTGGGCGCCGATAACGTCAGCGGCCGCAGCCGGGTGCCCTGCCCGCCGACCAGAATGACGGCGTCCACACCCGACGGGCTGATTGGATTCCTCAAGCTAGCGCCGTCCTTTCGAGTTGCGTCGACTCTTGCCGACCACCAGTCGCGAGCGCACCGCGAGCGCGCCTCTCATCGTCCACCGCAGCGGCGCCTGCCACGGCTTGCTGTGCCGGTCGGCCAGGAAAGTGTACGTGCTCCTGTGGTGCGCAGCCAAGTTGCGGGCGGGGTCGCGGCCGGTGGCGTGACCCTTGTCGTGCAAAATCTCGGCCGACGGCACGTATACGTTCTGCCAACCGGCCTTCCCGAGCCGATCTCCCAGGTCGACGTCCTCCATATACATGAAGTAGCGCTCGTCGAAGCCGCCGACGTCATCGAAGGCGGCGCTGCGCAGCAACAGACAGGATCCCGACAGCCAACCGACCGGACGTTCGCTGGGCTCGAGCCGGTCCTGCCGGTACGTGGCCGTCCACGGGTTGGATTTCCATACCGGACCGACCACCGCGTGCATGCCGCCGCGGATCAGGCTGGGCAGGTGCCGCGCCGACGGGTAGACCGAGCCGTCCGGGTCGCGGATCAGCGGGCCCAGCGATGCGGCCCTCGGCCACCGCCCCGCCGCCTCGAGCAGCGCATCGATGCTGCCAGGGCCCCACTGGACGTCGGGGTTGGCGACGACGAACAAGTCGGGGTATTCAGGGCCCTTCCGAAGCTCGGCCACCGCGCGGTTCACCGCGCTTCCGTAGCCCAGGTTGCCGCCGGTGCGCAGCAGCCGGGCATTGGGGAACCGTTCGAGGGCTTCCTCGGGACTGCCGTCGGTCGAGCCGTTGTCGGCCATGATCACCGTCACCGGCCGCTCGGTGGCGTGCGACAGGGTCGACAGGAACCGGCCGAGGTGGGGCCCCGGTGAGTACGTCACCGTCACCACGAACAGTTCGTCACTCACGGCGTCGAGGGTAGCGGGCTGTCAATTACGCTCCGCCTTGGCCAGCGCCTCAGCCAGCGCGTCGCGCCACGGGCGCAGCGGCGCCAGGCCGGCAGCCGTCGCGGCGCGACCGGACAGCGCCGAATACGGCGGACGTCGTGCGGGCCGCGGCACATCCTCGGTGGCTGCCGGTTGCACCCGTTCGGGGTCCGCACCGATTCCCGAGAACACGGCCCGCGCCTGCTCGAACCGGCTGGCCGCGCCCTCGTTGGCGACGTGCAGCAGCGGCGGCGCCGTGGTTCGATCGGCGACCTGCAGCAACGCCGCAACCAAGTCCGCGACGTAGGTCGGCGACCCGATCTGGTCCACGACCACACTGACGGGTTCGTCGCCCGCCGCCAGACGGCGGATGGCGCCCACGAAGTCGGACCCGACGCCGGTGTACACCCACGACGTCCGCACTACGTGGCCGTTGGGGAGGGCCGCGTGCACCTCGTGCTCGCCGGCCAGCTTGGTCTTGCCGTAGACGCTGAGCGGGCCGGTCGCGTCATCGATGTCGTACGGCCGGGGCGTGCCGTCGAACGCCCCGCTGAAGACGTAGTCGGTGGACATGTGAATCATCCGCGCGCCGACCTTCGCACACGCGCGCGCGACGTTGCCTGGTCCGACGGCATTGACGGCATGGGCGCGGTCCGGCTCGGTCTCGGCGGCGTCCACGGCCGTGAACGCCGCGCAGTTGACCACCACATCGCCGGGTTCGACGACGCCCTCGGCGGCGCCGGCGTCGGTGATGTCCCACTGCGCTGAGGTCAGGGCCAGCACATCGAGGCCCTGCCGACCGGCCTCCTGCGCCAAAAACCGCCCGACCTGCCCGCCTGCCCCTGTGATCACGATCCGATGCACCACGAAACAGAGTCTGGCACGCCGGGAAGCGGCTACCGGGTCTGCGCCCCCAACGCAAGTAACCTGGGCTGATGCCTTCCCGCCTGTTCCGGACCGTCGCCGTCCTGGTGGCGGCGACGATCGTCGTCGGGACGGGTGTGGCGTGGGGCAAGATCCGCTCGTTCGAATCCGGGATCAACCACATCTTTTCGGACGCGCTCGGTGGCGGCGGCGAGGACGGTGCGATCGACATCCTTCTGGTCGGCATGGACAGCCGGACCGACGCGCACGGCAACCCGCTCTCGGAGGAGGAGCTGGCCACGCTGCGAGCCGGTGACGACGAGGCGACCAACACCGACACCATCATCCTGGTGCGCATCCCCAACAACGGGAAGTCGGCCACCGCCATCTCGATCCCGCGCGACTCGTATGTCGCCGCGCCCGGGATCGGGAAGATGAAGATCAACGGCGTCTACGGCTCGGTCCACTTGGAAAAGTTGAAGCAGCTGGTCGAAGAACAGGGCGTGGACCCTTCGGTGGCCGAGCCGGAAGCCACCGAAGCCGGCCGCGAGGCGCTGATCAAGACCGTCGCCAACCTGACCGGCGTCACCGTCGACCACTACGCCGAGATCGGCCTGCTGGGCTTCGCCTTGATCACCGACGCGCTCGGCGGCGTGAACGTCTGCCTGAAAGAGAATGTGTACGAACCCCTTTCGGGGGCCGATTTCTCGGCAGGCTGGCAGAAGCTGGACGGTCCGCAGGCGTTGAGCTTCGTCCGGCAGCGACACGATCTGCCCCGCGGCGACCTGGACCGGGTGGTGCGTCAGCAGGCGGTGATGGCCTCCCTGGCCCACGAAGTCATTTCCGGCAAGACACTGTCAAGCCCGGCAACCCTGGACCGGCTGCAGCAGGCCGTGCAACGTTCGGTCGTGCTGTCCGACGGTTGGGACGTCATGCAATTCGCCGAACAGCTGCAGAAGCTGGCGGCGGGCAATGTCGCGTTCGCCACCATCCCGGTGCTGGACGAGAACGGCTGGAGCGACGACGGTATGCAGAGCGTGGTGCGGGTGGATCGCAACCAGGTGCACGAATGGGTCGCCAGCCTGCTGCAGGAGCAGGACGAAGGCAAGACCGAGGAATTGGCGTACACGCCGAGCAAGACAGCCGCCGAGGTGGTGAACGCCACCGATATCAACGGCCTGGCCGCCGCCGTGTCGGCCGTACTGACCAACACAGGTTTCGCACCGGGACCGGTCGGCAACCATGAAGCGGGTATCTTGCCGACCAGCCAGGTGCTGGCCGCCACGCCCGATGACCTTGGGGCGCAGGCGGTTTCCAAGGAGCTGGGCGGGCTGCCGATCGCCGCCGACCCGTCCGTGCCGCCCGGAACCGTTCGGGTGGTGCTGGGTAACGACTACACCGGTCCAGGCTCAGGGCTGGACGGCACCGACCCGACGCCGGCGACGGCCGACCCAGCGGCCACCGAATCCACCGGTGAGGATCCCCCGCCGTCGCCGATCATCACCGCAGGCTCGGACAATCCCGAGTGCGTCAACTGACCGTGACCAACCTCAGCGCCGCGGTGCTGGACCCGTTGCTCGACCGGGATCCGGTCGGGCCGCGTATCACCTATTACGACGACGCGTCCGGTGAGCGGATCGAGTTGTCGGGGGTCACGCTGGCCAACTGGGCGGCCAAGACCGGCAACCTGTTACGCGACGAGCTCGGTGCAGGGCCGGCCAGCCGGGTCGCGGTGCTGTTGCCCGCGCACTGGCAGACCGCGGCGGTCTTGTTCGGGATCTGGTACGTCGGGGCCGAGGTCGTGCTCGGCCCGGCCGAGGCCGACGTCGCGCTGTGCACCGCCGACCGGATTGCCGAGGCCGAGGCGGCCGTCGGGCCGGGTGAGATCGCGGCGCTGTCGTTGGACCCATTCGGCAAACCCGTTGCCGACCTGCCGGTCGGCGTGACCGACTACGCCACCTCCGTGCGCGTGCACGGCGACCAGATCACCCCCGAGCGCCATCCCGGCCCGGCGCTGGACGGCCGGTCGGTCACCGAACTCCTCGCCGCTGCCGAAACATCCTCCGCCGCACAGGGATTCACTGCTGAGGACCGCGTGCAGTCCACTGCGGAATGGAGCACGGCCGATCAGCTGATCGACAACCTGCTTGCGGTGTTCATCGCCGGTGGCTCGTTGGTGCAGGTGGCCAATCCGGAACCGTCGGCGCAGGAGCGGCGTCGCCAGACGGAGAAAATCACCCGCGGGTAGCACCGGAGTGCCACGCTGCATGCATGATCGACCGACGGCAGTTCCTGCTGCTGACCGCTGCGGCCGGTGTCGCGGCGGGCTGTTCGTCCCGCACGTCGGAGCCGCGGGCGCCCGCCGTCGACCTGACATTTGAGCCCGCCGAGACCGATATCGACCTCGGCGGGGTGTCGGTGCGCACGTGGGCCTACAACGGCCGGGTGCCGGGAAATGAGATACGCATCCGCAAGGGTGAAACGCTGCGCGCCGCGGTGTCGAACAAGCTGCCCACCGACACCAGCATTCACTGGCACGGCCTTGCGATCGTCAACGACATGGACGGCGTTCCGCCGTTGACCCAGTCACCGATCCCGGCGGGCGGAAGCTTCACCTACGACTTCGTCGTGCCGGACGCCGGAACCTATTGGTATCACTCTCACGTGGGCGCACAGCTGGACCGTGGGCTGTACGGGCCGCTGATCATCGAGGATCCGAACGAGAAAGCCGACTACGACGAAGAACTGGTTGTGGTGCTTGACGATTGGATCGACGGCACCGGTACCAACCCGGACCAGGTGCTGGAGAATCTGCGCAAGACCGGAATGAAGCCGATGGAGCCCGGCGGGCCGGGAGTCAGCCCCACCAGCCCGCTCGGCGCTGACGGCGGCGACGTCACCTACCCGTACTTCGTCATCAACGGCCGCGTCCCGGCCGACGCCGAGGTGCGCGATTACCGTGCCGGACAGCGCATCCGGCTACGCGTCATCAATGCCGGATCGGACACGGCGTTTCGGGTGGCCGTCCCGGACACCCTGCTGAACGTCACCCACACCGACGGCTACCCGGTGATGCCGGCTCAGGCGAAGTCGGTCATTCTCGGCATGGGCGAGCGCGTCGATGCCACGTTCACCGTCAATGCCTCGGTGCCGGTGGTCGCCGTGCCCGAGGGCAAGCAGGGACATGCGCAACTGAACCTTCGGGTCGGCAACGCGCCGAGCGCGGTGAAGGTGGACGATTTCGTCGCTGCAGTCCGTAAAGAGGTGGTGCTCGACACCGCAACGCTCTCGCCGACACCGGAGGTGACGCTGCCCGCGAGGGTTCCCGACCAGGTCATCGAGGCGCGGCTGAGCGGCCCGGTGAACGGCTACACCTGGCCGATCAACGGCAAGCTCTACGACCCGCCGAACAACGGCATCGCGGTGAAACCCGATCAGCGGGTGCGGATCCGGATGATCAACGAATCCATGATGTTCCATCCGATTCACCTGCACGGGCACACCTTCGAGGTGGTGGGGCGCCCCGGTCCCCGCGCCCGCAAGGACACCGTGCTGGTGCCACCCAAGCAGACCGTGGAAGTGGACTTCGACACCGACAACCCGGGGAAGTGGATCACCCACTGCCACAACACGTATCACCTGGAGGCCGGCATGGCCACCTGGATCTTCTACGAGAGCTAGCGCGCTACTTCAGAAGCGCGCGGGCCATCACGACGCGCTGAATCTGGTTGGTGCCCTCGTAGATCTGGGTGATCTTGGCGTCGCGCATCATCCGCTCGACCGGGAAGTCCTGGGTGTAGCCGGCGCCGCCGAACAGCTGCACCGCGTCGGTGGTGACCTCCATCGCCACATCGGAGGCGTAGCACTTCGACGCCGAGGAGATGAAACCCAACTCCTTCTCTCCCCGCTCGGCCCGCGCCGCGGCGGTGTACACCATGAGCCGCGCGGCCTCGATCTTCATCGCCATGTCAGCGAGCATGAACTGCACGCCCTGGAAGTCGCTGATCGACTTGCCGAACTGCTTGCGGTCCTTGGTGTATGCGATCGCGGCGTCGAGCGCGCCCTGCGCGATACCGACGGCCTGCGCGCCGATGGTCGGACGGGTGTGGTCGAGCGTTTGCAGCGCGGTCTTGAACCCGGTGCCCGGCTCGCCGATGATCCGGTCCCCGGGGATGCGGCAGTTCTCGAAGTAGAGCTCGGTGGTCGGTGAGCCCTTGATGCCGAGCTTGCGTTCCTTGGGCCCGACGGTGAATCCGGGATCGTCCTTGCGCACCATGAACGCCGAGATGCCGTTGGCCCCTTTGTCCGGGTCGCTGGACGCCATCACGGTGTACCAGGTGGACTTGCCGCCGTTGGTGATCCACGCCTTCGTGCCGTTGAGAATCCAGGAATCTCCGTCCTGGCGGGCGCGGGTCCGCATCGCTGCGGCGTCGCTGCCGGATTCGCGCTCCGACAATGCATACGACGCCATCGCCTCGCCGGAGGCGAGCGTCGGCAACACCTGCTTCTTGAGTTCGTCGGAGCCGGCCAGGATCAGCCCCATCGTGCCCAGCTTGTTCACCGCCGGGATCAACGACGACGATGCACAGACCCGCGCAACTTCCTCGATCACGATGCAGGTCGCAATCGAGTCGGCGCCCTGTCCGCCGTACTCCTCGGGGATGTGCACCGCGGAGAAGCCGGCCGCGTTGAGGGCGGCAAGTGCCTCGTCGGGGAAGCGCGGTTTCTCGTCGACGTCGGCGGCATGTGGCGCGATCTCCTTCTCGCACAGATCACGCAACACCTCGCGCAGCTCGTTGTGCTCGTCGGGCAGCTTGAACACGTCGAAATCTGGGTTATCAGCCATCAGAACTCCTTGCTACTCGCCAGTAACTTTACCTTCGGTACCGAGCACCCGGTCCCGCAGGGCGATGTCCTTCTCCAGCACGGCTGCGCCGAGTTGGTCCTGGAATTCCTCGACCCGCTTGCGCAGTTGGGCATCCGATGCGCCCAGGATGCGCACCGCCAGCAGCCCGGCGTTGCGGGCCCCGCCGATGGACACAGTCGCCACCGGAACGCCCGCGGGCATCTGCACGATCGACAGCAGCGAATCGAGGCCGTCGAGTTTCGCCAACGGCACCGGGACGCCGATGACCGGCAACGCGGTAGCCGACGCGACCATCCCGGGTAGGTGGGCCGCACCACCGGCGCCGGCGATGATCACCTCGATCCCCCGGTCCGCCGCCGTACGCGCATAGTCGAGCATGCGGTCGGGGGTGCGGTGTGCCGACACCACGCCGACCTCGAAGGGAATGTCGAACTCCGCCAAGGCATGCGCGGCCTCTTCCATCACCGGCCAATCGCTGTCGCTGCCCATGATCAGCCCGACCCTGGCGGCGGGCACATGCTTTTCGCGCGAGCGCTCATCGCCCTCAGCCACGTCCGTCCCATCCGTCGGTCCACTGCGCGTTAGACAACCAGTGTGCCGCCCGCGCGGCCCGTTCACGAAGCTTCGCCACGTACTGCTCGTCGTTGGCCGAGCCGCCGGCTTCACCGACGACGTTGACGTGGCCGATCTTGCGGCCCTGGCGCTCCGCCTTGCCGTACAGATGCACCTTGGCATCGGCCATCCGGCCGAACAGATGATGCAACCGTTCGTCGATGCCCATTGCGGGTTTCTCCGCGGCGCCAAGCACATTGGCCATCACCGTCACCGGCGCGATCGGACTGGTATCGCCGAGCGGGTAGTCCAGCACCGCGCGCAGGTGCTGCTCGAACTGACTGGTCCGGGCCCCGTCCATGGTCCAGTGGCCGGAGTTGTGCGGTCGCATCGCCAGCTCATTGACCATCAGCGCACCGTCGACCGTCTCGAACAACTCGACCGCCAGCACCCCGACCACGCCCAGCTCGCCGGCCAACCGCAGCGCCAGCTGGCCTGCCGCGCTGGCGAGCTCGGCATCTAGACCCGGCGCTGGTGCGATCACCTCCACGCAGATACCGTCGCGCTGCACGGTCTCCACCACCGGCCACACCGCGCCCTGGCCGAACGGCGACCGGGCCACCAGAGCCGCCAGCTCCCGTCGCATCGAAACGCGCTCCTCGACCAACACCGGGACGCCTTCGGCGAGGTTGCGGCCTGCGAAGTCGCGGGCCTCGTCCAGGTCGCGGGCCAACAGCACGCCCCGGCCGTCGTATCCGCCCCGCGCCGTCTTGATCACGAGCCGTTCGCCGATGCGGGCCGCGAACGCGTCGATGTCGGCCACATCGGTCACCTGCGCGTACCGCGGAATCGGGGCACCGATGGCCTTCAGCCGCCGCCGCATCACCAACTTGTCCTGGGCATGGACCAGCGCCTCCGGCGGCGGGGCCACGTTCACCCCCTCGGCGACCAGTTTCTCGAGCAGCTCGGTTGGCACGTGTTCGTGGTCGAACGTCAAGGCGTCGGCACCCTCGGCTGCGCGGCGGAGAGCATCGAGGTCGGTGTGCGCGCCGATCACCACGTCGGGTGTGACCTGAGCCGCAGGATCGTCCGGTTGGGCGGCCAGCACGCGCAACGTTTGGCCGAGGGCAATCGCGGCCTGATGAGTCATCCTTGCCAGCTGGCCGCCGCCGATCATGGTCACCAGCGGGGGTGCGCTGTGGGTCGTCGGCACAGCGTTCATGGTGTCATGGCCGCAGGTGCCGTGACCTGCTCGGGTACGCGTCACCCACCGGATTTCCGTACACTGCGCTGTTGTGTCCTTCACCGATGCCACGATCGCGCGGCTGCCTCGCCCGATCCGGCCGTACGCCGAGCGGCATCACGAGCTCATAAAGTTTGCCATCGTCGGCGCGACGACGTTCGTCATCGACTCTTCGGTGTTTTACACGCTCAAGCTCACGGTGCTGGAGCCCAAGCCGGTGACCGCGAAGATCATCGCCGGCATCGTCGCGGTGATCGCGTCCTACATCCTGAATCGCGAGTGGAGCTTCCGGGATCGCGGCGGTCGCGAGCGTCATCACGAAGCGCTCATGTTCTTCGCGGTCAGCGGTGTCGGCGTGCTGCTGTCCATGGCCCCGCTGTGGTTCTCCAGTTACGTGCTGCAGCTGCGTGTGCCCGACGTGTCGCTGACCGTCGAGAACATCGCCGACTTCATCTCCGCCTACATCATCGGCAATCTGCTGCAGATGGGGTTCCGGTTCTGGGCATTCCGGCACTGGGTGTTCCCCGACGAGTTCGGTCGCAGCCCGGACAAGGCGATCGAGTCCACCTTCACCGCGGGCGGCATCGCCGAGGCGATGGAGGACGTGCACGAGGCTCACGAGGATTCCAACGTCACCCCGCTGCGGCGCACGCGGCGCCGTCAACGCCTGCCGGGCGACCGGCTGTCGGATTCCTCGCCGCCGAGGGTGTCGAAGACTTCGTGATACAGCAGCGAGTGGACTCGCTCCACTTGCGGGATGGCGTGGAACTCCAGCGGGTCTTGTGACGCCGACTCGATGATCAGCGTGCCGGTGCGCAGCATCCTCTCGATCAGCCCGTGCCGGAACTCCACGCTGTTGATCCGCGCCAGCGGGATGTCGATGCCCTGACGGGTGAGCAGGCCGTGCCGGAACATCACCCGCCGGTCGGTGATCACGAAGTGTGTCGTCAGCCAGGTGAGGAACGGCCACACGGTGAGCCAGCCGACGATCAACAGCCACACCGCCAGGATCACCAGCAGCACAACCGTTTTGGCGGTGCCCCAGTTCTGCTTGTCGACGATCGCAGCAACGAACGCGGCCGCGGCCGTGCTGATGATCAGCAGCAGCACCGGCCCGATGAGCCGCTTCCAGTGCGGGTGGCGGTGCAGCACCACCTGCTCGTCGGCGGCCAGCACGTTATCCGGATAACCCACGATGGGAAACTCTATGGGTTGACCGGGCGCAGGTGCGTGATATCGCCTGCGGACACCGTCAATACCTCGGCGCCGGTATCGATGCGCAGTCGGCCAAGTTGGTCGATGTCGGTCGCGACGCCCTGCACCGCGCGGTCCCCGGGCAGGCTGACCCGCACCCGGTTACCGATCGTCACGCTGTGCGACCGGTAGTCGGCGGCCAGCCGCGCATCGGCGCCCGTTGCGGTCCGCCAGCTGCCGATGCGGGTCGCCAAGTGCCGAAGGATGGCTTCGGCCAGCACGGCCCGGTCGGTGGCGGTGTCGAGCATCGAGAGCGACGTGGCGGCCGGATCCGGCGCCTCCTCGGCGGTCATGGTCACATTCAGGCCGAGGCCGACCACGACTACCGGTTCGGGTGCGGCGACCTCGGCGAGGATGCCCGCCAGCTTCCCGGTGCCCACCAGGACGTCGTTGGGCCATTTCAGGCCTGCGGTCACGCCGGTGATCTCGTCGAGCGCGTCCACCACCGCGACCCCGGTCAGCAGGGGCAGCCAGCCCCACGTCTCGCTGGGCACTGCGGCGACGCCGACACCGACCGACGCCGCGATCTGCGACCGGGCCGGCGCCGACCAGCTTCGACCGTGCCTGCCGCGGCCTGCACTCTGGTACTCGGCCAGCAGTACCGCGCCGTCGATGTCCTCACCTGCGGCGGCGCGCGCCAGCAGGTCGGCGTTGGTGGAGCCGGTCTCCTCGACGACGTCGACGCGCCGCCATGCGCGGCCGGGCCCGACCAAGGCCACGCGCAGCCGATCGAGGTCGAGGGGACCGCGGGGTTGGGCCGGGGAATGGGCACCGTGCACCGGATCAGCCTATGGCTAGACCTCCAGATAGCATCGATCACCATGACGAGCACCGCCAAGGACACCGCGGACGCGAGGAGCGGAAAAGACACCGCGGACGCGAGGAGCGGAAAAGACACCGCGCACACTGCCGAGCCTTCCGCCGAACACCAGGTGGACATTCACACCACCGCGGGGAAGCTGGCCGACCTGCTCAGGCGGACCGAAGAAACGCTGCACCCGGTCGGCGAGGCGGCGGTCGAGAAGGTCCACGCCAAGGGCAAGCTGACCGCCCGCGAGCGCATCCTGGCGCTGCTCGACGACGACTCGTTCGTCGAGCTCGACGCGCTGGCCAAGCACCGCAGTGTCAACTTCGGGCTGCAGGAGAACCGGCCGCTGGGCGACGGCGTCGTCACCGGTTACGGCACGATCGACGGCCGCGACGTCTGCATCTTCAGCCAGGACGCGACGGTGTTCGGTGGCAGTCTCGGTGAGGTCTACGGCGAGAAGATCGTCAAGGTCCAGGAGCTGGCCATCAAGACCGGCCGCCCGCTCATCGGCATCAACGATGGCGCGGGTGCGCGCATCCAAGAGGGCGTGGTCTCACTTGGCCTGTACAGCAACATCTTCCACAACAACATCCTGGCCTCCGGCGTCGTCCCGCAGATCTCGCTGATCATGGGCGCCGCGGCAGGCGGCCACGTGTACTCACCCGCACTGACCGACTTCGTCATCATGGTCGACCAGACCAGCCAGATGTTCATCACCGGGCCGGACGTGATCAAGACGGTCACCGGCGAGGAGGTGACGATGGAGGAGCTCGGCGGCGCGCACACCCACATGGCGAAATCCGGCCTGGCGCACTACGTCGCGTCCGGCGAGCAGGACGCGTTCGACTACGTCCGCGACCTGCTGAGCTATCTGCCGAGCAACAACCACGCCGATCCGCCGCGGTATCCGGCGCCCGTGCCCGAAGGCGGCATCGAGGACAACCTCAACGACGAGGACCTCGAGCTGGACACGCTGATCCCGGACTCGCCGAACCAGCCGTACGACATGCACGAGGTCATCACGCGCATCCTCGACGACGACGAGTTCCTCGAGGTCCAGGCCGGCTACGCGACGAACATCATCATCGGCTTCGGACGCGTCGACGGCCGTCCGGTCGGCATCGTCGCCAACCAGCCCACCCAGTTCGCCGGCTGCCTGGACATCAACGCCTCGGAGAAGGCCGCCCGGTTCGTGCGGACCTGCGACTGCTTCAACATCCCGATCGTGATGCTGGTCGACGTGCCGGGCTTTTTGCCGGGCACCGACCAGGAGTACAACGGCATCATCCGGCGCGGCGCCAAGCTGCTCTACGCCTACGGTGAGGCCACCGTCGCCAAGATCACCGTCATCACCCGCAAGGCCTACGGCGGCGCCTACTGCGTGATGGGCTCCAAGGAAATGGGCGCCGACGTGAACGTGGCATGGCCAACCGCGCAGATCGCGGTCATGGGCGCGTCCGGCGCCGTCGGCTTCGTCTATCGCCAGCAGCTCAAGGAAGCAGGAAAGGACGGCGAAGACGTTGATGCGGTGCGGCTAAAGCTCCAGCAAGATTACGAGGACACCCTCGTGAATCCCTACATCGCCGCCGAGCGTGGGTACGTCGACGCGGTCATCCCGCCGTCGCACACCCGGGGGTATGTGGCCACCGCACTGCGGCTGCTGGAACGCAAGATCACTCAGATGCCGCCGAAGAAGCACGGGAACATTCCGCTATGACCGAACCAAACGAAACCCACGGAACCCAAGAGCCCCACTTCAAGGTGCTCAAGGGCGAGCCGACCGAGGATGAGCTGGCGGCGCTGGTGGGCGTGCTGGCCGCCGCCGCAGGAAGCCCGCCGCAGGAGGAGCTGGAGCGGCACAACATGTGGGGCCACCCCGTCAGCAAGCTGCGCTACGAGGTTTCCAGTTGGCAGCGGGTGACGCTGCTGGAGCGGACGTACATGCGCCGATGACGCGCGTGGTGCTCGCGTCCGCCTCACCGGGCAGGCGAACGGTGTTGCGCCAAGCCGGAATCGATCCCGTGGTTGCCGTTTCGGGTGTCGACGAGGACGCCGTCATCGCCGCGCAGGGCCCCGATGCACAACCGGGCGACATCGCCAACGCGCTGGCCCGCGCCAAGGCCGAGCAGGTCGTCGAGCGCCTCGATGCGGCGGTGACCGCGGATTGCGTTGTCATCGGCTGTGATTCGATGCTGTACATCGACGGCACGCTGCGGGGTAAGCCGGATTCCGTCGCCGAGGCGCGACGGCAGTGGGATTCGATGAGCGGCCGGTCGGGCGTACTGTACACCGGGCACTGCGTGATCCGGCTGCGGGACGGCGCCATGACCCATAGTGACGTCGAGTTTTCGTGCACCACAGTCAATTTCGGCACACCTTTGGAGGAAGACCTGACCGCATACCTGGCCAGCGGGGAGTCGCTGCGGGTGGCAGGCGGCTTCACCATCGATGGTCTGGGCGGGTGGTTCATCGACGGCATTCACGGCGATCCGTCCAACGTGGTGGGGCTCGGGTTGCCCACGATGCGCAGGTTGTTCGCCCGCGCGGGGCTGTCCATCGCCGAACTTTGGGCGCAGAACCCGCTGTAGGCTCGAGGTGTGCCACTGCCTGCAGACCCCGATCCCGCCCTCACCGCTTACGCCCATCCGGAACGGCTGGTCACCTCCGACTGGCTGTCGAGCAACCTCGGCAGGCCGGGGCTGGCGGTCGTCGAGTCCGACGAGGACGTGCTGCTCTACGACACCGGCCACATTCCCGGCGCGGTGAAGATCGACTGGCACACCGATCTCAACGATCCGCACGTACGCGACTACATCAACGGTGAGCAGTTCGCGGAGCTGATGAACCGCAAGGGCATCTCCCGCGACGACACCGTGGTGATCTACGGCGACAAGAGCAACTGGTGGGCGGCCTACGCGCTGTGGGTGTTCACCCTCTTCGGCCACCCCGACGTGCGGCTGCTCGACGGCGGCCGCGACCTGTGGATCTCAGACGGCCGCGATACCACGCTCGACGTGCCGACCAAACAGACCAGTGGCTATCCGGTCGTCGCGCGCGACGACGCGCCGATCAGGGCGTTCAAGGACGAGGTACTGGGCATTCTCGGCGCCCAGCCGCTGATCGACGTGCGCTCCCCGCAGGAGTACACCGGCGAGCGCACCCACATGCCGGACTACCCGGAGGAAGGCGCGCTGCGCGGCGGCCACATCCCCACTGCCCGCTCGATTCCGTGGGCGAAGGCCGCCCAGGACAGCGGCCGGTTCCGCAGCCGCGCAGAACTCGAGGACCTGTACGGCTTCCTGACGCCCGACGACAAGACGATCGTCTACTGCCGCATCGGAGAGCGGTCCAGCCACACCTGGTTCGTGCTGACCCACCTGCTGGGCCTGCCCGGGGTGCGCAACTACGACGGCTCGTGGACCGAGTGGGGCAACGCGGTGCGGGTGCCTGTGGCCGTTGGAGAGGACCCGGGGTCCTAATGAGCGCCATGCCAGCGCCACTGGCGGAAGTGGTGTCGGACTTCAAAGAGGTCACCGGCCAGGACAAGCTGCAGCTGCTGCTGGAGTTCGCCGGCGAGCTTCCACCCCTGCCCGCCGACCTCGAAGAGGCGGCGATGGAGCCGGTACCCGAATGCCAGTCGCCGCTGTTCCTTCATGTCGACGCCGAAGACCGCGACCGCGTGCGGTTGTTCTTCAGCGCGCCGCCCGAGGCTCCGACCACGCGTGGTTTCGCCGCGATCCTGGCGGCAGGCCTCGACGAACAGCCCGCCGACGACATCCTCGCCGTGCCCGACGACTTCTACACCGACCTGGGACTGGCGGCGTTGATCAGCCCGCTTCGGTTGCGTGGCATGTCTGCGATGCTGGCCAGGATCAAGCGGCACCTGCGCTAGCGGCCCTCAACGCCACGGAGTACGCGGCGGCGTCTCGGGTGCCGGGAAAAGCCCTGCGGTGGAAAGCATTTCGTACAGCAGCGGCGAAATGCCCTCGGGTAACTGGTCGAGTTGCTCACCGGCGGGCGGCAGCAGCCGCGGCCGCTGACGGGGCTCGCTCGAGTACATCGGCTCGAACAGCCCAGCCTGCCGGAACCCGAGATGTCGAAGACGTGGCCGTTGATCCAGCCCGCCTGCTCACTGGCGAGGTAGGCGACCAGCGGAGCCACGTTGGCCGACGGACCGACCAACCGATCGGCGATCGGTCCGTGCACGCCCTCTACCCCTGCCGGGCACACGGTGATGGCGCGCATCAGGCCGAGACTCCGGCCTTGGCCGCGCAGTAGGGCGTCCCTTTCAGGTGACTCGAGATCACGCCGTCCCACTCGTCTTCGGAGACGTCGATGGCCCGCTGAAGATGTGCGCACCGGATTGCCCGCCCCGCCGGTGACGATCGCTACCCGACCTTCAAGCAGTCCCATGGGCAAGCAAGCTAGACGTCCGGCTATTCAGGGTCAATTGCCGTCGGCACGGCGTGGGCGCTTAAACTGCGCGGGATACTTTTCTTAAAGACGTTTCTTAGACATGTTCCCATCAGGAGGCGCAGTGCCCAGTCACGCCAGCTCACGCATCTCCAAGGTGCTGGTCGCCAATCGCGGGGAGATCGCGGTCCGGGTGATCCGTGCGGCCAAGGACGCCGGGATCCCGAGCGTGGCCGTGTACGCCGAACCCGACGCCGACGCGCCACACGTTCGCCTTGCCGATGAAGCCTTCGCACTCGGCGGCCAGACGTCGGCGGAGTCCTACCTCGACTTCGGCAAACTGCTCGACGCAGCGCAGAAGTCCGGCGCCAACGCGATCCATCCCGGCTACGGATTCCTTTCGGAGAACGCCGATTTCGCGCAGGCGGTCATCGACGCCGGGCTGATCTGGATCGGCCCCAGCCCGCAGTCCATCCGCGACCTCGGCGACAAGGTCACCGCCCGTCACATCGCGGCCCGCGCCCAGGCGCCGCTGGTTCCCGGCACACCGGACCCCGTCAAGGACGCCGACGAGGTCGTCGCGTTCGCCAAGGAGTACGGCGTCCCGGTGGCGATCAAGGCGGCGTTCGGCGGCGGCGGCCGCGGCATGAAGGTGGCCCGCACCATCGAGGAGATTCCCGAGCTTTTTGACTCCGCCACCCGCGAGGCGGTCGCGGCGTTCGGCCGCGGCGAGTGCTTCGTGGAGCGCTACCTGGACAAGCCGCGCCACGTCGAGGCCCAGGTGATCGCCGACCAGCACGGCAACGTGGTCGTCGCGGGCACCCGTGACTGCTCGCTGCAGCGCCGCTTCCAGAAGCTGGTCGAGGAGGCGCCCGCGCCGTTTTTGACCGACGCGCAGCGCAAGGAGATCCACGAGTCGGCCAAGCGGATCTGCAAGGAAGCGCACTACTACGGCGCCGGCACCGTCGAGTACCTGGTCGGCCAGGACGGGCTGATCAGCTTCCTCGAGGTCAACACCCGTCTGCAGGTGGAGCACCCGGTCACCGAGGAGACCTCGGGCATCGACCTGGTCCGCCAACAGTTCCGCATCGCTAACGGCGACGCGCTCGATATCACCGAAGACCCCACCCCGCGCGGGCATGCGATCGAGTTCCGCATCAACGGCGAAGACGCCGGCCGCGGCTTCCTGCCCGCCCCCGGCCCGGTGACCAAGTTCAACCCGCCGACCGGCCCCGGTGTGCGGCTGGACTCCGGCGTGGAAACCGGCTCGGTGATCGGCGGGCAGTTCGACTCGATGCTGGCCAAGTTGATCGTCACCGGCGCCACCCGCCAGGAGGCAGCTGCAGCGGTCCCGGCGTGCGCTGGACGAGTTCACCGTCGAGGGCCTCGCCACGGTGATCCCGTTTCACCGGGCCGTGGTGTCCGACCCGGCGTTCATCGGCGACGACAACGGCTTCACCGTGCACACCCGCTGGATCGAGACCGAGTGGGACAACCAGATCGAGCCGTTCACCGGTGGCGACCCGATCGAGGAAGAAGACACCATCCCGCGTCAGACGGTCGTCGTCGAGGTCGGCGGCCGCCGGCTCGAGGTGTCACTGCCCGGCGACCTGGCCCTCGGCAACGGCACCGCGGCAGCCCCCGGCGTCGTCCGGAAGAAGCCCAAACCCCGCAAGCGCGGCTCACAGGCCGGCGCCGCCGCGTCCGGTGACGCGGTGACCGCCCCGATGCAGGGCACCGTGGTCAAGGTCGCAGTCGAGGAGGGTCAGCAGGTCGCAGCCGGCGATCTGGTGGTCGTGCTCGAGGCGATGAAGATGGAGAACCCCGTCACCGCCCACAAGGACGGCACCATCACCGGCCTGGCCGTCGAAGCGGGTGCGGCCATCACGCAGGGCACGGTGCTCGCCGAGATCAAGTAGATCTAGTCGGGCGTCACCAGGCTGCGCAGTTTCAGCGCCGTTCCGAAGTAGCCGACTTTCGGGTCGACGACGACTGTCTTGGTGTCGTCGCCCTTGCGCGCAAGGGCGTCGCGGGCCATCTGCTCGAACGAGATCTTTTCCGGCCCACCGATGTTCACGAAGTCGTTGAGCGGCTGGGCGACCGCAGCGCGTGCGACCTCGGAGGCCACCTGGTCGGCGGCGATCGGCTGGATCAACGCATCGGGAACGTGCACCTCGTCGCCGACGATCATGGACTCGGTGATCGCACCGGTGAACTCGGCGAACTGCGTGGCGCGCACGATCGTGTACGGCAGACCGGATTCGGTGATCACCTTCTCCTGGGCGACCTTGGCCCGCAGGTACCCGCTGTCAGGCAGCCCGTCGAGTCCGACGATGGACAGGGCGACGTAGTGGCCGACGCCGGCCTTCTTGGCGGCCGCGGCCTGATTGGTTGTCGACGTGGTGAAGAACTTCATCACCGGCTCGTCCTCGAAGGAGGGCGAGTTGACCACGTCGATCAGCACGTTTGCGCCGGCTAGCGCTTCGTCCAGGCCTTCGCCGGTCAGGACGTCCACGCCCGAATTGCGGGACGCGGCGACGACGTCGTGGCCGTCCGCGGTGAGCAGTTCAACGAGCTTGGTTCCGATCAGGCCGCTGGCCCCAATGATTGTGATCCTCATGCCTACCATTACCCCTCGTGGAACCGGTGAAATCAATGCCGACGCAGCCGGGCGTTACGGTTCGGGATTGACGTCGATATCGGCGCCCGTCGCGAGATCCGCGCAATCCACCCAGGCCACGTCGGTGCGCTGCTGCAGGAAGGCGCGCCCACCCTGGTCGCCTTCCGCCCGTGCGACGAGGTCGGGCCAGTGTCTGCGCGCCACGACGACAGGGTGTCCGGGCCGCCGGCCGTACCCGGCCCGCGCCAGGCCGGACGAACAGGTGCGGGCCGCGGCCAGCACGCGGCGCACCACCGCGGCGCCGATGTCGGGAGTGTCGACGGTGATCAGTACGGCATACTCCGCGGATCCGGATTCGATCGCCGATATGCCCGCCCGCAGCGAAGCGCTCATCCCTTCGGACCAGTCGGTCGCCACCACCGGGCGCGCCGGTGTCGGCACGTCGACGATCGCGGCGCCCAACACGACCACGATGTCGTCGCATCCGCCGCCGTGCAGGGCCGATACCGCCGAGCGCAGCCATTGCCCTCCGCCACCGAGCACCTTCGGCATGCCGTACCGGGTGCCCGCCCCTGCGGCGAGGACCACTCCGCCGACGTGCTCTGACATGCCAATATTGTGGACCCCACCGGTCGTCGAGCGTAATTCGCCTTATCCCATGGACGCAATTCGACTGTCCACGTTTCGTTTTCGGGACTATGCGGCAATCTTGTCATTTCGCAGCCGGAAAAGACTCGCCGAAAACGCAGCCTGAGCAGCCTTTATTAAGAACCGCTTACATCGATTGATGAATCGCCGCGATTGGGCGTATGGTCAACACAGGTTGAGTTCACAGCCAGCTGGAAACGTCATCGACGTGCAGGGCGACGAACTCCCTGCATCGGTGGGCTTTGAGGACCCAGGGCCTTGAACTTTTGACGTGAACCACAGTACGAAGCTTTTCTACTGATGGAGTCACAACAAACTATGTCTACTGCTATCACTACCTCCCGTCCTGTCGACCGCACGGAAAGCCATACCGCGTCGTTCGCGACGCGGTGGCTGCAACCGTCGGTCGCGGTGATCACCGCGCACGGTGATCTGGACGCATCCAATGCCCAGGATTTCGTTGACTACACGTTGCGCCACGCGGAACGCACTCAGCGATTGGCCCTGGACCTGTCCGGCGTCGACTTCTTCGGCACCGCAGGCTTTTCCGCGCTGCACACGCTGAACGTGCGCTGCGCTGGTGCCGGTGTCGAGTGGGTGCTGGTGCCCAGCAACGCGGTCAGTCGGCTGTTGCGGATCTGCGATCCGGATTCGGCCTTACCGATCGCAGCAACGGTACCGGCAGCGCTGTCGCGGCTTCAGGCTGAACAGCGTCGGCTATTGCAACTGGTCTCGGAGCCGAGCTAGGGATTTCGCGAGTAGCCGGGACACGTGCATCTGTGAGATGCCAACGCGCTCGGCTATCTGCGTCTGGGTCAGCGACTCGAAGAACCTGAGCAACAGCACGGTTCGCTCCCGCTCCGGGAGGGCTGCGAGCAAGGGCCGCAACGCTTCTCGGTTCTCGATCTGGTCCAGGCTCAGATCGACGTCGCCCAACGTGTCGGCGATCGCCGGCGCGTCGTCGGTGCCGCTGCCGCCGCTGTCGATGGACAGCGTGTTGTAGGAACTGCCCGCAACCAGACCCTCGATGACCTCTTCGCGGTCCATGTCGAGTTCGGCAGCGAGCTCCGTGGCGGTCGGAGCGCGCCCCAGTCGCTGCGACAGCTCGGCCGTAGCCGCGCCGAGCCGCAGGTGCAGCTCCTTGAGTCGGCGTGGGACCTTGACCGACCAGCTGTTGTCGCGGAAGTGCCTGCGGACTTCGCCCATGATCGTCGGCACCGCGAACGACACGAAATCCGAACCGGCATCCACGTCGAACCTGATCACGGCATTGACCAAGCCCACCCGGGCGACCTGCACCAGGTCGTCTCG
Source organism: uncultured Actinomycetota bacterium (assembly GCA_963800125.1). Taxonomy (GTDB): domain Bacteria; phylum Actinomycetota; class Actinomycetes; order Mycobacteriales; family Mycobacteriaceae; genus Mycobacterium. The sequence continues at coordinate 179,347 of CAWDAC010000055.1, read as the reverse complement.
TGGCTCGCCGCGGCCGTCGAACCGGCGGGCGATGTGGTCGGCGAGCGGCAGACACCGCTCGACGATGCGGTCGCGCTGGCGGGTGAACTTCGGGGAGTCATCTGGCACGTCTTGCAACTCGCGGAACATGTCGGCGACATCCGCGTATTCAGAGTTCGGCCGTGATGACGAACCCTGGGAGGACTGCCGAGTCACCTGAGCGAACTCGCCCGTCTCGTCGTCATCGAGATCCCGAATAGCCGGCCCTCTTCGGAACCCTGGCCGTCCTGGAACGTCGTGACCTCATCGGTCAACGAACTCAGCACGTGCCAGCTGAAGCTGCCGGGCGCGAGGATGTCCTGGGTCTTGCAGGTGGTCGACGCCTCGATGACCACCTCGTGTTCACGCGGGTCAACCACAACCACCAACGTGGAATTCGGCACGGCGGAACGGATCAGCCGCGTGCATGCTTCGTCCACGGCGAGCCGGAGGTCGGAGACCGCATCGAAGTCGAGGTCCTCGAACGTGCCGATCGCCGCCACCACGGTCCTCATCACGGCCAGGTTCTCCAGCTGGGCCGGGACGCGGATCTCGACTGAACGGGCGATGGGGTGCTGCCCGTTGTCCGCGTTCGCGACCTCGGCCATGTGACCTCCCGACATTGTCGAACCGAGACTACTCCAGGTGGTTCCCCGGCTAACCATGAGTGTGACGCTGACGTTGACCGGGTATTACTCCGCCATGAGCGACACTCATACGCCGCGTCGGATCCTGGTAACGGCTGGCATCGTGCTCGTTGCGTTGGTCGTGGCTGTGGCGGCGGTGTACGCCGTGGCGTTCCTCATCCTCGCGCCGATGATGCTGTGACACCAGTAGTTGATACCCCGCCGACGGCGCGGGTCAAACACACTCGGCGCAAATTCAGCGGCAGGTCCAGATGCGACTGCGCCGCAGCGTAGTGAGCGGGCCCGGACTGCGCCGGGTGCGACGCGGGCGCGGCTTCTCCTACCACGACTCAGACGGTCATGTGCTGACCGACCGGGCCACGCTTGAGCGCATTCAAGACCTGGTCATCCCACCCGCCTGGAAGAACGTCTGGATATCAACGCATCCCAACGGGCATATCCAGGCGGTCGGCACCGACGCGGCCGGCCGCCGCCAGTACCTCTACCACGAGAAATGGCAGGAGGAACGCAACGAGGAGAAGTTCGACCGGGTGCTGGAAATGTCGACGGCGCTGCCTGATATGCGGCGACGCATTGCGGCAGACCTCCGTCGCCGAGGGCTCGAGCGCGATCGTGTTCTCGCCTTGGCCCTGCATCTTTTGGACCTCGGCTACTTCCGGGCCGGCGGAGAGCAGTACGCCGACGAGAACAACTCGTTCGGGATCGCGACCTTGCGCTGCGATCACGTGACTCTGCAGCGGCAGGCCGTCGAGTTCGACTATCCCGCCAAGAGCGGTGTGCGCCGCACGCTGACCATCGACGACCCCGAGGTGGTCCGATCGGTGCGCGCCCTGCTGCGACGACCGGATCGCACCGACCGCCTACTGGCATGCCGCAATTCGTCGGACTGGATCAGACATTCACGCCGACGACCTCAACGCCCGGTTCAAGGAGTTCGTTGGCGACGAGTACACCGTCAAGGACCTGCGCACGTGGCACGGCACCGTGCTGGCGGCGGTGGCCTTCGTCGACGCCGACCCGCCGGTGAACAAGACCGTGATCAAGCGGGTGGAATCCGCCGTGATGAAAGAGGTGGCGGAGGAACTCGGCAATACCCCTGCCGTGGCCCGGGGCTCCTACGTCGACCCGCGGGTGGTTCAGGGATATGAGGAGGGTGTCACCATCGCCGCCGCAGTACGGCGCGCCAACCGCACCAAGAACCCGAGCGACCGCCAGGCCATCCTGGATAAGAGCACTGCGCGGATGATCCGCAAGGTTGCCCGACCATAAACGCCGAGCAGCCTGGCGTTTTCGTGACTACTGCACCGGGTATTCCGCAGCAATGCACAGCATCGACGACATGCCCGACGACTTTCCTGACGAGGTACCCGTCGCCGACGCCGTTGAGCAACAAATGCCTGCGGTCGACTCGCCGGCCGAAGAGGACGAGCGTGAGGCGCCGCTGGAGGCTTCGCCGTCGGATTGGCAGGAGCAACGCGAGCAGGTCGACATCCAGGACCTAGAGGAATTCGACCGCGGCTGACGAAGCACCCGGGTTTAGCCTCGCGGCCCGCCGGGAACCCAATGATTGCGCGGGGAGATCCCCGCGTTCTGCCCAAGAAGCGGGCAACCCCAAAGCCAACCACTGAGGGAAAGGCAAGCATGACCAAGAAGAACAGTGGTCCTGAAGAAGCCGTAAAGGGTGTCGTCGAGGACGTCAAGGGCAAGGCGAAGGAAGCCGTTGGCACCGTGACAGGCCGTGATGACATGGTCCGCGAGGGCAAGGCCCAGCAGGACAAGGCCGACGCCCAGAAGGACGCCGCCAAGAAGGAAGCAGAGGCCGAATCGGCCCGCGCCGGCGCCAAGGCCGCCGAGAAGCGCCAAGAGGCCAACCAGTAGGGCCTAGCTCCAAAGCAGAAGATCCCAGCCGGGAAACCGGCTGGGATCATTCTTGTACGGCCCTAGCTGCTCGGCGGCTGTCGATGCGCCTCGGGATGCTCGGAATACCAACGCTCCTCGATGTTGCGCACCCGCCGGTGCTCGACGGCCAGCCACACCATGCCGATAACGAACCCGGCCGCGGCAAGTGACGCGAACATCAACCCGGTGTCGTGGTGATTTGTCGCAAAGGCGGCCAGGGCTCCGACGAACGACACCAGCGACAAACCGATGACGATCAGCGCCGGCATGTTCTTGGTGTCCGTCATCGATTCACCGGCGTGCGGCCGTGTCGTCCTGGCATGGTCGACGGGATCTTTAGGGCTCTTCATGGCTGCTCCTCTCGCCACACCCCTGCCCGTGTCTCACGGGCTGATTACAACGGTAGAACTTCCCGAAGGCGTTGTGGGCGAAACGACATCCCTGGTAGGCGGGTATTGGGCACAGCGCAGCGCCCGTTCAGGCCCCCAGACCTCGTCCGGCGATGGCTGGGAGGCCCATCGTGAGCACCAGCAGAATCGCGGTCATCAGAAACCAGCCAGCCCCCTGCCATGGCCACCAGGTACCGCGCTCGCGCCATACCTGATACGTCCGAACGAACGCCCGTAATCCGCCCAGCAGCAAGATGATCGGGGCGCCGAGGGCGAGCAGGGTGCGTTGCGGAGTCCCGCAGGCCGCCGTGTCGGCCGTCGCCCCGCCGCAGGTGCTCACCCACACGGCGGCGACGACAAGGAATACCACCGCGGCAACCGTCACCGCGACGCTGAATAGCACGGCGTCGCGGATTGCGTCGCGGACGCCTGCGTCATCGTGGCGCGACTCGTGGGTATTGCGATACACGGCTATCTACCTGATCCGTTCTCCGCTTTTGCCTGACAAAACGCCTAATTGCTGTGGCAAAGAATTCCCCTGGCCATGGGGAGATAAACCTTACGAGTCGACGCGGCATAACGAAGGTTATCGAGCTCGTGCTCAGAAGGGTGGGGGTTCGTAGTCGCGGGCGAGGTGTGCAGGGAGCAGGAGTCTTCTGCGGCGGATGCGCGCGACGTTGTGTTGGCGTTCCACGGCGATGCGGTGGGCGCGGTCTTGGGTGCGGGTGCGCCTGCGGGTGGGCATCATCAACCCGCGCTTGGTCGGGTGCGGACCGTTGGTGTAGGCGACTTCCAGCTCGCCGGTCGACAGCGCCAGTGCGGGGAAGAACAGGGCCCCGCCGGGGGTGGTGGTGTAAACCTTTCCGCTCGGCGACGTCCACACTACGGTGCCGTCGATTATCACTCTGAGATACAGGTCCAGTTCACGAAGCGGTGATTACGAAACGACCCGCACCACGTCATCACGCCGAGCACAAGGTCGTCGTCTATTGAGCCGCCGACGTGGCAGAGGAACCGCTCGACCGTAAGGCCCAGCAATAACCGACCATGCAACGGCCGACACTCATCGCCATCGCATCTGACCGCGCCGAAAATCCCATCGCGTTAGGGTGAATCATGTCCGCAGACGACGGTCCGGTGACCGTGCTCAGCGAAGACGAGTGCTGGAGTTTGCTATCAAGCATGTCGTTAGGCCGATTAGTCACGATCCTGGGCGGGAAGCCCGAAATCTTCCCGGTCAACTTCGCCACCCAACGCCGGACGGTGCTCTTCCGAACTGCCGAGGGCACCAAGCTGTACAGCGCCGTGATGGGCGACTGGGTAGCTTTCGAGGCCGACTACCACGATCCTCCCCTCACCTACGGGTGGAGCGTGATCGTCAAGGGCACGGCGCATCTGCTGTCGGCCACCGCCGACATCTTGGACGCCGAGGAAGCGCCGTTGCGGCCGTGGATCGCGACGTTGAAGCCTCGCTACGTACGGGTGATCCCCTTGGAGATCACCGGCCGGCGGTTCAAGTTCGGCCCCGAAGCGGATCACGAAACAATCATCGGTTGACGACTGCTGCGCGACGTGGCAGCGGAATGTGACACCAACCCCGCGCGCATCCTGGCGGTCACGGCCAAATAGAAATTTGTATTCTTTTGGGTTTTCGGTGCCACACTGAGCAACCGTGAGCATCACCGCCGCGACCACGGCCGCCTAGCCGCGCTGCGCCGCCCGCCGCGCCGCCCGCCGCGCAGCAATCTCGTCGGCCTTGCTCACCGGACCTGACTGCGGCATATCGTCCAACTCCTTCAGCACCGCCTCCAACCTCCGCGCCAGCGCACACACATCACGGGCCGACTCAGTCACGTCGAGCTGCTCGCCCAGCCTGTCCCGCAGCCGCTGGAGAGTGCGATACCGGTCGTCCAGACACAACGAGACCATCGTCATTTCCCGACCCATCGGACCCAACTTCGGCATATCAGCCCTCCTGGTGAAGTTTGCTGCAGCTAACTCGACCCTGTGATTTCTCCGGTCTCGTGCGAAGGCAGCAAGGGCCAGCTGCCGGAAAAGGCCTCCTCAGGGGCCTCCCCCCAGGGGGCTGGCAAAGCCATTTCACCATGCTCTGCCATGCCGATTCGTTTGCTGTAGCTGCCATCGCTTCTGATTACACCGATTATGGACGGCGCGAATCGGCCCAAGATTATCGCCGCCATCAGCGATAGGCACGATGTGATCGGCGGTGACACACATCGGATCGGGCCAAGGGATGTCGGGATTCAACGGCTGACCACATATTGCGCAAATCGTGCTGTTACGCAGTACCCGCTTCCGATTGCGGCGGTAGGCGCGGTGACTCGTCCTGCTCCACGTCATGGTGGTGTTGCCTTTCTCTGGTGGTGACCGGGCCTCGGAAAGGGAACGAGGACCCGGCCACCGTTGCGGGCGTGCGGCCCTCACCTGATCGCACTGCGACCGCGACCCATCGGCGCGAGGGCGACCAATCCCTCGCGGCGGTGGGAGTCCTAGCTGCCGGATGCGGTGACGCTGAACTTGGCGATCCTGTCGGGCCTCACGACTTTAAAGCCGATGCGCCATGTCGCACGCAGAGCTACAGAATCGCTAGTGAAGAAGACGCTCTCGTCGACGGCGACATTGACCGGCCCGACCGCGGACACCACCGCGCTGCGGTCGATGACCACACCGGAGAGTGCGGTGACATCGCGATTGACGATGACCGGCAAGCTCAGCAGCATCGGGACGGCGTCGGTGGTTCCTGCGCCGAGAAGGCTGACATTGTTCGCGGTTGCGCTTTGCTTGAGCTTTCGTAGTTCGGCCCATCCGGCAGGACCGACGACGATGTGTGACGGTGTGCTGCCGTTGGCCTGCAACGTTGCGATGGCATCGACAAGGCTGTCGAGGTCCCCGGCCACGCTGCCGCCGTTGACGATACCGCTCACGTTGACCATGCCGGCGGACGGTGCGTGGGCGCCGCCTGTCGGTGCGGCCTGGCTCATGAACGCGGCGTCGGCCTTGCGGACCAGGGCGCGGGACACCGACTGCGCCAGTTGGCTTGCGGTGTCGGGCTGCCCGTAAAGCTCGTTGGACAGCCGGATGAGTTGGCTGATCTTGCTGCTGTAAATCACGACTTCTGAAAGATCAGGATCCGCCTCTGGTATCGGCTGACCTTCTGCGACGTAATCGGCGGCAGCGTCATCGACGTACGCAACATGGAGGGCTGGCGTATCACCAAGGATCTGGCCCGCCACAGTCGAACACTGGAGGATCAATGCGTCTGGGACGACGTCTGCAGCCGCAAACGTGGAGGTCTCTGGCCGCCAACCATATTCGGCAGTGGTGGTGGTTTCTGTGTTCGCCATCGGAGTGGCCTTTCTGCGGACTTAGGCCGCGGGACATTGTGATTCGTACTTGTCCTCGCGGCGGCACCTGGCCCATCTCCGAGTCCCACCTACGTGGGATTGCCGATAGTTTATCGCTACCTGCGGCTTGGTGGTGCGAACGCTTCCCGCCACTTGTTGATAGGTTCGCGGGGCACCGACGCGCCGCTGGTTAATCCTCCTCGGGCGGGTCGTTTGGGCTGGTTGTCGATGCCGAGCTGTTCGCGGGCTGTGGCGACAGCGGCCGCGATCTTCTGCGGGTCGACGCTGCCGTCGTCGGCGACGAGATCGGACAACTGAGCAGTCGGGGCGACGATGCCAGCAGGTCGTCGCCGCGTACCACCTGATCGACGCCCTGGGCCGCGTCGTCCACGACGACCGCGAGGTTGTAGGCGGGGACACCGTCGCCGCGGCGGACGATGAAGTCGTCGACGATCCCGGTGTAGGAGCCGTGCAGCAGATCGTGGACGGTGTAGAAGTCCGCATCGGCCCGTAGTCGCAGCGCCGGTGGCCGACCCGTCTCGTCGCGACGGGCTGAACGCTGCGCGTTGGTGAGATCACGACACGTTCCCGGGTAGGCGCCCTCCGGCGCGTGCGGTGCCCGCGGCGCCTGCTGGATATCTCTTCTGCTGCAATAGCATTCGTACAACAAGCCACGTTCAGCCAGCCCATCAACGGCGTCGTTGTATCGGTGCGGATGCTCGGTCTGCCATTCGGATGGCCCGTCCCAGCTGAGGCCGATCGCGGCGAGATCGTCGAGCTGGCGGGTCGCGATGTCGACGTGCGTGCGGTCGTCGAGATCGTCGACGCGCATGAGGAAACGTCGACCGGTGGAACGGGCGAACAGCCATGCCAGCACGGCGGTCCGCAGGTTGCCGATGTGCAGATCGGCAGACGGGCTGGGGGCGAACCGGCCTGCTCCAGGTGCCATGCTCGAGCGCGAGTTGAATCGGTTACGCCTCGGCCATCGCCTCATTGGACTCAGGGAGGATCTGGCCGCCGTCGACCACCAGGGTCTGGCCGGTGATGTAGGCGGCCTCGTCGGTGGCGAAGAACAACGCAGCATTGCCGATGTCGGCCACACTGCCCAACCGCCCGGCCGGTATCGAGGCAGCCATCCGATCCATGTACTCCTGGCCCATTTCGATGAGGCCTTCGGTGATGATGTTGCCCGGCAGAACGGCGTTTATGGTGATCTGCTTGGGCGCGAGTTCCATCGCGGCGGTGCGCACGAATCCGAGCTGGGCGGCTTTGCTGGCCCCGTAATGCGACCAACCGGGAAACCCAGTGATAGGGCCGGTGATCGACGACGTGACGATCACCCGGCCGCGGCCACTGGCGGTCAGTGCGGGAAGAGCGGCCTGGATCACGAACACCGTCCCCTTGAAGTTGACCGCGAGCACCTCCTCGATGTCATCGGGTGTCAACTCCTCGAGCTTGCCCGACGGGAAGATGCCCGCGTTCGCGCAGACGATGTCCAGACCGCCGTGCCGCTCGGCCGCGGTCTCGACCGCTCGGCGGCAGTCGTCCGGATTCGTCACGTCGGCGCTCAAGCCGCTGACCCGGCCCGGCTGCCTGGCCAGCGCGTCCACCGTGGCGTCCAGATCGGCCTGGTTGCGTGCGGTCACCAGCACGTTCACGCCTGCGGCGGCGAAGGTTTCGGCGATGCCGCGGCCGATTCCCTTGCTGCCTCCGGTGACGATGGCGGACCGGCCTTGAAGTGAGGTGAACATGTGGGTGTCCTTTGGTCAGGCGTACGACGATGTTAAGCGGCTGATAGCCGCGCGTCCTGCGCGATCGCCGATCAGCCAAGGCCGAGTGCGTCCGCGAATGCGCTGCAGAACCAGTCCACGTCGGCCATCGAGAACATCAGTGGAGGGCGGATCTTCAGCACGTTGCCGTCGTGTCCGCACACCGAGATCAGCACTCGCCTGTCGCGGAGTGCGTTGACCAATCGACGGGCTTCCGTGCGGTCGGGTTTCTTGGTGTCCCGATCGCTGACCACCTCGACGCCGATGTAGAGGCCGGCGCCGCGGACATCGCCGAGCCGCGGATCGTCCATTGCCGCCAGGTCGGCGAGCAGGGCGCCGCCCACCGACGCGGCGTTGGCCATCAGCCCCTCGCCCTCGATGACGTCGAGCACCGCCGACGCCGCCGCCATCGACACCGGATTGCCGCCAAAGGTGTTGAAGTAGGGCATCGCTTGCGCGAAGGGCTTCAGCACGTCGGCGCGTGCCGCCATCGCCGCCACCGGTATGCCGTTGCCCATCGGCTTGCCCATGGTCACGATTTCCGGCGCGACGCCGGCACGGTCGAAGCCCCACATCGACGCACCGGTCCTGGCGAACCCGGGCTGCACCTCGTCGGCGATGAATATCCCGCCCCGGCGGCGCACTTCCTCCACTGCTAGGCCCAGCACCCCTGTATCGGGATAGATGCCATCCGAAGAAAAGATCGTGTCGACGATCAAGCAGCTCACGCCGTGGCCCGCCTCCGCGAGGTCGTCGGCTGCACGGGCGACATCGGCGGCGAAGCGTGATGCCAGCTCGTCTGTCGGCCCGCGGTAGGTGTCGGGAGGAGCGACGATCCGCACGTTTTGACCGATGCTCGTCGCACCGCCGAGCGAGGGCGAGATGGCGGTGACTGATGCCGTGTTGCCATGGTAGGCGTCCCGGGTGATCACGATGCCCGTTGCGCCGGTGCGCATTACAGCGACACGCAGCGCCAGGTCGTTGACCTCTGAGCCGGTGCAGGCATACATCACCTGGTCCAGTTCGACCGGCATGGTGGCCAGCAGCCGCTCGGAGTAGTCGACGATGCCGCGGTGCAGGTAGCGGGTATGGGTGTTCAGCGTCTGCAGCTGTTGCGAAACCGCGGCGGTCACGTGCGGGTGGCAGTGCCCGACGCTGGCCACGTTGTTGTAGGCGTCCAGGTAGCGGGTGCCGTCGGCGTCGAACAGGTGACTGCCCTCTCCGCGGACCAGATGCACCGGCTTGTCGTAGAACAGCCGGTAAGCGGGTCCGAGCACGCGCTCGCGGGCGGCGATCAGCGGGTCGTCTGTGCCATCGGACGCGTAGCTGTTGGAGTCCATGATATTGGAAAAGCTCACGACCAGTGCCTCCGGCATCGCGGGTGGTTGAGGCCAGTCTGCTGCATCGAGGGTCGTGGTTCACACTGTGGGAGTGTCAGGACTGCCGCCCGATCACGATCTGTATGCGCGCGCCGCGTTGTCATCCTATGGGCGCGACCCCGACGCACCGCTGCGGTTGCTCAGTCTGTCCGAGAACGCGACATATCTCGTGGACGACGCCGACCCGATCGTGCTGCGGGTACACCGCGCCGGCTACCACTCGTTGCAGGCGATCCGGTCCGAACTGGCGTGGATGGCGGCGCTGCGCGAGCAGACCGATGTGGTGACCCCGCAGTTGATCCCGGCGCAGAACGGGGATGAGGTGGTGACCGCCGTCATCAACGACCACCCGCTCAACGTCGACGCGGTGACGTTCGTCTCCGGCTGCACGGCCGAGGAGAGGCCAGAGGCGGTCGGTTTCGACCAGCTCGGGCGCATCACCGCTGCGATGCACGACCATGTCCAAGGCTGGGCAGCGCCGGACTACTTCACGCGGTTCTCGTGGGATGCCGAGACCATGATCGGACCCGACGGGCGCTGGGGGAACTGGCGGCACGCGCCTGGCCTGACCAAGACGGATGAGGCGGTCGTCGAACGGGCGGCAACAGAGATGCAGCGCAGGCTGGCCGAGTTCGGCTGTGCGACCGACCGTTTCGGCTTGATACACGCCGACCTTCGGATGGCAAATCTGATGATTGACCCGCAGGTCCAGTCCGGGCCTATCACCGTCATCGACTTCGACGACTGCGGTTGGTCATGGTACCTCGCCGACCTCGGCGCCGTGGTGTCGTTCATCGAGGACACCCCCGCAGCCGAAGCCATGATCGCGGGATGGTTAGCGGGTTACCGCGAAAGTCGCGAGCTGCCCGCCGAGCACCTCGGCATGATCCCCACGTTCGTGACGCTGCGACGCCTGCAGCTGACGGCCTGGGTCGCGTCACACGCTCACGCCGACAGCGCCATCGAGTTCACCGACGGTTTCACCGACGGAACGGCGCGACTCGCCGTGCGCTATCTGAGCGATCCGAACTGGTTGCGGGACGCGATTTGCATCTAACGGGTTCGCGGTTGCGCCACCGCTGTGGTCAAGCCCTCGAGGGCCTGGTCGACGTGCTCCGGCCAGCGACCCGCATCGATCCGGGTGACGGCCGAATCTCCTTGGTAGGCGCTGGAAATCACGACGTCGGGGGTGAGGGTGCGCAGCAGCCGCAGGCTTGCCGCCAGCGCATCGGCATCGCTGATGCCCGCGATGTAGCCGGCCCACCATGCGCCGGAATCGCCGAGGACCATGGTGTCACCGGTGAACAGATACTTACCCTCGGCGCCGTCGACGAGGTAGCAGATGCTGCCCGGCGAATGTCCCGGCGTCGGAATGACTTCGACACCGTTGACGTCGACGTGGCGGCTGCCCAACGGAACGTCGACGTGGGCATGCTGGCCAATCTCGAGTAACTCGGCCACGGGAGCGTGCAGCGACGAATCGAAACGATCGGCGATGCATGCAAGCATCGGACCGGCTTCGTCGCGGTGCGACAGATACTGGTCGGCAACGCCACCAGCTCCGGTTCGCCCAACACGGCGGCATGTTCAACCAGCCGCGCGGTGGAATCACTGAGCATGACCCCACCCGGCCGAGCCACCGACTCCATCCGCCGAGCCATACCCACCTGCTCACCAATGGTGGTGTAACCGAAGGGTCCGGACCCGATTTCACCGGCGATCACCTGACCGGAATTTAGTCCCACCCGCAGCAGCAGTTCCACACCATCGCGCTCATGGACCTCGACAGCGAGTTGCTTCACTTCCTCTTGAATCGCCAGCCCTGTTAGGCAGGCACGAACCGCATGGTCCTCCAGTGCCACGGGGGCCCCGAAGACCGCCAGAATCCGTCGCCGGTGAACTTGTCCACCGTGCCGCCATACCGCTGCACCGGTGGTGGTGGTTCGTCCACCAGCGCTACCGGTGCTCCGGCCAGCGCGATCGCGGCGGCGGCGAGGCTGCCGATGACCCGATTCAATTGTGGCGTCCCTGCAGTGTGTGATGAATGGCGAACGCAGACCAGATCAATGTCCACATTCCGCCCCACAGCAGCCAGAGGACGCCCAGGGTGCCCGCAAGTTCGCCGTGAGGCTCGTCCCCCGCCGCGATCCACGGGATGGCGAAGAGCAGCGTCCCGCACAGCGAGAAGAACGCCAGGAGCGCGAATCCGTAGTGAATCGTGATCCTGCGCTCGGCGGGTGGTGGTGGTGCGAATTGTTGGGTCGGTGCTTGATACTGATACGTCCAGTCAGTGCCGTTGAACCAGCGCAAAGCCGGGCCACCCTCAGGATCGGGGTACCAACCCGGTGATGATGATGGTGATGGTTGATTCATAATTTCGGAGTTTTCTTTCGTTTGCTTCCGGGCCGCCGAAGCTGTCTTAGCCTCGGTCAGTCTTTGGGATCAGTAGCCGACCGTGATCTCGCAGATCTCAGGCCTGTAGTCCTCATCGGCGAGGCCGCGCCCGTATGGACCCGCTTAAGGCCGCGAGGGTGGTCGTCGATGCGGTGCCCGGGGTTGCCGCCGAACCAACGTGCGAGCTTCAGCTGCCGAAACAATCCCCCGAGCCTCAGCGACTGGACGTGCCGGAGGCGGCACCGGTGATGTGCGGGTCCGCCTTAACGTGATGATCGAAACAACCGCTGTTACAGCGGTTCCCAAAGTCGCGGCGATTGAATTAACCAAGACACCTGCGTTCTGCATTGCCTCGAGTACTCCGGGTTCACTGCCTGGATCCGGTAACCTGCCTGGATCGGCGCCCGGATCCGAGAACGTCGGCGGTCCACCCTGCATTCGTTGGGGTTGGTCCTGCATTCGTTGGGGTTGGTCCTGCATTCGTTGGGGTTGGTACTGCAGTGCCTGCCGCGTCCACCTGGTAGAGGGCGCCGATCGTCAAGCCGTATGCGATCAAGCCGCACAACAGGGCCGCGCTGACGACGAAGACGTACCTGCCTATACGTCTCCTCTCGGGCGTGGTGAACCCGTGCGACCGACGCGGAGGCACAGGCTGGCCGAGATGGGAATACCGCCCCGCCGGGTAGCAGCCGCCCTCAACGATCTGCTGCGTCGGCAGGGCATGGGCGCGATCTGTTTGCCGCTGTACCCAAAATGGGGTTCGGTCACAAGGGTTCTCCCGCCGGGCGTCGTTCGGTGTGTGTGAACGCCGCTAGCACCCCTCTTGCCAGCGGCGGTGTGTCTGCAACGGTAGGAAATAAACGGCAACAATGTCAACAATATCGTAATTCTATCCGAGTGAGTTGCCTCACAGTCGGCTACTGACGGCAATCGCCGCGTGGATCTCCGCCAATTGCCTGCCACGATGTCCCGCACCGGTTTGTCGGACGTAGCCACCGGGTGCTGTCAGACTGAAGCACCACCAGCGGAAACGAGGAATGGCGATGGCGACGGTGTTCGTGGTCACGGCGGGCAGCGGCGACACCTACCGCATCGAGCGGGTCTACCTCGACGGCGCCCAGGCCGACGGGTTCGCGCAGGGCTACAACGGCATCGCGCCGGTGGAACCGGTCCAGGTGGAGGAATGGCAGGCCGGTGCCCCGCCGGGCGCCTACGACGGCCCCTATTGGCGTGCAGAGTGGTGGGCGCGCGTGCCGGTCGCCAAGCGTCGCGGCGCGTTGCGGCACACCGACGAGGGCGAACGGTTCGACGATTTCGCCATCCGCCAGGAGTGGTGGACCGGCGACGCGCTGCCCGAGGCCACGGTGGTGCGCCGGGAACTGGCCGGGGTGCCCAAGGTGGAGGTGGTCGGGCGGTCCAAGGAGAAGGTGGAGGAACTGTTCTGGGACACGATCACCCAGGTCCGCACCGACCTGGCCGGGGTCCCCAAGAAATAGATTCCATTATTTTGTGCAACAGATGGAACGAAACGGGCATGGCGACTAGACATTGCCGCCCTCATGCGTCATGATGACTGCATGGACCGACACGCCCTGGAACGGCTCGGCCACCACGTCGTCAGTCGGCGCGTCGCGCTGGGCTTCCGCAACCGCACCGACCTGGCCGACAGCCTGCAGTTCACCGTGCGCACGCTGGCCGACATCGAGCACGCCGTGCGTAAGGCCAGTCCGGGCACCTACGCCATGCTGGAGAACAAGCTTTCCTGGGCGCCGGGAAGCATCGACGCCATCCTGGCGGACGGGGAGCCCCAAGAACTCGTGGTCAAGCAGCGCACCACCCACAACCCGCTGACCAACGCCTCCACCGAAGCTCTCTCCCGCGCCTCCACCGAGCAGTTGATGCTGGAGCTGCGACGCCGCATCATCGCGCCCCGCCAGCGACGCCGCGAAACCTGGGACGACTGGGGCGGCCTGGACCCGCACGGCGACTGGCCCGAGCAGGGGACATGAGCGCTCGCATCATTAGCACCGTCGGACGCGCTATCGATGTAATCGTCGCTGGCAGGCTAGTTTCGCATTTGCGCTTCGCTGCAGGTGTTTGCGTGCTCGCAGCGGGCCTGCTGATGGCTAGTGCCGGGGGCGCGGTCGCCGTTGCAGATCCCGATTCCAGCGGTTCCGCTGCGCCCGGCGATGGCGGCACCAACGCGTCAGGCCAGGGTGGCACTACCGCACGCAGCCCGGTCGGCGACGTCACTGGCACTCTGCGGGAGACGATTCAGCGCGTAACGAGCACGCTTGGCTCGGGCCGGCAACCAGGCCAGCAGCCCTTCCACCGGCGCGAAAAGCCCGGTGGAAGAGCCTGGCGGCACGGACACCACGGACGAGAAGTAGGACCTGGGCCTCGTCGAGCGGTTCCTAATGTGGCGCCGGTTCCCGATGCGGGGCGCCGGTTCCCGATGCGGGGCGCCGGTTCCCGATGGGGGCGCCGGTTCCCGATGCGGCGCCGGTTCCCGATGCGGCGGCCCGCCGGTTCCCGATGCGGGCGGCGCCGGTTCCCAATCTGGTCGGGCCGGTTTCTGACGTCATCGCGCCGGTTCAGGACATGCTCACATCGGTTGCCGGTGCGGTCGTGCCGCTGACGCAACTGCAGTCCGACCTTTCCTCTTTCTTGTTGGGCATCGCGGGGGTGGAGCCAGTAGAGGTCGGATTGCGAGGCTTCGACGGTGCTGGGCTGTCGGCGACCGCTGGTGCGTCGGTGGCGTCGCAATTGCGGCTGGTCCGACCACTTTCCGGTGTCCCGGGCGTGCCGGTGGCCGGCAACACCGGGACTGCAACGCTCGGGGGGATTGCGGCATCCATTTTCGGCGCGATGAGCGAGGCAGGTCGAGCGTCATCGCTGCCCGGGATGGCACCGCCAGCGCCCAATGGCGCCATTCCGATGGGTGTGCGGTCGTTTCTCCGGCATGCCGTCAGCGACCTCCCGGTAGCGGTTTCGGTAGCGGCGCTGGCCGCTGTCGCTCTGCCAGGCGTCGGCGGCCTTGTGATCCTTATCCTGGCCGGGGTGCGTATCGGATACCGCCAGGCCAAAGCCGGTTTCGTATTGCGGACAGCGGGCATCGCGCGCTTCGCCGGTCCGGGGCCGTTAGGTGTCGTCCGATCGGGGTCATTGGTTGTCGTCCGTCCGCGGGGATTGCGCGTCGTCCGCGCTACGGGTCGAGCCGGTAGAAGCGCAGGAAGTCGTGCTGGATGGGCAGGACCGACACCGCCGAGAACCCCGCTGTCGAGGCATAGCGCTCCAGGGTCGATCGCCGCATGACGGTGCCGGTCTCCGCCGACGGTATCGAACATACATCCCGCTCCTCACGTTCTTGTGGGGAGTTTGGGGTGTAGTCCGCCGAGGCAGAGGTAGATCATTGAGCTCAGTGCTTGAGCGGAGTGGTGGCCGTAGCCGCGGGCGTTGATGAGTCGGATTTTGGCGTTGATGCCTTCGATGAGGGCGTTGGAGATGCCCAGTTCGATCGCGGCGATGACCGCGTCGAAGTAGACCTGCAGGCGTTTGCCCAGTGCGACAAAGGCGTTGATGCGGCTGCGTTTGGCGGTGGTGATCCAGCGGCGCAGATGCGCGCGGGCCACGCCGGGTGGGTGGTTGAGGCGGTAGATGTCGCGCAGTTGTTCTTTCAGGGTCCAGGCCCGGCCGATGTGGCGGTGGGTACGGGCGATCTGGTTGATCAAGGCGCGTTGGTCGTTGTTGAGCTTGTTTTCCCCGGTGCGCAGGGCCCAGCGTCCGGTGCGCCACTGCGCCGGGGTCATCGACGCGCGGCCGCGTCCGGTGATGGCCTCGGAGTACACCGCATCGAGGGCCCTGTTGGCCCATCGCATGATGTGGAACGGGTCGTAGCAGATCACTGCGTGTGGGACGTGGTCGCGGGTGGCTTCGGTGTAGGCCGACGCCACATCCATGCTGACCGCTTCGATCTGGGCCAGGTCCGAATCGGATTGGCGGGCATAGAAGTTGGCCAAGGACTGGTAGTTGCGGCCGGGTTGGATATCGACCACGGTGCCGGTGTCATGATCACCGATGATGGTCAGGTACCGGTGCGGATGGCGGTAACAGATCTCATCGACCCCGATCCGATACCGGGCCTGCAGCCGGCGGGCGTCGAGCAGCTCGGCGACCCCGCGGTTGATGATCGCGGTGACGGTTTCCCAGGCGCAGCGCATCAGGGTGGCCACCGAGGTGCGGTCGGTGCGTTGGGCCAGCCATAACACCATGTCTTCGAAATCGCGGGTATGCCGCGCCCCGGGCCGAGCCCAGGGCAGCTCCTCGGTGCGGATCCCGCAGTCCGGGCAATCGAGCCGGCGGATCTCATAGACCAGCCACAGCCGGCTTCTGCCCAGGTCCAGGTGTCGCCAGCGGCGCCGCCGGCGATCATAGAACGCCTTGGCCAGCATGCCGCAGGGACAGCGCAGCAGCCGGGCGCGCGGGCGCAGGATGACTTCGACATCGCGGTCCCCGATCACGACATCGGTCACCGATGCCCCGGGGATCTGCAGCAGACGGTTAAATGCAGTACTGACGCGCACGCGGTGCCTCCGGGTTGCGGTTGGTGTGGTAACCCCGAAACCTAGAGCCACTACCGCGTGCGCGTCCCTCATTTCACCCACGAAACGCCCAGAGCCTCTGCCGCACAATCAAAACCAGCCCTGAACAGCACAAAGACGCCCACGAAAACACGTGGAGCGCCACATACATTCGATACTACTTGCATCTTCCGACACACCGGCGAGTTATCCACAGCCGTCAATGTCCGCCTACGCATCTACCATTCGCCTCGTGATACGCACCAGGGCAAAGGTGTATGTCGCCGCGGGTGTCGTATCGGCCTTGGCCGCTTATCTGCTTGGCGCAAGCGTGCCCTGGTGTGTGGCAATCGGGGTCGTTTCGCCGGTTCTGCTGGCCGCTGCGCCTCGTTTCCTGCTGGCCACCGCCATCGGCGCGTTCACCCCGGGTCCCCGAGGGGCAAACGAGGCCGCGGCGATGTCGGGGACGGAGTTCGAAGACTACGTGGCGCGGATCGCACGGTCTTGCGGGGTGCCCGTGATCATGACATCGGTCACCGGCGACTGGGGCGTCGACCTCATCGTCGGAAATCGGCCCGATCGTCTTGCGGTGCAATGCAAACGGCGCTCGCGCCCGGTAGGCGCAAGCGCCGTACAGGAGGTCGTGGCGGGCGCGCCGATGCATGGCTGCACCAAGACCATGGTCGTCACCAACCACGAATTCACCCCCGCCGCACGCAAACTCGCGGAGTTGCACGGCTGCGAGCTCGTCGGCGGTTCGGAGCTGCCGCGGCTGCGGTCGACCATCCGACGGCTCACCGAGCCCTCGAAGCCGAAGGCGCTCTAGGTAAGCGCGTCGCGCACGGCGGCGACCGCCGCGTCGATGTCGTCGTATGACACCGTCAGCGCCGGCCGGAACCGGACACTGTCGGCACCGCTGGCGAGCATGACCACGTGGCGATCCCACAGCCCGCGGATCAGCTCGTCGCGCTGCGCGCCAGACGGCAGACTGAAGGCGCGCATCAGCCCGCGTCCGCGGACGTCGCGCACCAGCTCGGGGAATTCGGCCGCCAGCTCTTCCAGCCGGGCCTGCAGATAACGGCCGGCCTCGGTGGCGTGCTCCATCAACCCGTCGGTCTCGATCACCTCGAGGATGCGCCGCGATCGGACCATGTCCACCAGGTTGCCGCCCCATGTGGAGTTGATGCGCGAGCTGACCGTGAATACGTTGTCGGCGATCTCGTCGACCCGGCGTCCGGCCATCACACCGCACACCTGGGTCTTCTTGCCGAATGCGACCACATCCGGCGCGACACCCAACTGCTGGTAAGCCCAGGCGGTTCCGGTCAGCCCACAGCCGGTCTGTACCTCGTCGAAAATGAGCAGCGCGTCGAACTCGTCGCACAGCTCGCGCATCGCCGCGAAGAACTGCGGCCGGAAGTGCCGGTCACCGCCCTCACCCTGAATCGGCTCTGCGATGAAGCAGGCGATGTCGTCGAGGTGCGCTTCGAAGGCGGCTCTGGCCTGGTGCAGCGTCTCGGCTTCCAGGGCATCCATGTCGGCGCCCGGACGGATGTACGGCGCGTCGATGCGCGGCCAGTCGAACTTCGGGAACCGCGCGACCTTGGTTGGATCGGTGTTCGTCAGCGACAGCGTGTACCCGCTGCGCCCGTGGAACGCCCCGCGCAGGTGCAGCACCTTGGTGCCGAGGTCGGGGTCGATGCCGTGCGCCTCGTTGTGGCGGCTCTTCCAGTCGAACGCCACCTTCAGCGCGTTCTCGACCGCCAGCGCACCGCCGTCGACGAAGAACAGGTGCGGCAGTGCAGGGTCGCCGAGCACGCGGACGAACGTGTCGACGAACCGTGCCATCGGCACGCTGTACACGTCGGAGTTGCTCGGCTTGTTGACCGCGGCCGTCGCGAGCTCGGCGCGGAACGCCTCGTCGCCGGCCAGGGCGGGATGGTTCATGCCCAGCGCCGACGACGCGAAGAAGGTGAACATGTCGAGGTAGCGCTCGCCGGTGCGGGCGTCGACCAGCACGGAACCGGTCGAACGTTCGATGTCGAGCACGAAGTCGAGGCCGTCGGCGAGGATGCTGCGGGCCAGTACCTCGCGCACGTCGGCGGGGCCGATCGCGGCGACGGCGGCTGTCATTTCGGCAGGGGTCAACACAGCGGTCATGAGGCCATCTTAACAACTTTTTTACGGTTAATAGACTATCTGACCGTAACAATTACGGTATGTGATCACGTCCTGCGTAAAATGTCTGTAAGATGATCGTGCTTCGGGTGCGGACATTCGCCGCCGTCCGGATCTGTTGCAGCAAGTCTTCAAGCGCCCGCGCCGACTCGACACGCACGAGCAGGATGTAGCTCTCCTCGCCGGCCACCGAGTGACATGACTCGATGGCCTCGATGTGCTCGAGCCGGGCGGGCGCATCATCGGGTTGAGAGGGATCGAGAGGAGTTATGGCCACGAACGCCGAGAGCATGTGCCCGACGGCTTCGGGATTGATCCGGGCCGAGTACCCGGTCACCACGCCCCGCGCCTCGAGCCGTCGCACCCGTGACTGGACGGCCGACACCGACAAGCCCGCGATCGCCGCGAGGTGGGCCAGCGTGGCTCGACCGTCGGCGACGAGTTCGCGCGCCAGTATCCGATCGATCTCGTCGAGCTGCATCAGTTCACGGGGGTGTTCGTCGGGCTCACCCATTGCCGCACTGTATCCGAGCCGGGGGGCGGTGTGATGAGCCGCTCGCGCGAAGAACGGAAGTCATCGAGCCGTCGCGTCGAAACCTGGCAGCTGCGCGCGAAATTCGCCTCGGCACTCTCCCGGATGTACGGCGCAGAGGTGCCGGCCGACGACGGTTCGACGCGGCGATGGCCACCACCAGCCATGAGCACATGGCGTCGGCCGGCTTGGCCTACTACCACGGTGGCGACCCGTCGAAACCCGTTGTCTACGAGGATTTCCTGCCCGCGTCGGCGGCCGGAATCTTCCGGTCAAACCTCGATACCGACGCGCAGAAGACGGCCGGCGAGGAAGATCGAGACAATCCGGTCTACAACGCCAATTGGATGGCCGGACAGATCGGCCAGCACATTCACGATCCCTACGAGCTCTACGAGAAAGTCGCATCATCATGACCAGCGTTCAGACATCACAGCTTCCGACGGCCGAGGACCTACGCACCCTGGCCCGCGACGCGCTGCACGCCGTCGGCTCACGCGCCGAACTCGGTGAGCCCGGCGCCCACGGGTTGCCCGCCAGCACGCCCATCACCGGGGACGTGCTGTTCACCGTCGCAGAGACCACACCGGAGCAGGCCGACGCGGCCATTGCCGAAGCGGCGCAAGCGTTTACCACGTGGCGCACGACACCGGCCCCGGTGCGCGGCGCGCTGGTGGCCCGGCTCGGTGAACTGCTAGTCGAGCACAAGGACGAGCTGGCCAAGCTGGTCACCATCGAGGCCGGGAAGATCACGTCGGAGGCCCTCGGCGAGGTGCAGGAGATGATCGACATCTGCCAGTTCGCCGTTGGGTTGTCGCGGCAGTTGTACGGCCGCACGATCGCCTCCGAGCGTCCGGGGCACCGGCTGATGGAGACCTGGCATCCGCTCGGCGTCGTCGGCGTCATCACCGCGTTCAACTTCCCGGTCGCGGTGTGGTCGTGGAATACCGCGATCGCGTTGGTCTGCGGCGACACCCTGGTGTGGAAGCCGTCGGAGCTCACGCCGCTGACCGCGTTGGCCTGCCAGGCACTGGCCGAGCGGGCCGCCGACGACGTCGGAGCGCCGCGGGCGGTGAGCCGGCTGATACTGGGCGGGCGCGAGGTCGGCGAACGGCTGGTCGACGACCCACGGGTGGCCCTGCTGAGCGCGACCGGGTCGGTGCGGATGGGACAGCAGGTCGGTCCGCGGGTGGCGCAGCGGTTCGGCCGGGTCCTGTTGGAGCTCGGCGGCAACAACGCCGCGATCGTCACGCCGTCGGCCGATCTGGAGCTGGCCGTGCGGGGCATCGTGTTCTCGGCGGCCGGCACCGCGGGCCAGCGTTGCACGACGCTGCGGCGGCTGATCGTGCACCGTTCGGTCGCCGACACCCTGGTCGAGCGGATCGTGTCGGCCTATCGGCAGCTGCCGGTCGGCGACCCGGCGGCCGACGGCACTCTTGTCGGACCGCTCATCCACGAAACGGCGTACCGCGACATGGTCGGTGCGCTGGAACGGGCGCGCGCCGAGGGCGGCGAAGTCTTCGGCGGCGAGCGCCACGAGCTAGGGGACAACTCGTACTTCGTCGCCCCCGCGGTGGTACGGATGCCTGCGCAGACCGAACTGCTGCACCAGGAGACGTTCGCACCGATCCTCTATGTGCTCACCTATGACGAGCTCGACGAGGCGATCGAGTTGAACAACGCGGTGCCACAGGGTCTTTCGTCGTCCATCTTCACCCTCGACATGCGCGAGGCCGAGCGCTTCATGGCCGCCGACGGCTCCGACTGCGGGATCGCCAACGTCAACATCGGCACCTCGGGCGCCGAGATCGGCGGCGCGTTCGGCGGCGAGAAGCAGACCGGCGGTGGCCGGGAGTCCGGGTCGGATGCCTGGAAGGCCTACATGCGCAGGGCTACCAACACCGTCAACTACTCGGCCGAGCTACCGCTGGCGCAGGGTGTGCACTTCGGGTAACGCCCGCCGCAGGCGTTTTGACGCCGCACAAGCTGGTCACTCTACGACCATGCAACACAGCAATTCGCGTGTATTTGCGGTGGTCGGCATCGTGGTGGCCGCGATCCACTACGGGGTGCTGGCCAGCTCCATCGTCGCCGTGGTCGTGGCGGTCATTACGTGCGTCGTGCTTGCCCTCGTGCTGTTCGGCAGCCCGGCCTTGTGCGTGCTGATCCTGGGACTGCTTGCGCTTCTCGTGGTCCCCGGCCGATCTGAGGACGTTTCGAGCCATCGAGAAGCCCAACTTCAGTAGCGTCAAGGCCATGCTGGGTCTGCCCGACACGGTGCGCGCCTGCCTGTTCGACCTCGACGGGGTGCTGACCGACACCGCGAGTGTGCACAGGAAGGCATGGAAGGCCATGTTCGACGCGTACCTGCGAGACAGGGCGCAGCGGACGGGAGAGCCGTTCGTCCCCTTCGACATCGCCGGTGACTATCTGACCTACATCGACGGCAAGAAGCGTGAGGACGGGGTGCGGTCGTTTTTGGCAGCCCGCGACATCACGCTGCCCGAAGGTGACCCGGACGACGACCCGTCGACTGAGACGGTGCACGGGTTGGGCAATCGCAAGAACGAGCTGTTCCACCACACCATCCGCGAGGAAGGCGTCAAGGTGTTCGAGGGCTCGCGTCGCTATCTCGAAGCGGTCACCGCCGCGGGTCTGGCGGTCGCCGTCGTGTCGTCGAGCTCCAACACCCGCGAGGTGCTCGAGGTCACCGGGCTCGACAAATTCGTCCAGCAGCGGGTGGACGGCGTGACGATGCGGCAAGAACACATCGCGGGCAAGCCGGCCCCTGACTCGTTCCTGCGCGCAGCGGAGCTACTGAGTGTGAAGCCTGCGCAAGCGGCGGTCTTCGAAGACGCGTTGGCCGGTGTCGAGGCTGGCCGGGGCGGGCACTTCGGCTTCGTGGTCGGCGTCGATCGCGTCGGTCAGGCAGAAGCGTTGCACCGCGAGGGCGCCGACATCGTCGTGACCGATCTGGCCGAATTGCTGCCGCAGCGATGATCACCGAACAAGCCTTCCCCGTCGAGCCATGGCAGGTGCGCGAGACCAAGCTGAATCTCAATCTGCTGGCCCAATCCGAGTCGGTCTTCGCGTTGTCCAACGGCCATATCGGGCTGCGCGGCAACCTCGACGAGGGCGAGCCGTACGGGCTGCCCGGGACCTACCTCAACTCGTTCTACGAGACACGCCCGCTGCCGTACGCGGAAGCGGGCTACGGCTATCCGGAGGACGGTCAATCGGTCGTCGACATCACCAACGGCAAGATCCTTCGCCTGCTCGTCGACGACGAACCGTTCGACGTCCGATATGGCGAATTGGAAGCGCATGAACGAGTGCTGGACATGCGCGCGGGCACGCTGACCCGCCACGCGTACTGGACGTCTCCGGCGGGCAAGCGGGTGAAGGTGCGCTCGACGCGGTTGGTGTCGCTGGCCCACCGCAGTGTGGCAGCCATCGAGTATGTAGTGGAGACCGTCGGCGAATTCGCCCGTGTCACTGTGCAATCCGAGCTTGTCGCGAACGAGGACCAGCCACCGCCGTCAGCCGACCCACGGGTCGCCGCGGTGTTGCTGAACCCGTTGGAGGCCGTACAGCATGACGCGGCTGACCGTGGAGCGCTGCTCGTGCACCGAACCCGAAGCAGCGGCTTGATGATGGCCGCGGCGATGGACCATGAGATCGAAGTGCCAGGTCGGGTCGAGGTGAACACCAACGCCGGTGAGGACTGGGCGCGAACGACCATTATCTGCGGGTTGCGGGCTGGACAACAGCTGCGCATCGTGAAGTTTCTCGCCTACGGATGGTCGAGCCTGCGATCGCGTCCCGCGCTGCGCGATCAGGTGCTGGGGGCCGTGGCAGGCGCCCAGTACAGCGGGTGGAATGGTCTGCTCGAGTCGCAGCGCGACTATCTCGACGACTTCTGGGACTGCGCCGACGTTGAGGTGGAGGGCGACGCCGATTGCCAGCAGGCGGTGCGGTTCGGTCTGTTCCACGTATTGCAGGCCAGTGCGCGCGCCGAACGCCGGGCGATCCCGGGAAAGGGCCTGACCGGCACCGGCTATGACGGTCACACCTTCTGGGACACCGAGGGATTCGTTCTTCCCGTACTCACGTACACCGCGGCGTATGCCGCCGCGGATGCGCTGCGCTGGCGGGCCTCGACGCTGGATCTGGCGCGCGAACGCGCGGCCGAACTGGATCTCGCGGGTGCCGCCTTTCCGTGGCGGACAATCCGAGGAGAGGAGTGTTCGGCGTACTGGCCCGCGGGTACAGCAGCCTGGCACATCAATGCCGATATCGCCATGGCCTTTGAGCGGTATCGCGTTGTGACAGGCGATGATTCGCTGGAGGTCGACTGCGGTCTGACGGTACTGGTGGAAACGGCGCGGCTGTGGATGTCACTGGGCCATCACGACCGCCACGGGGTCTGGCATCTCGACGGCGTCACCGGCCCTGATGAGTACACCGCCGTCGTCCGAGACAACGTGTTCACCAATCTCATGGCGGCACACAACCTCCGCACCGCCGCGCAAGCCTGCAGTCGCCATCCCGACGCGGCCTACGCGATGGGGGTCAGTTCGGAGGAGACTGCAGCCTGGCGTGATGCGGCCGATGCGGCGCACGTCCCATACGACGACGAACTCCGCGTACATCAACAGTGCGAGGGCTTTACCAGCCTGCGCGAGTGGAACTTCACGGAGAACACGTCGTATCCGTTGCTGTTGCACGAGGCCTACGTCCGGCTCTACCCGTCACAGGTGACCAAGCAGGCCGATCTCGCGCTGGCGATGCACTGGCGCAGCCAGGAGTTCACGCCCGAGCAGAAGGCCCGCAACGTCGATTATTACGAGCGGCGCACCACCAGGGACTCGTCCCTGTCAGCCTGCACGCAGGCGGTGATGTGTGCCGAGGTGGGTCATCTGGAACTGGCCCACGACTACCTGTACGAGGCGGCGTTGATCGACCTGCGCGACCTGCACCACAACACCCGCGACGGGCTGCACATGGCATCACTGGCCGGCGCGTGGACCGCATTGGTCGCCGGCTTCGGCGGCCTGCGAGACGACGGCGGCGAGCTTGCGCTCGACCCCCAGTTGCCGGACGGCATAACGCGGTTGCGGTTTCGGCTGCGCTGGAGGGGTTTTCGCCTGACCGTAGACGTCAGCCACGACGAAGTGCGCTATGCGCTGCGCGACGGCCCAGGCAACGAGCTAACCATTCGCCATGCTGGCGAGAAGCTCGACCTGCACACCGACTCGCCAACGACGGTGGCTGTGCGGCGCCGTAAGCCGCTGTTGCCACCGCCGTCGCAACCGCCCGGGCGCGAACCGATTCGCCGGTCGAGTTTGTGACAGGAACGTGCGGTTTCGATCGTTGCGTGGCGCGGTCGTCGGGGTGGCGATCCTGACCTGGCGGCTGCTGGCCGAAAGCAGCGGCCCCGCGTCAGCGTAAGCGGTCGTCTACCACGGACACCGCACCCAGCCCGTCGCTGTTGTACATGTGTTAACTACGATGGGGGGATGGCTGAGTCCAGACGTCGGCTGTCCCCCGACGATCGTCGTAACGAACTGCTGGCGCTGGGCGCCAAGGTGTTCGGCGAACGTCCCTACGACGAAGTCCGGATCGACGAGATCGCCGAGCGGGCGGGCGTGTCGCGGGCGTTGATGTACCACTACTTCCCGGACAAGCGCGCGTTCTTCGCCGCGGTGGTGCGCGCCGAGGGTGACCGGCTGTTCGAGGCCACCAACACCCCGCCGATGCAGGATCAGACGCTGTTCGAGCAGTTGCGCGCGGGTGTGCTGGCCTACCTGCGCTACGACGAGGAATACCCGCACGGCGCGTGGGCCGCCTACATCGGCGTTGGCACGTCCGACCCGGTGCTGCGCGGCATCGAAGACCTGGACAACGACCGGCAGGTCAACCGGATCATGGCCAGGGTCGGCGAGACGCTGGCCGGCGACGTGGACTCCAAGGTGGAACGCGACGTGCGCATCACCGTCTACGGCTGGCTGGCGTTCACCATGGAGCTATGTCGGCAGCGCATCCTTGACCCGTCCATCGACGCCGGGCAGATCGCCGACACCTGTGCGCATGCATTGCTCGACGCGGTCGGGCGCCTTCCGGGCATTCCCGCCAAGCTCATCGAGGCGGTCGCGCCCGAGCGACGCGGTACATGACCTTCGTTTTGTCGGTGGCGGTTGGCACCATGGCTAGGTGAGCACCAGCCAACCCGATCCGCTCGCCCGGTTCGGCGCGCTGACCAGCGAGTGGTTCGCCGGAACGTTCGCGGCGCCGACCGACGCGCAGGCGCAGGCGTGGTCGGCGATCGCCGATGGTGACAACACGCTGGTCATCGCGCCGACGGGGTCCGGCAAGACACTGGCAGCCTTCCTGTGGGCGATCGACCGGCTCGCCGACAGCGAACCTCGCCCGGCAGGCGCGGGCACCCGCGTCCTGTACGTATCGCCGCTGAAGGCGCTGGCCGTCGACGTCGAGCGCAACCTGCGCACGCCGCTGACCGGCATCACCCGCATCGCCGAGCGGCGCGGGCTGCCCGCACCCGACATCAGCGTCGGCGTGCGCTCCGGCGATACCCCGCCCGCGCGTCGCCGCGAGCTGATCACCAAGCCGCCTGACATCCTGATCACCACACCCGAGTCGCTGTTCCTGATGCTGACGTCGGCC
Source organism: uncultured Actinomycetota bacterium (assembly GCA_963800125.1). Classification (GTDB taxonomy): domain Bacteria; phylum Actinomycetota; class Actinomycetes; order Mycobacteriales; family Mycobacteriaceae; genus Mycobacterium. Next base: position 153,513 of record CAWDAC010000055.1, on the reverse strand, counting down.
GCTCGCGACACGCTGGCCGAGGTCCAGACCGTCATCGTCGACGAGGTACACGCTGTCGCGGCGACCAAACGCGGCGCACACTCTGGCGCTGTCGCTGGAACGGCTTGACCAGCTATTGGCCACGCCCGCGCAGCGGATAGGGCTGTCGGCGACCGTCCGGCCGCCGGAGGAGGTGGCGCGGTTCCTCTCCGGGCAGGCCAGGACGACGATCGTCGCGCCGCCGGCGACCAAGACGTTCGACCTGTCGGTGCAGGTACCCGTTCCCGACATGGCCAACCTGGAGAACAACACGATCTGGCCGGACGTCGAGGAGCGCATCGTCGACCTGATCGAGGCGCACCACAGCTCGATCGTGTTCGCCAACTCGCGGCGGCTCGCCGAACGACTTACCTCTCGGCTCAACGAGATTCACGCCGAGCGAAACGGGATCGAATTGCCGTCGGGCCCAACCCCCAAGTGGGCGGCGGATCGCCTGCGCACATCATGGGCAGCGGGCTGGCGTCCGGCGCCGCACCCCTGCTGGCCCGCGCCCACCACGGCTCGGTCAGCAAGGAGCAGCGCGCCGAGGTCGAGGACGACTTGAAGACCGGGCGGCTGAAGGCCGTCGTCGCCACCTCCAGCCTTGAGTTGGGCATCGACATGGGCGCGGTCGACCTGGTGATCCAGGTCGAGGCACCGCCGTCGGTGGCCAGCGGACTGCAACGCATCGGCCGCGCAGGCCATCAGGTCGGCGAAATCTCGCAGGGCGTGCTGTTCCCGAAGCACCGTACCGACCTGATCGGCTGCGCGGTGACGGTGCGGCGGATGCTGTCCGGCGAGATCGAAACCATGCGGGTGCCGACGAACCCGCTCGACGTGCTGGCCCAGCACACCGTGGCCGCGTGCGCGCTCGAGCCGCTGGACGCCGACCTCTGGTTCGACGCGGTGCGGCGCAGCGCACCGTTCGCGACACTGCCGCGCAGCGCGTTCGAGGCGACGCTGGACCTGCTCAGCGGGAAGTACCCGTCCACCGAGTTCGCCGAGTTGCGCCCCCGGCTGGTGTACGACCGCGACGCAGGCACCCTCACCGCACGGCCCGGTGCACAGCGGCTGGCGGTCACCTCCGGTGGCGCGATCCCCGACCGCGGCCTGTTCACCGTCTATCTGGCTTCCAGTGCGGACTCCGAAAAGCCTTCGCGGGTAGGCGAACTCGACGAGGAGATGGTGTACGAGTCGCGGCCCGGCGACGTCATATCGCTGGGTGCAACCAGCTGGCGGATCACCGAGATCACCCACGACCGGGTGCTGGTCATCCCTGCGCCGGGACAACCTGCGCGGCTGCCGTTCTGGCGCGGCGACGGTGTCGGCAGGCCGGCTGAGCTCGGTGCGGCCATCGGCGCGTTCACCGGCGAACTGGCCGGCCTGGGCCGCGACGACTTCACCAAGCGTTGCGCCGCAATGGGATTCGACGACTACGCGACGGACAACCTGTGGCAGCTGCTCGACGACCAGCGCCAGGCCACCGGCGCCGTGCCGACCGATGCCACCTTCGTCGTGGAGCGGTTCCGCGACGAGCTCGGCGACTGGCGGATCATCCTGCACTCCCCCTACGGGCTTCGGGTGCACGGTCCGCTGGCGTTGGCGGTGTCGCGCCGGCTGCGTGAGCGCTACGGCATCGATGAGAAGCCCACGGCCTCCGACGACGGCATCATCGTCCGGCTACCGGACACCGAGGACGTCGGCGCCGGGAGCCGAGTTGTTCGTGTTCGACGCCGACGAGATCGAGCCGATCGTCACCGCCGAGGTGGGCGGTTCGGCGTTGTTCGCCTCCAGGTTCCGCGAATGCTCCGCCCGCGCATTGCTGTTGCCGCGTCGCCACCCCGGTCAGCAGGTCGCCGCTGTGGCATCAGCGGCAACGCGCCGCTCAGCTGCTCGACGTGGCCCGCAAGTACCCGGACTTCCCGATCGTGCTGGAAACGGTCCGGGAATGCCTGCAGGACGTCTACGACGTGCCTGCGCTGACCGAGCTGATGCACCGCGTCGCACAGCGCCGGCTGCGGGTGGTCGAGGTCGAAACCGCCACACCGTCGCCGTTCGCGGCGTCGCTGCTGTTCGGCTACGTCGGGGCCTTCATGTACGAGGGCGACAGCCCGCTGGCCGAACGCCGCGCCGCGGCGCTGTCGCTGGACAGCATGCTGCTGGCCGAGTTGTTGGGCCGCGTCGAGCTCCGCGAGCTGCTTGACCCACAGGTGGTCGCCACCACCGCGGCACAGCTGCAGCATCTCAGCCCGGACCGCGCGGCCCGCGACGCCGAAGGTGTAGCGGACCTGCTGCGGCTGCTGGGGCCGCTGACCCAAGGCGAAGTCGCCGCGCGGTGCACCGCCGACGATGTCGGCGGCTGGCTGGAAGGGCTGCGGGCGGCCAAACGCGCGCTCACGGTGTCGTTCGCCGGCCAGACGTGGTGGGTGGCGATCGAGGACATCGGCCTGTTGCGCGACGGTGTCGGCGTGGCCGTGCCGGTCGGGGTGCCTGCGATCTTCACCGAGACCGTCGCCGATCCGCTCGGCGAACTGCTCGGCCGCTACGCCCGCACCCACGGTCCGTTCACCACGAACGACGCTGCGGCCCGGTTCGGGCTGGGCCAGCGCGTCACCGCGGACGTGCTGGGCCGGATGGCGATCGACGGGCGGCTGGTCCGCGGCGAGTTCACCACCGGAGCCGCAACGACGGCGACATCGGGCACAGTGGCCGAGTCGATCGAATGGTGCGACGCCGACGTGCTGAAGATCCTGCGCCGCCGCTCGCTGGCGGCGCTGCGGGCGCAGGTGGAGCCGGTGAGCACCACCGCCTATGCGCGGTTCCTGCCCGCCTGGCAGCAGGTCGGGGCGGAACGGGCGTCGGGCATCGACGGCCTGGCCGCGGTGATCGACCAGCTGGCCGGGGTGCCGATACCGGCTTCGGCGGTCGAACCGCTGGTGTTCTCTGCGCGTGTCCGCGACTACCAGCCGGCGATGCTCGACGAACTGCTGGCGTCCGGCGAGGTGACGTGGTCGGGCGCGGGAACGATCGGTAGTGGGGACGGCTGGATCGCGTTCCACCCGCGCCGACTCGGCGCCGCTGACGCTCGCCCCGCCGACCGAGATCGAGTTCACCGATGCCCACCGCGCGATCATGGAGATGCTCGGCGGCGGCGGTGCGTACTTCTTCCGTCAACTCGCAGGCGATGGCCCGATTGCCGGCTCGGCCGGCGGTGACAACGAACAATTCAAACAAGCGCTGTGGGAACTGATTTGGGCCGGCTGGATCACCGGTGACACGTTCGCCCCGGTGCGGGCGATGCTCGCCGGCACCGGGAGGCGATCGGGCAGACCCTGCGCACCGGCAACGCTCGCAACCGCCGCGGTTGAGCCGCTACAGCGTGGCCCATGCACAGACCCGCAGCTCCGATCCCGACCGTTGCGGGCCGATGGTCGGCACTGCCTGCCGCCGAGCCCGACTCCACCGTGCGGGCGCACTTTCAGGCCGAACTGCTGCTCAACCGGTACGGCGTGCTGACGAAGGGTGCGGTCGCCTCCGAGGGCGTGCCGGGCGGTTTCGCCATGCTCTACAAGGTGCTCACCGCATTCGAGGATGCGGGCCGGTGTCAGCGCGGTTACTTCGTCGAGTCGCTCGGCGGCGCGCAGTTCGCGGTCGCATCGACGGTGGACCGCCTGCGGTCGTATCTCGAAGGTGTCGACCCGGAGCGGCACGAGTACCAGACGGTGGTGCTTGCCGCCGCCGATCCCGCCAATCCCTACGGTGCTGCGCTGCCATGGCCCGACGGCCCCCACCGGCCGGGCCGCAAGGCAGGGGCGTTGGTTGCCCTGGTCGATGGGCAGCTGGCCTGGTTCCTGGAGCGCGGCGGGCGCACACTGCTCAGCTTCACCGACGACGCGGATGCCCATCATGCGGCGGCCGGGGCGCTGGCCGACCTGGTCGGCAGGGGCCGTGTTCAGTCCGTGCTGGTCGAGAAGATCAACGGCGTGCCGGTGTTGGAGCCGGGCGATGACGGCGACCGGGCCGCCGTGGTGGCCGCGCTGACCGGCGCCGGGTTCGCCCGCACGCCGCGTGGGCTGCGGCTGCGATGACGTCCTCCCTGGACTGAAGTCCGGGGATTCCAACCCCCATCCCATCGACTTAGGCGGCAGGAGTACGAGAGTTGAGGTTCACGGTTCGCAGACCGCCCAACGGCGAGGTCTCCCCGTGCGGTCACCGCCCGTCCGGCGGCGATGTTGCGTGCAGCGTTCACATCAGCGTTGCACCGACCCGCGGTGCAGGCTTCGCACTCGAAAACCGCTTGGCTCTTGCGGTTCCCGGGTGCGACGTGCCCGCATGCGGAGCATCGTTGCGACGTGTACGCGGCCGGGATCTGCTCGACCCGACCGTAAGCCTTGTGCTGCAAACGCGCGGCGAGAAGCCCCCAGCCGCTCCGGCTGATCGCCCGGTTCAGCCCACGTTTCTGAGCAACGCGCTCACCGGGCTGCTCCACCGTTCCCCGCGCGGAACGGGTCATCGCTCGCACGTCAAGTGCTTCGATCCTGATCGTGTCGAAGCGGCGCGCAATATCAGTGGTGGTTTTCTCGGCCCAGTCCTTGCGCCGGTCGGCCTCACGGGCGTTCAGTTTCGCGATCGCCCGTTTTGTTCGCGCTCGCCGGTTCGAGCCACGCTTGGCCCTAGCGAGCCGCTGCTCCAACACCTTCAACCTCTTAGCCTCACCCCGACTCAGGCGCGGGGCGTACAACAGTTCACCGGTCGACAGCGCCGCCGCCACGGCAACACCGCGGTCGATGCCCACCACGCTGCCATCACGCGGCCCGGCAGATCGGGTCAGGGATGTGGGCGAACGCGACATGCCAGCGGCCGGCCCGATCACGGGTAACCCGGTAGGACTTAACACCCGCTGGCACCGGCCGCGACAGCCGAAACCGCAGCCAGCCCACCTTGGGCACCCACACCCGAGCGAAGCGGCGGTTCAGCCGCACGATGTGACGCGGTTTGACCGCGACCTGCCGAAACCCTTCGTGCACATCGGCCTTGCGCCACGTCGGGCGACGGTGCGTGCGCTTAAAGAAGTTTTGCATGGCCTGCGCGAAATCCCGCAGCGCCTGCTGCTGCACGGTCTGACTGCCGGCACGAAGCCACGCGTACTCGGCGCGGGCCTCGGTCAACTGCGCGGCCTGCTCCACGTAGCCGGGAGCCTTACGGCCCGGTTGCCAATGCTGCTGCTGCTCCACCGCCAGATTCCACACAAAACGCGCATCGCGGCAGTGCGCCAACAATGCCTCCTCCTGCTCAGGAGTCGGCAGCAGCCGGAACCGCGACATATTTGCACGCTAACCCTCACAACCGACACCCCCGACGTGGCACGACCGCCTAACACCGGGGATCGGCTTCCTCCCCGGACTGAAGCCCGGGGTCTCCAGTCGAAGGAGATTTGATGACAGCTCGCGTCACCACACCGTTCGGTTTCGACATCGACGGCGGCTGACGTCATCGACGGCGTCGACCTGACCGGCAGGACGGCGGTCGTCACCGGCGCCACATCGGGCATCGGCGTCGAGACCGCGCGGGCCCTGGCCGCCGCGGGTGCGTCGGTCACGCTGGCCGTCCGGGACACCTCAAGAGGCGATCGGGTGGCCGCCGAGATCCGCGACAGCACCGGCAACCGAGGAGGTGCGCGTCGGCGCGCTCGACCTCAGCGACCTGTCCAGCGTCGCGGCCTTCGTCCGGGCCTGGACCGGGCCGCTCGACATCCTGGTCAACAACGCAGGGGTGATGGCGGTGCCGGAGCTGACCATCTCACCGAGTGGACACGAAATGCAGTTCGCCTCAAACCATCTCGGCCACTTCGCGCTCGCCGTCGGCCTGCACAACGCACTCGCCGCCGCGGGCAAGGCCCGAATCGTGTCGGTGAGTTCGGCCGGCCATCTGCGCTCACCCGTCGTGTTCGACGACATCGACTATGCCTTCCGCGACTACGACCCGTTCGGCGCGTATGGACAGTCCAAGACCGCAAATGTGCTGTTCGCGGTCGAGGCGACCCGGCGCTGGGCGGACGACGGCATCACCGCCAATGCGCTGATGCCCGGCGCCATCCTCACCCGGCTGGGACGCCATGTCGATGCCAAGGCTGCGGCCGCGGCCATGAAGCGGCAGCAGGCGGTCAAGACCGTGGAGCAGGGTGCGGCGACGTCGGTGCTGTGCGCCGCGTCACCACTGCTCGACCGCGTCGGCGGCCGGTATTTCGAGGACTGCAACGAGGCGCCCGTCGTCGAACGGCGGGGCGAGCCGGGGCGCGGCGGGGTCGCTCCGTATGCGCTGGACCCGGCCAACGCCGAACGGTTGTGGGAAGTCTCGTTGAGGATGACCGGGTAGCCATGCCCGAAGGGGACACCGTCTGGCACACCGCCGCGGTCCTGCGCGAGGCACTCGTCGGAAAAACGCTGACGCGCTGCGATGTTCGGGTGCCGCGCTATGCCACCGTCGATCTGACGGGGCAGCGGGTCGACGAGGTCGTCAGCCGCGGCAAGCATCTGTTCATCCGAGTCGGCCAGGCGAGCATTCACTCGCATTTGAAGATGGACGGCAGCTGGCGGGTGAGCGGCACTGACCGGCCGAGCCGCGCAGGCCACCGAATTCGCATCATTCTTGAGGCCGGAGACGTCGAGGCCGCGGGCATCGACCTCGGCGTGCTGGAGATTCTCGATCGTCAGCACGACGAGGACACGGTCGCCCATCTCGGGCCCGATCTGCTGGGCAACGACTGGGATCCGCAAACCGCGGCGGCCAACCTGACGGCCGATCCGGATCGGCCGCTGGCCGAAGCACTGCTCGATCAGCGGGTGATGGCCGGGCTCGGCAATGTGTACTGCAACGAGTTGTGCTTCGTCACCGGACACCTGCCCACCACATCGGTGAGCAACTTGTCCGACCCGCTGCGGATAGTGCAGCGGGCACGGGATATGTTGTGGCTGAACAGGTCTCGCTGGAATCGAACCACCACTGGTGACACCCGAAACGGCCGCGAGCTGTGGGTGTACGGCCGGGCCGGGCGGGAATGCCGCCGCTGCGGCACGCCGATAAACACGGACCGCAGCGGCGACAGGGTGACCTTTTGGTGCCCGAACTGTCAGCGCTGAGGCAACGCCAGCTTGACGATCTTCCGCACCACGGTAGCGAACTGCTTGGGCAGCGGACCCTTGTTGTACGGGATTCCGTAGCGACGGCAGATCTCCCGCACCTCAGGAGCGATCTCGGCGTGACGATGGGCCGGGATGTCGGGGAACAGGTGGTGCTCGATCTGGAACGACAGGTTGCCGCTCAGAATGTGAAAGAGCTTGCCGCCAGTAAGGTTCGCCGACCCGAGGATCTGGCGGAAATACCACTGACCGCGGGTCTCGGCCTTCGTCTCCTCGATCGAGAACTCCTGGACGTCTTCGGGGAAGTGGCCGCAGAAGATGATCATGTACGACCAGACGTTGCGGATCAGATTGGCGGTCATGTTCCCCGCGAACACCCACGGCGCGAACGGACCTGCCAGCAGCGGGAATGCCACGTAATCCTTCAGCGTCTGCTTCTTGGTCTTGCGCCAGATGCCCTCGAGGATCTCGCGCTTGTCCGCGATCGTGATCTCGCCGGCACGGATACGCTCGGTCTCCAACTCGTGCAGCGCAACGCCGTACTGGAACAGGACCATCAGCAGGAACGCGTACACCGGATTGCCCAGGAAGTACGGGCGCCATTTCTGGTCCTCGCTCATCCGCAGGATGCCGTAGCCGATGTCGCGATCCATCCCGACGATGTTCGTGTACGTGTGGTGCATGTAGTTGTGCGAATGACGCCACTGGTCGCCGGGGCAAGCGGTGTCCCATTCGAAGCCGCGGCTGGAGATCGCCGGGTCGCCCATCCAGTCGTACTGGCCGTGCATGACGTTGTGGCCGATCTCCATGTTGTCCAGAATTTTCGACAGCGCCAGCATTGCGGTGCCTGCGATCCACGCCGGCGGCAGGATGCCTGCCATCAGTAGGCCGCGGCCGCCGACTTCGAGGGCGCGCTGCGCCTTGATGACTCGCCGAATGTATGTGGCGTCACGCTCGCCGAGATCGGCGATCACGCGTTCCTTCAGAGCATCGATTTCACGACCGAACGCCTCGGCTTGCTCGGGGGTCATCGTTACGGTTCTGCCGCCGACGGTCTTCTCGATTGGCCGTTGCTGCTTAGTAATGGTTGGTGCAGTCATGCCGTAATCCTTTCGGTTGGTCAGAGCGCCAGGTCAACGTCGCCGACGGGCGCGGACACGCAGATCTGCACGTCCTCCTCGTCGGTGGTCGACACCGCTCCGGTGATGAGGTTGCGCACCGCGCCACGGGTCTTGCGGCGAGTACAGCTGTGGCAGATACCCATTCGGCATCCGCTCTCGGGGGTGAGGCCAGCATCCTCTGCCTGCAGCAGCAGCGGCCGGCCGTCGTCAGTCAGTTCGACACCGCTGTCGGTGAAAGTGACTCGGCCGCCGGAGGATTCAGCGGGCATGGTGAAGGTGGGCGGGACGAAGCTCTCGAAGTGTGCATCGGGGCGATGCGCGCGGACCGCGTCCACGAGCGCAGGCGGCCCGCACACGTAGACGGCGTCGGGCTCAGGCATCGCCGCCGCCAGGTGCTGGGCGTCGAAGTAACCGTCGAGATCGCCGGCACCCTCGCGGGTGTAGCCGTGCAGTACCCGAACCCCGGGCATCGCGGCGAGCTCGTCGGCGTAGCAGGCCTCCAGCGCGCTGCGCGCGTAGTGGATGAAGGCGATCTCGCGATCAGAACCTTCTGCTCGCATTGTGCGCAGCATCGACATCACTGGAGTGATGCCGCTGCCACCGGAGACGAACAGGATCCTGCGTGGCCGCTGCTCCGGTAACACGAAGTCGCCTCCGACGGAGTCGAGTCCGACGATCATGCCCGGGCGGGCGTGGTCGCACAGGTAGCTGGAGACGAGCCCGCCGTCGTGGCGGCCGATCGTCAGCTCGATGAGCCCGGCGCCCTCGGCGCTGGCCGGTGAGTAGCAGCGGGTGCGGCGCCGCCCGTCGATCTCGACGGTCAGGTTGATGTGCTGCCCGGCACGGAAGCCGGTGAACGTCTGATTCGGTTCGAGCGTCAGCGTGACGCTGCGCGGGGTCTGCCGACGCACCGCGACCACCTTCGCGCGGGCCTCGCCCAGCGTCCAGGTCGGTGAGACGAGCTCGGTGTATCGGTCGACGCCGTGCGGCCCGGTCAGCAGCTCGACCAGAGGTGACCGTCGCACGCCGCTTCGTCAAAGTTTCGAGTGAACATATGTATACCGTGCGTCACCTGTACACCCAGATCCGTCAACCCTTTCCCCCTGCTTGTGGTAGGTTTCACAGAGTGAACAGTCGTCCGCCAAGATCACGTCGCGCAGACTCGATCGCTCGCGTTCACGCATCCCGTCGCGGGAGGAGCGCAAAGAGGCCACGCGCCGCGCGATCGTCGCGGCGGCCCTGCAGCCTGCTGGAGGACCGCAGTTTTTCGGCGTTGAGCCTGCGTGAGGTCACCCGCGAGGCCGGCATCGTGCCCGCCGCGTTCTACCGGCATTTCGAGTCGATGGAGGCGCTGGGCCTGGTTCTCATCGACGAGTCGTTCCGCGCATTGCGGGACATGCTGCGTGGCGCGCGATCAGGCAAGTTGGACCCGAAGCGCGTCATCGAGTCCTCCGTCGACATCCTCATCGACGGCGTCAACGAACGGCGCGAATACTGGCGGTTCATCGGCCGCGAGCGCTCCAGCGGCGTGACCGTGCTGCGCTACGCGATCCGCACCGAGATCCGGCTGATCACCTCCGAGCTGGCCATCGACCTGGCCCGCTTTCCCGGGCTGACCAGCTGGAGCAGCGAGGACCTGAACATCCTGGCCAGCCTGTTCGTCAACTCGATGATCGTCATCGCCGAGGCGATCGAGGACGCCAACGATCCGGCGGCGCTCGACGAGATCAAGCGCGTCGCCGTCAAACAACTGCGAATGATCACCATCGGAGTGACAGGGTGGCGTAGCAGCACCTGAGAAATACCTGTGGACACTCAGGCGTTGAAACTGTGATGAAGTTCGCAATCACCGTCGCCACCGCCGGCGTCATGGCGTTGGGTGCGCTTGCATTCGCGACAGACGCCGTCGCCGCCCCGACCGGAGTTGGGTCGGCCGCGGACACCGTGAAGAGCCTGGAAGCCGACGGTTACACCGTGCAGGTCAACGGGGCCGCCACCAGCCCACTGTCGGAGTGCACGGTCATCGGCGTGCATCCCGGCAGCACGGTCTATGTCGACATAGCCTGCTCACCACCGGGATAACGTGTGGCTCATGCCACACCTGGAACTGAACTACCCGCGTCCCGACATCGCCGTCGTCACGCTGAATCGGCCCGAAAAGCTCAACGCGTTGTCCTACGAGCTGGTCGAGACTTTGCATGCCACGATCGACGAAATCGACGCGAACAATGAGTGCCGGGTCGTGGTGCTCACCGGCGCCGGACGCGGATTCTGTTCGGGCCTGGACCTGACCGACCCCAACCCGTCCGGGGCCGGTGACGGCCTGGAGTTTCCGCGTTCCGGCATGCGGTGGCAGGAACGCATCGCCGACCTCACCGCCCGTATTCACCGACTGCGTCAACCCGTGATCGCGGCGGTCAATGGGCCCGCCTATGGTGGCGGTCTGGGCATCGCGGCTGGCCTGCGACATCAGGCTGGCCAGCGAGTCCGCGCGATTCTGCACGCAATTCATCAAGCTCGGCCTCGGCGGCTGCGACATCGGCGTCAGCTACACGCTCCCACGCATCATCGGAGCCGGCCCGGCGTTCGACTTGATCCTGACGGCGCGCGTAGTCGACGCCGAAGAGGCACTGCGTCTCGGCCTCGTCACCCGGCTGTCGGACGGCTCGTCACTCGTCGACGACGCCCTCGAGTTGCCGAAACTCTCTGCAGCTACGGCAAATTCGGGCTGGAGTCCACCAAGCAGGTGCTGTGGGCGAATCTCGAAGCGTCAAGCCTCGAGTCGGCGCTGCATGTGGAGAACCGCAGCCAGATCCTGTCGTCGACCAGTGGCGAGATGGGCGCCGCTAGCGAGGCGTTCCGCCACCGTCAACGATGATGACCTGACCGGTCATGTAGCTGCCCGCGTCCGACGTGAGAAGCAGTGCGGCGCCGACCATTTCGTCTGGCGTGGCCAGCCGTTTCATCAGCGTGCCGCCAACCATGGCGTCGACCATCTCCTGCGGGTTCTGCTGCATCATGTATGTGTCCACCGGTCCGGGTGCCAGCGCGTTGACCCGGATGCCGAACTGCACGAACTCAGCGGCCATCGACCGGGTGAACGACACCATCGCCGCCTTCGCCGATGAGTAAATCGACAGCATCGGCGAGAAGATGAAGGCGCCGATCGACACCATGTTCAGCACCGCGGCGTGCTGGCTGGCCTTAAGATGCGGCAGCGCCTCCTGAACCAAGACCACCGGGCCGCGCAGGTTCACCTCGTATGACTTGGTCAACGCCTCGACCGTGATCGCCCCCAGCGGCTGGGCAAGAGGATTTGCGGCATTGTTCACCAGTACGTCGATGCCGCCGAACTCGTCGACGGTGCGTTGCACCAGCGCGCCGAGATCGTCGACCTGGCCGAGGTGCGTTGGCACGCCAATGGCCTGACCTCCAAGGTCCCGCAGATGCGCGGCGGCCTGTTCGCAGGCGTCGGGCTTACGGCTGGCCACCACCACGCGCGCTCCCGCGAGCACGAACCCTTCGGCCAGCGCCAGGCCGATCCCACGGGTGCCGCCCGTCACGATTACGGTGCGGTCGGTCATGTCGAACAAACGGTCAAATGAGTTGCGGTCCACGACGTCAGCTAAACACGTCGCGCGTGCGCGGCCACGTACTGCTCCACCGTTTGAGGCGGTTCGCCGGTGATTTGCGCGACGTCTTCGGTGCCGCGGTTGTAGCGGTCCTCGCGGTGCAGCCGCGCCATCGTCGCGATGTGCTGCTGGACGTGCGGTGGAAGACCCAGCGGAACCAGAACCTGCTGCTTCCAATCTTCGAGGCCGATGTCTTGTGCGGTCACCGGCCGACCCAGGGCCCGGGCGTACTGCTCTGCGATGCCGTCGATATCGAGGACTTCCGGCCCCGTCAGCTCGTAGACCGCGCCAATGCGGCCTACGGGATCACGCAGCACCGCCGATACCACCCGCGCGACGTCGGCCGCGGCGATCGGCGACGTCCGTCCGCTGCCGAACGGCAGCACGAGCACGCCACGTTCGCTAACAGAGCGGGCGGCCAGCATGGTGAACAACGGGTTCTCCAGGAATACCGTCGGCCGCACGTGCACGACCGGCACGCCCGACCAATTCATCACGTTCTCGGCCAGCCAGTGCAGTCGGTGCTGATTGGATTCCTCGGTGCTGGTCAGCGTCATCTGCGACACGGTCATCTGCGACATGTTCACGATGACCTCGATGCCGGCCGCCTCCCGCGCGACCGCGCAGACGATGGCCGTCGCCGTCAGGTAGTCCGGCGAGACGCTCATGTTGAAGAACATCCGGTTGACGCCGGCCATCGCGCTTGCCACGTCCTGGGGGTTGGTCAGATCGCCGACGACGACTTCGGCGCCGAGTTCGCGAAGTCCGTCCGCCCGGTCATCGTCACGGCGCACCATCGCGCGGACCTGTTGGCCGTCATCGAGCAGCAGTTCGACCACCCCGCGGCTGACGCTGCCGATGCCTCCACCTGCGCCGGTGATCAGATACATGGCTAGTCGGCCATCGTCCATGTCGACGTGGCGATCAGATCGCCACGGTCGAGCGCGGCGGCACGGTGCTCATGCACCTTGAGGTACTCCTCGTTCGTCACCATGTCGATGAACGCCGCAGGCGACGGATACTCCACCACCAGGATCGCGTTCGGGCGTCGGCTCCCGGGACGAGCTCACGGCCACTCCTAGTTCCCTGCCAAAGCCGCGGCAGCCATCGTGTCGATTGTCGCAGCGAGGGCGGTTCTGCGCGGCTGAACGCGCTGGAGGCGAATGCGGTCGCCGCGGCGCACCACACCGGGCGTGACAACGTCGACATACCAACCGGCACAGGCGAATTGGCCGAGCGCGCCGAGCCGTTTGAGGCCGACGCGGGCGATCGCCTTCAGCACCGCGGCGTCCTTTGGCAGCCCGGGCTGAGCCAGCGTCGTCATCACGCAGCGCGGTGTCGGCACGACAACATGCACGACGGCCTCATCGCCGAGGTGCACATCGCAGCCCAGCCACTCGTCCTCGTCTCCCGGCCCGTCCCTGTCGTCGATCAGAATGTTGGGCCGCATTCGCCGCGGGTCCCAGCTCCCGTCGGGGTGCTCGTCAGCCAGTCGCCGCAGTGTGCTCGTGGCCAGCACGTGCATGGGCGCCAGGTCCACCAACCCGAGGCCGTCCGGTGCGGCGGTGATGAGGCGCACGTCGTGGCCCAACAGCTCCGCCGTGCGTCGCGCCAGTTCGGCGCCGTCGTCTCCGTCAGTTCGTACCACCGTGCCGTCGGGGAAGGTGACCTCGATGGGCGGCATGCCGTCCTCGGTGGGCGCGGTGAGGAACCTTGCATGGCAGTCCAGCAATGCACCGAAGCGCTTGGGCTGCTTGGCACTGGCCAACCGGCCGGTGTCGACGTCGACGAATCCGTATGCGCGATCGCCAGCCACACCACCTGGGCCGAGCAGGATCTGGTCCACCTCTTCGCCCTGCATCGATTTGACAGGGTAGTGCCAAAGCCTGCCAATCGAAGCGACTGTCATTCGTCGATACTGCGCCTGCTGATGAACCGACGCAAACAACCGCTGATCGGGTCGTCGAACTCGACGCTGTGCGCCAGCAGCCGCAGCGGCCGGGAGAAGTCATCACGTGCCACATCGATGACGCTCGGGTACAAGGTGTCTCCGATGATCGGCAGGCCCAGCGACGCCATGTGCACCCGCAGCTGATGCGTGCGGCCGGTGCGCGGAGTCAACCGGTAGCTGCCGTCGGGCGAAACCAGCTCCACCAACGTTTCGGCGTTGGGTGGGCCGGGCTCCTCGACCGCTTGTAACTGTCCGCGCCGCTTGATGATTCGGCTGCGAACCACCGCCGGCAATTCAATAGCAAGATCGACGGCCGCCCGCGCCAGATACGTCTTCTTCACGAGCCCATTGGCGAACAGCGTCTGATACCGGCCGCGCAGCTCGCGACGCGTCGTGAACAGCAGCACGCCGGCAGTCAACCGGTCCAGCCGGTGCGCAGGACTCAGCTCCGGCAGATCAAGATCGCGGCGCAACCGGACCAGCGCCGTCTGCGCGACGTGGCCTCCGCGCGGCATGGTCGCCAGAAAATGCGGCTTGTCGACCACCACGATGTCGTCATCGCGATACAGCACCGGAATGTCGAACGGCACCGGCGCCTCGTCAGGCAACTCCCGGTACAGATACACATGCGCGCCCGCGGGCAACTCCGTTGTCGGCCAGATCACCGTGCCGTCGGCGTCAACCACCTCTCCGGCAAGCACTTTCGCGCGCGCACGCTCACCGAACCGAGACTGCAACTCGGCCAGCACCGGACCGCCGTCGCGCAGCCGCACTCGCGCCGGGCCAAGCCCGTCACGTGGTGGCAACGGCGCGGCCCTTCTCAATTCAGCGGCACCGGCTCGAGGATCTCGGCGCGCGCTTCTGGCGCCGCGGCCCGCAGCGCGTCCGCCGACTCGTCGTCGGGCTGTTGCTGGGACCGGACCTCTGCATCAACCCGCGCACAATAGGTGGCCACCTCACGGTCCACATCCTCTGCGTTCCAACCCAGCGCCGGCGCAACGACTTCCGCGACCTCGTGGGCACAATCGACACCGCGGTGCGGGTACTCGATCGAAATCCGCATCCGCCGGGCCAGGATGTCCTCGAGGTGCAGCGCGCCTTCGGCCACGGCGGCGTACCACGCTTCGACCTTCAGATACACCGGCGCCTCGGTGATCGGCGTCAACAGCTCGGGCCTGCCCTCGGCCGTCGCGAGCACCTCGCCGATCAGCGAGCCGTAGCGGTCCAGCAGGTGGCGCACCCGGTAGGGATGCAGTCCGTACATCGCGCCGACGTGCTCGGTCTGGTTGATCAGCGCGAAGTAACCGTCGGCGCCCATCAGCGGCACCTTCTCAGTGATCGTCGGCGCCACCCGGGCCGGGATGTACTCGCTGGCCGCGTCGATCGCGTCGGCCGCCATCACCCGATACGTCGTGTACTTGCCGCCCGCAATGGCGACCAGCCCGGGCGCCGGCACCGCAACCGCGTGCTCGCGCGACAGCTTGGACGTTTCTTCGCTCTCCCCCGCCAGCAGCGGCCGCAGCCCGGCGTACACGCCGTCAATGTCGTCGTGGGTGAGCGGGGTGGCCAGCACGGTGTTGACGGTGTTGAGGATGTAGTCGATGTCGGCCTTGGTGGCGGCGGGGTGGGCCAGGTCCAGTTTCCAGTCGGTGTCGGTGGTTCCGATGATCCAGTGCGTGCCCCACGGGATGACGAAGAGCACCGACCGCTCAGTGCGCAGGATGATCGCCACCTCGCTGACGATCCGGTCGCGCGGCACCACCACGTGCACGCCCTTGGAGGCGCGGACCCGGAACCGGCCGCGCTGCTTGGACAGCGCCTGGATCTCGTCGGTCCACACGCCGGTGGCGTTGACCACCACATGCCCGGCCACTTCGGTGACATCGCCGTTCTCGGAGTCGCGCACCCGAACGCCGGTCACCCGGTCACCCTCGCGCAGCAGCGATATCACCTGGCTCGACGAACGCACCACCGCGCCGTAGTGGGCCGCGGTACGCGCCACCGTCATCGTGTGCCTGGCGTCGTCGACGACGGTGTCGTAGTACTGGATGCCGCCAATCAACGACGTGCGCTTCAACCCCGGGCACAGCCGAAGCGCACCTGCTCGGGTCAGATGTTTCTGCGCGGGAACGGATTTCGCGCCGCCGAGTTGGTCGTAAAGAAAGATGCCGGCTGCCACGTACGGGCGCTCCCACCAGCGATTGGTCAACGGGAACAGGAACGGCAGCGGCTTGACCAGATGCGGCGCCAACGTCGTCAGCGACAGCTCGCGCTCATGCAGCGCCTCGCGCACCAACCCGAACTCGAGCTGCTCGAGGTAGCGCAGTCCACCGTGGAACATCTTCGACGAGCGGCTCGAGGTGCCGGACGCGAAGTCGCGCGCCTCGACGAGCGCCACCTTCAGCCCGCGGGTGGCGGCATCCAGGGCGGCGCCGGCCCCGACCACGCCGCCGCCGATCACGACGACATCGAACTGCTCGCTGCCGAGCCGCTGCCACGCCTGTTCCCGCTGGTCGAGATTCAACAGGGTATGCCCGTTGCGCGTCGCGGGGATCGGGTCGCTCACGCGGGGACTCCTCTTGTTACTCGTCGGTAGGACGCTGATGCCCCTAGGTTACGTGGGGTTAGTCCAAATCGTCGTGCGCCATCAACCGGCGGCCCGCTTCGGTGATCGAGCCGGACAGCGACGGGTAGACCGCGAACGTCTCGGCCAGCTCGTCGACCAGAAGGCCGTCCTGCACTGCCAGCGCGATCGGCAGGATGAGCTCGGAGGCGATCGGCGCGACCACCACGCCGCCGATCACCACCCCGGTGGCGGGGCGGCAGAAGATCTTCACGAAGCCACTGCGCAGGCTGGACATCTTGGCCCTGGCGTTGGTGTTCAGCGGCAGGATGATCGTGCGGGCGGGGACGGACCCGTCGTCGATCTTCGCCTGCGGCACGCCGACGGCGGCGATCTCCGGCCGGGTGAACACCGCCGCGGCGACGGTGCGGAGCCGGATCGGGCTCAGTCCCTCGCCCAGCGCGTGGTACATGGCAATGCGGCCCTGCATGGCCGCGACCGAGGCCAGCAGCATCAGGCCGGTGCAGTCACCGGCGGCATAGATGCCGGGCACCGAGGTGCGCGACACCCGGTCCACGCTCAGGTAGTTGCCCGGCCCGAGTTCGATGCCGACCCGCTCCAGGCCGAGGCCGCTGGTATTGGGCACCGAGCCGACCGTCATCAGTGCGTGGCTGCCTTCCACGGTGCGGCCGTCGGTCATGGTGACCAGAACTCCGTCTTCGGTTCTGGTCACTGAGTCCGCCCGCGCATTCTTGACCAGGATGACGCCGCGTTCGGCCCACAATTCCTCCAGCACCGCGGCGGCGTCGGAGTCCTCGTGTGGCAGGATCTGGTCGCGGCTGGCCACCACGGTGATCGTCACGCCGAGCTCGGTATAGGCGTTGACGAACTCGGCGCCGGTGACCCCGGACCCGACCACGACCAGGTGCTCGGGCAGCGTGTCGACGTCATAGAGCTGACGCCAGTTCAGGATTCGCTCACCGTCGGGTTTCGCACCGGGCAACACGCGCGGGCTGGCGCCGGTCGCGATCAGTACGACGTCGGCCTCCGACACGCTCGTCGAGCCGTCGGGGGTGGTGACCTTGATGCGGTGCTTGGCCATGCCCGGCACGTCGTCGACCAGCTCCCCCTGCCCGTTGATGAGCGTGACTCCCTCGCTGCGCAGCCGATCGGCGATGTCGGCGGACTGGGCGGCGGCAAGCGTCTTGACGCGGTCGTTGATTCTCGGCAACGAGATCTTGGCGTCTTCGAACTCCAAGTCGAATCCGAGATCGGGCGCGCGGCGCAGCTCGGTGCGCAGGCCGGTGGAGGCGATGAACGTCTTCGACGGCACGCAGTCCCACAGCACGCACGCCCCGCCGATGCCGTCGCAGTCGACGACGGTGACCTCGGCGACTTCGCGCCCACGGGCGGCGGCGACCAGTGCCGCCTCATAGCCCGCGGGCCCGCCGCCGATGATCACGATGCGGGTTGCCACCGCCTTAACCTAGCCAAGCTGGCCGTTGATCGCCCTGGCAACGAACGAAGCCTTAGTCTTTCTCCGTGCCGATCTACGCCGCCTACGGATCGAATATGCATCCGGAGCAGATGTTGGAGCGGGCGCCTCATTCGCCGATGGCGGGGACGGGGTGGCTGCACGGGTGGCGGCTGACGTTCGGCGGCGAGGACATCGGCTGGGAGGGCGCGCTGGCGACGCTCGTACAGGACCCCCGGTCGAAGGTGTTCGTCGTTCTCTACGACATGACGGACGCCGACGAGAGGAATCTCGACCGGTGGGAGGGCGGCGAGCTCGGCGTCCACAAGAAGATCCGGTGCCGGGTGGATCGCCTATCGTCTGACACCTCAACGGATCCGGTGCTGGCCTGGCTGTACGTGGTTGACGCGTGGGAGGGTGGACTGCCGTCCGCACGCTACCTCGGCGTGATGGCCGACGCCGCCGAGATAGCCGGTGCGCCCGCTGAATACGTCCGCGATCTGCGTACCCGTCCCGCCCGCAACATCGGCCCCGGCAGGTAAGTCACCTCGTCCCGCGAGCGTGCGTGTTTGAGGCACGACACGCCGCGATTCGGCCGCATTCTGCGCACTTTCACGCCGCTTGAGCGCGACGCAACTGCGAGTTGATACGGGCGACGAAATCCCACGACCGATATCGGACGTCTTCGAACACGATTGCAATGACGACCCACCCGACATCTTGAAGGGCCGCATGTCGCTCACGATCCCGCCGCATTGCATCGGGGCCGCTATGCCAATCCATGCCGTCGTACTCAACGGCGACACGCAGCTGGGGCCATGCGAAGTCGAGCCGCCTGAGCTGGCCATTGCCGTCCACGAGCTCGTACTGCAGCTCGGGAATCGGCAGGCCGCCGTCGATCATCGCGAGCCGTGCTTCGCTCTCCATCGGCGACTCCGCCCGCCCGTCAGCCAACGGAATCAAGTCGCGGACTGCGACGATGCCGCGACGTCCGGCCTGCTCGATCGCGGCCCGCCAGAGTTCGGCACGGTGACAGCTCCCGCTGCGCAACGCGGCGTCCAGCGTCGCTAATGCTCGCGGACGCCGCAGGCTGCGCGCGACCTCCACCGCTGTCCACGCCGGCGAGGTGGCCGGCCTGTCGCCGACGGACACCAGCGGTGCGCCGTCGCGTCGATGCACGACGAGACCGTCGACGGGGCGGAGCTGGTGACCGGACGGATTGAGCACGTGCAGATCGGCGGGATTCTCGGTGTCGAAGCCGTGCAATGCCGCGGCGGTGCCGAGGCAGACTGCGACGACGGCTCCCGACGACAAGTCCAGGCCGCGAAGCCGCAACTGGTCGTCGGGTTCGCCGCGACAGTAGATGCCCTGCCACAGACGCTCTAGCGAGCCGGTATCTACCGCAGTATCGAAAGCGTGACGCGTCAGACTCGCCAGAATCTGTGCGCTCGTCGCCACTCCTCCTTGTTTGTCAAACAACCGGTCAAGCTCTGAGTTCATAGCGGTTGATCGTCAACCGCCCATCGTCACCGCTCTAGTGGCAACGCTTCCGACTGTGGATGGACGACGCACTGTGCACAGTCGGTCCGCCACGAGCGTGCGCAAACTGCTGCCCAAAACCGGGGTGTCGAGCCGCAGACACGCACGCTCGCGGGACGGACAGTTAGAAAGCTAGAAGGCGGCGGCCTGTTCGACGGTGTTCACCAGCATGCGAACACCCACCGCGAGTGCTCGCTCGTCAATGTCGAATGTCGGCTGGTGTAGATCCAGCTGCGGCCCGCGGCCAGACCAAACGCCCAGCCTCGCCATGGCACCCGGCACCTCCTCGAGATACCAGGAAAAGTCCTCGCCACCGCCGGACTGACGGGTGTCGCACAGCACATCGGGCCCGATGGCCTCGATCGCATGCGTGAGGATCCGTGTCGAGATCTCCTCATTGACCACCGGCGGCACGCCGCGCTTGTACAGCAAGGTGTGCTCGATGCCGAGCGGCGCCAGTAGCGAGGTGACGGTCTCGCGGACAATCGATTCCAACGTCAGCCAGGTGTCGCGGTTGGCGGTGCGAACCGTTCCGGCCAGCGTGCCGGTCTGCGGGATGGCGTTCGCCGCAACCCCGGCATTGACCGCCCCCCACACCATCACGGTGCTATTGCGCGGGTCGATGCGACGGGACAGCACGCCGGGCACGCCGGTGATCAGCGTGCCGAGCCCGTACACCGTGTCGCCGGTCAGATGCGGCCGCGACGTGTGGCCGCCCTGGCTGTGCAGCGTGACCTCGATGTGGTCGGCGGCAGAGGTGATCGGGCCGGCCCGCACCGCGACCCTGCCGACCGCCAGCCGCGGGTCACAGTGCAGCGCGAAGATGCGCGATACGCCGGCCAGCGCGCCCGCCGCGATCGCGTCGACCGCACCGCCGGGCATCAGCTCCTCGGCGGCCTGGAAGATCAGCCGCACCCCGACCGGCAGCTCGGGCACCGCGGCCAGCGCAAGCGCCGCGCCCAGGAGCACAGCGGTATGCGCGTCGTGGCCGCAGGCGTGCGCCACATTGGGCACCACCGAGGCGTAGGGCATCCCGGTCCGGTCGGTCATCGGAAGCGCGTCCATATCCGCCCGCAGCGCGATGCGCGGCCCATCATCGGGGCCGAAGTCGCAGATCAAGCCCGTGCCCCCGGGCAGCACCTTCGGGTTGAGGCCGGCGTCGGCCAGGTGCGCGGCGACGAACTCCGTGGTGGCGAACTCCTGCCGCCCGAGCTCCGGGTGGGCGTGGATGTGCCGCCGCCACGTCACCACGTCGTCGTAGTGGTCGGCCAGCCAGCCCTCGGCGGCATCGGCGAGTTTCATGACGCCATCCGCCCCGCCAGGTGCTCGAGCACCCGATCCCGCTCGGTGGGTGTCTCGGCCAGGCTGACCACCGTGCGCGCCAGCATGATCGCGCCTTCGACGACGGCTTTGTCGGCACTCGGCCCCGCGGCGGCCACGGCGAAGCCCGGCTGGTGCACCGAAGCGCCCTCGGCATCGATGCCGACGATCGGGTGGATGCCCGGCATCACCTGCGTGACGTTGCCCATGTCGGTGCTGCCCAGTGGGACCGCCGCCTCGACATCCTCGCCCACTGGGGTCCGGCCCAGCCGGATCATCTCCGCCCGGAAGGTGTCGGCCAGCCATTTGTCCGGCGTCAGCTCGTGATACGGCGGCTCGGTCTCTTCAACTTCGTAGTCACAGCCCGTGGCAACAGCACCGGCAAGGAAGCAGTCGGCCATCCTGTCCTCGAGGTGGCTCAGCGATGCAGCGTCGCTGGCGCGAATCGTGTACCGCAGTGAGGAGTGGGCGGGGATAACGTTGGTGGCCTGCCCGCCGTCGGTGACAATGCCGTGCGCCATCTGGCCGGGCACGAACTGCTGGCGCAGCAGCCCGATCGCCACCTGCGCGACGGTGACCGCGTCGGCGGCGTTGACGCCGAGATACGGTGCGACCGCCGCGTGTGCCTCCCGGCCCAGGTAGCTGACTTCGACCTGTGACGCCGCCAGCGAGCGCGCGCGGGCGATGTCGATGGGGCCAGGATGCAGCATCACCGTGGCGGCGATGTCGTCGAACGTTCCGGCCTTGAGCAGCAACACTTTTCCGCCGCCGGCCTCCTCGGCCGGCGTGCCGAGCAGCACGACCGTCAGGCCGAGGTCGTCGGCCACCTCGGCCAGCGCCAGCGCCGTGCCGACGGCGGAGGCGGCGATGATGTTGTGGCCGCAGGCATGTCCGATCCCGGGCAGCGCGTCGTATTCGGCGCAGATGCCGATGACCAGCGGACCGCTGCCGAAGTCGGCGCGGAACGCGGTGTCCAACCCGCCGGGTGCCGCGGTGATCGCAAAGCCGTACTCGGCGACGAGCGCCTGCGTCTTGGCGCAGCTCTTGAACTCGGCGAAAGCCAGTTCCGGTTCGGCATGGATGGCGTGCGAAAGCTCGACCAGGTCGCCACGGCGCCGGTTGACCGCGTCTTCGACGCTGACCGAGGCGGTGGCGGTGGGCATCCTCGCAGTATCTCACTGACAGCTAAGCTCCCCCACTGTGACCGATCCGGAGGCGGTAGCGCGGCAGGCCGCGACCGCTATCCGCGAGCGCACCGGAGTCGACGAGCACGACGTCGCGGTGATCCTCGGCTCCGGCTGGGCGCCTGCCGCGGCCGAGCTGGGCGCGCCCACCGCGGTGATTCCGGTCGCCGAACTACCCGGCTTCACACCCCCGACCGCGGAGGGTCACGGCGGCGACGTCTTGTCGGTGCGGACGGGCCACCACCGGGTGCTGGTGTTCGTCGGCAGGATCCACGCCTACGAGGGACACGACCTGGCCCACGTCGTGCACCCGGTGCGTGCGGCGTCCGCGGCAGGCGCGCGAACGGTGGTGCTGACGAACGCCGCGGGCAGCCTGAGAGCGGATTTCGCGGTCGGACAGCCGGTGCTGATCAGCGACCACTTGAACTTGACCGCGAAGTCGCCGCTGGTCGGAGCGCGGTTCGTCGACCTGGTCGACGCGTATTCGCCGCGGCTGCGCGCCCTGGCGCGCGAGGTCGACCCCGGCCTTGCCGAAGGTGTCTATGCCTGCCTGCCGGGGCCGCACTACGAAACTCCCGCCGAGATAAGGATGTTGCGCACGCTTGGCGCGGATCTGGTCGGCATGTCGACGGTGCACGAGACGATCGCGGCAAGGGCGGCGGGCGCGCGGGTGCTCGCGGTGTCGCTGGTGACCAATCCGGCGGCAGGCATGACGGGACAGCCGCTGAACCACGAAGAAGTGCTGGCCGCCGGTCGTCAGTCCGCGACGCGGACGGGTTCCCTGCTGGCCTCGGTCATCTCCCGGCTCTGATCGCCGAAGCGAGCGGTGGCCCACATCACCGCGCGGGCCAGGAACGGCGCGGCGAACAGCATCAGCAGCACGCGCAACACCTGAGCGGCGATGATGAATGTGACGTTTGATCCGGTCTCCACCGCGATTGCCAGCACGGCGTACACACCGCCGGGACTGGTAGCGAGATAGCCCTCGAGTTGGGTCTTCCCGGCGAGGTTGGCCATGAGTGCGCCGAGACCGGCGGTGGCGACGCCGAGCACGACGATCAGGGCGATCGCCGCGGGCAGCATCCGTCCGACCGCGCGCAGCGCCTCCCGGGTGAATACGACGCCGGCCTGCCAGCCGATCAACATATAGCCGACCTGGACCAGAACGGAGGGCACCGACAGACCGAACGACAGCCCGGTGACCTGTAAGACGACGGTCAGCGCCAGGGGCCCGAGCAGCCCGGCACCGGGGAGTCGGATGAGCCGACCACCAGCCGCGCCGACAGAAATAAGCACGGCCATCATCGCCACACTGAGATACCAAGGCGCCGAAGCGGTTTGGTTGCTCATCGCGGCATGGTGCGACCTGTCGGCGTGAAAGAACAAAGTGACGACCACCGGCATCGAGGCGGTGACCAGCGCCACCCGCAGGTACTGCACGACCGCGACCACGCGATCGTCACCGCCGAGCTCACGCGCGATCGCGACCAGGCCAGAGGCGCCGCCGGCAACCAACGCCAGCGACCCGGTCAGCGGGCTGACATCGCGATGTATCCCGAGCAGCGCACCGGCGACGATGCTGAGCACCAGCGTGGCGACCGCGACGGCGATCACGATCGGCCAATCCGGCCCGAGAGCGCTCACCGCATCGCGATGAACCATGGTGCCGATGTAGACGCCGAGCACACCTTGTGCGGCAACGCCGGCCGGACGGGGTACCCGTTCGGGAGCGAGCGAAGGCAGCGCCAGCGCGATGCCGACGACCAGCGCCGCGAACAGCGCAGCAGATGGGACGCCGACGATGGTCAGCGGAACGGTGACGGCGACGGTCAAGACCACCAGCAACGCCCATTTGGCCATCTGCTGCAGTCGTTTTCTCGTCACTAAGACAAGTATGCCCTTAGCATTATTTACATGCAACACGGCCTTTTAGCTATGACAGCGAATAATTACTAAGGTATAACTTGGTTATGACCGACGTGCGCGCCGGGTCGGCGGCCACCGAGCTGCGGGAGTCGATGATGGCGGTGACGAGGCAGATGCGCCGCCACCGACCCGACCACGGGCTGACCCTGTCCCAGATGGAGGTTCTCGGCGAGGTCAGCAGGACCGGAGTCAGCACTCCTGCCGAGCTGGCCAGTCGGCTGCACGTGCGCGTGCAGTCCCTCACCGACAGCATCAATGAGCTGGTGAACCGCGGTCTGGTGTCGCGGCGCCCCGACGACGACGACCGTCGTCGCCAGCTCATCGAGCTCACTCCGGCAGGTTCCGCACTGCTCGACGACGATCGCGCCGAACGCGACGCCTGGCTGAACGCCACCATGCGCGACAACCTGTCTGAACTGGAATTCGACCTGCTGATGCTGGTGGCACCGGTGCTGCGCAAGCTGGCTTACGCGGAAGCCAAAGTGGGCACACTGACCGTATGACCCAGCCTGCATCGGCCGCGCGGGAGTGGATCGCGCATGACCCCGATCCGGTGACCGCGGCCGAACTTGAGGCATGCAGCGACGAGGAGATCGAGGAGCGCTTCGCTCGTCCGCTGACATTCGGCACTGCGGGTCTGCGTGGCCCGATGCGCGGCGGACCGAACGGAATGAACCTCGCCGTCGTCATGCGCACCAGCTGGGCCGTCGCTCAGGTGCTCAAGGATCGTTCCCTGACCGGGTCACGGGTCGTGGTCGGCGGCGACGCCAGGCACGGCTCGGAGGAGTTCGCGCTCGCGGCAGCCGAAGTCCTTGCTGCCGAAGGGTTTCAGGTGACGTTGATGTTCGCCGCGGTGCCGACGCCGGTAGTGGCATTCGCCGTCCGGCATCTTCGTGCCGCGGCAGGCGTCCAGATCACCGCGTCGCACAACCCGCCGTCCGACAACGGCTACAAGGTGTACTTCGACGGTGGTCTGCAGATCGTCCCGCCCACTGACCGGGAAATCGAGGCCACCATCGGCAAGGCGCCGCACGCAGACGAAATCCCCAGGGCCGCGGTCGAAACGTCGGGAGTGGATCTGATCCAGCGCTACGTGGATCGCGCGGCCCATGTTCGGCATACGCACGGATCGGTGCGCGTCGCCTTCACCGCCATGCACGGCGTTGGCGGTGAATACGCACTCGATGTATTCGTCCGGGCCGGACTGACCGATGTGCACGTGGTCGAGAGTCAGTTCGCGCCCGACCCGGACTTTCCTACGGTTCCGTTCCCCAACCCCGAGGAGCCGGGCGCCACCGACGAAGTGCTGAAGCTGGCCGCCGACGTCGAAGCGGAAGTCGCGATCGCGCTGGACCCCGACGCCGACCGGTGTGCGGTCGGGGTGCCGACACCCGATGGCTGGCGGATGCTCACCGGCGACGAAACCGGCTGGCTGCTAGGCGATTACGCACTATCACAGATCGAGCCCGGCGAAGTGACAGAACACACCGTGGTGGCGAGCACGGTGGTGTCGTCGCGCATGCTGGCCGCGATCGCCGCTGCACACGGCGCCCGGCACGTCGAGACGCTGACCGGCTTCAAGTGGCTGTCGCGAGCAGACGCCGACCTGCCGGGTTGCACGCTCGTGTACGCCTACGAGGAAGCGATCGGGTACTGCGTCGACCCCTCCGCGGTTCGCGACAAAGACGGCATCAGTGCGGCGGTGCTGGTCTGTGACATGGTCGCCGCGCTGCGCGAGCAGGGACACACGGTGCTCGACGCGCTGGATGCGCTCGCGCGCCGCCACGGCGTGCACACCACGACTGCGGTGGCGCAGCCTGTGGTCGACGCCGACGAGGCCGCGGAGGTGATGAGCCGGCTGCGGTCCAAGGCGCCGACGAAGCTGGCAGGCTTCGACGTGACGATGACCGATCTGGCGACGGTGCGCCCGTATCAACGACGGACCGACGCGGTGATCCTCGAAGGCGGTGACAGCGATACCGCAGTGCGCGTGGCGGTCCGGCCGTCGGGCACCGAGCCGAAAGTCAAGTCCTACATCGAGGTTCGGCAGAACTGTGTCGACGGCGATCTGGACACCGCCCGAGCTGAGGCCCGACGCTTGCAGGAAGAGCTGGCCGGTATCGCGGGCAAGTGGTAACGGTGCGCTAGCGTGGCCCGAACTGCCGATCGCCGGCATCGCCGAGTCCGGGAACGATATAGGCGATGTCGTTGAGGCGATCGTCGATTGTCGCGGTGAGCAGCTTGATGTTGGGCGCTACCTTCTCCAGCGCCGCAATGCCTTCCGGGGCCACCACGACGCAAATCGCCGTGATGTCAACGGCATTGCGTGAGTGAAGAAGTCCGATGGTGTGCGCCATCGACCCGCCGGTGGCCAGCATCGGATCGAGCACCATCACCGGTTGGGTGCTCAGGTCGTCAGGTAGGGACTCCAGATACGGCGTCGGTTGGTGGGTTTCCTCGTCGCGCGCGACACCGACGAAGCCGACCCGCGCCTCCGGGATCAACGCATGTGCTTGATCGACCATGCCAAGCCCGGCCCGCAGCACCGGCACCAGCAGCGGCGGATTGGCCAACCGTGCTCCGGTGGTGTCGGCCAACGGAGTGCGAACCGAGATGGTTTCGGTCGTCAAATCGCGGGTTGCCTCGTAGACCAGCATCAGTGTCAGGTCACGCAGGGCCGCGCGGAATGCCGCGTTGTCCGTGCGCTCGTCGCGCAGTGTCGTCAGCCGCGCCGCGGCCAGTGGGTGGTCGACGACGCGCACGTCCATGGGCTGACTTTAATCCGCGGCACCGCACACAGTCGGAACTTGACGACGGGAACCACTCCGCGCTCTTCGCCGTCGTAACGCCATGCTCGTCGACACCGATGCCATTCGTGCTCTCGGCGCGGCCTGCTCAGCCCAGGCCGCCGATCTGTCCGCCGCCGCCGCGGCCCTGGCGTCGCTGATGGGTCCCGACGCGACCGCCGCATTCGGTCCCGTCGGCGCCGGCTTCGTTGCGGCGCTGGATGACGCGGTCGTGGCTCATGCGCAGGCAATCACGGCGTTGAGCGCCGATGTCGCTTCGGCTCACCCGGTCTCGGGCGCCGTTGCAGACGCGTATGCCGACGCTGACCAACGCGGCAGCCGCCTGCTCTAGCGATGCCGAGCGCGCTGATTGCCGCGCTGGCGGCCCCGATTCGCGAGCTGGCGGCGCAGGTCGGCCCGGGATGGTCGGACGAGGGGGATCCGACCGTCGCGCTCACCGAGGTGCGCGACCTGCTGGCCGACGTCTCCGCGGCAGCGCGCAGCGGTTGGAGCAGGACTGCCGACGGGTGGTCGGGCGCGGGAGCCGACGGCGCGGCAGACTTCGTGTCCGCTACCGCACACGCGGCCGACCAGCTCGCGCTGCGGATCGATGGGTTGCGGGCGAGCACCGCCGACGCGGCGGATGCGGTGGCATGGGCCCGCTCGCGCCTGAAAGACATCATTAATCGCTTTGAGGACCGCGCGGCCACGCTTGAACCGCGGCTTGACGAACCATGGGCGGTGGACGAGCTACGCGCAGAAGCGCAGCGAGCGCTGAATGAGGCCATCGCCGTCGTCGACGAGCTGCGCAGCGAGCTCGATGGGCACGCCGCCGCGGTTGCGGCCCCGCCAGCACCGGCCGGACTGTCGACGGGTGCACCGGTGGCGCCGGCCGGGTCCACCGCACCGGCCGGATTCACTGCGACTCCGGTGAGTTCACCATCGGGCTGGGGCGGTTTTCCCGGCACCGCGTCCGGCGGGTTCGCCCCGGCCGAAGCCGACCTTTCCGCGCTTCCGCTGCCGGATCCCGGTCAGCTCGGCGATGGTGTAGCTGTCACACTGCCGGACGGCAGCAGTGTGACCGCACCGAACGCGATGGCGGCCAGCGCCGTTCGACACGCGTTGACACAGCTGGGGGTGCCCTACGTATGGGGCGGCACGACACCCGGCGTCGGGCTGGACTGCAGCGGCCTCACCCAGTGGGCGTATCACGAAGCGGGACTGAACCTTCCACGTCTTGCCCAGGAGCAGGATGTCGGCACAGCGGTCGGTCAGAGTTCGTTGCGCCCGGGCGATCTGGCGGTGTGGGACGGGCATGTCGCGATGATCGTCGGCAACGGCCAGATGATCGAAGCCGGAGATCCCGTTCACCTATCACCGATCCGGACCACGAACGCGGGCCAGGGTTTTCAGGGGTTCTTCCGCCCGACCGGCTGAGCCGCCACGGTCACGCCATCTCCTCGGCCCACTTCATATGCCCCTCGAAGCCGAGCGATGTCGCCATGTCGCGGTAGCGGTCCCGCAACTCCCGGTAGCCGGCCTCGTCGCCGCGGGAGCGGGCCAGCAGCGCCCGCAACCGCAGCGGCCAAATCTCACCCATCACGAACCCTTCGTCGACCGCCGCGGCCGCCAACCTGTCGACCGCGGCCTCGGCTTCCCGCACGTCACCCTCGGTGCCCCGTTGCAGCAACGTCTCCACCAACGCCCCTGTGGCCGCAGCGCAGAACCCGAACTGTCCCGCAAGGAACAGGTCGTCGACGGCTTCACGCAATTCCGGTAACGCGGCGTCGCGGTCTCCGCGCCTGGCCCGCTCCCGCGCGGTGAACCCGTCGACGGCCGCAAGCAGGGACCGGTAGATCCGCCCCTTCAGGCACATGTCGCGGACCTGCTCCAGCACCTCCAGTCCGCGCTCGCGCTCTGCGGAGGAGTCCCGATGCACCAGCACGACGCCCAAGGCCAACCGGGCATTGCCCACCGCGAAATCATCACTTGATCGCTCGGTGATCCGCAGCGCCTCCTCGATGTCGCGCAGCACAAAGTCGTCGGCAGGCAGCACCCCATTCGGTATCGCGGAAAAGTAGGTGTACGCGGTGGCGATGACATGCGACAGCGGGTCGGCCTCGCGGGCCATGGCAAGGGCCCAGTCGAGGTCGTCACGCCACCCGGGACGGCCCAGGGCCAAGCGGGCGATGCCGCGTAATGCCCCCGTGACCGCCAACGGCGACCCGATGATGAAGTTTCCTTTGGTCGGGTCGCCGTCGGCCAGGTCGATGGCGGTCTGCGACCAGCGCAGCGCCTCGGCCATCTCGCCCATCTGCAGCTTGATGGTGATCGGCGAGAAGGACAGCCCGACAGTGAGTGTCGGATCGCCGATCGACTCGACCAGCGCCATGGTTTCGGTGGCCAGCCGCGACGCCTCGCGCACCCGGCCGTGCCTCATGTGCTCGCGCATGAGCCCGGTCATGCCGATGACCGGCGACGCCTTGTCCCCGGCTTCAGCGCACAACTGCCGCAGCTCCTCGAAGAGGCCGCCGGAGACGTCCACATGGACCCGGAAGGCGTGGGCACACAGCAAGGTGCGCGGCGCGATCCGCATCGACAACCGGTTCGGATCGTCATCGGGCAGTGCGTCGGCGACCCGGCGCGCCCGCTCCCAACTCAGGTACGCCGCGGCGACGTCACGGGTGGCCGCCCATGTTGCCGCGCGCATGTGCCAGCCGTAGGCGGCGTGCAGGTCGCCGGCGGACTGCAGATGCTCGGCTATCAGCGCCGCGTTCTCATCGGCGGAATCCGGGTCACGCTGCTGGATCGCGGCGGCCAGCCGCCGGTGCAACTCGGCGCGGTCGGACTTCAGCTGTGACTCGTAGGCCACCGCGCGGACCAGCGGATGGTGAAACGCATACTCCCGGTCGCCGGTGAACCTCACCTGATCGACCAGCTCGGCCTTTATCAGCTCCTCCAGCACCGGCTCGACACCCAGGACGGTCAGCAACTCGGTGTCAAAACGCGACCCGATCACCGCCGCCGCCCACAACGTGCGCTTGGCCTTGCGATCCAGCCGGTCGATGCGCGCGCCGATCGTGGCCTGCAGGGTAGCCGGCACGCTGATCCCGGTGACGTCGATCTGGCACACGTAGGCGCCGCGGTCACCGCGCAGCACTCCCCGCTCGGCCAGATCACGCACCATCTCCTCGGCGAAAAACGGGTTACCGCCCACCCGCGACACGATCGTGGCGGCCAGCCCGGCCACCGACGGGTCGCGCCCCAGCAGCTCACCGACCAACGCCCCGGTCTCCGAATCACTAAGCGGGCCAAGCGCGATCGTCTGCGCACCATGCACCCGCGCCAACGCTCCCTCGTACTCGGGGCGGTGCGTGATCAGCACCATCGACCCGGTCTGCGGGATAACCGTGAAGAAATCGGCCAGCATCGACTCGCTGACCTCATCGATCCAATGCAGATCCTCGACGATATAGACCGCCGGGGTTTCTCGGGCCAACGCCGCGGCATTCACCAATGCGGTCAACCGCCGCCGCCGGGCGTCCGGATCGATCACCGGCAGCCCGACACCCGGATCGGCGATACCCAACAGATCGTCGAACAACAACAGATCGTCGGGATCGGCGTCGGGCCACCCGGCCCGGATCTGCGCCCGCGCCGCCCCGTCGTGCAGCCGGCTGATCCCGGTGGCCTCCCGCAGCAGACGCGACACCACATGAAACGGGACCGAGCTGGCATGGGACTCACAAAACGTGGAAAACACCTCCACCCCACGGGCATTCGCCAGCGCCGCGGCCTCCCGCGCCATCCGGGTCTTACCGATACCCGGGGCACCCACCACAGCGACCACGCCCCCGCACCCGCTCATCGCCCGATCCAACACCCCCTCGACAGCGGCCATCTCCCAGCCCCGGCCGACCAGACGCGACCGGTCGCGGCCGGCCAGCCCCCGCTCGCTCATGGTTCCCAACAGTTGGCGCACCGCAACCAGGCTGTCCCTGCCCTTGATCCGCACCAGCTGCGGCTCACCCAACACCGCGCTGTTTTCGACGAGTCGGGCGGTGGACTCGCTGAGCATCACCCCACCCGGCGGCGCCACCGACTCCATCCGCTGTGCCATCCCGACCTGCTCACCGACCGCGGTGTAACCGAAAGCGCCCGAACCGATGTCACCTGCGATCACCTGACCGGAGTTCAGACCCACCCGCAATTGCAGTTCGATCCCGTCGCGCTCCTTGACCTCCACCGCCAGCCGCGCGGTCTCGGCTTGAATATCCAACGCGGCCATGCACGCACGCACCGCGTGATCCTCCAACGCAATCGGTGCCCCGAACACCGCCATGATTCCGTCTCCGGTGAACTTGTCCACCGTCCCGCCATACCGTTGCACAACGGCGGCGCAGCGGTTGACCAGCTCGGTCATGATCTCGCGCAGCCGCTCCGCGCCGACCGCCGCGGCGATGTCCATCGAGTGCACCACGTCGGCGAACAGGATCGTCACCTGCTTGTACTCCGCGGATTGGGTCGCCTGTGCGACGGGCGCAGCGCACTCGTGGCAGAACTTGTCGCCCGCTCGCAGTTCAGTACCGCAGGACCCGCATGAGAGGCCCGCCGCCGCAAGTCCATCGCTACCGTCGTCCACGCCAGTATCGTGTCACCGCTGGTCAGACCTGTCTGCCATATCGCACCGGGGATGCGGCCCGCCCGTCTTCACCAGACCGACGAGCCGCCGCCTGCTGCGTACGATCTGCACCCCTATTGATACCTGGTTGAAGCCGGAGATCCCGTTCACCTATCACCGATCCGGACCACGAACGCGGGCCAGGGTTTTCAGGGATTCTGGCGGCCGACGGCCTGACCGCGTGTCATGGCATCGCCTCGGCCCACGCCATACTTCCTTCCAAGCCAAACGATGTGGCGATGGCGCGGTAGCGCTCGACGAGTTCCCGGTATGTCGGCTCGTCCCCGCGCGCCCGCGCTACCAAAGCGTGCATGCGCAGCGCCACCAACGCGCTGTATGTACCGCTAGCGTGGGGCAGGGAGGCGGCCAACCTCTCGGCCGCGGCCTCGGCCGCATCGACGTCTCCCTCGGCGCCGCGGGCCAGCAGCTTCTCCACCAGCCAAAAGGTCACCCCCTCAGCGGTGGCGAAGTTCCCGTTGGCGAAGGCATCATCGGCGGCGCTGCGCAACTGCACGATCGCGCCATCGAGATCGCCGTCGGCGGCCTTCGTGTATGCGGCGAACGCCTCAAGGCTCGGGACGACGTTCAAGGCGAAGCGCTTCTTGACGCACATGTCGAGGAGCTCGGCGAGCACCTCGAATCCGCGTCGACGTCGGTCTGGGGAATCGTGCTGCGTCAGCATCATGCCCAGCGCCAGCCGGACGAGGGCCTGTGCGATGTCGTCA
This sequence comes from uncultured Actinomycetota bacterium, assembly GCA_963800125.1. GTDB lineage: Bacteria > Actinomycetota > Actinomycetes > Mycobacteriales > Mycobacteriaceae > Mycobacterium. The sequence continues at coordinate 121,454 of CAWDAC010000055.1, read as the reverse complement.
CTGGATCGCTCGGCGACCTGCAGCGCCTCACCGATTTCGGCCAGCGTGGCGTCGTCGGCCTGTAGTACTTCGGCAGATATTGCGGCGTACTTGTAGCCGATAACGACCGCGTGTGACACCGGGTCGATCGTGCGTGTCATCGATACGGCGCGGTCAAAATCTTCGCGCCACCCGCCACGGCCCAAACGCCAACGCGCGACACCACGGAATACCAACGCGGCCGCCACTGGAGAGCCCACCAAGACGTTCGCGTTGGCAGGGTGACGGTCGGCCAGTTCGATCACGGTCTGCGACCAGCGCAGAGCGTCCTCCCACTCGGCGGCCTGAATCTTGGCGACGCACGCGGCAAAAGACAACTCCACGATCAACGTGGGATCCCCGATTGATTCGACAAGAGCCATGCACTCGGACGCCAGTCGGGACGCCTCCGCGATGCGGGCGTGGTGCACATTCTCGATCACCATCCCCGCCATGCCGACGGCCAGCGACGCCTTGTCTCCGGCTTGTGCGCACAGTTCGCGCAGTTCCTCGAAGCGGGCCGAAATGTCGTCGTGGAAACGCCGCCACGCGCTGCCGCACAGCAGGGTGCGCGGGGCGATACGCATCGCGAGTCGATTCGGGTGGTCGCCGGGTAGTGCATCTGCGACCCGTCGCGCGCGCTCCCAGCTCAACCGTGCTGCGGCGATGTCGCGGTTGGCCGCCCACGCCCCGGCGCGCATATGCCAGCCGTAGGCGGCGTCGAGATCACCCGCGGCCTCCAGGTGCTCGGCGATCAGGGCGGTGTTCTCGTCGACCGATTCCAGATCACGGCTTTCGATCGCGGCGGCCAGCCGCCGGTGCAGTTGGGCGCGGTCGGATTTGAGCTGTGATTCGTAGGCCACCGCGCGGATCAGCGGATGCCGGAATGCGTATTCAGCACGCGGAGTGAACCGGACCTGATCAATCAGCTCGGCTTTCACCAGGTCGTCGAGAACAGGATCAACATCCAACACCCTGAGCAGCGAAGCTGTGAAACGCAATCCGATCACCGCCGCGGCGTTGATCGTCTTCTTGGCACCGGTGCCGAGACGATCGATCCGCGCGCCGATTGCGGCCTGCAGGGTGGCCGGAACACTAACCTCGGCCACATCCGTATGGCAGACATAGCTGCCGCTTGTTCCCTGAAGCACTCCGCGTTCGGCGAGGTCGCGGATCATCTCCTGCGCGAAAAATGGGTTACCGGCGGCTCGCGCCACGATCGCATCACCCAGCTCGCCCACCGAGGAGTCCGGGCCGAGCACCTTAGCAACTAGAGCTGAAGATTCCGAATCACTCAGCGGTGCAAGCGCAATCGTTTGCGCACCGTGTATCCGCGTCAGCGTTCCCTCGTACTCGGGGCGGTAGGTGATCACCACCATCGACGGGGTCTGCGGGATGACCGTGAAGAACTCGGCCAGCATCGACTCACTGACCTCATCGATCCAGTGCGCATCCTCGATCACATACAGCGCCGGTCGGGTGCGCGCCAACAACGCAGCATTCACCAGCGCCGTCAACCGCCGCCGACGAGCATCCGGATCAATCGGCGGAAGCGTCGCCTGGGGATCGGCGATGCCCAGCAGGTCATCAACCAGCAGCAGATCCTGCTCGTCGGCGTCGGGAACACGTTCGCGCACACGCGCCCGTGCGTTTTCGTCGTCGAGACCCATGACCCCTGCGGCGGCGCGCATCAGCCGCGTCACCACACGGAATGCGATGTCCGTGGCATGGGACTCGCAAAAGGTGGAAAACACCTCGAAATCCCGGCTTTTGGCAAGCTGCACCGCCTCACCCACCAGTCGGGTCTTGCCGATGCCCGCCGGTCCCGCGACACAGACCACACATCCCCGCCCGCTCATTGATCGGTCTAAGAGTCCCGTGATGGTGCTGACCTCTAGCTCGCGCCCGACCAACGGCTCCCGCCACGAGCCGATTCGTTCACGCTGTGGGGCCACGCCAAGCAGGCGACGGCCCACCACGGGCGCATCACTGCCCTTGATGTGCACCCTTTCGGCTTCGGCCAGGAAAGTGGCGTGCTCGACGAGTCGGGCGGTGGAGTCGCTGACCATCACCCCGCCTGGCGGGGCGGCCGACTCCATACGCTGGGCCATCCCCACCTGCTCACCAATCGCGGTGTAACCCAAAGGACCCGAACCGATCTCACCGGCGATCACCTGGCCCGAGTTCAAGCCCACCCGCAACTGCAGCTCCACACCGTCCCGCTCTTGGACGTCGGAGGCAAGCCGCTTCGCCTCCTCTTGTACGCCCAACGCCGCCAGGCAGGCGCGAACAGCGTGATCCTCCAAGGCTGCTGGCGCGCCGAACACCGCCATGATGCCGTCGCCGGTGAACTTGTCCACCGTGCCGCCGTACCGCTGAACCACAACTGCCGCACGGTTGACCAGATCGGTCATGATCTCGCGCAGCCGCTCCGCACCCACCGCCGCAGCGATCTCCATCGAATGCACCACATCGGCAAACAACACCGTGACCTGCTTGTACTCCGCCGATCGGGTGGCCGATGTGACGGGCGTGCCGCACTCGCTACAAAACTTGGCTGTCGCGCTCAACTGGGTGCCACAAGACCCACACAGGAGTCCAGCCGCTACCAGCGCGCCGCCACCGTCCACGTCAGTATCGTGTCACCGCTGGTCAAGCACCGTGTGCAATATCGGTCAGGCTATCGGCTCCGGCCCGTTGCCGTTCATGAGGCTCGTCAGGTCGACGCTGCTCGACCGTGGCGTGCCGCGGGCCCGAATCCGTTATGAAGTCTTCGGACCCGACGTGTCAGCCGCCCAATCGTCGCCCGATTCGGGATCCTGACGGCGTTGTGGCCCGCCAGTAGCGGTCGCGCAGCAATCGCTTGTGCAGCCGCGCAACCGGATGCTTGGAAGCCACACCAGGTGGTCCCATCAATGGCAGACCGGTGCTGATCGTCGAGTAGCTCCCTGAGGGCGTCTACCACCTGGTGCCGGCGGTCAGTGGTGACCCAGGTGGCTGCTGTGGTGAGGCAAGTTTGGGTCCGGTAGCGGCCGGCCGTCGAGGAGTGGTTGGGACGGGTCCCACTTGGTCCCGTCGCGCTCGTCCTGCTGCTTGCGCGCCAGCGCGGAAAGGGCCTCGAGCACGACGCGGTTGGCCAGCGCCGCGGTGATCTCGGCGTGGTCGTACGGCGGCGCGACCTCGACCACGTCCATCCCGACGACGGGCAGCTCCAGGCAGATCCGACGTACGGCGTCGAGCAGCTCGCGGGCACTGAGCCCACCGGGCTCGGGGGTGCCGGTGCCGGGAGCGTGCCCGGGGTCGCACACGTCGATGTCGACCGAGAGGAAAACGCCGTCGCAGTCGTCCATGGCGATGCCGAACGCGTCGGTGAGGCACTCCCCGAGGCCGCGGTGCACGATCTCGGTCATCTCGTAAGACCGCATCTTCTGCCCGGCCATCCAGTCGAGCGTCTCCGGCGGTGGCCAGTAGCCGCGCAGCCCGACCTGGAGGAACCGGTCGCCTCGCAGCGCCCCGGACTCGATGAGGCGGCGCATCGGCTGGCCGTGTCCCCACAGCGACCCGAACTCGATGTCGCCGGTGTCGGCGTGCGCGTCGAAGTGGATCATCGAGATCCGGCCGTGACCCAGGACGTTCGCGACGCCTTTGGCGTCAGGAAAGGTGACCGAGTGGTCGCCCCCGAGAATGAGTGGGATCGCGCCTGACCGTGTGACCTTCTCGACAGCAGCCTCCAGCGCCGGGAGGGCGACCTCGATGTCGCCGGAGTACATCTCGACGTCGCCGGCGTCCACCACCCCGAGGTCCTTGAGGCCGTCGGTGCGCAGGGCGAGGCTGGGCCGCTCGCCGTCGTGCGGGAGGTAATCGCGCATCCGGATCGCCATCGGCCCGAAGCGTGCTCCCGAACGCGCCGACGTCCCGCCGTCGAAGGGTGCCCCCAGGATCACGACCTGCGCGTCGGCATAGGTCAAGGGGTCGTCGAGGTCGCACATGGGTACGCCGAGGAACGTGAAGTCGGGGCCGAACTGCTGGCCGTACCTAGTCATTCCTGGAGTCTTCGCGCCTCCTGATGCGACGTCAAGGATCTGCGCCATCCCAGGGACTGCGTCCGGAAGTGGTAGCCCTGCGGGCAATTTCGGCTCGCCGGGGGTGCGCGCGTCGTTGCGGTCGTAGGTTGGGCCGATGGCCGACGATCTCATCGTTCGCTAACGGGATCTGCTGACCGGCAGCTATGTCTGCGCGGATCGGACCATGCTCAACGCGTTCTTCCGACCGACCGGATGAGTCGTCGAACCTGCTGACCGAAGCGCCGGCAGATGGGTTCGCGCATCGCGGGCGGCTTTCCGCAATGAAAGGCGCACTCGGACTAGCGTACCGACTTGGCGCAGGGACACAATGCGTGAAGTCGCAAGCCCGGCAATGCATCTGGCTGCCGGCAACTGCTAGTGAACCGCGACGTCGGCGAGCTCGTAGAGGTGCCACTCCCCCGGGATACCCCGCAGGGTCGTCGGTCCGATCGGGTGGGTGCTGGACACGACGGCACCCAGCGAGGCGACGGTTTCGGCGGTGACGCGCACCCCGCCGTCGATCGCGCTGGCCATCACCCTCGCCGCGATGTGTAAGCCGAGACCATGGAGGTCGTCCCCGGATACCAGGAACGATCCGGTGTGAACCCCGGCGCGCACCTCCATGCCGACACAGCGGACCCGAGCGCGGATCGCAAGCGCGCAGCGACAGGCATCGACCGCCGACTCGAACAGGGCGAGGGCGCCGTCACCAGTCATCTTGATGAGAGTGCCGTTGTGATGGTCGATTTCCGCATGAACTGCGGAGTCGTGCTCGCCGAGAAGCCGATCCCACGCATCGTCTCCGAGTCGAGCGGCATGCTCGGTCGATCCGACGATATCGGTTACCAGGACCGTGCCATCGATGCGCCGAGCCTCCGCCTGCTCCAGCTTGAGCTGGAGCTCCTTCCGGTCCAATAGCCGGCCAGCTGCCTCCATCAGGAAATCGAGCAGGAGGTCGTGCGACTCCCGAGGCCGATCGTGGCGGTACATGTGACCGGCTCCTGCGATGAGCCGGAGCCGCGCACCGGGGATGCGCCTCGTCATCCTCCTGGCGTTCAACGGTGAGATGAGACGGTCCTTCTCGCCGTGCATGATCAACGTCGGCTGCCGGATCGTGTGGAGACGGCGCATGCTGCTGTAGCGCAGCTGCGCGGAAAGCTGGCGCCTGAGATCTCGCTTGTCTCGCGGGGCAAGGGCATGACCGGGGAACCGATCAGCTGTTGCCGGGATCGGCGTCGCTGACAGGAACGGTGCCGTCGCACGGATGAAATCTTCCGGCCCCTTTTCCGACAGGAGGAGTGGGAGGACCCGAACTGCGCGACTGAGGGGCGCGCCACCGGCGTAGGTGGCGCCGAGCACTAGCGAGAGCACCCGCTCGGGGTAACGGATCGCCAGATCCTGCGCGATCAGGCCGCCCATAGATATGCCGTGAACGTGCGCGCTTGGCATGCCCGCGGCGTCCATGACCGCGACGACGTCGTCCGCCATTTGCTCGATACTGAAAGCCTCATCGGGGGCGTCGGACAGGCCCGCGCCGCGGTTATCAAGACGCAGGACGCGAAACCCCCGCAGCTCGGGCATCAGGTCGTCCCAGAACGACAGGTCGAACGCGGTCCCCGCGATCAGAACGAGAGGCTCACCCTCGCCGTCGACCTCGTAGTGGATGCGGGCTCGTGCCGCGACGCAGTGCGGGATCGTGCGAGCGTACGCCCCATTTCCCTCAGGATTGGCGCTTCGGGCAATCCACGTCCCGCTCACGTGCCGTGCGCACGTTGCGCGCGATCTCGTTGACCAGCTCGGCGAGTATCTCGCGCAACCGCTCCGCGCCCACGGCCGGGGCGACATCCATCGACCGCACCACGTCGGCGAAGAGAACAGTGACCTGCTTGTACTCCGCGGGCGTCTCGGGCGCGCCGAGAGGCGAGCCGCAGCCGTGACAGAACCGAGCACTCTCCAGCGGCTCGGTGCCACACGTGGTGCACGCCGTCACGGCCGTCAGAATAGGGCGCTGGCCGCCTGACGAGGCGGTTTATGCAATTGCGGTCCGGGCGATGACCTGGTGGCTAACCTCCGTCGTTAGGCTGTGCCGCATGGCTGCTGACATCGTGCCGATCCGGCTCGGGTTGACCAGGGGCGACCTGTACACACTGTGGGCTCCCCGCTGGCGTGACGCCGGCGACGAATGGGAGGCACTCCTCGGCAAGGACGAGGACCTCTACGCCTTCGAATCGGTGGCCGACCTGGCCGCCTTCGTCAGGACCAACAGCGACAACGACCTGGCCGACCACCCCGCCTGGGAGGAGTTGACCGAGGCGTCGGCGCATCGATTCGATCCGGCGGAGGATCGGCAGTACGACTTGATCGGCGTGCAGGAGCTGGTGGCCGAGAAGCCGACCGAGGATTCGGTGGCGACGCTGCACCGGACGCTGGCCATCGTGTCGTCGGTCGGTTCGATCTGCGAGCTGCCGTCGGTGACCAAGTTCTTCAACGGCAACCCGGTGCTCGGCTCGTTGGGCGCAGGCATCGACACCTTCGCCGGCAGAAGCGGCCGCAAGCGCTGGGCCGAGATCGAGGCCGCGATCGGCCGGAGTTGGGACAACGTCGTCGACGCGATCGACCAGGTCGTCACCACCCCCGACGTCGACCAGGCGGCGTCAGAGAAGGCGGCGGCCGAACTGGAAGAACCCAAGCCCGAGGCCGAGGAGGTCGAGGAGCTCGTCGAGGAGGTCGAGGAGGTCGAGGGTGTCGAGCCCGATGACGACGTCGACGTCGACGTCGACGTCGAGGAATCCGACTCCGATGACGAAGCGGATTCCGAGGATGCTCTCGCCGACCATGCGGGAGGGCTGGTGCTCGGCGCCGACGAGGATTTCTGGCACAAGGTCGGCATCGACCCGGTCGAGATGATCACCCGGGGTGGCACCTTCTACACGCTGCGGTGCTATCTCGACGACGCGCCGGTGTTCCTCGGCCGAAACGGCCGGGTAAGCGTGTTCGGGTCGGAGCGGTCGCTGGCGCGGTATCTGGCCGACGAGCACGACCACGACCTGTCCGATCTGGCGACTTACGACGACATCCGCACCGCCGCCACCGATGGCTCGCTTCGCATCGGCGTCACCGAAGACAACGTGTACGTGCTGAGCGGACTGGCCGACGACTTCGCCGACGGTCCCGACGCCGTGGACCGCGACCAACTGGAGCTCGCCGTCGAGCTGCTCAGGGACGTCGGCGAGTACGCCGAGGACGACGTCGTCGACGAGACGCTGGACGCCGACATGCCGCTGGGTCGCCTAGTGGCTCACGTGCTGGACCCCAACACGGTCAGCAAGCCCAGCGGGCCGTACGCCGACGCCGTCGAGCAGTGGGAGTCGCTGGAGACCTTCCTCGAGTCCCGGCTGCGGCCCGAGTAGCCCTACAGATCGGTCGCGCGCGGGTGCCGCGGCTCATAGAGGCCGAGGTCGCCGCCGCCGGGCAGCCGGATGCTGGTCAGCAGTCCCCAGCCCTGATCGGTGACCTCCGAGCAGGTCACGCCGTTGGCGGCGAGGTGCTCGATGGTGGCGTTGATGTCGTCACACATCAGGTACAGCTCGTGGGACTGCGGACCGTCGGTGGGATGCACCGCAACCTCGCCGGGCGGGAGCTTGAAGATCAGCCAGCCGCCGCCCGCGTCGACGTGCGGATAATTGAGCACGTCTGAGAAGAACGCCCGGTCCGCGTCGGCGTCGCGGCTGTAGACGATCACGTGGCTGCCGGTGATCATGGGCCCACCATACTGAGCGGCCGCCCGGCGATGAGTTTGTGACCGGCCGGCGGTCTGCACGTACATGACTCCGCTTTCCACGCCCACCGTCCACAGCATTGCCGTCCCCGGCGCACGCCTGCATTGCGAGGTGCGCGACCCTGCTGGATTCGCGGCTCGCCGCGGAGGACCGCTGCTGCTCGTCGTCGGATCGCCGATGGCTTCGGCGGAATTCGCGCCGCTCGCCGACACGCTCGCTACCGACCACACCGTCGTTACGTTCGACCCGCGCGGCCATGCCCGCAGCACGATCGACAACCCCGACGACGACGCCACGCCCGAGCAGCGGGCCGACGACCTCGTCGCACTCCTCGATGCGCTCGGAGCCGAATCGGCAGACGTGTTCGGTTCCAGCGGGGGTGCCGTCACGGGGCTCGCGCTGGTCGCCCGCCATCCCGCCCGGGTGCGCACGCTCGTCGCTCACGAGCCGCCGCTGCTGGAGCTGCTGCCCGACGCCGATCAGCAGCGCGCGGCCACCGAGGACATCATCAACACGTTCCACACCGACGGCATGGGCGCGGCCTGGGCCAAGTTCATGGTCAACGCCGGCTTCGACATAACGGCTCCAGACGACGACGGCGCATCCACGCACGCCAAACTGCCGGAGCCGTCCGAGCAGGATCTGCATGAGGCCGCCCGGTTCTTCGAGCACGAGCTGCGCCCGACGACCCGCTATGTGCCCGACGTGGACGCGCTGACGGCCGCCCGGGTGTTGATCGGCATCGGCGCCGACTCAGGCCACCTGCTGAGCTACCGGACTTCGGTCGCACTGGCCGAGCTGCTCGGCGTCACTCCGGTCGAGTTTCCCGGCGATCACGGCGGATTCCTCGGCCAGCCAACCGAATTCGCTGACGTGTTGCGAAAGGCGTTGGAAACCTAAACGCTGGCGAGCTGGGCCCACGCGCAAGCTGGCGAGAACGCAAAGGTACCCGACACGCCGACACAACACGCGCTTTTGTGACTGCTCGCGCAGAGAAGTCAGCCGATCAGCACGGCGAACCGCGGCTTGATCACCTCGTCGATCAACGCCAGCCGCTCATCGAACGGGATGAACGCGGACTTCATCGCGTTGATCGTGAACCGCGCCAGATCGCTCCAGCCGTAGCCGAACGCCTCCACCAGTCGCAGCATCTCCTGGCTCATCGTGGTGTCGCTCATCAGCCTGTTGTCGGTGTTGACGGTGACGCGGAACCGGCACCGGGCCAGCATGTCGAAGGGATGCTCGGCGATGCTGCCGACCGCACCCGTCTGCACGTTGGAGCTCGGGCACAGCTCCAGCGGTATCCGCTTGTCCCGCAGCAGCGCCGCCAACCGGCCGAGATGCACGGCGCCGTCGGGCGCCTTGATGATGTCGTCGACGATCCGCACCCCGTGGCCCAGCCGGTCGGCACCACAGAACGCGATGGCCTCGTGAATGGACGGCAGCCCGAACGCTTCTCCGGCGTGAATCGTAAAGCGGCCGTTATGGTTTCGCATGTACTCGAATGCGTCGAGGTGCCGCGTCGGGGGGTAGCCGGCCTCCGCCCCGGCGATGTCGAAACCGACAACACCCTTGTCCCGGAACCGGACAGCCAGCTCGGCGATCTCCAGTGAGCGTGCGGCGTGCCGCATCGCGGTGACCAGGCAGCGGACCGTGATGGTGCGGTCCTCGCTGCTGGCGGCCTTCTCACCGTCGGCGAAGCCGGCCAGCACGGCGTCGACCACCGCATCCAGCGAGAGGCCCAGATCGATGTGCAGTTCGGGGGCGAATCGGATCTCGGCGTACACCACGTTGTCGCCGGCCAGGTCTTCGACGCACTCGTAGGCCACCCGGTACAGCGCCTCCGGCGTCTGCATCACCCCGACCGTGTGCGCGAACGGCTCGAGGTACCGCTCCAGCGATCCACTGTGCGCGGCGGTCCGGAACCAGGCTGCCAAGCCGTCGACGTCGGTCGCGGGCAACTCCTCGTAGCCGGTCTGCTCGGCGAGCTCGAGCACGGTGGCCGGCCGTAGCCCGCCGTCGAGGTGGTCGTGCAGCAGCGCCTTCGGCGCGTGCCGGATGGAACCCAGCGTCAACGGTGAGGTCATGTCAGTTTCCGCTCCTCGCGTGCGCAGGCGGAATCCGATCGATGATCAGTGGACCGACCTCGGGGGCCGCATCGCCGACGCTCCAGCCACCGTCCATCTCCGCCATCGCGGCTTCGAACCGCTCCGGCGTTTCGGTGTAAAGGGTGAACAGCTCCTCACCCGCGGCGACGGGTTCACCGGGACGGCGGTGGATACGCATGCCGGCGCCGGACTGCACCCGCTCACCGGGAACGGCGCGACCCGCGCCGAGCCGCCACACCGTCAGTCCCACCGCCATTGCGTCGATATCGCCCATCGTGCCACCGCGGGCTGCCGTGATGGTTTCGGCGTAGGCACCGAGCGGTAGCTCTTGGGATACATCGCCGCCCTGCGCAGTGACCAGCCGACGGAAATGGTCCATCGCCGAGCCGTCGCGCAACGTCTGCGCGGGATCGACACCGTCCAGACCTGCGGCGTCGAGCATCTCGGCGGCCAACGCCAGCGTCAGCTCCACCACATCGGGCGGGCCTCCGCCGGCCAGCACCTCCAGTGACTCCTCCACCTCGACCGCGTTGCCGACGGTCCGGCCCAGCGGCCTGTTCATGTCGGTCAAGAGCGCGCGGGTCACCAGCCCGTGTTCGGTGCCCAGCTCGACCATAGTGCGGGCCAGCTCGCGTGCCTCGGCCTCGGTCTTGAGAAATGCCCCTGACCCCACCTTGGAGTCGAGCACCAATGCCCCGGTCCCCTCGGCGATCTTCTTGCTCATCACCGAACTGGCGATCAACGGCAACGACTCGGTGGTGCCGGTGACATCACGCAGTGCATAGATCTTGCGATCGGCCGGGGCCAGCTCGCCGGCCGCGAAGATCGCCGCACCGAGGTCGCAAAGTTGTTGACGGATTTGGTGTTTCGAGATCTCAGCGGTGAAGCCCGGGATGGCCTCCAGCTTGTCCAACGTGCCACCGGTGTGTCCGAGGCCACGCCCGGAGGCTTGCGGCACCGCGCCACCGCACGCCATCACGATGGGCACCAGCGGGATGGTGATCTTGTCGCCGACCCCGCCGGTGGAGTGCTTGTCCACCAACGCCAACGGCTTCCCGTCGCGACGCAGTTCGGAGAAATCCATCCGCTCGCCCGAGGCCACCATGGCGGCCGTCCAGCGCGCGATCTCCGGACCCGTCATGCCGCGCAGGAAGATCGCCATCAGCAGTGCCGACATCTGCTCGTCGGCCACCCGCCCATTGGTGTACGCGTCGATCACCCAGTCGATCGCCGCATCGGACAGCACGCCACCGTCGCGCTTGGCCCTGATGACCGTCGGCGCGTCGAATGTGGTCTGGGTCACGGCTTTTCCGGCTCCCGATGGGGCAGATCGTCGGGGCCGAACGCGTCCGGCAGTAACTCGCCCAACGGCCGCGGCCCCAACGGATGGTCGACGAGCAGCTGTGGGCCACCATGCTCCAACAGCACCTGGCGGCACCGCCCGCACGGCATCAGCAGCTCGCCGTCTGCGTCCACACAGGACAGGGCGATCAGCCTGCCGCCACCGCCGGAATACAGGGCGCAGACCACCGCGCACTCGGCACAGAGACCAAGGCCATATGAGACATTCTCCACATTGCAGCCGGCCACCATTCGGTGGTCATCCACCAACGCCGCCGCGCCCACCGACAACCCAGAGTACGGCGCATACGCCTTACCGGCCGCCTCTGTTGCCTTGTGCCGCAACATCTTCCAGTCGATATCCGCTACCACGTCAACTCCGCCAACCGGGTTCTGAATGCATTCCAACCCCCGTCTCGTGGCTCGCCACGTGATGTAGGTAACCCTAACTTCGAGGTCAAACACGTGCGAACGGCTAACACGGTAGTGCTTTGGCTACTACAAATGGGTTTAGAGTCGCCGTTTAGAGTCGCCCGAGTTTGGGCTGCGGTTCAGGTTAGAAAGGTGAGCCGAGCCCAAGCGTCCACCGATGACGTTGGAGGCCCGATGAGTACGAATACGGCGGTGCCTGCCCCGCGGGAGAAGCCGGCGCCCAGGCGCACCCTGTACCGCGGCGACCCGGGAATGTGGTCCTGGGTGCTGCACCGCATCACCGGGGCCACCATCTTCTTCTTTCTGTTCGTCCACGTGCTCGACACCGCGCTGGTCCGGGTCAGCCCGGAGGCCTATAACGAGGTCGTCGACACCTACAAGACGCCGATCGTCGGACTGATGGAGGTCGGGCTGGTCGCGGCGGTGCTGTACCACGCGCTCAACGGCATCCGGGTCATCCTGATCGACTTCTGGCAGCACGGCCCGCGCTACCAGCGCCTCATGCTGTGGGTGGTGGCCGCCGTCTGGCTGGCCGTGATGATCCCGGCGCTGGGCGTGCTCGGCATGCACATGGCGGAGCGATTCCTGTGAGCGCGCCGTGGTCGCCCCACCACCGCGAGGGCCGCATCGCAACCGTCCAGGAGAAAGAGCACGATCGGCCCGCTTCGCTCGACCACCCGCGGGCGCCCCGGCGGCCCAGGGGCATCCCGTACTTCGAGAAGTACGCCTGGCTGTTCATGCGGTTCTCCGGCGTGGCGCTGGTTGTGCTGGCGCTCGGCCATCTGTTCATCATGCTGATGTGGGACGACGGTGTGTACCGCATCGATTTCAACTACGTCGCCGAGCGCTGGGCCTCGCCGTTCTGGCAGATCTGGGACATGGCCCTGCTGTGGCTGGCCATGATCCACGGCGCCAACGGCATGCGCACGATCATCGGTGACTACGCCCGCAAGAACGTCACCAAGTTCTATCTGAACTCGCTGCTGTTGCTGGCCACGGGGTTCACGTTGGTGCTCGGCACCTACGTGCTTGTCACCTTCGACGCGAACATCTCCTAAGGGCGAGCGAAGCGACGGGAAAGACGGAGTGGGGAGCTGATCAATGATCCAGGAACATCGCTACGACGTCGTCATCATCGGCGCCGGCGGCGCGGGCATGCGGGCCGCCGTCGAGGCAGGGCCGCGGGTCCGCACCGCGGTGCTGACCAAGCTGTACCCGACGCGCAGCCACACCGGTGCGGCGCAGGGCGGGATGTGCGCGGCGCTGGCCAATGTCGAAGAGGACAACTGGGAGTGGCACACGTTTGACACCGTCAAGGGTGGCGACTACCTCGCCGACCAGGACGCCGTCGAGATCATGTGCAAGGAAGCCATCGACGCGGTGTTGGACCTGGAGAAGATGGGTATGCCGTTCAACCGGACCCCGGAGGGTCGCATCGACCAACGCCGGTTCGGCGGGCATACCCGCGACCACGGAAAGGCGCCGGTGCGCCGCGCGTGCTACGCCGCCGACCGCACGGGCCACATGATCCTGCAGACCCTGTACCAGAACTGCGTCAAGCACGACGTCGAGTTCTTCAACGAGTTCTATGCGCTGGACATCTCGCTGACAGACACTCCCGGTGGCCCGGTCGCGACCGGCGTCATCGCCTACGAGCTGGCCAGCGGCGACATTCACGTCTTCCACGCCAAGGCGATCGTGTTCGCCACCGGCGGATCAGGCCGGATGTACAAGACCACCTCCAACGCGCACACCCTCACCGGAGACGGATTGGGCATCGTCTTCCGCAAGGGACTTCCGTTGGAGGACATGGAGTTTCACCAGTTCCATCCGACCGGTCTTGCCGGGCTGGGCATCCTCATCTCCGAGGCGGTGCGCGGCGAGGGCGGTCGACTGCTCAACGGTGAGGGCGAGCGCTTCATGGAGCGCTACGCGCCGACCATCGTCGACCTGGCCCCGCGCGACATCGTGGCCCGCTCGATGGTGCTCGAAGTGCTTGAGGGCCGCGGCGCCGGACCGCACAAGGACTACGTCTATATCGACGTGCGGCACCTCGGCGCAGACGTACTCGAAGCCAAGCTGCCCGACATCACCGAGTTCGCCAGGACCTATCTCGGCGTCGACCCGGTCAAGGAACTGGTGCCCGTGTATCCGACCTGTCACTACGTGATGGGCGGCATCCCGACCACCGTGCACGGCCAGGTGTTGCGAGACAACACCAACGTCGTGGCCGGACTGTACGCCGCAGGCGAATGCGCGTGTGTCTCGGTGCACGGCGCCAACCGGCTCGGCACCAACTCGCTGCTGGACATCAACGTGTTCGGCCGTCGCGCAGGAATCGCGGCCGCGAACTACGCACTGGGACACGACCATGTCGACATGCCCGATAACCCGGAGGGAATGGTGGTCGACTGGATCAGCGACATCCTCTCCGAGCACGGCAACGAGCGCGTCGCCGATATCCGCGGCGAACTGCAGCAGTCGATGGACAACAACGCAGCGGTGTTCCGCACCGAGGAGACCCTCAAGCAGGCGCTCACCGACATTCACGCGCTCAAGGAGCGCTATGCCCGAATCTCGGTGCACGACAAGGGCAAACGCTTCAACAGCGACCTGCTCGAGGCGATCGAGCTGGGCATGCTGTTGGAACTGGCCGAGGTCACCGTGGTGGGCGCGCTGAACCGCAAGGAGTCCCGAGGCGGCCACGCCCGCGAGGACTATCCCAACCGCGACGACACCAACTACATGCGCCACACGATGGCCTACAAGCAGGGCACCGACCTGCTCAGCGACATCCGGCTGGACTACAAGCCGGTGGTGCAGACGCGATACGAGCCGATGGAACGGAAGTACTGACGATGAGCCGCTTGCGCGAAGAGCAAAAGCCATGACCATCACGCCGGAAGTCGACACGAAGGATCCCGCTCTGCCGCCGGTCCCCGACGGCGCGGTGATGGTGACGCTGAAGATCGCCCGATTCAATCCCGAGGATCCCCACGCCGCGGGCTGGCAGAGCTTCCGGGTGCCGTGCCTACCCAGCGACCGAATGCTCAACCTGCTGCACTACGTCAAGTGGTATCTCGACGGCACACTGACGTTCCGGCGCTCCTGCGCGCACGGCGTGTGCGGGTCGGATGCGATGCGCATCAACGGCGTCAACCGGCTGGCGTGCAAGGTGCTGATGCGCGACCTGCTGCCGAAGAACCCGGCCAAGCAGCTGACGATCACCATCGAACCGATCCGCGGCCTGCCGGTGGAGAAGGACCTGGTGGTGGACATGGAACCGTTCTTCGACGCCTACCGGGCGGTCAAGCCGTACCTGGTGACCACCGGCAACCCGCCGACCCGTGAGCGGATCCAGAGCCCGACCGACCGCGCCCGCTACGACGACACCACCAAATGCATCCTGTGCGCGTGCTGCACCACCAGCTGCCCCATCTACTGGAGCGAGGGCAGCTACTTCGGACCGGCCGCCATCGTCAACGCCCACCGGTTCATCTTCGACAGTCGCGACGAGGCCGCGGCCGAGCGCCTCGACATCCTCAACGAGGTCGACGGCGTCTGGCGCTGCCGCACCACCTTCAACTGCACCGAGTCCTGCCCGCGCGGGATCCAGGTGACGCAGGCGATCCAGGAGGTCAAGCGCGCGTTGATGTTTGCGCGCTAACGCATCGCCTCGGCCATCGCCATGTGGCCCTCGAAAGCCGAGCGATCGTGCCATCGCGCCGTAGCGATCTGCGAAGTCGCGGTAGCCGGCCTCGTCGCCGTGAGCACGAGCCAGCAGCGCACGCATCCGCAACAGCTGAATTTCTTTGAGCACGAACCCGGGATCCGTCGGTACCGCAGCCAACCGTTCGATTTCGGTCGCGGCTTCCCGCAGGTCGGCGACCGAACCTCGCAGAAGCAGCGATTGCACCAGCACAGCGGTAGCAGCACTACGCATGAACCTCTCGTCGTTCTCGACAAGGGTATTGACTACCGCTCGTGCATTTTCGATCGCGCGTTGGACGTCTCCCGCGTCTGCGGTCATTTCGGCAATACGGATATCCGCCATCACCACAGTCGCCGAGATCCGCTGCTGTACATGCGAGTCGCGTCCCCGGCGCAGATATTCCAGCCCGAGATTGCGCTCGGCGTCCGTATCACGGCGACTCAACATCAGGCCGTAAGCGATGTGCGCCGTTCCGAGGGCGACGTCATCTCCGCTCTCTTCGGCGATCCGAACTACTTCAGCCGTTTCCTGCATCGCGTTTTCGTCGGGCAAAAGCGCTTCCGAGTGCATGGCGAAGCAGTACGACACGCTGACCAGAAACAGCAGAACGACCCCTTCGGGGTTGACCGAACGCTCCAAGGCGATCGCCGTGCGCACACCATCCCGCCAGCTCGAATGACCCAAGCTGATCGCAGCGACTCCACGCCGACCCGCCATGTCGTCGCGCACAACAACGTTTTTGGCGCGATGAGCAACGCCGTGCGCTCCGGATCGCTGTTCGGTAGCGCCTCGGCAACGCGGCGCGCACGTTCCCAGTTGATCCGTGCCGCGCGGATATCGCGTCCACTGGACCAGGCGGCCGCGCGTAGGAGCCAGCTATAGGCGGCGCGCAACTCCCCGGCGCTCTCCAGGTGCTCGGCGATCAAGGCGGAATTCTCGTCTGCCGACCCGCACTCTTCGAGCCCGGTCGCCAAACGCCGGTGCAATTCGGCCCGATCCGATTTGCGCTGAGATTCGTAGGCCACTGCGCGAATCAGCGGATTTCGGAAGACGAACTCGGGTTGGCGCGTGAACCTGACCTGGTCGATGAGCTGGGCCGACATCAGGTCCGCGACCGCTGGCTCGACACCCAGCGCGTTCACCAGGTCGAGCCCGAACCGCGAACCGATCACCGACGCGGCGCTCAGCGTTCGTTTCGCTTTGTGGTCCAGCCGATCGATGCGAGCGGCGATCGTCGTCTGTAGCGTCGCAGGCACGCTTACTTCGGCAACGTCTGCAGTGGACGCATACGCTCCGGGCTTCCCATGTAGCACACCGCGTTCGGCAAGTTCGCGCACGATCTCTTCGGCGAAGAACGGGTTACCGGCCGCCCTGTCGGCAATCGACTGAGCAAGCTCGCCAATAGATGGGTCAGGCCCGAGCAACCCGGTGATCAGCGCGGTGGCCTCCGAATCACGAAGCGGCGCAAGAGCAATAGTCTGCGCACCGGGCACCCGACTCAACGTGCCTTGGTACTCGGATCGGTAGGTAACCAGCACCAGTGTGGGGGTCAGCGCAATCACCGTGAGGAAGTCGGCCAGCATCGACTCGCTCACCTCGTCGATCCAGTGTGCATCCTCGATGACATAGACGACCGGCGATTCGCGGGACAATGATGCGGCATTGACCAGAGCGGTCAACCGTCGGCGACGCGCATCCGGATCGATCTGTGGAAGCGCGACATCGGGATCACCGATGCTCAGGAGGTCATCGAAGAGCAGTAGATCCTCGGCATCGGCATCAGTGGCACCGGCACGAATCCGAGCGCGCGCCAACGGCGCGTCAAGACCCTCCACGCCGGTGGCCGCGCGTAACAACCGTGAGACCGCATGAAAGGGAATCTGGTTGGTGTGCGACTCACAGAAGGCTTTGAAAACCTCCACGCCGCGGCGAACTGCCAGCGCGGCGACTTCACGAACAAGGCGGCTCTTACCGATCCCAGGTGGCCCGACCACGCCCGACGACACTGCCGTGGCCGTCGATTGCTCCTTCCAGCAATCCATCAACGGCAGACATCTCCCATCGCCGACCGACCAATGCCGGCTCGTCGCGACCTACGGCACGGTCCTGCTCCCCCATGCGCAACAGACGTCGCGCCGAGACCGGTTCGTCTGCGCCCTTGATCTGCACTAGCTCCGGCTCGCCGAGAACAGCTGTGCCCTCGACCAGTCGTGCTGTCGAGGCACTGAGCATCACGGCACCAGGCGGCGCTATCGACTCCATCCGCTGTGCCCTTCCGACCTGCTCACCGATCGTGGTGTAACCGAAAGCGCCGGAACCCATTTCACCGGCGATCACCTGACCGGAGTTGAGTCCGACCCGCAACTGAAGGTCGACACCGTCGCGCTCCCGGACTTCGACCGCAAGCCGCTGCGCTTCCTCCTGAACACCCAAGCCGGCCAGACAGGCACGGATAGCGTGGTCCTCCAACGCCACCGGCGCGCCGAACACCGCCATGAGGCCGTCGCCGGTGAACTTGTCCACCGTGCCGTCGTAGCGCTTAACCACCGCTGCCGAACGCTCGACCAACTCGGTCATGATTTCGCGCAGGCGCTCCGCACCGACGGCCGCAGCAATGTCCATTGAGTGCACAACGTCGGCGAATAGCACCGTCACCTGCTTGTACTCCGCCGACTGGGTGGCGCGCTCGGCCGGAGCGCCGCATTCGCTACAGAATTTGGCTGTCGCACCCAAGCGCGTACCGCACGATGCGCAGGCGACGTCATCCACGTCAATATCGTGTCACCGCCGGTCAGACATGTCCGGCGTATCGCAAGCGTGCGTTGACGTTCGCGCGCTAGTCGACGACCACCACCATCTTCCCGCCGGCTTCGCCGGCTTCGATGATGCGGTGGGCTTCGCGGATCTGGTCGAACGAGAACACCCGGGACGGCTCTGCATTCAGCCGGCCTTCCTGCACTTGCCGCGCGATGTCCTGGAGCGGCACGTCGGACAACGGAAACCCGGGAGATCCGAACACAAAGCTGCCGAAGAACGTCAGGTTCACGCCGCTGGCCATCTGCAGCAGCGGGTTGAAGTCTGCGATGGGCGCGAGCCCACCCAGCCACCCGGCCAGGCAAGCGCTGCCGCCTCGTCGCAGCATGTCGAGAGAGTCGAGGATCGTGCTGTTGCCGACCAGATCGAGGACCGCGTCGATCTGCTTTGATTCGGCGATGCGCGCCGCCAAGTCCGGCGCCTCCAACTCGACACGGGCGGCGCCGAGTTGCTCGAGCATGTCGAAGCGTCCGGGACTGCGGGTGGTGGCGATGACCCGCGCACCGGCGAGGACCGCCAGTTTGACGGCGGCCTGGCCGAATGACGAGGTCGCGCCCCGGACCACCAAAGTCTGGCCTTCGGTGAGGTTGAGGTTGCGGAACAGACAGGTCCAGGCGGTGGCATAGGTCTCGGGAAGCGCCGCGAGCTGTGCCCACGGCAGGTCGGAGTCGATGCGGGCGACGTTGGAGGCACGCACTCGCGTGTATTCGGCGTAGCTGCCGTTGATGGTGCGGCCGAGCCCGCCCATGAGCGCGGCTACCTTGGCGCCGACGGGGAATTCGCCTCCCGGGCAGGCGTCGACGATGCCGACGCATTCAATGCCGCTCACTTCCGCCGCCTCGGCCCATTCGCCTCGGCGCATGTGCAGCTCGGCATGGTTGATGCCGAATCCCTTGATCTTGATAACCACCTCGCCGGCCTTGGGCAATCGGTTTAGGCAGTTCGGTGTAGACGAGGCTGTCGAGTCCGCCGAACTTCTCCAGGATGATCGCGCGCATGGTCTCGCCGCCCGCCTGTTCACGCACGACGGCGGGCGCCGTCGGAAGCGAAGGTGCCGACGATATCGATTGGGTTTCGTGAGCATGAGCTTCCATGGCCATTCCTCCCTGGTGATGTAACCGGTAATGCCCAGCATTGCATAACCGTCAAAATTACTTTAGCCGGTTAGCCGAACGCTGTCACACTTTCGGCGGCTGTCTCGTCTAACGGGTATGACACAGAAAACCCGCATCGACCCTGTCCCCCCGCAACGGGCATCGCTGCTGACCAAGCTGATGTACCGGTTCGCCAAGCGCCGGTTCGGCGAGGTTCCCGAGCCGTTCGCCGTGGCCGCGCATCACCCTCGGCTCATGGTAGCCAATCTCGTGCACGAGGGACTGCTGCAGTCCGGGTCGAAGAAGCTGCCGACGAACGTGCGTGAGCTTGCCGTGTTCTGGACCGCCCGCACCGTCGGATGCTCGTGGTGCGTCGACTTCGGTTCGATGCTGATTCGGCTGGATGGACTCGACGTGGAGCGGCTCAAGGACATCGACAACTATGCGACCTCGCCCGCCTACACCGACGACGAGCGGGCGGCCATCGCCTATGCCGACGCCATGACGACCGACCCGCACACCATCACCGACGAACAGGTCGCCGACCTCCAACGCCGCTTCGGCGACGACGGGGTCATCGAGCTGACCTATCAGATCGGCGTGGAGAACATGCGTGCCCGGATGTACTCGGCGCTGGGCATCACCGAGCAGGGCTTCAGCTCGGGTGACGCCTGCCGGGTTCCGTGGGCTACCGATGCAGATGGGGCCGCAGCGGCGAGCCAGTGAACTTGTCGGGGTTCGCGACATCCCAGACGGCACAGACCTTTCCGTCGCGCACGGTCATAGCGGTCACCCGCGGCGTCAGCTCGGGATAGCCGTCGCGGGACGGTGCGCCAGCGGTGTAGCTGCCGAGCTGGCCGTTGACGAGAGCCAGCTGGTTCGTCGACAGCCAGTTCGGCCCGTAGCGGCGGGCCAGACCGAACAGGAACCGCGCGACCTTGTCCGGGCCATGGATGACGCGAGCGGCCGTCGGCGCCCTGCGGTTGGAGTCGCCGGTGAATGTGACGTCCGGATGCAGAAGGCGCACAACGGCATCCATGTCGCCGGCAGCGAGCGCAGCCATCAACGCGCCGGCCACCTCATTGTGGGTCTCGTCGGCCACCGGTTCTGGTGCGGACGCCACCGTCCGCCGCGCACGAGAGGCTAACTGCCGCGCCGCGGCATCGGTCACCCCCAATACCGCGGCGATCTCCCCGAACGGCACCGCGAATCCATCGTGCAGCACGAACGCCACCCGCTGATCGGGCGTCAACCGCTCGAGCACGACCATAGCTGCGAACCGCGCGTCCTCGCCCGCCACCACCGCCGCGAGCGGATCGTTGCCGTCAAACCCCGTCACCACGGGCTCGGGCAGCCACTCGCCGACGTAGGTTTCGCGCCGGTGTGCCGCAGAGCGCAGCCGGTCGAGGCTCAGCCTGCTCACCACCGTGGTCAGCCACGCCCGCAGATCGGTGATCGAACCCGCCTTCGCCCCATCCCAGCGCAGCCAGGCGTCCTGGACGATGTCCTCGGCGTCGGCCAGCGTTCCGGCGAGCCGGTACGCCACGGTCAGCAGATGCGGCCGTAGTTCTTCGAATTCGTCGACCCGCGTGCTGGCGGTCATGGCCCAAGACTATTCCGTCGTTGAACCCCCACGGCGCCCGGCGCAAACGTATCCTCCGCACATGTCGATCAAGGAACCGCCGGCGCATGTCACCGGTGAAAAGGGTCTGCAGGCCGGCGCGCTCGGTCTCGCCGGCAACATCGTCATGGGCCTTGCGTCGGTGGCCCCCGCGTAAGCCTGGCGGCCACGCTGGGCTACGTCGTCCTGGCGGTCGGCGACAAGTCGCCATCGATGTTCGTGCTGGCGTTCATTCCGATGCTGTTGGTGGCGTTCGCCTACCGCGAGTTGGCGCGCGACACACCGGACTGCGGCACCACCTTCACTTGGGGCACCAAGGCGTTCGGGCCGTGGATCGGCTGGATCGGCGGCTGGGGCTTGGCGGTGTCGGCGATCATAGTGTTGGCAAACGTCGCCGAGATCGCCGCGATCTACCTGTTCCGGTTCCTCGGCCTCGACTCGCTTGCCGAGAACGTGTGGTCCAAGGTGCTGTTGGGGTCGTTCTTCATCATCGCCATGACGCTGGTCAGCGCCCGCGGCATCGTGCTGTCCGAGCGAATCCAGAACGTGCTCATCGCTATCCAATTCGGCGTGCTGATCATCGTCAGCATCATCGCGTTGGTGCGGGTCTTCGCCGGCACCGCCGGCGAGCAGGCGATCACGCCGTCGCTGGCCTGGCTGTGGCCCGGTGGCCTCGACGCACACTCCATTGCGGCCGCGATCATCCTGTGCATCTTCATCTACTGGGGCTGGGACACCTGCCTGGCCGTCGGCGAGGAAACCAAGAACTCTGATCGCACCCCGGCCTGGCGGCGATCCTCACCACGCTCATTTTGGTATGCACGTACGTTCTGGTGGCCTACGCGATCCAGTCGTTCGCCGGCTTCGGGGACGAAGGCATCGGATTGAACAACGAGGAGAACGTCGACGACGTGCTGACCATCCTCGGCGAGCCGGTGGCCGGCACCATCGCAGCCTCGCTGCTGCTGCTGACCGTGTCGGTCTCGGCGCTCTCGTCCACCCAGACCACGATCCTGCCGACCGCGCGCGGCACCCTGTCGATGGCGGTGTACGAGGCCATACCCCACCGGTTCGCGCGTGTGCACCCGCGCTACATGACCCCCGCGTTCGGCACCGTCGTGATGGGCGTCGCGGCGCTGGGCTTCTACCTGCTGCTGACCTTCATCAGCGAGAACGCGCTGGCCGACTCGGTGGCGTCACTGGGCTTGGCGGTCGCGTTCTACTACGGCATCACCGCCTACTCGTGCACGTGGTACTTCCGCCGCACCCTTTTCGAATCCACGCGAAACCTGTTCATGCGCGGCATCTTCCCGTTGCTGGGCGCTCTGGCGATGACGTGGGCCTTCATCCAGAGCGCCGTCGACATGATCAAACCCGACTACGGCTATACCGCGTTCGGCTCGATCGGCGGCGTGTTCGTCTTCGGTGTGGGCATGCTGTTGCTGGGGATTCCACTCATGTTGCTGTGCTTCGCGTTCGGCACCAAACGATTCTTCCGCGGCGAAACCCTCACGCCCCAAACGGAAGTCAAGGTACTCGACACTTACTAGATCGCCGAACGTGCAGCCACTGCGGAATTTTGCAGGGGTGATTTGTCGCAGTGGTCACACGTTCGGCGCCAGCTAGCGCTTTGTGAAAACGGTCCGGTGCCAATCCTTTTCGGCGACGCCGGTGATATCGCTCATCACGTGCTTGATGGTGAGGTATTCGTCGAGCGAGTAGTCGGACATGTCCTTGCCGAATCCGGATGCGCCCAGCCCACCGTGCGGCATCTCGCTGATGATCGGGATGTGGTCGTTGATCCACACACATCCGGCCTGGATCTCGCGAGACGCGCGCTGCGCACGGTAGACATCGCGGGTCCACGCCGATGCCGCCAGGCCGTAGACGGTGTCGTTGGCCTGGCGCAGCGCGTCGTCATCGTCGGTGAATGAACGCACGGTCAGCACCGGCCCGAAGATCTCGTCGCGGTAGACCTCGGAATCCTCGCCGACTTCGGCGATGACGGTCGGCCGGTAGAAGGACCCCGGCAGATCCGGTGCGCTGCCGCCGGTGACGATGCGCCCGCCCTGACCGGGTGCCCGCTCGACCATGCCCGCGACCTTGGCTCGGTGCGCCATCGAGATCAGCGGCCCCAGATCGGTGTCCTCGTCGTTGGGATCGCCGACCACGACCTTGCTCATCACCTCGCCGACACCCGCGACGAAGTCGTCGTAGAGCTCGCGCGCAACAATTGCGCGAGTCGCGGCGGTGCAGTCCTGCCCGGTGTTGATCAGCGCTCCCGCGACCGCGCCCTGGATCGCGGCGTCGAGGTCGGCGTCGTCGAACACCACAAACGGTGCCTTGCCGCCCAGCTCGAGCTGCGTGCGGTGACCGTGCACGGCCGCAGCGGCCATCACCTTGCGGCCGACCGGTGTCGAGCCGGTGAACGTCACCACGTCGACGTCGGGATGGCCGGCCAGTACGGTGCCGACGTCGCCGCCCGCTCCGGTGACGACGTTGAAGACGCCGTCCGGCAGGCCGGCCTCAGTGGCCAGCCGTGCCAATGTCAATGTGGTCAGCGGTGTCAGCTCTGCGGGCTTGATGACCACGCTGCATCCCGCCGCCAGGGCGGGCAGCACCTTCCACACCGCCATCTGCAGCGGGTAGTTCCACGGTGTGATGGTCGCGACCACCCCGACGGCCTCGCGCCGGATGCTGGAGGTGTGGTCACCGGAGTACTCCGCGGTGGCCTTGCCCTCGAGGTGGCGTGCCGCGCCGGCGAAGAAGTCGATGTTGTCGATGCTGCCCGGCACGTCGAACTCACGGGCCAGCCGGGCAGGCTTGCCGGTCTGGCTGACCTCCTCGGCGACCAGCTCGTCGGTGTGCTCGGCGGTCAGCGCCGCCAGCTTGGCCAGCACCGCGGACCTGTCCGCCGGGGTCGCGCTGGCCCAGCCCGGTAGCGCCTTGCGGGCCGCCGCCACCGCGACGTCGACGTCGGTCGGCGTCGCCAACGCGAGCTCCGCGACGACGTCGCCGGTCGCCGGGTTGATGACCTGGTGACGGGCGCCGCCGGTGACCACCGCCGCGCCGTCGATCCAGCTGCCTGCCACACTGGCCGATACGGTCACAGTCATGGCCCAACGCTAGCCGACGACCGTCCGCGGGGGCTACGCATTCCTGCACTCGCGACACCGCTTCGCGAGTGATTTCATAGGCATGGTTGCTTGTCACGACGGATTCCGTGCACAATCTCTGGCATGGCCAACCCGGGTGCTGATGGCATCCAGCCCGTCTCCCTGCGCGTGCAAACGCGTACGGGCGCGACGGTCCAGCTCGACGACCTGTCCAAGGCGATCATCGAGAAGCTGCAACAGGACGGCCGTCGCTCGTACGCGGGCATCGGTAAGGCGGTGGGGCTCTCCGAGGCGGCGGTGCGGCAGCGCGTCCAGCGCATGGTCGATGGCGGCGTGATGCAGATCGTCGCCGTCACCGATCCGATGCAGCTCGGCTTCGCCCGCCAGGCGATGATCGGCATCCGCTGCACCGGGGACACCACAAGCGTTGCCGACAAGTTGGCCGCGATCGACGCGGTTGAGTATGTGGTGCTGACCGCAGGCTCGTTCGACGCCATCATCGAAGTGGTCTGCGAGGACGACGACGATCTGCTCGATCTGCTCAACACCCAGATTCGCGCACTGCCAGGAGTGTTATCCACCGAGACGCTTGTATATCTGAAACTCGTTAAACAGCAATACAATTGGGGTACAAGATGACGACTATTGATATCGCACAAGAAGTTTCAACCGACCTCGCAGCCAAGGCCAACCGCCACCTTTGGGGCCATTTCGCACGGCACGGCAAGGGCATCACGCCGCCGATCATCACCCGTGGCGAGGGCGTCACCATCTGGGACGACAAGGGTAAGAGCTACATCGACGGGCTGTCAGGCCTGTTCGTGGTCCAGGTCGGCCACGGCCGCAAGGAGCTCGCCGAGGCGGCCGCCAAGCAGGCCGAGACGCTGGCCTTCTTCCCGCTGTGGTCCTACGCGACACCGCCGGCGATCGAGCTGTCCGAGCGGCTCGCCAACTACGCGCCGGGCGACCTGAATCGCGTCTTCTTCACGACCGGCGGCGGCGAGGCCGTCGAGACCGCATGGAAGCTGGCGAAGAACTACTTCAAGCTGGTCGGCAAGCCCGGCAAGCACAAGGTGGTCTCCCGGTCGATCGCCTACCACGGGACGCCGCAGGGCGCGCTGGCGATCACCGGCCTTCCGGCGTTCAAGGCGCCGTTCGAGCCGCTGACGCCCGGTGGGTTCCGTGTGCCGAACACCAACTTCTACCGCGCGCCGGCGCCGTACGCCACCGACATCAAGGCGTTCGGGACGTACTGCGCGGACCGCATCGCCGAGGCCATCGAGTTCGAGGGCCCCGACACCGTCGCCGCGGTGTTCCTGGAGCCGGTGCAGAACGCGGGTGGGTGCTTCCCACCGCCGCCCGGGTACTTCGAGCGGGTTCGCGAGATCTGCGACGAGTACGACGTGCTCCTGGTGTCCGACGAGGTGATCTGCGCGTACGGCCGGATCGGCTCGATGTTCGCCTGCGACGACTTCGGCTATGTGCCCGACATGATCACCTGCGCGAAGGGCCTGACGTCGGGCTACTCCCCGATCGGCGCAATGATCGCCAGCGACAAGCTGTTTGAGCCCTTCAACGACGGCAAGACCACGTTCGGGCACGGCTACACGTTCGGCGGGCACCCCGTGTCGTCGGCGGTCGCGATGGCCAACCTCGACATCTTCGAGCGCGAGGGCATCAACGACCACGTCAAGGAGAACGCGCCCGCGTTCCGGGCGACGCTGGAGAAGCTGTACGACCTGCCGATCGTCGGTGACGTGCGCGGCGAGGGCTTCTTCTACGGCATCGAGATGGTCAAGGACAAGGCCACCAGGCAGACCTTCAACGACGAGGAGAGTGAGCGGCTGCTGCGCGGCTTCCTGACCCCGGCGCTGTTCGAGGCCGGGCTGTACTGCCGCGCCGACGACCGCGGGGACCCAGTCGTGCAGTTGGCGCCGCCGCTGATCAGCGGGCAGAAGGAGTTCGACGCGATCTACGAGATCATGCACGGCGTTCTCAGCGAAGCCGGCCGGCTGCTCTAGCGTCGAGCGCCGGGATCACATTTGTAACTCCAACCACATAAGTCACAGCGTGGCTCCCCCAATCGGGCCGGGGATCGCCTAATCTCGCTCACAATGGCGACCTTAGGAATCGCGGCCCAGCGCGCTACTGCCCTGGCAGCTGCGCTTTTCATGTTGGCAAGTCCGGCGCTGGCGGCCGCGGAACCCAACGCCGCACCGGACAGCGCGGCCTGCCCGTACCAGGTCAGCACACCACCCGCGGTCGACTCGTCGGAGGTACCGACAGCGGGTGATCCGCCCCAACCGCTGGCAGTGCCCGCCAAGCCGGTCGGCGGTGACGCGCTGTCGGGCTGCGGCGTGATCACCGCGTCGGGAACACCACCGGTGCCCGGGGACATCTCCGCGGAGGCCTGGCTGGTCGCCGACCTGGACAGCGGCGACGTCATCGCCACCAAGGATCCGCACGGCAGGCACCGCCCGGCCAGCATCATCAAGGTGCTGGTGGCCATGCAGGCAATCAAGGACCTGCCGATCCACAAGGTGGTGGCGGGCACCGCGGAAGACGCGGCCGCAGAAGGCACCAGGGTCGGCATCGGCGAGAACGGCCATTACTCGATCCGCGACATCCTGCACGGGCTGCTGATGCACTCCGGAAATGACGCCGCCCACGCCCTGGCCATGCAGCTCGGCGGGATGGACGCCACGCTGGCCAAGCTCAACGACCTGGCAGGCAAGCTCGGCGGACGCGATACCCGGGTGGCAACGCCGTCGGGTCTCGACGGTCCCGGCATGAGCACCTCGGCCTACGACATCGGCCTGTTCTACCGCTACGCGTGGCAGAACCCCACGTTCGCCGAGATCGTCGCGACCCGCAGCTTCGATTTCCCGGGTCGCGGCGATGCGGGCTACCCGGTCGAGAACGACAACCAGCTGCTCTACAACTACCCGGGTGCAATGGGCGGCAAGACCGGCTACACCGATGACGCAGGCCAGACCTTTGTCGGCGCGGCCAACCACGACGGCAGGCGGCTAGTCGCGGTGCTGTTGCACGGCACCCGACAGCCGATCCCGCCGTGGCAACAGGCCGCGCACCTGCTGGACTACGGCTTCGCCACCGTGCCCGGCACCCGGGTCGGCACCCTGATCGAACCCGATCCGTCGCTGGTGGCCACGCCGCAGAAAGCCGCCGACGACACCGCCCTGAAGGCCGCGGCCGGGCTTCCGGCCGCCGATGCCCTGCCGGTCCGGGTGGGAGTCGCGTTCGTCGGCACGATCATCGTGTTCTGCCTCATCATGGGCGCACGGTCGCTGAACCGCCGCCCGCAGCACTAGACCAGCCCGGGCGGCGCCGCCTCGACGGACGCCGACATTCCCCTGGCCGGCTCATGGTCGCCGAGATCGACGCCATCCTGGCCACCGCCGCCCGAATCGTCGACCGCGGACCGCGGTTCGTCCTGTTCATGGCGCGCGGCACCAGCGACCACGCCGCCCTGTAGGGCAAGCACCTGGTCGAGATCACGCACGAGTTGGCGCCCGGCCTAGTCTGGCCCGAAGTTACGGGTCGGGTGACGGCGATTTTCCCGGTTGAGCTGGGGGTTCGTGGTTTGTGTGGTGGTTTGTTTTGGCTACTGGAGGGTGAGGGGGATGGTGGCGCCGAGGAGTTGGAATGCTCGGCGTTGGATGTCGGTGGGATCGGCAAGCATGGACACGGTGTTGTCGGTGGCGGCGAAGTGAACCTGGTTGCGGGTGAGGGTGCCCAGGTGGGTGAGCAGTCCTTGGTAGCTGTGGGTGGGCAATTGGGTTTTGGTGGTTTTTCGGGAGGCTTTGGTGGTGGCCGCGGTGGATCGGTGTGCTGGTGCGACGGGGTTGTCGCGTCCGGGTGGGTTTTCGTCGGTGAAGGTCAACGGGGCCAACGCTTTACGCAGGTGCCAGGTGAGGTAGGCGGCGAGCATGCAGATCAGAACGTGGGCGCGGACGCGGTCCTCGCGGCGGTGATAGATCGGGCGTAGGTCCAGGTCGTCGGTTTTGAGGCTGCGGAAGTCGCGTTCGACCTTGGCGAGGTTTTTGTAGGCGGCGATCACCGCGGCGGTGTCCAGGTCGGTGGCGGGCACGCTGGTGCGTAGCAGGTAGATGCCGTCGAGGGCGGCCTCGGCGTGGATTTGGTCGTGCTTGCGGGTGACGGTGAGGGTGGTGTCGGTGATGGTGATGTTCAGGTGCTTTTTCATTTTGTACTTATCGGCCACGGCACCGATTTTCAGGCCGATCTGATCGGCCCCGACCAGCCGCGCGGCGGCCACCGCGGCGGCGATCGGGGCTAGGAGTTGTTCGGTCGCGGCGAGGAGTTCGCCGCGTTTGCGGGCGCGTTCGACCGCCAGTAGTGGGTTGCGGCAGCAGATAAGCCGCTCGCCGGGGTAGTCGGGGGTGGGTGATCTCGGCGAAGTCGTGGTCGTCGAACAGCGTCATCTGCAACGGGCCGGTATCGGTGGCCAGGGCGGCGATGGCCGGGGCGCGCAGCGCGGTCAGCCAGCCGATCCCGCCGAGCTCGCGCAGGGCGTCGATGCGCGCGGAGGTGATCATGCCGCGATCGCCGACCATCACCATGTTGGCCAGCTTGAAGGTGTCTTTGACCGCAGCGACCGCGTCGGTGAACGCGGTCGGGTCGGCGGTGTTGCCGGGAAACACCCGTACCGCGACCGGACGGCCCTCGGGGTCGGTGAGCAGCCCGTATTCGATCTGCTCGCAGCCTTTCTTGCCGTCGCGGGAGTAGCCGCGGGCGGCCAGTTCGCAACACCGCCCGGTCACCCACGACGAGGACAGGTCGAACATCGCGATCCGCGACGGGTTGGGCGCCGGGCCCAGATGCCGCGCCGCCAACTGCTTTTCGATGTCGTCTTGGCGGGCGTGCAGCCAGTCCATCGCCGCGTAGATCTCGTCGGTGGACGCGCCGAGCACCCCCAGGTCGGCGCCCAGGGTGGTATCGGCCCACCCGGTTAGGGTGGACAACTTCGAGCCCGGGGCCAGCACCCGCGACACGATCAACGCATACGCCAGGTCCCGGGATCGGCCCGGCTGACCCAACAGGGCCGGCAGGCCCAGCGTGCGCGCCGTCGCGGCGACCGCGGCGACGTGCCCGTGTGGCAGCGCCGATGATCCTGACCGCCTCTAGCACCCACCAGCCTGGCACCGGCCAGCACCGCCTCGATCGCGGCGATCGCCTCCGGGCAGCGCCGACAGATTGGCCAGTCTCGTTGACCTTGGGGCCCTCGCGGAAGCTACGCCGCAGATACACCGACTGGTAGTCGCGCCGAACCGGCCCTGCTTGTCCACGTGCTTCTTCCGAATTCTGACTACGTGGACTCGGCCCTGTTTACGCAGCATAGCCAAAATCATATTCGATTCCACCGCATCCGCGAAGACGACATGCCGCAAATTCTGACTACATCTTCATGCTGACTACGAACCGTTCGCCCAGCTCAGGAATCAGATCACACCCGAAAACCGTCGTAACTTCGGCCTATTTCGCCGTCGACCATGACTGTGTCGGCTTGGCGCGCTCGAGGTGGAAGTCGTCGAACCGGCCGCGTGCGTGCAGGGAAGGTCCAGCATCGCCGGCTGCACCGTGACAATGGACCAGGGCTTCTTCCGCGCCGCGGCCGGTCAATTCGGCCCCGCCCTCGGACGAGTCACTCGGCGCCGCGGTGCGGATAACCGCGACAACCCCGGCCCGAGCACTCGGATTATGCCGGCTAGGGCGCCTGCGACCCGGCCTGAACGCCGACTTGGCGGTGCTCGATACGGCCTGCGGGTCACCGACGTCATGGTCGGCGGCGAGTGGCAGGGCGACACCCCGCTCCCTTACTACCAGCCCAAGCGATGCCCTACCGGTGATGAGAGCAAAGTCTTCGACGGCCAACCCAAGACGCTCAGGGCAGCGCGGGGTAAACCGGACGCCACCCTGGACGATCCGATCTGAGTAATTGACGGACAAGTTGCCGTGGCGAGCCATGGCCGTCGGGCGTTGCCGCGACAGCGGGTTGCCGCCGACAACTGGAACCACGACCGCGTGCGCCATGGACATGGCCCCTGACTGAGGCCGATTGACCGTCTCAGCCGCTGTTGCTCAGTTAACCGACGATGTAACTCACTGGTCACCTATGTCCCGATTGCACGGACCCGTGCGAAGTCGCTGCCTCCTACTGATGGTTTGCGACTAAGCGGGGTCCGCATTCTGCGAGTGCGGCGAGAGCGTCTTGACTCGGCCCCCCTACGCGTGCCGGACACGAAATTCTAAATGTTTGCCATGGGCGTTGCAGCAACTTGTTGCACGGGCGATGCATGATACCGTATCCGCGCAAAGATTTCGGGATTCGCCACTCGAATCGGCAATTTCTTTTTCGCCAACGTCAACCGGAGGCGCTAGGCTACGCACTCGCCTTCACAACTATTCGTAGTACGATCCGCAAAGTTGCAGTGGGGCAAGCCGATATTCCGCAGCTGAGTTTTATATCGGCTCGACGCCACGGTGAGAACAGGAGACTTAACATGGCCGAACCGCGCGTCATTCCCGTTGCTGTTATCGGGATGGCTTGTCGGCTCCCGGGAGGCATCGACTCGCCCGAGCATCTGTGGGAGGCGTTGCTGCGGGGCGACGACCTGGTCACCGAGATTCCGGCCGACCGGTGGGACGCCGACGAGTACTACGACCCCGAGCCAGGCGTGCCGGGGCGTTCGGTGTCCAAGTGGGGTGCGTTCCTCGACGACGTCGCGGGCTTCGATGCCGAGTTCTTCGGCATCGGCGAGCGGGAGGCCACGTCGATCGACCCGCAACATCGGCTGCTGCTGGAGACCGCCTGGGAGGCGATCGAGCACGCCGGTCTCGACCCGCGGTCACTAGCCGGCTCGCAGACCGGCGTGTTCATCGGGCTGACCCACTACGACTACACACTGATCGCCGCCGAGGCGAACGCCCTGGAAGGCCCGTACGGCTTCACCGGCAACGACTTCAGCCTGGCCTCGGGCCGGATCGCCTACTCACTCGGCGCACACGGTCCGGCCTTCACCGTCGACTCGGCGTGCTCTTCGGGCCTGCTACGCGGTTCACCTGGCCTGCCGCAGCCTGCACGAGCGGCGAGAGCGACCTGGCGCTGGCCGGCGGCTGCATCGGTGATGCTGGAACCGCGGAGGCTGTCCTCGGCGTCGGCGCAAGGCATGCTC
This sequence comes from uncultured Actinomycetota bacterium, assembly GCA_963800125.1. Classification (GTDB taxonomy): domain Bacteria; phylum Actinomycetota; class Actinomycetes; order Mycobacteriales; family Mycobacteriaceae; genus Mycobacterium. The sequence goes on along the minus strand of CAWDAC010000055.1, from coordinate 90,141 downwards.
TCGCCGACCGGACGCTGCCATGCCTTCGACGTCGACGCCGACGGCTTCGTCCGCTGCCGAGGCCGTCGCCATGGTGCTGCTCAAGCGACTGCCCGACGCTCTGCGGGACGGCGACCGGATCCTGGCGGTGATCCGCGGCACCGCCGCCAATCAGGACGGCCACACCGAACATCGCGATGCCGTCGCCGGACGCGCAGGTCGCGGTCTATCGGGCGGCGCTGGCCGCGGCGGCACGTTGACCCGACACGGTCGGCATCGTCGAGGCTCACGGCACCGGCACCCCGGTCGGCGATCCGATCGAATTCGCACAGCCTGGCCGGGTTTACGGCACCGCGGGCCCGTGTGCGCTCGGATCGCCCAAGACCAACTTCGGACACGCCGAATCGGCCGCCGGGCGCGCTCGGGCTGATGAAGGCGGTCCTGGCGCTGCAACACGGTGTCGTGCCGCAGAACCTGCACTTCACGCGACTGCCTGACGAGCTGGCCGAGGATCGAGACGGACCTGTTCGTCCCGACAGAGAACACGCCCGTGGCGCGGACTAACGGGATCACCCGCGGCGCGCGGCGGTGTCGTCCTACGGCATGTCCGGCACCAACGTGCACGCTGTCCTGGAGCAAGCGCCGGCCGATCGCTGCGCCGCGCGACCCGTCGCCGGTGAAGGGTCGCTGCTGTTCCCGCTGTCGTCCACCTCCGCCGACGAGCTGCGCCGGACCGCGGGCCGGCTGGCCGACTGGGCGGACCGGCACGCGGACTCTGTCGCGCCACGGATCTGGCCTACACCCTGGCACGCCGGCGGGGCCACCGCCCGGTGCGGACCGCGGTGATCGCCGGCGAGCCTGACGAGCTGACCGAGGGCTTGCGCGAGGTCGCCGACGGCGACACCCCGTATCAGGCGGCGGTCGGGCAAGACGACCGCGGACCGGTCTGGGTGTTCTCCGGGCAGGGCTCGCAGTGGGCGGCGATGGGCGCTGAGCTGCTCGCGACCGAGCCGGTTTCGCAGCCACGGTCGCCGAGCTCGAGCCGCTGATCGCCGGGAGTCGGGATTCTCGGTGACCGAGGCGATGTCGGCGCCGGAGACGGTCACCGGCATCGACCGGGTCCAGCCAACCGTGTTCGCCGTTCAGGTCGCGCTGGCCGCGACGATGAAGTCCTACGGCGTGACCCCGGGTGCTGTCATCGGACATTCGATGGGTGAAGTCGCCGCCGCCGTGGTGGCCGGCGCGCTGACGCTGGAGGACGGCGTCAACGTGATCTGCCGGCGGTCGCGGCTGATGGCCGCGCATCGCCGGCTCCGGCGCGATGGCCTCGGTGGAGCTGCCCGCTCAGCAGGTGCTCTCCGAGCTGGCGGCCAGCGGCTTCACCGATGTCGTGCTGTCCGTCGTGGCTTCGCCGAAGTCGACGGTCGTCGGCGGCGCCACCAGTCGATCCGCGAGCTCGTGGCGGCGTGGGAGCAGCGCGAGGTGATGGCGCGCGAGGTCGCCGTCGACGTCGCGTCGCACTCACCGCAGGTTGATCCGATCCTCGATGATCTCGCCGACGCGCTTGACGATCTCAACCCGATGAACCCGACGATCCCGTACTACTCGGCGACGCTGTACGACCCGCGTGACAAGCCGGAGTGCGATGCCGATTACTGGGTGGACAACCTGCGCCACGCCGTGCGCTTCGCCGCGGCCGTGCAGGCCGCCCTGGAAGACGGCTACCGGGTGTTCGCGGAGCTGTCGCCGCACCCGCTGCTGACCCACGCGGTCGAGCAGACCGCGAGCAGCCTCGACATGCCGTGGCCGCCGCTGCCGGCCATGCGGCGCGAGCAGGAACTGCCGCACGGCCTGCGCGGCTTGGTGGCCGATCTGCACAGCGCCGGCGCCGCGGTCGACTTCTCGGTGCTGTATCCCATCGGGCAGCTGGTGGATGCCCCGCTGCCGACGTGGACCCATCGCCGGCTGCTACCGCGAGGTCAACGCGGAGCCAGCGGCGCATGGCGCCTGCACGCGTCGCGGTGCATCCGCTGCTGGGATCGCACGTGCGGCTGCCGGAGGAGCCCGAGCGTCACGCCTGGCAGGCCGAGGTCGGCACCGAGGCGCAGCCGTGGCTGGGCGACCACCAGGTGCACAACGTCGCGGCGCTGCCCGGCGCCGCCTACTGCGAGATGGCGTTGGCCGCCGCCCGCGACAGTGCTCGGCGAGGCGGCGAGGTCCGCGACATCAGCTTCGAGCAGATGCTGCTGCTGGACGAGGAGACCCCGGTCTCCGCTGTCGCGACGGTCCGATCACCCGGTGTCGTCGAATTCGCGGTGGAGACCTACCAGGGCGGCGAAGCAAGCGGCGGGCCGCCGCGGTGCTGCATGCGCAGAGGACGACGCAGCAGCCATCCGCCCAAGACATCGACAGCCTGATCGCCGCGCACCCGACCGGCGGACGGCGCCGAGATGCGGCAATGGTTCGCCAGCGCGGCATCCAATACGGCCCCGCTTTCGCGGGCCTTGGCGCGGCGTCACACCGCCGAGGGGTCCGACGACTCGGTGCTGGCCGAGGTCGCACTGCCCGGCTCGATCCGCTCGCAGCAGGGCGCCTACGGCGTGCACCCGGCGCTGCTGGACGCCTGCTTCCAGTCGGTCGGTGCGCATCCGCGCTGCAAGCGACGGCATGGCGGCATGTTGTTGCCGCTGGGTGTCCGGCGGCTGCGGGCTACGGCCAGGCGCGAAGCGCCCACTTCTGCTACGGTCGGGTGACTGCGGCCGACCGGTCAGGCTTCGAGGCCGACCTGGACCTGCTCGACGAGCACGGGACGCGGTCGCTGATCGTGGCGGGCTGCGGATGGGCACCGGTGTCTCCGAGAGCGGCAAGCGCGACCGCATGCTGACCGAACGACTGCTGACCATCGACTGGCAGCAGCAGGAGCTGCCCGAGGCGGATGCCGCGGACGCCGGGTCCTGGCTGCTGATCACGACCCCGAACGCCGACGACCTGCTGGCCGCAGGCTGGCCGACGCGCTGAAAGCCCAAGGCGCGGAATGCAAGAACCTCGCTCTGGCCGCAGCAGGCCGACATGCGCCGCAATCGCGGAACAGCTTCGCGGCGAGCTGAGCGGCGTTCAGCGGTGTCGTCGTCGTGACCGGGCCGCCGGCCGGTGCCCGGACGAGCGTGGTCCGGCGCGCGGCGCGACCATGTGCGTCATCTGGTGCGAATCGCGCGCGAGCTGCCGGAAACGCCGGGGGAGTCCGCCACATCTGTATGTGCTCACCCGCAATGCCCAGACGGTGCTGGCCGAGGACCCCGCCAACCTCGACCAGGCCGGGCTGCGCGGCCTGCTGCGAGTGATCGGCACCGAACATCCGCAGCTGCGTGCCACCAGATCGACGTCGACGACGACACCGATGCCGCGCAGATCGCCGCCAACTGCTGTCGGGTTCCGACGAGGACGAGACCGCCTGGCGCGACGGCCAGTGGTACGTCGCGCGGCTGTGCCCGACCCGCTGCGCCCGAGGAGCGGCGGACCACGGTCGTCGACCCCGAGCGCGACGGGATGCGCCTGCAGATCCGCACGCCCGGTGACCTCCAGTCGCTGGAGCTGGCTGCGTTCGACCGGGTCCCGCCGGGGCCGGGTCAGATCGAGGTCTCGGTCACCGCGTCCAACCTCAACTTCGCCGATGTGCTGGTGGCGTTCGGCCGGTACCCGAGCTTCGAGGGCCGGCTGCCCCAGCTGGGCGCGGACTTCGCCGGTGTGGTGACCGCGGTCGGACCGGGCGTGACCGACCACAAGATCGGCGACCGGGTCGGCGGCATCTCCGCCAGAACGGCGGCTGGGGCACCTTCGTCACCTGCGACGCCAACCTCGCCGTCACCCTGCCGCCCGGGCTGCCGACCACGGGCCGCCGCGGTGCCCAGTGCGCACGCCACCGCGTGGTACAGCCTGCACGATCTGGCCCGGATCTCCGCCGGCGACAAGGTGCTTGATCCACTCCGCCACCGGCGGCGTGGGGCAGGCGGCCATCGCGATCGCCCGAGCGGCAGGTGCCGAGATCTTCGCCACCGCCGGCAGCGCGACCGTCGAGAGCTGTTGCGCGACATGGGAATCGAGCACGTCTACGATTCGCGCAGCACCGAGTTCGCCGACCAGATCCGCCGGGACACCGACGGCTACGGCGTCGACATCGTGCTCAACTCCCTGACCGGCGCCGCGCAGCGGGCCGGGCTGGAACTGCTGTCCTTCGGCGGCCGGTTCGTCGAGATCGGCAAACGCGACATCTACGGCGACACCCGGATGGGCCTGTTCCCGTTCCGCCGCAACCTGTCGTTCTACGCCGTCGACCTGGCGCTGCTGACCCTGACCCATCCCGACACGGCTCCGGGACCTGCTGGAGGTGTACCAGCTGATCGCCGACGGCGTGCTGCCGCTGCCGGAGACCACGCACTATCCGCTGCCGAGGCGGCCACCGCCATCCGGGTGATGGGCGCCGCCGAGCACACCGGCAAGCTGGTGCTCGACGTCCCGCACACCGGGCAAGCAGCGTGGTGGTGCCGCCGGAGCAGGTTCCGGTCTTCCGCAGCGACGGCGCCTACATCGTCACCGGCGGCCTCGGCGGGCTGGGTCTGTTCCTCGCCGAGAAGATGGCCGCGGCGGGCTGCGGACGGATCGTGCTCACGTCCGGTCGCCGCCCGACGCCGAGCGCAGGAGACCATCGAGCGCATCCGCTCGACCGGCACCGACATCGAGGTCGAGTGCGGCGATATCGCCGAGCCCGACACCGCCGACCGGCTGGTGGCGGCGGCGACCGCCACCGGGCTGCCGCTGCGTGGGGTGCTGCACGCCGCCGCGGTCGTCGAGGACGCCACGCTGACCAACATCACCGACGAACTGGTCGAACGGGACTGGGCGCCCAAGGTCTACGGCGCGTGGAACCTGCACCACGCCACGGAGCGGCAGCCGCTGGACTGGTTCTGCGTCGTTCTCCTCGGCGGCCGCGCTGGTCGGTTCGCCGGGCCAGGGTGCCTACGCCGCGGCCAACAGCTGGCTGGACGCTTTCACGCATTGGCGGCGCGCGCAGGGCCTTCCGGCCAGCGCGATCGCGTGGGGAGCGTGGGCCGAGATCGGCGCGCGGCACGGCGCTGGCCGAGGACGGCGATGCGGCCATCGCACCCGACGAGGGTGCGTATGCTTCGAGACGTGCTGCGGCACGACCGCGCCTACACCGGCTATGCCCCGATCATGGGAACACCGTGGTTGACGGCGTTCGCGCAGCGCAGCCAGTTCGCCGAGGTGTTCAAGTCCGCTGGGCAAAGCCGATACGGGCACAAGCGAATTCCTCGCCGAGTTGGCTGCGCTGCCGCGGGACGAGTGGCCGACGCGGCTGCGCCGGCTGATCGCCGAGCAGGTCAGCCTGATCCTGCGCCGGTCGATCGATCCGGACCGTCCGCTGTCCGAGTACGGCCTGGACTCGCTGGGCAACCTCGAACTGCGCACCCGCATCGAGGCCGAAACAGGCGTTCGCATCAGCTCGACGGATATCACCACCGTTCGGGGTTTGGCCGAGCGCCTGTGCGACACGCTGGCGCCGACGGAAGTCGATACCGGCAGCATCGTGATGACGATCGCGCCGAAGCAGAGGAGGGAAAGTGTTCGCGCGTAGGGAAAGTGTCTGTGGAACCGATCCATGACTGGGTGGCGATCCGCGGCGCGGTCATGTCCTGGCACCCGTCCCGGCGACGCTGGCGAAGGCCAAGGATGCACCGGTAGCGATGTTCCGGCCAGCTATCAGCAGGCCCAGCATCTTCGGGGCTATCGCGAGCACGCAGCCCGGGGACCGAGATGGCACGGCTGAACATTCCCGCCTGGGACATCCCCGGCCGCTGCGATATTCGGGCGATGACCTACGTCATCAACGCCTACCTTCGTCGGCACGACACCTACCGCAGCTGGTTCGAGTACACCGATGATGACCACGATCGTCCGGCGGACCCTGCCAACCCGCAGGACATCAAGTTCGTCGCCAACCGAGCACGGCGAGATGTCGGCGGCCGAGTGGCGCGAGCCACATCCTGGCCACTCCCGAGCCCGCTGCAGTGGGATTGCTTCCGCTTCGGGATCATCCAGCGCGAGGACCACTTCACCTTCTACATCAGCGTCGACCATGTGCACATCGACGCGATGTTCATGGGCCTGGCCTTCGTCGAGATCCACATGATGTACGCCGCGCTCGTGAGCGACGGGCGCCGATCCGGCTCCCGGAGGCGGGCAGCTATGACGATTACTGCGTCCGGCAGCACGAGTTCACATCCGCGCTGACCGTGGATTCGCCCAGGTCGCGAATGGATCAAGTTCGCAAGCAACGACGGAACCCTTCCGCAGTTCCCGCTGCCACTCGGCGATCCGTCGGTGCCCGGCGGTGATTGCACGTCTCGCTGATGGACGAAGAACAGTCGCCGATTCGAATCGGCGTGCACCGATGCGGGCGCCCGCTTCATCGGTGGCGTGTTCGCCGCGTCGCCCTCGCGGAATACCAGTTGACCGGCGCCGAGACATATTACGGCATCACTCCCACGATACCCGCAGCACGCAGGCGGAATTGATGACGACGGGTTGGTTCACTGGCACGGTTCCGATCACCGTCCCTGTCACCGCAACGTCTTTCGGTGACACGGCGCGTGCCGCGCAGGCGTCCTTCGATTCGGGTATCGAGCTGGCGCACGTGCCGTTCGATCGCGTGCTGGAATTGGCGCCATGGCTCAGGAGGCCTCAACGGCGCGTTCCGTTGATGTTTTACCTCGATGCCGGCATTCCTCCCCTTTCCGCTTTCGCCAGCGCTCAATTGGATGGGTTGAATGCCAAGGTCTACCAAGACGGCGGGGTGCCGGCTCAATTCGATATCCGGGTGAATCGGTTTGAGAAGGAGACCCACGTGATCGTGATGTTCCCGGACAATCCGGTCGCGAGGGAATCAGTTACCCGCTATATAGCGGCGCTGAAGTCCGTGTTCGTCCGGGTTGCCGAGGGCCGCGACCTAGTGGCACCTGTGCGCAGATTCAAGCACTCGGCCTGATTCCGCTGGCCGGAAAAGGATTCTCTGCCGGTGAGTTTACGGGTTCCAGCGTCCAGAGGGGAGTTTCTGCAACGAGTGTCAGGCCGCACGGACACAACTGACGCTACGGCGGCCGTGGGCGTCTTCGTCGCCTGGGCAGTCTCATCGTGCGATGGCCCCTGCTCGTCATCGGTTGTTGGATCGCTCTCGCAGCCGTTGTGTCGCTGGCGTTTCCACCGCTGACAAAGGTGGCGTCACACTAGGCGGCATCTTGCCGGACAACGCACCGGTGATGGTCACGGCCCGCGAGATGGCCGATGCATTTCACGACCCGAACTCCGACAACATCCTTTTGGTGGTGCTGACCAACGAGACGGGCTGGGCCCGGCCGACGAGAACATCTACCGAACGGTGGTCGACAAGCTGCGTCAGGACACCCGCGACGTCGTGACGGTGCAGGATTTCGTGACCACACCCCGCTGCGCGAGGCGGTGACCAGCAAGGACAATTGGCGTGGTATGTGCCGATCAACCTCGCCGCAGAGCCAGCCTCACCCGAGTCCTACGCCGCATACCAACGGATCGCGACCACCGTTAAGGGACCGTCGCGGGATCCTCTCTAACCGCACACCTCGCCGGCCCCGCGGCCACATTCGCCGACCTCACCGACATCGGCCAGCGTGACCTCCGTTTGGTCGAGGGCGCGACCGCGATCATGGTGCTACTCATCCTGCTGATCGTGTACCGCAACCCCGTCACCATGCTGCTGCCGCTGATCACGATCGGCGTTTCACTGGTGACAGCGCAGGGTATTTTATCCGGGCCCGCCCAAGTGGGCATGGCCATCTCAGACGAGACGATCGTCTTGATGACCGGCATAATGGCCGGCGCCGGAACCGATTACGCCGTCTTTCTTATCAGCCGCTATCACGACTACGTGCGACTAGGAGCGGACTCGAATCAAGCGGTGAAGCGGGCGTTGGCGTCGATCGGCAAAGTGATTGCCGCGTCCGCGGCCACTGTGGCCATCACTTTTCTCGGAATGGTTTTCGCCCGGATGTCCGTATTTTCAACGGTCGGTCCGGCAATGGCGATCGCCATCGGCGTGGCGTTCGTCGCCGCGGTGACTCTGCTGCCAGCCCTTCTCGTTCTTGCCGGTCCCCGTGGGTGGGTCCGGCCCCGACGCGATCTCACCACGCGTTTCTGGCGGCGGTCCGGGATACGCATCGTCCGCAGACCAAGATCATCTGGTGGCCAGCCTGATCGTGCTGCTGGCGCTTGCCGTGCGGCAAGTTTCGTCCGCTATCAACTACGACGATCGCAAGACTCTGCCGGCCTCCGTCGAAGCGCCGTCGGATATGCGGCGATGGACCGGCATTTCCCGTTGAACTCGACGCTTCCTCAGTACCTGTTCATCAGCTCGCGGCACGACCTGCGGACACCGAGGGCTCTTGCCGACATGGAGCAGATGGCCTACCGGATCAGCCAGCTTCCCGACATCGCGATGGTGCGGGGCATCACGAGACCCACCGGCGAATCGCTGGAGCAGCCAAGGCGACCTATCAGTCCGGCGAAGTCGGCAGCAAGCTCGGCGACGCGTCCAAGCAGATCACGACCATACCGGCGACCTCGACGAGCTGAGTCACGGTGCCGGCGCACTGGCCGACGGTCTCGCCGACGTGCGCGGCCAAGTCGGTCAGGCCGTCGCCACCGTGCGGGGCCTCGTGGAGGCGCTGACGTACATGTCGAACCAATTGGGCGGGAACAAGACGCTCAACGACATCGACAACGCCGCCAAGCTGGTCACCAGCATGCGGGCGCTCGGCGATACCATCGGAGTGAACATCTCGAATGTCGCGGGTGCATTCGACTGGGCAGGTCCGTGCTCAATGCGCTTGCGCAAGCCCGATTTGCGACGCCGACATCTCATGCAGTACTACTCGCAGTCAACTGCAGCGGCTGGTGACCGCGCGTAGCGACGGAACGCTTGACAAGCTCAGCGACCTGGCGCGGCAGCTGCAGTCGACGCAGAACGCGCAGACACTCAACGTGACGGTTAAGAAACTGCGTGGCTCCCTCGACGCAGCGGTTGGTGCCCTGCGGTCGATGGGGCTGGATAGCCCCGGCAGCATGCAGGCGAAACTGGCCAACCTGCAACAGGGCGCCGACACCCTCGCCGACGCGAGCAGAAAGCTGGCCGATGGCGTGGCACTGCTGGTCGACCAAACCAAACAATTGGGTGGAGGACTCGGCGACGCTTCGGCGTTTCTCTTGGCGATGAAGTATGACGCGATGTCGCCGTCGATGGCGGGTTTCTATATCCCACCGCAAATGTTGACGCAGACGAATTCCGAAAGGCGGCAGATGTTTTCATCTCACCTGACGGGCACAGTGCGCGGTATTTGATTTAAACCACCCTGAATCCGTTCGGTACGGAGGCAATGGATCAGGTCAATACGATCACAGACGTTGCCCGAGGGCCCAACCGAATACCTCACTGGCGGACGCGTCGGTATCGATGTCGGGGATATCTGCCGGGCTTCGCGACATGCGCGACTATTACGGCCACGACGTGCGATTCGTCGTCGCGGCGACGATCATCATTGTGATGTTGATACTGATCGCGCTATTGCGCTCGATTGTTGCGCCACTGTACCTGATTGCTTCGGTGGTGATCTCTTACCTGTCCGCACTGGGCATCGGGGTTCTTGCTTTCCAGGTCATCCTGGGCCAGGAATTGTCATGGAGCGTACCAGGATTGGCGTTCATTGTGTTGGTTGCGGTCGGTGCCGACTACAACATGCTGTTGATCTCTCGGATTCGTGACGAGTCTCCGCACGGGATCCGCTCGGGGGTCATCCGAACGGTGGGGACGACGGGCGGTGTGATCACTTCAGCCGGCCTCATCTTCGCAGCTTCGATGTTCGGTCTGCTGTTCGCCAGCATCAGCACGATGGTCCAGGCCGGCTTCATCATTGGCATCGGGATTCTGTTGGACACCTTCCTGGTTCGCACAATCACGGTGCCCGCCATGGCAGTTCTTGTAGGGCGGGCCAACTGGTGGCCATCAGGACTATGGCAAGGGCGACATGGGCGGCATCACCGTCGCCGACAACGCATCGTGCGACAAAGTAAGCATCTGTCGCACGACCCTGCGCTGCCATCCGAATCGATCGGAGTGGGTGTCCGATGAAATTCGCGTTGGCTGTCCACGGAAGTCGTGGCGATGTCGAGCCCTTTGCGGCAGTCGGCCTGGAACTGCTGCGCCGAGGTCACGACGTACGCATTGGGGTCCCGCCCAACATGATTCGCTTGGTCGAGTCGGCCGGGCTTTCTGCGGTCGCCTACGGGCCGGACTCGCAGGCGCTGAACAACGAGGACATCGTCCGCAACTTCTGGAAGATCCAGACCCCGCTCAAGGTGGTGCGTGCAGGCAAGGAGTACCTCGGCGAGGTCTGGGCCGACATGGGCATGACGCTGGCGTCGCTGGGTGGCGGGGCCGACCTGCTGTTGACGGGAATGGTCCAGCAGGGCCTCGCCGCCAATGTCGCGGAATACTACGATATCCCGGTGGCCTCGCTGCATTGTTACCCGGTGCGGGCCAACGGCCAGCTCCTTCCGGCCCTGCCATCACCATTGATCCGGTCTGCGTATTCGGTCTTCTGGTGGATGCATTGGCGCATCACGAGGGCGGCTGAAGACGCCCAGCGCCGCGAACTGGGCCTGCCCAAGACCACCGCACCCTCGACGCGACGGATCGAGGAACGCGGATCGCTCGAGATCCAGGCTTACGACGAGCTCTGCTTCCCCGGGCTGGCAGTCGAATGGGCGGAGTCGAATGGCCGGCGGCCCTTCGTCGGCGCATTGACAATGGGGTTGCCCACGGCCGCCGACCACGAAGTCGACTCGTGGATTGCCGCCGGAACTTCGCCGATCTACTTCGGTTTCGGCAGCATGCCGCTCCAATCGCCCGCCGACACGATCGCGATGATCGGCGCGGCCTGCACGCAGCTGGGCCAGCGAGCGTTGATCTGCACCGGCGCGAATGACGTCATTGACACCCCGCGCTCAGACCATGTCAAGGTCGTCGGCGCGGTGAACCACGCGGCCGTCTTTCCCCGCTGTCGCGCGATTGTCCACCACGGTGGCGCCGGCACCACGGGCGCAGGTATGCGAGCCGGAATCCCCACGTTGATCCTCTGGATCACGGCCGATCAGCCGATCTGGGCAGCTCAGGTCAAGCGCCTGAAAGTTGGCTCCGCCCGGCGCTTGTCGGCCACCACCCAGGATTCGCTGGTCGCCGACCTCCGCTCCATCCTCTCTCCGGAACACATCGCTCGAGCCCGCGATGTCGCCACCCGGATGAGCAAACCCGCCGTCAGCGTCAGCACCGCCGCCGATCTCCTGGAAGAAACCGCCAGCATACGGCGGTTGGGCTGATGGCCACAGTGCTCGTCCTAGGGCTTATCACGCCCATAGCCCGTGGCATCGACCGTTGCGGTTGGTCGACGACCGTCGCGGCTAGCTCAGCGAGTGAAACATTCGCGCACCATCCTCCCGTCCGACAACGGTATCCACTCCGACGGCAGCGTGCCGATCATGTGGGGAGCAGTTCTGTTGTTCGCGATTGACGCAGCGCACGACCTACCCTGTGCGGATCGGGGTGTTGTGCTGTTGATTTCGCGCAAGCGAGCTATGCTCAATCTGCTCGTCTACTGGGCTTTGCCTCATGACAATGGGTTTCGGCGCTGCCCTAACGGCGCTGTTCTTGCTATGCGACTTCGTGGTTCCCGTTATGCGAGTCGTGACTTCCGCCGCTACAAACCCCGGTTGTTCCGGCTATCCAGATCGCCCTTGGCGTACTCGCGCTTTCGACCGCTGTGGATGCTCGCCGCCCTCCCCATGCGTCGGGCAGCACACGCACCGGTGCCGCCATCCTCGCCTCGGGAGCCGCGACCGGCACACAGATCGGCGCCTGATGTTGACCCTTGTGTCGTTGGCGGTCATCGAGATTGCACCGTGAGCTGCTTGGCGACGCCGGCGATAACAGACGCGGTCGTGCTGAAGATGCACGGCTGGGCGCACGCTCGTCGCCGAGCGATCCTCGCTGTCGCCGTACCGGGAATCTTTCCGGTGACTGGCCACCGGCATGGGCAGCACCTGAGCCCTAAGCGTCCAAGCGCTGCACTAGACCGTAGACAGTCCAGCGCGGCCACCGGGCAGCAAGTGGAGCAAGCTGCGCGGGATCTCATTATCCGTCGTCGCTTGTCGACCCGGAATCTTGTTGGCGAACGCGCTCCGAAGAGAATCCAAGTAGTAGAAAATGGGATCATGCAGGCACGAACGGTAATTGAGGAAATTCGTCGGAAACGAACGGTCACCAGCCCAGACGGGCAAACATATCCGATACAGAACTGCCCCATCGACGCTGCCGAAGGGCGTTTCCTATCCGAGTTCATCGCCAGCCGCCCCGAGATCATCCGGACCTTGGAGGTCGGCTGTGCCTACGGTGTGTCGTCCCTGCACATCGCGAGTGCGCTCGCAGGTCGCCCCGGAGCACACCACCTCATTATCGATCCCTTCCAAAGCACAACCTGGAGCGGGATTGGGGTTGCCAACCTCGAACGGGCCGGCGTGAACTTCTACGAACTTCGCGAAGAGTATTCCGAGATAGCGCTTCCCCAGCTTCTGAAGGAAGGCGCGGAGTTTGATTTAGCATTCATCGACGGCTGGCACACCTTCGACCAAACAATTGTCGACATGTATTATACGAACAGGCTGGTCAAGCTAGGGGGATATATCATCATCGATGATGCGGACTGGGCCGGCGTGGCGAAGGCCATTTCGTATTTTGCAAAGTACCCGTGCTACAAGATAGTCGGCGGCGCCTCCGCCCCGGTGCTGCGGCTGGCGCACCTGGTCGCGAAAGTATTCAAACCCGTCGCCGAAGCGCTCTTTCCGCGGTGGCTTTACGACCGATATTATGGGGTGGTGAAGTATCCAACGATGGTGGCCTTGCAGAAGGTCGCGGAGGATGAGCGCAGCGCAACTTGGTTCCGCCCATTCTGAGCCGCCGCCTGAAGCTAGCGGTCGGTCAGAAAACGAATAGCCTATGTTTGGGTATTAGATAATCGTCTCCTTGCTCACCCATTTATTATGGTTGTCGCCTTGACCTCAAATAAGCTGGAGTAGACAGGCATATTTCCTTCAGGGACCCAGTAAGCAGGTGCAGGAGCGGGAGGCTCAAGTACGTTGGGCCGCTCCAGATTTGACGCACGTTTGTTCCAGCGAGACGGCGAGCACATTGTGGGTCATTCCGGATCGCCCCTATCAGCGGGGTAGATGCCCCTCCGGAACCTGCGCGTGGAGGATCGCATCGCACGCGGGCATCGCGCGGGCATCGTCAGAGGCGGCGTCGGCCAGGTCGGGCTTTGTGTGGAAGACCCAGCTGTGCTGGACGACCTAGCTAGGCCGGGGGTGGCCAGGAGGCTCGTCGACACAGGCTCCCGTAAGTGTCGAAGCCCGAGCCCAGCACGACCCCGAAAACCCGTCTGCATAATGCCTCTGTCATACTCCCGCTATGTCACTGGCACACTCCCCTTCTGCATTGAAGGACCGCGTGTTTCGCTACCCGTTCGTCTGGAAAGTGAGTCAGAAGGTTCAGAAGCATATTTACCCCTACTTCACCCGCCGGCTTGGCACAGACGAAGTTTTGTTCCTCAATTGGGGCTACGAGGAGGATCCCCCGATGGACGTGCCGTTGCCGGCCTCCGACGAGCCCGATCGAGCCTGTATCCAGCTGTACCACCGCGCGGCGACTCAGGTAGGTCTCAGCGGCAAGCGGGTGCTGGAGGTCGGATGCGGCCACGGCGGCGGAGCCTCATACCTCATGCGTACCTTGCACCCGGCCTCCTACACGGGACTGGACTTGAACCCGGCCGGTATCGCCTTTTGCCGAAAAAGGCACAATCTGCCCGGCCTGGATTTCGTGCAAGGCGACGCCCAGAACCTGCCCTTCCCCGACCAATCTTTTGACGCGGTGATCAATATCGAATCCTCGAATCACTATTCGCAGTTGTCCCGCTTCCTGGCCGAAGTGGCGCGCGTGCTAAGCCCGGCCGGGCATTTCCTATACGCCGATTCCCAACCCCCCGACGGTAGTGCCGCCTGGGAGGCGGTGCTGGCCGATGCCCCGATGCGGATGCTTTCGCAGAGGGTGATCAATGCGGAAGTTTTGCGTGGCATGGAGAAGAATTCGCAGCAGCGGCTGGACCTGATCGGTCGCCATGCGCCGGCATTCCTGCATGGCTTAAGCCGCGAAATGGCGGGCGTGGCGGGCACGAGCACCTACCACCAACTACAAAGTGGGGACCTCGCGTACCGCATGTACTGCTTCGCAAAGGCATGAGGCGGCATCCCGTCCTGTTGACGCGCTCAAGCCGTCGCAGCATCGGTCGTGGATCTCCCGCGTGAGCCGGACTATGCCGTCAAAGCAGTTTGGGTGCCTGACGTCTACGCACGGGTCTGGACGGCGAGCCCCTCGGCGAGAACGACTACGTGCTCAGCGCCGACGAGCCGTGCATGCTTCGTGTATCCGCAGTCGTGGATGGGCCATCCCCGTCGCGATACCGCAACTTCATCGCTTCTTAGCGGGGTGGGTGGTCTATATGCGTGTAACGCTTCGTAGTACCGGCGTGGTTATTTCGGCGCTGGTCGGCGCCGTGCTCTTGGCGCTCCCGTCGACGACGACGTCGGTCTTCACGCTCACCGCCGCAACCGGCACAACGGCTCTCATCATGGGTGGATCGCGGCACCCGCTATCAACCCCGCCGGACGCGACTTCGTTCGTCCAGCAGTACATGGGCATGGCGGTAGATAACTACATCGTCCCTTCGTCGACTGCAACACCCGCGACGGGTGTTCCGACAGGACCGTATAACCAAGTCGCGGTCATCGCGCCCGAGCAATTCGCGCCTGGATACGGCACCTTGACGTTCGATCAGTCAGTAGCCGAAGGCATGGCGAGTCTTGATAACTGCATCAATTCCAATGTCTGCGCTTACAACCCAGACGTTGGGTCTACGGCACCAGCGTCTACTGACACGTTCGTGGTCTTCGGCTATTCGCAGAGCGCCACGATCGCGACGTTGGAGAAGCGCAGTTTGGCCGACCAATTCGCCGATGGTCAGAGCCCCAACGTCTCATTCGTGCTCATAGCCAATGGGAATCGCGCGAATGGTGGGCTTTTGGCCCGTGGCCCTCTAGGTTTCACGATTCCGATGCCTCTGATATACGGAGGTGTGACGTTCAGCGGGCCCACGCCCACCAACACTCAATACAACACCGTCGACATCGCGGGTCAGTACGACGGGTGGGCGGACGTACCTATGAATCCCCTCAATGTGCTGGCCGTCGCCAACGCGTATCTGGGCGGCACCTACGTCCACAACAACTACGAGAACGTCAGTCTCAGTGACCCAGGACTCGTGAACCAGGGTCAGGTAGGCGACACCACTTACTACATGATCCCCACGCCGATCCTCCCTCTGCTCATGCCGGTGGCGCAGTTGCCGCTTGTCGGCTATCCCCTGGCTGACGCCTTGGATCCGGCACTGCGCGTCCTTGTGGAGGCGGGGTACAACCGGTCAATAAGCCCTGGGCAACCGACTCCGTGGAATCCGCTGTACTTCCCCAACCCGATCGCGCTTGCGGTCAATTCCGTCGTCGCGATCCCGACCGGATTGGACAACGGGCTGCAGGACATCGTCGGGATTCGCCCGTTCGGAACGCAGAGGCCCGGACCGTACGGCGTCGGTGGTCCGGAGGTTACCTACCTCAACCCTCCGGCCCCGACGGCGACGACGCAGCGCGTCCCGGATCCCGAGGCGGCGGCCGGCCGAAGCTTCAATGCGCTGAGTGAAGGTGTGCCAGTGGGCGGTTGGACCACTGCGCCTTCGCCGCTGTCTGGCGCGAAGGTGGCCGACGATGCGTCCGCTCCCGCCGCCGCGACCACGCAGACGTCCAGCGGCCGGAAACCGACGTTCGGGATCAGGGCCGCAGCACGCGCCATCCAACACTCCTTCTCCGGCAATACCGCCGACGATGCGTCCGCTCCTGCCGCCGCGACAACGCAGACGTCCAGCGGCCGGAAACCGACGTTCGGGATCAGGGCCGCAGCAGGCGCCATCCAACACTCCTTGTCCGGCAATACCGCCGGCACCTCGACGACCCGAAAACCGACCAGCGTTACGTCCACCACAACGCGCTCCGAGGCGTCCGTCATCCAGCACGTCGTTCCCCGGCAGTGACAGTGGCAGGAAAGCGGTGCGCCACCGTGCTCAAAAGGCAGCCTCGTGAACCAGCCTGCTTCACTTAGGCCACTCCGACAAGAGATTGCGATGCGCTGTCCCTCGCGCGCAGCCGGGCTGGAGCGCGACGACGAATATGACCCTCGTTCAGAGAGGAACAGGTCGAACTTGCCGACCGCCTAGGGTCTTTCAAACGCAGCGCACTAGAAGTCACAGTGAGGCAATAATCATGTGAGCGAGGGGCGCTGCGAAAAGAGGAACAAGCGTTGGTTTTTCCAGCTGTCCTCTCGCAGGGATACAAAGCCTCGTTCGCGAAAGAGTGACCGAAGCTCCTCTTCACGATAGTTGTTCATCCAACCCCTATTCAGTCGGCGAACGGTTTCGAACCTGCCACGCAGCGGAGAGCCGTTGGCCTTTGCGCAGGCATAGGACAGCACGCAGACTGGAACATGTCTCGCCAACCAATCGAGGACCGAGGGCACATCGCGCAGGTATTCCAGCACCCCCATGAATACGGCGACATCATAAACGTTTGCACCGAGGTCCGGGAGAGGTCTCCGATTGAGGTCACAAACGATCGTTCCTGGCCCCCGGTCGACGATGTCAGATGCCACGTACGTACACGATGGGTCGAGATACCGCTCAAGCAATCGGTTGCCTGCGCCGAACTCAATGACACGACTGTGGTTCGGCACAAGAGCGGCAGCTTTTCTGGTGCGAGGCTCCCAGGACGCGTGAAAACTGCGGGGGTCGGCCCACCGCCTGTAATCGGTCTTCTGGCGAAGGGTGGCGATTAACCTGAACTTAGGGATAGGAACCCTGCTCACTGAAATGTCACCCCCCACGTTGAGCTCGTGCACCGTATAGGTGGCCTCCACCCGTTTCTCCATCACACTACGAACATAGGCTGGAACATCTTCCAGCATGCCTCATTTCCGTTCGAACGCAGTGCGGCGGATCGCGAGGTTACCTGTCCACACGTTCCTGATGGGCAAAGTATGTCATTCGCCATCGAGACCCAATCGACGTCCAACAGCAGCGTACTCGGCCTGGAGCCGTTGCCGTAGCCGTGCGACGGCGGCACGCGTCTTGATCCTTATACTCGATGAGTCCGCGAGCGCGCTTCGGACGCGGTCTATTACGGCGACACTGCTCACCTCGTCAGTGCGTATGAGCGACCGTTCATCGTCGATGGAGAGCGCGAAGTCTCTGCACTTCGGTTGATACTCCAGCGAAATGACAGGCGTGTCGGAAAGCGATGCCAAGATCCCCGCGTGAAGCCGACTGACGATGGCCACAGAACAGCGGGCTAGTTCCCGCGCTGCGGCGCCCGCGTCCACCGGAAGCACAATGTCTGCGGCAATATCGTTAAGCGCCACCTCGGTCCATCGTTTATCGTCAGGATTCAGGAGTATCCCAACGAACCGATAGCCTTGGGATGATAGTTGCCTTATGGCGCCCGACATCTCTTCAGCCAACATCGCTGGATCGTGTCCCCAGAGATCACCGCCGAAGCCGAGATTCACTCCTATTAGGCCATCTTCTGGAACTACGTCGGGTCGCGGGAGGAGAAGTGCCGGGTCTCCGGATACCTCCACATTTAGCCCGATGTCAGACAGCAGTTCAGCGCTTCGGGGTCCCCGCGCGGACACGATGTGAAACTCTGAAAGTAGTGGAGACCATCCCTTCAGATCGTCTTTCTCCAAGCCGCTATAGCGTCCGTTGAACACAGGGTCCTCAACGCCGACACCAATCGCGTAGCTTCCTTTATTCCTTGTGAGGGCCAAGCCTCGCTTGACCAATAGCCTCCAGTGGCGCCTACCAACGAGCGTGCCGCCACCAACCACTTGTATGCTGCGTCGCAGCGACCGATTCAAACCTGTTGCGGCCGCACAGATTATCTCGTGTGGAAAGCACGGCAGATCGAGGAAGGTCGCTCCAGGAAGCTGTGACCGGACCGCGTCGTAGATTGCGTCATCGCCGAGGTCGCCCCTTCCGTGCCAGCCAAGGTAGCCGACCAGGGGGTCCGCTATGCCCGTCACGTCGCGGCTCCACCCAAGGCAGCGCGACAGGGGTTCAGCCATTCCATCACTCTCTCAACATCCGGTGTCCCAAGCAATCGGAGGTACAGCCGAACAAGTTCCGAATTGCGAAGGCGTTGCCCGCCAATTGGTGTCAGCCTCTCATCGACAGATGTTGCACCGAAGGTCCACCAGTCGGCACCGTGAGACTTCGCAGCGTCGAGTCGGAGTTGCGGCTTGGTTGGCGCCGATCACCCCCTCCCCCACACCACACCAATATATCCCCCTCTTATCACCGCCCGGTCGCCAGGCGAACCGCAAAGTCTTAGCTGATGGGCCGTTTTGCGCGCGCCGGTACAGCTGAGACCACGTCAGGCTCAGGGCGAGGCTGTCCCAGTCCTGGTCGCAATCGATAAACGTGAACGCCACATCATTGGGCTGCAAACTCGCGCGCTCGCGCACAACAGCGGTAACGGAAGACTCGATCACGGGCATCAGGTTACCTTCTTGTCCCGCCACCGTCCCTGCCAGGCAGACCGACGATGAGTGAGCCGATGTTACGGCTTTGTTACAGTGCGATTGTCACGATATGACACCGGACGAGGAGCACCGTACCCGGCCAGCGACAAGACGGCGCCTACGGAGGTGTGATGGCCTGGCTCATCCTCGTGGTGTCGGGCGTGCTGGAAGCGGTGTGGGCGACGGCGCTGAGCAAATCCGAGGGATTCACCCGACTTGTTCCATCGGTGATTTTCGGTGTTGCATTGCTGTTGTCGATGGCCGGACTGGCCATCGCGATGCGGGACCTGCCACCCGGTACCAGTTACGCGGTATGGGTCGGCATCGGCGCGCGGTGCTCACCGTGGCGTACGCGATGATGACCGGCGCGGAGAGCGCGTCATTGATCAAGGTGTTGCTGATGCTGGGCGTTGTCGGCTGCGTCATCGGGTTGAAGGTGGTCAGTCACTGACGCCGCATGAGCCGCGAAAAGCCCAGTGCGCCAAGGGCTCCAACGGCTGCCGCGGCAACCGCGCCGCCCGGCCCCAACCCCTCCCGCACCTGCACCCGCGGGGTGATCTGGGCAGCGACCGGTGGTTCCACCGGCGCGGCTTCCAGAACCTCCTTCGACGTCGCCGCCCACGCGGTGGCAAACAGAATCAGCCGGGCGGTGATGTACGCGAACACCATCAGGCCGAGGACGGGACCGAACGTCGCGCCGGCCGGACCGGTCACCACTGACTTCAGATAGATCGACCCCACCTGTTTGAAGATCTCGAACGCGACAGCGGCCATCAGCCCGGCCCGCGCCGCGCTCCGAAAGCTGATCTTTTCCCGCGGCAACCGCGCAATGATCCAGGTGAACAACAACCACGAGATGAGCAGTGAAACCAGCAGGGAAGCCAGACGCAGGGCCACACCCATGCCCGGAAGATCCTGCAGCCCAAGCCATTCGAGCACCTGCTTCATGACGGATTTACTGCTGAGCGCGGTGAGCGCGATCGTGACGACAATCGCGGCGAACATGCCGAAGATGGCGATGAGATCGGAGAGCTTGGTGCGGACGAAGCCGGGGCGCTCGTGTCGCAGCAAGCCCCACATCTGGCTCAGCGCCTCGCGGAGGTTGGCCATCCAGCCCAGCCCGGCCCACGCGGCCGTGGCCAACCCGATGATGCCGACGGATGTTCGCGACTCAATCGCGGAATCCATCAACTCGACCAGCTGCTGCCCAAGGTCGCCGGACACCGTTGACTTGATGCGCTCGGTGATTTCGGCCAGCAGATCCGGCTGGCGGACGAGGACGAATCCAGCGATCGCGAAAGCGACCATCAGCAACGGAAAGAGCGCGAAGATGGTGAAGTAGGTGATGCCAGCGGCGTAGAAGTCGCCCTTGCTGTCTCGATAACGCTCTTGCGCGCGCATCACGTGGTCGAACCACTTGTATTTTGTCCGCAGGCGATCCAGGATTCCCGGTTTGGCCGGTTCGGTCATGCCGACCTCCCGAAAGCGCTAATGCGGTTGCTGCAAAAACCCTAATCGCTCGTATACCCGCTTCAGCGTCTTCGCAGACACCTCACTGGCTCGAGTGGCACCCGCAGCCAGCACGCCCTCGAGCTCCGCGGTGTCGGCGAGCAACTCGTCGACCCTGGCCTTGATTGGTGCGACGAACTCCACCACCGCCTCAGCGGTGTCCTTTTTCAGGTCGCCATAACCGTGCCCCGCATAGCCCTCGACCAGCTTGTCCACGTCGGTGTCGGTGACCGCGGACTGGATCGTCAGCAGGTTCGACACCCCCGGCTTGGCCTCGGGGTCGTAACGGATCTCGCGCTCGCTGTCGGTCACCGCCGAGCGGATCTTCTTGGCCGACACCTTTGGATCGTCGAGCAGGTTGATCAGCCCCGCCTCGCTGGAGGCGGACTTGCTCATCTTCGCCCTCGGGTCCTGCAGGTCGTAGATCTTGGCCGTCGCCTTCTGGACCATCACGTCGGGGACGACGAAGGTGTCGGGGAAGCGCGAGTTGAAGCGCTGCGCAACGTCGCGCGCCAGCTCGAGGTGCTGGCGCTGGTCCTCGCCGACGGGCACCAGGTTGGTGTCGTAGAGCAGCACGTCCGCCGCTTGCAAAACCGGATAGGTGAACAGGCCGACCGTGGTGGCGTCGCTGCCCTCCTTCTGCGACTTGTCCTTGAACTGCGTCATCCGCGACGCCTGGCCGAAGCCGGTGAAACAGCCCAACACCCAAGCGAGTTCGGCGTGGGCCGGCACGTGGCTCTGTACAAAGACGGTGGCCCGAAACGGATCGATGCCCATCGCCAGGTACTGGGCGGCGGTCGCGAGCGTGCGGCGTCGAAGGGTGTCCGGATCCTGCGGGAGGGTGATGGCGTGCAGGTCGACGACGCAGAAGTAAGCGTCGAACTCGTCCTGCAGACCCACCCACTGCGCTACAGCGCCCAGAGCGTTGCCGAGGTGCAGGGAATCGGAGGTGGGTTGCACGCCGGAGAAGACGACGCGCTCTGAGGGAGTGCTCATGATGGTGTCAATCTTTCCATCCGCGTCATTCCCATTCGCCCCGGGTCAGACGCTCGAGCACCCGCAGAAACGTCCGTCGTTCCTCTACGGTGAGTTCGCCGAGCCAACGCTCCTCCCCTCGCTGGATCTCCTTCTGCGCTGCATCTTTGACTCTGCGACCCGCTGCGGTGATTGCCAATACGCGCATCCTGCGGTCGTCTGGATCGGGCCGACGTTCGATGTAGCCGTCGTCCTGGAGCTCATCGAGGGTGCGAATGATCCGCGTCTTGTCGGCGCCGATGGCCGCAGCCAGCGCAGCCTGAGTGCGCATCGACGACCTGTCGAGGGCCAGGAGGACGACGTACCCCCACATCGTCAGGCCGTGAGCTTCGAGGACAGGCCCCTCCGCCGCGACCATCTCGCGTAGGAGCGGGGCGAGCATCGCCGCCAGATCAGGGCGCCGGGACGACGGCGACTTGGCTGCCACTGCGTCATGATAGGCATTGCACTATCGTATGCAATCGCTTATCATATGCGTATGCCTACTACTTTCACCGACACCCGCCTGCTCCATCGCATCGCGGTACTGCAGTCGATCGACATCGTCAATACCGTCCGGGCGGCCGACCTGGACCGGCCTACCCCGTGCGAGGGGTGGAATCTCGCCGACCTGCTGGCCCATATGACCGTCCAACACCGCGGGTTCGCCGCGGCAGCAAGAGGTTTCGGTGCTGATCCAGACACGTGGCGGGTCGAATCCGTGATCGACGCAGTGAGAGCCGACCCCGGTCGCGCCTACTCCGAGGCGGCGCACGACGTGCTCGACGCGTTCGCGGCCGACGGAACGCCGGACGCGCCGTTCGAACTACCCGAGTTCGGCGAGGGCGCGGTATTCCCGGGCGAGATGGCGATGGGTTTTCACTTCGTCGATTACGTGGTGCACGGGTGGGACGTCGCCGCATCGCTGGGCGTCCCCTACGAGTTGCCCGCCGAGGTCGTCACCGCCGTGCTGCCGCTGGCACTTGCCGTACCCGACGGCGATTTCCGCACCGGCGACGGGGCGCCATTCGCTCCCGCCGTCGAGCCAGCGGGCACCGACGACTTCGAGCGGATACTGCGCCATCTCGGCCGCAGGCCGGACGTCGGCTGACTGACCCTAGCCGATGTCGTTGCGGAACGGCGGGCGAGGTCGTCGCGCGCATGGGCGAGCTCTCGCAAGCTTGCACCGCTGAGCAGATCGTCGTGCACCGGATCCGGCCCTTCGGGCCTGTGACACCGACGGCGGCTTGCGATACCGGCGGTATCACCTTTAGTGTCGGCAACATGACGCAGCGCGCACCGATCCACCTCGGTTCCGGGGAGCCGATGCTGTTGCTGCATCCGTTCATGATGTCGCAGAACGTGTGGAAACGCGTCGCTCCCCTGATAGCTGATACGGGTCGCTACGAAGTCTTCGCGCCCACCATGGCCGGGCACAACGGCGGACCCCGCGGCCCGTTCTTCCTTGGCTCGGCCGCGCTGGCCGACGACGTCGAGCGCCGGATGGACGCGCTGGGCTGGGGCACCGCGCACATCGTCGGGAACTCGCTGGGCGGCTGGGTGGCATTCGAGTTGGAACGCCGCGGCCGGGCTCGCACGCTCACCGGAATCGCGCCGGCCGGTGGCTGGCACTGGTACACCCCGGCGAAGTTCGAGATCGTCTTCAAATTCGTGGCCGGCCTGCCCGTATGGCTCGTCGCCAAGGCACTCGGGCCCCGTGCGTTGCGGCTGCCGTTCGCCCGCCAGCTGGCATACGTGCCGATCAGTTCGAGCGCGGACCGGCTGAGCGACGCCGACCTGCTCGAAATCATCGACGACGTCACCCACTGCCCGGCGTACTACCAGATGCTGGTGAAGACGCTGCTACTGCCGGGCCTGCTGGAATTGGCGAACGGCAGTTCACCAACCCATTTGGTCATCTGCGAGAAGGACCGCGTGCTGCCGCATCCGCGCTACGCCCGCCAGTTCACTACACAGCTGCCCAAGGACACAAAGATCACGCACCTCGACGGCGTCGGGCACATCCCGATGTTCGAGGCGCCGGATCGAGTCGCCAAAGTCATCCTCGACTTCGTCGACGACTACGCCGGCCCGAAGCGGGCCACCGGCTAGTCGAGCGCCTTTTTCAGGTTGTCGGCGATCGAGCCGAGGTACTCCTCGCTGGTCTGGTAGGCCTGGTTCGGCCCGATCAGGATCGCCAGGTCCTTGGTCATCTGGCCGCCCTCAACGGTGTTGATGACGACGTCCTCCAGCGTGTTCGCGAACTTGATCACGTCGGGGGTGTTGTCGAGCTTGCCGCGATGTTCCAGTCCGCGCGTCCACGCGAAGATCGAGGCGATCGGGTTTGTGGACGTCGGCTTGCCCAGCTGATGCTGGCGGTAGTGCCGGGTGACGGTGCCGTGGGCGGCCTCGGCCTCGACGGTCTTGCCGTCCGGGGTCATCAGCACCGACGTCATCAGGCCGAGTGACCCGTAACCCTGTGCGACGGTGTCGGACTGCACATCGCCGTCGTAGTTCTTGCACGCCCACACATAGCCGCCCTCCCACTTCAGGCAGGCCGCCACCATGTCGTCGATCAGCCGGTGCTCGTAGGTCAGACCCTTCGCGTCGAACTGCTCCCTGTAGTCCTCGTCGAAGATGCGTTGGAACTCGTCCTTGAACATCCCGTCGTAGCCCTTGAGGATGGTGTTCTTCGTCGACAAATAGACCGGGTAATTCTGTTGCAGCCCATAGTTGAACGACGACCGCGCGAAGTCCTGGATCGACTTCTTGAAGTTGTACATGCCCATGATGACGCCGCCGTCCTCGGGGATCTCGACGACGTCGTGCACGATCGGCTCGCTGCCGTCGTCCGGCGTGAAGGTCACCGTGAAGGTGCCGGGCTTGTCCACCTTGGTGTTGAAGGCGCGGTACTGGTCGCCGAACGCATGCCTGCCGATGATGATCGGCTTGGTCCAGCCCGGCACCAACCGGGGCACGTTGGAGATGACGATGGGAGCGCGGAAGATGGTGCCGCCCAGGATATTTCGGATTGTGCCATTGGGCGAAAGCCACATCTTCTTGAGGTTGAACTCCTTCATGCGGGCCTCGTCAGGCGTGATGGTGGCGCACTTCACCCCAACGCCGTGTTGCTTGATGGCCTCGGCCGCTTCGACCGTCACCTGGTCGTCGGTGGCGTCTCGGTGTTCGATGCCCAGGTCGTAGTAGTCCAAGTTGACGTCCAGGTGCGGCAGGATCAGCTGCTCCTTGATCATCTTCCAGATGATCCGAGTCATCTCGTCGCCATCGAGCTCTACGACCGTGCCTTCGACCTTGATCTTGGACATCTGAGTCCGAGCCTCCTACGCATACCGACCGCCTTTGCGCAGCCGGTGGTGAGCATCTTTACGAATGTGTCTCGCGGCCACACTACAAGGGCTGGATGGCGCATAGAGGTGCAGTATTTCGTTACTGACCAGTAGCGATTTGTAACGCGGCAGTGCCGCACCGGGAGGCAACTAATCGCCACCGGCCCAGTCAGTTCGGTGTGACGAGGGCCGAGGACGCGACCGGCGTCAGCCTTGTGCGTCCGTCAATACATCGTTGAACGTTCTGCTTGGCCGCATCACCGCCGTGGTCTTCTCGGTGTCCGGGAAGTAGTAGCCGCCGATGTCCACCGGCTTGCCCTGTGCCTCGTTGAGTTCCTGCCACGATCGCGTCTTCGTTTTCGGTCAACGCCTTGGCCAGTGTGGCGAAGTGTTCGGCCAGCTCCCGGTCCTCGGTCTGCGCGGCGAGTTCTTGCGCCCAGTACATGGCCAGATAGAACTGGCTGCCACGGTTGTCGAGCTCACCGGTCTTGCGCGACGGACCCTTGTCGTTGTCCAGCAGCTTGCCGGTCGCGGAATCGAGCGTCGTGGCCAGGAGCGCGGCCCGCTTGTTGCCGGTCTTGTTGCCCAGGTCTTCCAGGCTGGCGCCCAACGCGAGGAACTCGCCCAGCGAATCCCAGCGCAGGTGGTTCTCCTCGACCAGCTGCTTGACGTGCTTGGGTGCCGAACCGCCCGCGCCCGTTTCATACATGCCGCCGCCAGCCATCAACGGCACGATGGACAGCATCTTGGCGCTGGTGCCCAGCTCCAGAATCGGGAACAGATCGGTGAGATAGTCGCGCATGATGTTGCCGGTCGCGGCGATGGTATCCAGCCCGCGGACCACGCGCTCCAGCGTGTACCGCATGGCACGCACCTGCGACATGATCTGGATATCGAGGCCCTCGGTGTCGTGATCCTTCAGGTAGGTGTTGACCTTCTTGATCAGCTCGTTCTCGTGCGGGCGGTACTGGTCCAGCCAGAACACCACCGGCATCCCGGAATTGCGCGCCCGGGTGACGGCCAGCTTGACCCAGTCGCGGATGGCTGCGTCCTTGGTCAAACACATGCGCCAGATGTCGCCGGTTTCCACGTTCTGCGTCAGCAGCACTTCACCGGTGGCGAGGTCCACGATGCTGGCGACGCCGTCCTCGGGAATCTCGAACGTCATGTCGTGCGAGCCGTATTCTTCCGCCTTCTGCGCCATCAGGCCGACATTGGGCACGGTACCCATGGTCGCCGGATCGAACGCGCCGTTGGTCTTGCAGAAGTTGATGACTTCCTGGTAAATGCGGGAGAAGGTCGACTCCGGGTTCACGGCTTTGACGTCCTTGGTCCGGCCGTCGGCGCCGTACATCTTGCCGCCCAGCCGGATCATCGCGGGCATCGAGGCGTCCACGATCACATCACTGGGCGAATGGAAGTTGGTGATTCCCCGGGCCGAATCCACCATGGCCAGCTCGGGGCGGTGCTCGTGGCAGTCGTGCAGGTCTTGGATGATCTCGTCGCGTTGCGACGCCGGCAGCGCCTCGATCTTGCTGTACAGATCGACCATCCCGTTGTTGACGTTCACACCCAGTTCATCGAGCAGCTTCTGATGCTTGGCGAAGGCGTCCTTGTAGAAGATCTTCACCGCGTGGCCGAAGACGATGGGATGGGAGACCTTCATCATCGTCGCCTTGACGTGCAGGGAGAACATCACGCCGGTCTTGTACGCATCATCGATCTGCTCTTCGTAGAACTCGCACAAGGCTTTCTTGCTCATAAACATGCTCTCGATGACGTCGCCTTCATCCAGCGATGTCTCGGGCTTGAGCACGATCGTCTCGCCGCCCTTGGTCACCAGCTCCATCTTCACGTCACGGGCGCGGTCCAAAGTCATCGACTTCTCCCCGTGGTAGAAGTCGCCGTGCTTCATGGTCGCCACATGGGTGCGCGACGCCATCGACCACTCGCCCATGCTGTGCGGGTGCTTGCGCGCGTACTCCTTGACCGCCTTGGGTGCGCGGCGGTCCGAGTTGCCTTCGCGCAGAACCGGGTTCACCGCGCTGCCAAGGACTTTGGCGTAACGCTCTTTGATGGCCTTTTCGTCGTCGGTCTGCGGATGCGCCGGATAGTCCGGAATCGCGTAACCCTTCTCTTGCAGTTCCTTGACGGCAGCCGTAAGTTGCGGCACCGAGGCGCTGATGTTCGGCAGCTTGATGATGTTGGTCTCGGGCAGCTGAGCCAGACGGCCAAGCTCAGCCAGGTTGTTCGGCACCCGCTGCTCTTCGGTCAGCTCGTCGGAAAACTCGGCCAGGATGCGCGCCGCCACGGAGATGTCACTGGTTTCGACGTTGATCCCCGCCGGCTCGGTAAAGGTCCGAATGATCGGCAGAAAAGCGTAGGTCGCAAGCAACGGCGCCTCGTCGGTCAGCGTGTAGATGATGGTTGGCTGCTTGGCGCTCATGTGGTGTTCTCCCGGCGTTGGTCTCGGTCAGATTCGAAGAAGCTCGGTTGTCACGGCGGCTATCAGTATCGCGTCGGTTACGACGCTACGCGTGAGCCAGGGTCTGGGCAGCGGCCACACCCGGCCCTGGTGACCGCTCGAAGATAGGGGAAATTGCCCCATGCGGTGATGTGGCCCCCGCCCGCAGAATCGCATCATGATCAACCCGGTGGCAGCCGCGGCGCCGCGTGCGATACGCTACTTCTCGGTCATGAGCGCCAGCGTCAAGCCCCGGCTTGCTGGCCGGCAACCCTCCAACCGCGGTGGGGTGCC
The DNA here is from genome assembly GCA_963800125.1 of uncultured Actinomycetota bacterium. GTDB lineage: Bacteria > Actinomycetota > Actinomycetes > Mycobacteriales > Mycobacteriaceae > Mycobacterium. The sequence continues at coordinate 62,648 of CAWDAC010000055.1, read as the reverse complement.
CCGGGTGATGACCAGGTTGAGTAGCCGCAACCGGCTACACGGCAAGCGCGGGTCCGTCGGAACGGGCCCCCAGAGTAGACAGGGAAACCTGATGCGGAGGCCCACAATGTGCCGTTGCCCTTGAACCGCTGGCTGCCGGGTGTCGTCATCTGAGACACAGCCCGCGCGCAGCGACCATCGATCCGACGTCATCCCCCTCTTCAAGGAGACCAACCACCCATGAGCACTGCAGAAGACCCGACGGCGAACTGGTCGTTCGAGACCAAGCAGGTCCACGCCGGGCAGAGCCCCGACAGCGCCACCAACGCACGGGCGCTGCCGATCTACCAGACCACGTCCTACACCTTCAACAGCACCGAGCACGCCGCCGCGCTGTTCGGACTGGCCGAGCCCGGCAACATCTACACCCGGATCATGAACCCGACGCAGGACGTCGTGGAGCAGCGCGTGGCCGCGCTGGAAGGTGGCGTCGCGGGGCTGTTCCTGGCGTCCGGCCAGGCCGCCGAGACCGTCGCGATCCTCAACCTGGCGAGCGCCGGTGACCACATCGTGTCCAGCCCGCGGCTGTATGGCGGCACCTACAACCTGTTCCACTACACGCTGCCCAAGATCGGCATCGAGGTCAGTTTCGTGGAGAACCCCGACGACCTGGACTCCTGGCGCGCGGCCGTGCGGCCGAACACCAAGGCGTTCTTCGGCGAGACGATCTCCAACCCGCAGAATGACATCCTCGACATCCCCAATGTCGCCGCTGTCGCGCACGACGCCGGGGTGCCGCTGATCGTCGACAACACCGTCGCCACCCCGTACCTGATCCAGCCCCTGCGCCACGGTGCCGACATCGTCGTGCATTCCGCCACCAAGTACCTCGGCGGACACGGCGCCGCAATCGCAGGCGTGATCGTCGATGGCGGCAACTTCGACTGGACCAACGGCAAGTTCCCCGGCTTCACCACGCCCGATCCCAGTTACCACGGGGTGGTGTTCGCCGAGTTGGGGCCGCCGGCATACGCCCTGAAGGCGCGGGTGCAGCTGTTGCGCGACATGGGTTCGGCGGCATCGCCGTTCAACGCTTTCTTGGTCGCGCAGGGATTAGAGACGCTGAGTCTGCGTGTTGAGCGACATGTGGCCAACGCCCAACGGGTGGCCGAGTACCTGGAGGCCCACCCCGACGTGATCTCGGTGAACTACGCGGGCCTGCCCAGCTCGCCGTGGCATGAGCTGGGCAAGCAGCTGGCCCCGAAGGGCACCGGTGCCGTGCTGGCCTTCGAACTGGCAGGCGGCATCGATGCAGGCAAGGCGTTCGTCAACGCGTTGACGCTGCACAGCCACGTCGCCAACATCGGCGACGTGCGCTCGCTGGTGATTCACCCGGCGTCGACCACCCACGCCCAGCTGACTCCCGAGGAGCAGCTGGCCACCGGCGTGACGCCGGGCCTGGTGCGGCTGGCGGTCGGCATCGAAGGGATCGACGACATCCTCGCCGACCTCGAGCAGGGTTTCGCCGCGGCCAAGCCGTTCCATGCGGCCGGACAAGCCGATCCGCAGACGGTCGCGTCGTTCTGAGGACATCGACGTGACGATCTCTGACGTGCCAACCACCGCGCTGCCCGCCGAGGGCGAGGTCGCGATTGTCGACATCGGCTCGCTGACGCTCGAGAACGGAGCCGTGATCGACGATGTCTCCATCGCCGTGCAGCGGTGGGGCGAACTGTCGCCCAACCGCGACAACGTGGTGGTGGTGTTGCATGCGCTGACCGGTGACTCGCACATCACCGGTCCGGCCGGCGCGGGTCACCCGACGCCGGGTTGGTGGGACGGCGTCGCAGGCCCCGGTGCCCCGATCGACACCGACCGGTGGTGCGCGGTCGCCACCAACGTGTTGGGCGGCTGCCGCGGGTCGACCGGCCCCAGTTCGCTCGCGCGCGACGGAAAGCCATGGGGCTCAAGGTTTCCGCTCGTAACGGTACGCGACCAGGTGGAGGCCGATGTCGCCGCGCTCGCGGCACTCGGCATCTCCGAGGTCGCGGCGGTCGTCGGCGGCTCGATGGGCGGCGCCCGGGCAATGGAATGGATGGTCAGCCATCCCGACAAGGTGCGGTCGGCGTTGCTGCTGGCGGTCGGGGCCCGTGCCACCGCCGACCAGATTGGCACCCAGTGCAGCCAGATCGCGGCGATCAAGTCCGATCCGGACTGGCAGGGCGGTGACTACTACGGCACCGGCCGATCACCCGACGTCGGCATGGAGGTCGCCCGCCGGTTCGCGCACCTGACTTACCGCGGCGAGGTCGAGCTGGACAGCCGCTTCGCCAACGACGGCCAGGGCGTCGAGGACCCCACGACGGGCGGCCGCTACGCGGTGCAGAGCTACCTGGAGCATCAGGGCCACAAGCTGCTCGCGCGGTTCGACGCGGGCACCTATGTCGCGCTCACCGAGTCGTTGTCCAGCCACGACGTCGGACGGGGTCGCGGCGGCATCCGTGCGGCGCTCAGCAGTTGCCCGGTGCCTGTGGTCGTCGGGGGCATCACGTCCGACCGGCTCTATCCGTTGCGGCTGCAAGAGGAGTTGGCCGAGCTGCTGCCGGGTTGCGCCGAGTTGAAGGTCGTGGACTCGATCTACGGCCACGACGGCTTTCTGGTCGAGACCGAGGCGGTCGGCGATCTGATCCGCCAGACGTTGGAGCTGGCCTCACGGTGACAGCGATGAGCCGCTCGGGCGAAGAGCCGACAGCAGGGCCGAGGCAGCAGCGTTCCCTGTCGTTCGGCGCAGAGGCCGCGGCCTACGAACGCGGCAGGCCGTCGTACCCACCCGAAGCCATCGACTGGCTGCTGCCACCGGATGCCCGGGATGTGCTCGACCTCGGTGCGGGTACCGGAAAGCTGACCACCCGGCTCGTCGAGCGGGGGCTCGGCGTCGTCGCGGTCGATCCGATCCCGGAAATGCTTGAGCTGCTGAGCAATTCGCTGCCCGATACTCCTGCGCTGTTGGGCACCGCCGAAGAGATCCCGCTGCCGGACGACAGCGTCGATGCGGTGCTCGTCGCGCAGGCATGGCACTGGTTCGATCCCGAGCGCGCCGTCAAGGAGGTCGCGCGGGTGCTGCGACCAGGCGGACGGCTTGGCCTGGTGTGGAACACCCGTGACGAGCGACTGGGCTGGGTCAAGGATCTCGGCCGCATCATCGGCCACGAGGACGACCCGTTCAACAACAAGGTCACCCTGTTGGAACCCTTCGACACCACTGAACGCCACCAGGTGGAGTGGACGAGTTACCTGACGCCGCAGGCGCTTATCGACCTTGTCGCATCCCGCAGCTACTGCATCACCTCACCGACGGACGTACGTACCCAAACGCTGGAGCGGGTCCGCGAACTGTTAGCGACTCATCCGGCGCTGGCTAACACCACTGGGCTGGCGCTGCCCTACGTCACGGTGTGTATCCGCGCGACGCTGTCCTGAACTCCTCGCGAAAACCGCGCTGTCGGTGACGCTCGTCGCTCATACTGGCCGCCATGGACGATGATCCGTACCTGTGGCTTGAGGCGATCGACGGCGAGCAGGCAATGGATTGGGTAGAGCGCCACAACGAGCCCACCCTTTCCCGGTTGTCGGGAGACAGATTTGAGCAGCTCCGCGGCGAGGCGCTCGACCTGCTCGACGCCGATACCCGGATCCCAGGCGTCGTGCGCTGCGGTGAGTATCTCTACAATTTCTGGCGCGACGCGAGCCATCCGCGCGGACTGTGGCGGCGCACCACGGTGGAGGAATACCGCGATGGACTCGCCGGATTGGGACATCATCATCGACGTCGATGCGCTGGCCGCCGACGAAGAAGAGAACTGGGTGTGGGGCGGCGCAGGCATCATCGAGCCCGGATACACCCGTGCGTTCGTGGATCTCTCGCGCGGCGGCGAGGACGCCAGTGTCGTACGCGAATTTGACATGACCACACGACAGTTCGTCACCGACGGGTTCAATCTCCGCGAGGCGAAGACCGACATCAGCTGGGAAGACGAGAACACCGTGCTGGTCGGTACCGACTTCGGCGAAGGCTCGTCAACTGATTCCGGATACCCACGAGTGATCAAGCGGTGGCGTCGCGGGACGCGTCTCGATGAGGCCGAGACGGTCTTCTGTGGTTCCGCGTCGGACGTTGCGGCGTCAGCATTGTGCAACCTGTATCCGGGCTTCGAGCGCACCTTCATCTATCGCGTGGTCGACTTCTACAACAAGGAGACCTTTGAGCTGCGCGACGGCGAACTGATCCGCCTTGACATCCCGACGGACTGCAGCTTCGGGGCGCACCGTGAGTGGGCGATGTTGGCTCTGGTGTCCGACTGGGTCAGGGGCGGTACCACGTACAGGGCGGGCTCCGTGCTCGTCACCGACTACGAACAACTTGTCGCCGGGACGGCGGAACTGCAGGTGGTGTTCGAGCCCGGCGGTGACGATTTCTTCGCCGCTGGAACGCTTACGGGCGACCGGTTCCTCAGTATCAAGTTGCGCAACGTGGCAACAGTTGTGGAGGTCCTGACGCCGGGCATCTGGAACCCCGAGCCGCTGCCGGGCGTACCGGCCAACACCACAACCACCATTGCCAGCATTGATGTATTCGGCGACGAAATCATCCTCTCCACCAGCGGCTTCGACACCCCGCCTCGGTTGCTGTACGGACCGTCGGCGGGACCCGTGCGTGAGATCAAGTCCTCGCCGGCGTTTTTCGACGCCGATGACCTGGTTGTCACCCAGCACTTCGCCGCTTCCGCCGACGGCACACAGGTCCCGTACTTTCTTGTTGCTCACCGTGATTCGACTGAACCCGGCCCAACCCTGCTGGAGGGTTACGGCGCCTTTCGGGTGGCGAAGCTGCCGGGATATCTCGGCCTGGCCGGCCGACTGTGGCTGGCCCGTGGCGGTAACTACGCTGTGGCGAACACCCGCGGTGGCGCGGAATATGGGCCGGCCTGGCACGACCAGGCGGTACGTGCCAACAGGCACAAGGTAGCCGAGGACTTCGCCTCCGTCGCACGGGATTTAGTGACTCAGGGCGTCACGACGGCCGCACAACTCGGAGCAATCGGCGGCAGCGCCGGAGGCCTGCTGATGGGCAGCATGCTGACGCAGTACCCAGAGCTGTTCGGTGCGCTGGCTTGCCTCCAGCCACTACTGGACATGCGCCGCTACCACTTACTTCTTGCCGGCGCCTCCTGGATCGCGGAGTTCGGCGACCCCGACGAGCCGGCCGAATGGGAGTTCATCAAGGGGCAGTCGCCGTACCAGAACATCTCCGCCGAACGCCAGTATCCGCCAATACTGATCACCACGTCGACCAACGATGATCGGGTGCATCCGGGTCACGCGCGAAAGATGACCGCAGCGCTGGAGGCTGCGGGCCATCCTGTCCTCTACTACGAAACCACCGAGGGCGGCCACGCCGGTGCCTCGAATAATGCCCAGGCGGCTCTGCAGAACGCGGTGATCTACGAGTTCCTGCTCCAAACGCTCAGTCAATAGCACCGAGACCTGGACGACGCCCGGCGCCGAACCATCGAGCCAGTGCGTCACGGAGTCTCTGCGCGTCGTCGGGACCGAATGCGTCTGTGGCCCAAGACACGTAGCCATCGGGCCGGATGAGCAACGCGGCGGGCCCGTCGATCATCGCACCTGCCGCCAAGTCCACTCGGTCGGTCCACGCTGCCGCAGCCGCCGACGCGGCACCATCGGTCAGATCGAGAAGCACCGGGCGAGCGTCACGGAACAGCTCGGCGACGCGACGGCCATCATCGAGCGTGAAGTCGGGCACCAGACGCCCGGACAGTGGGTGGTCGTCGCCGACGTCATAGCGGACATCGGAGCCGGCCAGAAGATCCGCCATGTGGCCGGCGACATCGGGCTGACGCGTCAACTCGCCGAAAAGCGTTCGCAGCGCGGCGACATCGGGTCCCGGCGCCATCAGCGCGATCTGCGCCTGAGAGTGCATCATCACCCGCTCCCCCACCGGGTAGCGCTCGGACTCATACGTGTCGAGCAGCCCTGCGGGTGCCCATCCGTTCACCTCCGCGGCCAGTTTCCAGCCGAGGTTGACCGCGTCCTGCATCCCCAGGTTCAACCCGGGCCCGCCCATCGGCGAGTGGACATGAGCCGCATCGCCGAGCAGCAGGATCCGCCCTGCGCGGTAAGTCTCGGCCTGTCTGGAGTTCTGCCCGTCGAGTCGGCGAAGCGCATGCGGCCCCGGCCCCTGAGGGGGCTCGAATGGCACGTCGACGCCAACCACGCGGCGGAGGCTCTCGCGCATTTCGTCGAGCGTCATGGGACCGTCGGCGCTGCCGGGCGTCCAGCCGTACTCGACGCTGCCCAGCATCGGCCGGTCGCGTTCAATCTGGAAGAAGATCAAACTGCCGTTGTCGAACCTGCTGTGCCCCGGTGCGATCCGGCCGTATCCTGGAACCTGGTAGCCGCCGTCGGCGGTCTGCAGTTCATCGCGCAGGTGCACGTGAGCGACCCTCGCGATGGTCGGCGCCGTGCTGCCGGGGAAGTCGATGCCCGCGCTCTTGCGCACCGTGCTGCGGCCCCCGTCCGCGCCGACGAGATAGGCGGCGTCCACGCGATACGTCCGCTCGGCAGACGTCACCGTCACGGCCACCGCGCCGGCGCCTGCGCTCAGCGCGGTCAGCTCGTGGCCCCACCGGATGTCCACACCGAGGTCGCGCGCCCGCTTCTCGAGCAGCCGCACCAACCGGGGCTGAGGCAGCAGCAGCGCGTGCATCGGGTTGTCCTCGACAGCGAGGAAGCTCAGGGGTAGTCCCGCGAACATCCAGCCGTGGATCGGCCGCGGCGGGCCTTCGTCGCCACCGAAGGCGTGGTACAGCCCGCGCAGGTCGAGTTGCCGGATCACCTGCCCGACAAGGCCGTTGGCCTTCGGCTCGGCACTGGGTCCTGGCAGCTTGTCGAGTACGACCGGTCGCACGCCCGCCAGTGCCAGTTCGCATGCCAGCATCAGCCCGTTGGGTCCGGCGCCGGAGATGACGACGTCCGCGGGTTCGACGGTCACTGCTTTCTCCTCTTGGGTTTGGCGGGCTCGGGTAGGCCCGAGGCCACCTCGGCGAAGGCCGAGCGCAGCAGGGCGGTGATCGCCACCGGGGGATCCGCCACCACGTAGGTTTCCGTCGCCGCGTCGCCGACGGCACGCACGACTGCCGCCACGAGTCGTGGGTACATGTCACGGGCCGGGTCGGTGCCGGTCCGCTCGGCAATCGCCTCGAGCCATTCGTCGAACAGTTCCTTGGACACCGCGTCGCGGATTTCCGGTCGCAACAACAGCTTTCGGATCTCGGCGAATTCAGTGCGGCTCGGTATTCTGTTCTCTTCGCCGTCCGCGTCGCGGAAGTCGGCCTCAAGCGGTTCCAGCACGGCTTCGGTGATCGACGTCCACAGCGGCTCGTCGGCCGGGCGCTGCCGCAGCAGGGCGATGCTGCGCCGCAGGCGTTCGGTCTGGCGGTATGCCAGCGCCTCGTACTTGCCGGTGAAGTAGTTGTTGAACGTGCGCAACGACACGCCCGCCAGGTCGGCGATCGTTTCGCGCGTCACCGTGTCGAAGCCACCCTCGAAGGCCAGCCGAAGGGCGGCGTCGCTGAGCGCCCGTCTGGTGTCGGCCTTCTTGCGCTCCCGAAGTCCGGTCATGACACAACCGTAGGCAAAACTTGCACAGTGGGCAAGTTTGCCTGGTGAGCAGGATTCGCCTAGCTGGTGCCCAATGGGTCGATGGTCCAGGCGATGTAGAGCACGGCCGCACTGACCGTGGCCGTGGTGACGACGTCGATGCCCTTGCTACGCACCACCAGCAAGCCGGCCCGGTCGTCGGTGAGCGCAAGCCGCAGCGCCGCCGCGACGGCGACCCCGATGCCAAGCACCAGCGCACCGCGTCGCCAATACCCCGCGATCACCAAACCGAACGCTGCCACGAGGAAGAGACCCACCAGCAGGATCGGCCACTGGCCGCGGAACACCTTGCGGGCGAACTCCCGCAACATCATCGGCACCTCGCGCGAGCGCTCATCGTGCTTCGGCGAGCTCGACGACGTTGGTCAACAGGAACGCCCGGGTCAACGGGCCGACGCCACCGGGATTAGGCGACACGTGGCCGGCCACCTCCCACACGTCGGGGTGGACGTCACCGACCAGCTTGCCGTCCTCGTCGCGGCTGACACCGACATCGACGACGGCCGCGCCGGGCCGCACCATCTCCGCCGTCACGATGTGCGGCACGCCCGCCGCGGCGATGATGATGTCGGCCTCGCGGGTCAGCTGCGGAAGGTGTCGAGTTGCCGTGTGGCACAACGTCACCGTGGCATTCTCCGACCGCCGGGTGAGCAGCAGGCCGAGCGGCCTGCCGACGGTGACGCCGCGGCCGATCACCACCACCTGGGCGCCGGCGATCTCCACCTCGTAGCGCCGCAGCAGGTGCACGATGCCGCGCGGGGTGCACGGCAGCGGCGCGGGCTCGTTGAGCACCAGCCGGCCGAGGTTCATCGGATGCAGGCCGTCGGCGTCCTTGCCTGGGTCGACGCGCTCCAGCGCGGCGTTCTCATTGAGGTGCTTGGGCAGCGGCAGCTGCACGATGTAGCCGGTGCACTCCGGATTGGCGTTCAGCTCGTCGATGGTCTCGTCGAGCTTGTCCTGGCTGATGTCGGCGGGCAGATCACGCCGGATCGAGTTGATGCCCACCTTCGCGCAGTCGGCGTGCTTGCCGCGCACATACGCCTGCGAGCCGGGGTCGTCGCCGACCAGGACGGTGCCAAGGCCCGGCGTGCGCCCGGCAGCGGTCAACGCCGCTACCCGTTCCTTGAGGTCGACGAAGATCTCGTCCCGCGTGGCCTTGCCGTCCAGAGTGATCGCACCCACGGGAGCCAGTCTGACATGCACTGTGGCAGGCTTCCGACATGCTGGCTCAGCCCAATGTGTTCACCCCGACCAAGCTCGGCCCGGTGACGCTGCGCAACCGCATCATCAAGGCGGCGACGTTCGAGGCGGCCACCCCCGATGCGCTGGTCACCGAAGACCTGATCACCTATCACCGGCTGCCCGCCGCGGGCGGTGTCGGCATGACGACCGTGGCGTACTGCGCGGTGTCGCCCGGCGGACAGGCCGAAACCGGCTCGATCTGGATGCGACCCGAAGCGGTCCCCGGGCTCCAGAAGCTCACCGCGGCCATCCATGAGGAAGGTGCGGCCATCAGCGCGCAGATTGGCCACGCCGGTCCGGTCGCCCATTTCCGCACGCACCGCGGAAAGGCGCTGGCTCCGGTCCGGTTGTTCAACCCGCTCGGAATGAAGTTCGCCAAGCGGGCCAGCCGGGACGACATCGAAGACGTGATCACCGCGCACGCCACCGCGGCGCGGTTCGCGATCGAATCCGGTTTCGATGCCGTCGAGATCCATCTGGGCCACAACTACTTCGCCAGCTCGTTCCTCAGCCCGCTGATCAACCGACGCGATGACGAGTTCGGCGGCTCGTTGGAGAACCGCGCCAAGGTGGCGCGGGGCATCGTGCTCGCCGTGCGCCGCGCTGTGCAGAAAGAGGGCAACCCGATCGCGGTGACCGCCAAGCTCAACATGGCCGACGGCGTGCGCGGCGGCATCTCCGTCGAGGAGGCCCTGACCACCGCTAAGTGGCTCGAGGAGGACGGCGGGCTCGACGCCATCGAACTGACCGCGGGAAGCTCACTGGTCAATCCGATGTACCTCTTCCGCGGCGACGCCCCGGTCAAGGAGTTCGCCAGTGGCATCAAGCCGCCGATGCGCTGGGCCGTCCGCATGACGGGCAACAAGATCCTGCGCGAATACCCGTACCGCGAGGCGTATCTGCTGCGCGACGCAAAGCTGTTCCGCGCCGAATTGAAGATGCCGCTGATCCTGCTCGGTGGCATCACCAACCGCGAAACCATGGACCTGGCCATGGCGGAGGGCTTCGACTTCGTGGCGATGGGCCGCGCGCTGCTGGCCGAGCCGGATCTGATCAACCGGATCGAGGCCGACGGCGAGGCGCATTCGGTGTTCTCGGCGTGCACACACTGCAACCAGTGCGTGACCACCATGTACACCCGCACGCACTGCGTGGTCACCGGGTCGCCGGGCTGACCGGCTAGCGGGGCGTCGAGGCAGGATCCACCGCCAGCAGCGGCGGCGCCCCGAATTGCAGCACCGGCTCGGTGCGCACGTACTCGTCCGACTTGATGACGAGTTCCTTTGCGGTGACTGTGTAGGTGACACCGTCGTTCTGTGCGAAGAACTCGCCGGGCACGGTGGGTTCGGCAACGACGGTGAGCACCGCGTCGTCACCCAATCGGGCGCCGCGGTATTCGTAGTGGCCGTCGGGGTCCACGCAGATCGCGACGAGCGATTGTTCCGTGCGGCCGAACGAGACGGCGGACTGTGGCGCTTCGCAGCGCACCTTGGTGTCGACGAAGCCCCGGTCGTCAGTGGGATACGAAGGCTGCGCCGCGGCCGTCGGCAATGAACCCGCACTCAGCCCCAACATCATGGCGGCACAAAGGAGGCTGCCGGCGCCGCGCGGCATTGCGTGCAGAGACAACACCCATAAGCGGACCACGACGGGCATCCAGAACGCGTGCGACTCGCCGATCGGATACCTATAGAGTTGGTCGCGATGAGCCGACCAGTCGCCCCACCCGCCGCCCCACCCGCACTGACCGTTCGGTACGACGGGTCAGCACGCACCTTCGCTGCTGGCAACGATGTCGTCATTGGGCGCGATCTACGCGCCGACGTACGCGTCGCGCACCCACTGATCTCCCGGGCACACCTGGTGCTGCGGTTTGATCAGGGCCGGTGGATCGCGATCGACAACGGCAGCCTCAACGGCTTGTTCGTCAACGGCCGCCGCGTGCCGACCGTCGACATCCAGGACGGCCAGCACCTCAACATCGGAAACCCGGACGGCCCGCAACTGAGGTTCGACGTGGGTAGGCATGAGGGATCCGCAGGCAGGCCGCCGACCACGTCGATACCCGTCGCCGACCGCCCCGGCGGGACCCGGCCCACTCAGCAGCCCCGGACGCAGCCACCGGACGGCCCCCGCTCGCAGCCGATGTACCCGCCGGGTGTGCAACCTGCCTACCCGTCAAGCCAACAGCCGCGGTACCCGAGCGAGCCGCAGCCGGCTCCCACCCGTGCGCCCACCCCGGTGTCGCAACCGATCTCCCAACCGGCCCTCGAGTCGGTGACAACGATCGGTCCGACCGCGGCACCGCGCTCGAGCGAGGGGAACCTCGCGACCAGCATGCTGAAGATCCTGCGGCCCGGCCGTCCCGCCGAGGCGCCCCCGGGTTCGATCAAGATCGGCCGCAACACCGACAACGACATCGTCATCCCCGACGTGCTGGCGTCGCGCCACCACGCGACACTGGTGTCCACCCCCGGCGGCACGGAGATCCGCGACAACCGCAGCATCAACGGGACATTCGTTAACGGGTCGCGCGTCGAAACGGCAGTCCTGCACGAAGGCGACACCGTCACCATCGGCAACGTCGACCTGGTGTTCCGGGATGGCACGCTCGTCCGCCGCACCGAGACGGCGGCCGCGACCCGCACCGGCGGCCTGGATGTGCACGGTGTCACGTGGACCATCGAGGGCGACAAGACGCTGCTGGACAACATCTCGCTGACGGCGCGGCCCGGCACGCTGACGGCCGTCATCGGCCCGTCGGGTGCGGGTAAGTCCACCTTCGCCCGGTTGGTGGCCGGCTACACCAACCCCACGACGGGCACGGTGGCCTTCGAGGGTCACGACATCCACGCCGAGTACGCCTCGCTGCGCTCCCGGATCGGGATGGTGCCCCAGGACGACGTGGTGCACGGCCAGCTGACCGTCAATCAGGCGCTGATGTATGCGGCCGAGCTCCGGCTGCCACCGGACACCAGCAAGGCCGACCGCGCCGAGGTCGTCGCGCAGGTCCTCGAAGAACTCGAGATGACCCGGCACGCCGACACCCGCGTCGACAAGCTGTCCGGCGGTCAGCGTAAACGCGCTTCGGTGGCGATGGAATTGCTGACCGGGCCGTCACTGCTGATTCTCGACGAGCCGACCTCGGGCCTGGACCCCGCGCTGGACCGGCAGGTCATGACGATGCTGCGCCAGCTTGCCGACGCCGGCCGCGTGGTGCTCGTGGTGACCCACTCGTTGTCCTATCTCGACGTCTGCGACCAGGTGCTGCTGCTGGCACCGGGCGGCAAGACCGCGTTCACCGGCCCACCCAGCCAGATCGGCCCGTCGATGGGGACCACGAACTGGGCCGACATCTTCAGCTCGGTCGCGCGCGACCCCGAAGCGGCCAACCAGCGGTTCCTCGCCCGGCACGGTCCGCCGCCGCAGCAGCCGCCTGCACAGACCCCTGCGGACTTGGGCAATCCGACGCGCACCAGCCTGCGACGCCAGTTCTCCACGATCGCGCGACGCCAGATCCGGCTGATCGTCTCGGACCGCGGCTACTTCATCTTTCTGGCGCTGCTGCCGTTCATCATGGGCGTGCTGTCCCTGTCTGTGCCCGGAAACGTCGGCTTCGGCGTGCCTGTCCCCGCGATCCAAGGCGGTGAGGCGCCCAACGAGCCGGGGCAGATACTGGTGATGCTCAATGTCGGCGCGATCTTCATGGGCACCGCACTGACGATTCGAGCCCTGATCGGTGAGCGCGCCATCTTCAAACGCGAGCAGGCGGTCGGGTTGTCGACCACGGCGTACCTACTGGCCAAAGTCATCGTGTTCGCCCTGTTCGCGGTGGTGCAGGCGGGGATCGTCACGGGGATCGCCATATTGGGCAAGGGATGGGGCCCGGGCGCCGTGGAGAGCGGCGCGTTCCTCGGCAATCGCAGCCTGGAACTGTTCGTCGACGTCGCGGCGGCGTGCGTGGCCGCGGCGATGGTCGGCCTCGCCCTCTCGGCGCTGGCCAAGTCGAACGAACAGATCATGCCGCTGCTGGTGGTGGCGATCATGTCGCAGCTGGTGTTCTCCGGCGGCATGATCCCGGTGACCGGCCGGATCGTCCTCGACCAGATGTCCTGGGCGACGCCGGCCCGGTGGGGCTTCGCGGCAACGGCATCCACCGTCGACCTGATCAGGTTGGTGCCCGGCCCGCTGACCCCGCAGGACACGCACTGGAAGCACACGTCGGGCGCGTGGCTGTTCGACATGGCCATGCTGGCGGTGATCAGCGTCTTCTACGTCACGTTCGTGCGCTGGAGACTCCGGCTCAGCGCCGGCTGATCTGCTCGCGAGCAGACGCAAAGGCCCCTTGTTTCTTGGCTTTTGGGGTGCTTTTGCGTCTGCTCACCAAGGCAAGTCTCACTCGCCGTGCACGTCGAGCCCGTGCGCGGCGGCGAACGCCAGCGCCTGCTCGATGTCGATGCGCGCGCCGCGCAGGGCGGCGGTGGTCCACAGCGTCGGGTCGACGCGCGCACCGCGCAGGTCGGCCTCGTCCAGCCGGGCGTCCTGTGTGCGGGCACCACGCAGATCTGCACCGCGCAGCACCGCCTTGCGCAGATCCGCTCCCACCAGGCTGGTTTCGCTCAGCCGGCAGTCCGACAGGTCGACGCCACGTAGGTCGCACCCACCCAGGACGGCAAGGGTGAAGTCCGTCTCCACTATGGTCAGCGGACGCAGCCGGCATTCGGCGAACACCGAACCCAGCACGCTGCAATAACGAAACGTGCTGTGCCAGAGCGTGGTCCGTTGAAACACGCAGTTGCGGAAGGCCGACCCTACATGCTCGGACTCCCCCAGATCGACCCCGCTGAAGTCGCACTCGGTGAACACCACCCGTTCGGTCCGCAACCGGCTCAGGTCCTCGTCGCGGAAATCGTGCTCAGTGAATTCGCGGTCCGTCCAAACGGTTTCGGTCTCACCCACGCGATCAGCCGGGCACCGACGGGAGCACGTTCAGCGCGTACTCCGTGACCGCGATCAACGCGGCCGTCGAGGAGTGCCGGTCCCTGGCGTCGACCGTGATGATTGGTATGCGGTTGGGCAGCGCCAGTGCCTTGCGCACTTCGTGCGGGGGATGCCTTGGTGCATTGTCGAATTCGTTGATCGCGATCAGGAACGGCAGGTTGCGGGCCTCGAAGAAGTCCACTGCCGCGAAGCTGTCCTGCAGTCGCCGGCAGTCGACGAGGATGATGGCGCCGATGGCGCCGCGAACCAGGTCGTCCCACATGAACCAGAACCGCCGCTGGCCGGGGGTGCCGAACAAATACAGCACCAGGTCCTCGTCCAAGGTGATCCGGCCGAAGTCCATCGCAACCGTGGTGGTTCGTTTGTCCGGTGTTGCGTCGAGACCGTCGAGCCCCGCCGAGGCATTGGTGACCAGCGCCTCGGTACGCAGCGGCATGATCTCGGAGACCGCGCCGACGAACGTGGTCTTGCCGACGCCGAAACCGCCGGAGATGACGATCTTGGTCGACGCCGTGTCGCGGCCCTCAGAGTGCTCGTAAGCCACGGAGGGTCCTTCCTATCAGTTCGCGGCGCTCGTCGATGGTCGACTGGTCGCTCAGGGTGGTGTGCACCCGCAGATGACCCGACGACACCAGATCACCGATCAGCACACGGGCCACGCCGACCGGTAAGGATAGATGAGCGGCGATCTCGGCGACCGACGGGCTGTTCTCGCACTGGGCGCAAATCTGTGCCCGCACATCGTTTCCGGGCCACCGCTGCGGCTTCTCTGATTCGATCGCCTCGACCGTGGCCTCGAGCGGCAGTTTGATGCGGGAGTCCGTGCGCCCGGCCGTCAGCGTGTACGGCCATACCAGGCTCGGTTGATTGGCGGGTGCGCGAGACTCGAGTTCGTCCATGGGCCGCCTATGAGTGTTGGGGTGCTCGTCGTGACGACTGGACGACGCTGCCGACGCGCTCCACCAGCATCGCCATCTCGTAGCCGATTTGGCCGATGTCGCATCCCGAGGTGGCCAGCGTCGCGAGGTTGGAGCCGTCCCCGACCCGCATCAGCAGCAGATAGCCGTTCTCCATCTCGACCACGGACTGCAGCACGTGTCCGCCGTTGAACAGTTGCGAGGCACCCGCCGCGGCGTGGGCACCACCTCCTTAAACCTATGGCTAACGGCTCACCGCTGCCGGAGCATCCGCTCCTGAGACGATCTAGCCTTGGTCTATGGTCGCCGAACCTCCAACTCGGGAGGAACTTCGCGTCATCTTTCAAATGCTACTTAACCAGGCGCTCACCAGAGGTCGTGCCCCGTCTGGCTACTCTGTTCTCGGACCGGGCACTCGAGCGGCTATAGAAGCGGTAGCCCGGGAACACCCGGACGCCGAAGCCGAATGCATTGCCGCAGCCTATGACGCTTTTCAGCTGGAGCACGGTGAGGCGCGCTGATCGCGGACAACGCCCCCTGGTCCTAGTTGTCCGTCCCGCAGATTCTGAGTCGTAGCCCAGCCCGGCCCACGCCGAATCGAGTTTGAGACGATCAACCAGGCCGCCCGCGCTGCCTGAACCACGCACCCACACCAGTCAACTGAACTGGGGGCAGTTCCCTATGACCCAGACACCCCCATGCGTACAGTTGCGCCCACTGCCGGAGCAGTACGCGGTGTGCCGTATGGAGCCGGCGCGCGAGCTCTCTGTTCCCGCGAACAGCGGGGAGTTTTACTGCATCACCCGGACGTCCGAGGAGCTGTCTGTAGTGTGCATCGAAGAACTCGCCCCCGGCGCAGCCACGGTCGAACGAGGATGGTCGGGCTTGGTCGTGGCCGGTCCGCTGGATTTCTCACTGACGGGTATCCTCAGCGCGATCGCTGAGCCCCTGGCCGCCGCAGGCATCGCGATCTTCGCAGTGTCGACCTACGACACCGACTACGTCTTCGTGAAAACCGACCGATACACCGATGCCATTGCAGCACTCGAGTCGGCCGGCCACACAGTGACGCTGAGCCCGTAGCCGATTGCCTGACCTTTAGCTTCATCGAAGGTTCCTCTCGATGGACGTGGATTCCTGGGTTGACCTCGATAGCCGTAGCCTTCCAAGCACTCGCATATCGGGAGGGCACCGTGTCGTGTTCAAAGTGATGTTCTTTTCCCCGCGCATCGCTCCCAACACCGGCAATGCGATCCGCATGGTCGCCGCGACCGGCTGCGAACTTCACCTGGTTGAGCCGCTTGGATTCGAGTTATCCGAACCCAGGCTGCGCCGGGCCGGACTTGACTACCACGACCTCGCGTCGGTCACCGTGCACCCGAATCTGGCCGCCGCGTGGGACGCCATCGCGCCGACGCGGGTGCATGCCTTCACCGCGCACGCGACGACGCCGTTCGCCGACATCGCCTACCGGCCGGGCGACGTGTTGATGTTCGGCCCAGAACCCACCGGCCTGGATGCCGCCACGCTGGCCGACCCGCACATCACCTCACGGGTGCGCATCCCGATGCTGGCAGGCCGGCGCTCGCTGAATCTCTCCAACGCCGCCGCGGTGGCGGTCTACGAGGCCTGGCGCCAGCACGGTTTCAGCGGTGCGGTCTGACTACCAGCTGTTCCAGTGCGCGAACTGCTCCGCGGGCAGCCGCTTGGCCGGCCGGAAGTCGGTGCCCTTGGTGTAGGCGATCGGGAACAGGCCACCCTGGCTGTATTCCTTGAACGGGATTCCCAGGACTTCCGCGGCCCGCTTCTCGCCGTCGCCCACGAGATGCAGCGTCGTCCAGGCCGAACCAAGGCCGCGCGAGCGCAGCGCCAGCATGAAACTCCACACGGCAGGCAGAAGCGATCCCCAGAACCCGGCGCTCGTCCCGGCAGGCGCGCCATCTGGACGACCCTTCAGGCACGGGATCAACATCACCGGCACCTCGTGCAGGTGATCGTTGAGGTACTTCGCGGAGCTGGTTACGAGTGGCCGCTGCTCGTCGCGCATATCGCCGTACTCGGGCTTGGGCTCATCGAGGTAGGGCGTCGCGTTGGTCCGGTAAATGTCGGCAATAGCCTTCTTCTTCTCGGCGTCGTCAACGAAAACCCACTGCCAGCCCTGCGCGTTGGAACCCGTCGGCGCCTGCATCGCCAAATCAAGACATTCGATCAGCACCTCACGCGGCACCGGCTTCTCCAGATCGAGCCGCTTGCGCACTGAGCGCGTCGTGGTCAGGACTTCATCGACCGACAGGTTCAAGGTCATTTCTCGAGACTACAGTCGGCGATATGACAGCCGAACTGACACAAGAGGTTTCCGACAGGCTCTCATCCGATAAGTACGGCTGGTTGACGACGATCGCGAAGTCGGGCCAGCCCGTCCCCCGCCTCGTATGGTTCTACTTCGACGGTGAGCAGGTCACCGTCTACTCCCAACCCAACGCCGCGAAGCTCAGACACATCAAGGCCCATCCGCGGGTGAGCTTCAATCTGGACTCCGACGGCAACGGCGCGGGGACCGTCGTCGTCGGCGGTGATGCGACCGTCGACGCGGAGGGCGCCGATGCTTTGGCCGACGAGCAGTATCTGACCAAGTACGGCGACTACGCGGCCAGCCACGGGTTCAGCAAGGAGTTTCTCGGTTCCTTCACCACCCGGCTGAAGATCACCATCGACAAAGTCTGGACCGCCCGGCCCGCCGGCGTCGAATAGTCGGCACGGCGGTTCTTCGACGCCGCGACGAAGACATCGTTACGATCAGGGCCTACTCGGTACCGAACCTGCGAGGTCATCATGCAGATCGAGGCTCACGACCCACACCATCAAATCGAGGCGGACCTTCAAGACAAGGGGCTTTCACACGACTCCGTCGGCCTGCTCGGAGGTACGGTCCTCGGCATCTCCTCGGTGGCCCCGGCCTATGCGCTGACGGCCACCATCGGCATCCTGGTCTCCGAGGCAGGCTCCAAGATGCCGGTGATTATTATTGCCGGATTCCTGCCGATGTTCTTCGCCGCGTACGCCTACCGCGAGCTCAACAAGGTCGCACCGGACTGCGGGACGTCGTTCACCTGGACCACCAAGGCGTTCGGGCCCTACATCGGCTGGCTCGGCGGATGGGCGGCGGTGCTGGCGACCGTCATCGTGCTGTCCAACCTCGCCGGTGTGGCGGTGCAGTTCTTCTACCAGTTCATCGGCGATCTGACGGGCAACGAATCCATCGGCGCGCTGTGGGAGAACAAGCTGATCAACGTGGTCACCTGCCTGATCTTCCTGGCGATCGCGACCGCGGTGTCCTACCGCGGCATCACCACGACCGAGCACGTCCAGTTCATCCTGGTCGGGTTCCAGATGGTCGTGCTGGTGCTGTTCGCCGTAATGGCGCTGGCGAAATCCGGCTCCTCGGAGACCGGCATGTCGTTCAGCCTCGACTGGTTCAGCCCCGCCGGGCTGACGATGTCGGCGTTCATCGCGGGTCTGTCCGGTTCGATCTTCGCGTTCTGGGGCTGGGACACCGCCCTCACGGTCAACGAGGAGTCCAAGGATTCCGAAACGACCCCCGGCCGGGCCGCGCTGCTGTGCGTCCTGTCGATCCTGCTGACCTACCTACTGGTCGCCGTCGCGACCCAGATGTATGCCGGAGTGGGCACCGAGGGTCTCGGTCTGGGAAACGAGGAGATCTCCGACAACGTCTTCGGCGCGCTGGCCGAACCCGTGATGGGCAGCCCGCTTCAACTTGTTGCTGTTCCTGGCCGTGGTGGCCTCCAGCGCCGCCAGCCTGATCACCACATTCCTGCCGACCTCGCGGACCATGCTGGCGATGGGCACCTACAAGGCCTTCCCGGAGCGCTTCGCCACGATCCACCCCCGGTACCTGACACCGTCCTACGCGTTGATCGCGGCCGGCATCGGCTCGGCGTTGTTCTACTCGATCCTCACCTTCACCAGCGAGAACGTGCTCACCGACACGATCTACTCGCTGGGCATCATGATCTGCTTCTACTACGGGCTGACCGCGTTCGCCTGCATCTGGTACTTCCGCCACGAACTGTTCGCCAACGCCCAGAGCTTCGTGTTCAAGCTGCTGTTCCCGCTGCTGGGCGGGCTCGGTCTGCTCGGCGGTCTTTCTGAGTCACGCTTCGCGACAGCGCCTCACCTGACTACGGCAGCGGCGCCAGCATCGGCGGCGTCGGCCTGGTCCTGATCCTGGGTCTCGGGACTGATCCTGCTCGGCGTGGTGTTCATGCTGATCATGCGCGCCCGTCAGCCCGCCTTCTTCCGCGGCGAAACCCTGCGCAAGGACACCCCGGTCCTCGTCGTCGACGAACCATAACCGCCGGCCTAGCGGAAGTCCCGACTCCGGGACGACACCCGCATGTCAAGCTTGCCCATCCGGTCGGCCACCACAGTCACCGCCCCGCTGGCGTTCTGCACCTGTCCCCGGATCACCAACGCCGACGCCGTCTGCGCCAGCTTGCGGTGCCGCGCCCACACCCCCGGCGAACACAGGACGTTGACCATGCCGGTCTCGTCCTCGAGGTTGATGAACGTCACACCCTGCGCCGTCGCCGGCCGCTGCCGGTGCGTCACCGCCCCGGCCACCAACACCCGGGTCCCGTCGGGCACCGACAGCAGCTGATCGGCCGCGATGACTCCCATCTCGTCCATGTCCGCCCGCAGGAACTGGGTGGGATAACTGTCCGGGGAAATCCCGGTGGCCCAGACGTCCGCGGCCGCCAGCTCCAGCTCGGTCATGCCCGGCAGCGCCGGGATGTGCGACGACGACCCCACGCCGGGCAACCGGTCCGGCCGCTGCGTGGCGGCCGCGCCTGCGGCCCACAGCCCTTCGCGGCGGGAGATCCCGAAGCAGCCCAGCGCCCCGGCCGTCGCCAATGCTTCGGTCTGCGGCACGGAAAGCTGCAGCCGCCCGGTCAGATCCAGCAGAGAATCGAACGGCCCGTTGGCTTTTCGCTCCTCGATGATCTGCTCGGCCAGCTCGTCACCGATGTGGCGGACGCTGCCGATACCCAGCCGCACCTCGATGCCCGCGTTCTCCAGCGTTGCATGCGCCAGGCTGGCGTTGACATCCGGCCCGTGCACGGTGACTCCGTGCCGACGTGCGTCGGCCACCAATGACTGCGGTGAATAGAAACCCATCGGCTGCGCCCGCAGCAGCGCGGCGCAGAACGCGGCGGGATGGTGCAGTTTGAACCACGACGAGTAGAACACCAGCGAGGCGAAGGATAGCGAATGGCTTTCCGGGAAACCGAAATTGGCGAAGGCTTCCAGTTTCTCGTAGATCCGGTCGGCCACTTCACCGGTGATGCCGTGCCGCTCGCGCATACCGTCGTAGAACCGGCCGCGCAGTCTGCGCATCCGCTCGGTTGACCGCTTTGACCCCATCGCACGGCGCAATTGGTCCGCCTCGGCAGCGGTGAAGCCGGCACAGTCCACCGCGAGCTGCATGAGCTGCTCCTGAAACAGCGGCACGCCCAGGGTTTTTCGCAACGCAGGCTCCATCGACGGGTGGTCGTAGACCACCGGGTCCAGGCCATTGCGACGACGGATGTACGGATGAACCGATCCACCCTGGATCGGTCCGGGCCGGATCAAGGCCACCTCGACCACCAGGTCGTAGAACACCCGCGGTCGCAGGCGGGGCAGCGTGGCCATCTGCGCGCGGGACTCCACCTGGAACACACCGACGGAATCGGCGCGCTGCAGCATCTCGTATACCGCGGGCTCACTCAAATCCAGTTGAGCCAGGTCGACGTCGATGCCCTTGTGTTCGGCCACCAGGTCGATGGCATAGTGCAGCGCCGAAAGCATGCCAAGCCCAAGCAGGTCGAACTTCACCAAACCGATTGCGGCACAGTCGTCTTTATCCCACTGCAGGACACTGCGATTCTCCATCCGTGCCCACTCCACCGGACACACGTCGGCGATCGGGCGGTCGCAGATGACCATGCCGCCGGAGTGGATGCCCATGTGCCGTGGCAGGTTGTGGATTTGCATCGCCAGGTCGATCACCTGCTCCGGAATGTCTTCGACATCGGGAGAGTCGGCCAGGCCGTTCCACCGGCTGATCTGCTTGCTCCAGGCGTCCTGCTGACCCTGGGAGAAGCCAAGCGCACGGGCCATGTCACGAACCGCGC
Source organism: uncultured Actinomycetota bacterium (assembly GCA_963800125.1). GTDB lineage: Bacteria > Actinomycetota > Actinomycetes > Mycobacteriales > Mycobacteriaceae > Mycobacterium. The sequence continues at coordinate 41,575 of CAWDAC010000055.1, read as the reverse complement.
TGCGGCCGCGGTAGGTGATGACGTTGGCGACCTGGGCGGCGTAGTCGCGGCCATAGCGGTCGTAGACGTACTGAATGGCCTTCTCCCGCAGGTCCGATTCGATGTCGATGTCGATGTCGGGTGGCCCGTCCCGCGCCGGGGACAGAAACCGCTCGAACAGCAACTCGTTGGCGATCGGATCGACATTGGTGACGCCGAGGGCATAGCAGACCGCCGAGTTGGCCGCCGATCCCCTGCCCTGCGACAGGATGCCGTTCTCCCGGCAGAACCGGGTGATGTCGTGCACCACCAGGAAATAGCCCGGAAAGTGTAGTCGGGCAATGATGTTCAGCTCGTGATCGATCTGTTCGTACGCCCGCGGCGCCCGTTCGGGTGGTCCGTACCGGTTACGGGCGCCCGCCATGACCAAGTGCCGCAGCCAACTGTCCTCGGTATGCCCGTCCGGGACGTCGAACGGCGGCAACTGCGGGGCGATCAGGGCAAGCCCGAACGCGCACTGCTCGCCGAGTTCGGCCGCCGCCGTCACCACCTCGGGACGGTGTGCGAACAGCCTCGTCATCTCCTCCCCCGACCGCAGGTGCGACCCGCCCAGCGGGGCAAGCCATCCGGCCGCCTCGTCAATCGAGTTGCGGGCCCGGATTGCGCCCATGGCCATCGCCAGCCTGCCCCGGGAGGGTTCGGCGAAATGCGCAGCGGTGGTGGCGACGAGTGCGAGACCGAACCGCGGCGCCAGTTCAGCCATCGCGGCGTTGCGTTCGTCGTCGAGCGGATGGCCGTGATGGGTCAGCTCGATGCTGACCCGGTCGCGCCCGAACCGGTTCACCAGGTCGGCCAGCGCCGCGGCGGCCGCATCCGGCCCGCCGGTGGCCAGCGCCTGGCGCACATGGCCTTTACGGCACCCGGTCAGGATGTGCCAATGCCCGCCCGCCGCCTCGGTGAGGGCGTCGAAGTCGTAGCGCGGCTTGCCCTTTTCCCCGCCGGCCAGATGCGCCGTCGCCAACTCACGTGACAGTCTTCGATAGCCCTCCGGCCCGCGGGCAAGGACCAGCAGATGCGGCCCAGGCGGATCGGGCTCCTCGGTACGCGCGACATTGCCCAGCGACAGCTCGGCACCGAACACCGTCGCAATGTCGAGCTCCTTGGCGGCTTCGGCGAATCGCACCACCCCGTACAGCCCGTCGTGGTCGGTCAGCGCGATGGCCCGCAGGTCCAGCCGGGCGGCCTCCTCGACGAGTTCCTCCGGCGTGCTGGCGCCGTCGAGGAAGCTGTACGCCGAATGCGCATGCAGCTCGGCATAGGGAACCGCCGAGCCGCCGGCCCGCGAAACCTCGGGCGGCTGATAGCTTCCACGCCGACGGGACCAGGCCGGACTGTCGCCGCCGTCGCCGTTCGGCCAGGAGAGTGGCGCGCCACCACGGCGCGGCTTGCCGGTGAGCACCCGCTCCATCTCCGACCAGCTCGGCGGCCCATTGTGCCAGCCCATTTCAGTCAGTATATCGAACATTTGTTCGATATAGCAGCCAGCCGCTGTTCCTCTAACCCTGCCGGGCGACGATCGCCGGCGTCCTAATCGCATGCACGATTGCGGTGCTGACCGACCCCAGCAGCATGCCGGCGAACCCGCCGCGACCGTGGCTACCGACCACCACCAACTGTGCGCCCTTCGCATGCTCGACCAGCACTCGGGCCGGCTGATCGCAGACGACGACCCGGCGCACGGTGACGTCGGGATAACGCTCCTGGAAACCCGCCAGCCGCTCAGCCAGCGCAACCTGAGCCTGCGCTTCCATCGCCTTGAGGTCCAACCCCGGCAACTCGAGCATGGTGACGTCGCGCCACGCGTGCAGAGCCGCCAGGTCCACCCCTCGTCGCGAAGCCTCATCGAAGGCAATCTCGGTTGCCGACAGCGAGGCGGGAGAGCCATCGATTCCCACCAGCACAGGCGCATCCGCCGGTACCGCCGGCGCGTCATCATGGATGACCGCCACCGGGCAATGTGCGTGGTGTACCAGGCCCGTACTGACTGAACCCAATAGTGCCCGGCTGAACGCGCCTTGCCCGCGCGAGCCGACAACGATCATGTCGGCGTCCTTCGACAGGTCGACCAACGTGCCGACCGCCCCGCCGTGCAGTACCACGCTGTGCACCATCGCAGGCGCGGCGTCATGAGAGGAGTCCGCGACGGTTCTGCGGGCTGCTTCGAGGACGCGCATGGCTTCCTCGTCCTGCCACCTGAAGAAATCGTTGCCAACGGGAATCTCCGGCCACGGCGCAGCTGTCGGAACGACCGGTGTCACGACGTGCACGAGCGTGAGTGAGAGGTTGCGCATGGCCGCATCGCGTGTGGCCCAAGCCACCGCGGCCGCCGACGCTGCAGACCCGTCGACGCCCACCAAGATGCCTCGATGTATCACAGACTCGGACATTTGATTCCCCTGTTCAGCCCTGTGGTCGCTTGATCAACAACTTATGAGCGCGATGCGACAGAGGCGAGGCCATTAGTCACAAATCGCGTGGTCTAACGGCTCTTCTGCGGACGAACTGCCCTTAAGGCAGGCTGTCCGCGCCGAGTTGGTCTCTGGGCACGACCATCATGGGAACATCCAGGACGCGGAGCATTTTGGCCGCCGTGGAGCCGAGGAACAGGCGCTTGGGCGCACCGAGCCTGCTCGACCCGACCATGATCAAGTCACCGTCGTGCCACTCGAGCTTGCCGACCGCCTCTTCGACGGTCGAACCGTCGACGACGGTCGATGTCACCGGAATGCCCTCAAGCAGAGCCTCTTTGGCGGTCTCCAGGGTCTCCTGGGCGTGGGCGAGCGCACGCTCCCGAACGGCGTCCGCGTCTCCGCGAAGTGAGCCGAACGTCGGGTCGAGAGTCACCAGCGACGCCAGTCGCAACGGCGTGCCCGCCGCCTTGCTGAACCGAACCGCAGTGCGCAGCAACAGATCCGCACCCTGCCGCTCACCGAGCGCGCAGGTCACCTCGCGGACCCGTTCGACGGCCGAATCGCGGGCGCCCCGCGGCGCCACTGCCACCGGCACCGGCGACGAGTGCAGCAGCTCGTTGACCACCGAGCCCAGTGAGTAGGGGCCCGCCAGCCCACCGCCCGATCCACCCACCACGATGGCGTCGGCCTCCAGTCGTGCGACCTCCCGGATCAGCCCGTCGGTGAACGAGTCGGCGAAGCTCGCGTGGCTGTTGGCGACGACGTCATCCGGTATCGCCTCGCCCGCCTCTCCCAGCCACTTCTCCGCCTGCTCGGCGAGAAGTTCGTCGTAACCAGCCGCCACGCGTGCGGTCGCTGCACTGTCTTGTGGCAAGACCATGCAGATCTCCAGCTCAGCGCCCAGCGTCCGGGCCAGACGAACACCGAGCGCCACCGCATCTGCGCCGCCAGGCGTGGCGATATAACCGATAACCAACCTCATGTCCGACCACCGCCCATCTCGCACCCCGTTGTGCCGATGTTCCCCCTGACATCCTGTCAATCCGCGGAGGGATTATCGGCGGTTCGGCTCAATCGGTGTATTCGGCGACGCCGTCCTCGAGCACCAGCCTGGCGTTCGAACCGTCGGGATTCGACGCCTCGGTGCGGTACACCGCACGCCCCGGTTCGGTGCGCCAGATCGACGTGGTGAGCGTCTCGCCCGGAAAGACCGGCGAGGTGAACCGAGCCGCGATCGCTTGGACCTTGGTCGCGTCACCACCGCCGAGGTCACCGACCAGCGCACGGCCCGCGACCCCGTAGGTGCACAGCCCGTGCAGGATCGGCTTGGGAAAGCCGGCGAGCTCGCGCGCGAACCACGGATCGCTGTGCAGCGGATTACGGTCGCCGGACAGCCGGTAGATCAGCGCCTGGTCTTCGCGGGTGGGCAGCGCCACTCGCGAATCGGGCTCCCGGTCTGGAATCTCGGGTGCAACCGGCCGCTGACCCGGCTGGCCGCCGAATCCGCCCTCGCCGCGAATGACCGCGGTCGACATCGTCTCGGCGACCACTTTTCCCGAGTCCGGATCGGTGCCCGTGGCCTTGAGCATGACGACGGCGTTCTTTCCCTCGCCCTTGTCCTGGATGTCGGCGACCTCGGCGACCACGCTCAACTTGCCCGCCGGCGGCAGCGGCTCGAACAGCCGGATCTCCTGGGACCCGTGCAGCAGCATGGCGAAGTTGAAGGTGCCGATCTTGGCGGCCGCGGCAAACGGCAGGCAGGCGATGACGGCGTACGTCGGCAGCACCTGTTGCGGGAGATCGTGGCTGTTCTCCGTGGTGAACGCCAGATCGTCGGTTCCGGCCCCGACACCGAGTGCATAAAGAAGCGTGTCTCGGTCGGTCCATTTGAAGACTTGCGGGTCCGTTTTCGCGCCTACCGCGTTCGGGTCGATCGGCATTGACACTCCCTTCAGGCTGAGTCGGACGATATCGGTCCGAGCTGCGCGAGGATTGGCCGGCCACATTTCTGGATACGGATTAGGTCGGTGGAAGGCGTCGAACGACATCGGGTCGACCGACCGGCGTCACACCGTATGGACATTCGTCGGGCAAACGACAACCATGGCTCGCATGCGCTATCTCGTTACCGGCGGTACCGGGTTTATTGGCCGCCGAGTGGTGTCGCGAATTCTGGATCGGGCCCCCGATGCCGAGGTCTGGGTGCTGGTCCGGCGCGAGTCGCTGACCAGGTTCGAACGGCTGGCCTCGCAGGGCGACCACCCGTGGGGTGATCGGGCAAAGGCGCTGGTCGGCGACCTCACCGCAGACCATCTCGGCCTGTCCGACGACACCATCGCCGAGCTCGGCTCCGTCGAACACATGGTGCACTGCGCCGCCATCTACAACATCACCGTCGCCGAGGACGCGCAGCGTGCCGCGAACGTGGATGGCACCCGGGCGGTGATCGCCCTGGCCCGTCGACTCGGCGCGACGCTGCACCACGTGTCGTCGATCGCGGTGGCCGGGACCTATCGCGGCGAATACACCGAAGACGACTTCGACGTCGCTCAGGACCTGCCGACGCCCTATCACCAGACCAAGTTCGAGGCGGAGCTGCTGGTCCGCTCGGAGCCGGGGCTGCGCTATCGGATCTACCGGCCGGCGGTGGTCGTCGGCGATTCGCAGACGGGCGAAATGGACAAGGTCGACGGCCCGTACTACTTCTTCGGCATCCTGGCGAAGCTGGCCAAGTTGCCGTCGTTCACTCCAGTCCTGCTGCCCGACACCGGTCGCACCAACATCGTCCCGGTCGACTACGTCATCGATGCGCTCACCGAGCTGATGCATGCCCCTGACCGCGACGGCCTGACGTTCCACCTCACCGCACCGCACAGCATCGGGCTGCACGGCATCTACCGCGGGATTTCCGAGGCGGCCGGCCTGCCTCGGCTTCGCGGTTCGCTACCGCGGGGTGCCGCGACGCCGTTCCTTCGAGCGACCGGACGCGCCAAAGTGCTGCGCAATATGGCGGTGACGCAGTTGGGGATTCCCGCCGAGATCCTCGATGTCGTCGACCTGATGCCCACATTCACCGCGGAGAACACGCGGGAAGCGTTGCGGGGCACCGGGATAACGGCTCCCGAGTTCGCGTCGTATGCGCCGAAGCTGTGGCAGTACTGGGCCGAGCACCTGGATCCCGACCGGGCACGGCGGGACGACGCGGCCGGACCGTTGGTCGGTCGGCACGTCATCATCACCGGCGCGTCCAGCGGCATCGGCCGCGCCTCGGCGATCGCGGTGGCCCAACGCGGCGCGACGGTTTTCGCGTTGGCGCGCAATGCCGAAGCGCTCGACGACCTCGTCGCCGAAATCCGCGCCGCCGGTGGGCAGGCGCACGCGTTCACCTGCGACGTCACCGACGGCACATCGGTGGAGCACACGGTCAAAGACATCCTCGGCCGGTTCGATCACGTCGACTACCTGGTCAACAACGCAGGCCGGTCGATCCGCCGGTCGGTAGTCGCGTCCACCGACCGGCTGCACGACTACGAACGGGTGATGGCGGTCAACTACTTCGGCGCCGTCCGGATGGTGCTGGCCCTGCTGCCGCACTGGCGCGAACGCCGGTTCGGCCATGTCGTCAACGTGTCGAGCGCCGGTGTTCAGGCCCGCAACCCGAAGTACAGCTCGTATCTGCCGACCAAGGCGGCGCTGGATGCCTTCTCAGACGTGGTGTCGACGGAGACGCTGTCGGACCACATCACGTTCACCAACATCCACATGCCGTTGGTGCGCACGCCGATGATCGTGCCGTCGCGACGGCTCAACCCGGTGCCGCCGATCAGCGCCGAACATGCCGCGGCAATGGTGGTGCGCGGCCTGATCGAAAAGCCGCCCCGGATCGACACCCCGCTGGGCACCCTGGCCGACATCGGGAACTACTTCACGCCGAACCTGTCGCGCCGTGTGCTGCACCAGCTCTACCTCGGTTATCCCGACTCGGCCGCGGCCCGCGGCATCGAACCGGCCCAACCATCCCGCGCACCCTCGCGGCGGCCGCGGCGCCCGGCCAGAGCGGTGACCAAACTACGGGTACCCGGCCCGGTCAAGCGCGCGGTTCGGCTGGTGCCCGGCGTGCACTGGTAGCTGACGTCCCGGCAGCGCGCGGACTCAGGCCGACTCCCACAGGCCCATGACGTTGCCTTCGGTGTCCGTGAAATAGGCCGCGGACCCCATCTCACCGACCTGCATTTTCTCACCGACTGCCTCGCCGCCGAGTGACCGTATCGTCGCCAGCGCGTCGTCGATGCTCTTCACATCGATCGTGATCACCGGCCCCTGGGGAGAGGCGGGTCCGCGTTCGAACATGCCTCCACCAATGAATCCGGGTTCGGCGGGCATTCCGGTCTCGGCGACCGGCCCGGTCGAGACGGTGGTGTACATCATCTCGGGTATCTCGTTCAGCTGCCAGCCAAATGCCTGCTGGTAGAAGCTCCTGGCGCGCTCGCCGTCACTGAACGGCACTTCGAAATGCACAACACGACCAGTCATCGCGGTCTCCTCACAGAGATGGTGCGGGTAATAACTTGCGACCAAAGTCTAGGCCCGCGGGCAACCCCCGGTATGGTTACGACGCGATGGGCGCTGGCCTACCTGTTCGCCGCTGCGGATGCCGAGTTGATCGGCATTGCGTTAACCGCGGGAAACGTTCCGGTGCAACAGGTTTGCGAGGGCGACCTCGGCTCTACGTCACAGCACCACCGGGGAACCACTGATTAGGGTGGCCGCGCGTTCGGCGATGGCCAGCACAGCGGCGTTGGTGTTTCCCGAGACGATCGACGGCATCACCGATGCGTCGGCGACGCGAAGGTGTTTGATTCCGTGGACTCGAAGCGCAGCGTCGACAACCGATGTCCCGTTGGTTCCGATCGCGCACGTGCCCACCGGATGGAAGTAGGTGGAGACCGTCCTTCGCAGGTAGGCGTGACAGGCGGTGTCGCTTCGGGTCTCGATGCCGGGGAACAGCTCCCTGTCGCGCACAGAGGCGAAGGCCGGAGCCGATCCGATCTCCCTGGCGGCATGGAGGCCGAGTGTTAGTCGGGCAATGTCGCTGCGGTCGGTGAGGTACCCGGGGTCGATGCAGGGTGCATCATCCGGGTCGGCGCTCGCCAGCCGCACGGACCCGCGGCTGCAGGGGGTCATCAGGGCGAAGATGACCGAGTAGCCGGGCTCCTGTCCCAACTCGAACCTGGGGTGCACCGGGAAGTCGAGGAAGATCGCGTGGAGATCAGGCGGCACGGTTGGCTCGCTGCGCATCAGGACCTGCGGCTTGCGCGCGTAGTGCCCGGCCCCCACCGCGGCGGTGGTCGCGTAGGACACCTGCGACTTCGGGTGATCGTGGAGGTTGGCGCCGACCCCGGGCAGGTCGGCAACCACCTCGATGCCGACATCGCGGAGATGTTGGCCCGGACCGATACCGGAGAGGAGGAGCAGCTGCGGCGTGCCGATCGTGCCTGCGCTGAGCACGACCTCGCGGGCGGCGAACGAGGTATGGGTCTGCCCATCCTTCAGGTACTCGACGCCCTCGCAGCGGTTGCGCTTCACCAGCAGTCTTCTGACATGCGCATCCGCGACCACGGTGAGATTGGGTCGCTCGGCGATGGGGGCAAGGTAGCCGTCTGCTGCGCTCTGCCGTGCCCCGTTGACGACATTGCTCTCATGCCATGACGTGCCGGTCGCCGTCGCACCGTTGCTGTCCTCAGTGGCGTCGTGTCCTGCCTGCACCGCGGCCTCAAACGCCGCTTCCCACAATGGATCTTGAGCTGGTGCCGGTGCAACCTGCATTGGCCCGTCAAGACCACGGTAGACCGGATCGCCGTCGACGGCTCGTTCGCTGCGCTTGAAGAACGGCAGCAGCGCGTCGTAATTCCATCCGCTGGCGCCTGCCGCCTCCCACGCGTCGTAACTGGACCGGTCGCCGCGAAAGTGCATCATGCCGTTAATGCCGCTCGATCCGCCCAGCACCTTCCCTCGCGGCCAGAAGTGAACGGCGTGTTCGGTTTCACGCTGCGGGATGGTCCGGTAGGACCAGTCCACTGAAGAGCCCTGCAAGCTGAAGAACGCGACGGGGTCACGCATGTCGACGGCCGGTGTGTCTGCACCCGCCTCCAGCAGGAGCACGCGCGCGTCTGGGTCTTGCGACAGTCGCGCGGCAAGTACACACCCGGCTGTACCGCCGCCAACGACGATGTAGTCGAAATCAACCATTCGTCAATGCTCCTCATTCACAACAGTTTTAGTCACATATATACGGACTGGAATCGTTGGTATGACAACAGCGACTCCGGGCCGAACTTCACTCCGAGCCCACTTGCCTTGATCATCGACGTCGGCGAATGGAAGTCGGCGACGTAGTCGTTTATTCCGACCGTCCCCGTGTTCAGGCGCCTGGCCATAACTAAGCCGCGTTGCGCGGACTCGGTCCAGATCGTCCCTGCCAGACCGTATTCGGAATCATTGGCGATTCGTACCGCGTCATCGTCATCGCCATACGGGGTGATCGTCACAACCGGGCCGAAGATCTCCTCGCGTGCGATGGTGTGTGAGTTGTCCACGTCGGCGAAGACCGTGGGCTCGACGAACCAACCGGTTCTCTGCCGCGGTCGGCCGCCGCCGACCACGAGTCGGGCGCCCTCGGCGACGCCCTTCTCGATGTATCCCTCGACCCGATCCCGTTGCCGCCGGCTCACCAGCGGGCCCACCTGGGTGGCCGGGTCGAGCGAGTGTCCCACCGTGAGGGACTCCGCGAGAGCGGCGATGACGCCGACGACTTCGTCGTAGCGACTGCGCGGGGCGAGAACGCGGCTGGTAAGGAAGCAGGTCTGCCCGTTGTTCGCGAACAGCGCATGGGTGAGTCGCGTGATGCGCTCGAGGACGAGTTCTGCATCGTCAAGGATGATCGCTGCGGACTTGCCGCCGAGCTCCAGGGTGACGGGGCGGAGCAACCTGCCGCAGACCTCCCCGATGTGCCTGCCCGTCGCGGTGGAGCCGGTGAAGGACACTTTGTCGACTCCGGTGTGGGCAACAAGGTGTGAACCGGTCGTCGCGCCACCGGGCAAGATGTTGAACACGCCCGGCGGCATCCCTGCCTGCAGCGCGGCCTCGCCGACGAGGATGGCGTCGAGGACGGTCTCTGGTGAGGGCTTCAGCACGACTGTGCAGCCGGCGGCCAGAGCGGGCGCGTACTTCAGTGCCGCCATGATATTCGGGAAGTTCCAGGGCGCCACGGCGGCGACGACGCCGACTGGGACGCGCCGTACCAAAGTGCTGCCCCCGCTGGAACTTTCCCGCAGCTCGCCGGTCGCTTGCCGGCAGACGAGGTCCGCAAAGTAGCGAAGTATCTGCGACGGTGTGTGCGCTTCGGCCGCGGTGGACAGGAAGAGGGGCATGCCGTTCTGATCGCTGACCCGCCGGGCGATCTCTGCCGAGAAGACCTGGATCCGGCTGCTTGAGTGTGGCTTCCGCCACTCCCCACCTAAAAGCAGACGATGTTGCTCGATGTTCGTCACGGTCCTTGTCATAGCGGTCGTTAACCGAGCCGGACCGGAAGAGCTGTGAGGCCACGCATCAAGGTGCTCGGGCGGTATTGCAATGTCGCCGTGTTGTCCAGAGTGATTCGATCGAACCTCTCCAGCAGTCGGCCGAGCGCGATCTGCGCTTCGAGACGGGCCAGTGGGGCGCCGAGACAGTAGTGGATTCCGTGGCCGAAAGCCAGGTGCGCGTTGGGATTCCGGTTGACGTCCAACCGGTCCGGCTCATCGAACTTGTCAGGGTCGTGATTCGCCGCCAGCAATGCGATCATCAACGAACTCGCCGCTGGGTATTTCCACCTCGCCGACAAGAATGGCCTCGGTGGTGAATCGCAGCGTGGCGATGTTGAGCGGGCTCTCGAACCGTAGGAACTCTTCCACCGCGTCGGGTAGGCGGGACGGGTTGGCGCGCAGCATTTCAAGCTGAGTCGGATTTTGCAGCAACGCCAGAATGCCATTGCCGATCAGATTCACCGTTGTCTCGTATCCAGCCAGGATGAGCAGGTAGGCCGTGGCCAACAGTTCGTCTTCGGAGAGCTGATCGCCGTCATCGGAGACCTCTACAAGGGCGCTCAACAAGTCGTCGCCCGGTCTGTCCCGCTTGCTGGCGATCAACTGCCCCAGCAGCGCGGTCAGCGCCGCCATCGCGCTACGCAGTTCGTCGGGGTCCGTCGTCGTGAGGACCGGCTCAACCCCGGCCCTGAAGTTATCTGCATCGGCGACGGGCACACCCAGTAGTTCCCCGATCACCCGCATCGGAAGGGGCGCGGCGAAGAAATCCATCAAGTCCACCGCACCTGTGGCGGCTGCGACCTCGATGGCGTCGAGCAGTTCATCGGCAATCCGCTCGATTCGCGGCCGTAGCTGCTGCACCGCCCCTGCCGTAAAGGCTTTCATGACGAGCCGACGCAGCCGCGTGTGGTCCGGTGGATCCTTCAGCAGCATATTGATATTCAGCGACGACGCGTGCGAGCCGCCGGTGCCGGGCGGAAAGAGCGCCAGTGCACCCGCCTGGTCCTTACTCAGCCTGGGATCGTTGAGAAGAGCCCTCGCCTCTGAGTAACGCGTGATCAGCCAAGCCCGCACCCCGCCCCACATCACCACGGGATGAGCAGGCCCTTCGCCGCGCAGCCACCGGTACAGCTCATGCGGGTTCTGAACAAAGGTGCGGTCCAGTCGTACGGGTTCCTTCACCTGCTCAGCCATCCAGGAACTCCTTGACCAAGGCGGCCGTCGCCTCTGCCTGTTCGACTTGAGGAACATGGCCGCAGTCCGGGATCACCTCCACCCGGCTGTCCGGGATCAGCCGGCCGAACTCCTGCGCGTAATGAACCGGAATGAGTGCGTCGTCCTCTCCCCAGATCACCAGGGTCGGGGCGCTCAGCCGGTGCAGGCGCTTGGACAAGCCGCGATCGGGTACCGGCCAGAGGAATTTCGCGACGCAGCCCATCGCCCAGATGGTGTTCACGGCCACGTCCAGTGCCCGCTCCGGACTCGGTGGTGCGAACATCCGCTGCGCTCCCGGAGCTTCGGGGTTGTTGAACAGCAGCCCGGGAAGGCTCCCCGGCGGCGCGCTCATGTGACTCAGATCCCATGGCGCCGACTCCGACCAGAGGCCGGCGGGATCGAGGAGGATCAACCGACCGAACAGATCGGGGAAACTGGCCGCGAGTTCGGCTGCCAACATCCCACCGAACGACGCACCTATCACGGGGGTGCCCTGCAGACCAAGCGAGCGCAGCGCTCCCTCGTAGGCCAGAACGACATCGAACACGTCATCGACCTGATGGATTGACATCGTGTCGACTGGATCGGTGCCCGGAAACACTGGCGCGTACACCGTGAACCTGTCGCACAGATCCCGCAGGAAATCGTCCCAGAACATGCCGCCAGCCGGATGCAGGTACACCAGCTTTGGCCCCGACCCAGCCACCTGGAATCGAAGATCGAAGCGTCCGCCCCAGGCTTGTATCGTTTCAGTCCGCGGTACAAATGTCGTCACGTCAGCTTCACTCCCGCCAGTTGCGTTTGGCTCGCCGAAACCGGGCGGCCACCCAATCGAGCCGGCCACCAGCGGTTGCCCTCTTCGTATTCCGACCAGATGCCCTTGAGGCCAGGCATGACCTCGCTCGTGAATAGGTCAATGTTGTGCTTCACCAGATCCGTTGGCATCGAACCCATCTGCAGCATCAGCAGCAGGTTGGCAACGTGGTAGCTGCGCGCACGATCAGCGAGTTGGTCACGGACCGTGGCCGCGCTGCCGGCCACGATCGCGCCCGACTCGACGAGCTCCCCGAATGTGGGGGGTTCGCCGGGGTGGCCGTCAGCCATCTGCGAATTGCCAAGCAACGCGCGAAGACCTGGCGGGCTGATGCCCCCGGGCAGGGTGTAGCGGTGCATCGGGATGTGGCCGATCCCGCGCGTCGTGCTGTAGGCGACGTGGTCGGTATAGAGTCGTTCCGCCTCCCGGTCGGTGTCGGCCACCAGGACGAACTGAGCGTAGTTGGCCCTGAACGGATTATCGTCGACGCCGAGTTCGTCGGCCATCCGCCACAGATCGTCAAAGATCCGTTGTGCGCTCGACGGCGGGCCGCCCATGACAATGAGGTTGAATGCGAAGTCACGCTGCAGCGCGAATCGGGTCGTGTTCGGATTCCCGGTCCCGGTAATGCTTACCGGCGGGTGTGGCGCTTGGTATGGACGCGGCCACACGTTCACCGACATGTACTGCGAATACTTGCCGTTCCAGGTAAACGGCTCCCGGGCGGTCCAAGCCTTCAGTACGAACGAAAGGTTCTCGTCGTAGCGTAACCGCGATTCGATGGGCGGAATTCCCGCGTTGATGTTGGCGTCGTAGGGCAGCCCGACGGGGAATCCCGTCATCAACCGGCCTGCGGACAAGTTGTCGAGCCAGGCCAACTCCTCGGCGACCCGGAGCGGCTCGCGGGACTTCCCCAGGCTGCGGCCGACGACATAGATTCCGGTATTCAATTCTTCGGCGCCGATCTGGTACGCCAATGCGGCTGCGGCGAGGTCGGGGTTGGGATCCATGTCGTACGAACTTTGACCATGCTCGGTCAACCCGACCGCGTCGAAGCCCGCGCGGGCGGCATGCATCATCTCGTCGACGGCCGCCCGGATGTCGGCGTGCGCGAACCCTGGTTCCGCGACTTCGAAGTAGGGGGTGGTCACGACCGACTCCGGAAACCGAGCCGCGAAATCGTCCGCAAGGTGGCGGTAGGGAATGTGCTGCAAATAGATGAATCTCATGTGTCCTTCGATCGTCGTGAAACTGGGTCAGTGATCGGCTCGTGTGTGAGCACGCCGTCCTCTGCGAGAATCTGTGCCTGCGAAACCAAAAGCCACGCAGGCGAAATCGGTTCTGCGGCCGGTTGACTTCCCACCTGATCGCCGACAAGCCGAAACTCACCGGTCCGGAACAGCAGCGGCTCCTTGCTCAACGTCCGGTGGGCGCTGACCCGGCCAAGGAACAGAATGTGGTCGCCGGCTTCCACTTCGGCGTATGGCTGACATTCGATCCAGGCGACGGCACCGCGCAACCGTGGCGGGCTGTGGTGCTCTGACCACGGAATCTGCAGTCCGTTCACAGGCTGCCCGGCGAAATGCCTTGCCAAGTCGTGCTGGTCAACGGCCAGAACATTCACCACGAGTGGTGAGCCGCTCAAGCCCGTGGCCGCGCGCGCTTTGCGAGCGATCGACACCAAGATCAGCGGTGGGTCCACCGAGACCGAGGTGAACGAGTTGACGGTGACACCGCGAGGGTTTCCCGCGACCTCGTACGTCACGACCGTTACGCCGGTGACGAACTGGCCGACGCTGCGGCGAAGATGCCGTGCTTCGATCGCGTCGCTGGTCGGGAGTCCGACTTCGTTTTCACGGATGGTGTGGGGCATCGTTTCAATTTCTGAGCAGATTGAGCGAGAGGTCCCACAGGCGCTCGGCGTTGTGGGGGTCGAGAGCGTACGCAGCGACGCCGAACCCGCGCCCGCCTGCGGCCTCGAGGTCGACGACCGGTGCCTCCTGGCAGTCCACGAAGTACCGGCCACCGATGCCCTCGAGATGCGGAGAAGTGGCAACGAAAACGCTTGTGGCCGCACCCTGCCCGGACGTCTTGAACTCGTAGGGACTCGAGCGGATCAAGTCGGCCAAGACGTCAGTGTCCATATGGCGGGCCAGGTTGGTACTGCTGACCGCGCCGGGGTGCACCGCGTTGGCCGTGATCCCATCACCCGCCCAGCGACGCGCCACCTCCACGGCGAACAGGACATTCGCGGTCTTGGACTGCGCATAGGCGAGTCGCGAGTCATAGGTGTGCGACGCGAAATGCACATCATCGAAAATCACCGGCGAAAGCAGGTGTGCCCCGGAACTGACGGACACGATTCGGGCGCCGCCGGCGGCATCAAGTGCATCGTGCAGTCCGAGGGCCAGCGCAAAGTGGCCGACGTGATTGACCGCGAAATGCAGTTCCGCGCCATCGGGGGTGAGCTGGAGCTCGGACGGTCCCATCACCGCGGCGTTGTTGATGAGCACATGCAGCGGCCCCGTCCAGGCCTGGACGAAGGCGGCAATCGATGCCTGGTCTGCGAGATCGAGCCGACTGACGTAGACGCGGTGATTGCCTGTGGTCGTGGTAATTTCAGCAGCCGTTCGCCTCCCGGCCTCGGTGTCACGCACGGCGAGCGTCACGGCGGCGCCTGCGCAGGCCAGTGCCCTGGCGGTTTCGATCCCGATCCCCGAGGAGCCGCCGGTCACGATCGCCCGCTTGCCCGACAGATCAATGCCCTCGACGACGTCGGCCGCGGTGGAGTCGAATCCGAAGGGCACTTTGACCACAGGGTCGGAGGCGCTGGGTGTCATACCTCGAGATTGCGGAATTCAGCCCAGGCCGACAATGGATTTGCTGGGGCTGGTAGTGGCAGGTCCATGGTCGGCTGGCGCGACAACGGCCACGATGATGCTCTGCGGGGAGCTGGTTGCCAGGACAGCGGTTCGGCGCAGGCCCGCCGCGACGAGGAGCGCGTCGTATTCGTCCAGAGAGCGTTCCCGGCCGGGGCCGGCCGCCAGCATGTTCATGTCGATGAGCGCGCCCAAACCCGGGTCGTTGAGGTCTCCCAGAACCATTTCGACGATGGCTATCCTGCCCCCGGGGGCCATCGCCTCACGGCATCTCTGCAGGATCTTGATGGCCCGCTGGTCATCCCAGTCGTGCAGGATGAACTTCAGCAGGTAGAGGTCCGCCGGGGGAACCGACTCGAAGAAGTCGCCGCCGACCACGTCGGTGCGGTCTGGAAAACCCCGTTGCGCTATCTGGGCCGCCGCATCGTCGGCGATGTTGGGTCGGTCGAATACGATGCCGTGCAACGTCGGGTTGGCTTCCTGCAGAAGTTGCAGCAGCGAACCGGTGGCGCCCCCGACGTCGACCGCGAGCGTGACGCCGGTGGTGTCGATCGCCTTGGCGATGTCTGCAGCCCACAACGAGGTCGTGCTGCTCAGTCCTGCGGAGAAATCGCGGGCCTGCGACGGATGTCGCTCGAGGTAGTCGAAGAAATCCATGCCCAGTGCGACGCTCGCTTGACTGTGGCCGGTCCGGACTGACGCGGTGAACTCGTTCCAGGACAACCACTGAGCCGGCAGTGTCGTCGCCAGTGCCAAGCCCCGCAGTGAACCCGGCGTGTCCTTGCGCAGTGTCTCGAGCAGGCTGGTACTGGCGAACCGGTTGTGGGTGTCAGCGGTCAGCAGGCCCACCGCAACGCACGCCCGCATGAATCGGAAGGTGGTGTCCGGCGCACTGCCCTCGCGTTCGGCTACCTGCGCTGCCGTGAGGGCCTCGCCAGCCAGATGGTCGGCGAGAGACAGGTCCACCGCAGCACGAACAATCTGACTGACAAAATGGCTGGTCACCATGACCCGCATCTGGTCTTGGACGTCGCAGGCCCGCGCCCGAACCGAATGTTGGTCGGCCATCGAACACCTCCTTGGAATCTTCAGGACGGAACTGTTCCGTTCCATTGAAAAAGTGTAGCTGCGACTGGAGCGCGGGGAAACCCTCCTGGCACCGACCTCGAGATCGCCCAGGACCTCATCGGCGGACCCCTCTACCTGCGTGGAATCATCCTCGGCGAGGAGTTTCCGCCCCGCTACGCGGAGCGCCTCACCGACGCCGTACCACGCTCCCTCGGAGCCACGTAGCGTCTACGCGCCGTCGACAGTGCGAAGGTGTGACCGTGCCGGGGGTGCACTCGCAAGCTCAGCGAGGGCCTGGGCGCTGCGACTGCCGGGCTCCGCGTGAAAGATAATGAGCAGCTGGCGGTCGGTGTCGGCGATCGGCAGCTTCTCGGCGCTCAACTCCAACGGGCCGACCACCGGATGTTCCAGCCGCATGCTGCCGCTGCGCTTCGGACGCGAATCGTGGCGTGCCCAGAGTTGACGGAACCGGTCACATCGGATCGACAGCTCTCCGACTAATTCGGCCAATCGGGGATCATCGGTGTCAGGTCCTGCAAGTGACCGCAACGAGGCGGCGGCCCTCACGGTGAGCTGCTCCCAGTCGTCGTCGTACATCTGACGCACCAGTGGGTCGAGGAATGTCGCGCGAAGGAGGTTGTTCCCCACCACGTAATACGGCGCAAGCGCTGTCGCGAGCGAGTTCACCGCGAGCACGTCTGTATAGCGGCCCTCAACGAACGCCGGTGTCTCGCTCCACAACTGGATCATCTTCACGATTCCCTCGGGAGCCCGCTCGGGCCTGGCGGTCCTGCGGCGCCGGAGTGTTGGCCTATTGGCGAGGCGGTGAAGGTGCGCGGTCGCGTCTTCGTCGAGTTGTAGAGCCCGCGCCAGCGCGTCAAGCACCTGCGGAGACGGGTGCTGGTCGCGGCCCTGCTCCAGCCGCACGTAATAGTCGGTGCTCACGCCCGCTCGCAGTGCCACCTCCGCACGCCGAAGGCCGGCGACCCGGCGGCGCCCGAGGTCCTGAAGGCCGACCTCGTCGGGGCGAACGAGCTCGCGTCGGGCACGTAGATACTCCCCGATCAGGTTCTCGCGGGGCATTCGCAAAATGCTACGCCGCCTGCGGCGACTGGTCGTGGCCCTGCCACTACCAGCTTTGACGCGGGCTGGCGGCACAGCGGGTAACGCGCGCGTCAATGGCGGTAGGGTTACGCCCGTGCCGCAGCCGGTCTTCGCTGACGTCGACACAGGAGTAGACGACGCCATGGCGCTGGTGTACCTGCTCGCCAGCCCGGACGCCGAACTGGTCGGCATCGCCTCGACGGCGGGAAACGTTCCGGTGCAACAGGTTTGCCAGAACAACCTAGGCCTGCTCGAGTTGTGCCAGATCGAGGATGTTCCGGTGTCCAAGGGTTCCGCGCAGCCGGTGAGTTCCCCGTTACGCACGGCCGAAGACACCCACGGGCCGCAGGGGCTGGGGTACGCCACACTGCCGTCGACGGATCGGCAGCTCACCGCGCACGACGCCGCGCAGGCGTGGGTCAGGGCCGCGCACGCCCACCCCGGCGAGTTGATCGGCGTGGCGACCGGTCCACTGACCAACCTGGCCCTGGCGCTGCGGGAGGAACCGGCGTTGCCCACGCTACTGAGGCGGCTGGTGATCATGGGCGGTGCGTTCGAGTACCGCGGCAACACCACGCCGGTCGCCGAGTGGAACATCAGCGTGGACCCCGAGGCAGCCAACGAGGTCTTCGCCGTCTGGGGCGCGGGATGGGGGCTCGATCCGCCACAACATCTTCCGATCGTGTTGGGACTGAACCTGACCGAGAACATCGCGATGACGCCTTCGCTGCTGGCCCGGTTGGCAACCGACGCGGGCTCCCCGACGACGCCGATGAGCGTGCTCGACGACCGCGGAACCCGATCGGTCGCGGCGAACCCGTTGATCCGGGTGCTCGAGGACGCGATGCGGTTCTACTTCGAGTTCCATTTCGACCAGGACGAGGGTTATCTCGCGCACCTGCATGACCCGCTGGCCGCCGCGGTGGCGCTGGACCAGGATCTGGTGGGGGTCCGGCCGGCTACCGTCGACGTTGAGTTGACCGGCACACTGACGCGTGGCATGACGATCGCCGACTGGAGTGGGCGATGGGGACGAGAACCCAACGCGCTCGTCGGTATTGACGTCGATCCGGTCGCGTTCTTCGACCGGTTCATCGCGCGTGTCGGCCAATTCGCCCGCAATCTCGGCTAATCCGCCGATCACACCGGATTCCCAAATGCGACGCAGCGCCGCCGCACGGGGTTGAATGGCGTGCATCGCGACGTGGGAGGCGCGTCATGCGAACGCTGTGGCAACGACAGGCGGAACCGTCAGCGGGTCCGCCGTCGAATCCGGCTGAACTGGCAGACCGGGCACTGCATCGCCGTGCGATCGAGGCGGTGATCTGGGGCATCCCCGCGGTCAACTACGAGCTGATGCTTCGGCAGGTGCTCAAGCACGGCGGAGCTCCCAATCAAGTCGTGTTCTGGTCACGGCCGGTCGGCTGGAAGAACCAGACCCTGACGCCGAACCCCGACACCATCTACTTCATGCCGTTCTTAAACACCAAGGACGTCGGGCCGGTGGTGCTGGACATACCGCGGGCCGACACGGGCACGATCGTCGGCTCGGTGGACGACTGCTGGCAGACCGCGATCGCAGACGTCGGGCCCGCAGGCGCCGACAAAGGCGAAGGCGGCAAGTACCTCATCCTGCCGCCCGACCATGCCGCCGGCGTGCCCGACGGCTACATCGCCATTCCGTCGCCGACATATCAGTCGTATGCGCTTCTGCGGTCGAACTATCGCAGCGCCGACGACGCCGACATTGCGGACGCGGTCACATACGGCAAGCGGGTCAAGGTCTATCCGCTCTCGGCGGCCGCCGATCCGCCGCAGACCACATTCATCGACGCGAACGACGTCCTGTTCGACGCGACAATCCCCTACGATGCGCGGTTTTTCGACTCAATCAACCGCATCGTGCAAGCTGAACCATGGCTGGCCCGCGACAGGGCGATGATCGACAAGCTCAAAACGATCGGCATCGAAAAGGGAAGACCGTTCGCCCCGGACGACAAGGCCCGGCGGATCTTCAATCTCGCGGCGCACGAGGCACACGCGTGGCTGATGAACCGCTTGGAAACGTCGTACTTCCCGCCACCCTATTTCGACGGCGGCCATTGGCATGTGCCCGCCGCCGGCGAGGTGGTCGATGGTTTGGCGACGAACTTCACCGACCCGGACAGTTACCCCGTCGACAATCGTGCCGTCGCCTATTCCTTGGCTTTCTTCAGCGCCAAACACCCTGGCGCCGGCCAGTTCTACTTGATGGCGATCAAGGACGGCAAGGGCAACAGGCTCGACGGCGGGACCACGTATCGTCTTCGGGTACCCGTATCCGTGCCGGTGCGCCAGTACTGGTCGGCGACCGCCTACGACGGTAATACCCACGCCCTGATCCGTAACACGCCATGGTCCAGCCGGTCGTCCACGTCACCGGGCCTCGCCAGGAATGCCGACGGCTCTGTCGACATCTATTTCGGTCCCGCGGAACCGAACGGCGGCTCGTCGAATTGGATTCCGACGAAGGCGTGCACCACTTTCGAAGTTATCTTCCGGTTCTACGGTCCAGATCAAGCGCTGTTCGACAGGACGTGGAAACTGCCGGACATCGAAAGGGTCAACTGATGAGCGGGATCAGTCGTCGGTCACGACCAGCTTGACATCGATGTTCCCGCGGGTCGCGTTCGAGTATGGGCAAACCTGATGGGCCCTCTCGGTGAGCTGCCGCGCGGTGTCGGGATCGACGTGGGGAAGCGTGACTTCCAGTTCGACCGCCAAGCCGAAGTCGCCGTTGTCGATCTGGCCGAGCGAAACACGGGCTCCCACCGCTGAATCCGAGACGTTGGCCTTATCCTGCCGGCCGACCAGACGCAGTGCCGAGTGGAAGCAGGCGGCGTAGCCGATCGCGAACAGCTGCTCGGGATTGGTGCCGTCACCGCTGCCGCCCATCTCCTTGGGAATGGCCAGCTCCAGATCCAGCCTGCCGTCCGAGCTGCGGGCGTGTCCGTCGCGGCCGTCGCCGGTGGTCAGTGCCTCGGCGGTGTAGAGCGTCTTCATGCGGTTTCCTTTCGGTTGGATGCGTTGAGCGCATCGGTCAGTTGCCGGACGGCGTCACGCAGGTTCGCGGCGTCCTTCTCGGTCATGCCGGTAGAGGAGAACAGCCGTTCGGGCATGCATTGGGCGCGACGTTCGAGTCGGCGCCCGGCGGCGGTCAGGGTCACGTCGACCAAGCGTTCGTCGGTCGACGACCGCTCACGGCGGACAAACCCGTTGGCCTCCAACCTTTTCAGCAGCGGCGACAGCGTGCCGGAATCCAATTGCAGGCGCTCGCCGAGCCTGCCGACGGTGGCGCGTCCTTCCTCCCAGAGCACCAGCAGAACCAGATACTGCGGGTAGGTGAGGTTCAGCTCGTCCAGGACCGGCCGGTAGGCCGCGGTCATCGCGCGAGACGCCGAATACAGGGCGAAACAGAGGTGCCTATCGAGGCTGAGGGTGGACACCACTGAACTATAGCTCACAATTTGATTGTGCACAATTGAAATGCTACTCGTAGATTCCTTCGACGTACCACCGGTGCTGGCGGTAGCACAACAGCAGCGCCACAGCGGGGTGGGCATACTGCTCTTCGCGCGAGCGCTCATCGCCGTCGAGCAGCACCTGCACCCGGGCGGTGCGTCCAGCCTTTGTCTGCTCCGGATCCCACCACCGCTCGTCGACCGGCCATGGCCCTGCCCACCAGGACAATTGGCCGTCCCTGCCGGGGGCGGCCAGTCGCGCGGGCTCGGCGGAGAATAATCCCCGGCTGGTCACCCGCACCGGATTTCCTTCGCCGTCGAGCACTTCGACCGGGTCGTCGAGCAGCACGGTCGGCGACGGCTCGGGCAGTTGTCCCGGCCACGGCTGACTCGGGTCGGCCCGCGGCACCGGCTCGTCGCCCAACGGCGTGAACGTAATGCGCTCGGCTGGCCCACGGCCACCGCTGAGCACCGGCACCTGCACGGCCTCCGGCCCGAGCAGGCCCTGAACCCGCACCAGCGCACGACGGGCACGCTGCCGGTCATCTTCACTGGGGGATCCCCACAGCGGCAGTTGCAACGCCTCGGCCGACACCACTTCAACCGGATGTAGCCGCAGCACGGTGATCGGCGCGGTCGGCCGGTCGCTTGGATGGCGGCGATTCAGCCAGCCGTCCAGCTGCCAGCGCACCCGGTCGGCGGTGGCGTCCTCGGTCAGCGGTTCTGCGCAACGCCAAACCCGGTTCAGCTCTTCACCGTTGGCGGTCACGGCATGGATGGCAAGTCGGGTGCAGCCAACGCCTGCCGACTCCAGGCTGCGATGCAGGGCGCTGGCCAGTGATCGACCGGCGAACGCCGCGGCATCCACCCGGTCGATCGGCGGGTCACAGTTCATCACGGCGTCGAGCTCCGGTGGCGGCTCACGTCCCGACGGCCCGCGGCTCGGTTCGGCGCGGGCGAATCGATGTGCGGCTACCGCATCGGCTCCGAACCGGGAGGCAACATCGGCACGGGACAGGGCGGCGAACTGGCCGATGTTCCGGATTCCCATGCGCCACAACAAATCCGCTAGGTCCTCACGGCCGGGTGCCGCCAAGCTCGGTTCGGTGGCCAGCTGCCGGATGGACAGTGCGGACAAGAACACCGCGTCCTTCCCCGGTTCGACGATCCGCCCTGCGCGCGCGGCGAAGACCGCGGTGGGCAACCGGTCGGCGATTCCAACCTGGCATTCGGTCCCGGCCGCGGCCACCGCGTCGACCAAACGCTCGGCAGCGGCCTGCTCGGACCCGAAGTAGCGAGCCGCGCCACGAACCGGCAACACCAGCAAGCCGGGCCGCAGCACCTCGGCGCGCGGCACCAGCTCGTCCACCGCCGCCGTCACGTCTTCGAAGTGGCGGGCATCGCGTGCCGGGTCGGCGGTGACGACGTGCAGCTGCGGGCAACGGGCCTGGGCCTCCCGACGGCGCAGGCCGCGCCGCACCCCCGTCGCGCGAGCCGACGCCGAACAGGCGATGACCCGATTGGCCAGCGTGACCGCAACCGGAGATGTCGGGGCCAGACCGGCAGCGGCCGCCGCTGCTACCGCGGGCCAGTCCATGCACCAGATGGCCAGCACCCGCGATGCGCCACTTGCATGAGGAGCACCGGACACCTCATCCGCCTAACGCACGCACCGACCCGAAGGAACGTCCCCCTGCCCGGATGGCCAGCCGCACACTGCTGATCCGGCCACACCCCTGTGTGTGCCGACCGCCGCTGCCGCCGGTCATTTCGTAGCCGCTGACCCTGGCCTCCAGCCGGGCCGATGCGCCCTGCCAGTCGCCGCCGGTGACCAGCAGCGTGCAGCCCTTCTGGCGCGCGCGGGCCACCACCGCCCGTGCCCGTGTCGCAGGCACCGAACGCCCGCCAAGGCCGAGCACGATCAGATCCATGCCGTCCATCAGCACCGCCGCCACCTCGACCGGATCCGCCCCGGGTTCGGGGATGACAGCGAGTCTGCTCAGATCCGCTCCCATCTCCACGGCCGCCAGCAGACCGACGTCGGGCTGGCCGACGATGGCCGCATGCCCGCCTGCTGCAGTCACCGCCGCCACCATGCTCAAAGACAGTGACCTGGCGCCCGACAGCACCGCCACCGCTCCCCGCGGCAATGCGGTCGGCTGGGGGTACTCCCCACGCGAGCGGGGGGCCCACCCGCTTGCGGGGGACCGTTCTGCCTGGGGGGCCCACCCGCTTGCGGGGAACGATTCGGGCAGCGGCAGCAAACTTTCCGACTCGGGCAGTACGTCGTTCGACGGCACTTCGCCGCGGCGCCCGGGACCCACCTTCCCGGATATCGCCGCCATCTGGCGGCGCAGGTGTTCTACCTGTTCAGCACGGTCAAGCCGATGCCGATCCAGGCTCATCGCCGCCGTCACAGCAGCACCTTCTGCATCATCTGATTCATCGCTTGTTCGAAAGTATGTTCGATACGATGAGTAAACACCCACCCACCGACACCGTCAAGCGTCAGCAAGGCCGTCCTGGTCCCGTTGCCGATTCGCCGGAGGCGTAATCACCTGGGGAATTGTTCATAATCGGATAAAGTTTCCAATGACGAACCGCATTACCCCTCAGCGGTTCCAATCGCCAGTCGGGGGGACAGATAGGAAGATCATGACGTCAAGTCGTTCGGCTCGTCGCATTCCGGCCATCGCTGGGGCTGCGGCGATCATCGCCTTGGTTGGGTTATCCGCCGCATGCGCGAAGGAAGAGGAAAAGGCCCCAGAGACCACTACCACCACAACCACGACGACCACAACCACGACGCCAGCACCGCCGCCCCCGCCGCCGGCCGAGCCGACCGAAAAGGCTCCACGGATAAATCCCACCGGACCGAACCCGTTCTCGCCCTCGGTCCTCGCACCGCCGGCTCCGACGGCCCCTCCCGGCGACAACTAGCACACCGCGGTGCCCGGTTGGCGAACAGGCGCCGGGCACCGACTGCTGGCGTTGATCGCGGCGGCGGGGGTGCTGGTGCTTGCATCGGATCTGCGGATCACGCCGGTGCCCAACGCGCCGGCACTGATCAGCGGACCATTTGCGCTGTTGCTCGGCGCCTCAACCGACCTCGGGCCGTCGCACCGTGATGACACCCAGCTGACCGTCGCCTTGCGCGACTCGGCTCAGCCGGAGCGGTTGGTGGGATGGGCGCGTGGTCAGGGCCTGTCGGTGCGATGGCGGCCCGGCCACAACTGGGCCGTCGTCGAAGGCGACGCCGAAAAGGTGGGCTCCGCATTCGGGGTTGAGGTGCACGACTACCGCGGCCAGCGGGGTCAGCTGTTCTACGCGTCCCCGCAGCAGCCGTCGGTGCCCGAGGAACTGCGGACGGAAGTGGCCGAACTCGGCCGGATCCTGAGCTACATCCCGCACCATACGTCCCGGCCTCCGATGCTGCCGCTGGACGTGCCGGACCAAGGGTTGCAGCCGAGTGCGCTGCTGAACACCTACAACGCGAGCAAGCTCGCCTCGGCCGGATTCACCGGCAAGGGCCAAACCATCGTGATCTTCGCGTTCGACGGCTACGACCAGGCCGACCTGGACAGCTTCGCGACCGTCTACAAACTGCCGAAGTTCACCCCCACTCTGGTCGGTGGCCAGCCCGCCGAACCGCGCGGCGAGACCACGATGGACCTCGAGGTGGCCCACGCCGTCGCGCCCGACGCGCAGAAGGTGGTCATCAACGCCCGGCCGACCGTGGAGGGCGACGGTACATACGAGAAGATCGCGCAGATGCTGGAGTCGGCCGACCGCCAGTTCCCCGGCGCGGTGTGGAGCTTCTCGATCGGGTGGGGATGCGACAAGCTGATCACCGCGGCCGATTTGACGCCGGTGCGCTCGGCGATCGCCGCCGCACACACCAACGGCACAACCGCTTTCAACGCCAGCGGCGACCTCGCGGGCCTGGAATGCAAAGGCGGCCAGGACTGGTCGTCCCCGCCCGGAGCCGCCGACATCGGGCTCGACTCGGTCGCCTCCCTGCCGGAGATGACCGACGTGGGCGGCACCACGCTGTCCACCGATGCTCAGGGTGTGTGGCAGGCCGAACAGGCCTGGTTCGACGTGCCATTGTCGCTGGGCAGCGGCGGCGGGGTGTCCTCGTTGTTCGACCGCCCCGAGTGGCAGCGCTCGGTGATGGCCGATCGGGACTCGGAGCGCCGACTCACCCCCGATGTCTCGGCGGTCGCCGACCCGTTCACCGGCGTCAAGATCGTGTTCAACCAGAAGCAGTTGGTCGGGGGCGGCACCTCCCAGTCCGCGCCGATCTGGGCAGGGCTCGCCGCGGTGATGAACCAGTACCTGATCGCCAACGGCGGGCGGGCGCTCGGAGATCTCAATCCCGTGCTGTACCGGGTTGCCCAAGGCGCCCGACTGCCCGGCTTCCGCGACGTGACCCTTGGCGGAAACGCGGTCGCCTCCGCCGGGCCGGGCTACGACCTGGTGACCGGCCTCGGCACACCCGACATCGATAATCTCGTCCGGAACATCCTCATCCTGCAGAAGGTGACCGCGTGAGCACCGACTCGGACCAGGGCACGCCCGGCACCATGGAGTGTCGGGTGTGCCAGACCGACGTTCCCGCAGGCGAATTCTGTGGGCTGTGCGGTGACTATCTGACCCCGCATCGCGGAAACGGACCGTCGTGGTTGCGAATTCGGGCGTACGGGGCCGCGCCGGGAGAGCACCTGCTGCTGCCATCGTTGGCCAGTTCGCTGTTTCCGCAGCTGCCGCACCGATCCCGAATGCCGTTCCGGGTGGTGCTGATCCTCGTGTTGCTTGCGCTTGTGACGTTCGCGATATTGCGGATGCCCCCGGCGGTGATCACGGTAGCCGCGCTCGGGTTGCCGCTGCTGTTCGTGCTGTACCTGCGGGAGACCGACGCCCAACGCGATCTACCCACCCGCACACTGCTTCTCACCGCAGCGCTGGGTATCGCGCTCGGAGTCGGGTGGGTGCTGCTGACCGGCGCGATGGTCGCCCGCTCGTACGGAGTGCCGCTGGGCGCCGGCATCGCGGGGGACCGAATAGTCCGGGAAGGGCTCGGCGTCTCGGTCGGCGGCCTGATCGTGATGCTGGTACCCGCGGTGGTGGTGCGCCTGACGCGACCGCCGACCCGAGAGTCGTTGGACGGCTTCATGATCGGCGCGCTGGGAGCCTTGACCTTCACCGCCGCCGCCACGCTCACCCGGTTGGCGCCGCAATTCGCGACGGGGATGATTTCCCGGAACCGCCCCATCAGCTCATTCATCATCGAGGCAGGCATCCGCGGGTTGGCGGTCCCGTTTACCGCCGCGGCCGTCGGCGGCCTCGTCGGTGCGGCGCTGTGGTTCACCCGCCCGGCGAACAAGGCCGACCAGCACACGGGCTACATACGCGCCGTGCTGGCCTTGTTCGCCGCGTCAGTAATTGCCGTGTACGCCGCACTGGGCCTCGTCGACGTCGCCGGGATTCCACAAGCGCTGCAGCTGGTTATCCATCTGTCGGTGGCCGTGGTGGCACTTCTGCTGCTGCGAATCGGCCTTCATCTCGCGCTGCTGCACGAAGCGCACGACGAGATCCACTCCGATGAGCCGCTGTTGTGTCCGCACTGCGATCACGTCGTCCCCGATATGGCGTTCTGCCCCGCGTGCGGAGTGGCCACCCGGGCAGCATCCCGGTCGTCGCGAACGGAGCGACGTCGAACGCGGCCGACGAGCACCGACGAACCGTCCGACGCCACCCACCCTGGCTACTCCGTCACCGCAGGGACCTTCAGTGCGCCGCCGGTGCGGCGGACCTCGTATGTCCGGCTGTTACGGACCTGGGGTGTGGCCATAGTCGTGGTGGCGGCGGCGTTGGTCGGGCTGTCGGTGGTCATTCACAAGCCTCCCGCCCGCTACGTATGTCCGCCGGACTGTGGGCACCCGCCAAC
Source organism: uncultured Actinomycetota bacterium (assembly GCA_963800125.1). Taxonomy (GTDB): domain Bacteria; phylum Actinomycetota; class Actinomycetes; order Mycobacteriales; family Mycobacteriaceae; genus Mycobacterium. The sequence goes on along the minus strand of CAWDAC010000055.1, from coordinate 15,012 downwards.
CGGCGAGCCGGTCGCGATCAATCCCCGCTTCACCGCCCCCGGCGGCGAATTCTCCGTCTCGTATCCCGCACCCGGGACGGCGTACAAGATCACCACCAACCCCAATGGCGTACGCGCGGACTTCCTCGGAGGTGACGGCGGCACCATGCAGTTGATGAGCCAGCCGGCCCATGGCCGGACCCCAGAGGAGATCGCCAAAGGCCTTGTCAACGAGACCTTCCCAGACACGAAGACCGCCTACGAGATTCCGAACGCGATGGTGGGCTACGTCCCCGGGTACGGCATGGTCGCCGACTGCTGGCCACAGGGCGCCAATAGCAATTACATGCGGATGCGGGTGATGGTGATGGTGGCGGTGAAGAACGACCTCGCCCTCATCGCCGCGGCGGTCGGCCCGTTCCGGCAGTTCGGACCGGACTTCGGTTTGGGCAAGCCGTCGGGCGCAAACCTCCAACTCGCCCTCGACATGGGCAAGTACGTCAACAGCTTCAGCTGGCGCGGCGATCCGCCGCGCTGACACCGAGACCCGGACTGACTACTCCCACTCGATGGTGCCCGGCGGCTTGCTGGTGACATCCAGCACCACCCGGTTGACCTCGGGAACCTCGTTGGTGATTCGGGTGGAGATGCGTTCCAGCACCTCGTAGGGCACCCGCGTCCAGTCCGCGGTCATGGCGTCCTCACTTGACACCGGGCGCAGCACGATCGGGTGGCCGTAGGTTCGGCCGTCACCCTGCACCCCAACCGAGCGGATGTCGGCCAGCAGCACCACGGGGCACTGCCAGATCTGGTTGTCCAGGCCGGCCGCAGTCAGCTCCTCGCGGGCGATCGCGTCGGCGCGACGCAGGGTGTCCAGCCGGTCGGCAGTGACCTCACCGACGATCCGGATACCCAGTCCCGGACCCGGGAAGGGTTGGCGGGCAACGATTTCCTCGGGCAGTCCGAGCTCGCGGCCCACCGCGCGCACCTCGTCCTTGAAGAGCAGCCGCAACGGCTCGACGAGTTTGAACTTCAAGTCGTCGGGCAGACCACCCACGTTGTGGTGGCTCTTGATGTTGGCGGTGCCCGATCCACCGCCGGACTCGACCACATCGGGATAGAGCGTGCCCTGAACCAGGAACTCCACGTCAGAACCCCAGTCGCCCAGGATATCTCGGACAGCAACCTCGAACGCCCGGATGAACTGTCGACCGATGATCTTGCGCTTGCCCTCGGGGTTGGTCACGCCGGACAACGCCTCGAGGAACCGGTCGGCCACATCGACCGTAACCAGATTGGCGCCGGTGGCGGTGACGAAGTCGCGCTGCACCTGCTCCCGCTCGCCGGCCCTCAGCAGACCGTGGTCGACGAACACGCACGTCAAACGGTCGCCGATGGCTCGCTGAACGATTGCGGCGGCCACCGCGGAATCCACCCCTCCGGACAGCCCGCAGATCGCCCGGCCGTCACCGATCTGCGCACGCACCTGCTCGACCAGCGTGTCGGCGATGTTGGCAGGCGTCCAGGCCGAATCGATGCCTGCGAACTCGTGTAAGAACCGGCTCAGCACCTGCTGGCCATGCGGGGTGTGCATCACCTCGGGGTGATACTGCACGCCTGCCAGTCGGCGCGCCCGGTCCTCGAACCCCGCCACCGGCGCGCCCGCGCTGCTGGCCACCACCTCGAAGCCCTCCGGCGCGGCGGTGACGGCGTCGCCGTGGCTCATCCACACCGGCTGGGTTCCGGGCAGATCCGAATGAAGTTGTCCCCCACTGACATTCAGCTCGGTGCGACCGTACTCACTGGTCCCCGTACGAGCCACGGTGCCGCCGAGGGTCTGTGCCATCGCCTGGAATCCGTAGCAGATGCCGAACACCGGGATCCCGAGGTCGAACAGCGCGGGGTCCAGCTGCGGGGCGCCCTCGGCGTACACGCTGGCCGGGCCGCCGGACAGCACGATGGCCTGCGGGTCCTTGGCCTTGATCTCCTCGACGGTGGCGCTGTGTGGAATGACCTCCGAGTACACCCGCGCCTCGCGGACGCGCCGCGCGATCAGCTGCGCGTACTGCGCCCCGAAGTCGACCACCAACACGGGGCGAGGGGATGCCGGATGCACCTGCTCAGTCTACGGGCGGGTGCGACGGACGCCTCTCATCGCCGCAACAGCACGGAGATGCCCTCGTCACTGACCGCCATTGCGCGGATGAACGTCTCGCTGTCGAAGCCGGAGAGCCGCTGCAGCCGCTCCAACAGCTGTTCGTCTAGCTGTTCGTCGCTGCCAAGCGGGATCGCCCGGTTGGTGCCGTCGTCGCAGCCGAGCACGAAGAACACGTCTCAGTGAGGCAGCACCGTGACAGTGAGTTCGGCGACCGATGAGCACGAGGCCGCGGCCTGCCCAGGCATTCCGACACACGCCGAGAAAGGTGTGCCCTGATGCGGCCCAACCGGTATCCAGATTCCCTCGACAACCAATGGATCAGAAATGACATCGACGAACCGCGCCGCAATCTCCACCCGAGTCAGTCAATGCCTGGCGGCAACTGCGCTGATGGCAGGCCTGGCGATCGGATCAGCCACAGTCGCCAGCGCCGAACCAAACTCAGGGGAGTGGGACATCGGCACATACGACGCATGCGTCAAAAAGGGATTGAGCAAGCGTTACTGCTGCAACAAATCCGGCGGAGTCTATACAGAACCCTGGCAGGACCCGCCGAATACATGCGTTGCCCCGGCGCCTTTAGAGAGCGAACCGGGACAGACCGTGACCCCACCTGCGATAACCGTGCCGCGCGGGCCCAGCAGCGGCACCATTGGGATAAGCCGAAGATCGTCGTGCTAAGAGCAACGCACACAACATCTTTCGCGTCGCTGGGGAGCTGGTGGGATCCACGCCCTTTCATAGCCGCGGCCGTAATCACCTGGCGCACAGTCCTGCACACCACGAAACCCGTCACCTATAACTCAGCTGTAGGTCGTGCGGCTGATTTCGGCGGTAGTCGGTCCAGTCGCCTGCGGAGGCGCGTTGCCAGGCCACGCGACGATGATGTGGATGCCCAGCATGCGGGCGCAGGACGGCGCGGCATCTCAGAGCAGATCCGTGATCGTCTTCAGGCCGGCGTCGTAGAGCACACCGGGCAGCATGCCACCGTCGATCTCGATGGTGGTGCCGTTGATGAAGTCGGCCGCCCCGCTGCACAGGAACACACAAGTCCGGCCGACCTCGGCAGGCTCGCCCGCGCGGCGCAACGGAACGTTGCGGAAGTAGGACTCGCCCTGCGGATCGTCCTTGGGCAGCACGAGCGAACGGAAGTTGTCGGTCATCGTCGGACCGAGCGCCAGGCTGTTCACGCGAGCATGCGGCCCCCACTCCTCGGCCAGTGATCGGGTGAGGTGGTTGAGCCCCGCCTTTGCCGCACCGTAGGAAACGAGCGTGGGTGAGCCGGCCGGGTGACCGGTACCGCTGGAGATGTTGATGATCGACCCGACGCCGTCCTGGCCGCGCATCTGGCGGTAGACGCGGATGGCGAACCACAGCGGGCTGATCAGGTTCATCTGGATGGCGAACGAGTGAAACAGCACCGTCCGCTCGAAGTCGTCGTCGGCGCGGGGAGCGCCCTGGATCTGCGCGACCAATTCGGGGACATCCTCGACGCTGGGCGTGGGCACCGTGCCGCCTGCGTTGTTGACCAGGATGTCGATACGCCCGTAGGGCTGCCACCTCCGAAACCATGGCGTCGATGGCCGAAATCGCCTTGGTCGCAAACCATCTGGGCCGAGCGTTCCATCCACCCATCGTGTTGGTCCGCGCCGGGAATGCCGTCGAGTTTCGAACGGAACAGCCGATGACGGTGGCGCCTGCCCGCAGCAGTTCGTGCGCGATGCCCACGCCGACTCCGCGACTGGTGCCGGTGACGATTGCGATCTTTCCGTCGAGGGCACCCACGTCAATCACCCGCCAAACCCTAGACCACGGCCCATGTTGTGATTGGGTATCCGGTGAGCAGGTTCGTTCGCAGGCGATGAGGAGATTCATGCCCGAGTGGGTGGTCGTGGTGCTGGCGTTGGCCGCCGCTGTGACCTCGGCGCTCGGGATCGTGATCCGTCAACGCGCGACGCTCGAAATCCCTCATGACGAGGGCGTCAGCACGACCATGTTCAAGAAGCTGCTGCGGAACCGCCTGTGGTGGGCGGGTACGGCCGTCGCGGCATCCGGGTACGGATTCCAGGCGCTCGCGCTGACCTGGGGCTCACTGATACTGGTTCAGCCGCTGCTGGTGTCCGCGCTGTTGTTCGCGTTGCCGATGAGTGCCCGGATGGCCCATCGCCGCGTCACTGCCCACGACTGGGTTTGGGCGCTGGTGCTGACGTTCGGCTTGGCGACATTCGTGATGGTGGCGCGGGTGCAGCCGGGGAACTATCGCCCGCCGCCTGCCGTCTGGGCACTGGCGACGGTGGTGTGCATAACGACCGTGCTGGTGTGTGTGGTGGTCGGCGCCCGCAGCCAGGGGCGGAAACGCGCGCTGCTGATCGCCGCGGCGGTCGGCGTGCTGTTCGGCGTGGTTGCGGTGCTCACCAAGGTCACGGTGCAACGGCTGAACGAGGAAGGCCTGTTGGGCACGCTCATCGTCCCCGCACCCTATCTCGTCGTCACCCTGGGCATAGCGGCAACGTTGTTGCAGCAGTCCGCATTTCACGCGGGAGCACTGCAGACCTCGGTTCCCACCATGCTGGTGCTCGAGCCGTTGGTGGCGGTATCGCTGGGCGTTGTCGTGCTCGGCGAGACGCTCGCGGTGACGGGCGTCGCGACGGCCGCGCTACCCATCGCCGTGGTCGCGATGGCCGCGGCGACCATCGCCCTCGGCCGGGACGAGGGTGCGTTCGAAGACCATCTGGAGGCGGAGTTGGCCCGGCGCAGCGAGTCGCCGACCGATTCAGCCCGCTGAGCTGACCGGCTCGCTCGGCTCGAGCGGAATCCGCCGCAACGCCGCGGGCGCATCGGCGGGCACGACCGGATGCTCGGGCGGGATCGGCGCTAGTCGCTTGTAGGCCTCACCCTGCCGCGGCCGCAGATCCTGCTGGCCCTTGTTCGGCCACAGCGACGCCGCCCGTTCGGCCTGCGCGGTGATGCTCAGCGACGGGTTCACACCGAGGTTCGCCGAGATCGCGGCGCCGTCCATCACCGAAAGCGTCGGATAGCCGTAGACCCGCTGATAAGGGTCGATCACACCGTGTTCGGGGCTGTCCCCGATCGCCGCACCGCCGAGGAAGTGCGCGGTCAGCGGGATGTTGAACAGCTCGCCCCAGGTGCCGCCCGCGACGCCGTCGATCTTCTTGGCGATCCGGCGGGTGACCTCGTTTCCAACGGGAATCCAGGTCGGGTTGGGCTCGCCGTGACCCTGCTTGCTCGACATCCGTCGCAGGCCGAGCCTGCCGCGCCTGGTGAACGTGGTGATCGAGTTGTCCAGGTGCTGCATCACCAGCGCGATGACGGTGCGCTCGCTCCACTGCCTGACGTTGAGCATCGCCAGCATCTTCGTCGGGTCCTCGCGCGCCTGGTCCAGCAGCTGTCGCCACCGCGGGGTGTCGGTGCCGCCGGGGCCCGCGCCGTCGGTCATCAAGGTCTGCAGCATTCCCATCGCGTTGGAACCCTTGCCGTAACGGACGGGCTCGATGTGGGTGTCCGAGGTGGGATGGATCGACGACGTGATCGCCACGCCGTGGGTGAGGTCGAGATCGTCGCGCACCTCCAGGCGCCCGGCGCCGACGATCGACTCGGAGTTGGTGCGGGTCAGCACGCCCAGCTTGTCGGAGACCCTGGGCAGTTTGCCCCTGTCGCGCATCGTGAACAGCAGCTGCTGAGTGCCCCAGGTACCGGCCGCCAGCACCACGTGGGTGGCGGTGAACGTGCGCTTCTTCTTGCGCAGCCAGCGCCCGGTGCGAGCGGTGTGGACCTCCCAGACGCCTTCTGGGCGCTGTTCGAAGCCCGTCACGGTGGTCATCGGATGTACCTGCGCCCCAGCGGATTCCGCGAGGCCGAGGTAGTTCTTGACGAGGGTATTCTTTGCGCCGTACCGGCAGCCGGTCATGCACGACCCGCATTCGATGCAGCCGGTGCGATCGGGGCCTGCGCCGCCGAAGTACGGGTCGCGGACGGTCTTGCCCGGCGTCTTCTTGCCGTCGGGCCCGAAGAACACCCCGACCGGCGTCGGCACGAAGGTGTCACCGACGCCCATCTCGTCGGCAACCTCTTTCATGATCTTGTCGGCATCGGTGAACGTCGGGTTGGTGACCACGCCGAGCATGCGCTGCGCCTGGTCGTAGTGCGGCATCAACTCGGCGCGCCAGTCGGTGATGTGTTTCCACTGTGGGTCGTTGAAGAACGGGTTCGGCGGCACGTACAGCGTGTTCGCGTAGTTCAGCGATCCGCCGCCGACGCCGGCGCCGGCCAGGATCATCACGTTGCGCAGCAGGTGGATCCGCTGGATGCCGTACATGCCCAGCTTCGGCATCCAGAGGAACTTGCGCAGGTTCCACGAGGTCTTGGCGAACTCCTCGTCGGAGAAGCGGCGGCCGGCCTCGAGCACGCCGACGCGGTAGCCCTTCTCGGTGAGCCGCAACGCGGTGACACTGCCCCCGAACCCCGAACCAATGGTCAGGACGTCGTAGTCAGGCTGCATCGACTCAGTATGAACTTACCCGCCAGTAAGTACTTGCCCGGGTCGGCGTACCTCGCGAGCAGACGCAATGTCGCACAAGGAGGGTCTTGGTAATGCGATTTTCTGTCTGCTCGCCACGTTCAGGTGGCTCACGGGGCTCAGCTGCCCACATTCAGGCCGACCTTCTGGAATTCCTTGAGGTCACAGTAGCCCGCCTTGGCCATCGACCGACGCAACCCGCCGACCAGGTTCAACGAGCCGAACGGGTCGTCTGACGGACCGGTGAGCACCTGTCGCAGCGACGGCCGCTCCCCGATCGCGACCTGCAGCAACGCCCCGCGGGGCAGCGACGGGTGGGCCGCGGCGGCCGGCCAGAACCAGCCATCGCCGAGGGCCTCGGCCGCCAGCGCCAACGGAGTGCCCAGCACCACGGCGTCAGCCCCGCACGCTATCGCCTTGGCCAGGTTGCCCGAGGAGTGGATGTCGCCGTCGGCCAGCACGTGCACGTACCGGCCGCCGGTCTCGTCGAGATACTCACGCCGCGCCGCTGCGGCGTCGGCGATCGCCGTCGCCATCGGCACGCTGATGCCGAGTACCTCGTCGGTGGTGGTCACGCCGCTGGTGGAGCCGTAGCCGACGATCACGCCTGCGGCACCGGTGCGCATCAGGTGCAGGGCGGTGCGGTGGTCCAGCACACCGCCGGCCACCACCGGGATGTCGAGCTCGGAGATGAACGTCTTCAAATTGAGGGGCTCGCCGGCCCCATCTCGATCCTGGGCGACGCGTTCGGCCGACACGATAGTGCCCTGAATGACCAGCAGGTCGATCCCCGCGGCCACCAGCGACGGGGTCAACGCCTGCGCGTTCTGCGGGCTCACCCGAACCGCGGTGGTCACCCCGGCTTCGCGAATACGGGCCACCGCGGCACCGAGCAGATCGGGATCCAGCGGCGCCGAATGTAGTTGCTGCAGAAGGCGAATCGCCGCCGCAGGCTCCGGCTCCTTCTCCGCCGCCTCGATGACTTGGGTGATCTTCACCTGAACGTCGGCGTGCCTGCCGATCAGTCCCTCGCCGTTAAGCACGCCGAGACCGCCGAGCCGGCCCAGTTCGATGGCGAACTCCACCGACACCAGCGCGTCGGTGGGATGGCTCAGCACGGGGATCTCGAACCGGTACGCGTCGAGCTGCCAGGCCGTCGACACGTCCTGGCTGGACCGGGTCCGCCGAGACGGAACGATGTTGATGTCGTCGAGTTCATAAGTGCGACGGGCGGTTCGGCCCATCCCGATTTCGACCATGTCGCGCATACGGGCTCGCTAGCGGGTGTAGTAGTTCGGCGCTTCGACGGTCATCGCGATGTCGTGCGGGTGGCTCTCCTTCAGCCCCGCCGGGGTGATCCGCACGAACTGCGCCTGCTGCAGCTGCTCGATCGTCGCCGCACCGGTATAGCCCATCGCGGCCTGCAGGCCACCGGTGAGTTGGTGGATCACCGTCGACAGCGGGCCACGGAACGGGACCCGACCCTCGATGCCCTCGGGCACCAGCTTGTCCTCACTGAGCGCATCGTCTTGGAAGTAGCGGTCTTTCGAATACGACTTCGCGTTGCCGCGGCCCTGCATCGCTCCGAGCGACCCCATGCCCCGGTAGAGCTTGAACTGCTTGCCGTTGACGAAGATCAACTCACCGGGCGCCTCGGCGGTACCGGCCAGCAGCGAGCCCAGCATCGTCGTGGATGCGCCCGCGGCCAGCGCCTTGGCGATGTCACCCGAGTACTGCAGGCCGCCGTCGGCGATCACCGGCACCCCCGAAGGGGCACAAGCCGCCACCGCCTCGAGGATCGCGGTGATCTGCGGTGCGCCGACCCCGGCGACCACGCGCGTGGTGCAGATGGAGCCGGGTCCCACGCCCACCTTCACCGCGTCGGCGCCCGCCTCGACGAGAGCGGCCGCCGCGGCGCGGGTGGCGACATTGCCGCCGATCACGTCGACGCGGTGGCCCACCTCGCGCTTGAGATTGCTGACCATGTCCAGCACCAGCCGGTTGTGGGCGTGCGCGGTGTCGACGACCAGCACGTCGGCCCCGGCGTCGGCCAGCGTCATCGCCCTCGTCCACGCGTCGGCACCGACTCCGACCGCCGCACCGACCAGCAGTCGGCCGTCGCGGTCTTTGGTGGCGAACGGGTGCTGCTCGGTCTTGACGAAGTCCTTGACGGTGATCAACCCGGTCAGCCGGCCATGGCCGTCGACGATCGGAAGCTTTTCAATCTTGTTGCGGCGCAACAGACCGAGCGCCGCGTCGGCGGTCACCCCCTCGCGTGCGGTGATCAGCGGCGCCTTGGTCATCACCTCGGAGACCGGCTTGTTTTGATCGACCTCGAAACGCATGTCGCGGTTGGTGATGATGCCGACGAGTGCGCCGGTGTCATCGACGACGGGAAGGCCCGAGATCCGGAACCGCGCACACATCGCGTCGACCTCGGCCAGCGTGTTGTCCGGCGAGCAGGTGACCGGGTCGGTGACCATGCCGGCTTCGGACCGCTTGACCGTTTCCACCTGGCCGGCCTGTTCGGCGACGGGAAGGTTCCGGTGCAGCACACCCATGCCGCCTGAGCGGGCCATCGCGATCGCCATCCGTGACTCGGTGACGGTGTCCATCGCCGAGCTGACCAACGGCACCTTCAGCCGGATCCGCCGGGTGAGCTGGCTGGAGGTGTCGGCTGTGGCGGGCACCACATCCGAAGCGGCAGGAAGCAGCAGCACGTCGTCGAACGTCAGCCCGAGCATCGCGACCTTGGTTGGATCGTCGCCGCCGGTCGGCACCGGGACGGCGATGGGAATGTCGCTTTCAGCGATCGACATGGTTGGGGCCTCCAGTGACAAGCACAGCCGCAGATCTCAATTGATTCTATCGGCAACGGCGCCCAGAACTGGGCCCCACGCGGCCCGTCGGACATCCGGGGGGCACGCGGGCAACCGCTGGCGCGATACCTGTGGGGCTGCGTAGTGTGGAACCGTGCGTGACCACCTGCCGCCCGGTTTGCCACCCGATCCGTTCGCCGACGACCCGTGCGACCCTTCGGGAGCGCTTGATGCCCTCGAGCCCGGCCAGCCGCTGGACGCACAGGAGCGCACCGCGGTGGAGGCCGACCTGGCCGACCTGGCGGTCTACGAGGCGTTGTTGGCGCACAAGGGAATTCGTGGCCTGGTCGTCTGCTGCGACGAATGCCAGCAGGACCACTACCACGACTGGGACATGTTGCGCGCCAACCTGCTGCAGCTGCTGGTCGATGGCACCGTGCGCCCGCACGAGCCGGCCTACGACCCTGAGCCCGATGCGTACGTGACCTGGGATTATTGCCGCGGCTATGCCGATGCGTCACTCAACGAGGCGACGTCGGAGTCCGACGGCTATCGCTGAGAGCTGAGCCGCTATTCGCCGTCACCGCGCTTTTTGGGCGGTGGCATAACCAGCGTGGTCGTCGTGACCGGACTGGTCACCGTCGCCTCGCTCTCCGACACCGGACTTTCCGGACCGCGTTGCCTGGTCACCTCTGACGTGACTGTCGTCGGGGGCGCGACGACTTGGGCACCGCCACCGACCGGCGAACCGCCATCGCCTCCGGCGGGCGGGGCGCCTCCCCCAGGGGCGGGCGCGCCGCCACCGACGGCCGGCGTACCGCCACCCGCGGGCGGCCCAGCGGCGGGCGGGGCAGCGGCCCGCGATGTGGTGGTCGTCGTCGTGACCGCTTGGGTCGTCGTTGTCGTCGTCGTGGCGGTGGTCGTGGTCGTCGTCGGCGTCGTGGTCGTCGTCGGTGTGCCACTCGGCGGTGGCGGCTCAGGAGCCGGCGAGCTCGATGTCGGCGAGCTCGTGGTGGTCGACGACGTCGTCTCGGACGATGAGCTCGACGAGGTGGTGGTCTCCGACGATGACTCCGACGATGACGACGTCGAGCTGCTCGTCTCCGACGACGTGGTTGTCGACGTGGTCGAGCCCGGCGCAACGACGGCCGGCTCGGGCATCACCGGCGGCGGGACGCCGGGCGGCAGCGTCGCGTTCGGGTCCTGCGCGTCGACCTTCACGGTCAGGTCTTGCCACTGAGTGACCAGTTCTTGTTTCTGCTCAACGTCATTGACGGTCGCGACGGTGGTCGTCAGCGTCTGCAGCTTGTCCTGCGCGGCATTCCACTGGCCCTCGTCGATCAGCTGCTGTACCTCGGCCAGCTGCTGCGAGGCGAGCGCCACCTGATCGGTGCGCGTCTGCTGCTGCTCGCCGAACAGCGCCGTGCGCAGCCCATACATCGCATCGCCGGGACCGGCGCCGTACACGATGGCACCGAAACCGCCCAGGCACAGCAGCGCAGCGGCGACCGAGCCGAGCACGGCCATCGACATCCGCGCCCGCCGGCGCGCCCCGAGGGCGCGCTCCAGCGCGATCGCGGCGTCGCGCTGCGTCGCGACGCCCGTCGCGGGCGGCCGCCGCACCTCATCGCGCCAGCCCGCCATCAGGTTGGCCAGCTCGGCGTCGGCCGGATCGGTCGAGTACACCGGCTGCTCGGCGCCGAGCGCGTCCAGGTAGCGGTCCGTGCGCGCAATGGCGTTCAGCGACGGATCGCCCCCGTTTGCGCCCCAGCGACTGAAATCAGGCATGGTCGTGCCCCGTCGCGATGATTTCCGCCTTGAGCCGCGCCAACGCCCGGTGCTGAGCCACCCGGACCGCGCCTGCTGTGCTGCCGACCGCCTCGGCGGTCTCTTCCGCGCTCATGCCGACGACAACGCGCAGGATCAGAATTTCGCGTTGCTTCTCCGGCAGGACCGCCAGCAGCTTGTTCATCCGGGCCGCCGACTCGCCCTCGATGGCCATCTGTTCGGGACCGGCCTCCGCGGAGAAGCGCTCCGGCACGACATCAGTCGGGTCAGAACGATTCCGGGCGGCCGCGCGGTGCGCGTCGGCAACCTTGTGTGCGGCGATGCCATACACAAAGGCCAGGAAGGGTCGTCCCTGATCCTTGTAGCGCGGCAGCGCCGTGATGGCGGCCAAGCACACCTCCTGTGCAACGTCATCTGCTGAGACACCGCTTCGCTCCGCCGTCCCAACCCTGGCCCGGCAGTACCGGACAACGATCGGGCGAATGATCTCCAGCACCTCCCGGAGCGCGTCCCGGTTGCCCGCCACCGCCTCAGCAACGACAGCATCGAGACGTTCTCCCGAAATTGTCATCGGTGAAGCTCTCTCCAGCGTTACTAAAAGGACATGTGGCGTTTGAGTATCTGAGCTAAACACTAACGATCGGGTCGGTACGACCTAGCTCAGCGATCTAATAACACGCCACCTCGGCGCCGCACCGTATCGGCGCACTCTTCGCGAATGTCAACGACCTCATCAGCGGAGTGCGTCCCGCTTCCGATTTCCACCATCAAGCACGCCAACGCCCAGCTCAGCGGGATGATCCCCAGCCGTTGCGTGGTATCCAGCGCGGCGTCGGCCACCGCCCGCGACCGGTCGGAACGGCCGGCACTGCAGAGTGCGGCGGCCAGTACCACATCGGACTTCGCCGCGTGGCGCGCCGAGCCCAGAACGGCCGCCAACTCGACCGCCCGCTCGGCGTGAGCGACCGCCGCCGCGCCGTCGCCCGTCGCTATCGCCAGCTCGGCCGACACCCACGCCAGCCGGACCGCCAGCCGCGCGGGCCCGCCGTCTAGCAAACCCTGTGCCCGCCGCAACGCCTCCGCGGACGCGGCGAACCGGCCCACGCCGAGCGCATCGGCGGCCAGACCGATCAACGCGTCGACGCGTCCTTCCAGATCGGTGCCCGCCACCGCGAGGGCCCGGCCGTCCCAGCCGCGGGCCCGGTCGTGCCAGCCAAGCTGACGCAAGAAGGACGCCTGAGTGCTATGCGCCAACGACGCCAACCGACCGACCCGGTGGGCCCGCCGGACACGAGCAAGGTCGGCGTAGGCGCCGGCGTAGCGGCCTTGCCCGCCCGCGACGACCGCGCGTAGCCACAGTTCGTCGGGCGAGCCCGCCGCAGGCAATGGCCAGCGCCCGGGGTCGTCGCCGAAGGCGGCATTCCTGAGCACGGTTGCCGTCGCGGTCGGCACTCCGTCGGTCAAGATCATCAGCCGCCGACGCTATCAATATCGCGTGGGGGTCCGGCGCGCCTACTCTCGGCGTGAGAGGTGAATCGAGTGAGCAGATCCGTCAGCTGCTCGGCCTGGCCGGGCCCCAGTACGGAAACCAGGCGCTCAGCCAATGGCGCCGCGGCCATGTGAGCGGCATCGAAGAGCTCAAGGCCCTTGGGGGTGATCTCCACCGCCCGCACCCGCCGATCCCCCGGAACGGACTTGCGCACGGCCAGCCCTTTGCGCTCCAGGTCGTCGACGACCCGCATGATCCCCGCCTTGTCTGAGCCCGTCGCTTCCACCAAGTCCCGCTGCTCCGTGCGCCCCCGATTGACCAGCACGATCAGCACGGCAAAATGTCGCAACTCGATGCCGAGCGGCCGAAGCGCCTCCGTCATCACCGCTGCCGCGCGCCAGTGCGCCCGGCGCAGCAGCAACCCGAGAGCGAAAGGCGAGGGATCTCCGGGGCGGTCGGTCGCACGCGAAGCGGTCGCCTGCCGAGGAGCGTCGGCGGTCATGAGGCGACCTTATGCGCTTTTGGGGACGTCACCATTTGATGACATTCGCTACCGGCGACTATTGCGCCGCCGCCGAATTTCGAGTGACAGCTTGACAACTCACCGTCGACGAACGTGACCGTCTCGTCGAGCGGAGCGCGGCCCGTACGCGTGTAACTCACGGTGGGGTCCTCGTACCCGATCGACATGCCGCAGAAGAGCATCAGCCCCTCCGGGGGTGACAGGACCTCCGCGACCGTCTCGCGAACCTGCGACCACGCCATCTGCGGGCAACTGTGTATGCCTTCGGCGCGGAGCAGCAGCATGATGGTCTGCAGATACATCCCAAGGTCGGCCCATTGGGCCGGGCCCAGGTCACGGTCGATGTAGACGAACAGCGCGGCAGGCGCGCCGAAACAGTCCCAGTTGGCGATGGCCGCCCGCTGGCGCGCCTCCCAGTCCTCGCGCGCAATGCCGAGTGCGCTGTAGCGCTCCTTGCCGAAGGCGGATCGGCGCTCGCGGTACGGGGACTTCAGCGCGGGCGGGTACATCTCGTACTCCCGCTCGTCCCAGGGGTCGCCGGTGGCCACGCGCTCGACGGCGCGCTTCTTGAGCTCGGCCAGCGGCGCGCCGGTCAGCACGTAGGTGTTCCACGGCTGGAGGTTCGATCCGGACGGCGACCACGCCGCGGCGGACAGCACCCGCTCCAGCACCTCCCTCGACACAGGCTCGTCGGTGAATCCGCGCACCGCCCGTCGGCTTGTGACCGCCTCGTATACGTCCATGATCGCCTACTTCCACTTGTCATCCGTTACGTTCCTAACTGTATCATTCAATACTATTTTGATCGATACTATTCCCGAAGTCGTTGGTCACGGGTTCTAGCGCCATCGCCAAGCTCCTTGGCGTCAGCCCCGGCCGGGCCGACCCGATCTGCCTATGCGGTAACCAGGCTGTTCATGGAGAGCGGTGTGCCGAAGTAACCAACTTGGGGATCGACGACGACGGCCCGCCTACCGTCATTGACGCTGTGATCGCGTCGGTGAACTCCGCGAACTGCGTGGCCGCGGGTAATGGTCTGCGGCCAATTCACATGCGTTAATTGTTCGTGGTGCGGGCGTTACGTCGATGTGAACCGCCTACTGCCACGACTCGAAGCGAACTGCGGAACACCGTCCGTTAGCTGCGAACGGCAGCTCGGCTATCACCGTCGACCTAGCACAAGCGTCGCAACAATGAACGTGAGGTAAATTCTCGGCCTGCGGATATGTCCATGAGCACATGTTCGGGCTATTGACTGATTTTGCTAAGCACCCCTACTTTGTGTGCACGAGTAGTCATCGGCGACATGTGCTCGGATCGGTTCCACAACTACCCACCCATGCGGTCTCCAAATCGGTGCGTAGAGAGGGGTTTTCCAATGCCACAGCCGCAGCAGCTACCGGGACCCAACGCAGATATCTGGGATTGGCAGATGCACGGGCTTTGCCGAGGGGTCGATTCGTCAGTGTTCTTCCACCCCGACGGCGAGCGTGGACGGGCCCGTGCGCAACGCGAGCTGCGCGCCAAGGAGATGTGCAGGCGCTGCCCCGTGATCGCTCAGTGCCGCTCGCATGCGCTTGCCGTCGGCGAGCCCTACGGCATCTGGGGCGGTCTAATCGGAATCGGAGCGCGAATTGCTACTCAAGCGAGGCATCCGCCGCGCCTCTTAAGCGCGAGAAGACGGAAAAGCCCCCGAACACTCGGCGTGTCGGGGGCTTT
>CAWDAC010000054.1:0-134373 GCA_963800125.1 uncultured Actinomycetota bacterium | reverse complement strand
ACGGTGGCCGGAGAGGCGACGGCGGACGAGGCCGTTCGTCGCAGCCCACGCACCTACCAGGTGCGGACATACGGCTGCCAGATGAACGTGCACGACTCCGAACGGCTGGCCGGCCTCCTGGAGGCGGCGGGCTACCGGCGGGCCGCCGCCGGCGCGGACGCCGACGTCGTGGTGTTCAACACCTGCGCGGTCCGGGAGAACGCCGACAACAAGCTCTACGGCAACCTCAGCCACCTGGCCCCCCGGAAGCAGGCCGACCCCGATATGCAGATCGCGGTGGGCGGTTGTCTGGCCCAGAAGGACCGCGATGCGGTGCTGCAGAGGGCGCCATGGGTGGACGTCGTGTTCGGCACCCACAACATCGGCTCGCTGCCGTCGCTGCTCGACCGCGCCCGCCACAACAAGACCGCCCAGGTCGAAATCGTCGACGCGCTGCAGGAATTCCCGTCGGCCCTGCCCGCTGCACGCGAATCCGCCTACGCCGCATGGGTGTCGATCTCCGTCGGCTGCAACAACACCTGCACGTTCTGCATCGTGCCAGCGCTGCGTGGCAAGGAGGTCGACCGCAGGCCGGGTGACGTGCTGGCCGAGGTGCAGTCGTTGGTGGACCAGGGCGTCCTGGAGGTGACGCTGCTCGGCCAGAACGTCAACGCCTACGGGGTCTCGTTCGCCGACCCCGATCAACCGCGCGACCGCGGGGCGTTCGCGCAACTGTTACGGGCCTGCGGGCGGATCGACGGTCTGGAGCGGGTGCGTTTCACCTCACCGCATCCGGCCGAGTTCACCGGCGACGTCATCGAGGCGATGGCGGAGACCCCCAATGTGTGCCCGGCCCTGCACATGCCGATGCAGTCCGGGTCGGACCGGGTGCTGCGCGCCATGCGCCGCTCGTACCGTTCCGAGCGCTTCCTGTCGATCCTCGACAAGGTGCGCACGGCCATCCCGCACGCCGCGATCACCACCGACCTGATCGTCGGCTTCCCGGGTGAGACCGAACAGGACTTCCAGGACACGCTCGACGTGGTGGCCGCGGCCCGGTTCAGCGCCGCGTTCACGTTCCAGTACTCCAAGCGGCCCGGCACCCCGGCCGCCGAGCTGGACGGCCAGTTGTCGAAAGCCGTCGTGCAGGAACGCTATCAACGGCTGATCGAGCTGCAGGAACGGATCTCGCTGGAGGAGAACACCGCCCAGATCGGCCGCACCGTCGAGCTGCTCGTGGCCGTGGGAGAAGGACGCAAGGACGCCCGCACCGCCCGGATGTCCGGGCGGGCCCGCGACGGCAGGCTCGTGCATTTCACCCCGATGGGCGCCGACACCCGGCCGGGGGACGTCGTGACCACCACCGTGACCGACGCTGCGCCCCACCATCTGATCGCCGACGGCACGGTGCTGCACCATCGGCTAACCCGGGCAGGAGATGCGCACGCAGGCGGGCAGCGGCCACAGGGTGTGGGCCTTGGCATGCCCGGTATCGGCGTGCCAGCGAGCCAGCCGACCGTGACCGGATGTGCCCGGTGACTGCAGGCGACAACCAAAACGGAGACTTCGAAGAGTTCAAGGGCGACATCGAGGCTGCCGAACGTCGCGTCGCGCGGGAAATCGACCCCGGCGCAAGGGCGTTGGTCATCGCCATCGGTGTGTTCGTGCTGCTGCTGACGTTCGTGCTGCCGCACACCGGCGCTGCCAAAGGCTGGGATGTGCTGGCAGGCAACGACGCCGCGATCGGCGAAGGGATTTCGTTGCCGTCGCGGTTGTTCACCTGGCTGGCGCTTGTGTTCAGCGTCGGCTTCTCGATGCTGGCGCTGCTGACCAGGCGCTGGGCGCTGGCGTGGATCGCGCTGGCCGGATCCACGGTGGCGTCCTTTCTGGGTCTGCTGGCGGTGTGGTCTCGGCAGACCGCCCCCGAACCGCACCCGGGGCCCGGCATCGGGCTGATCCTCGCGTGGATCACGGTGATCGTGCTGACGTTCAACTGGGCCCGGGTGGTGTGGGCGCGCACCGCGCTGCAGCTCGCCGCCGAGGAGGAACGCCGCCGGGCCGCCGCCAAGCGACAGCACAAAGGACTTCTGGATAGCCTCGACGACGACAGTGACAGGGGCCCCGAAGGGCCGGAGAAGGCCTAGCCCCTCTTGCCGAGCGCGTCGGCAGCCGCCTCCGCCCATTGTCGCCATTGCTCGGCGTTGGCCCGCGCCTCATCGGCATCCTTGGTCCGGCCCGCCGCGGCCGCCTTCTCCGCTTGGCGTTCGTATTGTTCTGCGCGTTCCCGGAATTGGTCGGCACGAGCCTGTGCGTCCGGATCGATGCCG
Organism: uncultured Actinomycetota bacterium; assembly: GCA_963800125.1. Classification (GTDB taxonomy): domain Bacteria; phylum Actinomycetota; class Actinomycetes; order Mycobacteriales; family Mycobacteriaceae; genus Mycobacterium. The sequence continues at coordinate 132,067 of CAWDAC010000054.1, read as the reverse complement.
TGCGACGGCGTGTCCCGTACCTTCTTCTCCACTGCGCGCAGCCGCCGCTCCAGCTCGGCGCCGCGCTCGCGGGGCACCTTGCCGATCCTGTCCCACTTGTCGCTGATGGTGCGTAGCGCGGCGCGCGCGGCGTCGTGGTCCGAGGTGTCCAGCCTCTCGGCCTCCGCCAGCAACGCCTCCTTCGCCTCGGCGTTCGCGCGGAACTCGGCGTCGCGCTCGGCGGACAGGGCGTTGCGGGCCGTGAAGAAGATGTCCTGTGCGGCCTTGAACCGCTGCCACAGCGCGTCGTCGACGTCCTTCGAGGCACGGCCCGCTCCCTTCCAGTCAGTCAGCAGGTCGCGGAAGGCCGCGGCGGTCGGGCCCCAGTCGGTGGAGTCGGCCAGTGCCTCGGCGCGTTCGCACAACGCCTCCTTCGTCTGACGGGCACCCGCCCGCTCGCGGTCGAGCTCGGCGAAATGCGACCCGCGGCGGCGGTTGAAGGTTTCCCGGGCCGCCGAATAACGCTTCCACAGCACGTCATCGGTCTTGCGGTCCAGGCCGCTGATCGTGCGCCACTCCTCGAGAATCTCGCGCAACCGGTCACCGGCCGTCTTCCACTGCGTCGAGTTGGCCGCCAGTTCTTCGGCCTCCGCGGCCAGCGTCTCCTTGCGGGCGGTCTGGGCGGCGCGGTGTTCCTCCCGCTTGGCCTTCTCGGCCGCAGCGGCGGTGTCCGCATGCTCGAGGATGGTGGTCAGCCTGGCAGCCAGTGCATCGACGTCGCCGAGCACCGCCGCCGTGGGCAGGCTTTCGGCCAGCGACGTGGCGGCCGACTTGATCTTGCGGGCATCGCCGGTGCCCGAAGCCAGCCGACTCTCCATCAATGCGACCTCGGTACTCAGGTCGTCGAAACGGCGGCCGAAATGGGCGAAGGCCGCCTCGGTGTCGCCGGCCTGCCAAGAGCCGATGACACGTTCACCCGCGCTGCTGATCAGCCACACCGTGCCGTCGGGGTCGACGCGGCCGTACCGATGCGGGTCGCCGGCTGCGGGAACGGGTGCAGCGTGCAGAGCCGTCGGTGCCGGACCGGGCCGAGGGCCAGGGCGCGGCGGTCCGGGACGGGGAGCGGGTTTGGGGGTGGCCGTGCCACCGGGCTCGCTGGTCGTCATCTTCGGTTCCTCGTACCCTCCGCGCGGGTGGTATCCGCGCACCTGCCGCGCGACGCGGCGCCCTGTTTCTTCGCCCGCTATTCAAACAGGTCGCCCGGCGTGCGTACGCCGATGCGATGCATTTCCTAAAGCATGTCGAACAACTCTGTCGAGTGTTGGACACCGCCCTTCTCGGGCGTCCCTGGGTTCAGACCGCTGATGCAGTATGAACTTCAGTTCCCGCGTCTCTCGGGCTGGTTTCACCGGCACGCGTGGGGTGCTGGCCAGCGCCGTCCCGTCGGCGGGCGTTGGTGGCCCGGCCCCGTTGCTTCGGGGTCCGGGGGTCTGATAGGCGATCGTGATGAGTCTGGCCCCAACGGGCCAGATTCACCGCCGCATTGGTGTCCCTATCCGCGCGGCGTCCGCAGCTGCAGGCAAACAGCCGATCGGTCAGGGTCTGGGCAGCGTCGGTGGCGCCGCAAGCCGGGCACAGCTTGCTCGACGGATACCACCGATCGGCCCGGGCGAGCGTGCCTCCACGCCAGGCCTGTTTGTAGTCCAGAAGCCGGGCGAACTCGCCCCAACCCGCGTCGGAGATCGCTCGACTCAGGTGATGGTTGGCCAGCATCCCAGACACATTGAGATCTTCGATCACGAGTCGGTCGTGGATTTTGACCAGCTCGTTGGATATCTGATGCAGGAAATGCCGGCGAACATTGGCGACGTGATGATGGTGCCGTGCCAGTTTGGCGGCGGCGTCGCGACGGTTGTGTGATCCTTTCTGCTTGCGCGACAACGATTTCGCCAGCCGTTGTTGCCGTGTCATTCCGGCGGCGAGTGGTTTGGGTGCATCGGTGATACGGGCGACTTCGGTGCCATCGGCGGTGGCGGCGACGAGAAACGCCGTCAGGCCGCGGTCGACGCCCACCCACCCGCCAGCATCCCCACTATCGCGAAGGCAGTGGTGGTGGCCCAGGTGCAGGTCGGCGGCTTCGACGTTCAGCGTCACCCACCAGCGGCCGCCGTGGTGGGTGACGGTGGCGAACAAGATCTTGGCCCGGCCTTTGGCGAGCATGCGACGCAGCCGCCGGGTGTCATCTTGTACCCCGATTTGCCCGATTGCGGGCAAGGTGATCGAGCGAGCGCGGTCGTGGTCACCGACGCGAATTGCCGGAGGGCGGTCCTTGGGGTGCTTGTTGCGTAGCCGAAACGACGGCGAAACTCCGCCCTTCTTCTTAAACCTAGGAAACCCGACTCGCTTGCCTTTGCGCTTTCCCGAGCGCGTGTCTGACCAGGCCGCCAGTGCTCGCCCGCAATCCACGGCGCCTTCTTCAAACACCTGCTGACAAACCGCGGTCCGCCACGGCAGGCCGGTCACCGCGACCGTGGCCTCACCGTCGGTGTCGACGATAAACATCCGGCCCGCGCTTTCGCTTTTCTTCCATGAGTTGAAGACGTTGATCAGGTCAAACCCGGTCCAAGGCACCGCTGTGTCCGGCTGTCTTTTTCGTTCAGTGAGCGCGGTTTTCACCATCCACAGGCACTGATTGAACGCGAACCGTGCCGCACCGGCATGCCGGACAAGCGCCTCCAGCTGCCCGACGGTGGGATCTAGGCAAAACTTGAAACTAGTGTGGCGGCTCATTGCACCCGCGAGCGTCCCACTACCTACCGACAACCGCTGGTCGTGTCGATCAGGGTGATACCGCCATGGCACTAAGAAACCTCCAGCGCTCCCGACGACACGGCCAATCTGAGCTGGTCGAGAGACGCTTTAGGCTCATCTCTCGACGACGACAGGAGGTCATCGATGGCCAAGGCGGATATCGCCGCCCTGCTCGCCCTCGGCGCCGCCTTCTTCATCGCGATCGGCGACGTCATCCATCAACGCTCTGCGCACGAGGTCATCGACGAGCCGGTCAGCCACATCGGTCTGTTCACCAGGTTGCTCCGCGACCGGCAGTGGTGGCTGGGCAGTCTGGTCGCGGCGGCCGGGTTCGCGCTGCAGGCCGCGGCGCTTGGCCTGGGTTCCGTCCTGCTGGTGCAGGCGCTGCTGGTGACGTCCCTGCTGTTCGCGCTGCCGATCAATGCGCGGGCGACCCATCACCGAGTGACCCGGTGGGAGTGGACGTGGGCGGCGCTGCTCGCTGCGTCGGTGGTGGTGATCGTGACCGTCGGCAATCCGACGGCCGGCCACTCACGAGCCTCTCTGGAGACGTGGACGGCGGTGGTGGTCGTGTTGGGTCCCGCGCTGCTGCTGTGCGTGGTGGGAGCCAACATCTTGAAGGGCCCGGTGAGTTCGGTGCTGTTGGCACTGGTGTCCGGCGCCCTGTGGGGGCTGTTCGCGGTGTTGACCAAGGGCGTGGTGGACCGGCTCGACGACGGGCTGTGGGAGTTGGTCCGCACGCCCGAGCTGTACGTCTGGGCGCTGGTCGCCATCGCGGGCACGGCGTTTCAGCAGTCGTCCTTCCGAGCCGGTTCGCTGACGGCCTCCCTGCCGACCATGACGGTCGCCGAGCCGGTGGTCGGCTCGGTGCTCGGCGTCGTCGTACTGGGTGAGGCGCTGCGCCCCGGGGACGCGGGCTGGTTCACGCTCGTCGTCGCGGTGGTCGTGATGGTGGTGGCGACGGCCGCCCTGGCCCGTGGCGAGGCGGCGACGGTGTCTGCCAAGCAGCCAGTCGTGATTGTCGACCGTTAGTTTGGTTGCGTGCTGAGCGCCATCGCGATCGTCCCGTCGGCACCGGTCATGGTTCCCGAGTTGGCGGCGTCGGCCGCCACTGAGCTGGCCGACCTGCGCGAGGCGGTGTTCGCAGCCGCAGCGTCGCTTCCGTCGCGGTGGATTGCGATCGGAGTCGGTCCGGCCGATGCCCTCATCGGCCCTGCGCAGAGCGGCACGTTCGCGGGCTACGGCGTCGACCTGCGCGTCGCGCTGTCACCCGACGCCGGTGATGCACTCGGCGAATTGCCACTCTGCGCGCTGATCGCGGCTTGGGTGCGCGGGCAGGTCGACCCGCAGGCGCGCGCCGAGGTGCGGGTGTACTCCGACGATCACGGCCTCGATGCGGCGCTGGGCCGCGGCCGTCGGCTGCGCGCCGAGATCGACGACGCCGCCGATCCGGTCGGCGTGCTCGTCGTCGCCGACGGAGCGCACACCCTTACCCCGCCTGCGCCTGGCGGCTACGACCCCGACTCGATCGTGTTGCAGGCAGCCCTCGATGACGCGTTGGCGGGCGGCGATACCGCAGCGCTGACCCGGTTGCCCCACACTGTCGTCGGCAGGGTCGCCTACCAGGTGTTGGCCGGGTTGACCGGGGTTCCTTGGTCCTCCTCGCGTGCGGGATCATCACCGCGGTCCGCCAAGGAGCTCTATCGCGGGTCGCCCTACGGTGTGGGATATTTCGCCGGCGTCTGGCACCCGTGAGGCCGCTCGCGATCGTCGGCCCGACCGGCACCGGAAAGTCGGCGCTGGCGCTGGCGGTGGCCGAGAGCCTGAGCGGTGAGATCGGCGTAGAAATCGTGAATGCCGACGCCATGCAGCTCTACCGCGGCATGGACATCGGGACCGCGAAACTGCCGGTCACCGAGCGGCACGGTGTGCCGCATCACCAGCTCGACGTTCTCGACGTCACCGAGACGGCGACCGTCGCGCGCTATCAGCGAGACGCCGCCGGGGATGTCGAGCGGGTCTCGGCCGCCGGTGGGCTGCCGATCATCGTGGGCGGATCGATGATGTACGTCCAGTCGCTGCTGGACGAATGGGCGTTCCCCGCCACCGATCCGGCCGTGCGAGCCAAATGGGAGCTGCGGCTGGCCGAGATCGGTGCCGCCCGGTTGCACAAGGAGTTGGCCCGGGTTGATGACGCGGCCGCCTCTTCGATCCTGCCCACCGATGGTCGTCGCATCGTGCGGGCGCTGGAGGTGGTGGAGCTGACCGGACAACCGTTCGCCGCGTCTGCACCGACCATCGGCATACCGCGATGGGACACCGCCATCGTCGGATTGGATTGGGAGACTGGTCTTCTCGATGCGCGACTGGCACAGCGCACGGACAAGATGTTCGCCGACGGCCTCGTCGACGAGGTGGTGGCCCTGCTCGACCGAGGGTTGCGTACGGGTATCACCGCGTCGCGGGCGCTGGGCTACGCGCAGGTCATCGCGGCACTCGACGACGGCGGCGATGCCGAGGCGTTGGCCGTCGCGCGCGAGCAGACGTTCATCGGGACCCGCCGCTACGTGCGCCGACAGCGGTCGTGGTTCCGCCGCGATCACCGGATCGTCTGGCTCGATGGTGCCGTGAGCAGGGCCCAAGACAACGTCGAACAGACGTTGCGGGCATGGCGGCACGTATCCTGATCGGGTGATGTTCGCCAAGGGTCACGGCACACAGAACGACTTCGTGCTGCTGCCCGACCTTGACGGCCGGCTGACGCTGGACCCTGCCGCGGTGGCCGCGCTGTGCGACCGTCGCCGGGGGATCGGTGCCGACGGCGTGCTGCGGGTGACCACGGCCGCCACGGCCGCCGACGCCGGGGTCTTCGACCGACTACCCGAAGGCGTCGGCCCGGCCGACTGGTACATGGACTACCGCAATGCCGACGGCTCGATCGCGCAGATGTGCGGCAACGGCGTTCGAGTGTTCGCCCATTACCTGCGGGCGAGTGGACTGGAGACCCGGGACGAGTTCGTCGTTGGCTCCCTGGCAGGCCCGCGGCCGGTGGTACTCAACTCCTTCGACGACACCACCGCCGACGTCACCGTCGAGATGGGCAAGACCAACCAGCTCGGCGCGGGCTCGGCGACCGTGGGCGGACGCCGGTTCACCGGCCTCGCGGTCGACGTCGGCAATCCGCACCTGGCGTGCGTCCACCCCAGGTTGACCGTCGACGAACTGGCCGCCCTCGACGTCGCCGGACCGGTGCAGTTCGACACCGAGCAATTCCCCGAGGGCGTCAACGTCGAGGTGATCACCGCTCCTGCCGGTGGTTCGGTGACGATGCGGGTACACGAGCGCGGTGTCGGCGAGACTCGCTCGTGTGGCACGGGAACCGTAGCGGCCGCCGTCGCTGCGTTGGCACATCAGGGTGCGGCGACCGGCACGCTTGAGGTCTGCATCCCCGGCGGTCAGGTCACCGTCACGATCACCGATGCCAGCAGCTACCTGCGCGGCCCCTCGGTACTGGTGGCCCGTGGCGAGATATCCGAGGAATGGTGGCGTGCGCAGCAGCGTTAATTCAGATGCACGAAGCACTTTCAGCGTGCACCATTTCTGATTACTTATGACGTATCCCGATTTTCCAATCAGCGGCACCCCGAGTTCGGGTGAGCTGGCCCTCGAAGACCGCACGGCGTTGCGCCGCGTGGCGGGTCTGTCGACCGAACTCACCGACATCTCCGAGGTCGAGTACCGGCAGCTGCGGCTCGAGCGCGTCGTGCTGGTCGGTGTCTGGACCGAAGGCAGTGCCGCCGACGCCGACGCCAGCCTCGCCGAGTTGGCCGCGCTCGCCGAGACGGCCGGCTCCGAGGTGCTCGAGGGACTCATCCAGCGCCGCGACAAGCCCGACGCCTCCACCTACATCGGTTCCGGCAAGGCGCAGGAACTGCGCGACGTTGTCATCGCCACCGGCGCCGACACCGTCATCTGCGATGGTGAGCTGAGCCCTGCCCAGCTCACCGCGCTGGAGAAGGCGGTCAAGGTGAAGGTCATCGACCGCACCGCGCTGATCCTGGACATCTTCGCCCAGCACGCCACCAGCCGGGAGGGCAAGGCGCAGGTGACGCTGGCGCAGATGGAGTACATGCTCCCGCGGCTGCGCGGCTGGGGTGAGTCGATGTCCCGGCAGGCGGGCGGACGAGCAGGCGGCAGTGGCGGCGGCGTGGGCTTGCGCGGCCCCGGCGAGACGAAGATCGAGACGGACCGCCGTCGCATCCGGGAACGGATGGCCAAGCTGCGCCGTGACATCAAGGCCATGAAGAAGGCCCGAGACACGCAACGCAGCCGCCGGCTGGGCAGCGAGGTGCCGTCCATCGCGATCGTCGGCTACACCAACGCCGGCAAGTCCAGTCTGCTCAATGCGCTGACAGGTGCGGGTGTGCTCGTGGAGAACGCGTTGTTCGCAACACTCGAACCCACCACGCGCCGAGGCGAATTCGACGACGGCAGGCCGTTCGTGTTGACCGACACGGTCGGATTCGTTCGCCATCTGCCCACTCAGTTGGTCGAGGCGTTCCGATCGACGCTAGAGGAAGTCGTCGATGCCGACCTGCTGGTGCACGTGGTAGACGGTTCGGATGTCAACCCGTTGGCGCAGATCGACGCGGTCCGCCAGGTCGTCAACGAGGTGATCACCGGAGCCGCTCCGGCGGCGACATCAAGCACAGCCCATGACAGCCGACCCGTGCCGGAACTGGTGGTGGTCAACAAGATTGACGCCGCAGGCGACCTTGCGCTTGCGCAATTGAGGCGTGCGCTGCCCGGCGCGGTCTTCGTCTCGGCCCGCACCGGCGAGGGGCTGGGTCAGTTGCAGCAGCGGATGGCCCAACTGGTGACGCCGAAGGACACCATGGTCGACGTGACCATCCCGTACGACCGCGGCGACCTGGTGGCGCGGGTGCATGCCGACGGCCGGGTGGACGCCACCGAGCACAACCCCGATGGCACCCGCATCAAGGCTCGGGTGCCGATCCCGTTGGCCGCCAGCCTGCGTGACTTCGCGACGTTTTAAGCACGAGCTGGGCCCACGCGCAAGCTGGGGAACGCAAAAGCCCCGACGCCGGGTGTTCTAGGGGCCTTTACGTCTGCTCGGTTGTCAAAGACACAGCGTCGAACACGTCCTCTGTCGGCGTGTTCAACACCCGTTGCGCAAGTTGCGCTTTCAGCTCATCAAGTCGGCGCTCTTGCGCATCGGTGCGGTTCTCAGTGCGTGCCAGATCGATGAATTCGTCGGTGACGAAGCCCTCACGCAGCAACACGGTGACGGTCCGATCGCCGATGTCGAGCACGAATACGAAGTCTTCGAGCAGCCTGCCGCGGTCGGATCTCACCAGTGAGCGGTCCACCGTATAGCGGTCATCGGAGACCGCGCGGGTCACCGCCTCGAACCCGTCGCGGGCACCGGGACCGCGAAAGGCCGTCCGCACCACAATGGATCGCCGTGGCGGAGGTTCGTCGGGCGAGAGCAAGGGGAACGCGCGGTGCATCGACTTGAATGCGACCGCCACGCCGCCGGGTGATCCCGGCCCGTGATAGCGCATCAGGTCATCGAAAGTGAAGGTGATCGTCCGGCCACCCTCTTGAACCAGCAGCGACTCGACCACACCCACCCCTTCGCCGAAATGGAATTCCCGTCTGTTATGGCTAACCTACCGGCCTTCGCTACCCCGAATCGCTCCCGCAACGCCCCGCCAAGTTCACGGGCTAGTCCAGGATCAGAGCCACAAACCGGCGGGCTTCAGCGGGCTGTTTGGGAATCGCTGCGGGGTATCGGTTAGCTGCGTTGGGGCGCTGGCTACTGCCGCGACTGTGGTCACGCAGCAAACTCGCTTGTCTGACCGCCGGAGCATGGCGGGAGGGGTAGACGCCTCAAAAAGCGCCACGCCCCGGCGGCTGACCAGACCGGGGACCGTCCAGATGCTCAATTCAATCGACCTCCGGTTGCCCGGAACCGACCGCCAGGGCGCATCCCCGTAAATTCCTCGCCCTGGCGACCGGAGCTTTAGGGTTGCCAGTCCACGGCGGGCCGACGCGGGTGTGGCTGGCGGCTCACGCTCACTTTCGCGTCGCTGACCGGAGCCATCGTTGCGCCGGAAATTATGGGGCGGGGTGCCTGGGAGAGCCGGGTCGGATCGCGGATGGCTGGCAGGTGGTGCCCAGCCAGCCGATGGCCGGTGTCGCGGGCGGCAGCGATCGGGCGACCATACGGTGCCGATGTGGACGGTCGCCGACATCGAGGACGCGGTGTCACGGGTTCGCGAAGCCGGCGGCACGGTGATCCAGGCGCCGACGTGTCAGCCCTACGGCTGATGGCCGAATGCACCGACGACCAGGACGGCCGGTTATATCTCGGCGAGTTCTGACCGCCGTTGCCGACGCTGCGTCGATATTGGGATTTAGTTAGCTGGGGGCGCCCCCGAAACTCAATGACCGACCCCGGAAACGCTACGACTACGACAGCCCCACCCACGTCCTCAACCGACTACTGTCACACCCACCACCAGTCGCTGCTGCAATCGAACCTTGAATCCGCCCAAGGATCAAACGACCAAGAGCCCAATCTCAGCGGCCGAGGGAGGACGTCACGACCGCCGATGTCACGCTGCGCCAGCTCCGCTACTTCGCCGTGCTGGGCGAGGAGCTGAACTACCGCCGCGCCGCCGAGAGGCTGTTCATCACGCAGCCCGCGCTGTCGACGGCAATCAAACAGCTCGAGCATCAGCTGGGCGTCATGCTGTTCACCCGCAGCACCCGCGAGGTCGCCCTGACCGAGCTTGGCCAGGCCTGGTTGTCGAAGGTGCGTGACGCGTTGCGCGGCGTTGACGATGCGGTCGACGACCTCATCGCGCTCTCGGCGCACTACCGGCGGATCCGGCTGGGTTACCTGATCGGCACCGGAGCGGACCTGCTGTTCCGGCTGGTGCGTCACTTCGAGACCGCGTATCCCGAAATCACTGTTGAGCCAAGAGAATTCGACTTCTCCGATCCGACGGCCGGCCTCGCCGACGGCAGCACCGAAGTCGCCATCATCCGGCCACCAGTAGACCTGCCCGAGCACCGGATGTTCATCTTGGACGCCGAGGACTGGGTGGCATGCCTTCCGCGCGACCATCGGCTCGCGCACCGATCGGAGTTGGCGATCGCCGAGCTACTGGACGATCCGATCGTGGTCGCCCCCTCGAGTGCGGGCAGGTGGCGTGACTACTGGATGGCGATGGACGCCCGCGGCGGCAAGCCGCCGACCATCGCAGCCGTCGCCGCCACCTACGAAGAGGAGACGACGACCATAGCGCGGGGCCTGGGTATCAGCTTCACCAGCGCGGCCAGCGCCCGGTTGTACGGGCGGCAGGGCATTGTCTACGTGCCGATCACGGATCGCCCGCGCAACTACACGGCGCTCGCGTGGCACCCGGCCGGCCTCACCAGGGAAGTGGCCGAGCTGGTGCGGCACGTCCGCGAGGAGTGGAGCTTCGGTGAGGGCCAGGCGGTTGAGCGGCCTGCGACGTATTACTGACGGCACTGATAAACGTTGGTTATCAGTAGATCAGATATCGGAACTTCCGCCGAGCTGGTCAGCGGGGTTTCCTGTGGACACCGATCGTCCCACCCCGCTGGAGAAACCATGACAGACGTCGCGCCCGCCACTGACACAAAGGCATCGCCCCCGGGCAACGCCGAGGACGCCAAGCTCGCTGAGCTCGGCTACACCCAGAGACTTGATCGCTCCGTCGGCACGCTGGCGTCCTTCGCCATCGGGTTCGCCACGATCAGCGCCACCACCGCCGTATTCACCGGGTTCGGCGCCGGGTACTTCACCGCCGGTGCACCGTTCGTATGGACGCTGCTCCTGGCCGGTGCGGTATTCGCGCTGTGGGCATTCATCGCGGCCGACCTGACCGCCAAACTGCCGCTCGCCGGTTACTCGTACCAATGGATCAGTCGGATCAACGGTCCCGATCTCGGCTTCTTCACCGGGTTCATCGCGTTGATGGGCTGGGTCTGCGGCATGACCGGCGTCGGCTTCATCCTGTCCGGCTATCTGGGCGGACTGTTCGGCTGGAGCATGAGTCAGTCCGCCCAGATTCTGCTCGCCATCGGCGTGGTGTTCCTGTGCGTGCTGATCAACATCTACGGTGTCCGATTCGCGACCATGGTGAACAACATCGGGGTCAGCCTGGAACTGGTCATCACGGTCGGAGCGACCGCGCTTGTTGCGATTATCGCGTTCTCCTCGCCCGATAATCATCAGCCGATCTCGGTGCTGTTCACCGGCGGTGAATCTGGCGACAAGGATTCCTATCTGCTGGCATGGCTGGCTGCTGCCCTCGGACCGTTCTTCGGGTTGATCGGCGTGGAGTCGGGCGCCGATGTCGCCGAGGAGACCAAGAACGCCCGGTATGTGGTGCCGAAGACGATGTTCTATGCGCTGGTGACATCGGTCGTCATCGAGCTGCTGATGTACGTCGTCTACGTGCTCGCGATCCGCGACGCCGACGCCGTCGAGGCCAATGTAGCTGCACCGATCGAAGAGATCATCAACCAGCAGGCCGGCTCCGTCGTCACGAAAATCGTTGTCGCCGTTGCGTTGACCAACATCCTCGCGTGCCTGTTGGCCAATATCCTCGTCGCAACACGCCTGACCTACTCGATGGCCCGGGACAACATGCTGCCGTTCTCCCATGTGTGGCGACACGTCTCTGCTAAGACGAAGACGCCGACCTACGCGGTGATCGGCCTCGGCTGCCTGTCGACCGTTCTGCTGTTGTCGGCACTCGTCAACGAGAAGGCGTTCAACTACATCATCGGTATCGCGTCGCTGCTGTTCTTCTTCGTCTACATCCTGCAGACCATCGGGCTGCTGATCGGATACCGCAGAGGCACCATCCCGCAGGGCGAGCCCGGCACCTTCGACCTGGGCCGGTGGCGGTTGCCGCTCTATCTCACCTCGCTGGTGGTGTTCCTCGCCGTCTCCGTTGCCCTGTTGTTCCTGCCGCAGTTCACCAACAACAAGTGGGTCTTCCTCGGGGTAGTTGCAGTCGCCGCCGCCTGGTGGGCCACCGGCCTGCGGTCGCGGTTGAGCCGTGGCGAAGCGGGATCGACCTTCGCCGCCACTCACCTGAACTGATCTACCCGAAAGGATTCTGATGACCGCCACGGACCTTGGCGCCAGTAACCTGGTCGCCGTCGAGCCCGGTGCCATCCGCGAGGACACCCCACCCGGCTCGGTGATCCAGTACAGCGACTACGAGCTGGACCTGTCCAGCCAGTTCGCGGGTGGTGTGGCCTGGATCGAAGGCGAGTACGTCCCTGCGTCAGACGCGCGGATCTCCATCTTCGACACCGGCTTCGGGCACTCGGACCTGACGTACACCGTGGCGCATGTGTGGCACGGCAACATCTTCAGGCTCGGCGACCACATCGACCGGCTGCTCGACGGCGCGCGCAAGCTGCGGCTCGACGCCGGCATGGCAAAGGACGAACTGGCGACCATCACCAAACGGTGCGTCAGCATGTCGCAGCTACGGGAGTCGTTCGTCAACCTGACCGTCACGCGCGGATACGGAAAACGCAAGGGCGAGAAAGACTTGTCCAAGCTCACCCACCAGGTCTACATCTATGCGATTCCGTATCTGTGGGCGTTCCCGCCGCAGGAGCAGATCTTCGGCACCTCGGCGATCGTGCCGCGCCATGTCCGTCGCGCGGGCCGCAACACCGTTGATCCGACGATCAAGAACTACCAGTGGGGTGACCTCACTGCAGCCAGCTTCGAGGCCAAGGACCGCGGCGCACGAACCGCGATCCTGATGGACGCCGACAACTGCGTCGCCGAGGGCCCGGGTTTCAACGTGGTCATCGTCAAGGACGGCAAGCTGGCGTCCCCGTCACGTAACGCGCTGCCCGGCATCACCCGCAAGACGGTGTTCGAGATCGCCGACGCGATGGGTATCGAAGCCACGCTGCGCGACGTGACAAGCGTCGAGCTCTACGACGCGGGCGAGCTGATGGCCGTGACCACCGCGGGTGGCGTCACCCCGATCACGTCACTCGACGGCGAGCCGCTCGGCGACGGGCAGCCGGGGCCGGTCACCGTCGCGATCCGCGATCGTTTCTGGGCGTTGATGGATGAGCCGTCAGACCTCATCGAAGCCATCGAGTACTGACACGGCGGCGCTCGAGGCGATGATCAACCTCGGGGCGATCGCACACAACGTCGGTGTGCTGCGCGAGCGGTGCGCAACCGAGGTCATGGCGGTCGTCAAGGCCGACGGTTACGGCCACGGCGCCGTTCCGGTGGCGCGAGCGGCGCTAGGCGCCGGTGCGATCGAGATCGGGGTCGCCACCATCGCCGAAGCCCTGGAATTGCGCCGGGGCGGCGTCGAAGCGCCGCTGATCGCGTGGCTTCACACCCTCTCTGCCGACTTCGGCGCCGCGGTCCGAGCCGACGTCGAGGTCGTGGTGTCCTCAGCCCGGCAACTGTCGACGGTCGTGGCCGCCGCGCACGCCGTCGGCCGCCCGGCGACGGTGGGGGTAAAGATCGACACCGGCCTCGGCCGCTCCGGGATCGCGCCGGACGAATGGGAGAACACGCGTGACGCGCTCGCAAAATACGTTGCTGAGCAATCGATCACGTTCCGCACCGCCATGTGCCATCTCGCCAGGGGCGACGAGCCGAACCACCCGTTCAATGACGAGCAGGCGTCGCGGATGGACAACTGCGTCAGGGACCTCGAGCGAGTGGGCGTTGCGCCGCAACGCGTCCACATCGCCAACTCCGCGGCCGCGTTGACCCGTCCGGACCTGTCCCGGGACATGGTGCGCACCGGTATCGCGATCTACGGCCGTACGCCCGTCCCGGCCGCCGGTGACTTCGGCCTCACCCCCGCGATGACGCTGACCGCGGAGGTGGCCCTGGTGAAGAAAGTCGCTGCCGGACAGGGGATTTCCTACAACCACACCTGGGTGGCGCCGAGCGACACTGTCGTCGCGGTGCTGCCGTGCGGGTATGCGGACGGGGTGCCGCGCGTGCTGTCCAACCAACTCGAGGTCTGGCTGGGCGGACGTCGCTTTCGCAACGTCGGCCGGGTCTGCATGGATCAGCTCGTCGTCGACCTCGGGCCCGACGGCGGCGGCGTGGCCGAAGGCGACCGGGCGGTGCTGTTCGGCACGGGGGCGCACGGTGAACCCACCGCGCTGGAGTGGGCCGACGCCGCCGGCACCATCGACTACGAGATCCTAACCAGCATCCGCGGACGACGGGTGCGCCGCTACGTCGGCGGCTAGGTCCTCACCCGAATCGAAACAGCATTCCCGGTCGTCAAGACGCGAAGTTAGCAGCCGGGAATTCCATTTCGCGGGGTCGGGGAGCACGTACCGGAAACCAACCATCCGGTTGGGTGGTATATCGTCGTCACCAAAGCCCCCGTCCAATACTGGAGGTTCTCCATGGGCAGTGTCGTCATGTATGAGCGCACCCTCTTCGAGCCCGAACACGAGCTGTTCCGCGAGTCCTACCGGGCGTTCCTCGACCGGCACGTCGCGCCGTACCACGGGCAATGGGAACAGGACAAGATCGTCGACCGCGGCGTCTGGCTGGAGGCCGGCAAGCAGGGCTTCCTGGGCATGGCGGTGCCGGAGGAGTATGGCGGCGGCGGCAACCCCGACTTCCGGTACAACGTGGTGCTGACCGAGGAGACCACCGCGGGCCGGTACAGCGGGATGGGCTTCGGACTACACAACGACATCATCGCGCCATATCTGCTCAACCTCGCCAATGACGAGCAGAAAGAGCGCTGGCTGCCGAAGTTCTGCACCGGGGAAATCATTACCGCGATCGCGATGACCGAACCCGGCACTGGCAGCGATCTGCAGGGCATCAAGACCCGCGCCGTCAAAGAGGGCGATCACTACGTGCTCAACGGCGCCAAGACCTTCATCACCAACGGCATCAACTCCGACCTGGTGATCGTGGTCGCATGCACTGACCCCGACAAGGGCGCGCAGGGCTTCTCGCTGCTCGTCGTCGAGCGGGGCATGGCGGGCTTCGAGCGTGGCCGCCACCTCGACAAGATCGGGCTGGACGCGCAGGACACCGCCGAGCTGTCGTTCACCGACGTGAAGGTTCCCGCTGAGAACCTGCTCGGCGAGGAGGGCATGGGCTTCATCTACCTGATGCAGAATCTGCCGCAGGAGCGACTCAACATCGCGGTGATGGCGGCCGCCGCGATGGAAGCGGTGTTGACCGAAACACTGCAATACACCAAGGAGCGCAAGGCTTTTGGCCGACCGATCGGCAGTCAGCAGAACAGCCGGTTCCTGCTTGCCGAGCTGGCCACCGAGGCGACCGTGGTGCGGATGATGGTCGACGAATTCATCCGGCTGCATCTCGTCCAGAAGCTCACCGCGGAACAGGCCGCGATGGCCAAGTGGTACTCCACCGAGAAGCAGGTCCATCTCATAGACCGCTGCCTGCAGTTGCACGGCGGGTATGGATACATGAGGGAATACCCGGTTGCGCGGGCATATCTCGACGCGCGGGTGCAGACCATCTACGGCGGCACCACCGAGATCATGAAGGAGATCATCGGACGCTCCATGGGCGTCTGATCGCCTTGGACGAACTCGGTTTCCCGGGAACCCGAGATCCCTTCGATACCGTGTCTATGCGATGCACGGCTCACGAACGCGCTATTTTCATGGGGTCCTTGCCGTAACGGGGAGGGTGGATGAGTGGGGAGCGAGCCCTGCTGAACACCGCGATCGGCCGCACAGCGGCAGTTCTGCTGACTGCGGCACTGGCCTTCGTGCTGGCGCCCGTAGCGGCGGCGACCCCGGAATCCGATGCCGTCGACGCGATCAACCAGACGTATGACGCCAGCGGTGGTACCACGGGCCCGATGGGGCCTAGCGATGGCGGCGTCTACCCGATCGGCGGGGGCTTCGGCCAGAACTTCGCCGGCGGCAAGATCTTCTTCACCCCCGACACCGGCGCCCACATCATGGGTGGCGCGATCCTGGAGAAATATGAGTCGCTGGGTGGCGCTGCGGACGGTGACCTGGGCTTTCCGACCATCGACGAGGGTCCTGGCCTGGTCAGCCCGGACAGCCGCAACACCACGTTCAGCGCCGCGGACAAGCCCGTTATCTTCTGGACACCCGACACCGGCGCCCCATGTCGTCCGCGGAGCGATAAACGCAGCATGGGACAAGCTGGGCGGCTCCGCGGGGCCTCTGGGTGTCCCGACTGAGGACGAGGCCTTCAAGGGTGACGTCGTCACCCAGAAGTTCACCGGCGGCGAGCTGTCCTGGAACCGGGCATCGAAGGAGTTCACGACGGTGCCGCCCGATCTGGCGGGACAGTTGGACGGGCTGGCCATCCCCGACGACGCCACCTCGGCGATCAACGCTGCCAGGCGGGCAGCCGGTGGGGCATTGGGCCCGCTCGGCGCCAAACAGGGCGAGCAGTACGCGATCGGCCAGGACGGTGCGGGGCAGGATTTCGCCGGGGGCAAGGTCTTCTACAGCCCGGCCACCGGCGCCAACGTGGTCTCCGGTCAGATCCTGGAAAAGTATGAGTCCGTTGGCGGCCCGGAGAGCGACCTCGGCTTCCCGGCCAGCACTGAGGCGGACGGCGGGCTGAAGACGGACAGCCGGGTCAGCACCTTCTCGGCCAAGGACCAGCCGGTGATCTTCTGGACGCCCGACTACGGCGCGTTCATCGTGCGCGGGGCGATGAACGCGGCATGGGAGAAACTCGGCGGCGCTGCAGGCTCACTCGGGCCTCCGATGGCCGATCAGACGGAGAGCGGAAACGTCGTCACGCAGAGGTTCACCGGCGGGGAGATTTCCTGGGACAAGCAAACCAACAAGTTCAGCACCCAGCCGGCCAACCTGGCATCCGGGCTCAGCGGGCTGTCGGTGCCGGGTTATGAACCTGCAAAGGCGCCGAATGCCGCTGCGTCAGATTCCAACGAGCGCAACTGGTTTACGCCGTCATGGTGGTGGTTGCTCGCATTAGTGCCCCTGCTGGTGTTGGTGGGACTGGTCGCGGCCGCGACGCTGCGCAACCGGGGCGGTGAGGACGTCGAGGCGCTGGAGAGCCCGTTCGACGTCGACACCACCCATGACACCGCCGCCGAGGCCGAGGCGCTGCGGCTGGAAGACTCCGATGACCATCCCTCCGTACGGCTCGCCGACCACTATGATCGGCCGTCGGGTTCCGCGCCGTTCGGATTGGGCGGGCTGCACCGTAAATCGCTCGAACCGGCCGACGGTGAAGGCGACGAGTTCTCCGAATTCGAACCCGATCCCGACAACGTCGACACGGCGCCGACGCGCATCCTGTCGGAAGCCGATCCCACTTCCGGCCGCCACGCTGCGGTCCAACTCGACGAGCCGCGAGCCGATCTTGACGAGCCCGAGGAGCCGCCAGCCGATCTTCACGAGCCCGAGGAGCCGCCAGCCGATCTTGACGAGCCCGAGGAGCCGCCAGCCGATCTTGACGAGCCCGAGGAGCCGCCAGCCGATCTTGACGAGCCCGACGAGCCGCCGCCAGCCGATCTTGACGAGCCCGACGAGCCGCCCGCCGATCTTCACGAACCCGCAGAAGCGCCCGTCGATGTGGCGACTCCAAGCGATGCGCCGGCCCCCCAGACCGCGATTCACCTGCCGCTCGCGGACCCCTACCTGGCCCCCACCGGGTACCCGGTCAAGGCGGACACCGAGTCAGGCCGGTACTGGGTTCCGGAGAGCGATCTCTACGAGCACGTTCCCGCGGACGTCTACTTCGTCAACGAGGAAGTCGCCCGTGCCAACGGGTTTGTGAACGCGGACTAGTTGGCGTCAGATCTTGCGAATGACGGTGACGACCTTGCCCAGCACCGCGGCGTCGTTACCGGGAATCGGGTCGAAGGCCGGGTTGTGCGGCATCAGCCACACCTGGCCTCGGGCGCGCTTGAACGTCTTCACAGTGGCCTCGCCGTCGATCATCGCCGCGACGATGTCGCCGTTGTCGGCGACGTTCTGCTGACGCACCACCACCCAGTCGCCGTCGCAGATCGCCGCGTCGACCATCGACTCGCCGACCACCTTGAGTAGGAACAGCGACCCTTCGCCGACCAGTTCCCGGGGTAGCGGGAAGACGTTCTCCACGGCTTCTTCGGCCAGGATCGGACCGCCGGCCGCGATTCGGCCCAGCACCGGGACGAACGTCGGTTCGGGCAGCGCGTCGGACCCGGCCACATCGGTGCTCACCAACCGCGTCACCATGTCATCTGCGCCGCGCACGTCGACCGCCCGTGGCCGATTCGGATCGCGCCTCAGGTAGCCCTTGCGCTCCAGCGTGCGCAGCTGGTGCGCGACCGACGAGGTCGACGTCAGACCCACCGCGTCGCCGATCTCCCGGATGCTGGGGGGATACCCGCGGCTGGTGACCGAGGCCCGGATGACCTGCAGGATCGTGCGCTGCCGCTCGGTCAGGGCGCTCTCCGGTCCGCGGCGATCGCCGGTGTTGTCGGGGCCGGCTGTGTTGGTCCGGTTGTCGGTGCGGTCCTCGCTCATGTCGCCGAATGTAGTCGCCGAACGGTCGATAATCAAACATGTGTTCGAGGCGTGTCGCCGATTTTGGGTGGCCAGGCGGCCGCCGCCGAAATTTGTCGGTGGCCCGTTCTATCGTTCGGCAACAGTTCGATCACATGTTCTATTAATCGAACACCTGATCGACTAGAGTTCGAACACAAGAGCGAATAACCGGAGCGGAAGGCGAGGCAGATGACAGTTCTGGACACCCGAGAGGTCCTGGCGGGACCCGTCGCACGGCGGCCTTACCGTCGGGCCCAGATGCGACGTCCTTATCGTGTGCCTCAGGCGCGGCGTCGGCCCGGCGGAGCGCCGATGGGCTACCGCGGTCCCGGTGTGCTGATGTCCCGCGCATCGCATCGCAGGCGCCCCATCACACCCGCAACGACTGTCGGACTGGCGCTGCTCGCCGCACTGATCACGGTCTGGCTCGGTGTGGTGGCCCAGTTCGGTGGGATCGTCGGCACCAGCGGCTCTTCGGCGTCGGTACCCGACAAGCTGGCCGTGGTCCAGGTGCAGTCGGGCGAGACGCTGCAGCAGGTCGCCCATCGGGTGGCGCCTGACGCCCCCGTCGGCCATGTCGTCGACCGCATCCGCGAACTCAATCAACTCGAGTCCGCGTCGCTGGACGCCGGTCAGACCCTGATCGCACCGGTCGGCTGACGGTGCATCATGTGCGGTGAAACGCGCTGCCGCACAACGCCCGTGGTCGGCACGCGGACGCGACAGGCATCAATCACCCGGACTCTGGGTTCCGAGCGGGGCGCAAAGGTACGCTCGGAGGCGTTCGAGGTAGGTTGGGGGTACTCCCCAAGCAAGCTGGGGGCCCACCCGCTTGCGGGGGATTGTCGGCGCGGCGAAGGAGCAGTCATGCACTGTCCGTTCTGCCGTCACCCCGACTCCCGAGTGGTTGATTCCCGGGAAACCGACGAGGGTCAGGCGATTCGGCGCCGCAGGTCCTGCCCGGAATGTGGCCGCCGGTTCACCACCGTGGAGACCGCCGTGCTCGCGGTCGTCAAGCGGAGCGGTGTCACCGAGCCGTTCAGCCGGGAGAAGGTCATCAGGGGAGTGCGCCGTGCCTGTCAGGGTCGCCAGGTCGACGACGACGCCCTCAACCTGCTGGCGCAGCAAGTGGAAGACACGGTGCGCGCGACGGGTTCGCCCGAGGTCCCCAGCCATGAGGTCGGACTGGCGATCCTGGGCCCGCTTCGTGATCTCGACGAGGTCGCCTATCTCCGATTCGCGTCCGTCTACCGGTCGTTCTCTTCGGCCGACGATTTCGAGCGCGAGATCGAGGCGCTGCGCGCGCACCGCGAGTCCCCCGCAAGCGGGAAGCACCCCCAGCCCACCTCGGGCTGACGGAAGGCGGGTCAGTCGATCTGCTTGGTCCCGTCGTTGACGACCCGGCCCGCGACGCGCACCCAACCGTCGGGACTCCATTGGGTCTGGATGACCGACCCCTTGCCCTGCACGATGGTGAGGTCGCGACTGAGGTAGTCGGTGATGCGGACGGCGGCCGCCCCGGTCGCCTCGTCCTCGGGCACACCGAGGCTGGCCGCGAACATCCGGGAGCGCAGCACGCCGCTGTCCCGATCGGTCCACGTCCACAGGTAGTTCTCAACGTCGTCCGGGTAGTCGCCCGGGTCTGCGGCGAACAGTTCGTCGGTGGACTCGAGGTCGTAGATCGCGAACTCCGGCGCCCACTCCGCGCGGGCACGGATCACGGTCAGGTCGTCGTCATAGCTGACCTGCACCACGCCCGCGGGCACCTGCAGGGTGTGGATCGGAATGCCGATCTCCCGCAGCCACCATGACGCTCCGACGGTCGGATGGCCTGCAAAGGGCAGTTCGGTGGCGGGGGTGAAGATCCGAGCGTGCGCGGTGCTCGCATCGCGCTCCGGCACGTCGATGAATATCGTTTCGCTATAACCCAATTCGGTGGCTATGCGCTGTCGATCGCTGGGATCCACCGTGCTTGCGTCGACCACGCCGAGCGGATTCCCGAACTTCCCATCCGCATCGGTGAAGACACGCAGCACGGTCACGTCGATGGCCATGAGCCGATGCTACGACGTGCCGGATGGGCGACGATCAGGTGGCGCTGCGTTCGTCGGTGCCCATCGCGTCGAGCACCGCGGCACGGGTGTCGATCGATCCGGTGATGGCGCCCTCGCTGATGCCGGTGCGCAGCAGATCCCGAAGCATCTCCTGGTCGTACACGGCGGGATCGGTCGAATCGATGAACCGCTCGACCACCTCGACGAAGCGGTCCGGATCGTCATGGAACGGGAAGTGCCCGGAACCCTCGAAAATCTCCAGCTGGGCGCCGGGCATCGCGGCGTGCGCGAGCCGCGCGTGGCTGACCGGGATCACCGAGTCGCGAGATCCCCAAATCAGTTGCACCGGAACGGATTCCGTCAGATAACACCGGTCCAACATGGTGACGACCTGACCACGCCAGTCCACAACCGCGCGTAGCGTGCGGGCGAAAGCCGAGGACGCGGTCGGCTCCGGCAGATCGGCGAGAATGCGGATCACGTCGGGCAGGTCGCGGCCGAATCCGGTCGAACCCATCGCCGCTCCGGCGACCCGGCCCAGCACCTGAAGCGCAGGCAGCACCATCGGCAGTCGCAGCAGCGCGAGCGCTTCGCTGCCCATCGGCAGCGAGGCGATCCGCAGGGCGAAGTTGACGTCCTTGGTCACCCCACCTGCGCCGACCAGGATCAGCCGGTCAACCAGCTGCGGGAACTGGTAGGCGAACTGCATGGCCACGCCACCGCCGAGGGAATGCCCGATCACCGTGACCCGCTCGATGTCGAGGACGCTGAGCAGGTCTCGCATTCCGTTGGCATACGCGGCGACGGAGTAGTCGGCGCGCGGCTTGTCGGATCTTCCGTGTCCGAGCAAGTCGGGGGCGATGACGGTGAATCGTTGTGCGAGCGTGGATTGCACCGTGCTCCACGTGGTGGAGTTGTCCCCGATTCCGTGGATCAGCAGTATCGCCGGACCCGACCCGGCGATTCGGAACGCGCGGCGGTATCCGTGGATGGTGCGAAACTGCAGCGAAGGCGTCAGTTCTCGCACCGGGCGCAGATTCGGCTTTCGCGCTTTCAATTCGCCAACTTCGTTGTCGGACTGGGTGATCGCCTAATTGCCTTCGTCCCCGTCTTGGAAGCCTTCTTTTCTCTTGTCCCGGGCCGCTAGAAAACGCTCGAACTCGGCGCCGAGCTCGTCACCGCTGGGCAGATCCTCGTCGCGTGCCAGCAAAGATTGGTTCTCCTGGGCGGCGATGAAGGCATCGTACTGGCGCTCCAGTGCCTCCACCACTTGAGCGACTTCGGCGCTCGCATCGACCTGTTCTTCGACTTTGGCGTGCACTTCGGCGGCCGCTTCGGCCAGCAGGGTCAGCGGGAGCTGCAGCGAGCCAGACTTGGCGACCTGGTTGAGCAGCGCCTCGGCGGCCGACGGATAGTCGGTCTGGGCGAGGTAGTGCGGCACGTGGACGGTGAACCCGACCACGTCGTGGCCGTGCTGGGCCATCCGGTACTCCAGCAGGTTGGACACGCTCCCGGGGACCTGCACCTCGCCCACCCACGGCGTGTGGTCGGCGATCAGCTCCTTGTTGTTGGCGTGGGCGGTCAGTGTCATCGGGCGGGTGTGCGGCACCGCCATCGGGATGGCGCCCAGCCCGATCGTCTGGCGCACCCCGAGCCTCTCGGCCAGCAGCCGGACCGCCGTGATGAAGCGCTCCCAGCGCAGATCCGGCTCCATGCCCGCGAGCAGCAGAAACGGGGTTCCGACGCTGTCATGCAGGGCATACAGGCTCAGCTCGGGTTCCTCGTAGTTTGTGAAGTGGTCGGTCTTGAACGTCATGAGCGGCCTGCGCGACCGGTAGTCCAGCAGTTCGTCGATCGCGAACGACGCCACCAGTTCGGTGTCCAGTGTGTTCTTGAGATGCTGGGCCGACAGCCGGATCGCGTGCCCGGCGTCCGAGAAGCCCTCCAGGGCGTGGATCATCACCGGCCCACGGCCGTCTGACGCGGTCAGTTGCGGCGCGGGGAACTCCAGCTCGTACATCCCGCTCTGTTCGGGTTCGTAGCGCTGTTCCTGCTTGTCGTCCATTGGCTCACCTCCTTAACACCGCGACCTCCAGTGTCTCATTCGCCTGGATGCCTGCTTTGAAGTCCAGGTGAACCGGCCCGAGGCACCGCGATCGGGCAAGATCGGTTTGCATGCGGGTGTCGGCGGCACTGGTGATCGGGCTGCTGGCGATGACGGCCGCCTGCGGCCATCCGTCTGCCCCGGAGCCTCACGCGAGCAGCGAGACCGCGGCGGCGACGAAGATGACCGCTGCACCCGTGCCGCCGCACCCGAAGGTCGGCGCGGTGTTTCTGGGAGGCGGCGACCTGCACACGTGCACGGCTGCCGTGCTGGACTCGCCAGGGGGCGACCTGATCCTCACCGCGGCGCACTGCGTGGCCGAGGGCATCGACACCACGTTCGTCGCCGGCTTTAAGGACGCCGCCGACCCGGCGGATGTCTGGAAGGTCGACGCGATCTACCTCGACCCGCGCTGGATGAAGAACCAGGATCCGCTGGCTGACTTCGCAATCCTACGAGTGGTGCGCGACGGTGGCGGTTCGGTCGAAGCCGAGGCCGGTGGTGGGCTCGCGCTGGGGACCGCGCCGAGACCGGGCACGGTAGTTACCGTGACCGGATACGGGCTGGGCGTCGGAGGCGGTCCGATCGGCTGTCAGGCGGCGACGGAGTTGGCGCCTGGTGGCTTCCCGTCGCTGCCGTGCGCCGGGCTGATCGACGGCACCAGCGGCGCACCGTGGACCACGGGGTCGACCATCACCGGGCTGGTGGGCGGCCTCGACGGCGGCGGATGTGACGAAAACGTCTCGTACTCACCACCATTCGACGACGGAGTCGTCCAGCTGCTCACGCGAGCCCAGGCCGGCGGTCCGGCTGACCCGGCGCCTACGGTGTTCGACGATGACTGCTGACCCTATGAGCGGAACTGGCTGAGCGCGCGCAGCTTGTTCATCACGTCCAGTGCCGCGACCTTGTAGGCCTCCGAGAATGTCGGGTAGTTGAAGACGGCGTCTACGAGGTATTCGACGGTGCCGCCGCAGCCCATCACGGCCTGGCCGATGTGCACCAACTCGGTGGCATTGGAGCCGAAGATGTGTACGCCCAACAGCCTGAGGTCCTCGGTGGAGACGAGCAGCTTGAGCATGCCGTATGAGTCGCCGGCGATCTGGCCGCGGGCCAGTTCGCGATATCGGGACACCCCGACCTCGTAGGGGATGGAGTCGCGGGTCAGATCCACCTCGGTGGCGCCGACGTAGGACACCTCGGGTATGGAGTAGATGCCGATGGGCTGCAGCTCCGTCATGCCCTTCACCGGCTCACCGAAGGCGTGATAGGCGGCCAACCGTCCCTGTTCCATCGAGGTGGCGGCCAGGGCGGGGAATCCGATCACGTCGCCGACGGCGTAGATGTGGTCGACCTTGGTCTGGAACTGGTCGTCGACTAAGATCCGCCCCCGGCTGTCGATCTCCAGCCCGGCGTTCTCGACGTCGAGGTGTTCGGTAGAGCCCTGACGACCGGCCGAGTACATCACCGTCTCGGCGGGAATCTGTTTCCCGCTGGCCAGCGTCGTGATGGTACCCGCGGCGCCGACGTCGACGGCCGTCACCTCCTCGCCGAAGCGGAACGTCACCGCCAGGTCGCGAAGGTGGAACTTCAGCGCCTCGACCACCTCGGGATCGCAGAAGTCCAGCATGCTGTCGCGCTTTTCCACCACGGTGACCTTGGTGCCGAGCGCTGCGAACATCGATGCGTATTCGATGCCGATCACGCCTGCGCCGACCACCACCATCGACGACGGGAGTGACTTCAGATCCAGGATCCCGTCCGAGTCCAGCACCCGATGCTCGTCGAACTCGACGCCGGGCGGGCGGGCCGGCTTGGTCCCGGTGGCGATCACAATGAATTCGCCTCGGACAGTTGTTCTTTCACCGCGGGTCTGGTCATCGACACACACGGTGTGCGCGTCGAGGAACCGGCCGTGCCCGGTGTGGAGGTCGACCCGGTTGCGCATCAGCTGATTGCGCACCACGTCCTGCTCCTTGGTGATGACGTGCGTGGTGCGGGCCAGCAGATCGGCAGGCGTGATCTTCTCCTTGACCCGATAGCTGGCGCCGTACATCTCGCGCTGGCTCATGCCGGTGAGGTAGACGACCGCTTCGCGAAGTGTCTTGCTGGGGATGGTCCCGGTGTTCACGCACACACCGCCGAGCATCCTGCCGCGCTCGATGACGGCGACTGTTTTGCCGAGCTTTGCCGCCGCGATGGCGGCTTTCTGCCCGCCAGGACCTGAACCGATGACGACGAGGTCGTACTCCAGCACCGAAGCCATATGTGAAGGTGTACGCCGGTTGCGGCAATCTCGCATGCCGACGCCCGCAAATATCCCGTGAACAAGATGCCGAAATGGGCGAATCGGCCCGCGTCCGCGCGCGCCTGAAAGCCGCCGCGACCAGGCAATGAGACGATTACAGCAATGGTCAGCACGGTTCTGCGGGATCCGCGCACATTCTGGCTGCCCGTCGTCGGCTGCGCATTGCTGACGGCGGCGGCGCTGGTCGGTGGCTGTGCCCGCGCTGTCAACGGGACGGCGCGAGCGGTGGATCCGGAGGCCAGCCCCGCCAAGCCGATTCCGGTGGCCGACTTGCTGATCGAACCGGCGCGATTCCCCGCGGAGTATCCAGCCGTTGTTCTGGACCCGAAGGACGTCGAGCGCGTGCTGCACGAGATCGACGGTGTGCCCGCCGGATCGGTGGTGACGCCGCCCGAATGTGCGCCGCCACCCGTCGCAACACCGAACAGCGTCGCCGCGCGGGGGACCGATGACGACAGCGGCGCCAGCCTCATCGTCATTGTCACCCGCCCGGTGACCTCGTTACGCGCCAAGGTCGACCAGCTTGCCGACTGCTCGTCGTTCACCAGCGCGGTCGGCGGGGGCGTGGTCCAGGTCTCTGAGGTGACGGTGGATCTGCGGCCGGCGCCGCCGGTGGACGCCGACGACACCTACGCCGTCGATCAGACGGTGACATCGGAGTCGTCGCAGTCGTCGGATACCCGGACGGTGACGCTGGTTGCGCTGGTCGCCGACGTGCAGGTGACCGCCTCCTGGCAGCAGCAGGGCACATCCGAAACCACACCGGACACCCAGGCGCTGGACAGCCTGTTCACCGATGCGGTGCTCAAGGTGCGCCGCATGGTTCCGCGTTAGCGCGCCATACCCAGTCGCGCGTTCATCCCCAGCCGCGCCCCCGCGCCGCCCGGGGCCGCGGTCCCGGTCGGTCTCAATGCCCATCGTCGGGGCATGACGACATCGCAACCCGATTTCCAACTCAACCGGCCCGGCGCGCTGATCGCGGCGTTGCCCGCCGTTCTTGGCTTCGTGCCCGAAAAGTCCCTCGTTCTGGTGACCGTCGACCGCGGCGAGATGGGTTGCGTTATGCGCGTAGACCTTTCGCCGGAGCTATTCGGCTCCGTCAGCCACGTCGCCGAGGTGGCCGCGGCGGCCCGCCCGGACGCCGCGATCGCGGTCGTGGTCGACGCCGAGGGCGCGGGCTGCCGGTTGTGCAACGACGAATACCGCGAACTGGCCAAGTCACTGAGAGACTGCCTGGCGGAGCACGGGATCGAGCTGCTCGACATTCACATCGTCGACACGGTCGACGCGGGTGGTCAATGGCACTGCCTCGACGCGAGCAGGAGCAGCGGCATCATCGACGACCCCTCGGCATCGCCGCTGGCGATGGCGGCGGTACTGGACGGTCGCCGGCTGTATGCCCGTCGCGATGAGCTCCAGCAGGTCATCGAGGTCACCGACGCGGCAGCGAGCGCCGCGTTGGCCTGCTTAATCCGCGAGCAGGCCGATGTCGATGTCGACGCCGCGAGAGACATCCGGGACGCCATGGCTGCGGCGGGCCAAGTGGCCGCAGGAGAAGTGCTGCCCGACTTTTTGGTGGCCCAGCTGGCGTGCGCACTGACCGACCCGCAGGTGCGCGACACGCTGTACGCGCTGGCCGTGGGGAACAGAGCGGCGCAGGCCGAGTCGCTGTGGGCGATGCTCTCCCGGACGCTTCCCGCACCCTGGCGGGTCGAGGCGTTGGTGTTGTTGGCGTTCTCGGCCTATGCCCGCGGCGACGGGCCGTTGGCCGGTGTATCGCTGGAGGCGGCGCTGCGCTGCGATCCCACGCACCGGATGGCCGGGATGCTCGACACCGCGCTGCAGTCGGGGATGCGGCCCGAACAAATCCGTGAACTCGCCGCCACCGGATACCGGCTCGCCAAGCAACTGGGAGTGGAGCTCCCGAAGCGACGGGGATTCGGCAGGCAGGCGTGTTAGTGCCGTTGTGCCCTAAACCTTTTCGACCTTCACGGCGTGGGCCATCTCGTGCGGCAACTCCACCTGCTCGTGGCCGGGAATCACGATCATGACACCGCCGTTGGCACTGGCTTCCACCGTCACCCGCGCGTTCGGAACCACGCCGGCGTCCTTAAGCCGCGCGATCAGGCTGGCGTCACCCTGGACATGTTCGGTCAGCTGGCGCACCACCACCGCCACCGGGAATCCGGATGGCAGCTCGGTCAACCGAACCAGGTTTCTGTCTTCGGAGCCGATTGAGGCGCCGACGCCGAGTTCGGACAGGCCCGGGATGGGGTTGCCGAACGGGGACACGGTCGGGTTGTCGAGCACCTTCACAAGACGGCGTTCGACGTCCTCGCTCATCACGTGCTCCCACCGGCATGCCTCGGCGTGCACTTCCTCCCACGGCAGCCCGATCACGTCGACCAGCAGCCGCTCGGCCAGCCGGTGCTTGCGCATCACGGCGATGGCCAGCGCTCTGCCCTTGTCGGTCAGTTCCAGGTGACGGTCGCCGGCCACGTGTAGCAGGCCGTCGCGTTCCATCCGTGACACGGTTTGGCTGACGGTGGGTCCGCTCTGCTCAAGACGCTCGGCGATGCGGGCACGCAGCGGCACTACGCCCTCTTCTTCGAGGTCGTAGATGGTCCGCAGGTACATCTCGGTGGTATCGACAAGATCGTTCATGAGGCAACCCTTCGTCAAGCCCGAGTCTAGCGGCCTAGCTGCGGGAACAGGGTTGCAACATCGCGTCGGTGTATCAAAAAAGCCCGCCGGCTTTCACCGGCGGGCCTCTTTGAAGGGGTCGCTAGCTGGCATAGGAGCGCAGGCGGTCGGCTCGCTCGCCGTTGCGCAGTTTGGCCATGACCTCGCGCTCGATCTGGCGCACCCGCTCCCGGGACAACCCGAAGAGCTTGCCGATCTGGTCGAGCGTGCGGGGCTGGCCGTCGTCGAGGCCGAACCGCAGCCGGATCACCTGCTGCTCGCGCTCGTCGAGCGTGGCCAGCACGTGCCGAATGTCGGTGTGCAGCAGCTCGGAGATGACGGCGTTCTCGGCCGACATCGCCTCGGCGTCCTCGATGAAGTCGCCGAGCGGCGCTTCCTCGTCGCTGCCCACCGGCATGTCGAGGCTCACCGGGTCGCGGCTGTGCTCAAGCAGATCCGTGATCTTCTCCACCGGGATGCCCGACTCGGCGGCCAGTTCCTCGTCAGTGGCCTCGCGGCCGAGGTTCTGGTGCATCTCCCGCTTGATGCGGGCGAGCTTGTTCACCTGCTCGACGAGATGGACCGGCAGCCGGATGGTGCGGCTCTGGTCGGCCATGCCGCGGGTGATGGCCTGACGGATCCACCACGTGGCATAGGTGGAGAACTTGAAACCCTTGCTGTAGTCGAACTTCTCCATCGCGCGGATCAGGCCGAGGTTGCCTTCCTGGATCAAATCCAGCAGCGGCATGCCACGGCCTGTGTAGCGCTTCGCGAGCGAAACCACCAGTCGCAGGTTGGCCTCGAGCAGATGGCTGCGGGCCGCCTGGCCGTCGCGGACCACGATGGCGAGATCGCGTTTGCGGTTCTCACCGAGACGCTTGCGGGTTTCCAGCAGGTGTTGCGCGTAAAGGCCGACCTCGATGCGTTTTGCGAGCTCGACCTCATCGGCGGCATTGAGCAAGGCCGTTTTGCCGATGCCGTTCAGGTACACGCGCACCAGATCAGCGGCTGGACTCTGAGCGTCCAGGTCGAGGTCTATCCGACTTATGGTGGCATTTGCCATAACGGCCTCCTGCTCGGCTCGAACTGTCAAGAACTTCAACGCCCAATTGCCACCAGGAGTTCCCGCGAACCGGCCGATTCACACGTGTTGATCTGCGGTTTTGGGCCGTCGACCTGAGAATCGTCTGAGAAATACAGCTAGATGGGCCTCAGGAAGGAACGTCGCCCGTCTGCTCGAAGCCGTCCCGTTGCGGTGCCGACCGTGTGCGCTGCTCCAGCGCGGGCCGTTCGGCGGTCGGGAACAGCGGTATGCGACGGGCGGCGTAGCGCCGCGGCTCCTCGGCGCGGCGTGGTGGCCGGTCGTTGGCGATGAGCACGGCGATCCACGGCAACGGCACCGACACCACGATGATCGCCAGCGAAATGAGTCCGTTCTCCCACACGCTGTACGCCACCGCCGCGAGGATCAGCGCCGGGATGCGGCATGCCATGAGGATCACGTACTTGCGGACCCGCTCGCGGTGCTGCACCTCAAATGCGGGTGCGGCACGGGTGATCAGAACCGGCCGACCGTCGTCGTCGAAACCCAGCTCCTGGCCGTGTTTCATACCCCCACTGTTCCACACTCCCGGCCGGCCGAACCGATCGGTTTCTTACCGATGTATTGCCGGGGCACAATGAACTCATGCGAACCCAGACGATCGAGCGCACCGACACCGACGAACGCGTCGACGACGGGACCGACAGCGACACCCCGAAGTACTTCCACTACGTCAAGAAGGACAAGATCGCCGAAAGCGCCGTCATGGGTACGCACGTCGTCGCGCTCTGCGGTGAGGTGTTTCCGGTGACGAAGGCGGCCAAGCCCGGTTCGCCGGTGTGCCCGGACTGCAAGCGGATCTACGAGAAGCTCAAGAAGTAGGGGCGTCGCCCTTGGTCGTCGCGGTCGCGGGCGACTCGGCTCGCTGCCGAACCGCCGTTGAGTGATTCGCGCGACTCGGCCGCCTTCTCCTCCAACCACCTCCGGAACCGCTTCGCGTGGGTGACCGGCGCTGGCCACTCTTCTTCGACGGCGGCGTTCAACTCGGCGCCCAGCATGATCGCGAACCCGAGGAAAAAGGCGAACAGCAGGAACGCGATCGGCGTCGCCAGCGCGCCGTAGGTGTAGCCCGTACTGGTGATCCACGTCAGATAGACCCGCAGACCAAACGTGGTGACCAGGAACACCACGGCGGCAAGCACGGAGCCGAGAATCAGCCGATGCGAGGGCAGGGGCTTGGGCAGAGACACCCGGTAGAGGATGTTGACGGCCACCACCAGACCGAGAAACAGCGCCGGGTAATAGCCGTAACGCAGCACGTTGTCCCAGCTGTCCGGGATGAACTCGGCGATTTTGCGCGGCCCCAGCGCGATGAACGGGGCCGTTACGATCGCGACGATCAGCATCACCACGTACAGGCCGAGCGCGAAGAACCGCTGGCGCACCGGATGGCGCAGCGCCGTCTGATCGTGGGCTTCGGTGATCGAGTCGACGAACGCCGAGATCGCCGACGAGCCGGCCCATAGCGATATCACGAAACCCAGCGACACCACCTCGCCCCGCGCGCCCCTGACGATGTCACGGACGGTCGGCTCGATGATCTCGTTGACGACGTTGCGCGAAAAGAACCTGTCCGCGGTGCCGATCAGCTGGTCCTCGATCATCGGCAGGGTGTCCGGTCCGAAGATCGGTGCGACATACGCAAGGCTGCCGAGCATTCCCAGCAACAACGGCGGCAACGACAATGCCGACCAGAAGGCGGCCTGTGCGGACTCCGAGAAGATCGAGTCGTCCCAGCTTTTCGACAGCGTCCGTCGCGTGATCTGCCAAATGTGGTGACGCGAGGGCTTCACCGGCGGCTGGTCATTCATGACCAGTCCAGCATTCCTGACGAAACGCCGTCCTGCCGGGATTGGGAGGCGAGTCGCTTACGCGTCGACCGGCTCGACCGGGTTGACTTCCAGCACCGCGGCCAGCTCGATCAGCTTGGCCTCGTGCTCGTTGGCGTGATGCTGGCAGAACAGCAGCTCGGCTCCCGAGGGCAGCTTCGCCCGCACACGAGCAGCGGCGCCGCAGCGATCGCACCGATCAGCCTTGGTCAATTCGGGGCTGGTCAGAGTTGCGGTCATGGCTCCTCCGTCTCTGCTCGTTCTCCTACCGGCTCATCGCCGGTCTCGCTCATCTTCACTCTGTCAGACGCTTTGGCGTTCGGCCTTGTTCCCAAGCCGTATACGGGTGTGTCGTTTTTCACTCCCTCGGCCGTTACCCGCACGGCAGGCTGGGGGCGTGAACCCGCCGCCACCGGTCCTGCTGCACATCTGCGCCGCCGACGACTGGCGGCTGGCTCAGGAGCGTGGCGAGCACCGGCCGCAATCCCTCGAGGTCGTCGGATTCATCCATCTGTCCACGCCGGAGCAGGTACATCTGCCGGCCAACCGGCTCTACGCCGGGCGCACCGACTTGGTGCTAATAAGCCTCGATCCCGACCGGCTGCCGGCTCCGGTCCGCTGGGAACCGGGTGTGCCGACGGATCCCGACTCGATGGTGTTCCCGCATCTGTACGGCCCGTTGCCGATCGGAGCTGTGACGAGTGTCACGCCTTATCCGCCGGGCGCCGGCGGCCGGTTCTCGCCGCTCGCCCCGCCGACATAGGCGTCGGCCTCGATCTCCACCATCAGCTCGGGCGAGATCAGCGCCGAGATTTCCACCATCGTCGCGGCCGGACGGATGTCGCCGAACACCTCGGCGTGCACGGCCCCGACCTCGCGCCAGCGGGTGATGTCAGTGACGAATATGCGGGTACGCACCACGTCGGACAGTGTCGCTCCAACCTCGTTGAGCGCGGTTTCTATGCGACGCAACGCTTCTCGTGCTTGATCGGCGATGGTCTCGCCGGCAGCGGTGGTTCCGGAGACCGCCACAAAGGGACCGGTGCGCACCGCGCGCGAATAGCCGACCGCGGCCTCGAAGTCCGATTCCGACGACACATTGCGGCGTTGGGTCATCGTTACAAATTTAGTGTGGACTGTCGTCCCCGACGACCCCGACTACATACACTGACCCACCGTGAGCATTCTGGTGGGCTTTGCGCCGTGGATCGTCTATTGGGTATTGGTCGGCAACGTCCCCTTCGCCACCGCTGTGTTGGTCGCGCTCGCGGTAGCCGTGGCGTCGTTCGTGATCGGGCGCATCAAGGGAACGCCGGGGCGCACACTCGAAATCGGCGCCATCGGAACCTTTCTGGTCCTGGCGTTTCTCACGTTCACGGTGAGCCAGTCGTTCATGGAGAAGTGGATGCAGCCGTTGAGCAATGCCGGGATCTTCCTGGTCGCCCTCACGCAGTATGCTGATCGGCAGGCCGTTCGTGCGTGAGTTTGCGGCGGTGGACCAGCCGGAAGAGGTGGTCAAGAGCGACCTCTTCGCCCGCATCACCACGCTGTTGACCTGGATCTGGATCGCGGCGTTCGCCGGCATGACGGTGTCGTCGGCGATTCCGCCGATCGTGTATGGCGATGCGACGATTCTCGACACCAAGACGCCGCTGTCGTTCGTCTGCTACTGGGTCATTCCGTTCACGCTGTTGGGCCTGGCGGCTCTGGCATCGAGGGTCCTGCCCGAACGGATGACCCCCGGCGACGACGAAGTCCGCAAGACGTCCTTCGTGTCGTTCGCCGAAGCGGAGATCGACCAACTGATCTACCTCGCCACCGAACACGCCAACCGCGAGGTCGGGGCAGGCAAGGAGGCCTACGAGATCAGAATCGGGAGCAAGGGCATTCCGCTCTCGGGGGACGAGACCCGCGAGTCGTGGCCGGCGACGTATAAGGTCCGCGCGCGGAAGCGCTAGTCGACGGGACGTCAATTGAGCGTCGACGGCGTTGTGCTTGTGCACGGCGCGAATCAGTGCGCGGCATGTTGGGACTCGGTCCTCGCGCATCTGATGGCTCCGGCGATCGCCGTCGATCTGCCGGGTCGCGGTAGTCGCTCGGCCGATATCGACGACGGTGACGCTCCACGATTGCGTCCAGTCCGTCGTCGACTCCGCCGACCGGGCCGCATTAGACCGATTCGTTCTCGTCGGGCACTCGCTCGGTGGGATGACGGTCACCGAGACCGCGTCGCGATTTCCGGAGCGGGTTGCCGAACTCGTCTATGTCGGAGGCCTCGTGCCCGCGCCGGGACGAAGCGCGGCCGATCCTCTTCGGTGACGACATGCCGCCGGGGAGCCCAGGATGCCCACCGAGGAGCGCGCGAAGATGTTTTTTGGCAACGACATGACCGACGAGCAGTGGGCCGAGTATGGGATGGATTCGTGCCCGAGTCCGCCATCCTCTGGAACTCACGGTTGACCGGCTATCCGCGCGGCGTGCCGATCACCTACGTCAGCATGACCGACGACGTGGGGGTACCCCCGGCGCTGGCCGAGCAGATGATCGCCAATCTCGGTGCTGAGGTGGACCATCGGGTGTTGACAGCGGGCCACATCGTGATGGAGACGAAGCCGCGCGAACTGGCGGCGATCATCAACGACGTGGTCGGCCGGGTCTGAGTTCGCTACAACCCGATGGACTGGGGGCAATAATGCGCCGCCGCGGCGTCGACGAAGCCCTGTGCCTGCTCGGTGGTGGCCCCTTCGTCCGTCATCGCGTCAGCAATCTCGTCCGCCGATCCCTTCGCGTCCAACAAGACGCAGACGGAGTGCGCGATCTGTAAGACGTATTTTTCGTCCTCGGGCCCCACCTCGAGACCGAGTGACTTGACCTTCTCTATGAATTCCGTGTCGGGGTCGGCCGAAGCCGTGGCGGCAGTGGTGACCACCGCAGCCCAGAGGGCCGTTGCGGCGGCGAGGCTGCCGACCGCGGCGGCGCAAAAGTTCTTGCGGCGGGGCACGGTGTTCATGACGTTGGTCTCCTGCCATCCGTGCCACAGACGTGTGACGTAGAAGCATCATCTAAGCATTGAAGCGGAACCGGCACGATGCGGCGGCCCCAACATCTACGGTCGTCCCTGCTGTGAGCTGCGGCCGCGTGCCACCGTGAGAAGGGAATTCGGCATGCCAGCACTCATGGGCATCTCGCATATAGACCTGACGGTTTCGGACTGCGAGCGAGCAGCCGCCTGGTGGCAGGACGTCGTGGGTTTCACGCTCGTGCATCGCACGGGCGGCGAGACATTCGAGACCAGGTCCTTGGTGCACCCTTCTGGTGTGGCAGTAACGGTCATGACTCACGACGGGACTCCGGAAACCGGTGCATTTGATGAACGCCGCGTCGGTCTCGATCACTTAGCGTTCAGGGTCGCGGATCTGGATGAACTGCGACGGTGGGTGACTCATCTGGATGTGAAGGGCGTGACGCACTCGGGCATCATCGACATCGGGTATGGACCGACCGTCGTCTTCCGCGATCCTGACAACATGCAGCTCGAGTTCTATGTGCACCAGAGTGTCGACGAAATGCAGTTGGATGCACCCGATTCCGAGGAAGCGCGGCGCATCGTGCAGCAGGCCCACCGCTGAAAGAGTGTGTTTTAAGTGGGAGGGGCCTTAAGGCGCCGAGCGCAATTCTCGACATCGCGCGCAACGGAGGCGACTTAGTCGTCATCCTCCCATTCGCCGCCGTGCCAACCGTTGTCCCATCCACTTTCCCAGCCCCAGCCCCATCCGGGCGTGTCCACGCATGCGAATGCATACCCGAACGGGCCGCTAACGCAGATACCTGGACCCGCTGACGCCTGTCCCGCTCCGGCGACCGCGAACACCACCGGCACCGCCACCGCGCCGAGTCCCACCGCCGTCATTACGAGGATTCCTGACCAGCTCATACCGCGCCTCCAATCCTTCCGGCACGTCTATAGCGAATAGTCCTGTGTGAGCCGTAGATAAACCGGCGGGCGACACCGGGCGAAGGCCATGTTCGCGCAGTGCGATGAGATGTCGCGCGGCTGGCAATACGGCACAAGAAGGAGCGCGAAAAAGGGCTGACGAAGCTCAAATGCGTTTGGTCCGTATGGAACCCCGTTGGGAGCGATACGACGACAGAGGGCAGATATTGACAGCTAGCAAACGATAAAACCTCGTTTACAGCCCGAACGTCGCCACAGTCGCGGAGCCTCCTGTCAAGACCTGCTCGTCAGAACAAGAATCGGGAGTGATTCTCAGTCCAGGTAGTCGCGCAGCACCTGAGAACGGCTGGGGTGCCGCAACTTCGACATGGTCTTCGACTCGATCTGCCGGATGCGTTCGCGGGTGACTCCGTAGACCTGGCCGATCTCGTCGAGAGTGCGCGGCTGCCCGTCGGTCAGGCCGAATCGCAGCCGCACCACGCCGGCCTCACGCTCGGACAGCGTCTCCAGCACCGACTGCAGCTGATCCTGAAGCAGTGTGAAGGACACCGCATCCACGGCAACCACGGCCTCGCTGTCCTCGATGAAATCGCCCAGCTGCGAATCACCTTCGTCGCCGATCGTCTGGTCCAGCGAGATCGGCTCGCGCGCGTACTGCTGGATCTCCAAGACTTTTTCGGGGGTGATGTCCATTTCCTTGGCCAGCTCTTCGGGCGTGGGCTCGCGGCCCAGGTCCTGCAGCAGCTCGCGCTGGATGCGGCCGAGTTTGTTGATCACCTCGACCATGTGCACCGGGATGCGGATGGTGCGCGCCTGGTCGGCCATGGCACGGGTGATGGCCTGCCGGATCCACCAGGTGGCATACGTGGAGAACTTGTACCCCTTGGTGTAGTCGAACTTCTCGACCGCGCGGATCAGGCCGAGGTTGCCTTCCTGGATGAGGTCGAGGAACGCCATGCCGCGGCCGGTGTAGCGCTTGGCCAGTGACACCACAAGTCGCAGATTCGCTTCCAGCAGATGGTTTTTCGCGCGATCACCGTCACGGCAGATCCACGCCATGTCGCGCCGATCCTTGGGTGAGTACTTCTCCCCGCGCTCAGCCTTCTCCATCATCAACTGGGTCGCGTACAGGCCTGCCTCGATCCGCTTGGCCAGCTCGACCTCTTCCTCGGCATTGAGCAGCGCGACCTTGCCGATCTGCTTGAGGTAGGCGCGCACCGAGTCCGCTGATGCGGTGAGTTCGGCGTCCTTGCGGGCCTGGCGGAGGGCCTCGGATTCCTCCTCATCCCAGACGAAGTCGCCCGATGCCTTGTCCTTCTCGCTCGGCTCGGCGATCTCGTCGTCGTCGGCGGCGGGCACATCCTCGGCGGTTGCCGCGGCGGGCTTGGCCTTGGCGTCGGAGCTCTCGTCCTCTCCGGCGACGTCGTCTCCGCTGGCCTCGTCGTCCCCGACTTCGAGGTCTTCGAGGTCCAGGTCCGGCACCTCCACATCAAGGTCGTCGCCGGGCTCCTCCTCGAGCTCGTCGGTCGTCTCGAGCTCGTCGTCCTCCGTGACGTCGGCTTTGGCGGTCGTGGGCTCCGGTGCGGTCGCTTTCTTGGCGCGCCTACGCGGGGCGGCGCCATCGGACTTGGCGTCGGCCTTGGCGCGTGACGGGCGCGAGGACGGCCGAGACTTGGCGGCCGCGGTGGTCTTGGCCGGCTTGGCTGCTGCGCGGCTCTTGGCGGCGCTGGCAGGCTTGTCTGACTTCGCCGTGCGCGCGGCCGTCTTGGTGGCCCGCTTGGCGGGTTTGGCCGGCGCCGACCCGTTGGTGGTCTTGGCCGCCGAGGCCTTTTTGGCGCGGTTCTTGGTAGCGCTGCGCTTCACCCGCTTTGCGGCTGCCGGGCTTGCCTTTGTCGCTGCCACGTACACCCTTTCGGTCTTGCGAATTTCGACGGGCGTGGGCGTGCACCATCGAAAAGCGTCGGCTAGGTCGAATGTGGCGTTGATATCTGCTGGGATACTCGCCGCTATCCGTTAGGCGGCCGCCGTCGACCATTGTAACGACAGTGTCCGATAACGCTGCCTCGACCGGCAAATTTGACACCACGGCGAGCCGTGAATTGGGCCCCGTCGGGCGTGGCTACTTCCCAGTAGCCGTGACGTCCACGTCGGCGGCCATCGCCGCTCCGACGATTCCGGCCGTGTTCTGCAGGACCGCGGCGACGACGGGTGTGCGGTTCTTCAGCAACGGGACCCATTTGTCGGCCTTGCGGCTGATTCCGCCGCCCGCGATGAACAGGTCGGGCCATATCGCGTTCTCGATGGCTGTCAGCACCGCGGTGACCTCTTTGGTCCAGCGCTCGTAGCTCCAGCCCTTGTTCTCTTTGATCGAGGAGGCGGCCCGATGCTCGGCCTCCTTGCCGCCGACCTCGAGGTGGCCGAACTCGGTGTTGGGCAGCAGCACGCCGTTGTGGATCACGGCCGAACCGATGCCGGTGCCGAACGTCAGCAGCACGATGACGCCGGTGTTGTCGCGGCCCGCACCGAACTTCTCCTCGGCCAGGCCAGCGGCGTCGGCGTCGTTGAGCACGGTCACCGGCTGGCCGTTGAGTTCCTTGCCGATGGCCTCGCCGGCGTTGACTCCGATCCACCCCTTGTCGACGTTGGCGGCAGTGCGCACGATGCCGCCGGTCACCACGCCGGGGTAGGTGACGCCGACCTTGTCCGTCCAGCCGAATTCGCGAACGACGGCAGCGATGGTCTTGCTGACCGCATCCGGGGTGGCCGGCTGCGGGGTGAGGAGCTTGAACCGGTCGCCGATGAGCTGGCCGGTGTCGAGGTCCACGATGCCGCCCTTGACGCCGCTTCCGCCCACGTCGACGCCGAACCCCCGACGTTGTGAAACCCCGTTGGTGCTCGGATCGGCTGCGGGCGAATCGGTGGCGGTCATGAGCGCTCCTCTGCACAGGCCGGCAAGTACGACGCGCCCCACACACTAGTAGCTCCGCAATGCTTTGGTGCGGGTGCTGGGCAACCGGTTAGCGACAATTTGTGTTGCGATAAGCCCGTGGACAGACTCGAATTCGATCCCGCCGAACTGCGCTCGGTGGCCGAGCGGTTGGCGACCGAGGCAGCGGATTTCGTGCGGCGCCGTCGCGAGGAAGTCTTCGGCGACACCCCCCAACGGGAGTCCACCGGCCCGGCGGTGCGGGCCAAGAGCACCCCCACCGACCCCGTGACCGTCGTCGACACCGAAACCGAACGACTGCTGCGCGACCGGCTGGCCGACTTGCGCCCCGGCGAGCGTGTCCTGGGCGAGGAGGGCGGTGGCAGCGCAGACGGCCCCGACGGGCTACCGACCTGGGTGCTGGACCCCATCGACGGCACGGTCAACTTCGTCTACGGACTGCCCGCCTACGTGGTGTCGGTGGCCGTGCAGGTCGACGGGGAGTCGCTTGCCGGTGCCATCGCCAACGTCGTCGACGGCGCGCTGTACTCAGCAGCGCTCGGCCATGGAGCGCATGTTCGGCGCAACGGGGCGAGCACGCCGTTGCGGTGCAGCCAGGTCGACGACTTGTCAATGACGTTGGTGGGCACCGGATTCGGCTACGATCGACAACTCCGCAAACGCCAGGCAGCGGTGCTGGCCACGCTGCTACCGCAGGTTCGCGACATCCGGCGGCTCGGGTCGGCGGCCCTCGACCTGTGTCTGGTCGCAGGGGGCCACCTGGATGTGTACTTCGAGGACAACCTCAACGTCTGGGACTGGGCGGCCGGAGCGCTGATCGCCGCCGAGGCGGGCGCACGGCTGCGGCTGCCGCCCCCGAGCGGGTCGGTCGGCGGCGCGGGAATGGTGGTTGCGGCCGCGCCCGGCGTGGACAAGGCGTTCGCGGCTGCGCTGAGCCGGGCCGGTGGACTGTAGCTATCGAATAACGTTCGGGTGCAACGGAATCGCGTCAGCACGCCGCGGTGTGGATTTTCGACAACAACGTCGGATCGGCGGGTTGGGTGGCCTCCGGCCGCAGGCTGGACAGCACCGCTTCGATGTCGTCGCTGCGCGCCAGCTCGGTGAAGTCGGTGCCGATGGCCAGGTCCACGGTGTCGTCGGGTCGTTGGTCCTGGAACAGTTCGACGCACGGAGCGACGAGCCAGACCGCCGCGGCCGCCGCCCGGCCGCTGGGGCCGAACCGGATCTGACCCTGGCACGCCAGCCGGTTGTTCTCGTACAACGGGTCGTTGGCCGCCGTCGGCTCGGCGAATCCCAGGTCACGCAGCTGGCCGGCGACTTCCGCGGCCTGGCCACCCTGACCACTCGCATTGAGGACACGGATCTTGGTGTCGGCCAGGTTGGCGGGGCCGACCTCGGTCATCGAGGCACGCGTAACCTGCTCGCCCAGCCTGGACTGGGTGGGGTCGGCCGCGGCATCGGCCGGGGGATTGCACACCGCCGCCTCGGTGACATCGGGCGGACGGTTGAGGGCGATCACCCAAACAATCAGAGTCACCACGACCATGGCCGCAAACATGAGGATGCCGGGCATGAAATTGCGCCGGCGAAACGGCCGACCCTGCTTGTCGAAAGCCGTGCCTTCGGTGATTTGAGCGACCACACCTGCACTCTAAAACCCGCGTTGCCACCGCCTGGACAGGGGCTGCGGCCAACTGTGATGCAAATCACACTTGATAAGACCCGAATATGGGCACGAATCGTTTGGCGGATGCGTTCGACGCTGGTACAAAGCTCTGTCGCAAGGTTCACGGAGGGGACAAGACGATGGCTACCGACTACGACGCCCCACGGCGCACCGAGACCGACGACGTCTCCGAGGATTCACTCGAGGAACTGAAGGCACGGCGCAACGAAGCCCAGTCTGCCGTAGTGGACGTCGACGAGTCAGAATCCGCCGAAAACTTCGAACTGCCCGGCGCCGATCTGTCCGGCGAAGAGCTGTCTGTGCGGGTGATCCCCAAGCAGGCCGACGAGTTCACCTGCTCGAGCTGCTTCCTCGTGCATCACCGCAGCCGGCTGGCCAGTGAGAAGAACGGCGTGATGATCTGTACCGACTGCGCGGCCTGACCCGGCAGCTCTGGGCCCCCATATCACTGGGGAGTACGCAGCGCGGACAGGACGCGGTCTGGATGACGACAGCTGACCAGCCAGTACGGCGTGGGATCATCCGGGTCGTCGAGCACCACGAGCACCATCGGGCCGACCCACGCCCGGTGCACGACATAGGCGGCCGGATCCAACTGGCGCCCGAGGGCGGCCGACTTGGCGGACCGGGGCACTTCGGCTGACCGGGAAATCACACTGACGGGCAGGTGCGCCACCCCGACCCACAGCTCGGTGTCCTCGGCCGGCTGGTCCGGCCTGCCGCTCACCACTCGCAGTTCGGTTTTGCTGAACCACAACATGACCGCGGCCGCGACCGGAAGCAGCACGGCGAAGGCCACCCAGTTCGGCAGAGCGCGCACACCCTGGTTGACTTCCAGCGCGATGAGCGCGGCCAACGCGAAACCGGGCAGCCACCACCACCACGGCACCCACAACCGCTCGCGATAGCGCACGATTTGCGGTGCTGCGCGCGTGTCGGACACGCCGCCAAGGGTAATCTGTGGCCTCGTGTCCACCCCTTTGGCAGTCGTCCGCCTCGACCGCGACCTGCCGATGCCCAGCCGGGCTCACGACGGCGATGCGGGCATCGACCTGTTCAGCGCGCTCGACGTCGAACTGCCGCCCGGTCATCGCGCCCTGGTGCCGACGGGGATCGCGGTGGCCATCCCGTACGGGATGGTGGGGTTGGTGCATCCACGTTCGGGTTTGGCTGCGCGCGTGGGACTTTCGATCGTCAACAGTCCCGGCACGGTCGACGCGGGGTATCGCGGCGAGATCAAGGTGGCCTTGATCAACCTCGACACCCAGCAGCCAATCATCGTGCACCGCGGCGATCGGATCGCCCAGCTGCTGGTGCAGCGGGTGGAGTTGCCCGAGCTGGTCGAGGTGACCTCGTTCGATGAGGCCGGCCTGGCCGACACTTCCCGTGGCGACGGCGGCCACGGTTCCTCCGGCGGACATGCGAGTTTGTGATGGCTTTTGGAAGACACTCCAAGGACGACGACATCGACGATTTGGACGACGAGGCTGTCGAGCCGGCCCCGGCTGTCGGTGACGATGAGCTGGATGGCCCGTTCGATATCGACGACTTCGACGACCCGTCGACGGCGGCGCTGGCCCGGCTGGATCTGGGCTCGGTACTCATCCCGACGCCCGAGGCCGGGCAGCTGCAGGTGGAGCTCACCGAGGGGGGCGTGCCGAGCGCCGTGTGGGTGGTAACACCCAACGGCCGGTTCACCGTCGCCGCCTACGCCGCGCCGAAGAGCGCCGCGCTGTGGCGGGAGGTCGCCACGGAACTGGCCGACTCGCTGCGCAAGGACGCCTCGGAGGTGCGGATCGAGGACGGTCCGTGGGGCCGGGAGGTGGTCGGCGTGGCGTCGGCCGGGATTGTCCGGTTCATCGGTGTCGATGGTTACCGGTGGATGATCCGCTGCGTCGTGAACGGCCCGCTGGAGGCCATCGACGCACTGACTGACGAGGCGCGTGAAGCATTGGCGGACACCGTTGTTCGTCGCGGCGAGACGCCGTTGCCTGTCCGCACCCCGCTGCCGGTGCAGTTGCCCGAGCCGATGGCCGCGCAGCTGCAGGCCGCCGCCGAGCAGGCCGCCCAACAGGCAGGACAGCAGCCGCAGCCACCGGAGACGCAGCCCGTTGCCCGCCGCAGTGAGCACGGTTCGGCGATGCAGCAGCTGCGGACCATCACCGGCGGGTAGCGCAGCCGCCAGATACGCCTCCGGCCGCCTCAGACGTCGAGTAGGGCGGCGACGCAGGCCGCGCCCAGCACCGACGGGTCGGCACCCATCTCGTCGAGCGTGACGGTCCGTAACGCAGCCCTTGGTGCGGCGGCCACCCACTCCAGCCCGACCTCCAGCGGATGCACCGGGTCGTCAGTGGCGGCGGCGACGCCCATCGGCACGGTCAGGCTCTCCAACTCGGCGCAGGTGGGAGCGACGTATCTGGACGCCTCCTCCATGGCGTCGGGCAGCGACGGCCATTGCCCGACCCAGGATCGGGTCAGCTCATCGGCGAGCCAGGGCGGGCTGGATGCCCGCATCTGCGAGGTGGCCGACACCAACCCGTCTCTGCGCAGCACGTCCGCCGAGTGCCTGGCGGCCTGCGCGGCGGGTGCGGTCTCCGGCGAACCCGTCCACGGCGGCAACGCGGCCAGCACCCCAACGGCTTGTGTCGGATGGGCCAGCGCCCAGTTGACCGCCACCGCGGCGCCGATGGACACTCCGCCCACCGCGATGGCGGCCAGCCTCGCGGCGTTGTCCAGCTCGGAAACGTACCCGTCGACGAGTTGATCCGGCTGCGGCGGCGGCGCCACGACAACGGCGCCTACCTCATGCAGGGCGGTCGCAAACGCCCGGTAGACGTAGTCGTCGTCGGATCCGGTGCCGGGCAGCAGAACCGCCGTGATGCCGCGTAAGTCGACCGCCATCACATGATCGTGCCGTGCGGGTGAAATCACCGGCGCGGCGACCCGCCCCCCGCGTGGCATTGCGGAACCAACAGGTCTACCGTGGCGTTTGTTGGGTGGATCCACGGTGGATTCACAGAAATGGCAGGAGAAGCCATGGCTACGGCCGAAGGGTATCTGCGCCGGCTCACTCGTCGGCTGACGGACGACCCCGAGCAACTCGACGTCGAAGAGTTAAGCGAGGAGGCCGCCAACACCGGTGCCCAGAAGGCGGTCGATTGCCAGCGCGGCCAGGAAGTGACGATGGTCGGCACGTTGCGCAGTGTCGAGACCAACGCCAAGGGGTGTGCAGGCGGCATCAAGGCCGAATTGTTCGACGGCACCGAAGCGGTGATGCTGGTGTGGCTCGGGCAGCGGCGCATCCCCGGTATCGAGTCTGGCCGCACACTGCGGGTGCACGGGCGCATGGGGAAGCTCGAGAACGGCACCAAGGCGATCTACAACCCGCACTACGAGATTCAGAAGTGAGCCGGGAGCAATACCGGTAACTCGTGTCCGATAACCAATCCGGCGCTCAGGCCCTGCTCGCGCAGATGGGCGGCGTCAGCGGGCTGATCTACTCGTCGCTGCCCGTACTGGTGTTCGTCCCCATCTCCACGCTGTTCGGCCTCACGGCCGCGGTCATCGCCGCGCTGGCCGTGGCCGCGCTGATCCTGGTCTGGCGGCTGGTGCGGCGGGAATCCACGCAGCCGGCGATATCTGGCTTCATGGGCGTCGGGATCTGCGCGCTGATCGCCTATCTGATGGGGGAGTCCAAGGGCTACTTCCTGCTCGGCATCTGGTCGTCGCTGTTCTATGCCGCGGTGTTCCTGCTCTCGGTGCTGATCCGCCGACCCGTCGTGGGCTACATCTGGGGCTGGGTCAACGGGCATGACCGTGGCTGGCGCAGCGTGCGCCGCGCGGTGCTGGCCTTCGACATCGCAACGATCACGTGGGTCGTGGTGTTCGCGTCGCGCTTCATCGTGCAGCGCCACCTGTACGACGCCGACCAGACCGGATGGCTTGGCGTCGCGCGGATCGCGATGGGATGGCCGCTGACCGCGCTGGCGGCACTGGCCACCTATCTGGCCATCCGGTCGGCTCAGCGGGCACTGCACGCGCACACCCCGGCAGCGCGCACGCGAGGAGCAGAACAAGCGGCGCGCACGCGAGGAGCAGAACAAGCGGCGCGCACGCGAGGAGCAGAACAAGCGGCGCGCACGCGAGGAGCAGAACAAGCGGCGCGCACGCGAGGAGCA
This sequence comes from uncultured Actinomycetota bacterium, assembly GCA_963800125.1. Taxonomy (GTDB): domain Bacteria; phylum Actinomycetota; class Actinomycetes; order Mycobacteriales; family Mycobacteriaceae; genus Mycobacterium. The sequence continues at coordinate 88,810 of CAWDAC010000054.1, read as the reverse complement.
GAACAAGCGGCGCGCACGCGAGGAGCAATACAAGCAGATGACACCTCCGACGCCGAGGACGCGGTGCAGGAAACCTAGTTGGCCCAACCTCACGAGCGCACCGGCCGGCCGCTGCTGGCGGTCGCGATCCTGGCCTCGTTCGTGGCGTTCCTCGACGGCTCGGTGGTCAACCTCGCGCTGCCCGCGATCGGCCGCGACTTCGGCGGTGGGCTAGCGCTGCAGCAGTGGGTGGTGGACGGCTACCTGCTCGCCCTCGGTGCGCTCATCCTCGTCGCAGGTGCGATCTCCGACGCCTTCGGACGGTCGGCCGTGCTGCGGATGGGACTCGTCATCTTCGCGGTCTCTTCGCTGTTGTGTGCATTCGCGCCCAGCGGCTGGGTGCTGGTCGCCGCCCGCTGCCTGCAGGGCGTCGGTGCCGCGTTCCTGGTGCCCAGCTCGCTGGCGATGATCAACGCCAGGTTCTCCGGCGCCGAACAGGCCCCGGCGATCGGCACCTGGACCGCTTGGACCGGAACGGCTTTCGTCGTCGGCCCGCTGCTCGGGGGTGTCCTGGTCGATGCGTTGAGCTGGCGGTGGATCTTCGGAGTCAACATCGTGCCGCTGGCCATCACGCTGTACCTGACCACTAAGCTGTCGCACGACGAGTTCCGTTCCGAGCGGCGGGCCAAGATCGACGTCGTGGGCGCGGTGCTCAACGCGGTCGGGTTGACCGGTGCCGTGTACGCCCTCATCGAGCAGCAGCGATTGGGCTTGTCCCATCCGGCGGTCCTGACCAGTCTGGTGGTCGGCGTCGCCTGCCTGATCGCGTTCCCGTTGTGGGAGCGCAGGGCGCCGAACCCCATGATGCCGCCGGACATCTTCGCCGCGCGCAATTTCGCCGTCGGCAACCTTGTCACCGTGTTCCTGTATGCCGCGGTGTCACTGGGCACTCTGCTGGTGGCGCTGTTCCTGCAGGAGACGGCGGGCATGTCGGCCACCCAGGCCGGCATCGCCACCCTGCCGATCCCGGTGCTGTCGTTCTTCCTGGCCCGGCGGTTCGGCACCCTGGCGGGCAGACATGGTCCTCGGCTCTACATGGCCATCGGCCCGCTGGTCGCAGCGGCCGGGTATCTGCTCATGGCGACCGTCGAGCGCCCGTTCAACTTCTGGACACAGATTCTGCCCGGCCTGGTGGTGTTCGGGCTGGGACTGTCGATGACGGTGTCACCGTTGACCGCGGCGATCCTGGCCGCGGTGGATCCGGCGCAAAGCGGCATCGGCTCGGCGATCAACAACGCGATCTCGCGCATCGCCGGCCTGATCGCGATCGCATTTGCCGGTGTGATCATTGGTGGCTCAATGGATTTCGCCGGTTTCCGGCAGGGCTCGTATGTGGTTGCCGCACTGTTCGCGCTTGCGGGTCTCGTCTCGTGGGTGGGCATCCGCAATGCGCAGGGCGACTACGGTCGGGTATCGGCTGCGACCACCGCGGGCTGCCACGACCGGGCGACTCCGCCTCCCGCGTACGCCCCTGATCGCTAGCGGGGCTGATGCAGCAGCTGTTCGCGCAGCTCGTCCTCGACGTCGGGGACGGCGACGAAGAGCAGCTCGTCGCCGCCCTCCAGGGGCTCGTCGCCCTGCGGCACGATCACCCGTGGGCCGCGCAGGATGGTCACCAGGGTGGCGTCCCGGGGGAGTTGCAGCTTGCGCAGTGGCTTACCGCCCCACGGCGTGTCGTCGGGCAGCGTGATCTCGATCAGGTTGGCCTGGCCGGTGCGAAACTCCATCAGGTGCACCAGGTCCCCGACGGCGACCGCCTCCTCGACCAATGAGGCCAGCATTCGTGGAGTGGACACCGCGACGTCGACGCCCCACGACTCGTCGAACAGCCACTCGTTGCGGGGATCGTTGACCCGGGCCACCACCCGCGGCACCGCGAACTCCGTCTTGGCGAGCAGGCTGACCACCACGTTGACCTTGTCGTCGCCGGTTGCGGCGATCACCACGTCGAACTCCTCCAGGTGAACCGACTCGAGCAGGCTCAGCTCGCAGGCGTCCCCGAGGCGCCAGTGCGCGGCAGGGATGGCGTCGACGTCGACGTGGTCGGGATTGCGTTCGAGCAGCGTTACTTCGTGGTTGTTCTCGAGCAGTTCGCGGGCAATGGATCGGCCGACCGCACCCGCCCCGGCAATCGCGACCTTCATCTGCGCCGCTCCTCCATGTCGTCGCCGGCGGCCTTCATCTGCGCCGCTCCTCCATGTCGTCGCCGGCGGTCTTCACCGCTCGCCCTCGCTGTCCTCACTCGGCGGCAGCGCGGCGATGGCCAGCGCCTCGCCGATGTGGCCGGCCACCGCGGCGATGTACACCTGGTCGCCGGCCTGGATCACGGTCTTCTGGTCGGGCAGCAGCCCGCTGCCGAACCGGATGATGAACGCCACCCGCCCACCGGTGGCGGCTTCCAGGTCGGTTACCCGGCGGCCCGCCCAGTCTTCGTGCAACGCCAGCTCCGTCACACCGACATTGCCCGACGGATCGCGCCACTTGGTGGTCTCGGTCTCCCGGGTCAGCACGTTGAGCAGCCGGTCGGTGGTCCACGGCACGGTGGCCACGGTCGGAATGCCCAGCCTTTCGTAGACCTTGGCGCGCTTGGCGTCGTAGATGCGGGCGACCACGCGCTCGACGCCGAACGTTTCGCGGGCCACGCGTGCCGAGATGATGTTCGAGTTGTCCCCCGACGACACCGCGGCGAAGGCCGAGGCCTCCTCGATACCGGCCCGCAGCAGCACGTCGCGGTCGAAACCCATGCCCAGCACACGCTCACCGGGAAACTCGGGGCTGAGCCGGTTGAACGCCGTGCTATCACGGTCGATGATGGCCACATCGTGGCCGATGCGGGCCAGGCCGTCGGCCAGCGACGCGCCCACCCGGCCGCATCCCATCACCACTACTCGCACCTTTGCGGTCCTTTCGGCTGCAGCTCGAAATTGCCGACTCCAAATCTGCGCACTCGGAACGCTACAGCCAACCACGTCTGGGCTTACTCTTGGCTCTCGTGTCCAAGCTTTCGACCGCCGCCCGGCGGCTGGTCCTCGGCCGGCCGTTCCGCAGCGACAGGCTTTCCCACACGCTCTTGCCCAAGCGGATCGCCCTGCCGGTCTTCGCTTCCGACGCGCTGTCGTCGGTGGCGTACGCCCCCGAAGAAATCTTCCTGGTGTTGTCGGTGGCCGGTCTGGCCGCGTATTCGATGGCGCCGTGGATCGGGATCGCCGTCGGTGCCGTGATGTTGATCGTGATCGCCAGCTACCGGCAGAACGTGCACGCCTATCCGTCGGGCGGTGGCGACTACGAGGTGGTGACCACCAACCTCGGCCCGAATGCCGGGCTCACGGTGGCCAGCGCCCTGTTGGTGGACTATGTGCTCACCGTCGCGGTGTCGATGGCGTCGGCGATGTCGAACATCGGCTCCGCGGTCCCGTACATCAACCAGCACAAGGTGTTGTTCGCCGTCTTGGCGATCCTGATCCTGGCTTCGGCGAACCTGCGGGGCATCCGCGAGTCCGGCACCGCTTTCGCGATTCCGACCTATGCCTTCATGATCGGCATGTACATCATGCTCGGCTGGGGCCTGTTCCAGATCTATGTGCTCGGCATCCCGCTGCAGGCCGAGTCGGCGCAATTCGAGTTGCACTCCGAGCACGGCGACATCATGGGCTTCGCGATGGTTTTCCTTGTGGCCCGGGCGTTCTCGTCGGGCTGCGCGGCACTGACGGGCGTGGAGGCGATCAGCAACGGTGTGCCGGCGTTCCGAAAGCCGAAGTCCCGCAACGCCGCAACCACGCTCCTGCTGCTGGGCGTGATCGCGGTGTCGTTGTTCATGGGCATCGTCATGCTGGCGATGGCGACGGGCGTGAAGATGGCCGAGCGGCCGCACGAGCAGTTGGTCGGCGCCCCGCCCGACTACCACCAGAAGACGCTGATCGCGCAGCTTGCCGATGCCGTCTTCCACGACTTCCCCCTCGGGCTGTACCTGATCGCCGGGGTCACCGCGCTCATCCTGGTGCTGGCGGCCAACACCGCCTTCAACGGCTTCCCGGTGCTGGGCTCGATCCTGGCCCAAGACCGCTACCTGCCCCGTCAGCTCCACACCCGTGGCGACCGGCTGGCGTTCTCCAACGGCATCCTGTTCCTCGCATTCGCGGCGATCGCGTTCATCGTCGCGTTCCAGGCTCAGGTCACCGCGCTGATCCAGCTCTACATCGTCGGCGTGTTCGTGTCCTTCACGCTCAGCCAGATCGGCATGGTCCGGCACTGGACCCGGCTGCTGACCGTGGAAAACGATTCCGAAGTTCGCCGACGGATGATGCGCTCCCGGGTGATCAACACGATCGGGTTCATCTGCACGGGCACCGTGCTGATCATCGTGGTCGTCACCAAATTTCTGGCTGGCGCGTGGATCGCGATTCTGGCGATGGGCGGCCTCTTCGTGATCATGAAATTGATCCACAAGCATTACGACTCGGTCGCGCGCGAACTGGAGGAGCAGCAGGCCGCCGACGAGGGTGGAATGGTGCTGCCCAGCCGCAACCACGCCATCGTGCTGGTGTCCAAACTGCATATGCCGACCCTGCGCGCGCTGGCATATGCGCGGGCCACCCGGCCCGACGAGTTAGAGGCAATAACCGTCAGCGTGGACGACGCCGAGACCCGCGAGCTGGTCCACAAGTGGGAAGAGAGCGACATCTCGGTGCCGCTCAAGGTGATCGCCTCTCCGTACCGCGAGATCACCCGCCCGGTGCTCGACTATGTGAAACGGATCAGCAAGGAGTCGCCGCGCACCGTGGTCACCGTATTCATTCCCGAGTACGTCGTCGGTCATTGGTGGGAACAGGTGTTGCACAACCAGAGTGCGTTGCGACTGAAGGGCCGGTTATTGTTCATGCCGAATGTGATGGTGACATCCGTTCCCTGGCAGCTCAGTTCGTCGGAGCGGCTCAAGGCGTTTCAGCCGCACGCGGCACCGGGTGACGCCCGTCGAGGCTTCCTGGATTGACCGAACCACCGCGCGCGGACCGGCCACCGTTGCCGGTCGAACTGATCCTCACCACCGGGCCGCCGGCCAACGGTGGAAGCTGTGTGGCGCGCCATGAAGGCCGGGTGGTGTTCGTGCGTTACGCGCTGCCGGGGGAGCGGGTCCGCGTCCGGGTGGTCGCCGATCATGGATCGTATTGGCACGCAGACGTTGTGGAGGTGCTGGAGGCTTCGCAGGACCGGGTCGACCCGCTGTGCCCGATCGCCGGTGTGGACGGGGCAGGCTGCTGCGATCTGGCGTTCGCCACCCCCGAAGCAGCCCGTCGACTCAAGGGTGCCGTCGTCGCCAACCAGTTGAACAAGCTGGGCGGGTATCACTGGCGTGACGAGTCCGACGCGGTTGCCGAACCGATCGGCACCGGCGACGCCACCGGCTGGCGAACCAGGGTCCGGCTGGACACCTCCGACGACGGCCGCGCAGGCTTCCACCGCTACCACAGCTCGGAGTTGGTCACCGACCTGCGGTGCGCACAGTTGCCACAGGCGGCGCTCGACGGTTTGAGCGACAACGGCTGGCCGCCGGGCGCGCACCTGCACGTTGCTCTCGACGACGACGGTGCGCGCCACGTCGTGCAGTCCGGCCCGCGCATCGGCAGGCGGGCGGCCACCCGCGTCGTGGAGGGCAGCTACGAGGCGACGCAGCGTGTCAACGGACGGGTTTGGCGGGTGCCGGTGACGGCGTTCTGGCAGGCGCACCGTGACGCCGCGCGGGTGTACAGCGCGCTGGTGGCCGAGTGCGCGCAGCTGCGCGACGGGATGGTGGCATGGGATCTCTACGGCGGTGCCGGGATTTTCGCCGCGGTGCTGGGTGAGGCCGTCGGCGACAGTGGGCGTGTGGTGAGTGTCGACACCTCGCGCGGCGCCTCGCGATCGGCGCGGACCGCTTTGGCGGACCTGGGCTGTGTCTCGGTGGTCACCGACTCGGTGCGCCGCGCCCTTGCGGCCCAGCCCCAACGCGCCGACGTGGCGGTGCTCGACCCGCCGCGGTCGGGCGCAGGCCGTGAGGTGATCGACCTGTTGGCGGCGGCCGAGGTGCCGCGCATCATCCACATCGGTTGCGAGGCAGCGTCATTCGCTCGCGACGTCGGCTTGTATCTGGCGCACGGCTACCGGGTGGAGGACCTGCGGGTGTTCGACTCCTTCCCGCTGACCCACCACATCGAGAGTGTCGCGGTGCTGACGCGGTAGCGCCGCACCGCGACACCCGGTCTCAGTGAGCCTGCGCCGACTCGGCGGTGTGGGGACCGAACTCGTTGGCGACGACGGAGACGCTGTTGGCGGGAAATCCGCCGCGGCGGGCGTGCTCGCGGATCGCCTCTTCGTCCTCCGCCTCGTGCACGCAGTAGATCTTGTCTCCCGCGACGTAACTGGTGATCCACCGATACGGCACGCCGAGGGACTCGACGACGTCGTTGGACTTGCCTGCGATCGCAGCCAGCTCCGCTTCGCTGAGGTCGCTGGCTCCTGGGATCTCCCGTTCGATGACATAGCGCTTCATGGCTTTCTCACTCCTGGTTCGTACTGGCTGCCACGACGATGTGTCGGGCATGACCAACACTCGGGCAACCCGCTGCCCGGCACATGGGGAGAAGTTCCCCATCTTGTTGGAACTTGGTGGGTCCTGGCAGTATTTGTGCTGTTCGGAGCGGTCGCCACCACTACTATCGAGGTCGTGATGCTCGCCGATCGCGATCACCAGCTCGGCGAGATCATCGCCCGGGCCGAGGATGCGCGGGCCGGGCGTGGCGGCATGCTCATCGTTTCCGGGGAGTCCGGGGCAGGAAAGACCTCGTTCGTCGACACGTTCGTCGAACAGTGGGCACGAGATGAACGCGTTCTCTGGGGCGTCTGCGACCCGCTGCCCACGCCGCGGCCGCTGGGTCCGATTCACGACCTTGCCCACCGGCTGGCGCCCGCTACCAGAAAAGTTTTGGAATGCAGCGATCAACCGTATGACATGTTCGCCGCCGTCTACGACGACCTACGCACTGCGCCTTCGGTTCTCGTGCTCGACGACCTGCAATGGGCCGATCAGGGCACGATCGACCTCCTGCGCTTCGTCCTGCGCCGCGTCGCGCAGACGCGGTCACTCGTCATCGGCATTGTCCGCGACGAGGAAGTCGGCGTCAGCCATCCCATGCGTGCCCTACTCGGCGATGTTGCCCGGTCTGCGCGCGCCGACTCGTTGTCGATGCCCCCGCTCAGCGTGCAAGCTGTCGGGGCCCTCGTCGGTGAGCGCCCAGTCGATCCCGTGTGGCTCCACCGCGTCACCGGGGGCAATGCGTTCTTCGTCTGCGAAATGCTCGACCACTACGGAGTGTCGGCGAATGCGGCCGAGTCTCCCGGCGACGACCTGCCGACGAATGTGCGTGACGCGGTGCTGGCGCGCACGGCCGGCCTCGATTCCGCGGCATGGGACCTGCTGAACCTGCTGACGTGCTCGCCAGGTGCGATCCCCGACCACCTGCTGGCCGACCTCGGCGTGACGCTGCCCGCGTCGCGTGCACTGGCCGATGCGGGACTCATCCGCAGGAGCTCGCGCGGCGTGGCGTTTCGCCACGATCTATGCCGGCTGGCCATCCGAAGCGTCATTCCGCCGGGCGCCGAGCCGCGCCTGCATCGACGACTGATCGATGCGTATGAGGCCAGTCCGCAGATCGATTCGGCGGTGCTCACGCACCACGCGTTAGGCGCGAGAGACGTCGAGCGGATTCGGCGCGCCGCATGCGACGCGGGCATCGCTGCGGCTCGATCCGGCGCGCACACCCAGGCCGCCGAGTTCTTCACCATCGCGCTGGATCAGGGTGGCCCGTTAGCTCCCGAGGACGAAGCGGAACTTCTCGAGCTTGTCGCCGATGAGTTCTACCTCATCGATCGCCTGGCCGACGCGATCGACGCCTCCCTGCGCGCGATGCGGATACGACAGGAGTTGGGCGAGTTGGTGGCAGTCAGCGGGAATCACCTTTCGCTGGCCGTTTACCAGTGGTACAACGCCAACCGCGGAATCGCCGAAGGCCATGCCGCGGAAGCGATCACCGTACTCGACGCCGAAACCGACGACGCAGAACAGCTCGTACAGCTCGGTCATGCGTTCGCCACGCAGGCGTACCTTGCGGTGCAGGCCAGTGATCTCGATGGAGCCAAGACGTTGATTTCCCGGGCCCGCGAAATTGCCGACAGGACAGGCGATTCCGATTTGAATATTCGCGTGAGCCTTATCGAGAACTACTGTGTCGTGCTCAACGGCGACGACTCCGGACGTGAAGAAATACTCTCGATTCTCAATGCAGGGCCGAAGCATATCAACGAGTTGTACTCCGGCGGGTGGAGCAACATCACCTACTTCGACGTCGAGCAGCGACGGTTGGACGTTGCAGCCGACCTGCTCGACATCTCCATTCCACTGATGCATGAACACGATCTACCGATCTGTCGGGTGTGGCAACTCGGTTCGCGCGCGAGACTGCAGCTGATGATGGGCGAATGGGATGACGCGACAGTCGACGCCGACCGGGTCTTGGACGGGCCGAGCGCACCTCTGGCCAGGACGTGGCCGCACCTCATTCGCGGGTTGATAGCGCTGCGCCGGCACGGCGCGGGAGCGGACTCCCTTGACGATGCGTGGCGTCTGGCGTGCCGGTTCTCCGAACCGATACGCATGTTGCCCGTTGCGGCGGCGATCGTCGAACTTTCCTGGGCTACAGGCGTATCCGATCACCGGATATCCCAGTGCCGCGAACTGCTGACCGACGGACCCATCGCAGGCTTGGAGTGGTCGCGTGGAGAGTTGGCTGTCTGGCTCCGACGGCTCGGCGAAAACGTCGACGTGGTCGGCGTGGCCGAGCCGTACCGGTTGCTCCTCGATGGGGCGTATGAGGCAGCAGCAGATGAGTTCCACCGTCTTTCGATGCCCTACGACGCCGCGCTCGCGCTCGTCGACTCCGGCGACCCCGCGTTCGCCGCACGTGCGCTCGACATTCTCGACCGACTCGGCGCCGACGCCGTCGCTGCGAAAGTCCGCCGCGATCTCCGCTCGCAAGGGGTCACCGCGGTGCCTGCACGCAGGCGCTCGGCGACGCTGGCCAATCCGGTCGGCCTGACCGCGCGTCAGGTCGAGGTGCTGCGCCTGCTCGACGACGGGCTCACCAATGCCGAACTCGCCGAGCGGTTGTACCTGTCGGTGAAGACCGTCGACCATCACGTCTCGGCGATCCTTGCCAAGCTGGACGTGACCAAGCGGCGTGACGCCGTCCGGCGGGCGCGGCAGTTGGGTCTTCTGACCTAACCGGCGAAGTGCCGCTGTAGCCGTCGGTGCCGGTGCCCGAACAGCGCGCCGATGCCCGCCGCGACCAGCGGCGTCAGCAGGCGCAGTGGACCCCGAAGCTCGAACGTGAGGCGATCGCGCACAACGGTTTTGGCATCGCCGTCCGGTTCGAGGGTGCGCTCGTGGCGCCATAGCCGCATGCTGAGCATCGTCGACTCCTCGTGAAAGCCGCGACCCGGCCACAACTCGGCGATCAACAGGTGGTCGAAGTCGAACGGCAGCACCCCGAACAGCCGCATCCAACAGCGGCCCACCGGCGTGCCGACCGGCACAGTGTCGACGGTCAGCGACTCCTGGCCGCGCGGCATCGACATCGTCATCCATGGCCGGAGTTCGTCGTTGATGCCCTCCGGTGTGACCACGCGGGCCCATACCCGCTCGGACGGTGCGTCGACGATGCTCTGGCGTTCGACGATCATGGTGAGTCGACGGTAACCGGGACAGCCGCGCGCTGGTGGTCTACGTCTCGGCGGCTAGCGGTCAGACTGCTGGCGCCAGCGGTCCAGGAGCGTAGGAATCTCGTCGAGAACGAAGGCGTAGAAGTCGCGCATCTGCGTGAGCCGGTGCCGGGCCACGCTGTCGTCCGCAGTGGCTTCGATCCCAGCCTCGGCGGCCGCTTGCATCGCCCCGATCACCTCGTTCTGGTTGGTGTACAGGACCGCCCAGGCGTCGTCGCGGAGCCGGTAGTGGTCTCGTCGGCTGGCCGGCGCGGGCACCCGCTCGACCAAGCCCACGGACGTCAGCATCTTGACCGCGCCCGATATCGCACCCGGGCTTGCCTGCAACCGGTCGGCAAGTTCACCTGCGGTAATCGTCGGCTGCTCGGTGAACAACAGAGTGGCCAGCACCCGAGCGGTCATGCGCTGCAGCCCGTGGTTGGTAAGGACGAGCGCGAGCTGTTCGGCTGCATCCTGGTGATTTGGATCGTCGGCCACGCGAGTCCCTTTTGGCTCTTCAGTAATCTCTGAAATTTCAGTATAGTCGCTCTTGGCGCTCCGGGAAGTCTGGTCGGAACTCGATATCCGTTTCATCGGAAGGGGTCGACCGGACCATGAATACCGTCGCGGCGTCAGCCACGTCGTCGAGCGTCGCCACCGAAGTGATCCGCGTCAGCGGACTGACCTTCACCTACCCCAAAGCAGCCGAGCCGGCAGTGCGCGGCATGGATTTCACGGTCGACAGTGGCGAGATTTTCGGTTTTCTCGGGCCCAGCGGAGCGGGAAAGTCCACGACGCAAAAGCTTCTGATCGGTCTGCTGCGCGGTCACGGCGGGGAGGCCGCGGTGTGGGGGAAAGATCCGCTGGCCTGGGGATCCGACTACTACGAGCGGATCGGTGTGTCCTTCGAGCTGCCGAATCACTATCAGAAGCTCACCGGCCTGGAGAACCTGCGGTTCTTCGCGTCGCTCTACTCCGGCGAAACGGCGGACCCGACGGCTCTGCTGGACGCGGTGGGCCTGGCCGACGACGCCAACACGCGAGTTGGCAAGTATTCCAAGGGAATGCAGATGCGGCTGACCTTCGCGCGGTCGCTGATCAACAACCCGGATCTGCTGTTCCTCGACGAACCGACGTCGGGCTTGGACCCAGTCAACGCGCGCAAGGTCAAAGACATCATCTTGGGCCTGAAGGCGCGTGGCCGCACAATCTTTCTGACCACCCACGACATGGCCACGGCCGACGAGCTTTGCGACCGGGTGGCGTTCGTGGTCGACGGGCGCATCGAGGCGTTGGACACTCCCGCCGAGTTGAAGATTGCGCGGGGCCAGCGCCTCGTCCGCGTCGAGTATCGCGGCGAGAGCGGGCGTCTCGAGACCGCCGAGTTCGGTATGGACGGCTTGGCCGACGACGGTGCTTTCCACACACTGCTGCGGAACCACCACGTCGAGACCATCCACAGCAGGGAGGCCAGCCTCGACGACGTGTTCGTCGAGGTCACCGGGCGGCGGTTGTCATGACGCGGTTTGCAAACGCGCTTCGGTTGGAGTTGACGCTTCAGAGCCGGCAGGGGTTTCTCTACGCGGCGATCTTCTCGGGACTCATCTGGCTGTCGGTGCTGTTGCCGATGTCGCGCAGTCTGCGCCCGGCCGCCGAGCCCTACATCCTGTTGGGCGACACGTGCATCATCGGGTTCTTCTTCATCGCGGGCACGGTTTTCTTCGAGAAACAGGAGCGCACCCTGAGCGCGGTCGTCTCCACCCCGCTGCGGTTCTGGGAATACCTGGCCGCGAAGCTGACCCTGCTTGTGCTCATCTCCCTGCTCGTAGCGATCGTCGTTCCGACGATCAGTCACGGATTCGGCTACCGCCCTTTGCCTTTGGTGGTTGCGGTGGTGCTCGGGACGCTACTGATGCTCCTCGTCGGGTTCACCACGTCGCTGCCGTTCGCTTCGATCAGCGACTGGTTCCTGGCGGCGACGATCCCACTCGCCGTGATGACGGTTCCTCCCGTCCTGTACTACTCGGGGGTGTGGCCGAGTCCGCTGGCGTACCTGATCCCCACGACCGGACCGCTGCTGCTGTTCGGTGAGGCCTTCGGCCAAATCAGCCTCGTGCCGTGGCAGGTCGGGTACGCGGTGGCGTACCCGATGCTGTGTGTCGTAGGCCTGTGGTGGGTGGCCAAAGCTCTGTTCGTGCGCCACGTCATCGCACGGTCAGGAGGAATGTGATGACGACTATTGGCGCAAGGGCACTGGTTGCATTCGGCCGCAACGATATTCGCGGCACCTACCGTGACCCGTTGTTGGTGATGATCGTCGTCGCCCCAGTCATCTGGACCACCGGCGTTGCGTTCCTCACCCCGCTGTTCACCGAGATGCTGGCCAGGCGTTACGACTTCGACCTCGTTCCCTACTACCCGTTGGTGCTCACCGCGTTCCTGCTCTTGACGAGCATCATCATCGTCGGCGGACTGGGCTCGTTCCTCGTCCTGGACGAGGTCGACGCAGGCACGCTGGCGGCGCTGCGGGTCACCCCAGTCCCGCTGCGTGATTTCTTCGCCTATCGGGCAGCCACGGTCATCGTCGTGACAACGGTGTACGTGATCGCGACCACCTCGTTCAGCGGGCTACTGGAGCCCGGCATGGTTCCGGCGTTGATCCCGATCGGGTTGCTTTCGGGCCTGTCGGCCGTCGTGTGCCTGCTGCTGATCGTCGCAGTGGCCAACAACAAGATCCAGGGTCTGGCGATGGTACGAGCCCTCGGCATGCTCATCGCCGGGCTGCCGTGCCTGCCGTGGTTCATCGATTCCGCGTGGAACCTCGCGTTCGGTGTGTTGCCGCCGTATTGGGCAGCCAAGGCGTTCTGGGTCGCCAGCGACCACGGCGTCTGGTGGCCGTATCTCGTTGGCGGCGTGGTATACAACGTGGCTATCGCCTGGCTTTTGTTGCGCCGCTTCCTGGCGAAGAACACCTGAAGGTATAGGCCTAGTCGAGAAGGCTGCCCACGAGTTCGTAGAGAGCCCAGGCGAACAGGGCTGTCATCAGAGCGATCTCGTGCCACGCGAGGCTGGGGCGGGCCTGTATGGCGTAGGACATGATCTTTCGTGGTGCAGCATCGGCTTCGGGCGCTTGCGCGTCGGTGAGAGGTTCGCTGAACCGGTGGAAGAAGATCTGGATGACAAGCATCCCCACCACTAGGCCGGTGATGAAGCTGAGCTCCTCTATGCCGGTGAGGAATAGGAGGACCACGAGCGCCACGATGATGACCAACGTGACGCTGTCGTAGATGCTGATGATGCGGCCGTCGCGCCGGTAGTAGGCAGCGATGCGCCGTATTCGGGTCGGGTATGGCACGAGGAACCCGACTGCGAACTTCACGAGTCCCTGTACACAGAAGGCGATCAGGACGATCGCCAGCGCAATCGACACGACAGCTCCTTCAGCCGAAGACGAAATATCGCAACCACAAATATGGGGCAGCCACCGCGACCGTCAGCAGCATCGCAGCCGCGCCCTTTCGGGTGAACTCCCAAAACCCGATCGGATAGCCCTCGCGGGCGCCGATGCCGAGCATCACCACATTGGCGCTCGCGCCCACGGCGGTCATATTCCCGCCGAAGCCTGCTCCGATCGCCAGCGCCCACCACATGGCCTGCACGTGGACGGGATCGGGAATGGTCGTGGCAAGGCTTGCAACTACGGGGGTCATAGTGGTGACGTACGGGATATTGTCGATAAGACCCGAAAGTATCGCTGAGACAATGAGAATCAGCATCGTCGCCAACAGTGGATCCCCGCCGGTCACGTCGCCGGCCAGACGCGCCAAGTCGGCGATCACTCCGGTCTTCACCAGCGATCCGACCATGATGAACAATCCCGCGAAGAACAGCAGCGTTTCCCATTCCACGCTGGCCAGGTAGTGGATGTGTTCGACGCCCGAAATCGTCACCAGCACTCCGGCGCCGATCAGAGCGATGATGGATGGTTCGATGTGGATGGCCGAACTCGCGAGAAACGCGGCGAAAACCAAGACCAGCACGACGCCCGATTTGGCCAACAATCGTATGTCCCGGATGGCCTCCCGCTCGTTCAGCGACATCACCTCGGCAACACGATCCGCGTGCACGCCAAATGTTCCACGGAACAACAGCGGCAGCACCACCACGAATGCGATCAACGCGATGATCGCTATCGGCGCCAGGTGCACCAGAAAGTCGTTGAACGACAAGTTCGCGCGGCTCCCGATAATGATGTTCGGGGGATCGCCGATCAGTGTCGATACGCCGCCGATGTTGGACGCGAGCACTTCCGCGATCATGAAGGGCACCGGGTTGATGTCGAGGCGTTCGCACACTAGCAGCGTTACCGGTGCCATCAGCAGCACGATGGTGACATTTGGCAGCAGCGCCGACGCCGCGGCGGTGATCAGAACCAGAAGAACCATCACCCGCAACGGGGATCCACCGGCCCGCTTGGCTGCCCAGATCGCCGCGTACTCAAAGGCACCAGTCTGGCGGATCACTCCGACGATGATCATCGTGCCCAGCAGCAGAAAGATGACGTCCCAGTCGATTCCGGTTTCACGCGAATAGAACACGTCGTGGGCGCCGACAATCCCGAGCGCCAGCACGACTGCGGCACCGCCGAGTGCGACCTTGACTTTGTGGATGCGGTCGGTCGCTATGAGGGCGTAGGCGACGACGAATACGGCTACCGCGACGATCGCCACCGGACCACCCTCCGGCTAGCCGTGCTCAGTGCGAACCGAGAGCCACCTCGAGTAAGCGCGGGGCGGTGATCACGCCGACGATTCCCTCGCCGCCCATGACGGCAACCAGGGGAGAGCGGTTGCCGCGCCATAATCGCCGCCACTTCGATGAGGGTGTCGTCGGACTTCACGGTCGCCATTTCCGGCGGCGGCTTGGGCAGTACCGCCGCGACCGACTTTCCGCCGAGCTTGTCGGCGATCCGGTCGGCTATCGACTCGCTCAGGACGCCGGCCAGCGACGGGTCCTCCTGGACGTACGCGGGCACCAGCAGACGGACAACCTGCGACGCCGGCAATATCGTCACCGGCGTCCCGGCCTGGTCCGTCACCACGAGTCCAGGGAGCCGACGGGTGGCCAGCAGGCGCACCGCTTCGAGCGCATCGGAGTCCATGCTGACGACGGGAAACTCCTCGGCGATCTGTTCGGCTCGCACTCCGCAACGGTACGTCGCAATGGTCGGCATGCGGTGAAATCCATACGGTTCCTTGGCGCCTGCCGACACCACCGAATGCTCGCTGCACCGCCACTTCGGAACTCCCACGTCCGCTGTCTGAGTCGTCACCGGCGGTGCGACTGCCGACCAGACTTCCCGGCGCTCCAGGTGTAAAGATGCCGTAAAGGGCCGCGGTGGGCAACCGGATATGCCATTCGGCGACTGCTGCCGAGTCCCGTGCGCAAGAGCAAAAGGACGTAACCACGCTGGTTCACTAGACTTCGGCCAATGCCTACCCGTCTGCTCACGCGCGGCTCGTGGTTGGAGGCGCAGCGGTTCGCCGAGATTCTGCGCAAGGAAACGGTCGGCGGCGTGCTCCTGCTGGCCGCTGCCGGTGGCGCCCTGGTATGGGCGAATTCGCCCTGGTCTCACGCCTACCGCGCGGTGTCGGAGTTCGCGCTCGGACCGGAGTCGCTGCACTTGAAGCTGAGCTTGTCGGCGTGGGCTGCCGACGGGCTGTTGGCGATCTTCTTCTTCGTGGTCGGGCTCGAGCTCAAGCGCGAGTTCGTCGCCGGGGACCTGCGCGACCCGGCGCGCGCCGCGCTGCCGATCGCAGCCGCACTCGGCGGCATGATCGTGCCCGCCGGTGTCTACATTGCGATCAATCTGGCCGCCGGGCACCCCGAATACATCGACGGGTGGGCGGTGCCGATCGCCACCGACATCGCGTTTGCGTTGGCGGTGCTCGCGGTGCTGTCCACACATCTACCGGCGGCGCTGCGCACCTTTCTGCTCACCCTGGCCGTCGTCGACGATCTGCTCGCCATCACCGTGATCGCCGTGTTCTTCACCGACCACCTGTCACTGGGGCCGCTGGCGCTGGCGCTCATCCCGATCGGGTTGTTCGCGCTAGCGGTGCAGCGCGGTGTGCATCACTGGTGGTTGTTGGTCCCGTTGGCCGTGGCCGCCTGGGCACTGGTGCATGCCAGCGGCGTGCACGCGACCGTCGCGGGCGTGCTGCTGGGCTTCACTGTGCCGGTGCTCGGTCGACATGGCAGACCCACCGCCGAACTCTTCGAACACACAATGCGGCCCGTTTCAGCGGGCTTCGCGGTGCCGGTGTTCGCCTTCTTCGCCGCCGGTGTCTCGGTGGGCGGCTGGTCCGGTTTGAGTGCATCGCTGTTGCACCCGATTACCGACGGCGTGATCGCCGGCCTGGTAATTGGCAAACCCCTGGGCGTCTTCGCCACCGCGTTCCTACTGGCCAAGTTCACCCATGCCAGCCTCGATGACGACCTGGCGTGGCGCGACGTGCTGGGCGTGGCGTTGTTGGCCGGGATCGGATTCACAGTTTCGTTGTTGATCGGGGAGTTGGCCTTCGGTCACGGCACCGACGCGGGTGTCGACGTCAAGATCGGTGTGCTGTTCGGGTCCGTTGTCGCAGGTCTGCTGGCCGCAGCGGTGTTGCTGAGCCGAAACGCCGCCTACCGGCGCATTCACGTCCTGGAGACGCTGGACGCCGACCATGACGGAGTGCCCGACATCTACCGGGCTCGGCAGGACTGACGGCGGCATCCGTGCGTACACTAACGGAATGCTTGCACAGATCCGCGGTCCCGCTGATCTGCAGCACCTGTCCCAGTCACAGCTAAGTGATCTGGCCGACGAGATCCGACAGTTCCTGATCCACAAGGTCGCTGCAACCGGCGGACATCTCGGCCCTAACCTCGGTGTCGTCGAGCTCACGCTGGCGCTGCACCGGGTGTTCGACTCACCGCACGACCCGATCATTTTCGACACCGGCCATCAGGCCTACGTGCACAAGATGCTGACCGGTCGCTGTCACGAGTTCGACACGCTGCGCAAGAAGGACGGCCTTTCCGGCTATCCGTCGCGCGCCGAGAGCGACCACGACTGGGTCGAGTCCAGCCATGCCAGCTCGGCGTTGTCCTACGCCGACGGGCTGGCCAAGGCGTTCGAGCTGACCGGGCACCGCAACCGGCACGTGGTCGCCGTCGTCGGCGACGGCGCACTCACCGGCGGCATGTGCTGGGAGGCGCTGAACAACATCGCCGCCGCCCGCCGCCCGGTCGTGATCGTCGTCAACGACAACGGCCGTAGCTACGCGCCGACCATCGGGGGGTTCGCCGACCACCTTGCGGCGCTGCGGCTGCAGCCCGGCTACGAGAAGCTGCTCGAGAAGGGCCGCCACGCGGTGCGCGGCATGCCGGTCATCGGCGAGCTCTGCTACCAGTGCATGCACAGCGTCAAGGCGGGCCTGAAGGATGCGCTCTCCCCGCAGGTCATGTTCACCGACCTCGGCCTGAAGTACGTCGGGCCGATCGACGGACACGACGAGCATGCGGTGGAGGTGGCGCTGCGCAATGCCCGCGGCTTCAACGCCCCGGTTATCGTGCACGTCGTCACCCGCAAGGGCATGGGCTACGGGCCCGCAGAAGCCGACGAGGCCGAGCAGATGCACTCCACGGGAGTCATCGACCCGCATACCGGTCAGGCCACCAAGGTCCCCGGACCGGGCTGGACCTCGACGTTCTCCGAGGCGTTGATCAAGTACGCCGCCAAACGCCGCGACATCGTGGCGATCACGGCCGCGATGCCGGGGCCGACGGGTCTGACCGCGTTCGGGAAGCGGTTCCCGGACCGGCTGTTCGACGTCGGCATCGCCGAACAGCACGCGATGACGTCTGCCGCGGGTCTGGCGATGGGCGGCCTGCACCCGGTGGTGGCGATCTATTCGACCTTCCTGAACCGGGCGTTCGACCAGATCATGATGGACGTCGCACTACACAATCTGCCGGTGACGTTGGTGCTGGACCGTTCCGGAATCACCGGCCCCGACGGGGCCAGCCACAACGGCATGTGGGATCTGTCGATGCTCGGCATCGTGCCCGGTATGCGGGTGGCCGCACCGCGCGACGCCGCCCGGCTCTACGAGGAGCTCGGCGAAGCGCTGGACATCAACGACGGGCCGACCGCCCTGCGGTTTCCCAAAGGTGATGTGGGCGAGGACATTCCGGCGCTCGAGCGGCGAAACGGCATCGACGTGCTCGCTGTTCCGGCCGACGGCCTGTCCGACGATGTGCTGCTGGTGGCGGTCGGGTCGTTCGCGTCGATGGCGAAGGCCGTCGCCGAGCGGCTGCGCAACCAGGGCATCGGCGTGACGGTGGTCGATCCGCGATGGGTGCTGCCGGTGCCCGATGCGATCGGCGAGTTGGCGACGGCGCACAAGCTGGTGGTCACGTTGGAGGACAACGGTGTTCGCGGTGGCGTCGGCTCGGCCGTCTCCGCCGCACTACGCCGCGCCGAAATCGATGTGCCGTGCCGAGACGTCGGGTTGCCGCAGGAGTTCCAGGCGCACGCATCACGCGGTGAGGTGCTCGCCGACGTCGGTCTGACCGACCAGGGCATCGCCCGCCAAGTGACCGGCTGGGTGGCCGCGCTCGGCAGCGCCGTTTCGGAGCACGAGGTCAGTCAGCAGCTCGACTGAGTGGAACCCGGCCGGCCTCTTCCAATGCCGTTGTCCTGCGCGGCTGCTCGAAGAACACCTCGGCGCTGCGGTCGTTGATCTCGAGGGTGGCGATGGTGTTCCCGAACAGTGGGCCGCAGACATCCGTCCACGTCAACGGGGGAGAAGGAACTCCGCGCCGACGCACCCACCACCGGGTGACGGCGGCCGCGGGCCGAGTCCAGCCGAGCATGAATACCGGTTTGATGAACAGCGGCACGTAGTTGTGCACCGGCGAGCACACCAGCTGATGCACGGTCGCCCCGCCCGGTGACGCGCGGTCGAGTTCGGCGCGGGCCGCGTAACTGTGGTGGACGTCGCCCGACAGCACGCTGATCGTAGCCGGGCCGTCGGGGTGGTTGGCGATCCTGGTGATCATCTCAGCCAGCCGCACGAACGATTTGTAGAAGGCCGACCAGTGTTCGAAATCGCCTGCCCTGCGGAGCTTTTCAGCGAACCTTCCGCGCCGGCCGGGACGGTCGGCGGCCCGCTCGTTGAGCGCTTCCACGTCGCCGATGGCCGGTGGCATCAGCCACGGCACCGACGAGGCGAGCATCAGATGATCGAGTGAATCGGGGCTGTCTTCGGCCTGGGACTCCAGCCAGTCGAACTCGTGTTCGCCGATCATCATGCGTTCGCCGGACTCCAGGATCCGGCCGTTGCGGGAGTCGACCATGATCAGCCTGCTGCGCCCGAGATCCCACCGGTAGCTGAACCGCAGGCCCTTGTTGCAGTCGACCTCCCGGTCGGCCCGCTCGGCCAGCTCGGCGAGGAGTGGCCAGGTGTCGCCGTCGGTGGCCTGCAGGCGCTGGTAGTCCCCGTTGTCGGCCAGCTCCGCGGGGCTCAGGTTGCCCAGGTGCTGATAAACCCAGTAGGACGCCAGTCCGGCCTGGATCCGGTCCTGCCACCACGGCATCTTCGCCATCTCCGCGCGCCAGGACGCTGACGTGTTCCAGTCGTCTCGAATGTCGTGATCGTCGAAGATCATCGCCGTGGGCACGGTGGACATCAGCCACCTGATCTCGGGGTCACCCCAGGAGTGGCGATACAGCCGTTCGTATTCGGCGAAGCTGACCACCTCGTCCGGCGGGCGGTTGCCGTGCCTGTTCAGCCGCGTCCTGCGCCCTGCCACACGGCGCTGCTCGTCGGGGGGAAGCTCGTCGGCGTAGAGCTGATCACCGAGCAGGATCAGGGCATCGGGCCACTCGTCGATCGGACGGCCGGTCATCCGGGTTGCATAACAGTCCAGCGCGTCGAGCTTCAGCTTGGCCTCGATCTTCTTGACCTCGGTTTTCGGGTACCGACACGACCCGAAGATGGCCCTCAGCCGTCGTGCGCTTGCGGGTCCGCGGGTCCGGATCACACTGGGCGGGAACTTCGCGAACTTCGGGTCTGTGAGCGGCCACACCGTCGTCCCGTCGACGTTGACCTGGTACTCGGTCACGCTGTCTGGTGTCAGCCCGGTCACCGTGACAAGAGCGAAGTGGTGACCCTGCACCTCGAACGTCGGGGCCGAGCAGCCGAGAATCTCGACGGTTCCCGAGCTTTCGGTCTGCACCCACACCAGCGCGGTGGTGTCTGAAACGTGCCGCAGAGCCGGACCAAGGAGCAACCCCACCGAACCACCTTAGGGCAGGGGTTCACACGGATGGTGCATGCTTCTCCAATGTCATCAATTGATGACGCACCATGAAAGAGTGGTGCACCAATGAAGGAAGTGGCCTGGCGCTGGGAGGCGCGGCATGGACGTTGAACTCGAGCGCTGGAAGGCGGCCGGGCAGTACTTCGACTACCTGGGCTTCGATGTCTTCTACCGGACGGCGGGCAGCGGCCCCACCCTGCTGCTGATCCACGGATATCCGTTCAGTTCGTGGGACTGGGCGCCGCTATGGGACGCGCTGGCTGAGCGGTTCACCGTGATCGCGCCCGACATGGTCGGCATGGGGTTCTCCGACAAGCCTGTCGCCTACGAGTACACCGTGCACGACCACGCCGACATGCACGAAGCGCTCCTAACTCAACTCGGTGCCAAGTCCGCGCACGTCTTGGCCCACGATCTCGGTGACTCGGTCGCGCAGGAGATGCTCGCGCGTCATGAGTTCTCCCAGCACGCGTACGGGGCGCTGCACATCGAATCGATCACATGGCTCAACGGCGGCCTGTTCAACGAGACGTACACTCCGCGGCTGCTTCAGAAGGCGATGTCACGAACGCCGTTGGGGGACATCATGAGTCCGGTGCAGGGCAGCGCACTATCGCGGCGGCTGATAGAACCCAGGATCAACGAGATGTTCGGGCCGGACACCAAGCCCTCGCGGCGGATGCTGGACCTATTCCATCAGATCCTCGAGTACAACGACGGGAAGCGAGTCACCCACAAGGTGGGCAGGTTCATCAATGACCGCTACACCCATCGCAATCGGTGGGTGCGAGCGATGCGGCAGACCGACATTCCGATGCGGTTGATCGACGGGCCCATCGACCCGAACTCGGGTCGACACATGGCGCAGCGCTATCTGGAGGTCATCCCCAATCCGGATGTCGTCATGCTCGACGACGGAATCGGGCACTGGCCACAGATCGAGGCGCCCGATGCGGTGCTGGCCCACTTCCTCGCGCACGTCGACCGCGTCACGGCGCAGGGGTAGTCAGCGCCGCGGCCAGCACCGGGACGACGAGCTCACGTTGCCACGGCCGGGCCAGCGCATCGCGAAGAAAGTCGTCGACCGCCGCTTCGGTGTCATCCGTCGGTTGCCAGTCCCAGCACAGCCGTCGCACCACCTCGGGGGTGACCAGGTTTTCCGTGGGCACCGAAACGCGTTCGGACAGTTCGGCTAGACCAGCGCGGGCCGCCTCCAGCCGCGCGGCCGCCTCGGGCTTGCGGCGGGCCCATCGCGAGGCAGGCGGCGGTCCGTTCGGCGGCTCGGAGATCTCCGGCGGGTTGTCGCCGTCGCGGGCCCGGCTCAGTGCGTCCAGCCAGACCTGCGCGCTTCGGCGCTGCCTGGACCCGCCGAACACCGGCAGTGCGATGAGCTCCTCGACGGTCTTGGGGTCGGCCGTCGCGGCGTTGATGATCGCAGAGTCGGGCAGGATTCGCCCTGGCGCGATGTCACGCCTGCGGGCGATGTGGTCGCGGGTCGCCCACAGCTCACGAACAGCGGCCATCGCCCGGCGGTCGCGGATCTTGTGGATGCCCGATGTGCGACGCCACCGGTCCCGTCGCGTTGGTGTGGCGACGAATGTGCGCAGGTACTCGAACTCCTGCGCTGCCCAATCGGTCTTGCCCTGCTCCTCGAGTACCGCCGCGATGGCGGTGCGCAGTTCGATCAGCACCTCCACATCCAGGGCGGCGTAGTTCAGCCACTCCGGCGGCAGCGGTCGCTTGGACCAGTCGGCCGCGCCGTGTCCCTTCTTCAGGCCAAGGCCGAGCAACCGCTGCACCATCGTCGCCAGGTTAACCCGGTCATAGCCCGCCAGCCGGCCGGCCAGCTCGGTGTCGTAGAGCCTCGTCGGCGTCATGCCGATCTCCGCGAGGCAGGGCAGATCCTGGTCGGCGGCGTGCAGCACCCACTCGTCTGTGGCGAGCACCTCGGCGACAGGCGTGAGTGTCGTCAGCGGGTCGCCGCCGTGATTGACCGGATCGATCAATACGGTGCCTGCGCCCTCCCGCCGGATTTGCACCAGATACGCCCGGTTCGAGTACCGAAAGCCGGATGCCCGTTCGGCGTCGACCGCGAACGGGCCGCGTCCCGACGCCAAAAGCGCTGCGGCCGAGCTAATTTCGGATGGACCCACCGACAGAGCGGGCACACCGTCGGCAGGCGCCAGCAGAGGGGTGGCTTCGGGTTCTGCGGTGTCCGCTGGCTCGGCCCCGGCGGAGTCGGCGTCGGTCATCTCAAGCGCGGGTGCGCGACCCCAGGTCGGTCACCCCGGTCGGGGGGAGGCCGGCGGCGTGCTCGAGCACCTCGCAGAAGGCGCGCACGTGCGGGCCCAGTGCCAACGTCGTCGCTGTCCAGGATGCGCGCAGCTCCAGCTGGTGGGCCCGCGGCGGGCCGGAAATGTCGCCATAGCGCACCGATGTGGTGGCGGTGACGGTGCCACCCAGCGCGATGACGTTTTCGGCGTTTGACTCCAGCGCGTCGACCAGCCAGCTCCAGGCCACCTCGGGCAGCAGCGGGTCCACCGCCTCGCTGGAGTCCAGGTCGGCCTGGATGTAGGCGACGAGCCGCATCGTGCCGTCCCAGGCTTCGGCCCCGTCGGGATCGTGCAGCAGAATCAGCCGTCCGAATGCGTCACCTTCGGACCGCTCGGGCACGATGGCGGTTTCCGGGTGTCGGACCTCGGCGCCCAGGGCGTAGCTGAACGGCGCCAGTCGCTGCGGCGGCCGGATCGGGCCGAGCTCGATTTCCGGTCGCACGGTGGTGGCATTCATCGCCGCGACCGCTTCCCGGAACTGGGCCGGTTCGGCGGTGGTCACCGCCTTGACGCTAGACCATCTGGCCAGGCCTGTGTGCAGGCGCGCCGTAGCCGTTGCGGGTGGACGCCAAACGGCCCCCGGTCCGGGTCTCATGGCAGCATTGGTGCCGATGAACACCCGTCGCGAGCTGCCGGAGTCGCCGTACTTGGCCGCCGCCGCTGGCCGTAAGCCGAGCCGGGTTCCGGTGTGGCTCATGCGGCAGGCCGGTCGTTCGCTGCCCGAGTACCGGGCCCTGCGTGCGCAGCACAGCATGCTGGCCGCCTGCTTCGATCCGGAGCTGGTCTGTGAGATCACCCTGCAGCCGGTGCGCAGGCACGGTGTCGACGCCGCCATCCTGTTCTCCGACATCGTCGTGCCGCTGCGCGCATCGGGCATCGAACTGGATATCGTGCCCGATGTCGGGCCGGTGATCGAGCACCCAATCCGCACCGCTGCCGATGTCGCCGCAATGAAGCCCCTCGAGCGCCAGCGTGTTGCGCCAATCGCCGATGCTGTGAAGCTGCTGGTGGCCGCGCTCGGCGATACCCCGCTGATCGGCTTCGCCGGTGCTCCGTTCACGCTGGCGTCCTACCTCGTCGAGGGCGGTCCGAGCCGTCACCACGAGCGCACCAAGGCGCTGATGCTGGGCGAGCCCGACATCTGGCAAGCGCTGATGACGGCGCTGGCCGATCTCACCATCGCGTTCCTAAAGACGCAGGTGGGGGCTGGGGTGGATGCCATCCAGATGTTCGACTCATGGGCCGGGACGCTGTCGCTGGCCGACTACCGCGCCTACGTGCTGCCGCACAGCAGCCGGGTGTTTGAGGCACTGGCCAGTGCGGATGTGCCGATGACGCACTTCGGTGTTGGTACCGCGGAACTGCTCGGCGCGATGTCGGAGGCCGTAGCGCCGGCCGCCAGCCCCGTGGTCGGGGTGGACTGGCGCACGTCGCTGACCGACGCCGCGGCCCGGGTGGCGCCGGGCACCGCCCTGCAGGGCAACCTCGATCCTGTGGTTCTGCTGGCGGGCATGCCGGTGGCTGAGCGCGCGGCTCGCGCGGTCGTCGAGGACGGTCGTCGCGCTGTCGATGCGGGCGCCGCGGGCCACGTGTTCAACCTGGGCCACGGGGTGCTTCCGGCAACGGACCCGGGTGTCATCACCGAGATAGTGGCATTGGTGCACTCGCTGTGACCGCATCGTATTGCATTGTCGGCGGCGGCATTTCGGGTCTTGTCGCCGCGTACCGGCTGCGTGCCACCCTCGGTGACGACGCGGATATCACGGTGTTCGAACCCGCCGACCGGCTGGGCGGCGTGCTACGCACCGAGCACGTCGGCGGGCAGCCGATCGACGTCGGCGCTGAAGCGTTCGTCGCCCGCCGCCCCGAGGTATCGGCGTTGCTGTCCGAGCTGGGCCTGGCGGGCAGGCAGATCGGCACGACGGGCGTGCGGCCGCTGATCTACAGCCAGGGCCGACTGCACGAGCTGCCGCGCGACACCCTCAACGGCATTCCGACCGACCCGTCATCCGTGACCGGTCTAGTGGACGACGCCAGTATCCAACGGATGGTCGATGAGCCAACGCGGCCGCTGACCTGGCAGCCGGGCGCAGATCCCGCGGTCGCCGAGTTCGTCGGCGATCGGTTCGGCGAACAAGTGGTGACCCGCTCCGTCGAGCCCCTGCTGGCAGGCGTGTACGCGGGGTCGGCCGCAACCATCGGCCTGCGGTCGGCCGCCCCGACGCTGGCCGCGGTGCTGGACCGCGGCGCGCGCAATCTGACCGACGCGGTCCGCGAAGCGCTGCCCCCGCCCACGGGCGGGTCGGTGTTCGGCGCTGTCGACGGCGGCTACGCGATATTGCTCGACGAACTGATCCGGCGCGCCGACTTCCACTGGGCGCAGGTGGCGGTCGAGCGGGTCGAGCGCCGGGAACGGGGCTGGCGATTGGTCGACGACGAGGGCACCGGCTGGCAGGCCGACGCGGTGCTACTGGCCGTCCCGGCGCCACGCTTGGCGAGGATCGTTGCCGACGTCGCGCCGCGCAGCGCTGCGGCGGCCCGGCGCATCGAGGTGGCCTCGACGGCGCTGGTGGCGCTGGCGCTGCCCGGCGGCACGCCGCTGCCTGAGCGTTCCGGTGTGCTGGTGGCCAGCGCAGAACGCCTGCGCGCCAAGGCGATCACCTTGTCGTCGCGCAAGTGGGGACGGCGCGGCAACGTCGAACTGGTGCGGCTGTCCTTCGGCCGCTACGGCGATGAGATGGCCCGCAGCGTCGGCGACGACGACCTGTTGTCCTGGGCGGCTGAGGACCTCGAGGAGGTGTTCGGGATCACCAACGAGCCGGTCGATTGTCGGGTGCACCGCTGGATCGATGCGATGCCGCAGTACGGGCCGGGGCACGGCGACCTCGTCGCCGAACTGCGTGCGGGCCTGCCGCAGTCGCTCGCGGTGGCGGGCGCCTACCTGGACGGCATCGGGGTGCCCGCCTGTATCGCCGCGGCGACACGAGCGGCGGCGTCCCTGGTCACAGCGCGCGTGGCACGATAGAAGCCATGGCTCGCCTGGATTACGACGCACTCAACTCGACGCTTCGCTACCTGATGTTCTCGGTGTTCGCGGTGCGACCCGGCGCGCTGGGCGACGACCGGGCGGCCATCGTGGACGAGACCGCGACGTTCTTCAAGCAGCAGGAGGACAACGGCGTTGTGGTCCGCGGCCTCTATGACGTCGCGGGACTGCGCGCCGATGCCGACTTCATGATCTGGACGCACGCCGAGCGGGTGGAGGTGCTGCAGGCCACCTATTCCGACTTCCGCCGCACCACGACGCTCGGCCGGGCCACCACGCCGGTATGGAGCACTGTCGCCCTGCACCGGCCTGCGGAGTTCAACAAGAGCCACATCCCGGCGTTTTTGGCCGGCGAAGAGCCCGGCGCCTACATCTGCGTATATCCGTTCGTCCGGTCACTGGACTGGTATCTCCTGCCCGACGACGAGCGCCGCCGCATGCTCGCCGAGCACGGCATGGCCGCCCGCGGCTACAAGGACGTCAGGGCCAACACCGTGCCCGCGTTCGCCCTCGGCGACTACGAGTGGATCCTGGCGTTCGAGGCACCCGAACTGCACCGCATCGTCGACCTGATGCGGGACCTGAGGGCCACCGATGCCCGTCGGCACGTCCGTGAGGAGACGCCGTTCTTCACCGGCCCGCGTGTCGGCGTCGAAGAACTGGTCGCCAAGCTGCCCTGATCACCCGCCCGGCCGCATTTGCTGCTCCTGGCCAGAGACTCATGGATTCAACATGTCCGGTAATTTTGGCAACATTTATTCTGGGCGAACAGTGCAGCTTCCAATGCGTAAAGGTAAAGGCGCGAATTCTGTCGGCAAATATATTCGGCCGTTTGCTGCCTGCCGTTTCGCATCGCGCCGATTTGTTGCTAGCGTGGAATGGTGTCAAGAACAGCGTGGGTTGGGATTGGCGCTGTCACCGTAGGCGTTGCGTTCGCCGGAACACTGATCGGACGCTGGGGCGGCTACCCGACAGCCAAATCCGTCGCGGACTACGGCCTGCTCGTGTTCGCGATCTTCGCCGCCGTGTGCGGCGCACTAGCCGCGCGGTCGGCCAACGGCAGGCAGCGCCGGGCGTGGATCTGCCTGACGATCGGGTTGGCCGGATGGGCCGGCGGCGAGGCGCTGTGGATCTTCTATGAAAGGGTGCTGCACCAGTTCCCGTTTCCATCGCTCGCGGATGCCAGTTATCTGTTGTTCCCGATCGGCGCGGGACTCGCGATGGTGTTTTTCCCCATCGGATGCTCGGGTCAGTCGCGGACCCGTTTCGTACTGGACGGGCTTATCGTCGCAGCAGCGCTCTTCGAGATTTCGTGGGTGCTCGTGCTGCAAGATGTCTACGAGGCAGGCGGCACAAGCGGTTTCGCGTTAGCCCTTTCACTGACTTACCCCGTGGCCGATATCGCGATCCTCACCCTGGCGGTACTGGTGCTCGCCAGGGCTCGCACCGGGCGGCGCACGACGCTGGCAATGCTGACCGCCGGAGTTGTCCTGATGGCGTTGTCGGACAGCGCGTTTGCCTACCTCACCGCCCATGACACCTATTTCAGTGGCCATTTCATCGATATCGGCTGGGCGGCCGCATTTCTGACGTTCGGCATGGCGGCGCTGATCAGTCGCCGGGTCCCGCAAACCGCGGTGGTGATGCCGCAGGTGCCGTCCCGGGTGTCGATGTGGTTGCCGTACGTGCCGCTCGTCATCGCTGTCCTGGTGTGCACTCCGAGATACCTGCCCACACCCGGGCTGGCGCCGATCTACCTCTCGTTAGCCCTGCTCATGAGCGCGGTGATGCTGAGGCAGTTCGTAGTGGTCCGCCAGAACCAGCGGCTCCTGAAAATGGTGACCGACCAGGCGTTGCGCGACACGCTCACCGGCCTGGCGAACCGCGACCTGTTCAACGACCGCTTGATGCATGCGGTGCAACTGCACGAACACGACAACCAGTCGGTGGCGGTGTTGTCGATGGATCTTGACGATTTCAAGCTGGTCAACGACAGCTTGGGTCACCCCGCCGGGGATGCGTTGCTGATCCAGGCCGCTGAGAGGCTTCTCGGTTGCGTGCGGACTTCCGACACCGTGGCCCGAGTGGGCGGCGACGAGTTCGCCGTGTTGATGGAGGGCCTACCCGAGCTCTCGCGGCTGGTCGCGCATCGCGTGGTCGCCGCGTTCGAAGAACCGTTCGTCATCTACGGGCAACAGTTGCTGATGCGGCCCAGCGTCGGACTCGCCGTGGCGTCCGCCGCCAACCCAGACCTGTCGGCGGACCTGCTGCTCAAACAAGCCGACGTAGCGATGTATTCGGCCAAACGCTCGAAGTCCGGCGGCCTGCACACCTTCACGCCGGACATGGCCCTCGTCGACCCGAACGAGTTCGATCTGCCGACCGAGTCAACTGAGAAAAGCTCCGAACGCGGTGCGGCGGTTCGGCTCCTGGGCGAACTGCGTCACGCGATCGACCACGGCGACCTGACCGTGTTCTACCAACCGAAGTTCGATCTGCGCAGCGGCGACGTGGTGGGCGTCGAAGCTCTGGTTCGTTGGCCCCACCCCAAACGCGGCCTTCTCGACCCGGACCACTTTCTACCCCTGGTCCGCAAGCGTGGTCTCATGCGGGCGGTGACCGACATCGTGCTGACCCAGGCTCTCGACGATGCTGCCGAATGGCAGGCCATGGGCATCGGCGTACCGATCGCGGTGAACGTGTTCGCCCCATCCCTCGGGGATCTGGACCTGCCCACCCACATCGCATCCGCGCTCGCCGTGCGCGAGCTGAGCCCGGAAGACCTGACCATCGAGATCACGGAAGACTTCCTCCTCGACAACATCGACCGGACCCGCACAGTGCTGGAAAGGTTGCGACAACGCGGAATTCGGATCGCCATCGATGATTTCGGCAGCGGCTACTCGGCCCTGTGGTACTTGCGCGAACTGGCAATCGATGAAGTGAAACTCGACAGGCAGTTCATCGCGCCGATCCTCGTCGACGCGCGAGCGGCAGCGGTCGTCCGCGGTGTCGTTGACCTCGCGCACGTGCTGGGCGTGACGACTGTCGCCGAGGGCGTGGAGAACGCCGAGACCGCGGAGAAACTCCGCGAGTTCGGCTGCGAGGTGGCGCAGGGGTACTTCTACAGCCAGCCGATCAGCGCCGCGGCGATGATGAATCGGCTCGCGTCGGGCCAGGCCAAGCGACCCGCGGGCGTGAGTTCAAGGAACTAATCGCGAAAGTGCGCTGACTCTTCGGAAAAGGGGAGCCACCGGAGAGAGCTACGAGTCTGCAGGGACCAGACGCAGCGAGATCGAGTTGATGCAGTAGCGCTGGTCGGTCGGCGTCGGATAACCCTCACCCTCGAACACGTGGCCGAGATGGCTGTGGCAATTGGCGCACAGCACTTCGACGCGGGTCATGCCCATCGAGTTGTCGGTCCGCAGGATCACCGCGTCCGATTTCGCCGGATCGAAGAACGACGGCCAGCCGCAATGGGATTCGAATTTCTCGGTGCTGCGGAACAGCTCGGCGCCACAGGCACGGCACTCGTAGGCGCCTTCGGTCTTGGTGTCGGTGTACTCGCCGGTGAAGGGCCGCTCGGTGCCGGCTTCGCGCAGCACGGCGAATTCGTCGGGGGTGAGCTTTTGGCGCCACTCGTCGTCGGTGAGTTCCACCCTGGGCCGCGGAGAGGTCATGTCCCCACGCTAGCGCAGACGGCCGGCGTGGACTTCTGCCACGTGCGGCGGGGAGTGGCTCTGCCCGCCTCCTGAGCGACAACCGTGCCAAAGCACACCCCCGAGCCGAAATTTGTCGCTCAGAGGTGCGCACGACGGGTCTATCGCGCGAAGCGACAACCGGCTCAAGCCGGGGCGACGCTTTTCGGGCTTCTCGGTTCATCGGGCCGCCCGGTCTTCTCGTCGGGCTTCTTCTGCGTCATCCACGGCGGGTCGATGCCCTCGTCGAGTCTGCCGTCCGCCTTGGCGTCCAGGTAGCGGAAGTACAGCACGCAGAACGCCACGATCAGCAGCAGTGACCAGCCGTAGGTGATCTTCATGTACTCCAGGAAGCGGCCCGTCGTTGGCCAGCGCCACATCAGCCACCGGTCCATCGTCAGGAAGCCGTACGCCGCCAGCCACGCGGGCCAGTTGCGCAGCACCGAGTTGGGCAGCACCACCGTCATCAGGAACGGGAACAGCATCATCGAGTAGTAGCCCTGCGCCAGCGAGAGCACCAACCACGACGTGGTCAGCAGGATCCCGGAGGACGTCAGCATCCAGAAGAGCGGATCGCGGGTCTTGTAGTACCGGTACAGCAGCCACAAGCTGACGGTAGCCAGCACCACAAACATGATCCGCAGCAGCAGGATCAACCATGGCGGCAGCCCGTAGTAGGTGCCGTTGCCGAGCACCGAACTATTGAAGTAGTCGCGGGTGCCGACGATGTAGGGCACCGTGCGCTTCACGAAATTCATCGGGTCGGCCACCAGAGGCCATGCGACCACGTTGAACACCAATGGCACCGCGAATGCAGTCACCAGTGCCCGCCATTGCCGGTTGAGCAGCGGGAGGAGGAGCAGTACCGCCAGCACCGGTTTGACCACCAGCGACAGACCGATCGCCGCGCCCGCCCACCATTGATGGCTGACTTTCCCTGACAACAGCCAACGGAAGAACAGCACCTCGGCCAGCAGAACGCAGCCGTTGATATTGGTGAACACGATGGTGTTGGTGACCGATTCGGTGCAGAACATGGCGAGCAGCAGCGCGGGCAGGGCCACCGACGTCAGCGAGAAGCCGAACAACCGCACCAGCAGGCATGCGGCGATGATCATCGCGACCGTGTTCATGGCGACGAACCAGTTGTGCGACGCGAAGACCGGCATGTAGCCGAACGGAGCCATCAGCAACGTGCCGCCTGGTGGATACAAGTAGTGCGGGTCGACGTAGTTGAAGTGCTCGTTGTAGATGTCCCAGCCCCGCCTGAAGTTGCTGACCGCGCGGTACACCGGCCCGAAGTCGTCGGTGATGTAGCCGTTGCTGGAGAGCACGTAGCTGCGGTGGATGATCGACATGATGGCGATCGGCCACAGCGCCGTCCGCAGCACGGTTGCCGCGCTGGGCGGGGAGGTGCGGGGCCGGAAGAGGTTCAATAGGCCGGTACGGATGGAGTCTGGTGCCGCCACCAGCGCACCGTACACCGACGGCCCAGACGGTTGGACTAGGCGGGGCAGTATGTGTCGGTGGGCGGCAGCTTGCCGCTGTCCAGGTAGCCGATGACCGGCGCCAACGCGCAGTCCGAGTAGATGCTCGCGCCGTGCCCGATGCCCTGCCAGATCACCCGCTTGCTGGCGGTGCCTGCGTTGATCACCGTGGCCGCGACTTGGGCGACGCCCTCATTGCCGACCACCGGGTCGTTCTGCACGCCCAGTAGCAGCACCGGGATCTTGAGGTTCTTCGGCTCCTGCGGGGCCGATCCGCTCGGCCAGTTCAGGCACCTGACCAAGCTGAGCGCTCCCACGGCGCCGAACTGCGGATACAGCTTGGGCCAGGCGACCACGAGTTCGCGGACGCGGTCGGGCGTGGGCCGGTTCAGCGCATCGCTGCACGAGTTGACGAATTGACCGTCGGTCTGGCGCAGGTTATCGGCCTGGGTGATCAGGTTGGTCATCTGGTTGGCGTCGCCGGAGCGCGCCGACGCCACCGCAGAGGCAAGGCTGTTGGTCGCGGCCGTGCGGTCGCCGCGCGGATAAGCGAGCGCGGTACTGATCGCGTCGGCGACGGTGGCGACCGACGCCCCGCCGGGCCCGTTACCGGCGCGCGCGTCGGCGAGCAGCGCGTCGACGGCGGCCTTCGGGTCGGGGGCCAATGGGCAGTTGGCGGCCGCGCACTGCGAGGCGAACGCGTCCAGTGCGGTCTGCTCACCCTTGACGCGCTGCTCGGTGGCGGCCTCGGCAGCGATGCCCAGCGGCAGCGGCGAATCGAGGACCAGCCGCGCCACCTTGCCGGGATGCAACCCCGCGTAGGCCAGCGCAACCTGCGCACCGTTGCCGATGCCCAGCAGCGCCAGCGTCGGCACGTCCCAGGTGCTGCGCAGCCGTTCGATGTCCTCGGCGGCGTGCGCGTTGTCGTAGGCCGAATCGCCGGGCGCGATGGTGTCGGTGCAACTGGTGGTGGCCGTCATCGTGATCGCGCCGAGGTTGGCCACCGGGTCGTCACCGGACTGGAACTGGGCCTGGTCGAGCATCTCCTGACGGTCGAACAGGTCGCGGCAGTCGATCGCGCCGGACATTCCCATGCCGCGCCGGTCGACGGACACGATCGGATGGCTCTTCAGCACATCGGCGCCGGCGCGTGACAGCCAGACCGGCAGCTGAACCGAGGACGGCAGATCCGAACCCGTCGTCATCACCAGCGGGCCGGCGTCCTCCGGGGTCTGCACCGAGCGGGCGCGCACCACACCGATGCTCACCGATCCGGTGGCGCCGTTGATTGAGTCGAGGTCGGCGTCGTAGCTGGCGCAGTCCAGCGTGACACCGGGGATCGCCTGGATGGCGGAATCGCTGAACACCTGCGACGTGCAGTCGTGCCAGGACAGGTCGTTCTTGGGTGCCTCGATCGCGGGCGGACCGCCGGTCGGCTTGTTGGTGGCGGGCTGGCCCTGAGGGCCTGCCCCGGAGTCGGTGGCGTAGCGGGGATTGGCGGCAAGGCCGGGTGCGCATCCGGCCAGCAAAGCCGACAAAACGACGGTCGAAGTGCTCAGGGCACGGACCAGACGACGCCGACGCATGGAAACCACAGTACTGATGGGTGGTCAAGTGCCCCGGACGTAGCGCGTGTACAGGTAGCCCGCATCGTCGGTGAGAAGGTGGCTGCGGCGCATCGGGATGTGGACTTCGCCCGAGCCGGTGGCGATGCGCCGAGCCACACCGCCGACGAGGAGCGGCGCGACCGTCAGGCACAACTCGTCGAGCAGGCCGTCCTTGATCAGCAAGCCGAGAAACTGCGGCCCACCCTCGGTCAGCACCCGGAACAGCCTCCGCTCGGCGAGGATCTTCAGCACCGTCGCGCCGTCGACGCGGTCGGGGTGCGGGCCAGACGCGTCGATGACCTCGGCGACCGATCCGAGCCTGCCGCGGGTGTCGGCGACCGCCTTGCTGGAGGTGATGATCAGTGGGGGCACCTCGGTGCGGGTGAAGAGCTTGGCGTCGTGGTCGAACTCACCACTGTTGGTGACGACGGCGATGGGCGGTACCTCGGCCTGACCGCGGCGCTGCCGGGCCTGGCGCTGCGCCGGGCTGAACTGTGCGCCCGAGTAGTTCTCGATCCGGACGGTGCCCGCGCCGACCAGGATGACATCGGCTCGCTGGCGCATAAGCGCGAACATCGCGCGGTCGCCGGGGCCGGCCAGCCCGCCCGCCTTGCCGTCGTCGGTCGCGCCGCCATCGAGGCTGGCGATCATGTTGCCGCGCACCCAGCACGCCTGCAGGTCGTCGGGGTAGGCGTAGAAGTCCGTCAGCCGGCCGTCGTCGAGTGACTCGATGGGGCTGGCTGGGCCTTCCACGGGGTCCAGCACTGTGAACCGCACCCCAGCGGCGTCGTCGGGCATGAGGACGATTGCAGCACGTCGCTACAGTTCCTGCATGCACTCCAGTGGTGTCGGCCGTCTCGTCGATCGGCACCCCAGCGTCAGCCCCGAGCGGCTGATCGCCCAGCTTCACCCGCCGCCTACCTTCGCCGACGTCAGCTTCGACAGCTACAAGCCCGATCCGGCCGAGCCGTCGCAGGCCGCGGCGGTGCAGTCCTGCCTGCAGTTCTGCGACGAGGCGGTGAGGCGGCGGGCGGGCAAGAAGAAGCTGTTCGGCAAGCGAGAGGTGGTGCCCGGTGTCGGGCTCTACCTCGACGGCGGGTTCGGTGTCGGCAAGACCCACCTGTTGGCGTCGAGTTACTACTCGATTTCTGCCGCGTCCACGGCGCCGACGGCGTTCGCGACCTTCGGTGAGCTCACGCAGCTGGCCAGTGTTTTCGGCTTCGTCGAGTGCATCGAGCTGCTGGCCGATTACGTGGCGGTGTGCATCGACGAGTTCGAACTGGACGACCCCGGGAACACCACGCTGATCTCGCGGCTGCTCTCCCAGCTGGTCGAACGCGGTGTCTCGATCGCGGCGACGTCGAACACGCTGCCCGAGCAGCTGGGCGAGGGCCGGTTCGCCGCGCAGGATTTCCTGCGTGAAATCAACACGCTCGCAGCCATTTTCAGCACCGTGCGCATCGAGGGGCCGGACTACCGTCACCGCGACCTGCCGCCGGCGCCCGAACCGCTGTCCGACGACCAGGTCGCCGCGCGCGCCGCCAAGGTGCCCGGCGCGACCCTCGACGAATTCGACGCGCTGTGCGCGCACCTGGCGACCATGCACCCGTCGCGGTATCTGACGTTGATCGAGGGTGTCTCCGCGGTATTCATCACGGGCGTGCACCCGATCGACGACCAGAACGTCGCGCTGCGGCTGGTGTCGCTGACCGACCGGCTCTACGACGCGGGCATCCCGGTGGTGGCGTCGGGAACCAAGCTGGACACCATCTTCAGCGACGAGATGCTGGCAGGCGGATTCCGCAAGAAGTACCTGCGGGCCACCTCACGGCTGCTGGCATTGACCACCGCGGGTCAGATCTCTCCCCGCGAACAGACGTAAAAGTCCCCCGACACGCCGACAAAATGGGGCTTTTGCGTCTCGCCGTTAGGGAAGCGGACGCACCATCACGTAATCGTTTTCGATATCGGCGCCGAGCCGAAACGTCTTGGTGCCGTTGATGGAAAATCCGTGCTTGGTGTAGAAGCGTTGCGCGCGTTGATTCATCTGATTGACCCCGAGCCACACGCACTTCGCGCCGAGTTCCTTGGCCCGTTTCACTGCCCCGGTCATCAGTGCGGCGGAGACGCCCGCGCCGTGGCTGTCGGGCAGCACGTACAACTTCGAGATCTCCACGGCGGGACGCAGTGTGACCGCGCGCCGAACGTCCTCGTCGTCGGGAACACCGCGAATCAACATGGCGTAACCGACCATTCGGCCGTCCTCGCGAGCGATCAGCACCAGCCGGTCGGGATCGGCCAGGTACTCGGCGAAGCGCGCTTTCGACAGGTTCTCGTCGATGAACGCCGTGATGTTCTGCGCAGTCACCGACGGCGGGCAGGCAAGCGGAAATGTTCGGGCGGCGACGTCGGCGAGTTCGGGCAGGTCCGCGACAGCAGGGACTGTGACTTGGACAGTCACCAGCTGGCTACAGGTTCCACTGCGCGAGGTGGAATCCGGTCACCTTGTCGACAAGCACCACATTGGAGACCAGATCTCGATAGCAGTCCCACCACACGCCGCCGTTGACGGTCGCACCTGCGGGCACGTTCTGAATTGCGTATTGCAACGCGTCGGGAGCGTCCGAGTTCCGTGGCTCATAGGCGTCGCCGGTCGGTGTGACGCCCTTGAAAACGAATGACAGACCCATGGCGTACGGGACGGGCATCTTGACGGCGTGCACGAGTCGGCCGATCGGGGTGTCGATCGCGGTGGCCGGCGTGGCCAGCACGGCACCGCAAACCGTCAAGGTGGCAAACAGCAGCACGAACCAGCGCGATACTCGGCTCTTCGCCCGAGCGCTCATCGCGGCATCGCCCCCCTGCATTGTCGCCTCGCATGATGGCACACGCGGAGAGCGACGAGACAGCTTGTTGGCGGTCAGGACGCCCAGGGACCGAAGCCGCCCACCTTGTCGATCCGGATGCGGGTGAGCAGTCCCGGCGGCGAATTGGGCGGGGGGAAGTGTTCGTCGCTGCCGAGCATCTCCTTGGCCAGCTTCTTGAGCAGTTCGGGGGCGCCGCCCTCGACGATGCGGGCCGTCCCGGTGATCGCCAGGTACGGCGTCTGCTGCCCCGGCTGGCGGGGCGACAGGATCGTCACCGCCACCCGCGGGTCGCGGCGGATGTTGCGGGTCTTCCGGTACTCGGTGAGGTGTGCCGATACGAGTTCGTCGCCGTCGGGTGTGGATTCCAGTGCCATCCACACGACGGTGACTTGGGGGCTGCCGTCCGGGTTGAGGGTGACCAGCGTGGCGTCGGTACCCGCGCCGATCAGTTCGCGTGCCGCATCGTCGAGGTTCATGTGTTGTTTCTACCGCCGCCCGGGCGGTTTCATTCCCGGTTAGGCGGTCTCGAGGGCGAGAAGCGTCGACTTGGCCACGGCCCCTCCGACATACTGGCCGGTCGACCCGTCGGACCGGACCACGCGGTGGCACGGGATTACGACGGGCAGCGGGTTGTGGGCGCAGGCGGTTCCGACGGCGCGCACCGCGCGGGGGTTGCCCACGGCCGCGGCAACCGCGGCATAGCTTTCGCGGTGGCCGTAGCCGATGTCGCGGAGATGCTCGATGACACTGCGACGGAAGCCTTCGGCCAGCCGGAGGTCGACCGGCACCTCGAAGGCGGTGCGCCGCTTGGCGAAGTACTCGTCGAGCTGGCGCGCGGCGGCGTCCAGTCGGGCCGGCGCCCGCAGCACCCGCGGGCTCACCGACCCGGCAAGCGTGGCCAGGACCGCGTCGTGGTCTTCGATGTCGTAGGCGACTCGGACCAGGCCGACGGTGGTGGCGGCCAGCAGCAGGGTGCCGACCGGGCTGTCGACGGTGCGGTAGGCAACGTCGAGGAGTTCGTCGGCGGCGGCGTCGCGCTCCAGCCGCTGATGCAGTCGGGCCAGCGTCGCGTCGTCGGCATGCAATTCGTCGAAAATGTTGGTGGTCATGCTGTTTCATCCTCGGGGTAGAGCTTGCGGAGGGTCTTGATGCCGTCGGCCGCGGCGCGGCGTGCAGCGTCGGGGGAGTTGCCGAGCAGCTCGGCGATCTCAGCGAACGGCAGCCCGGCGATGTGGTGGTAGGCCACCGCCAGGCGTTGTTTGTCGGGCAGGCGTTGCAGCGCCGCCCACAGATCGGGATAGCGGGCGGCCGGATCGGCGCGGGCCGACGGCCGGTCCGGCGGCGTGTCGACGGGGACCGCGCGACGGGACCGGGCGCGGCCGACGTCGAGGGCGCGGCGGTGGGCGATCGTGACGAGCCAGGCCTCGACGTTGGCGTCCGCGGGCAGTTCGGGGTAGGCCCGCAGCGCCGACAGGAAGGTCTCCGACCATGCGTCTTCGGCGTCGACGGGCCCGACGACCGCGCGGCACACCCGCAGCACGGTCGCGCCGTGCTCGGCCACCACGTCTTCGAACGGTCGCACTCTCACATCATTTCTGTGTTGGTTGTCGCTGGTGAATGGTTGTGTCGGTGGAACGCAATAGCGTGCAGGTTGTGAAGCAGGTGGTTAAGGTGCGGGCGCTGCCTACCCGCGGAGAGGCGACTGC
The DNA here is from genome assembly GCA_963800125.1 of uncultured Actinomycetota bacterium. GTDB lineage: Bacteria > Actinomycetota > Actinomycetes > Mycobacteriales > Mycobacteriaceae > Mycobacterium. The sequence goes on along the minus strand of CAWDAC010000054.1, from coordinate 51,867 downwards.
TCTGACGGAAACGCTGCGCACGTCCAATGCGGCGGCGTCGTGGCTGTCGGCGCAGATGCATGCCGCACGGGTATTTCGCAAGATCGGTGCCCAGCGCCACTTTTACACCGAGTTGCGCGAGCGGTTCGGTCTTGCCGCGCAGCCGGCGATCCGGGTGATCGGCAAGGTCGCCGATGCCTACACCGCCTTGCGCTCCAACATCGCCGCCGGCAACTACGGTCCGCCCGGATCCGACCGGCGCCGCAGAATCGAGGGATCGCCGATTGTGTTTCGGCCCGCGGCGGCGCAGCCCTTCGACGCGCGTTGTTTGTCCTGGCGGTTCGCAGACGACATTGGGAGTCGCGCGATGACAGTATCGATCTGGACCGTCAGTGGCCGGTTGAAAAGCATCAGGATCATCGCTAACCCGGAGCAGCTTCAGCTGCTGCACACCCAAGCGATAGGCGAGACTGATCTGATCTTCCGAGACTGCAAGTGGTTCCTGCACGCGACCGTCGAGGTACCCGAAACACCGCTTTCGCAGCCCACCAACGGATTTCTCGGCGTCGATATGGGAATCGTCAACGTCGCGACGACCAGCAGCGGTGAAAGTGCATCTGGCGCCCGGCTCAACCGCTATCGCAAGCGACAGGTGCGGTTGCGCCAGCGGCTGCAGGCCAAGAAAACTAGCTCGGCACGGCGATTGCTGAAAAAGCGGCGCCGCAAAGAGGCTCGCTTCATCGCCGACGTCAATCACCAGATCTCGAAACGCATCGTGGCCGAGGCTGAACGCACCGGACGCGGCATCGCCGTCGAAAAGCTGACGGGAATCCGTGACCGGGTACGGCTTCGCAAGCCCCAACGGGCCACGCTGCACTCGTGGGCGTTCGCCCAACTCGGCTCGTTTCTGGCCTATAAAGCCAAACGAGCCGGCGTGGCGTTCGTTCACGTCGATCCCGCCTACACGTCGCAGACTTGCAGCGCGTGCGGCTGGGTCGACAAACGAAACCGCCGCTGCCAAGCGGTCTTTGAGTGTGGCCGGTGTCGCTTCGTTGGGCACGCTGACCACAACGCAGCAATCAACATCGCTTCCCGCGGTGTCGAGAGCTGGGGCGAAGTCATGCGCCCGCACGCAGCGCCCACCCTGACAGCCAGCTAGGGCGGCAGCAGCAAGCCTAATGGCGACTCGGAACGCGGGGGACGGGCGACGAGCACGTCCCTTGGGAAATGAGTTCATGACATCATGAAGACGTCGCGGCGAGTTTGTTTGTGAGATCAGTTCTTGGTGAACTGCTCCAGAGCGTTGACGAGGTCGCTTTCGAAGCGGTCCTTGTCGACGCCGAGCCGGTGCAGGGGACCCTCGTCGTCCTCGGCCTCGATCAGCGCGAGCAGGATGTGCTCGGTGCCGATGTAGTTGTGACCGAGGCGAAGCGCCTGCCGGAAGGTCAGCTCGAGCACCTTTTTCGCCGGGCCGGTGAACGGGATCAGGGTCGGCAGCTCGCCGTCGACGCGCGGCGGCAGGGTGATCGCCTTCTCGACGGCACTGAGGTCGACGCCCTGGCCTGCGAGCAGCTTGACCGCGAGTCCGTCCGGATCGTCGAACAGCGCGAGGAGTAGATGGTCCGGATTGATCTCGCTGTTGCTGGCTTGCTGGGCCTTGTTCTGCGCCACGACGACGACATTGCGTGCGCGCGGGGTGAAGCGGCCGAAGCCGGCGTTCGGGTCGAGCGCGGCCGATTCGAAGTCGGGGGCCTTCGGCACGAACCGCTTCTGTGCGGCCTGCTTGGTGACGCCCATGCACTTGCCGATCTCGGTCCACGACGCTCCGGACCGCCGCGCCTGGTCGACGAAATGTCCGATGAGGTGATCGGCGATCTCGCCGAGGGACTCGGCTGCCAGCACAGCGTCGGTCAGTTGATCCAGTGGTTCGGCGTGTACCCGCTTGATGACGTCGATGAGGTCGTCGAGGCGGACGGGGTAGGCGATCTTGGCCGGCTCAGTCATGGTGTCAACTCTAGGTTGACGATTGTGGGTCGTCAACTCCAGGTTGACGAAATGTCAGCCGCGGGGGTATCCGCGCCGCACGGTGCGGTCCAAGATGCCCAACGTCGCGCGCAACGCGCTCTCCGGAACGACGGGAAAGATGTTGGCCTTGCGCCATTCCGGGTCGATGTCCGACCAGTCGTAGAACGAGGTGACCACGGTCCCGTCGCCGTCTGGGGACGGCTCGAGGCGGTAGCCGTAGACGTGGCCGATCTGGGGCTGAATCTGGCCGAGGATCGTCCAGGCGATCAGCCGGTCCTTGTCGAATTCGCGGATTTCGACGGTGACGTCATATTTGCCCAGCGGATAGTCGTTGAGCGACTCGCGGTCCATGTGCACGACGAAGCTGTCGCCCACGGCCTTGGCGGGCTCGCCCTCGGCGTCCTGCAACATGCCTGTGGCGTCGATAGCGACGTGGCCATGCGGGTCGCAGAGCACGGCGAAGATGTCGGCGGCGGGTGCGGCGATGGTGCGCTGGACCTCCATGCGTTCGGTCATGGTTTGATCCTGTCAGGGAACCGATTGGCGCTGTGCCTGTTTTCGGCTGTTCTCCAGCGGGTATACGCACACATCACCAGTTGACCAACCGATTCAGGGGGAGTGCGGAAGCAGTGGCTGGTCTCGATAACGGGCGGAATCTGCCGCCCATATTGCGACATGCAGTCGCTTTCATTCAGGACAACGCCGACGCCGACATCGGCCTGGAGGACATCGCCGCGGCGGTGAATGTGTCTCCGCGCTCGGTGCAATACGCGTTTCGCCGCCATCTCAGCACCACTCCATTGGAGTATCTGCGGCGCGTGCGTCTCGACCGGGCACACCGCGAGCTGAAGGCGGCCGATCCGGCGAACGACACCGTCACCGCGATCGCGGGACGCTGGGGGTTCGGCCATGCCGGCCGGTTCAGCGTGGCCTATAAGGCTGCGTTCGGCACTGCGCCGAGCGACACCTTGCGCACCTGTGTCCCACCGCCGGGAAACGTGGCCCAGTCATGAAAGTGGCTGCCGTAAGCGCTATTCCGCGAACGGAACCGACGTTTCCGGAACAATTGGTGACGGCCCGGTCGGGCGGAAACGCCCGCGGGTCGGCTCCTGCGATGACGGTTTGCAGGCGCGCTGGTCGTCGGCCGAGCACTCGAAGTCGGCGTTCAGCACCCGGAAGGTGTTGGCCCGTTTCGGCTGCACGCCAACAGGATTGCCACAGCGAGGAGACACAACGCGGCGGCCGACTTTCGCTGCATACTCCGACGACCCTTTTCGGTTCGCGGCTACTTTGAACCGCCTAGCGAACTCCTGCGTGGCCACTCTAGGGCGACGATTCGCCGCCCTCTGTGGGTTTTTCTTAGGCGCGGCGTCGTCGGCACGCCGCACTCAATACCGCGGGAGCGGCCCGTCGACGCCCAGCATTGAACGCCGCATCCGTCACATCCGTGATAGGGAGTAGTGAACCGCGACATCGATGCCCTCGACCGACAGCTGACACTTCTGGCTGCCGTCAGCGCGTCGATCCGCCGTCTCGGCGGCTCTCCGTCCACTGCGCTTATTGACAAGTTGCTCGACGAGCGGATCGCTACTCGGCCAACGAACTTAGGACTTTCGCCCGCGGGTCGCAGCGATCGCGATGGCGATGCCCATCAGTGCGATGATCGGACCGAGGATGGACCAGGTGGTGGTGTTGCTCATTGGACTGCCGGCCACCACCCCGAATCCCTGCAGCGCGAACAGTAGACCGAATAGCGCGACAAGCACGCCGAGTGCGAAGAGGATGAGGCGTCCCATCCTTCGACAGTAGCCGCGAAACCCTGTGGCATTCCGCGGGTGGTGCCACGATTACGACGTGGATGACAGTCGGGTGCGCTATGCGAAGAACGGCGACACCCGTATCGCCTACCGCGTCTGGGGCAGCGAAGGCCCCACCTTGGTCAGGGTTCTGGGATGGGTAACCGGCGGCCTCGACGACTTCACCGACCCAGCTAATCCGTACTCGCAGATACGAGAATTGTTCAGCCCGCATTTTCGGGACGTGGGCTGGGACCGGCCCGGCAGTGGCCTGTCTGATCCGCTCACGCATATCCCGTCGCTCGATGAGCGGGTGGGCGACCTTCACGCCGTGCTCGACGCCGCCGACGTGGAACGGGCGGTCCTCTGGGCGGCGGGAGAAGGCGGTCCGGTGAGCATTCAATTCGCCGTCACGTATCCGGAACGGGTCGAGTCTTTGATGCTGTTCGTGACCGCGGCGCGGTTCTCCCAACATCTTCCCGATCATCCGTGGGGTTTCACGCAGGCCGACATCGACCGACAGTTAGAGGACATCGACAACAATTGGGGCGAAGGCGCTTTGGCTGAGTTCTTCCTCGGCGCCGCCGCGGAGTTACCCGGAGTGCGCGAAGACTATGGCCGACGTCAGCGGGCCGTCTCCAGCCCGACGATGGCACGGCTGTTGTGGCAGGAGACGATGCAGGTCGATGTGCGGAGCGTGCTCGACCAGGTTCGTACCCCCACCCTGGTACTGGCCCGGCCGGACGACCCGTATGTTCCATTCGAGGCCGCCGCTGCGCTGGCGGCGGGTATCCCAGGCGCGCAGTTTCGGGCGCTTCCGCCCGGACCGCACAACTGCTTCGACATCGGCGACGTCTTGGTGGCAGAGACACTCGAGTTCGTCTGCAATAAAACAACTTCCAGCACTCCGGACCGTGTACTCGCCACCGTGCTGTTCACCGACATCGTGGGTTCTACCGAGATGCTCAGCACTCAAGGTGATGCGCGCTGGCGCCAGCAACTCGGCGTCCACGACAAAATCGTCGATGTCCTCCTCGATAAGTACGGCGGCCGACGCGCCAAACATACGGGCGACGGGGTGTTCGCGATCTTCGACGCACCGACTCGGGCGTGTCAGTTCGGACTGGAACTGTCGACGGCGCTGGCCACACGGGGCTTTCGGATCCGGGTCGGCGTCCACGCGGGCGAGTGCGAGCGACGGGGCGACGACTGGAGCGGGCTGGCGGTGCACATCGGTGCGCGGATCAGTGCCATGGCCGGATCCGGGGAAGTGCTTGCCAGTCGGACCGTTCGCGAATTGTCGGTAGGCTCGGGGCTCGTCTTCGACGACCTTGGCGCCCACCGACTGAAGGGCCTCAACGAAGACGTGAATGTCTATCGAGTGCATGGCCGATGAGGTCCTGACGATCCGAACTCGGTGGCGGAATGATCGCATAGCCGGCGCGCTGGCCCTGACCGCCTGTACCCAAACCCTTGGTAGCCGACCCCGCCGGCGTGGGCCGGACGCAACGATGGCCAATCACTGAGTGTGACGGCGGGCGGCGGCGCGGGCGCGGCCCGAGCTATCCCACCGTGCCGCTGCTAGGCCCGCGCGGCACGGTGATCACGGGCATGGGAGTGGTCTGTCCCGGCGGGTTCTGTAGAACCGGCGGGGCCACCGTCTCTCCGGGCTGGTTGTCTAGAGTCTGGGCCTGGCATTTTTCGCCGCCCTTGCCGTCGTCAGTGACGACTCCGCCGCTGTCCCAGCAGCATGTCGCAAGATCCCCGGGGGGTCGTGCCATGCACTCGTCGTATTTTTCGATGTCCCATTCCACGGGCTCGGCGCTGGCGACTGCGGCCGGTCCGAGAGCGAAGCCTGTCATGAGCGCGGCTGCCACGAGGCGCCTGCTGGTGGTGATATTCATATTGGTTCCTGGTGGTCACGACGCGGCGTTGACACCCGACGCTGTCCGCCGGACAAACGGCCCCGTCTCGTCCTGCAGCGATGCGGAGAGTGTGCGCTCACGACAAGCGCAAAATAACGTTTCGGCACATTTCAACGTGGGTAACGGTGCTGAAGCATTGAACGGCACGCCACCCGTGGGGATCTGGGATGGCGGGCCGAGTGATACAGGAGATCCGCGTCGGAGCGGGGGATGATGAGGGGATGGGTACCGCCGTCGCCGTGACGCTGTTGGTGCTATTGGCTGTCGGCCTTGTGGTCGATCAGCTTCTTCGGCTGAGGAAGTGGCTGAACAGACCACCCAGTCGTGAAGATCCAGAACCTCCAGCGTAAGGCTGATCCCAGCAGTCGGCCCGCCACCCCTGGGGATCTCGGGTGACGGGCCGTCAAAAGTGCTCCGCGTCGCCCGGCCGCGGTCGAGAATAACGGCGTGCGTGCCCGATGACGATCACAGAGCGAGTTCGGAGAGGCCCATGCCCACGCCCGAGGACACGAGCCAGGCGCCGGATCATGGTGCGGCGGCGGGAGGGTGGCGTGCCTTCTGGAAGAAGTACAGGTCGTGGGTCGGGGCCGTCCTCACGTCGATTGTCGTGATCCCGCTCGGCACCTGGGCGGTCGGTTCGGCCCAGCACTGGTTTAGTCACAATTTCGAGGAGTATCTTTCGGCAGTCGTGACCGTTCCGTCGCCGGCCAGAGTTTGCGAAGGCGGCCAGGGATGGGTGTTCGATAAGGATCCGCAACAGTTGCCCGGACTGCCGATGAACGGTGGCGACATCGAGGCCTGGGCGAAGGCCAACGGCGGCATCCCGGCAAGCGATAACTACATCGAGGTGACACTGCATGCGCTCAATGGGCACAAAGTTACCGTCCCCCGCGGCGGCGGCATCTCCGTCGAGATCAAGTCACGGACCGACCCGCCGCATGGGACGTACCCGTCTCTCACTGGAGGGTGTGGCGGGATTCTTCCGTACCGATTCGCGTTGAATCTGGACACCAAACCCGTTTCGGTGACCGCAAAACCCGACGAGGGGGCCGTGCCGGGTGTGCCCCGCCTGGTCGATCTGCCGCATGAAATCGGCTCGGAAGCGGAGGTCTGGCATCTCGCGGCTGTGACCCAAACGTGCACCTGCGAATGGACTGCAACGCTGCATTGGATTGCGGAAGACGGCACGGAGGGCACGACGCCGCTCAATGACAAGGACCATCCCTTCTTTCGGGTTGCCGCGGTGACTCGCGCCACGCCGGTGAATCCCGACTGGCACGGCGGGTGGGTTTGATTGTTGTCCAGCGGCATGCCGGTGAGCGACTGGCACGCTGGGGAGTCTGGCTCCGGGCGGCGTGAGGTCGCGATCCCGCCCCACCTGATGCCCGCTATCGAGAAGCATCTGCGCGAACTCGATGGCTCGGCAGGACGCCCTACTTTCCCGGCCGACCAGGGCGGGCACCAGTTGGTCTAATCGCTCGTGTGGTGCGCGCCGTCGTCGGCGTCGATAAACATGGATGCTGTGCTCAGTGCGGAGTCCAACAGCGCGGTCCTCGATTCGCTCTGTTCGGGGATGCCGCGCGAGATCACGATAGCTCCGACCATCAATGCGACGATGCTCCACGCCCGTCGGTTCCGATCGGAGGCATCACCGTCGAGCAGTTCGGCGATCCGGTGTACAAGCGCGGTCATCTTGCGCTGGTAGGCGTCCTTTATCGGTGGTTGCGCGCGTGAGACGTCGGCGCTCAAGGCCGGCATCACGCAGCCCTCCGCCGCGTCAATGCTGTGATCGGCGCTGATGTAGTCGTGAACAAAGCTGATCAAGCGTGCCCGCCCCTCCGCGAAAGTTGCCGAATCCGTATCCGACAGGAACGGTTCGCCCACCCCCGCGTCGATGACGGCCTCGAGCATCGCTTCTTTACTCGGGAAGTTCGAATAGAACGCGCCTGACGTCACGCCCGCGGCGGCCGCGAGCCCGTCCACCCCGATGCCGTTGAAACCACTTGTCTTCAACGAACGTGCGCCGGCGCGCAGCAGCGCTTCGCGCGCCCTTGCCTTGTGATCCGGCGAGTATCTCAACGGTCCTCCTTGACGCCTACTCCATCATAGGATAACGTTCGTTACATCACGATCGTTACCCAATAACCTTGATGAGAGGCGGCTTGATGGCAAGCGACCAGGCAGTGCAGTTCGCAAACTTCTTGGGCGCGCTGCGCGCGCGATTCTCCAACCCCGATCTCGACTTGCCGACGGTGCGAGACATCGTCGACACGATGCACCTGGCGACCAAGGAACCCGAGGGTGTCAGCTATGCCGAGGAGGACGCCGGCGGAGTGGAGGCGCTCTGGTGCATCCCGGCCGACAGTGACCCCGACGCCGTCCTGCTGCACAGTCACCTGGGCGGCAGCGTCGTCGCGTCGATGCACTCCGATCGCAAGGCCGCCGCACACATCGCCCGCGCGGCCGGCGTGCGATCCCTGGTACTCAACTATCGGCGCTCGCCGGAACACAAATTCCCGGCACAGATCGAAGACGTTCAGGCAGCATATGACTGGCTGCTGCAAAAGGGGTATCAGCCCGACAAGATTGCCAGCGTCGGCCACTCGGTCGGCGGCAACCTCGCGATCAGCCTCGGGCTGAGGCTGCGCGACAACGGGGCCGCGCTACCCGGTGCGCTCCTGTCGATCTCGCCGTGGGTCGACTTGGCGATGACCAACGAAACGATCACCAACAACGCCGAGCGGGACAAGCTGCTGTCGCGTCCCCTGCTGGAGTTCTTCCGGTCGGCGTGGCTTGACGGAACCGGCGTGGACTGGCAGGACCCGCGGGTGAACCTGCTCGCCGCCGACCTGGCCGGGCTACCTCCGATCGCGGTGTACTACGGCACCGACGAACTGCTCGCCGGCGAGGCGGCGGAACTGGCGCGCCGCGCCCAGGCGGCCGGCAACGACGTCATCGTGCGGGCGGTCCATGCGGGTCAGCATTCCTTCATCATCGGTGCCGGCCGGGTGCCCGAAGTCGACGATGCTGTCGCTGAAATGGGCGCCTGGCTGCGGTCCAGGCTCGGCCTCGCGGTTTTGCAGGACATAGCGAAATGAACCGCCTCGATGGCCGGAGTTGTTGGATACGGCGTTCTTACACCGCGACTATTGGCGTGGCAATTTGAAGGTGGCCGCGGTTGCCAAGTTTGGGGCGACGCCCGAGGATCGGACGCGGCTGCGGATAAGGTTGGCGCCGCCACCTAAACCGAAGGCCGAGTCGGCGGACGACGGGTGGCTGGACGACATCCGGATTCTTTAAGCAGCTTCCCGGCGGCGCTGTTGATCCCGAAGCCAGGTATGAATAGGAGTGCAGCAGAACCGCCGCGGTCATGCCATCGCCTCGGCCATCGCGATCTGTCCTTCGAAGCCAAGCGCTTTCGCCATCGCGCGATAGCGATCCCGATAGTCGCGAGAGGCGGCCTCGTCGCCGTGCGCCCGCGCCAGCAGGGTGCGCAGTCGCAGCAGCATGATGTCGCGCACCACCCAACCGTCACCTGCCGCCGAGGTTCGCCAACCGCTCGATCGCCTGCTCTGCTTCGGACACGTCGCCCTCCGCGCCTCGGTCTAGCAGCGTCTCCACCAAAGCACCTGTGGCCCCAGCCAAATACCCGAACTCTCCCCGAGTAAACAAGTCGTCCACAGATATCCGCATCACCGGTATGGCACCATCGCGGTCGCCGCGCCTTGCCCTCGCACCTGCGGCGATTATGTCGACGTTCGGTACCCAATGCAGATAGGTTCGCTCGCGCAGCCACCTGTCGCGCAGCTGCGCCAGCAGTTCGAGCCCGCGCTTGCGGTCTGCCGGGACGTGCCGATGCACCTGCACGACACCGCATACCAACTTGGCGAAGCTCAGCACGGTGTCGTCGCTTAGTCCCTCCGCGGTCTGCACCGCCTCCTCGATCGCACGGGCCGCGGAGTCATCGGCCCGCAGCACCCCGTAGGGGATCGCGAAACCGTATTTGTACGAGACGACCATGGCGTGAGTTGCCGGGTCGCTGTGTGCGGCCGTCAGAACGGCGCCGTCGAGGTCTTCACGCCACCCGGGACGGCCCAACCAAAATCGAGCAATGCCGCGCCATACCAACGCCACCGCCAGCGGCGATCCCACACCGAAACTGGCGCCCTTGGCTGGGTCACCCTCGGCTAGGTCGACCACGGTCTGCGACCACCGCAAGATCTCGGCGAATTCACCGGTATCGAACCTGATGGCCATCGGCAAGAACGCCACCCCAATGGTCAGGGCCGCATCGCCGATCGACTCGAGCAGCGCCATCTGTTCAGATGCCAACTGCGACGCCTCGCGCACGCGCCCGCAGAATAGGAGCTCCATTGCCAGCCCCGACATGCCGATGGCCAGCGATGCCTTGTCGCCGGTGACCGCGCACAACTCCCGCAGCTCCTCGAAGCGGTCGGAGACGCTCGCATGGACACGCCAGGCGGTGCCGCACAGCATGGTTCGGGGGGCGATACGCATCGCGGTGCGGCCCGGGTCATCGGCGGGCATCGCGTCGGCGATCCGGCGGGCACGCTCCCAACTGATCCGCGCCGCGGCGATGTCGCGGTGGGTCGACCACGCGCCGGCGCGCATGCACCAGGCATATGCGGCATCCCGGTCGCCGGCGGCCTGCAGATGTTCGGCGATCAGCGCGGCATTGTGGTCGGCTGATTCCGGGCTGCCCGATTCGATGGCGGCGGCCAGCCGCCGGTGTACCTCGGCGCGATCCGATTTCAGCTGCGATTCGTAGGCCACCGCTCGGATCAGCGGGTGGTGGAAGGCGTATTCGGCGTGCGGGGTTAACCTGACCTGATCGATCAATTCCGCCCCGAGCAATTCGTCGAACACCGGATCGATTCCCAGCGCAGTCAGCAGCCCTGCGTCAAAGCGTGATCCGATCACCGACGCCGCGTTCAACGTCCGCTTGGCGCCGCTATTCAGTCGGTCGATGCGCGCCTCGATGGCCGCCTGCACCGTTGCCGGCACGCTGACGTCGGCGATATCCGCGGGACAGACGTGGCCAGCGCGCTCGCCCTGCAGCACGCCGCGCTGGATCAACTCGCGCACCATCTCCTCGGCGAAAAACGGGTTCCCGGCGGCCCGTTCGGCGATGGTCGCCGCCAGCTCGCCGACCGAGGGATCCGGACCCAATAGCTCGGCGATCAACGCCGCGGTGTCCGAATCACCCAATGGGCCAAGCGCTATCGTCTGGGCGCCCTGCACCCGCGTCAACGCTCCCTGGTACTCGGGGCGGGAGGTGATCAGCACCATCGACCGGGTGTGCGGGAGGACCGTGAAGAAGTCGGCCAGCATCGACTCGCTGACCTCATCGATCCACTGGGCATCCTCGATGATGTAGAGCGCCGGTTCGGTGCGCGCCAGCGACGCGGCGTTGACCATCGCGGTCAACCGGCGCCGCCGCGCATCGGGATCGATGGATGCTAGCGACACGTCAGGATCGGCGATGCCCAACAGGTCATCGAGCAGCAGGAGATCCTGCTCATCAGCACCGGGAAATTGCCCGCGCATCTTCGCCTGGGCGGCCGGGCCGGCAAGGTCTTCGATCCCGCTCGCCGCCCGCAGCAGCCGCGTCACGACATAGAACGGGATGTCGTTGGCGTGGGACTCGCAGAAGGTACCAAACACCTCGGCCCCCCGCCCGGCCGCCAGCGCCGCGGCCTCCCGGGCCACCCGGGACTTGCCGACGCCCGGCGGTCCCACCACATTCACGACCCCGCCGCGGCCACCGATCGTGCGCTCCAAAAAGCCTTCGACAGCTGCCATCTCGCGGTGCCGGCCGACCAGGCTCGATTCGGCGCGTCCGACCAGGCCATCCCGCGGCTCGATCCCCAGCAGCCGGCGCGCGGAAACCGGTTCGTCGGCCCCCTTGATGCACACCCACTCCGGTTCGGCCAGCATCACGGTGTGCTCGACCAGCCGCGCGGTCGACTCGGACAGCATCACCCCGCCCGGGGGCGCCACCGATTCCATCCGCTGCGCCATCCCGACCGGCCCCCCGATCGCGGCGTACCCCAACGACCCCGAACCGATCTCACCGGCGATCACCTGACCCGAATTCAGGCCCACCCGCACCCGCAGCGCCACCCCGTCATGGCGCTGCACCTCGGCCGCCAACCGGTTCGTCTCCTCCTGGATGTCCAGGGCGGCCAGGCACGCCCGAAAAGCGTGATCCTCCAACGCCACCGGGGCGCCGAAGATCGCCATCACCCCGTCACCGGTGAACTCCACCGTCCCGCCGTAGCGCTGCACCACCGCCGCCGACCGCTCCACCAACTCGGTCATGATTTCGCGCAACCGCTCCACATCCACGGCGGCCGCGATGTCCATCGAGCGCACCACATCGGCGAACACGACGGTGACTTGCTTGTACTCCGCATGTGCGTCGGGCTCGGCCACCGGTGAGCCACAGCCGTGACAGAACTGGGCGTTCTCCAGAGGTTCGGTGCCACACGTACGGCACGCCGTTACGGCCGCCATCAGACCCTCCGCCGCTCCCTGGGACCCCCAGAGATTCCAGGGTTCTCCCAGGATAGGACGCTGGACGTCTGACGAAACCGTTTATTGACGAGACCGATTATGGTAACCGAGGATGCCAAGCCCGGGGGAGCCGTTGGGCGAGCGTCGGCTGCGGCTCATCTGTGAGTGAACTGCAGGCTTGTTTCAAGTCAGCTGGTCATATGACGCACGCCTTCGGGGACGTACGTCGATGGCGCCGGCAAACCTGTTCTCGGCGAGGCGGGCCCAGCCGGACCGCGATGGGTTAAGTAGCGGAGGCCAAACTCGCCGGACTAATGCCAGTCGCCGATTACCGACGGCCGATGGCGGCGATTTGGAGACCGACGGCAAGCTTTACCGCGGCACCGGTACCCACCGCGCAAGCCGCTGGTGCCGCACAGCGTTACACCTGCACACCGTTGAATCGGCACGCGACCGCTACAACACTTGGGCCGCGTCGGAGTGGGCGCACGCCGGCCCAGCGGCATCGTGGCTCGACGAACACGGTCGTATGCACGGAATGCCGAAACCCGAGAATCCCTACAAGGCAAGGACTTCCGTGACATGACCACCACACCGGCTCCACCAAGACTTCCAAGTCATCGGTGCGGGGAACAACTTCCGCCGACCTCGACAAGCCGCCAGAATCCGGGACGGTTGGGTACACGAGAAATTCAGCGGCACACGCGACGAATTCGTACAACAGACGCGGCGTACTCATATGTATTTAACGTGGATCGGCCTAGTCGGCGGCGTCTTGCTCTTAGTCGGAGAGTGGTTCGTCGCGGCCGGTCACCAAGCACGTTTCACGCTGCCGTTTTATGTCATGGGTGTGTCCTTCCTGATCTCGGGCGTCGTGTCCTTCTGGTCGCGCCGAATCTTGGACTCGCCTCGACAGGAGACATAGCCAAGCGGTTGATCGCTGCCACGCTTGCCGTTGACTCGGATGCTCGTGCCTCGACCGGCCGCGGTGCAAGACTTACCCCATGCCTATGGGATCTGCTGGCCCACCTGGATTCCATTCCGTCACACCGCGGATGGTCGTGATTGACGCTGCCGCTGCGGTCGAGTTCTTGCACCGAGCGTTCGGTGCGACAGGTCATCCCGCGGCAAACCGGCCTACCGAAACGCGCATTGGCGACTCGGTGGTCCTGGTGTCGGCGTCCGGCGATCGGGAGATATTCCCAGCGTTTCTTTACATCTATGTCGATGACGCCGACGGCACCTATCGCCGGGCGCTCGCAGCGGGTGCGGTCAGCGTCGAGGAACCCTGGGACACGCCATACGGCGACCGCAGGGCAATGGTCCGTGATGTGTTCGGCAACCTCTACCAGATCGCCACTCGAAACGACACCCCCACACCGTGAGCGGCGGCCGCTGTCTCACCGCGCCATCCGCGTCTACCGTCTCGCGCCGGGAATGGTACTGCGTGCGGCTCTCAGCGTCGCCGTGCGTGCTGGCGGCTCCCACCGAGGAAATCAACCGGCCTGGGCGGCCGCAACCTCGAAATGCGAGACCGTGGTCTCGCGATCGACGAGGTACTCGTCATCCTCGTGGTAGAACACGGCGGCCTCGATGTCGGATCCGGCGAACCCGATGATGGCAGCCCGTGACTCCCACCAACTGACCGTCAGTACTTCGGTTCGACCATCTCCCAGGTCTCTCGTCCACATCTGGCAGCCAAGGTTGCCCGGCGTCGCCGCATACTCACGCAAACCTGTGCCGGTGATGTAGGCGACGTAGGCGTTCGCCTGCTCGGTCCGAACCCAGCCTCGCCACATCCGAGCGATCATGACCATCTCCTCGACGACGCCGGGCCTCCTGCCCACCACGATGGGACCCGGCTCGGTGTATAGGCCTCGGGTGTCCGGCATCCCAAGGGTTGGCGCACATTATTGCCGGATTGATCAGGGTCGTGAGGGTTCTACATCAAGTCATCACTGTAGGCGGCGGGCGGGGACCCGACCTGCCATTCCTCCAGCCGAACAGGTTCCACCGGCGCGATGCCGTTGTAGTCCTGGGCGAACCCGTGCGGCCTGGTCCCTATCGAGGTAGCCCGTTCCGATGCGCAAGCTAAAGGACATTACGGTGCTGGCGGTCGGCGCTGGCGCCGCCGCTGGTGCTGTGTTCGGGGCACCACGGTGGGGCCCATCAACCCACTGGCGCATGCGGATGCTGATTCCTTCCTGAACGCGGTGTACGCGCACGGGATCACCGGTACGCCAGACATCCTGCTGCACAACGGGTCCGCGGCGTGCAACATGATGGACTACAACCATTTCACCGGCCCGCGCTGGCGGCTGCGTCCACGCTGACCGTGTTTTAATCAGCTAGTGACGCTGAGAAGGCTCACCAGTGACTCGGCCCGCGCCACCAGGGGAGCGGATAGCGGGCCGAGCGGCAAGCTACTCGCCTCGGTTGGCCTTGCGTCGCTCGTCAAGCAGTTCGTCGGCCTGCCGGCTTCCCGACCCCCCACTCTGCTCGCGGATCCACCACCGCACCGCAGCGAGTAGCCGTAGCTCGGAGTCGATGGTCTCAAAGTCGCACAGACCACCGAGCCGTCGCGAGGCGCCTGAAATCGCGCGATTTTTGGGCGGTGTTGTGTCCTGTGTGCCGCATCTGAACTGTCTGCACCTGCCCACTTACTGACGGCAACGCAAATTTGAGATGTGTCTGTGTTTGCCAACGAAAATACATTGCTGAACACTATCCGGATAACGAGGTTTTGGGGCTGACCAGGCACGTACGCTTCGGCAACTAACTTGCTGAACGCTCGCTCTGAGCGATGTCCCAGGCGTCAACCGGGGGCGCGGCTGGGAAGGAAACGACGATGGGGTACGGCAGGTATGTCAGACGGGTTGGCGCCCAGGCAGTCGCCACGCGGATGGCGGTGTCGATCGGCGTCGCAGTCCTGGTAGTGATGGCCACGGCGCGACGGCGTCGGCGGTGTCGCCGGCCGTGCGGCTGTCGGCCTCGAGCGCCGCCGTGTACGCGCACCGACGTAACGTGCGCCTTGATCCTGGGCGGCACCACCGTCCCGACGCCCGACGACGCCTACATCGACGCTGTCAAGAACCACTTCATCGCGCCGACTCATCCGGGCCAGGACATCGAGTACGTCGCGGTGACGGCGCCCATGGAGGTGTGGCCCGCCACGGGGGTCGGTCGCCTCGTTTGGCTCGCGGTCGGGCCCCCGAGCATCTGGGGGCCTGGTGGCCCGGCGTGGCCGGACGAGCCGTGGTGGAAACTCTCGGGGCTCTTCGACCTCACCTTCGATCAGTCGGTCCGGGCCGGGGTCGCCGATCTGGAGGATGCGATGGCCAAGCACCCCAACGACCATCTGGTGATCTACGGCTACTCGCAGGGCGCGATCGTCGCGAACCTGGAGAAGCGCAAGCTCGCCGAGCAGTACCCGGCGGGAACCACAGCCCCCGACATCGACTTCGTGCTGAGCGGTGACCCCAATCTGCCCAACGGCGGCCTTGCTAGCCGGTTCCCGGGCCTCTACATTCCGATCCTCGATTTGTCTTTTAACGGCCCCGCGCCGACCGACACCCAGTTCGACACGGTCGTCATCAACCGGCAGTACGACGGCTTAGCCGATTTCCCGTTGTATCCGCTCAATGTCATCTCCCTCTTGAATGCGGTTCTGGGCTTCGTCTACGTGCACCCGCACGACCTCGACGTCAGCCTGGCTCCCGATCCGACGAAGTCGCCGCCTATCCAGGGCACCACACGGCGACACCGACTACTACTTCTTCGAGACCGAAGACCTGCCGTTGTTCGCTCCGCTGCGCACCCTGGGGGTGCCCGAGCCGGTGATCGACGTGTTCGAGCCGTTCTTTAAGGTGATCGTGGAACTGGGCTATGACCGCAGCATCCCGCCGTGGGAGCCCACCCCGGCGCGGCTGATCCCGCCGCTCGACCCGGCGACGGTGGCCGGCGATCTCGTCGACGCGATCGGCGAGGGCATCACCAACGCCGCGGCCCTGATCGGCGCGCCGAAGCCGCCCGCGGTCACCCACGACGATCTCGCGGCACCCCAGCGCACGGTCGGTGGAGAGCCGGCGACGACCAGGGACCGGCTCAACGCGGCCATCGGTACGGTGAAGTCGGTCATCGGAGACGGGCGCACCATCGTGCGGTCCGCCCGCAGTGACAACGGCTCACCTGCGGCCACCACCACCTCTGCGCGCAAGACGCCGGTGCGGGATGCGGTCAAGAACGCCAGCAGTGACTTCACGAAGGTCGTCACCAAGGTTTCCGACAGCGTGAAGCAGGCGCTCAGCGGCGACAATGACGACGACGACACTGGCGACGGGGGTGAGGGCGGAGCGGGGTAAGTCCGCCGAGTCAGTACAGCCCCGGGTCGAGCGGTCCCGGGGCTGTTATCTCTTAAGCGCCAACGCCATCCGGCGTCTATGCCCGCGCGAGGGCGCGATCGGCCCGCCGATCCGCGAACGGCTGCACCGTGGCCACGGCGACCGGTCGATCCCGTCCTACCGTTTCGACGTCCTGCGATTCGGACTCGGATTCAAGCGGGCGGCGGCCTCAGTATGTTCGGCGGGGCTCTTTAGGGATGCTGGAGGCCGGTCATGTTTCGCTCCCGGTTGTGAGAAACGACTAACGGTGTCACATCCGTACATTTCTTGGGCTCGAGAGCGCCGCACGTGGGGATCTTGGATGGCGGGCCGACGCACAAGGGCGGGCGTTTCGTGGACTGCTGAGCAAGGATTGAGCCGTGTGGTCCGACTGGTGGTCGATACCGCTCAGCATTGTCGGCGGCGTCGTCCTGCTCTGGTTAACGCTCATGGTCACGCTTTGGATCGGAAAACCCGACGAGCTCGGGATCCGAGACTCGTCGCGCCTTCTCCCGGACCTGGTACGCCTAATCAAGCGGCTCGCCACCGATCCGGGCATGCCGCGAGGAGTTCGGGTCCGACTGGCGGTGCTGCTTGGTTACCTCGCCCTACCGATAGATCTCATCCCGGACTTCATCCCCGTGATTGGCTACGCAGACGACGCTATCGTCATCGCGATCGTTTTGCGGTCCGTCACCCGGGCTGCCGGCCCTGCCGCACTAGATAGGCACTGGCCGGGCACACCCGAAGGACTTGCGGCCGTGCGTCGTCTCTGCAGACTGCCCGACGGCATCGGCCCGCCACCGAAGTAGGACGCCGGCGCGTCAATCACCGACTTGGACTGGGCCGCCGAATCCCCGGCGCTCAGCACTCGGCGTGCCGCTCTTCAGCTCACCCGCTGTCGACGCAGGCACCATCTGGGGCGTCCCGAAGTCGCGGATGTTCGTGGTGGTGAGAACCGACGCAACCGTGGCTGTCGGCTGAAATGACCGTTCGCGTCCTGTTGCCTCATGCCCATTCGGGGTATGACTGTTACACGGCTTCCCCTGAAGGTGGTCAATCATGGTTAAGGCATTTCGCGTCCTGATCGCCGGAGTGGCGTCTGTGTCGGCGTTCGCGGTGATGGCCGCAGCGCCCGCTCAAGCCGACGAAGCAACTTATCTGCAACGGTTGCTGCCCAGGTACGCCTACCTCAATCCGCAGCAGTTGCTTGCCGAGGGCTACAGGGTGTGCGATGCAGAGCGCAGCGGCATCACCTCCTCGGATGCCGTCAAGATGGTCTACAAAGATCTGACCGTGTCGATGGCCACGGCAACCGACATCGTCAGTGCCGCCGTTGTCGACCTCGGCTGCTGAGCCGGAGCGGCATAAACGCTACGCAGATGTCGCGGGCGCACCGCCAATCCTGAAAAGCCCAGGAAGGGCGGCGGATTCGGCCTATCCGGTCACACCACCCCGGCCGTGTTCGTCTCGTCCACGGACAGCTAGCCAGGTGCAGTAGTTCGACTACCGCGGCTCCCAGATCCCAGTAGTCGACGATTGAATGCGGCTCCCTCGGCAGGCGTGAGGATCGGTGACGTGAGCCGTCGGGCCCGCAGTCATCGATAGGAGCTTGATGACCGACGAGCACTTGCCCGGGGCCGAGACGGTGTCCGTTGGGGCAGTGCGTGGGTGGGTGCGTGATCCACCGTTTCGTCGTGGATTGCACCAAATCGCCGACCGTGGGCATGTATTTAGGCTACCTAACGTTGCAAACTCATAGGGGTTGGGGAAGGGAGTTTGGCAATGTATCTGAAGAAGATTGCGGCCGGAGCTGCGATGGTCGGCGCACTGGGGTTCAGCGCCGTTGGCCTGGGTGCGGGCATCGCCAACGCGGCACCACCTGCGCCTGTCGTCGCGGGGATTCTGTGGCAGCAAGATCGAGGCCATGGGGACTATTGGGGCCATGGCGACGGTCGAGGCTGGGGCGACCGTGGAGGCCGGGGCTACGGTGGAAACTGGGGCTACGGGCCAGGGTGGGGATGCATCACCGGTCCGTTTGGGCATGTCGCCTGGTGCCCCTAGTCGCGGATGGTGCGGCCGATAGTCGGGTGCCGCCGCCCCTGACAACTACATGAATGTCGAGGGTCGCAGTCGACCCGCCATCCGTAGGGATCTTGGATGGCGCCGCCATGCCCGAGGAAAGCCTGGTGTCCCACAAGGACTTCACCGGGGCCGAGCCGGTGTCCGTTCGGGCATCGCGTCGGTGGGTGGGGGTGATCCACTTCCCGGCCGTGGTTTGTACGAGCTCGCCCAGCACGTCTAAGAAAAGCGTGAAGATTGGGAAGGCGTAACCGGGAGGGTAGTGCGCTGCATACGTTTCGATTGCCACCCCTCCGCAATCTGGCCGCCAGTATGCCGAGGTCAGCGGCTGTTTTGTGCCCGGTTTGAGGTGGTCCGAATTTTGTTGGCCGAGGAAATATGCCGTGTCATTGAACGCCCCGAACGGACGTGGCGCCGCTTCATCGAGGAGGCATCTATGAGACTGCGCTACGTTCCGCCACTCGCGCTGGCCGCAGCCGCGGCGACGATCGGATTGGCCCCGGTCGCCGCGGCCGCACCGACGGGGCCGATCGATCAGTGCACCGCCACCGGCAACTCGAGCGTGTGCCAGCGGCCCGGCCACGTCAATATCGTCAGCTCGCCGCCGGTGGTTTCCCGCCCGCAGTACCCGTCCCTCCCATATCCGTTGGGCCCCGTGCTCTTCGAGAACGGCCGACTCCGGTAGCTTCCTACCGACCGCCGGGGAGGTTAGGTAAGGGCGAGGTCCGGTGCCATTGAGTGTGACTGCCAGACCTGTGGCCACGTAAGAAACAGTCGCCGGACGTTCGCGTCGGCGTTCCCGTGACCACGGCAGAAGGCCGAGGCACGAGAGAAGGAGATGACATGAGCAAGGTCGCATTGGGCATCGCGGCGGTCGCGCTGGCGGCAGCCGCTGCCATGGGCAGCGGGCAGGCGCACGCCAGACGGGTGACGGCACGCAAAGAGCTCGCGGTCGCGCGCCGCGCGGCGGACGAACCACCACCTGGTACGCCTGGGTCCGCGAAATGGAGGGTCGCGCGCTACTACGACGGGATGCAGTTCCTGTACAGCTCGCTCTGGTCGAGCAGCGGGGTGCACTACGGGTTCTGGGAGCCCGGCACGCGGTCGCGTGCACAGGCGATTCGCAACATGGACCGGCTGGTGGCCTGCGAGCTGGCCCTGCCCCCGGGGAGTCGTGTGCTGGACGCGGGATGCGGCGTGGGGGGGACGAGCATGCTGCTGGCCGAGGAGCACGGCCTCGACGTTGTCGGCATCACGATCTCGGACGACCAGCTCGAGCGTGCCCGGCGCGCTGCCGCCGCGTCTCCGGCGAGCGCGCGGCTGCGCTTTGCACACGCCGACTTCCTCGCCACCGGATTCGAAGATGCCTCGTTCGACGGCGTCGTGGGGGTCGAGAGCGTCTGCTATGCCGAGTCAAAGTCCGCATTCCTCGCCGAGGCCTGGCGGGTCCTTCGGCCCGGTGGCCGTCTCGTCGTTCTCGACGGCTTCCGGCAGCGGACGGCGCTCACGCCTCGCGATGCGCGCGACCTGCGTCGCTTCGTGAGCGGCTGGGCCCTCTCCGGGCTCGCATTCGTCGGCGAGTTCGATGCCGCCCTGCACGCCGCGGGCTTCGAGTCCGTGGACTACTCCGATAAGCGCCGCGCGGTGATGCCCTCGGCATGGATCATGGAGGGCATGGCGTGGATCGGCTTCTGGTCGATCGGCCTTGCCTGCTGGCTCGAGGTGCTGCCCCGGCTGTGGCTCGATCACGGCCTCGCCTGCCTGAGCCAGCGTCGGCTGTTCGAGCGCGAGACTCTGACCTACGGCGTGTTCACGGCGCGGAAGCCCCGAGCCACGAACCCTGGATCCTGACCAGGAGGCGCACACGGCCGAACCGTGAAGGGGTATGCAGGGACAAGCGCGTCGACTGACGACGTAGGCCATCCCTCGAGCCGCATCCACGTCAGTCTCATAAGAGACGACATCTGCGACTCGCGGAAGTTCGTCTCAAAACACGTGTATCCGGTGACCGGGCCGGATCGATCCGCCGATGTGCGAGGTCGGAGCCTGTCTGTGTGAGATTCTGCGGTGGTGTCCGCTGATCGGGCGGCTGCTCCTTCGGGGGTGGTGACGTTTCTGTTCACCGATGTCGAGGGTTCGACCCGTCGGTGGGACGCTGACGCCGATGGGATGCGGGTGGCGCTGGCCGCCCATGACGAGGTGCTGCACGGGGCGATTGAGGCGCACGGCGGATACATGTTCAAGCACACCGGCGACGGGGTGTGCGCGGCGTTCGCCTCGCCGAGATCCGCAGTGGATGCCGCGCTCGCTGCGCAGCGGGCATTGGAGTTGCCGGTGCGGATGGGACTGGCGACCGGCGAGGCCGAGTTGCGCGAGGGGGATTACTTCGGTGCGGTGCTCAACCGTGCGGCGCTGCCTGCGTCCCTCGAATACGTTGAGTAGGGGCACTTGGCCGTGCTGCCCGATGAGCGGTGTCGCAGCGTCCACCTCGACCATCGGCAGCGATCGCCGCGCCGCTGCGATCTGGTCGCCCTCACGCGTGTGTGCCTTTTCGCGCGCCAACAACCTGTCGATTTGGGCCTGCCATGTCGCACGGACAACGATCTCCGGCAATGGGTAGGCAGCGGAATCTGTTGCCGTCATCTCCCTCTCCTTACTCATGGTCGATGTCGATATAGACCGGTGAACCCCGCCCAACTCATCGGGCCGCTTGACCTAAAGCATTGTTGAGGTTGCAGGCTCGTCATCGGGACCACGACATACGGAGGATCACGACGCACCAAGTTCTGACTGACCTGTGGCAGACCCGCAGCGACTCACCGTTTCCCGGGCTGACAACCCACGCATTTCTGTGGACCGCACGCAACGCGTTGTTCTACTCGACCGCCACCGACGCCGACTTCGGCGGCCTCGAGGAACTCGGCGGCGTTGCCGACCAGTATCTGTCGCACCGCGACGAAGCCGGTCCGATGCTTGCATGCATCGCCGATCGTTTCGATTCGTCGCTGCACGCTCCCGTGGCCGAGTGACTCGAGATTGGCCAGCATGCCCACGTCGACGTTCCGTTGGGCAGCCGCCACCTCGACGTCAACGGTGTCGAAGTCATTCCGACGCCGGGACATTCGCCGGGCAGCATCTGCTACCTCGTCGACGGCGCCGAGGGTAAGTATCTGTTCACCGGTGACACCATGGTCCTCGGCGATTCCGGCGCATGGTGGGCCGGCTACATCGCGGGCATCAGCGATGCCGATGCGCTGGCGGCAAGCCTGCGGCTGCTGCGCACCCTCACCCCCGACGTCGTGATTTCCAGCGCCTACCAAGGAGATTCGGCCGTCACCCGGATCGATGCGGGTCGCTGGCCGGAGCACGTCGACCAGGCCCTCGAGGCCTTGACCACAGCGGTGGCGCAACCGCGAACCCGTCACATGCAAATCGCGTCCCGCAACCAGTTCGGATCGCTCAGATATCGCACGGCGAGTCGCGCCGTTCCGTCGGTGAAACCGTCGGTGAACTCGATGGCGCTGTCGGCGTGAGCGTGTGACGCGACCCAGGCCGTCAGCTGCAGGCGTCGCAGCGTCACGAACGTGGGGATCATGCCGAGGTGCTCGGCGGGCAGCTCGCGACTTTCGCGGTAACCCGCTAACCATCCCGCGATCATGGCTTCGGCTGCGGGGGTGTCCTCGATGAACGACACCATGGCGCCGAGGTCGGCGAGGTACCATGACCAACCGCAGTCGTCGAAGTCGATGACGGTGATAGGCCCGGACTGGACCTGCGGGTCAATCATCAGATTTGCCATCCGAAGGTCGGCGTGTATCAAGCCGAAACGGTCGGTCGCACAGCCGAACTCGGCCAGCCTGCGCTGCATCTCTGTTGCCGCCCGTTCGACGACCGCCTCATCCGTCTTGGTCAGGCCAGGCGCGTGCCGCCAGTTCCCCCAGCGCCCGTCGGGTCCGATCATGGTCTCGGCATCCCACGAGAACCGCGTGAAGTAGTCCGGCGCTGCCCAGCCTTGGACATGGTCGTGCATCGCAGCGGTGATGCGCCCGAGCTGGTCGAAACCGACCGCCTCTGGCCTCTCCTCGGCCGTGCAGCCGGAGACGAACGTCACCGCGTCGACGTTGAGCGGGTGGTCGTTGATGACGGCGGTCACCACCTCGTCCCCGTTCTGCGCCGGGATCAACTGCGGGGTCACCACATCGGTCTGCTCGCTCAGCGCCGCCATCCACGCCAGTTCGGACCGGATCGCCTGCAACGAGTGGTAGCCGGCGCGGTGTACCCGCAGCACCATCGGGTCGGCGTCGTCCACGAGATATGTCGCGTTCTCGGACAGACTGAGCAACCGCAGCGGTGCGTCGGGGTCGTGCCCATAGGATGACAACGCGGCGCGCGCATACAGATCGTGATCGGGCGGCAGTCCTGACACTCCCACAGTGTGAACCACGACCCTCGATGCAGCAGACTGGCCTCAACCACCCGCGATGCCGGAGGCACTGGTCGTGAGCTTTTCCAATATCATGGACTCCAACAGCTACGCGTCCGATGGCACACACGACCCGCTGATCGCCGCCCGCGAGCGCGTGCTCGGACCCGCTTACCGGCTGTTCTACGACAAGCCGGTGCATCTGGTCCGCGGAGAGGGCAGTCACCTGTTCGACGCCGACGGCACCCGCTACCTGGACGCCTACAACAACGTGGCCAGCGTCGGGCACTGCCACCCGCACGTGACCGCCGCGGTTTCGCAACAGCTGCAGACGCTGAACACCCATACCCGCTACCTGCACCGCGGCATCGTCGACTACTCCGAGCGGCTGCTGGCCACCATGCCGGTCGAACTGGACCAGGTGATGTATGCCTGCACCGGCTCAGAGGTCAACGACCTGGCGCTGCGTGTCGCTGTAATGCGCACCGGCGCAACGGGCATCGTGATCACCCGGGACGCCTACCATGGCAACACGGCATCAGTCACCGCCATCTCGCCCTCGCTCGGCGGTGCGACGAGCATCGGTCAAAACGTGCGGATCGTCGCTCCTCCCGACACCTACCGCGGGCCGACAGACGAGCTGGCATCACGCTTCGCCGCCGATGTCGCCCGTGCAGCCGACGACCTCGCGGAGGCGGGCCACGGCGTGAGCTGCTTGATCGTCGACACGATCTTTTCTTCGGATGGCATCTATCCCGATACAGGGGTGCTGGGCCTAGCAGTGGAGGAAGTGCGCCGCCGGGGCGGGATATTCATCGCCGACGAGGTGCAGCCCGGGTTCGCCAGGACCGGTGCGTCGATGTGGGGCTTCGACCGTGCCGGCGTCGCGCCGGAAATCGTGACCATGGGCAAGCCGATGGGCAACGGCATACCGGTGGCGGCGATGGCGGCACGCGCCGACGTGCTGAAGCCCTTCGCGCAAGCGATGCCCTACTTCAACACCTTTGGCGGCAATCCGGTGTCGATGGCGGCGGCGTCGGCGGTGCTCGACGTCATCGAGGGCGAGGGGCTGATGGCCAACGCCGCGTCGGTGGGCGGCGCCCTGCTCGCCGACCTGGCGGCAATGGACGATCCGCGGCTCGGCGATGTCCGCGGCGCCGGCCTCTACATCGGCGTCGAGGTGGTCAGCGATCGGGACACCAAGAAACCCGACCGCACGGAAGCCCGTCGATTGGTCAACGCACTCCGCGACAGGCGAGTGCTGATCTCGGTGTGCGGACACGACGGCAACGTGCTGAAGATCCGCCCTCCACTGATGTTCTCGATGGCCGACGTGGACTGGTTCTGCAGCGCATTCGCGGACGCACTCGGCCTTGGCTGATCGGCGATCGCGCAGGACGCGCGGCTATCAGCCGCTTAACATCGTCGTACGCCTGACCAAAGGACACCCACATGTTCACCTCACTTCAAGGCCGGTCCGCCATCGTCACCGGAGGCAGCAAGGGAATCGGCCGCGGCATCGCCGAAACCTTCGCCGCCGCAGGCGTGAACGTGCTGGTGACCGCACGCAACCAGGCCGATCTGGACGCCACGGTGGACGCGCTGGCCAGGCAGCCGGGCCGGGTCAGCGGCTTGAGTGCCGACGTGACGAATCCGGACGACTGCCGCCGAGCGGTCGAGACCGCGGCCGAGCGGCACGGCGGTCTGGACATCGTCTGCGCGAACGCGGGCATCTTCCCGTCGGGCAAGCTCGAGGAGTTGACACCCGATGACATCGAGGAGGTGCTCGCGGTCAACTTCAAGGGGACGGTGTTCGTCATCCAGGCCGCTCTTCCCGCACTGACCGCCAGTGGCCGCGGCCGGGTGATCGTCACGTCGTCGATCACCGGCCCTATCACTGGGTTTCCCGGTTGGTCGCATTACGGGGCCAGCAAAGCCGCCCAGCTCGGATTCGTGCGCACCGCCGCGATGGAACTCGCGCCCAAGCAGATCACCATAAACGCCGTT
Organism: uncultured Actinomycetota bacterium; assembly: GCA_963800125.1. GTDB lineage: Bacteria > Actinomycetota > Actinomycetes > Mycobacteriales > Mycobacteriaceae > Mycobacterium. The sequence continues at coordinate 26,714 of CAWDAC010000054.1, read as the reverse complement.
CTGCCGGGCAACATCATCACCGAAGGCCTGATCGAAATGGGCCAGGAGTACATGGATCGGATGGCTGCCTCGATACCGGCCGGGCGGTTGGGCAGTGTGGCCGACATCGGCAATGCTGCGTTGTTCTTCGCCACCGACGAGGCCGCCTACATCACCGGCCAGACCCTGGTGGTCGACGGCGGCCAGATCCTCCCTGAGTCCAATGAGGCGATGGCCGAGGCGTAACCGATTCAACTCGCGCTCGAGCATGGCACCTGGAGAAGGCCAGTTCGCCCGTCTGCCGATCTGCACATCGGCAACCTGCGGACCGCCGTGCTGGCATGGCTGTTCGCCCGTTCCACCGGTCGACGTTTCCTCAGAGGAAGGTGCGCCGAGGTGGTCTGTATGGCGCTGGCGGCGGTGGCTCTGGTGGCACCGCAACTACGAGTGACCCGACGACCTGGAAGGGCGGCGATGGCGGCACGCGCGTGGAGTGGGTCTGATGGCTAGATACTGGCCACTGAGCACTGGTCGGATCGTCACGTCACCGTTCGGCCCGCGCGATGGTGGATTCCATGCGGGCACAGACTTCGGTTTCCCCGGCGGTTCCGGTGGCCGACCCGTATACGCCTGCGCCAGTGGCACCGTCATCCACGCGGGAGCAGCGCAGGGCTACGGCGGGCCAGACCCTGCTGGCTGGCTTGTTGTTGACCACCCCACCGAGGTTGGCGGTGGTTGCACTGAATACGGCCACATCATCCGAGAGGTTGCCCGTGGCGACCACGTGACAGCTGGACAACGCATTGCCCGCATTAATCCCGACTCGGCCACCAACGGCGGGACCGCACCGCATCTGCACCTGTCGGTGATGCCGCGCGAGTACAACCCGGATACCAAGATCGACCCGATGCCGTGGCTGGCCGGTGCACTGGAACCACCAGCCAGGACGATCTTCGGCCCGGATATCAGCAACAACAACGGCGTGGTGGACCTGGACCGGGTCAAGGCCGAGGGTTTCGAGTTCGTGTGGGCGAAGGTCAGTGAGGGCACCAGCTTCCGGGACACCTACTGGCCACGCACCCGCGACTGGGCGCGCGAAATCGGCCTGATCCTGGCCGGATACCACTACATCCGTGAGAGCGATCCGAACCGGCAGGCTGACCTGTTCGTCGACCAGCTCGGCGACAAGTCCATCGCGGCCATGCTCGACTTCGAGGAGGGTGGCGGCGGTATCGACAACTTTTGGGCGGTGCTGCACGCCATCGAGGCTCGCGGTGTGCACGTGGCGCTGTCCTACATCCCCCGCTGGTATTGGGAGCGCATCGGCAAGCCCGACTTGTCGCGGGTGCCCGGTTTGATCCAATCGAGCTACGTCGAGGGCACCGGATACGCTTCGGTGCTCTACCCGGGCGACGACTCCATCAGGTGGGCGGCGTTCGGCGGACGCCAGCCCGACATTCTGCAGTTCACCGATAGGGCGCTGATCGCCGGAAAGACCTTGGATGCCAATGCGTTTCGGGGTACACCTGACCAACTCCGGACGCTGCTCGGACTCATACCAGGAGGAGACGAAGACGAAATGGCTGGATGGAATCCGGAACTTGTGAACCGCGCGATGGTGCTGCTGGAGAACATCGCGGGCGTCTACCGCGAATCCAAGAGTCCGCTGCGCCCTCTCGGCGAAGGCCCGGTGAACACCTGCGCCGGGTTCGCCTGGACCGCAGACGGTTTGGCGCACGCCCAGTACGTCAAGCAGATGGCCGAAGAAGGCCACACCCCGTCGATCGCACTGCTCATGGAAGTCACCTCCGCGCTCGACAACCCCGCCTACCCCGACCGCCAGGAGGACGCCAAGTTGGCGCAGCTGCTGCTGGCCGGGGTGTCGAAGACCAAGAAGGCCACAGCGACAAAGGATATCGCCGCGTGGCTGAATGCTGAAGCGGCACAACAGGGAGGCTCATGATGTCAACTGCTGAAGAGGTCAAAGCCGCCAACGGCCACCAGCTTCGGGCGGCCCTCAAAAGGACGTCGACGCCGAGCACATAGCCACCGCCAAGCGGATGACGGCCGACGGGCACATAGGTAGGGACATCGCCAAGTACCTCGGTGTCAGCCGGGCGACGCTGTACCGGTATCTAGACGAAAACGGCGCCGCCTGAACGAGAACCGACGGGCCGAACAGGACGGGCAGCGCGGGTGGAGGGAGAATCGGAAATCCAGAAAACTGGTGAACCCGTCGTGGCGCATGCTGTCGTGACAGGAGTCGCACAGCGCTGCGGCCCGGTCTGCGTGTTCCGAGGTGGAAGGACTTCATCTGTGCATCCAAGGAGGAGTGCCTGGCATCGGCGAAGGCAAGAGGGGCCGAGTTTTATCCGGCTCAGGGATATGGTGTCGGCCCGTGCTTCGATCTTTCGATGGCTGACGGTGTTCCCTTGCGCGTGCTGATCGTGCCGAAGGAAGCCGGTGGTAGCGGGAAATATGCCAGCATCGCGCAACGTCGCACAGAGCCTCTTAAGCCGTGTCAGGAACGCAATCAGCACATGAAGGGCGTGACGTTTGCGTTGCAGTTGGCGTTCGGACTGCCGGTTACTTGTTCTGATCCAGAGGGCGAGACGCTGGTGTGGTATGGCGGACATGTAGTCATGGGGCAACAGCCAGGACAGCCGTGACCTGCGTTAATCAAATGACAGCGATGGCAGGGAGTGGACGGGCTGTCAAGCCGTGCGGCCCGGCGTTCGGATTCTGCAAGGCTTATGCGCATGGATGCCACCGGCAACGGTCAACACCACAAGCGCATGAAAGCGCTCGCAGCTTTCAGCGCATCAACCTTCGACACTGAATTCCCCTCGCCGTTCGGCTCCGCAATCTACGACGAACGAAGCGGGGTCCTGGTCGCGCAGGCCTACGACACCGTCATGAAGATGTGCGACCCGACCAATCATGCGGAAATCAACGCCATCCGCGATGCGGCGCGAGAATTTCAACGGCTCTCCCTTCGCGGCTGTACGTTGTACAGCACATGCGAGCCCTGCCCGATGTGTATTTCAGCCTGCATCTGGGCCGAAATTGACACGGTCGTATTCGGAGCGTCGACGCTCGAGGACGCGAACTTGTACTGGCCACAAGCGTCCGACTTACCGCCGCAGGAGCTGGTGGCTCACATGCTGATCGAGCCAAGGTGTCGATTGATACCTCACGTCGGGCGCTCTCTTTGCCGGAACCTTTTCACGCGATGCGATGAAGTGCGCAAGGAACGAGGCTTGCAATTGCCGCCACACCGGCCTGGGTATGGCTAGGGCGGCTGGGAGGAGTGCATCTGCCCGGAATGTGTTGAGCGCTACGGGCAATGTCTCCGTCAGCGCGACGCATGTGTTAGCCGGTTGTACACCCTGCATTTCACGAACCGCATGCAGCCCGCCCACCTGTTTGAGTGCTAGGCGATGGCGAACTCGACTCTGTGCTCGGCGGTCGCCAAAGCGGGCGGTCGGGCCGCGGAACAACCGGCATGCGCAAGAACTGCAGTCGCCATTTGCACGCGGCTATCGGCATCTTGCAGCCCACGCTGGTCATCTCGCAGGGCTCGGGACTCGTGGAGACGCTGCGGGGTTCGTTCGGCGTCACCCATCCAAAATGGGTACCGACCTCGGCGCGAACCTCGCCAGATGCGACCTAGACGGCAACCAGTTCATGTGGGCGGCGCTGCGGCACCCGACGCGGAACTGGAGCACGATCAACCAGCCCTACTTTCGGGACACCCTCGTTCCCACACTTCAACCGGCACGCAAGCGGGCGCTGAACCTCGAGCAGACGGTCTAAGCTCGACCCCTCACACGATCATTGGCGCCGCGAGCGACGATAGGGACCTCGATCAACTCCAGGCCGATCAGCTAGTTTCCGGCGGCGGTCTTCGAGTTGCGGATCGCATAGCCGATGCTCAGACCTGACGCTCTGCGGCCCTTGGTGTTTCGGTAGGCCGACTTGCCGAAACTCGGTGTCGAGATCAAACCGGCACTTGATCGCCAGACCGTCGTCGGTCTCGCGGGCCTCGACGACATCACCGACACACCAGCGTGGGTCATCAGCCTTGTGCATCCAGACCATCGGTATCGGCGTGTGCCGCTACCGAGTGACTTGCTGAAGGCACCTCGACGGACAATGTCACCGTCTGTGTTCGCAGTGAACGGACGCAGCCGACTGGCCAACGACTCGAACGCCACCTCGTTCGGCAGCTGCGACCGGTACGCGACCTCGCCATTGCTGCTCGGCGTCACGGTGAACGGCACCCCGGCGAGCTCCTCCAGATAGTCGGCATATGCAGAGCGACCCGCCGCAGACGTCGGGCAAATTACGCGACGGTGCGCACATCGGCACTGTCGTCGGCCATAGCAGCCCCCTGGTTGTGGTGGTCCTGGTGGGATGCTACGCCGCAGGGCTGATAGCCAACGGCGCTAACCGCCTGAACACGTCGACCCCCCAGGAGGCCTACAGCGCGCAGGTCGCACCCTCCTCCGCAGACGGGGAGGGAGGTGTCACGAGGCTGTCACAAGTCCCGTCCCACACCGCATCGGATACCGGCGGAAACTGTCGAACGTTGGTGCGGTGCAACGAGATAGAACCACTGACGGACAACACCCGCGAATGCGAGCGGACACGCCTGGCGGGACTTAAAATCCGCCCAGTGTCGGTTCGAGTCCGACTGGGGGCACGGTAAAAGACCTGGTATGTGGCGCTGGTCGAGTTAGCCCGACGCGGCTGAGACTGCGACCGCCTGGGACGGCCGGATGCGCGTGCCGTCTCAGGCAGGACGCGAGGCTACGACGCCCCATTCTGTGCGTCCTGGCCTGTCTCGACGTGAAGGGTGCCGGACCATCCGCTCATGGCCCCGGTGTTGCAGCCTCCCAGGACTCCATCCATCTGCACCGCGACAGTGTGATCTCCGGGAGCCGTCTGGATGAAGTAGCCGCCATCGTTCTGTGCGGGCCAGACAACGGCGCTGCCCCACTCGCGCCCGTCGATGAAGATTCGCGCGTTGCCGGGCGCGCATGACGGCGGATTGCCGTCGGCGGTGAACGTGACGAACAACGGCCCGCTGGTCGAAACGTTCATACCTGGCTGTGGTGAGCAGTTCTGGCTGTAGGGCTGCGGGCAATCTTGCGCAAGGTGTCGGTCGTATTTTGCGGCCAAAGCCGGACCTGCCAACGTCAGTGCGGTACATCCGGCCGCAGCGGCCACCACCGCTGTCCTGACAATCGCCTTGCGAGTATGAATGATGCTCATTGGATTTCCTTTCGGATGGGTCTGCTCTTCCGTATTTGACTTGAACGAGTGGAGCGTAAGTCCGACAGCGACGCCGACACATGAGTAGTTGACTACCTGTCTTGCTGTTGGCTCGGCCAAAACTGGAATGAGGCGATCGACGGCGACGTCACCGCATGCGTAGCGGGCTGCTCAATTTGTCGCTGTGGGTCCTATGTGCCCTTGCCCTTGCGGCACCACGTGCGCGGGGTCGGACCTGACACTCTGCGGCCCTTGACGTTTCGGTACGCGACTTGCCGAACTCGGTGTCGAGATCAAACCGGCCCTTGATCGCCAGACCGTCGTCGGTTTCGGTGGCCTCGATGACATCGCCGACGTAGTTGCGCGGGTCATCTGCCTTGTGCATCCAGACCAGTGGGTGTTTCGTCCAAGTGCGGCCGTGAGGTCGACGCACACGAAGCCCAACGTGCCGGTGATCGGCCGATGGCAGGTGTCGCAGTCCAGGGTGATGTCGTCGGTGGTGGCGGTCATGGCTGGCACCCGTTGGCCTTCGACGTGCCCTCGCCGCGAAGGATCGCGTCCCACCACTTGCGGTTGTCGCTGCCTCGTGTGCAGGTAGCGATCCAACCGGTGGCACAGGATGGATTCCTTGCCGCACACCGGGCATAGCTTCTCAGGTTCGTACCCCTTTTTCGCGTCGGGGTGGCGGCGCATCTGTTCGGCTAGGCCGTGGACCGCCTGCTGGAACAGCTCGGCGATCGCCCTGGCCTGGTTCCTCCAGGCGTAGAGGCCGTCGATACGCAGCAGGATCTCCCAGCCGTCCTCGTCGACGACCCATACCGAGTCGGGCATGGCCAGCGAGTCCTGCCGGTCGTAAAGGAACTGGCGGGCGGCTCGGTGAGGCCGCGTCGATAGTGCCGGTCGGTGGTGTCGGTGATGTCGATCATGGTGTTACTTCCCTTCTTGCTGTTGGGGTTTGAGGCAGACGGGTCAGCCAGGTGGCGGGCAAGCTCGCGGCAGTCGGCGTCTTGGCGGTCTTCGACGATGACCACGTTCGGGTACGGCTTGATCAGCTTGGCCTCGGCCGCGCAGTGGTCGCAGGCCGGGCCGAGAAACGCGGCGTAACACGCCTGGAGGGCCACGACGGTAGGGGCTGGGTTCTGTCATCGCGGGGTTCCCTCGGTCGTCACGGTGTAGTAGAGCCGGAAGTCGAGGCGGTGTGTGCGCGTCCACTCGTGACCCTCCGCGCAGCGGTACCGGCCGGAGATGCCGCCGTTCTCTACGGTGGTGGCGTACTGCGCGGCGCTGGTGTCCGGACGGGCGTCAGACTCGTCGAGGCCCTCGTCGCACTCTTCGCAGCGGTCCATGAATCCGACACCGCGCGCTAGGTGGGCGACGGCCTCGACGAGCGCGCGCTGGGTGTCGCCCCAGCGGTGCGCTCCGGATGCCACCGCCACGGCCTTGAGCGCCTGGGCGAGCTTCTGCCACTCGGGCAGCCGGGCGAACCCGCCGATGTCGTAGTTGGTGATGCCGGTCGGGTTCTTCTCGGTCGGGGCTGTGCCGGTCTTAGTTGTTGTCATCGACTAACTTCCTTCGTTTTCTCGATCTCCCCGGCGCGGATGCGGACGGGTGAGTTTGTGGGTGGGCGGAAGGTGATTCCGCCAGGCAGTTGGGGTGGTTGGTGGTGGGTCTTCTCGGCTCCAACACATCTACCTCGACTCCATCAAGGACGCCGCGCTCGCGTGCGGGCCATCGCACCGGAGGGATTCTGTGACCTGCGGTGCTGAACGCGGTCCTAGCCGAGCTGGCGGGCATCGGGCGGTCTGCCGTTCCACGGCTCGCACGGCTCCCACTCCCACTCACGGGCACCGCGAGATGTCTTGCGGGACTGGGTCTTAACGCTCTTCGCACGCTGCTCAGCCACCCATTCGGCCAGTACCTCGGCCCCACCGTCGTCGTCCTCCCCGAGGAGGGGTAGCTGGTTCAGCTCGTCGGAGACGACCGTGTAGCCGCGCGCCCGTCATACTTCGGCCGCCCGGTGCCGGGCAGGTAGACGTTGCAACCGAAGGACTGGATGTCCACGCCGGGGTAGTCGGGCAGCCGCTGGTTGTCGGCCGTCGAGTGCGTGCTGACCAGATCGGGGTGACCGGCGACGTAGAAGTGCTTGCCGCCGCCGGGGGTGTCCACCTCGGCGAAGATCCGCACCTTCAGCCTGGCCAGCAGTCCGCGCACCTTCTCGATGTCACCGCCGTTGCGCGGGTCCACGTCCACCACCGCGACCGGGGAGCCGGTGTTGAGGCACAAGGCATCCCGGTATTCCTCGAAGGTGGCGAGCCGCTGTTCGTTGCCGCTGGGACGCAGGCTCTGCCAGCCGTCGGGGCGGGTGAACTCGACGTGCCCCCACCCCTGGTTGCCGACCCAGACCGTGACGCCGTCCAGCGCCGTGAGGTGCGCGAGAAACTCCTGCTCGGCTTCCCCGAACGCGGGCATGGGGTCGCAGTGGCAGCCGCTCATCGTGGACCTCGCCGGTTCTCAGCCCAGGGCGATAGCATGGCGAAAGCCCTATCGAACTGGGGCGCTGGTGATGGTCGGTCGTCTGGGTGGTTTGGTCGCCACCTGGGCGGCCGTCTTCGTTTCGAGGGCGTCATGTCGGCATCGGCTCCACGTGAGACAAGAGCACCGGCTCGTCGGCGGTGTCCTCGGCGTCGGCCAGGCGGTCCTCCAGCAGATCCCGGTCAGCCTGCGAACGCAGGCAGCTACAGTGACCGGCTGGCCTAAACTGGGTACACACCTAGAGGAGGTGTGTGCCATGAAGAAGGTCCTCGTCACCTTGGCCACGCTCGCGGTGTCGGCCGCGTTCGCCTTCGTCGGGGCACCGACGGCCTCGGCCAATGACGACCCCGGCCTCTGCTGGAACGGCGTGTTTCTGGAAGCCTGCGTGTCAGGACCAGGTTGGGTTGACTGGAACCCGGGGTGGGGCTGCAATCCCGGGCACGGGTGTGGGGATTGGCGTCACGGCGGGAAGCATTGGTGGAAGTAGCTAGAGCAGCTCCCGGCTCTCCAGCTCTTCGACCCCGGCCATGGTGATGGTGCAGACCATCCGGTTCTTGCCGGTGCGCTCGCTGAGCCTCAGTGTGCCGATAAACCCGCCGGATATACCAGTGATCTGGGCCGACGCTTCACTTTCGGACATTGGGTAGTTACGCCTAGTGACTACCCAGGCAGCTTGGTCACGCCGGGGCAGCACCAGCGGCCCGACCAGGCCGGTGCCGTCGCGCACCCGCACCGGCAGGTGGGCAATCCGTGCGGCGTGCAAATCGCGCAGCATCCGCGGATCGGCCATCAGAGAATCCGACAGCACCGATGTCGTGCGTATGTGGTGCAAGCCTCTCAAGTGAGGCTCAAAAACCGCCTCTGAACTGCGGTAATGCTGGTGCGCGATACTGGGATTGAAGTTGATTCGGCGTGCGTCCGACGACAAGCGGCTGACCTGCGAAAACATGCTCTGAGCTGGCCATAGTGGGCTCGGTGTTCGCGGAAGCATGCGGAAGGATGTAGAAGCGTAGGTAGACTGATTCTCCACGTATCTTCCACGCCACCGAGGAGCACCACATGGCCCGCAAGCGATCGTTCGCGAGCATCGAGCAGCTGCCGTCGAAACGCTGGCGGGTGCGCTACACCGGACCCGACGGCGCCATCCACAAAGCCCCGCACACGTTCGGCGCCCGCATCGACGCCGAGGCGTATGCGATCGCGGTGCGCCGCAAGATCGACACAGACCGCTGGGACGCCACCGACGACAACCCCAAGGAACAGGCGACCTTTGGCGCCTATGCGGCCCGCTGGCTGGCCAACCGGCAGGTTTCCGGCCGACCCCTCAAGGCGCGCACCCGCGCGCACTACCAGGCGATCCTGGACCAGCATCTGCTCGCCGGCGTTCGGGGCGCGGCAGCTCGGCGCGATCAGACCGAAGGACGTCCGCGCGTGGTACGAGGTCACGCTCGTCGATCGGCCGACGCTGCGATCGCATGCGTACAGCCTGTTGCGCACCATCTTCACGTCCGCGGTCAACGATGAACTGCATCGACGCGAACCCGGCCCGCATCGTCGGCGCCGGCCGCGCCAAGCGAGTGCACCGGATCCGGCCGGCCAGTCGTCGCCGAACTCGGCGTGCTCACCGAGGCGATGCCCGAGCGGCTGCGGCTGATGGTCACGCTGGCAGTCGTGGTGTGCGCTGCGGTTCGGCGAGATTGTCGAATTACGCCGCGGCGACGTCGATCTGAGCGCAGGAGGTTATCCGTATCCGGCGGGCAGCCGTCCGCACCAAAGGCGCGTACTCGATCACCACACCCAAGTCTGACGCCGGTGTGCGCGACGTCGCGATCCCGCCGCACGTCATCCCGCTGATCGAGGCACATCTCGCGAAATACGTTGGCAGAGGCCGTGATTCGCTGATCTTCCCCGCCGACGGTGGCGAGCACCTGCAGCCGGCCACGCTGTACCGGCACTGGTACAAAGCCCGCGAAGCCGCCGGCCGGCCCGACCTGCGGTTCCACGACCTGCGGCACACCGGCGCAGTGCTGGCCGCAGCGACCGGTGCCACGTTGGCCGAGCTGATGGCCCGCCTAGGGCATTCCACGCCGCAGGCGGCCATGCGCTACCAGCACGCCGCCGCCGGCCGCGACCGCGAGATAGCGGCGCTGTTGTCCAAGCTGGCCGACGAGAAAACCTAATGGAATTTTAATCTTCCGAGTTTGCCCAGGTCACCGCTTTACGGCATCTACCTGCATTTACACGGGTGTTAAATCCAATCACACCGGTGTAAATGCAGTTGCGGCAACATGATTCGCGCCGTGCCATGATTCGGAGATGAGCAGAATCATCCCGCTGATCGTGGCGGCATTGTTCGCCGTCACCAGCCCGCCGGACATGACGCTCAAGCACGTCGCCGACTACCTCGGACTGAGCACCCGCACCATCAGGCAGATGGTGACCGACGGGCGCCTGCGGGCCTACCGGCTCGGGCCGAGGGTGATCCGCTTCCGCCGCAGCGAGATCGACGCCGCGCTTGAGCCGATCGACGCCGCCTAGAACCAACGGGACGGCCTGGAGCCGACTCGTGTGCACGACCCACAATCGAACATTGGCAGCTAGCCCCATAGTGGCCCAGGCGGTCTGACGGGCGAACGGTACGGACTCCCAGGCGGAGACGCCGAGCAGCAATCGCAACCCCTCGCGGGTCGCTGAATTGCGCCGGTGTTCTCCGTCTTTCGTTTCAGGGAGAGAGGCGCCATGAGCCCCCCGAACGGCCGCGGCCCGGCCCCGCTAGGGAAACCGGACCACGTCGCATCAGTCGCCAAACCGAATGCCCACAGCATAACCGGTGCGGCACGGCCGGCGGTGACGCCATGAGCACCGCAGCGGATCTAGCCAAGCGGGCGCACGCACTGCTCGCGCAGGGGTTGCACCCGTTCCCCACCGACCACCCTGACCAACCCGATGCATCGGCCTGCACGACCCCGTCAAGTCGCCGTGCGACGGCCAGAGCGGCAAGCACCCCGACCGTCGCATGGGGAACCTGGGCGACCACCGTCACCCCGCAGCAGATCGACCGCGCATGGGCGAAACACGGCGGGCTCGCCAACGTCGCCATCGCGTGCGGACCATCCGACCTCGTCGTCCTCGATGAAGACCAGGCGGCCGAGCTCGACAAGTGGTGTGTCACCTACGGAGTCACGTTGCCCGCCACGCGCGAGGTCACCACTGGCCGCGGGCGGCACCTGTACTTCAACTGGGACCACAGCAAGCAGCCCATCGGCAACGGCTCAAAAGCGTTCGACAACTTCAAGATTGACGTGCGCGGCAAGGGCGGGATAGTAATCGCCGAAGGCTCCAGACACGCATCGGGTGCCGACTATTTCGACAACGGCAAGCCGATCGCCGACCTGCCGCAGAACGTCGCCGACCTCATCATCGCAGGGCAGAGCCAGCCGACGCAGCCGCAGTCGGCAGCCCGCCGCGGGCACAGGCAACCCGAACACCAACGATGATCCCGCAGGGCAAGCGGCACAAGGCGCTGATCTCCTACGCGGGGCGACTCCTCAAGAACCGCAACGACTTCGCCGAAGCCGAGATTCTGTTCCACGCACGCTGGCAGTTGTGCGAGCAACCCGACGGCGCAGATACCTGAAGCCAAGTACCACACCACGACATGCACGCTACGCGTTCACGTGGGCTGAGGCGCGCGACAAGCTGGTCGACGCATACAACCGCTACCCGCTCGGGCCGAAGCCCAAGAAGGCCAAGAAGGCGAAGGCGGCCAAGGGCGCCGCACCGCAGGCGGCCGGCGTCACCTACGCCAAGACATCGCCAGGCGGCCCGTCGCGCCTCGATGACGCGCACATCGGCGAGTACATCGCCGACAAATATCTCAAGGACCGGTACCTGATCACCGAGGGCCGCGGATGGATGGAGTTCGACGGCAAGCGTTGGGTGTCGGTCCCCGAGCTCGTCATCGGCGAAGCGGTACGCCTCGGCATCATCGACCTGTACGCCGCAGAGGCGAAAGCGAAGGTCCACCCCGCGCGGCTCAACGCGATCTCCAGCCTGTTCTCCGTCGGCCGGATCTTCGCGATTGTGCGCATCGCCAAGGGTTATCTGTTCGTGCGGGCCGAGGAGTTCGACGCGCACCCCGACCTGCTCAACGTCAACAACGGCGTGGTCGACCTGCGTAACGGCACCCTCGGCGCGCACGATCCCGGCGCTGCGGTTCACCAAGCTGTGCCCGACCGACTACGTCCCCGGCGCGACGCACGCCGATTGGGTGAAGGCACTGGCGGCCCTGCCCGACGCCGAGGTCCGCGTCTGGCTGCAGATTCGGTTCGGCCAGAGCATCACCGGATACCCGACACCCGACGACGTGATGACGTTCCTGAACGGCGGCGGCGAAAACGGCAAGACCACCATGGTCGACGCTATCCGCGAATCGCTCGGCTGCGACTACGCGGTGACGCTGCCTGATCGGGTGCTGCTGGCCAACACCGGCGACCACCCGACCGAACTCATGACGCTGTGGGGCGCACGGCTGGCGTTTATGGAGGAGCTGCCCGACCAGCATCTGAATATCAAGCGGCTAAAGGACACCCACGGCACCGGCCGCATGTCCGCGCGGTACTGCGGCAAGGACACCGTGGCATGGTCGCCGACGCACTCGCATCTTCGTCACGACGAACCACCTGCCGCGCATCGATGAACCGGAGCACGCCATCTGGCGGCGGCTGGCCATGGTGGTGTTCCCGTACAGGTATCGCAAAGCGAACGAGACGCTCGAAGGCCCGAACGACCGCCGCGGCGACGGCGGCTTACGCGGCCGGTTGCGCAGCCCGCGCAGCAAGAGGCAGCGAGAAGCGGTGTTGGCGTGGCTGATTGAGGGTGCGGTCAAGTGGTATCAGAACGACCAGGAGATGCCAGACCCGCCCGCCGTTGTCGAGGCGGCCAAGGAAACGTGGCGGACGCAAGTCGACGTGCTGCTGCGGTACATCGCCGAGGAGCTGATACCAGACCCCAACCACCACATCGCGGGAGTGAACCTCTACCAGCACTGCGCGCAGTGGCTCGCGGACAACGGATACACCGTGTGGGCCGACCAGACGTTCGCCGCACGGTTCGGCGACCACCCGCGGGTGCAGGCCAAGGGCATCGCGAAGAAGCAGGTACGGAAAACGGCGCAAGGGCAAACACGGTCGCATCGCGACGTGTGGGTTAACGGGAAGATCAAGCAAACGTATCCGAGCCCGGTATTTGGCGTGGGTCGGTGTGCGGTTCCGCGATTCAACCGACGTTTTCGGCCCCAACGACACAAATGGGTGGTGACCTGCGATGACGCACAGGGTGGCAAGGGGTGGCAAGGGGTGTCTGGTTAGCCCCTATAAAACCCCTCATATGGGAGATCTACCAAAAGTGCCTTGCCACCCCTTGCCACCTCGCCGTCAGCAACGTTTCCAGCAAACCCGCAGAGCCATATCATCGAGGAGCCGACGCCATGACCAGACGCAAGTTGCCGGTGTCCATGTTCTTGAGGCCATGTCCGGACTGCAACGCCTCGCCCATTGGCCGCGGGCTCACGCACGAACCGACCTGTCCATTGTCGGCCGGCATCGAGAGCACGTGCGACAGCGATCGGGCGTGGTTCGCCGACAACCCGGGGGAAACGGTGCGGATACGGGCGGCCAGCCGCGCCGAACTGCTCGACCTCGCGCACCACACGCCGAACCTCCCGCGGCCGACCAGCGTGCACGTGCATAACTTCGCGTGGGGGCGGACCCGTGTCTTCATCACCGGCGGCGACGACCAGCTGCTCGTCCTCGACAAGGACGCCTAGAGGAGAATGGAGAACGACATGATCATCGATGACGTACCCGATTGGGACCACGACAGCCCGTTCGAGAAGTGGGAGCCATCCCACGCCGAAGACGCGCGTGCAATGGAGTTGTGGCGAATGTGCATGACCGATGATCCGAGGTTCGGCGAATGTTTCGACGCGGCGTGCAACGACGTCTTGGTGGAGAAGAACCTGCCTCAGATGTGGGCGGCCATGCTGCGCAACGGTCGCGACATTGTTGAGGCCAGCTGCAACAGCCTGAAGCTGATGCAGGCGCGCATATCCGCCGACGTGACCTCGGCACGCGAGGACGCAATCAAGGAGATGCTTTGGCATGACGACACCGATTGAAGGCATTGGCGCACAGCATCCGAGGGCGGCCAGCGGCGAAGATCCGCGCGGCCAATTGGTTTTCGAGTTCCTACCGCCCGCCCTGGACGACGCCGAGAACAGTACCGCCGCCGCCGATTACGACCGCTGGCGACTACGGCCCCGCGTGTTCACCCGCAGTGCGACACCGACCGAGGTCGCATTACTTGAGCACCTCGGTCACGTGATGCCTGTCGAACCGCTCATGACCGAGGTCGAATACCGTACTCGCGGCGTACGTCATAGGCGCTGGCGGCAGATCGAAGCACAGGAGGCATCATGACCGAGCCCATCGAGCCCGCCCCCTTGGGGGAGGAGTCTGCGACGTGGTCGCAGGAGCCCGCGGTAGAGCCTGCCGGGGAGGAACCCACAGCCGAGGATGACGTCAGCGACGACGAGCTCGATCCGCGGACCCGTGCAGCCATGCAGAAGCTTCGCCGCGAGAATCAGAACTTGCGCACCCGATTACACGAGAGCGAGGAGATGGTCGCCGGGGCGGCGGCACGCGCGACCGTGCACCACAAGGCGGTGATCGAGGCAGCGGCTGCGGCAGCAGGATTCATCGACCCCACCGACTTCACGCTGGCGCACCCGGACCCGTCACCGTTTCTCGACGAACAATTTGAAACGATCGTTGGCGATCGCGTCGCGGAGGCGGCCGAAGCCTTGCTCGAAGCTAAACCGCACCTTCGCCGTCCCGTCGGCGCGCCACCATCGCAGCGGCCGGTTGAGGGGCTGAGGCCCGGGGCTAGTCCCGAGCCGCGCAAGGCCGAGGTCACCTGGTCGTCGGCGCTACGCGGGCGGTAGACTCGACCTCAGGTGCACGGGCCTGGAGCCCGGCGGCCGAACGCCATTCGCCCTGGTAGGCGATGGATCTCTCATCCGTTGTATTCGCTTGCCTACCAAGGAGTTTTACTATTATGGCAATGTCAACAACTGGCAGCGCGTCGATTCTGTCACCTGCGCAGGTCGAAAGTTTGGTCATACAACCACTTTTCGAGGAGTCGGTCGCCGCGCAGGCGTCGCAGGTCATCCAGATTTCGAGTCATCAGCTCCTTGTTCCTCGTGTGACTCAGGATGCCGCCGCGAGCTGGACCCAGGAGGGTTCTGAAATAAATGTCTCGGACGTCGTCACTGACCAATTATCTTGCGTCCCAAGCAAATTGGCCGCATTGACGGTCGTCTCAAATGAGTTAATGCAAGATAGCTCACCTGCTGCGCTGTCGGTGGTCGGACAGTCCATCGTGAGAGATTTGAAGCGCAAGGTGGACGCCGCATGGCTGACCGCCACAACGGCCAACGGCCCGAGCGGATTGCCGTCTGTAGCCTTCACCACGGTGAGCGCAGGTGGGGCGTTTACCTCGTTCGATTGGGCGGAAGCCGCGAAGAGCGCGGCCGAAAGTCTGCATACCTCGATCACCAGCTTCATCACGAGCCCGGCGACCGCGCTGGCCTTGAGCACAATTCACGAATTCGGCACGGCTGGAAGCAATGTCCCATTACTGCAGCCGAATCCACAGGAGCCGTCCGTACGTCAAATCGCGGGTGTGCCGCTATTGGTGTCGCCGAGCTGCGCCGCAGATACCGTGTGGGGCGTGCCTTCGCAGCATGTGCTGTTCGTGATGAGGCAGCCCGCGACCGTGGTTTCGGATGCTTCGGTCTTCTTCACAAAGGACTCCTGTGCGATCCGTGCGACCACCAGAATCGGGTTCTGCTACACCTATCCGGCCGCGGTCGTCAAGGTGACGAAGCTGTGACCGAGCGAGAAGTGAAACAAGTACTGGCGAGCTATCGCCGTGCCGACGGCTCGATGGGCTATGCGTTGCAGGGCGAAACGATCGACGTCGCAGCCGACGATCTGGCCCGCTTCGATGAGGCCAACGGTGGCCCGCCGGAACCCAAGCCGCCGCGACGCACACGACAGCCGAAAGGCTGACAGACCCCGGCGGCGGCCGGTGACGCCCAACTACGTGCTACTGAACGCCTTGCCGCAGAACCGTTTCCTCGGACACAGCTTTGCGGACGGTCGACCGGCCGCACTTAGGCCACCACCGAAACGACTTATACCGCTCGGCGTAGCCCGAGTAGTTGATCCCGGTGGCGAGCATCACCAGAGCATTCTCGTCGTACTCGTAGATACGACAGTCGTGGCCGTCAATGCGGACCGGGAATATCGCAGTCTCGCCGTCGACGATGGTCTTCGGGAGGCTCTCCCCTAAGGGACTGCGAGCCGCTTCCGCGAGCAGTTCCAGCAACCGATCGGCCAGCTCTTCGCGAAGGTCGTAGTAAGCCGGGTCATAGGCGAGGTTTTCGAGCTGCCATGGATCCTCGTCTGGGTCGAGGTTGTACAGCTCCTTTGAGCCGTTGGCATAGGCGATGTAGTGCCAAGGCCAAGCTCGCTCAGCTCGGTCGTCCGAAGCCCGGTCCAGACCCGGCTCTCCCAGCTCGTCTCGAGCAGCGCGTCGCGACCGAGGTTGTTGGCGTTGCCGCTCAGCAGCGGCATCAGGCTCACGCCGTCGGGCCCAGCCTGGCCACCCGGGAACGGTCCAAGCTCACAGTCGCCCACCTGGCAGATCGTCGGCGCGAGGTCGATGCTCGAGACGTACTCGTCGATCGAGCCACCTTGCGCAGCCCAGTTCGCGGCCGGCCAGCTGACGTACAACGGGATCGGCACCGAATACGGCGTCTGCTTGAGCTCGAGGCGGTGCTCGCCCCAATCCATGCCGTTGTCGGCGGTGAAGATGAACATCGTGTTGTCGAGCCGACCTTCGGCCGCCAGCTCGTCGACCACCCGATCGACCATCCAGTCAACCCCGAGCATCTCCTCGCACATGCGCTCGAGTGGCCAGCCATCCGGATATGGGTAGAGCGGGCGGGACTGGACGTAGGCCGGCTTGTCGGAGACGTCAGCCTCGTTGTAGCTGGGCGGGTTCCAGGGTGGCATCGAATCGCACCGTGGATCGCCGTCGAACTGGGGCATGGGAATGTGTGGCGAATGCGTGTTGTAGGGCGACAGGACGGCGAAGATCGGCTTGTCGGCCGGAGTGGCCGCAAACCGGGCCACAGCGCGGTCGCCGACCATCTGCGTCGAGTGCTCGGGCGGGTTTAGGAGGCCCGCTTGGTGAACAGGGTGTAGTTGCTGTAGTAGCCGACCGTGTTGTCGTTGACCGGGTTGGCAAAGACGTCGAACTCCGACCAGCCACTGGCGTTCGCCACCCACTGCTGGGGCGAAAGCAGCTCGACCTTGTTGAGGTACTTGCCGATCCAGTACGTGGCGTAGCCCTCGTCGCCCATGGCACGGCCGATGTGTTCGGCAGGGTTGAAGAGCCGCGCGTCGTTGAGCTTGACGCCGTGATTGTGGGTGTGCAGGCCGGTCATCAGAGTCGCACGCGCCGGGCAATACAACGGCGTCTCGCCGATCGCGTTCGGGAAGCGCACGCCGTTGGCCACGAACTGGTTGTAGATCGCCGGTGTCAGCGAAGGATCGCCATTGGGGCCGTCACCCCACAGCCGGCCGTCGTGGATGCTGGTGTCGTCGATCATGATCACGACGATGTTTGGCTTCTCATTGGCCGCGTTCGCCGGGCCGGCCAGCTGTCCGTGAACCAGCGCGGTCAGGCCGATCAAGGGCGCCGACGCCGCCAGAACGAGCAGCACACGGCGGCCGCGCATCAAAGTCTCAGCGCACCGCTACGGCGCGTACGACGTCGACCTTGTTGGGATCGGTAATGGACGCGACAAGGAAGACAAGCTTGAAAGGCGCGGCCTTGGGCGTGCCGGCCCCAATTGTCATGCGCACTTTCAGAGTGATGACGCCGCCCGTGTTGAACGACGCCTCGTATGCTCCACTCAATATGTCGGCGGTCACGTCATCATCGCCCCTGGTTATCTGGACGCCGATCGTGCTTGGGCCATTGGCCTGGGCGCCGACCAGGAACCAGTCTGACGCCAGGCTGTCGTTCTGCAGCCTCACCCAGAAGTCATAGGTCTGGCCGAGCCCAGGACACCCGTGCGCTTGATGGTCTGACTCTTGTGGGCGGTGGTCCGATACACCCCGTCCGCCTTGAACGGCCCGGTTTTGGCACTCGCGACGCTCGCGTCTGGTTGGCGAACGGCGTCGATCCAGGTGCACGTAACCGTTTCCCCGGGGTGGATGTAGACGGCGAGCTGTTGGAGGACATTGGACGATTGGTGTACGCCGTCACATTCGATGCCGGCCAGGCCAAGCCCGGAGCCGCCGCTTCGGCCGAAGCGGTATATCCCCGCCGGCAGATCGGCAAATGTCATTTCGGAAGGGTGGACCGCGTCGGCGTCGTCATCCAGCGTGAACGAGCCGAGATCACCCGTGAACTGGTAGTCGGTGCTCGATTCGGGCCGAGCGTCCTCGACCATGCGGATAACGCCCGTTCCGGGGCCGATGCCCTCGGTGCGCAATTCGGCAAGTCGATTTAAGAGACTGGCCATCAGCGCCGCCTTTGAAGCGTCGGCGGCCAGGTTTTCGAGCTCCCAGGGGTCGTTCGTCAGGTCGTACAGCTCTAACTCTCCGTTCCCGTATTCGACGTAGTGCCACGACTGGTCTGGATCGAACGCGGGCATAGTCGCAGCGCCACCCAGTTGTCGACAGCGCCGAGGTTCGTCTCGAGCACGGCATCCCTTCCGAGGCTCTCGGAGTCGCCCTCTATCAGACCAACCAGGCTTACCCCATCAGGCGTATCGCTGCCGCGGTTGAAAGGACCCAACGTGCAGGATTGGGCGAGTTAGCAAAGGTCGGCGCCAGATCGATGTTCGACACGATCTCAGTCTCGACGGTCGGGGACTCTCCCAACCCCCGGCGGGCCAGCGCATGTGAAGCGCCACGGGAGTCGTATACGGACGCACCTTCTGCTGGCCGAGCCGATGCTCGCCCCACGCCATCCCGTTATCCGATGCGAATACCAGCAGCGTGTTGTCTAGCCTGCCTTCGTCTTCGAGTTCACCGATCACCTGGCCGACCGCCCGGTCAACGCCGAGCATCTCCTCGCAGTAGGTGACCATCGGCCAGCCGTCGGCGTCTGGTAGAAGGGGCAGAGCCTGCATCGCCACAGGCTTGTCCGAGATATCGGCCTCGTTGAAGCTCGGTGGCGCCCACGGAGGGATGTTGGCGCAGCGCGGATCGCCGATGTCCTGGCTCATAGGCCTGTTCGGGGAGTATCCCGCGGCCGCGCCGAGCGGTGGCGCTGATTCGCTGCGATGGCGACGGCCAGGCAGTCGCGGTGACCGGCGCGCTGCGTAGCGAGCCGTCCGTGTCGGCAATCGAGTACATCGACGCACGGGCGTTGCGCGTCGTGCCGAACGATGCGTTCGCGCGCGCGGGGGTGGTGCGGCCCGACGGCGACTCGGTGCTGCTGATGACGCAGATCGAAGTCGAAGCGGACGATGCCGCCGCGTTCGAGCGGCTGCAGGAGTCCTCGACTCGTGCGGCGACACCAGCGAAGCTACGTTGCCGCACCAGCCGACCACGCGGCCCCAGCGGCTGTTCGACCTGCGCGAGGCCGTGCCGGCCAGCGTCAACGCCCTGGTCGCGGCGGCGAAGGCAGAGCGACCCCGCATCGAGAAGACCGCCGGCGACATGGTCGTGCCGTTCGACCGGCTCGAGGAATCGCTGGCGCTCTACGCCAGGCCTTCGCCAGCCGCGGCCTCGATGCCGTCTGGGGCCATGTGTCGGACGGCAACCTGCATCCCAACCTGGTGCCGCGCACGTTCGCCGACGTCGAACGCGGGCCGCGACGCGCTCCTCGAGATCGCCGCGGCGTGATGGCGATGGGCGGCGCGCCGCTGGCCGAGCACGGCGTCGGTCGCAGCGCGCTCAAGCAGCGGCTGCTGCGCGAGCTCTATGGCGAGGACGGCATCGAGCAGATGCGGCGGTCAAGCGCGCGCTCGATCCGGACTGGAAGCTGTCGCCGGGGTGCTGTTTTCCGCGTGAACGCGTGCCTGGACGAGCCGAGGACGTAGTGCGGTCGCATGGACCCGACGCTAAAACGCTCGCGCGACCGACCTGAGCCAGGCGTCGCGGAATCGCCGCTGCGCGTCGGTGAGCGGCTGGCCGGCGTCTTCGGCGATGACGATCTCGCGCCGCGGGTCCTCGACCAGCATGATCGCGCCGTGACCCGCTCGACCGCGGCGGTCGAAGACGATCGGCAGCTGTCGCCCGGCTTGCGCGGCGCCAGCGCGCGCTCGACCTCGGCGGTCGTGGCGCCCGCGTCCGCCGACCGACACGATCACGTCGTCGCGATCGAGCCCGGCGTCGTAGGCCGGCGATGCCGAACGGCGACGCGCCGCCATGCGCACGCCGCCTGGCGCGTCCTGCAGTCGCAGCAGGCCGCCGAGGCGCGGCCCGCCGCGACGCGGCCGCAGCACCAGGCCGGCACGGGCCAGCAGCCGCGCATAGTCCACCACCTCGTGGCCCTCGATGTAGCGGGCGAAGAACTCCTCGGCGAACGCGGCGTCGCCCGAGACCTCGGCCAGCGCGGCCTTCAGGTCGGCGATCGTGTACGGCGACGTCGACGTAACCCGGCGCCTTGCCGCCGGGCTGCCGTACATCTGCCCACAGCGCGCGCATGAAGTCGTCGAGCGTCACGCGGCCATCGCTGCGATCGCGCAGCGTCAGGTCGAGCCCGAGGCCGATCGCCTCACCCCACGTGTAGTACGAGATGTAGGTGTTGTCGAAATTCGTCCGGTCGATCGACGGCGGCCGCATCGACAAACGGCGCCATGCTGGCTCATCTCCACCGCCGAGCGCACGCGCCGGCCCGGGGCTGTTCAGCGACCGTTTGACGCGCCTGCCCATGTCGCTGCGCGAAGTCGCCCACGTCGATCAGCCCGGCGCGCGTCGATGACCAGCGGGCCGTAGTAGCTGGTGAAGCCTTCCGCCGAGCCACAGCTCGCCCGACATGTTCGCATCCTCGAAGTTGAACGGCTCGAGCGACCGCGGCCGGATGCGCTCGACGTTCCAGGCGTGGAAGAACTCGTGCGACGACCGTGCCGAGCAGATCCGGCGCGGCTCGGCCGAGAGCGACGCGGCGAGGTCAGGATCGTGCTGTTGCGATGCTCCATGCCGTCGCCGTTGGCCCACGGCAGGTAGTCGGCGATGAACGTGTAGGTGTTGCCTTCGAAGGCGCGGATACTCGCCGAAGACGTCGCGCGCTTCGCGCACGATCGTCTCGACGTCGCGGGCGAACGCGTCGAGCTCGGCGTCGCGTGCCGGCATGATGCACGGCGAGCCGGAACACCGGCGTGCGCGTGCTCGTCGGGCACGGTGAACGTGCGCAGCGCGAACGCGCTGAACTCGGTCGGGCTGTCCATCAGGTACTGCAGGTTCGGCGCCGTGAAGGTCAGCGCATCGCGGCCGGGCAGCAGCTGCGTGGCGACGCGCCACGCCGCTGCCCGGCGGCGGCTCGAAGCGGACGGTCATCGGCCGCGCTCGAAGCCCGCGCGCCCACATGATCGCCGCCGGCATGTTGATGTGCGCATGGGTGCGGTCGATCCCGAGGTACGTGCCGTCGACGCGATCGCCGAAGACGCGATAGGTCACGCGCACGGTGCCGGCGTGGCCGGTGACGTCCCACTGGTGCGGATTCGGACGCGCGACGGTCAGCGGCTGGCCGCCGGCGTCGGTGACGCGCACGTCGAACACGTTCTTGGCGAACTCGTGCAGCGCGTAGCGGCCGGGCGACGAGCGGCTCATGCGCAGCTGCAGCGGGCCGGCGGGCACGTCGGGGAACGTGACCTCCACCTGCATCAGATGTGCTCGCGCTCGGGGAACGACAGCCGGTAGCCACCGGCGCCTGCGCAGAACGCGAGGCCCTGTCAACGCCAGGACGATCAGGGTCAGCACGCGCGCGCGAAGCAGAGATCATTGCCCGGATGCTAGGGACGACGCGTGGCGTTCGGCTCGCTCTCGCCTGGCTCGAGGCGGCCGGACGCACGCATGATCCGGCGGCAGGTGCAGACCGACCGAGGTGACAGACGGCGATGGTCGTCGCCACGGGTCGACGTCGAGGGCCGGCGGCTCAACCGTGGCCGAACGGATGTCGTCGTCAACGTCGATGCCGATTCACGCCTGAACTCGCAGCACCCAGCGCCGTCGCGTTCACGCGCGTCCGTCGCCGAAGAACGCCGACGCTGTCGCCGGTCGGCACTTCGGAGGCCTCAGTCACCTGGAGCAGCTGCTCGTCGCGGCCGAACAGCTCCGCGTCCGCTGCGACGACATCCACACCGAGCTGCTGCCCTTTCCTGCACCAGTGACACGCAGATCGAAGGCGCGCGAACGCGCACAAACCCGATGGACGTGGGCGAGGAGGTGTCGAACGACTCGGACGGGCGAACTGCTGCGTGAGCGTGATGTGCGGCAGCCGATCGTCGTCGAGCAGCAGGCCTTGTGATTCGTGTGGCCGGCGCGACGCGCTCAGCGCGACGCGCGGCCGACACATCGGCCGGCGGCAGGATGGCGATGTCAATCGCTGTAGTGCCGGCTCTGGCGCCGTGCGCATGCCGGAGCCAGGGACCGTCACGGCGATCGAGTCTGGCAATGGCCTTCCCCTGCCTTCGTATCGGCGAATCGTCGGCAGCACGACGTCCGCCATCATGTCGAGGAACAGCGGATCGTCGTTGACCGCCTCCGCGCGCGCCATCTGCAGCCCGATCTCGCGGCATACCTCGGCGGCTTCGCGATCGAGGTCGTAGAGCACCTCGATGTGATCGCAGACGAACCCGATCGGACAGAGCACCGCCGCCCGCAGCCCTCTTGCGCGCCCGGCGCAGGTAGTCGCAGACGTCCGGCTCGAGCCACGGATCCTCGGGCCGCCCGCTGCGGCTCTGATACACGAGCGCCCAGTCGGGCATGCCCGCGTCGCGTCGCCACCAGCCGCGCCGACGTCGCAGCTGCTCGCGATACCGCGACCGCTCGGCCATCGGCGTCGGAATGCTGTGCGCGGTGAAGACCAGCCGCGCCTCGCCGCGCAGCGACTCGGGCAGTCGTGCGTGCGCCTCGCGCACGTGCGCCGCGTTGGCCGCGACGAACAGCGGATGATCGAACCAGCTGCCGGCGTAGGTGACGTCGACGTCGCGCGCCGTCGCGCCGCAGCTCTGCCGCGCGGCGACGACGTTCTCGCGGTACTGCTGGCAGCTGGAATACGAGTGCTGCGCCGCGGCGATGAACCCGATCGCATGCCGCACGCCCGCGGCGTGCATCTCGCGCAGCGTGTCGGGAGCAACGGTGCCAGTTGCGCATCCCGACGTACACCGGCAGCGGGTGCCCGGCGCCGCGAGCCGCTCCCGCAGCCCTTCGCCTGCGTCGGGTGATCTCGGTGATCGGCGAGACGCCGCCGAACAGCTCGTAGTGGTGCGCGACTTCCTCGACGCGCTCGGGGCTGACCCGCCGGCCGCGCAGCACGTTCGCCAGGAACGGCCGGATGTCCGCGAGCCCCTGCGGACCGCCGAACGAGACGATGAGGACCGAATCGAAATGCAGAAGCCGGAGTCTACTCCGACTCGGGCAGCCACCACTCTCGTGACGAGGACAGTCCTCGCGGCCACGCGCCACCTTGCCGGCGCACGGCGGCAGCGGATAGCACGCCAGCAGATACAACACCACAGTCGTCAGGAAGATGAGCAGGTAGCTCAGAAGGACGAGGTGCAAGCGCAGGTTGACGTACACGAACAGGACCGGGTACACGAGAACGAGGCAGAGCGTGAGGAACGATGTGCGAAGCAACGCGTCGCGAATGCGCCGCGGATTCCGCAGCCCTCGAGCGACACGCTGATAGGCCGCCATCTCATACGTCTCGATCGGTGTCTTGAAGAGCGTCTGGGTCAACACATAGATGAGGGCAACGCAGAAGACCGCCGCCACGACCCGCAGCTCGACGTCGATGTTCAACGAGTAGAGTCCCGCCCAGACGAAGTAGACGATGATGCTGAGGTTGGTGAGCTGGAGGGCCAGCCACACGTTGGTCCGGCCTGTCAGGCGCTGGAACCCGCGACAGGATCGTTAGATCAGGTTCAGAACGGCCGAATCGATGAACGTCATCTCTCGGAGCGGCTCACTAGGAGAAAAGACAGCCGTCTCCGGTGGAAAAGTTCGGCGACCCGGTGTCATATCCTGCGAGCCGTGTCCTGGTCCTTCTCGTGCGTGGCGTTTGATGCTTCTGCTGTGTGCGCTGGCGGTGGAGTCGTCGGCGGCCGATCTCCGCAAGCAGGCGTGTGCATGCGAAGTCGGCGCAAAGCTGGCCGGCGTGGCGCCCGTACAAATCGGCAAGGGGGTGCCGCAACCCAAGAAGATTCGCAATGCCTTCCCCGGTCCCCGACCTCCCGCCTGGGGATGATCACGACAGGTGGTCCCTGGATCGGCGAGGCCCTGGTAAAACCGGGAGGGATCGGTCCCTCGCAGGTGATGGAGCACAACGCGAAGTGATGCCTCAACCCGCCGTTTCCGGCCCTTCAATCGCGCCATCGTGGACGCGATGCGGCAATGGCGGTTCGATACCCCCTAGTCGTCAAACGAGCAGCGCGTAGCCCGTGGTGCACGACCGTCACCCATTTCATTAACTGGTCGTAACTGCCGCGCTTTGACTGCAACCGTGTGCAGGAGGCTGGCTTGACGCCCGGTCTACGATCCTTCAGACTCGATAGAAGCCCTAACCTACGGAGCATCACGAGCATGCCGAGATACCGATCCCTTCCGGCGGCGGCAATCCTTCTCGCGCTGAGCGCCTGCGCAGGCGCGTATTTCGGCCGCACGGCACTGTCGGCGCAGGACCAGATTTCCGATCAGTTCAAAGTCTTCACGGCTGGGCTGCGTGCCGTCGAGGAGAACTACGTCGGCGAAGTCGAGTCCGACCGACTGGTCTACAGCGCAATCACAGGCCTGCTGCAGACACTCGACCCGCACTCGAGCTTCATGGATCCGAGGAGCTACGCGCAGACGCGCGAGCGCCAGGAAGGCCGGTACTACGGGCTCGGCATCACCATCCAGGTCATCGCCGGCGACGTCATCATCGCGTCGGTCTTCGAGAACTCGCCTGCACACGAAAGCGGGCTCCGCCGTGGCGATGTCATCGCCCGCATCGAAAACGAAGACACGAAGGGGTGGACGAGCGACCGAACCGTCGGGCGACTCAAGGGGCCGCGCGGCACGATGGTCGACATCTCGCTGCGGCGCGCGGGCTACGACAAGTTGATCGACTGAGGGTCCGGCGCGACGAATACACATTCCCACTGTCACGGCTGCAGTGATGCTCGACGACACGACGGGCTACATCAAGCTGACGGAGTTCGCCGAGAACAGCGACCGTGAGCTCGGCAAGGCGCTCGGTGACCTCACCAAGCGCGGAATGAAGCGTCTGGTGTTCGACCTCCGCGGGAATCCCGGCGGAGCACTGGATCAGGCCATCCTGGTGTCGAGCCGTTTCCTGCCGCGAGGCGATATGGTCGTCTACACGCGCGGGCGTGTCTCCGGATCGGACCAGGACTACCGGTCCATGGAGCGCAGCGACTACCTCACGCTGCCGATGATCACGCTGGTCAACCGCTCCAGCGCCAGCGCGTCCGAGATCGTCTCCGGCGCGCCCAGGATCACGATCGCTCACTCGTCATCGGTGAGACGACCTTCGGCAAGGCGCTCGTCCAGTCGGTCTATCGGCTCAGCCGCGGAGCGGCGGCACTCATCACCACCGCGAAGTACTACACGCCGAGCGGCCGTCTGATTCAGCGGCCGTGGGACGGCACCTTCGACGACTACCTCACCTACACGATGCGCGATCAAGACGCCAACAAGGCGCATCGATCGGAAGATCTGAAGTTAACGGATGCGGGCCGTAAGGTGTACAGCGGCGGTGGTGTCGAGCCCGACCGGCGCTTCGACGGCCCGACCGAGGGCTTCAACCCCGGTCGGTTCGCGCGAACGATTGCCGCCCGCGGACTGTTCGAAGTGTACGCCCGCCAGTTCACGCGGCAGGGCGACACGCGGATACCGCCGCCGGCCGGTCAGCAGCATGAAGTCGCGTCGAGCTATCAGGTGTCTGAACCGATGCTCGCCGAATTCAAGCAGTTGGTGATGAAGTGCCCAATCCGGTTCGACGAAGCGGGCTGGCAGAAGGACCTGCCGTACATCACGGCCATGATCCGCAAGGAGATCGACCTCGACCTCTTTGGCGCCGGGCCGGCATACGAGAATCTCGCGAAGAAGGACCCACAGCTGCAATTCGCGCTCGGCTACTTCCCCGAGGCGCAGCAGCTGCTCAACACCGGCAAGAACTCGACGGCGACGCGCGCCGCGCGATTGAACTAGCGGCGGCGCGCTTTCTTCCGTCTTGGCGCCCTTCCGAACGAGCGGCCGTTTCGTGGCCGCACGCGGATCGGGGACCTCGCCGATCACCAGATACGAAATCTCCTCACTGAACGCCGGACCCTTGCCGCTCCAGGTGATCTCGAGGTCGTCGCGCGTGATCGTGTCGCCCAGCCTCAACTTGTAGTCGGCCATGGGTCGACTCCGACCAGTGACACTTGGCGGAGCGCGATCAACTTCGCCGGCGTCGAGACGAAACGTCCTGACGGTCCGATTGTCTTGCGTTCGACCGGATTGGCGTCACCCGGAAATCTTCTGGTGCGGGTCGAAGCCGATGCGCACGCGGCCGCTCTTCGGTCCGGTGCTCTTGACGTTCACAAAGCCGCTCAACACACGCAGGGCCATCGG
>CAWDAC010000053.1:0-82327 GCA_963800125.1 uncultured Actinomycetota bacterium | reverse complement strand
GCTGGGCTCGCAGAAGTGGTCCGCGCGCCAGTGCGCCCGGCGCAAGCGAGCAACCCGAGAGCGAAAGGCGAGGGATCTCCGGGGCGGTCGGTCGCCCGCGAGGCGGTCGCCTGCCGAGGAGCGTCGGCGGTCATGCCGCGACCGTGCCATTCAGATCACTTGATACGGTATCATTCGACATTAAATGCAGATGTCACGGCACCGACGCCCAATCGGAGACGTCGTACTCTCTCCCAGCGCGCGCACACACTGATCGATTCCGTCGCCCGCGGCTCACAGGGCAGGCCGATAGATCTCGTCGGCGGCTACTGAGGCGACACCGAGTTCGGCCGCGACCGCGTCGATCGCTTGCCGCGCGATTCGAGGTCCACCTGGCCGTCGGGGGTGAAGTACGGGCCGACGTAGCGTTCGTAGTGCTGCTGCGCTTCATCGCGTGTCAGCCGGTTGAGGAACGAGGCGATGTAGTCGACGGCCAGGTGGGGTTGTTCGGCGATCGTCCGCGAGGGCCCGCTGGTTCGCCCGCACCAGCGCCTGCAGCGCGGGGCTGTCCAGCGGGATGTGGGTGGGGTCCACGGCGACGCCCACGGTGGGGATCTGGAAGTGATCGCCGACCCAGGCCAGCAGGTGGAACCCTTCTTCCTCGGCGACCTGTTCGGGTGAGAGCGTGCTGCCTACGTAGGCGGCGTCGATGGAGCCGTCCCGAAGGCGTCGCAGGTCCATCTGGTAGTCACCCGGAGCCCGCACCACGCATTCCAGGTCGCGGTCGGGGTCCAGGCCGTGCTTGCGCAGGACGATCCGGGCGAAACAACCGGGGGCCGTGTGGGCGGCGTGGACCGCCAGGCGGCGCCCGCGAAGATCCGCCATGGATGTCACATCGGCGCTGCCGAGAAACCAGAACAGCGGACGATGGGTGTTGACGCTGAGCATTTTCCAACCGATGCCGTCGGTCAGCCGCGACAACAGGGCCCGGCCGAGACCGATCGTCGCGCCGCGGCGCACACGCTCCGTTTCCCAGCCGACCCCGTCGCGGATCGCGACGTGGACACCTTCATCCTCGTAATAGCCCTCCTGGTCGGCAACATAGGCGACCAGTTCCTCGTGGATACCATGCCCGACATAGGCCAGGTCGATGGTGTGCATGGCCAAAACCCTTCCCCAATCTGGTGACTTCCGTAGCGGCGGAACCTGGTTTCAATCCATGGCAAGGCCGCCGTTGACCGGAAGGTAGTGGCCGGTGGTGAAACCGGAATCCTCACTTGCCAAGAACGCCACCGTCCTGGCCACCTCGTCGGGGCGGACGAGGCGCCCCATGGGGTTGGTTGCGCCGAGTTGCACGCATCTGCTCGGTCGTCAACTGCTCGGTCACCTTCGTTTCGTCGACCGTGGCGGGCGCGACGAGGTTCGCGGTGATCCCGTGCGGCGCCAGCTCGAGTGCGATGAACCGGACAAACTGGTCCAGTGCCGCCTTGGCGGTGCCCAGCGTGATCATGCCGTCGCGCGGCCGGCGGGACAACCCCGTGCTGAGATACACCAGCCGGCCGTAGCTGCGGGAAATCATCCCCGGCACAACGGCTTTGGTGATCAGGAATGCGGCACGCAGCTCTCGGTCCAGCTTGCCGCCGAGCTGCTCCCAGCTCAGATCGGCGAACGAGGTGACATCAAAAGGGATCAATGCGTTGTGCACGAGCACGTCGACCCCGCCCCACCGCTGTTCGGTTTCGCCGACCATTGCGGCGACATCATCGGCCGCGGTGACATCGGCCCGAATCGCCACGGCCTCGCCACCAGCCGCGGTGATGGCCGCACCACCTCCTCTGCCTGCGCGGCACTGGCGCGATGATTGACGACCACCCGAAACCCCTGCTCCGCGAGGACTAATGCGGTCGCCGCACCGATTCCCCGGCTGGCTCCGGTGATCACCGCAACACGACGCATCAGTGTTACCTCCTTCTCGGGCCGCGCGCTTCTCGGCCGCGCGACAACGAGATCGAACATCGGACTCCTTCCGGCGGAATGGTCCTCACCCGATGGGACGCCAGTAACTAATCGCCGACGAAAGTGACCGTCTCGTCGAGCGGGGCGCGGCCCGTACGGGCGTAACTCACCGTGGGGTCCTCGTACCCGATCGACATGCCGCAGAAGAGGATGAGCCCGTCCGGGGGTGACAGGACCTCCGCGACCGTCTCGCGAACCTGCGACCACGCCATCTGCGTGCAACTGTGCAGTCCTTCGGCGCGGAGCAGCAGCATGATGGTCTGCAGATACATGCCGACGTCGGCCCATTGGGGCCGGCCCAGGTCGCGGTCGATGTAGCAGAACAGGGCGGCGGGCGCGCCGAAACAGTTCCAGTTGGCGATGGCTGCCCGCTGGCGCGCCTCCCAGTCCTCGCGCGCAATGCCGAGCGCGCTGTAGCGCTCCTTGCCGAAGGCGGATCGGCGCTCCGCGTACGGGGACTTCAGCTCGGACGGGTACATCTTGTACTGCCGCTTGTCCCAGGGGTCGCCGTGGGCCACGCGCTCGACGGCGTGCGTCTTGAGTTCGGCCAGCGGCGCGCCGGTCAGCACGTAGGTGTTCCACGGCTGGATGTTCGATCCGGACGGCGCCCAAGCTGCGGCGGACAGCACGCGCTCAAGCACCTCCCTCGACACAGGCTCGTCGGTGAATCCGCGCACCGCCCGTCGGCTTGTGACTGCCTCATATACGTCCATGATCGCCTCCCTACCGCCGGCCATCCGTTACGTTCCTAACTGTATAAGACAATACTATTTCGACCGATACTATTCCCGAAGTCGTTGGTCACGGGTTCTAGCGCCATCGCCAAGCACCTTGGCGTTGGCCCCGGCCGGGTCGACCCGATCTGCCTATGCGGTAACCAGGCTGTTCATGGAGAGCGGTGTCCCGAAGTAACCAACTTGGGGATCGACGACGACCGTCTTGGCTTCGCCTTGCCGAGCCAAGACCTCGCGGGCCATCTGCTCGAACGAGATCTTCTCAGGCCCTCCGAAATTCTCGATGCCACCCAGTGGTTCGCCTTCTGCCACACGGGCGACCTCGGCCGCGAGGTCGGCGGCGGCGACGGGCTGGATCAGCGCGTCCGGTACGCGCACTTCGTCGCCGACCGTCATCGACGCTGTAATCGCGTCAGTGAACTAGCTGGTCGGAACCAACGATCGACACTGCGACGTAGTGCCTAATACCCGCGGCCTTCGCGGCAGCCTCCAAGTTAGCGGTCGACTTTGTGAAGAACTCCATCGCCGGATCGTCGTCGAATGAGGGTGAGTTGGACACGTCAACAACCACGTCGGCACCGGTTAGAGCCTCGGTGAGGCCTTCCCCGGTAAGTGTGTTGACGCCAGTCTTAGGCGACGCCGCCACCGCCTCGTCGCCGTGGTCCCTCAGTTTGTCAACCACTTTTGACCCGAGGACCCCTGTGCCACCAATCACGACGATCTTCATGGCTTTCCTTTCAGAATCTCTGCCGGGGCGTTGGAAGCCGGCCCGGTCACAAGTGAAGACCTGCGTGCACGCCCCCAGATTTACTTGGTGATCCGCAATATTCGCGTAGAACCAAGCTAACGCCGTCCGTGGTGGGCTCCACAACGAAGATTGCTACAAAGAATCCCGCTTCCTAGCAACTGTTGCTCACAACATGTACGAGGAGTAAAAGCTGCTCAGCGAATTCGCAGAAAGTTGACAGCGAAAGTCGGCCATGCCGATCCATCGGTGTTGGTTTGAGCTGGCAAACCATTGCCCACACCGTCGCCGCGGTCGGAGGACGGGCCCGAACTCCTACGGCTATCGCTACCTGTTGACATGCCACCTGTCGCCCGCACTACACAGTTACAAATGTGGCGAAACTGTTTACACGCCAGTGTTTTCCGATCAATGACGGTTGCCGCGCTGGCACAACGAGGCTGTGCATTGGTCGGCACCAATGCCAATCCCTAGAGTCCGGATCCGGCCAGGGTGAAGGACGTGCCGACCGCGTTCGGCACGAATGCGCTGGGCAGCGCCGCGGCAAGCCGATGCTGGGCCTTCCAGCCCGTGCAATGCGCCGGCACCAGCACATCGGGTGCCATGTCGACGAACGCATCCACGGTGGGTTCGATGACGGGCTCGAAGGCCGGTCCGGTGAGGTGGAATCCGCCGAGCAGGGCGTGCAGCCGGTCCACGCCTGTCAGCCACATCGCGTGCCGGGCGATGTTCACCGCGCCGGCATGCCCACAGCCGGTGAGCACGACCAGTCCCCGTCCGCGGACGTGGACCACCAGCGCCTGCTCGTCGAGGATCAGCGGGTCGGGCTCCCACCGCCCGTCGCGCCAGGCCTCGTGGTGTGGCAGGCCGCGCTCGAACTCGTGGTGCGGTCGACCTCCCCGGTGATGAGTATCGAGCCGTCCAGCAGCAGCGAGGGCTGCCGCCGCTCGATCACCTCGAGGCCCTCGGCTTCCAGCGCGGAACGGCTCAGCGTCGGCAGCTCCCAGGGCGGGTGATCGGGCAGGGCGAGGCGGCGCCGGCTCCAGACCAGCGGGTGCACGGTGAGCGGCAGCCCGCTGCGGCGCCGCAACCGGACCAGCCCGGGGAAGCCGCCATCGTGATCGAGGTGGCCGTGGCTGAGCACCACGACCTCGATCGCGGCCGCATCGAGGTCGAGCCGCTCGAAGTTGATCGCCATCCCGTCTGGTGACACCCCGGTGTCGAACAGCACGGTGTGCGCGGTCGCACCGCGGCGGGTGGTCACCAGCGCGGAGAAGCCGTGCTCGGCGATTAGCCCGGGAAACGTGCGGCCCTCCTCGAACTGCGGTGCCCGGACACTGGCGACCCCGGGCAACGGCGCGCGGTGGGCCGGGCCGGTGTCGCCCATCAGCGCGTCGTAGCTGTTGTCCACGAGCGTCGTGATGACGACCTCGTCGACCGGTTCCAGAGCGATGGGGTCCACCGCCGTTCCCTCCGCCGGCCGCGGGAGGGTCGCCGCGACCTCGGTGGGCGAGCCGCCACCATCACACATAAACCCATGCTGCACCCCGGCGGCCTGGGGGCCAAGGCCCCGAGGCCGCACTGGGCATTATTTGATGCCGGAGGCGATTCGCTGCAGATCCGTGGGGAATACTCACCGCCTCGACCGAGCGAGGTCACGTGGCTGGACACCTCGGATGACTTCACGGGGAGAAACAGCGCACGTTCGGGATATGTCCCCTCCGCCGGCAAAACGAGCGAAACTGCCTACACGCCAATGCTTTCCGAACATTGCAGGATGCGGAACCTCAACAAGAGGTGGTACAGTCCAGCTGCGGGCGAAGCATCCGGCGGACGCCGCAGCAGCAGATTCAGTCCTCGCATCGGCTGGCGTACGTCAGCGGCACCTGACGACAGCGCCCGACCGTGCGACCGGCGCGGAACCTACGAATGATGACACGGCGGCTGGTGTGTGCCGACGGTCATTATCAGGTAGACCTGGGGTGTGCTCGAGCTGCGCCCCAACTGCGAATGCTGCGACGTCGATCTTCCGCCCGCGTCGACCGAGGCGATGATCTGCACTTACGAGTGCACCTTCTGCCGTCGCTGCGTCGACGGCCACTTAATGGGTATTTGTCCCAACTGCGGCGGCAACTTGTGCCCCCGGCCGATCCGACCCACTTTCCTGCTTGACCGCAACCCGCCGTCACCGCAGCGCATCCACGCCGCGACCCCGTGCCCGCTGCCGTGAGCCAACGGCCAGGCCGCCTTGTCAGTCGCTGCGGTCTGAGCGCCGAGCTCGGTTCGTTTTCCTCAAGCGTCTAGCTCGGGTGAACGAAGCGGCTCGCACCGACCGGTGCGGGCAAGAGCACCTCCGAGTCGGAGGCTCGGCGTTCAGGAGCAGTACATTGCCCGTCGGCAGCAGCTGGCCGGAACTCGCACGGGCCGAGGCAACGCTCAAGTTGTCCAACCCGCAACTCGGAGCCGCCGAGAAGCTTCAGTCCGTCCTCGACGGGCGCGAGCGGGGCACCGACGTCCTCGAGATGAGGGTCGAGATGGGTCGGATCATGAAAGCGGTGCGTTCTGTCGTCCCGCAGTCGATGTGGGGGGAGATCCTCAGCGAGCTGGATGAGGCGGCCCCAGCACCCGGAGGCGCTCGACGTCGGGGCGGACGCCTATGGCGACGCTGACGACGCCTACGACCCGACCGAGTTCATCGAGGAGGACGACGAGCTTTGACACCGTCCACCGCGCCCAGACGGCGATCGGACTACTCAGCGGGAGAGCGCCAACCGATAGGGCGGAATAGTGGGGCCGATGGCAGATCACCGCCCGAGCCGGCGCCGCCAGTCCCTGGCCCCGAGCAACCTGGCCACCAGCGACTGAACCTTCCCCCGCCTCGGGGTGTACGGGTACCAGAACAGTTCCCTTTTCATCGCGACCCGGTCGGCGACGATGCTCTTGGCCCGGCAGTACTTGCGGATGCCGTTGGCGCCTCCCGAGCGCGAGCCGACCCCCGACTGCTTCCAACCGGCGAATGGGACGGGGTACTGAAAAACGTTCAGCATCGCGTTGTTGATGTTCACCGAGCCGGTCGCCATCTGCTTGGCCAGGGCCATTCCCTTGGCCTTGTCGCGCGTCCAGACGCTGCCGGACAGCCCATACGGCGAATCGTTGGCTTTCTCGATCGCCTCTTGAGCATCGCGCACCTTCATCACCGGTAGCGTCGGGCCGAAGGTCTCCTCGCGCATGCAGTCCATGCCGTGGTCGACGTCAACCAGGACCGTCGGTGGGTAGAAAAGCCCCTTGTCGCTGGGCTTGCCGCCGACGAGCACCTTCGCGCCCTTGCTCACCGCGTCGTCGACGTGGCGGGAGACGATCGCCAGCTGCTGCTCGTTGGCCATCGCGCCGACGTCACAGGAAAAGTCTCGGTTGGCATCCATCCCCAGGCGCAGCTCCGACGTCTTGGCTACCAGCTTCTGCACAAACTCGTCGTAAACCGGCGCCTCGACATAGACGCGCTCAACGGAGATGCAGCTCTGGCCGGCGTTGAAGAATCCCGCCCACACCGCGCCTCGACCGCCCGGTCGATGTCGGCGTCGGCGCAGACGATCATGGCGTCCTTGCCGCCCAATTCCATGCAGCACGGAATCAGCCGCTGGGCGGCGGCCGCGGCCACCCGGCGGCCGGTCTTGGCCGAACCGGTGAACATCACGTAATCGACGACATCGACGACGGCAGCACCGGTTTCGCCGGCGCCGAAGACCACGTCGAGAACATCCGGCGCGCCGATCTCCTTCCAGCCGGCGACGGCCGCCCGCCATGCCAGCGGGGTGAACTCCGACGGTTTGGACAGCACGGCGCAACCGGCCATTAGCGCCGGAGAGATGTCGGCCAGTGGCACCACCAGCGGGTTGTTCCACGGCGTGATCACGCCGACCAGCGGGTAGGGCCCGTACACGACGGTCAGTTTCTTGGCCATGTTCGCCGGTCCGACCGGGCGGACGGTCTCGTCGGCCAGGAACTTGGCGGCGTGCTCGGCCCAGTAGTTCATCATGTCGGTGCCGAAGACCTCGATGTTCGCGTCGCCCCAGGACTTGCCCGATTCCCGCTGCATCAGCCCGATCAGCTCGTCGGAATGGTCGAAGATCCAGTCGCGCCACCTGCCCATCCACCTGGCGCGTCCCGTGGCGCCCATCGCCTGCCAGTCGGGCTGTGCCGCCCGCAGCCGCGCGGCGACGGCCTCGACCTCCGCACGCGAGGTCATCGGCGCACATCCAACGGCCTCGCCTGTAGCCGGACACGTGACCACTTCGGCCCCTCCGGGCTCCACAACCACGGGTTCCGTTCGAGTCTTGTCGTCCAGTTTCATGCGATCACCTC
This sequence comes from uncultured Actinomycetota bacterium, assembly GCA_963800125.1. Lineage (GTDB taxonomy): Bacteria > Actinomycetota > Actinomycetes > Mycobacteriales > Mycobacteriaceae > Mycobacterium. Next base: position 74,491 of record CAWDAC010000053.1, on the reverse strand, counting down.
CGATGGCCCCGACGTGAACGTCCGGCATCGACCACGCTGCGGGTGCTGCAGCGGATTCTGGCGACGGTCATGGTGGTCTCCTCGGGTCGCAACGAGTCGACTATGCGATGTTGTGGAGCCGAAGAGCATCGGTCAGAACGCCTAATGCGCGCGGCCGAGGGGTCCTAGATCCGCGCGGCGCTGCGGCGGTGTATACGCGTTTTCGCTGATGTGCGGCTCGTGATGGCCGCGATGCTGGCTAGCATGAGCGAGACCGATCCACTCGCGGACGCCGCCGGTGAACTGGAGCGAGCTGGGCGTGAGCGTTTTGCCGACGGGAACGGTGACGTTGCTGCTGGCCGACGTCGAGGGCTCGACGCGGCTGTGGGAAACCCAGGAGATGACGGCCGCGGTCGCGCGGCTGGATCGCGCGGTGTGCGACATCGTCGCCGCCCATCACGGGGTGCGCCCGGTCGAACAGGGCGAAGGCGACAGTTTCGTGGTGGCGTTCGCCCGCGCCAGCGACGCGGTGGCGTGCGCTCTGGAGCTGCAACAGGCGCCGTTGGCCCCGATTCGGCTGCGCATCGGCGTGCATACCGGCGAGGTGCAGCTGCGCGACGAAGGCAACTACATCGGCCCGACGGTCAACCGCGCGGCGCGGCTGCGCGAGCTGGCGCACGGCGGACAGACCGTGCTGTCGGGCACGACCCACGACTTGGTCGTCGACGGGCTGCCGGCCGATGCCTGGCTGACCGATCTGGGCACCCATCCGCTGCGGGATCTGCCCCGCCCGGAACGGGTGGTGCAGCTGTGTCATCCGGATCTTCGCCACGAGTTCCCGCCGCTTCGCACAGCGAATACCGTGGTGGCCCAGAATCTTCCGGTGCAACTGACGAGTTTCGTGGGCCGCGGCGCGGAGATGACCGAGGTGCGGCGGATCCTGGCCGAGAACCGGCTGGTGACCCTGACCGGCGCCGGCGGGGTGGGCAAGACCCGGCTGGCGGTGGAGGTCGCCGCCCGGATGGCGGGCGAGTTCGGCGACGGGGTGTGGTATGTCGATCTGGCGCCGATCACCGACCCCGATCTGGTGCCGGTCGCGGTGGCTCGCGCGCTGGGCCTGCCCGATCAGCCGGGCCGCTCCACGATGGACACCCTGCTGCGTTTCATCGGTGACCGTCAGATGCTGGTGCTGCTGGACAACTGTGAGCATCTGCTCGACGCGTGCGCGGCGCTGATCGTTGCCCTGTTGGGCGCCTGCCCGGGGTTGACGCTCTTGACGACCAGCCGTGAGCCGATCGGGGTGGCCGGCGAAGTCACCTGGCGGGTGCCGTCGCTGTCGCTGGCCGACGAGGCGATCGAGTTGTTCACCGACCGCGCCCGCCATGCTCGGCCCGACTTCCACATCACCGCCGACAACACCGCCGCGGTGACCGAGATCTGCCGCCGCCTCGACGGCATGCCGCTGGCGATCGAGCTGGCGGCGGCGCGCGTACGCGCGTTGTCGCTGACCGAGATCCTCGACAGCCTGCATGACCGCTTCCGCCTGCTGACCGGCGGTGCGCGCACCGCGGTGCGCCGCCAACAAACCCTGCGCGCCTCGGTCGACTGGTCGCATGCGCTATTGACCGAGCCCGAACGCATCCTGTTTCGCCGGCTGGCGGTGTTCCTGGGCGGGTTTGACCTCGACGCCGCCCAGGCCGTCGCCGGCGGCGGCGAGGTGCAGCCCTACCAAGTGCTCGATCTGCTCACCCTGCTCGTCGACAAGTCGCTGGTCGTGGCCGAAAACACAACGGGCCGAACGCGATACCGGCTGCTGGAGACGGTGCGCCAGTACGCGCTGGAAAAGCTGGGCGAGTCCGGCGAGGCCGACGCTGTGCGCACCCGTCACCGCGACCACTACACGGCCATGGCGGCCCTGCTCGACACCCCGGCGGGCAACGATTATGAGCGGCGGATCGAGCAGGCCGAAACCGAGATCGACAACCTGCGGGCGGCGTTTGCGTGGAGTCGCGAAAACACCGATATCGCACTCGCATTGGCGCTGGCGTCGTCGCTGCAGCCGCTGTGGCTCGCGCGGGGCCGCATCCAGGAAGGGCTGGCCTGGTTCGACGCCGCCCTCACCGACCACAACGCGCACCACATCCAGGTGGCGCCCGCGGTGCGCGCGCGGGCGCTCGCCGACCAGGCCGTGCTCGACGCATCGGTCGCCGCCACCGACCGCCTGGGTCAGGCCGAACAAGCCCTGGCCATCGCTCGCGACCTCGACGACCCGGCACTGGTGGTCCGCGCGCTGACCGCCTGCGGCGGTATCGCCTCCTTCAACCCCGAGGTGGCTCGGCCGTACCTCGCCGAAGCGATCGACCTGGCCCGCGCACTAGGAGACCGGTGGAGGCTCAGCCAGATCCTCGGCTGGCAAGCCCTCGGGGCGCTCATCGCCGGCGATCCGATCGCGGCGGGCGCGGCCGCCGAGGAAGGACGCGACCTCGCCGAAGCGCTTGGCGACCGGTTCCACGCGCGTTTCTGTCGCCGGTGCCTCGGTGTGGCACAGATGATGCGGGGCGATCTGGCCGCGGCCATCGCACAGATCCGCGAGGTGGCCGCCGAGGCCGACGCGGCGCACGACGTGCTCTGGTACGCAAACTGCATGTACAGCCTGGGCCACGCGCTGGCGTATCACGGTGACACCAGCGCGGCCCGAGCCGCGGCCAACGCGGCCGTGGAAACGGCGGCGGGGCTTGGCGGGTTCGTCCCAGGCTTCGCCTACACGGCGTTGGCTGTCGCGGCCCTGGCCGCGGGGGATGTTGCAGCGGCGCAGGACGCCAGCGAGGCGTCCTGGCAGCGGCTGAGTATGCAGCCCGAGTTCGCGTCAGTGAATGTCAACCCCATGGCTGAGATTGCCCTGGCACGCGGCGATTTGGTCGCGGCCAGACAGTGGGCCGACGAGGCCGTCTCAGTGATGAGGGGCTGGCACCTGGCCATGGCGTTCAGGACGCGGGCTCGCGTCGCGATCGCGCAGGGTGAGCCGGAACAGGCCGAACGCCACGCCCACGACGCGCTCACGGTCGCCGCCGACGTTCACGCATATTCGGGCATTCCCGACACCCTCGAATGCCTCGCCGATCTAGCCGTTAAGGCTGACGGTCATCGCGAAGCGGCCCGGCTCCTCGGCGCGGCAGACGCCATCCGGCAACGCATCGGAGTGGTCCGCTTCAAGATCTACCACGCCGAATACGAAAACTCGCTTGCCTTGCTGCGTGACGCGATGGGCGAGGAGGACTTCGAGGCGGCGTGGGCCGAGGGCATCGCCCTGTCCACCGATGAAGCGATCGCCTACGCCCAGCGCGGCCGCGGCGGACGCAAACGGCCCAGCAGCGGCTGGGCCTCGCTCACCCCCACCGAGCGCGACGTTGTACGCCTCCTCAGCGAGGGGCTCGCCAACAAAGACATCGCCACAAGGCTTTTCGTCTCACCACGCACGGTGCAAACCCACCTCACCCACGTCTACACCAAACTCGGCCTCACCTCCCGTATGCAACTCGCCCAAGAAGCAGCCCGCCACGCTTGAGCGACATCGCCCAGCACCTCGTAGCTGCGACTGCCACATGCAGAGGGAGGGTGGAACACATGAGAGTCATGGCGTCCGAATCACGTAATGCTGTTGGGTTATTCGGGTGTCCCTCACTATTGGCGGATGGTTCGGGGCCGGCGTGGCGCACGCGATTACATTCAGTATCTCGGCACCTACGCCGGTGACGTTGTGAAGCAGCTACAGGACTGGGGATACAACGTCATGCTCAACGGCCTCGATAGGGACGTCGCCTACATGGATGACTCCCAAAAAAGACATTGCCAAGTTCTTGGGATTCACCCCGCGGTGAGTGAACCGGTCAAATCCGGTGAGTTCCAGACGGTTTACGTTGATTTGTCCTGCCTGGAGAACCCCAGCAGCTCGACCTCCGTCGGCAATTAGGCCGTAGTCGGTATCGGGTCAACGCGTACATGCCGAAGCGACGGGTGGGTGCTTGGTGGACGCTTCTGCTCAGATTGACTGTAGCCGTTGACAATCGGAAGCCTCTATCGGGGAAGTCGAACCGACTGAGTCAGCCGCAGCAGTCCGGGTCAAGGACAACGCAGAGTGCACCGAGGCTGCAGCAGCTCAGAGCTGACGCCGACTCCGGTCGGGCCTCGGCCCTGAATGGTGCCGACCGGCTCGCCGTTCAGCCCGGGGGCGTCCAGGCCACCGGCATTTGCTTGATGCCGTGGATGAACGACGACGCAAGGCGCGTCGGCGCTTCGGTTGCCACGATGTCGGGCACGCGGCGGTTCAGTTCCTCAAAAGTCGCGCTGATCTCGCGACGGGCCAGATTCGCGCCGAGGCAGAAATGGGTGCCACCGCCACCGAAGCCCTGATGTGGGTTGGGGTTGCGTGCTACGTCGAAGAGCCACGGGTCGGCGAACTTCGACTCGTCCCGGTTCGCCGAGCAGTACCACAGCGTGACTTTGTCGCCCTTGGCCATCTTGGTCCCACTGAGCTCGGTGTCCTCTTTGAGCGTGCGGCGCATGTAGATCACCGGTGATGCCCACCGCACGATCTCCTCGACGGCCGTGTGGGACAGACCGTCGAAGTCCGCCCACCACTTCTCCCGCTGCTCGGGGTAGCGGGTCAGCGCCAGCATGCCGTGGCTGATCGCGTTGCGAGTGGTCTCGTTGCCCGCAACGGCGAGCAGGATGAAGAACGAGGCGATCTCCATCGACGTCAGTCGCTCGCCGTCGACCTCCGCCTGCACGAGGCTGGTGGTCAAGTCGTCGCGTGGATCCGCCCGCCGGTCCTCGGCCATGGCCACCGAATACGCAGCGAAATCCATTGACGCGTTGGTGAATTCCTGGACATCGGCGGCGAGGTCGGGATCGCTAACACCGAGGATCACGTTTGTCCAGTGAAAGACCTTCTGCTCGTCCTGTTCGGGAATGCCGATCATGTCGCAGATGACGTGCAGCGGCAGTGGTCCGGCGAGATCGGACACGAGCTCGCCTTTGCCGTCGGGGTGCGCGGTGATCATCTGCGTCGACGAGCCGGCGTGTGCGATCACGCACCGATGCGTCGGTACGGGCGACGACTCTGGGCGTGAATGCTCTGCTGACAATGTTGCGTAGCCGCTGATGCCGTGGGTCGTCGAGCGCGATCATCGATCCGAAGAACTCCGCTGCCTCGGCCGGGAGGTCGCTGAGTCCGATGTTGGGATACGAGCTGTAGATGTCGGGATGACGGCTGGCGAAGTGGACATCGTCGAACTTCGTCACCGCCCAGTGGCCTGGTCCCTCCTCGAACCCGGGCGCCGGCGGCTCGGCCCAGAACGAGATCGGCGCCTCGCGCCGCAACGTGGCGAATGCCGCGTCACGGACGTCGTCGTCCTCGAGCCAGAATTCCGAAGAGCCCAAATCGATCTCGGAAAGTGGAACCTCCGGAGGCGCCAGCGCCATTCGTCCGCATCGCAATGCCCATGATGACCTCCCCGTTCCGACAAGGGGGCGAAACTATCGGCGAGCATATCGGCGGCCGCCACTACCCGGGTGTCAGACGCCGAAACGGCTACAGCCGGGCCTTCACCGCCGCTGACAGTCGGGCGCCGTCGGCCTTGCCTGCAGCGATCGCGGTCGCGGCCCTCATCACCTGGCCCATCTGCTTCATGCCCGGTCGTTCACCGGTCTCCTCGGCTACCTGTGCGATCGCGGTGTCGGCCACGTCCGCCAGTTCGGCTTCTGTCAGCGGCGTCGGCAGATACTCGTCGATGATGCGGGCTTCCGCGTGCTCGTTGGCTGCCAGCTCGCCGCGGCCGTTCTGCGTGTAGATCTCGGCCGATTCGCCGCGCTTCTTCGACTCCCTGGCAAGGACCTTGAGCACGTCGGCGTCGGAGAGTTCCCGCGACTGCTTGCCGGACACCTCTTCGGTCTGGATCGCGGACAGCAGCATCCGCAGTGTCGCGGTGCGCAACCGGTCCTGCGATTTCATCGCAGTCGTCAGGTCTGCACGAAGCCGGTCTTTGAGTTCCGCCATGACGCAAACGCTACGCCGCAGCGCCGTCAGGCGTCCCCGCTAACGAACCGCGCGTCGACCGCCGCCGATACCTCGATGTGCTCCGGCAGCAGTTCGACCTCCGCGCTGCCTGTGGGCGATCCGGCTGCGCGCAGGTGGGCGGCTCTGACACCGCCCTCCGGGTGCGGGCTCGCAGCCAGCATTCCGGCGTCGGCGACGGCGACCGGATGGATCTTGCCGAGTTCGAGTGCATCGGCATACTGCTGCGCACGGATGACGGCGTCTTCGACGGCCCGGGTGCGGACCTGCCTCTGCAGCTCCGTCCGCCGTTTCGAGGTGAGCGCCCACTCGACGTGTGAAATCCGGAATCCGTCGGTGTTCGCGACGTGTTGGCCGACGAAGCGCGACAGAGCGGCGAAGTCGCGGAACTTCACCTCGATAGCGACGCTGGCGTGATGCACGAGCGGAAGCTGCTTACCGTCCTTGTTCCACGGCCGGCTCGACCAGGTGCGCACTTGGTCAGCGGACCACCATGTCACGGGGCCGTGGTCGCCGGTTTTCAGCGGAGTGACGGAGGCCATCACGGCCTCCAGGTCACGCGCCACGCGGTCGTAGACCGGTTCCATAGCAGGTCCCTCGAAAGCGATGGTGGCGTGTACTGTCCCGCGTTCTGGCGCATGAAACGCGGTGAAGGTTCCTCGCACGGTGATCTCGGTCGGCATACGGCAACCGTAACGTCGGCGACCGACCAGCCGCTGCGGCGCCCGACGGCCACGTTGTCAATATTGGCGGTGATCGACAGGATGGTGGCCATGAGCAACGACGCCGGCGGGTTCGGTCATGCCGGCCCGCCGCCGCCGGGGTACCCGCCGCCCGGCTACCCACCGCCGGGATATCCCGGTTACCCGCCGCCCGGATATCAGGCGTATCCCCCGCCTGGATATCAGGCGTACCCCCCGCCCGGATATCAGGCGTACCCCCCGCCCGGTTACCAGGGCTATCCGCCGCCGGGGTATCCGGGCTACCCGCCGCCTGGTTATCCCCCGCCGGGCTATGGCGCTGCGCCGCCGGCACTCAAACCGGGTGTCATCCCGCTGCGGCCGCTAACCCTGACCGACATCCTCAACGGCGCGGTCGCCTACATCCGGGCCAACCCCAAGGCGACCATGGGGCTGACGGCGGTCGTGGTGGTGATCGCCCAGATCATTGCGCTGATCCTGCAGGTCGGGCCGCTGGCCGCGACCGGGGAACTCGGGGTGCTGCGAGGCGAGGAAGCGTCGACCGCCGCGGCCCTGGGGTCGTCCGCCTCCGGCATCGCCAGTGCGATTACCACGCTGCTCTCGTCGATCCTGCTCAGCGGCATGCTGACGGTCATCGTGGGGCGGGCGGTGTTCGGCGCCGGCATCACCATCGGCGAGGCATGGCAACGGGTGCGTGGGCGACTGCTTGCCCTGATCGGCTACACCCTGATGGTGCTCGTCGCGGTGATCGTCCTCGTCGCGGTCGTGGTGTTCATCCTCGTCGCCGTCGCCACTGCGGCCAACGGCGTCGCAGCATTCGCCGTCGGCATTCCACTGGGCCTCGGATCGGCCGCGCTGTTGGTCTACCTCTGGACGGTGCTCAGTTTCGCGCCACCGCTGATCGTGCTGGAGCGGCTCGGTGTCTTCCCGGCGATCGCGCGTTCGGTCAAGCTGGTGAAGGGTGATTTCTGGCGTGTCCTGGGGATCCGGCTGCTGGCCACACTCGTCGCCAGCGTCGTCGCGGGAGCGGTGTCGATACCGTTCAGCATCGCCGGCCAGCTCCTCTTGCTGGGTTCCGAATCCACCGTGACAACGTTGATCGCGCTCGTGTTGGCCGCGATCGGCAGCGCGGTCGGCCAGATCATCACCGCCCCGTTCAGCGCCGGCGCCGTTGTGCTGCTGTACACCGATCGACGGATCCGGGCCGAGGCGTTCGACTTGGTTCTGCAGACCGGCGCGGCGATCGCACCCGGAGCGGCGCCGGATTCGACCGACCACCTGTGGCTCACCCGGCAGCCGTGACGTGCCGGCCATAGACATCGACCGCGACGCCGCCCACGAGGCCGCGCAGCGTGAACTCGCAAAGCCCATCTACCCCAAGGCTTCTCTGACTGAACGCCTCTCGGACTGGCTCGAGGAATTGCTCTATCGCATCGTCCAGGAGGGTTCCTCGGTGCCCGGCGGCTGGTTCACCATCAGCGTGCTGCTCATCATTCTCGCGGTCGCGATCGTGGTCGCTGTGCGAATCGCGCGCCGCACCATGCGCACCAACCGCGGCGGCGAGCATGGCTTGTTCGACTCGCAGGAACTCAGCGCCGCGCAACACCGTGCCACCGCCGAACAGTATGCGGCGGCTGGCAATTGGGCCGCCGCCATCCGCCATCGGCTGAGAGCGGTCGCCCGCCAGCTCGAAGAAGACGGTGTGCTCAACCCGGTGCCGGGCCGGACGGCGACCGAGCTCGCCAAGGACGCAGGTGCAGCGGTACCAGATCTGGCCGGCGAATTACTGCAAGCCGCAAACGCTTTCAATGACGTCACCTATGGTGAGCGGCCCGGGACCGAGCCCGCCTACCGGATGATCGCAGACCTCGACGATCATCTGCGGTCGCGCGGTGCTGCGACGACCACCGCACCCGTCGCGCCTGCAGCGGCAGACACCTGGACGGCAGTCCGATGACGGCGACCGACTCATCGGTCACGCCGACGATAGTTCAGCGTTGGCGCACCACCCGGTGGATGGTGCTGGCACTGGTAGTCATATCGGCTGTCGCTGTGGTCACCACATATCTGACGGCACCCCGCCCCGGCGGGCGAATGGACCCTGCCTCAACATCTTCCGATGGCGCCCATGCGCTGGTCGAGCTGCTGCGTGACCATGGCGTCGAGGTGATCGTCGCCGACGACATCGCCGCCGTGGAACGTGTGGACCGTCCGGACACTCTGGTGTTGACGGTGCAGACGCTCCACCTCGTCGGCGAGGACGTGCTCCGGCGGCTTGCCGCGGTCCCGGGCGATCGGCTGGTCATCGAGCCGGTGTCGCACACCCGGGAGATGCTCGCGCCGGAAATTCGTCGCGACGCGGCAGGCAGCTTCGGCGGCCCGCCAGATTGCGACCTCCGGGAGGCCACCCGGGCCGGGGACGTGCAGCTCGGTGCGAGCGACACCTTCGAGGCGTCCGGCGACGTGCCCGTGACACGGTGTTACGAAGGCGCGGTGGTCCGCTATTCGGATGCGGGCCGCACGGTGACGGTCGTCGGCACCGCGGACTTCATGACCAATTCCGGCCTGCTCAAGCAGGGCAACGCCGCGCTGGCCATGAACCTCGCCGGAACCCAACCGCGGGTCATCTGGTACGCACCGCAACGGACCGAGGGTGAATCATCGGGCGGTGCAAAGATCTCCGATCTCATTCCTGGCCACGTGAAGTGGATCGTCTGGCAGCTGTGCCTGGCCATAGTGCTGCTCGCGCTGTGGAAGGGCCGACGAGTCGGTCCGCTGGTCGCCGAGCAACTCCCGGTCGTGGTGCGCGCCTCGGAGACCGTCGAGGGCCGCGGCCGGCTCTACCGGTCGCGCCGCGCGAGCGACCGCGCTGCCGATGCGCTCCGCACGGCAACCCTGCAGCGGCTCCTCCCCAGGCTGGGTCTCGGACCCAACGCCGACCCGGCCGCCGTCGTCCAGACCGTCGTGCAACGCACCGCAAAAGATCCGGAGGCCGTAGGGCACGCGCTGTTCGGTCCGCCGCCGGCCACCGACGCCGACCTGGTAAACCTTGCCCACGCGCTCGACGACATCGAAAGGCAGGTCGCACAGTCGTGACTCAGCCAGTAGCCCAGACAGCCGACCAGGGCACCGGAGCCGCAACGGCGGCGACATCGGGTACCGCACGAAATGCGTTGCTGGCCTTGCGAACCGAGATCGCCAAGGCCGTCGTCGGACAGGACGCCGTTGTCAGCGGCCTTGTGATAGCGCTGCTGTGTCGCGGCCACGTGCTGCTCGAGGGCGTGCCCGGCGTCGCCAAGACCCTGCTGGTGCGGACGCTGGCTGCGGCCCTGCAATTGGAGTTCAAACGCGTGCAGTTCACCCCGGACCTGATGCCGGGTGACGTCACCGGTTCCCTGGTCTACGACGCGCGCACGGCCGAATTCGAGTTCCACCCGGGTCCGGTCTTCACCAACCTGTTGCTGGCCGACGAGATCAACCGGACACCGCCGAAGACCCAGGCAGCGCTGCTCGAGGCCATGGAGGAACGACAGGTCAGCGTCGAGGGCGAACCGCGGCCACTGCCCGACCCTTTCATCGTCGCGGCGACCCAGAACCCCATCGAATACGAGGGCACCTACCAGCTTCCGGAGGCGCAGCTGGATCGGTTCCTGCTGAAGCTGAACGTTCCGTTGCCGCCGCGCGACCAGGAGATCGCGATCCTGGATCGGCATGCCCGCGGCTTCGACCCGCGCGACCTGTCCGCGGTGCAACCGGTTGCAGGTGCGGCTGAGTTGGCCGCAGGACGCGCGGCCATACGCGAGGTCCTTGTGGCCGACGAGGTGCTCAGCTATATCGTCGACATCGTCGGCGCCACACGGCATTCCCCGTCGCTGCAGCTCGGCGTTTCACCGCGGGGCGCGACGGCGCTGCTGGCCACCGCACGGTCCTGGGCGTGGCTGTCGGGCCGCAACTACGTCACTCCCGACGACGTCAAGGCGATGGCCCGTCCGACGCTGCGACACCGGGTGGCGCTGCGGCCGGAGGCCGAACTCGAGGGCGCCAATCCCGACGGTGTGCTGGACGGCATCCTGGCCTCCGTTCCGGTACCCCGATAGTGGTCCTCACCGGCCGAACCGGGCTGGTGGCACTGATCTGCGTGCTGCCGATCGCGCTATCACCCTGGCCTGCAACGGCGTTCAGCGTGCTGTTCGCCCTGTTGGCGATCGCGGTTGTGGTGGATGTGTCGTTGGCGGCCAATACCCGGCGACTGAGCTTCACCCGGTCAGGCGATACTGCAGCACGGCTGGGTCAGCCGGTCGATGCCGAGCTGACGATCGAGAACGCGGGCCGCAGGCGATTTCGCGGTCAGGTCCGGGATGCCTGGCCGCCCAGTGCGCGGGCCGAGCCGCGCACCCACACACTGAATATCGCTGCGGGGCAAGAGATTCACGTGGATACCCAGCTGCGGCCAGTCCGCCGCGGCGACCAGAGGTCGGCATTGGTCACCGTCCGCTCGATCGGACCGCTTGGCCTGGCAGGCCGGCAGAGCTCGCACCGGGTGCCCTGGCAGATCCGCATCCTGCCGCCGTTCCTGTCACGCAAGCATCTGCCGTCGCGGCTGGCCAAGCTGCGCGAGTTGGACGGCATGATCCCGGTGCTCATCCGTGGCCAGGGCACCGAATTCGATTCTCTGCGTGAGTATGTCATCGGCGACGACGTCCGATCCATAGACTGGCGCGCCACCGCGCGCCGTGCCGACGTCGTAGTGCGCACATGGCGTCCCGAGCGCGACCGTCGGGTGGTCATCGTCTTGGACACCGGCCGCACGTCGGCGGGCCGCGTCGGCGTCGACCCCACCGCCGCCGACCCCGGTGGCTGGCCGCGGCTGGACTGGTCGATGGATGCCGCACTGCTGCTGGCCGCGCTGGCGTCGCGGGCGGGCGACCATGTCGACTTTCTCGCGCACGACCGGGTGAACCGGGCAGGCGTGTTCAACGCGTCGCGAACCGAGCTGCTCGCACAGTTGGTGGATGCGATGGCCCCGCTGCAGCCCGCGCTGGTGGAGTCGGACGCCACCGCAATGGTGGCGGCCGTGCTGCGACGCGTCCGCAGGCGTGCGCTGGTGGTACTGATGACCGATCTGAACGCGTCAGCGCTGGACGAGGGGCTGATGACGGTATTGCCGCAGCTGTCCGCCAAGCACCAGGTGTTGCTCGCCGCGGTTGCCGACCCGCGTGTCGACCGGCTCGCCGCAGGCCGGGCCGACGCCGCTGCAGTGTACGACGCAGCGGCAGCCGAACGAGCCCGCAACGACCGGCGGACGATCGCGTCGCGGCTCCGGCACAGCGGGGTCGACGTCGTCGACGCACCGCCGGAGGAGTTGGCGCCGGCGCTGGCCGACCACTATCTGGCGATGAAGGCCAGCGGCCGGCTTTAGGGTCAGCGTGTTGGGACGAGGTCCGGCGCGTCGTCTACATCGCCGGTCTCACCCGCCTTGACGGCCTTGCGGCCGAAGTGAATCACGTACGCCAGAAACCCGATTTCGGCGAGCACGCCGATTCCGATGCGCGCGAACGTCGGCAACGGCGATGGCGTCACGAGGGCCTCGATCAACCCCGCCACCAACAGCACGGCGATGAGTCCGACCGCGACGGCCATCACCGCCCTGCCCTGCTCGGCCAGCACCTGTCCACGCGGGCGATTGCCAGGCGAAACCACCGACCACCCCAGGCGCATGCCCGCCGCACCCGCCAGGAACACCGCGGTCAATTCGAGCAGCCCGTGCGGCGTGAGCAGGCCGAGCAGGATGTCGCCCTTACCGGCGTTGAACATCAGCCCGGCGATGACTCCGAGGTTGGCGGCGTTTTGAAACAGCAGGTAGGGAATGGGTATCCCGAGCAGGATCGAAAACACGATGCACCGGGCGGCCACCCACCAGTTGTTGACCCAAACCTGCAGCGCGAATGACCCCGCGGGGTTCTCGCCGTAGTAATCGACGACGTTGTGGTTCACCAGTTCGTCTATCTCACTGGGCGTCCCGATCGTTGACTGCACCTCGGGGTTGCCTGCCACCCACAGCGCGATGATGACTGTGACGCCGAGGAATGCCACCGCCGTCCCGACCCACCACCGCCACGATCGGTACGCAACGACCGGGAACGACACCGTCCAGAACCGGATGAACTCGCTCCACAGGGGGGCATGCGCGCTGGTGACCGCCGAACGGGCCCGAGCCACCAGCGACGACAACCGGCCCACCAGCACCGAGTCGCTCGACGCTGTCCGCACCATCGACAAGTGTGTCGACACCCGCTGGTAGAGCTCGACCAGCTCGTCCACCTCGGCGCCAGTCAACCGCCTGCGCCGCTTGACCAGCGTTTCGAGCCGGTCCCACGTCGGGCGATGGGCGAGCACGAACGCATCGACATCCACCTGGCAAATCCTAGTAGCGTTGGCCTCATGGTCGGCCAGGCAGAACAGGTGGTGACCGGCGACGCCGTCGTGCTCGACGTACAGGTCGCCCAGCTTCCGGTCCGGGCGCTGTCGGCACTGATCGATGTTGCGGTGATCTTCCTCGGCTACCTCGTCGGCGTGATGCTGTGGGCGGCGACGTTGAGCCAGTTCGATCCCGCGTTGTCGGGCGCTGTGCTGATCATCTTCACCGTGCTGACGATCGTCGGCTATCCGCTCGTGTTCGAGACCGCGACGCGGGGTCGGTCGCTGGGCAAGATGGCGCTTGGGCTACGGGTGGTCTCCGACGACGGCGGCCCGGAACGCTTCCGCCAGGCCCTGTTTCGTGCGCTGGCCTCGATGGTGGAGATCTGGATGTTCTTCGGCGGGCCCGCGGTGATCTGCAGCCTGCTGTCACCGAAGGGCAAACGCATTGGAGACGTGTTCGCCGGCACTGTGGTGATCAGTGAGCGCGGCCCGCAGCTTTCGCCTCCGCCGCTGATGCCGCCCTCCTTGGCATGGTGGGCATCGTCTCTGCAACTGTCGGGGCTGAGCCCGGAACAAGCCGAGTTGGCCCGCCAATTCCTCTCTCGGGCATCGCAGTTGGATCCCCAGATCCGCGATCAGATGGCGTATCGCATCGCCGGTGACGTGGTCATGCGCATCTCGCCGCCCCCACCGCCCGGCGTTCCCCCGCAGTACGTGCTGGCCGCGGTGCTCGCCGAACGGCACCGGCGGGAGCTGGAACGGCTGCGGCCCGCACCCGCGGAGACGCCACCACCGCAGTGGGGCGCCCCACCCCAGTGGACGACCCTGCCGCCCGGCCCGCCGGTGCATCCGCAGCCGGTCACACCGCCCGCGTCATCCGACGGCAGCGGCTTCGCGCCCCCGAGCTAGCCGCCACAGCCCGACGGCGAAGAGCACCGCGCCCACCAGACCGGCGACACAGCGAACGGCGTTCCACACCAACCAGGGCTCGATGGAGGCCTGCCATTCCCGTGCGGCGTCGGCAGGTGTAAGTGCCGCGAGATCGCTCGCGTTCAGCCGATTGTTGAGCGGTACGTTGAAAACGAGCGTGACGATCCCCGCGATCAGCGATAGCGCAGCCCGATCAGCATCAGCGCCGACGCGATGATAGCGGTGGCGGTGCGGGCGTGGTTCCACGCCGTCCACGTCGAGAAGTACGCCTGCCATTCGCGGGCGGCGTCCGCGACCGAGAGGCCCTCGGGGTCAACGGTGTCGAGGTGATTGTTCAATGGGACGTTGAAGGCGATCGTGATGATCGCCGCCAGTACACCGAAGATCGCGCCGGCCAACAGCCACCCGCTGCCGGGCTGCCGAATCTGAATCACGGCGACGACCCCGACCGCCACGGCAAGTAATGCCGCGCCGAAGTACGCGAGTAGGAATGGCGCATTGGAGTTCGCGTCGACGTTGATGCCGCGCATCGCGGTGATCGCGTTGGCCGGGCCGGTGCGATCCAGCCCGCGCATGACGAAGGTAGAGAAGACGTACATCATTCCGGATGCGGCGGCGCTGGCGATCGCGGCGACGGTGGTCAAGATGACGACGGGGCTCATGTTCATGAGTTGTAGTCAACCGGTCGCCGCGGGGACGATCCATCGACGATCGTCCCGACCCCATACTCGTTCGTCTACGGTCTTCCGACCGCCCGGTAGAGCTTGACCGAAACGGCCGTCAGCCACGCCCACGCCAGCACGACGGCGACGGTGAACAACAGCATCGCGGCGGCGCCGCCTGCGCCGGATGACAACACGATGAAGCTGCCGGCGAACAGGCCGCCGGTAACCCGAGAGAACCATGCCCAGCCCGGCTCACCGTGGCGGGCGAAGCGTGCGGCGAGGATGAAGCAGGCCGCGACCAGACAGATGAATCCGACGCCGGCGACCGCGAAGTGGGCGATTCCGTGCCAGGTCGGCTCGGCCATTCCGGCGGGTGTGCCGGGAGGGAATCCGTCGGACGGATCCGCGCGGAAGATCCCTGCGGCCACAAGGCCGGCGCCGAAGCCGCCGATCAGGCCCGAAGCCCACGACGACGACCGCCCGGGGCCGAGTGCGCGACGGATGCCGACGGCGCCGGCGAAGGTCATTGCGCCCGTGATCAGGAAGGTCGCGATCTGAATCCAACCGAGGTCGCCGTTGGCGAGCTGGCTGGCGGCGTGGCGCGTCGGATCGAAGCCGTCACGGGTCGCCGCCTGCGCGGCCACCACGACGACGTAGATGGGACCGGCGATCACTCCGTACCCGAGCAGCGACTTGGTGATGCGGTCTGCCAGCGGCGGACACGTCGTCGTAGTGGTCATGGCGAGCCTTCCCCTTCCGAACGGAACTAGACGGTACAGTACTGTAATCGCAACTGGACTAGACTGTCCAGTACTCCACCGATGAGATGGGTGCCGCCATGACCGAGACGACGCTGCCTGGGCGGTCGGCGCGAAAGCGGCAGACGATCCTGTCGGCCGGCCAGCAGCTCTTTTTGAGCAACGGCTACCAGGGCACCAGCATGGACCAGGTCGCCGCGACCGCCGCGGTGTCGAAGCAGACCGTGTACAAGCACTTCGGTGAGAAGCGTGAGCTGCTGTTCGCGATCGTCACCGATGCGCTGGACAGTGCCGCCGGCTCCATTCGGGACCGGATCGCCGCGCTGCCCGAGAGCGCCGACATGGAGGCCGACTTGGCCGCGCTCGCCGGCGACTACCTGCGTGCGGTGTTGCAGGAACCCGTCGTCCAGCTGCGCCGCCTGGTGATCGGCGAAGCCAACCGGCTGCCCGAGCTGGCCAGGCTCTACTACGAACACGCACCGCTGCGCACACTCGCTGCACTCACCGAAGCATTCGGCCGGCTGCACGACCGCGGTGTCTTGAACGCTCCCGAACCCTCGCTTGCCGCAGAGCATTTCGCGTTTCTGATCGTTGGCAGGCCGATCGACCAGGCCCTGTTCGACGGTGCGCCAAACGTGTTGGCCGACTTCGATGTGGACGCCTACGCCCGGGCCGGCGTCGAGGTTTTCCTCGCCGCATACCGGCCGCGGTAGGCCCGCTGGCGATAGGCTGCCGGCGTGGACGCCGTGGTCGGATTGCTCGACGGGGTGCGGGCGCGGGGCGCATTCGTGTTGCGGTTGATGCTGGACCCGCCGTGGTCGATGAGCATTCGCGACGAGGCGCCACTGACCCTGATCTGCCAAACCCAGGGCACGGCGGCCATTGTCGGGGACAGCAGCGGAACGGTGTGGCTGGACGCGGGCGACGTCGCGCTCACGCGCGGCACCGAGCACTACCTCTTCGCCGACGACCCGGCCACCAAACCCATGGTCGTGATCCACCCCGGCCAGCGCTGCACCACGTTGTCCGGCGACGACCTTCGGTTCGAGATGTCGCTCGGGGTACGGACGTGGGGCAACAGCGCGAGTGGGTCGACGCGATCGATCATCTGCGCCTACGAGGGCCAGAGCGAGGTCAGCGCCCGACTGCTCGACGCGCTGCCGACCGTGTTGGTGCTGCGCGCACAGGAGTGGGACACCCCATTGATCGATCTGCTGGCCGCCGAGGCCGGACGCGACGGATCGGGCCAGGAGGCCTACCTCGACCGGTTGCTCGACGTGCTGCTGATCGCGGTGCTACGCAATTGGTTTGATCGCGAGGGCAACGCGCCTGCGTGGTGGCACGCCGAACACGATCCGGTGGTCGGGCCGGCGCTCCAGTTGATCTACAACAATCCCGCGTATCCCTGGACGGTGGCGAATCTGGCTGCGGCCGTTGGCTCTTCGCGTGCAGTGTTTGCGCGCAGATTCACCGAACTCGTGGGTGAGCCGCCGATCGCGTTCCTGACCGGCTGGCGCCTCGCGCTGGCCGCCGACCTGCTGCGGTCCAGCCAGGCCACGATCGCCGCGGTGGCCCGGCAGGTCGGCTACAGCACGCCGTTCGCGTTGAGCAGCGCATTCAAACGGGCTTACGGCGTCAGCCCGAACACGCACCGCGCCAAGGCGGTGTAGACCGCCGCTGACAGACACGCGGTGCCAACCGGGGCCAAAGACCGAGCGGGACGGGTGTACCCCCTTTGGGTATTACTGGCTCAGCCGTCCTCGTGCTGGGAGTGACCATGACCGTTCGGTGGTCCGGACGGAGCATCGGCGAAACGCCGAACCTGCGCGCCCGTCAGGGCCATTGCGGTCATACCCACACCGAGAGCTGAACCTGCGACTACTTTGCGAACCATCCATGGCTGCAATTTCCATACTGTGAGAGTTGGACGAAGAACCTCTCCCCGCCCGAGCGATTCCTGTCCCGATATCGAAGACAGGAGATGAGTGGCCCCGGTCCCGCTTAAAGAACTCAGGGCCACTCAGCCTGTTTGGGGCAGTTTTCGGTGGATGCCCAGCCACACAATCCGCACCCTGGAGACCTTTGGTGGCGTCTGCCAGGGGGATTGGAGGTCTAGGTGGTCGGAGGTTGAACATCAGCGGCGCGATCGGTTGCCCGGGGCCGCAGGGCTGACCCTTGACTTCGACGACGCCGTTCATGCCGTCCAGGTCGACGCCGTAGAACACGTCGGCCATCATCGGGTGCCGCCATCGCACATTGCGCCGTGCGGGTCGCTGGCCACACCTTCGTAGCGGGTGCCCGCGCGGTTGACGTGCATCTCCACCTTGGACCCGCTGGGGGCGGTCAGCTTGATCGTCTCGAACCCGGTCTCCTCGATGTGCACTCCGATGGGCTGCAGGCCGGGCAGGTTGAAGTCGTAATCACCGGTCGGCATGGCGGCGGCGGCCGCCGGAGCCAGGATCAGCGCACCGGCTGCAATGGCGGTGCCAAGTATGAGTGTTGTTGCATTGGATCTCCATGTGTGTGCCTTGATGATTGGGTGTGACTGGACGCGGGGGCGCAACGATCACACCCCCGACAGCGGTAGTGCTAGGACTGGTCCTCGCCGTTGACGTTCTTCTTGTCGTCGCCGACAGCGGTGGTCACCTTGTTGTCGCCGCTTGAACGGGCGGTCGAGCGGCTGCCGAACACCGAGGTGAGGTTGCCGTTGCCCTTGGCGCTGGCCTTCGACTCGTTGCCGACGATGGTGGTGATGTTGTTGTCACCCTTCACGCCAGGCTTGCCCCACTTCGTCACCTTGTTGCCGTTGCCGAACACCGAGGTCAGGTTGGTGTTGCCCTTGACGCTCACCTTGTTCTCGTTGCCGACCACGTTGGTGAGGTTGGTGTTGCCCTTGACCGCACCTTGTTGCTGTTGCCGAACACGTTGGACATGCTCAGCGTCGGCGCTGAAGGCGCTGTCACCCGGCTTGGGATCGGCGGCCGCGACGTTGTTCTTGTTGTCGTTGCCGAAGGTGTTGACCAGCAGCCAGGTTGCCCCGGACATTGGCTTCGTTGCCATTGCCGACCACCAGGTTCTGGGCACCCAGACCGACGGCGATGTTGGGCGTTCGCACCTTGATCGTATTGCCGGCTGATCCTTGACGTACGTGGCCGTACTTGATCCTTGACGAACTCGGTGCCGTGGTTGTCGTTGCCGATCTGGACCAGGTTCGACAGCACACCACCGGCGACGCCGAGTTGTTGTTGCCGATCTGGATCACGCCGTTGGCGAGCCCATCCAGGGCTACACCGGTGTTGCCCTTGCCGATGTTGATCACCGAGTTGACCCCGACGTCAACGACCGGCTGCGGCTCCGACAGATCGACCTGCGGGATGTCGGCGCTGATCGCCATTGGCGCTGTTGTTGCCGCCGATGTTGATCGCCCGGTTGGCCAGCCCGATCGCCATTGCGCTTCCCGATAGCTTGTCGTTGTTGTCACCGATGTCGGCAGCCAGGCTGCCGACGCCAGCACTGATGGCGGTGGTGTTCTTGCCCGCCGCCAGTCGAGGTGGTGACGAACCCGGCACTCACCGCGGTGGCGTTGTCGCCCAGCGCGATGGCGGTGGTGCCGAAACCAGCCGGACGACGCCTGGCGTACTGCACCCGACGCGATGGCCGTGTTGGCGAAGCCACCGACGGCGTGCGCCGAGCTGGTCTCACCCAGCGCGACCGCTCGAGTTGCCGAAGGCGAGGCGCACTGCGCCCCACCGCCGAGCCCCCAGAACGAGGCGCACGAACGCCTGGGCCGACGGGGCAAGTATCCCATCAGACCAGCACGAAGCCGCCGCCGCGCGGCTGCTGCCGTTCCTGACCTTGCGAACCATCATGGTTGCATTCCTTACTATGAGAAGTGGACGACGAACTCTTCCCCGTCCGGTTCTCCTGCCGCCGATATCGGCGGGCAGGAGATGAGTGGCCCGTACCCCTTTAGTCCGGGCCACTCAGCCTGTGTTAGGGCGAAAGCCCTTCTAAGATCCGCCGCGCGTTCTCGTTGGCGTGGACGGGATCGCGGCGTGCGCTGTCGATGATCTGCCGGGTGGCGCCCCAGATCGTCTTGAACTGGGCATCCTCGGTGACCCACGACGGGACCGGATACTGCGGAGTGGGTGGTGGTGGACTGGGGATCGGCTGGGGGTCGGCCTGGGCCGACCCCGCCCCCACAAGAGCTAAGGCGATCGCTGCTCCCGCCACAGTCACCGGCACTGTTTTCCTCATCATGCTGTTCGTCCCCCATGGACGTTCGGTTCTCCTGGCCCGATATCGAGGGCAGGAGATGACGGTCCAGACCCCGTTAGCCAGGGCCACTCAGTCTGTGTGTAGAGCAGAACGGTCCTGGTGCTCTGCGGGCCTTGTTGAGGTCCGGCGTTGCCTGGTTGGCCCGCTCATCGTTCTGGCGGTTCAGCTTTCCTCCCGTGTCCGACTTCGCTGTATCCGCGTCCCCACGAGAGTTAAGGCCGGTTACAACTGGCCAACTGCTCGCACGAACTTCCTACGAAGCAGTCAGCATAAAGGTACTTATCAGCGTTCACAAAGGATCTTCGGTGTCGCTGCCGCCATGTTTTTCACCTTTCAACTACTTTGCTAAGAGAATTTTGACACCAACGTCATTGAAATGCCTGCTCAGGCGGGGTAGGTGACGTACCACGGAGTACGTGTAACGTCTCCAATTTGTTTGCTGGCGGCGTGTCTCTGTCGAATAAACCCACTCTAGCTGCGCGAAGACAGGCCGGGAACTTGAGTCCCAGCTTTGGACGACACCGACGGAACTGTCGGGGCTTCGTCATGCCTTGGCGGCGAACATGCGAGATCCGAGAGAGATCCAGCATTGATCTAGAGTTGCTACCTACCCCCGCGAATGAGGCGGCGCTGTTCGCCAGCGCGAACCCTTGGAAATGCAAGCAAATAGGCCCATTCGCTTCAGGTGTATGCACGGATCGCGCCCGAAGGGTGCTAACGGCGGTGTTGCACCCCTGCGCCTGGAATTGTTGCTGTAACCTCGAAGCAGTTCTCGCTGACGGCGCTGCGGGCGCCTGCTGCTGGTTAGCTCTTGTGCCATCCGGTCATCGGTCCGGGACCGTTTCATGGCCCGCGATGTCACAGACCGGCTGAAGCCTCCGGGTGACTAGGCACTGATCCAGTTTCCGTGGAAACCGAACGGGACTCGGTGCGGCAGCTTGATTCTGGCCACCGGCCTGCCCGCGAAGTCCGACGCGTCGAGGATCACCAGGTCGCTGCCGTCGCGGGCCGGGTCGTAGACGTAGCCGAGGTACCAGCCAGCCGATTCGTCGGGGCCTTCGTCGGCCGGCCCGCTCGTCGACGGCACGAACACGGCCTCACCCGGGCGGCCCGGCGACTCCGCAGTGCCGAACCTGTGCTCGACGGCGCTGCCGGTACTTAGGTCGTAGCGCACCAGTTCACCCATGCCGACGGACACGGCATAGCGTGCGGGCAGCCCGGCCAGCCGGTCGTCGATGCGCGGGAACTCCACCGCCCGGTCGTCGAGCTGACGTTCGGCGACCGTGCCGGTCGGTAGGTCGATCGTCCAGCTCCACAGCACGCCGTCGGTGTCGAAACCGCCGTCGTTACGCCACAGTTCCGGATACCGGACCGCTTGCAGCACAATCGAGTTGCCGCTGTCGTACGCGTTGGCGATGTGGAAGACGTAGCACGGATCGATCTCGAACCAGCGGACCGGACCGAACGGATCGTCGCGGCGCATCACGCCCAGGCGCGCGCCGTAGTTGTCGTCCCACCGGTAGGGCATGTCCGAATCGCCCTTCAACGCGATGTCGAGGTTGAACACGACCGGCAGGTCCATGAAGACGACGTGATCCGCTGTCAGAGCGAAGTCGTGCATCATCGTGTGCGCCCCGACGTCGAGCGGCCGGTTGATGGTCAGCTCGCCGTTGGCGTCGGCCCGGTGATAGGTGACATATGGTTCGAAGATGCTGCCGTAGCCGAAGAAGTGCAGTTCCCCGGTAGTCGGGCAGATCTTGGGATGCGCGGTCATCGAGTCGACCAGCTTGCCGCCGAAGTCGTAAGCGCCCAACGTTTCCAGATCGTTGCTGATCTCGTAGGGCAGTGCCGATTCGACCAGCGCCAGCGTCTTGCCTGCGTGGTTGACCACGTGGGTATTGGCGACGCTGGCCCGCAGGTTGCGGGTGCCGTCGGCGTTGTAGAGCGGGAAGTCGTTCTCGAAACTCTCCGTGCGCACCCAGCGGTTGCGGTACCAGGCCGCGCGCCCGCCCTCCACCCGCACGCCGTGGATCATGCCGTCGCCGGTGAACCAGTGCGCGGTCGCCTGCCGCGGGTTGGGCCCATTGCGCAGGTACCAGCCGTCGAGTTCGGCCGGGATGGCGCCCTCGACGGGCAGGTCGAACTCGGTCAGCTCATCGGTGACGGGTGCGTAGTTGCCCCGCTGAAAGAACTGACCGGTGCCGAAGATGGCTGAGGTATCGGACTTGGTGTCGGTCATCTGGGTCTCCTGTCGTTTGACATGTCTACTCTGACATGTCGCTAGTAACAGGTCAAGACTGGAGGTAAGATTAGTCGCGTGAGTCTGCGGATGGCGGCGCTTGGATTGTTGGCCCAACAGCCCGGCAGCGGCTATGACCTGCTGAAGAGGTTCGAAAAGTCGATGGCCAACGTCTGGCCGGCGACCCAGAGCCAGCTCTATGGCGAGCTCAACAAGCTCGCCGACGCGGGTCTCATCGAGGTGACCGATATCGGGCCGCGCGGCCGCAAGGAATATCGCATCACCCCGCCCGGACGCGCCGAGTTGCACCGCTGGGTGGTGCTTCCCGAGGAAGACCCGCCGTTCCGCGATGCTTCGCTACTGCGGGTCTTCCTACTCGGCGAGATCGCGCCCGAGCAGGCGCGCCGGCACATGGTTGCAGCCGCAGAGCACGCCGACGCCGAGGTCAAACGGCTCGAGGAGCTGCGCGACTCGATCGATTGGACCGACGGCGACAGCCTGTTTTTCGGCCGTGCGGCTTTGGAGCACGGCCTACGCAGCCACGCGATGGAAGCCGACTGGGCTCGGTGGGTCGTCGGCGAACTCGACCGGCGCCGTAAGAAGCCGTAAGAAATAGTCGGCCGAAAAGTGTCGGATTGACCTCGGTTGGTCGCTCCTACACACATGACTCATCCAACGACCCATCGCCACCGAATAATGGGCATGAACCGGCGAGTGGCAGGGACCGGACCCATCTATCGGGTCACTCAGTGTCTCCGTGAGGGGCGCACCGTCACCGTGCCTGCGGACGAGATCGCGGCCACGGTCTCCGCGTGGTTGGCGGAGTTCGATGCCCATAGCCCGCTGGTTGACGACCTTGCCCGAGCGGTACGCGCCGGCGACTGGCCCGCGGCGCACGCGATTAGCGAGTACCTCTCAGTCGACGTGACCGTCGCGGCCTGAGCTGTCCGATCAGCTCGTCGGAAAATCTCTCGAAAAAGTGTAAGTCGCGGTGGGCGTCGCTGCTCCTACCTGTGAGAGCGGCCCATCCGGGGCCGCGACCACCACGCAAGGAGCACATCATGAACACCATCCATCCCCGCAAGAAGTCGGTCACCGCGGTACTCGGCGCGGCCATCGCGGCCGCGGCGGCACCCGCAGTCCTGTTCACCGGCGCGGGAGCCGCGCAGGCAGAGACGCAGGTCGTGCCGTTCAGCGACGCCCTCGGCGTGTCTGTCCATGTCGTCTCGGTGGGCCCCAGTCCAAGCAGTGGCTGGTGCAGCTACACCGCCACGCCCGCGATCGTTCCCCCCGG
The DNA here is from genome assembly GCA_963800125.1 of uncultured Actinomycetota bacterium. GTDB lineage: Bacteria > Actinomycetota > Actinomycetes > Mycobacteriales > Mycobacteriaceae > Mycobacterium. Next base: position 51,154 of record CAWDAC010000053.1, on the reverse strand, counting down.
CGTTCTTCCCCCGCTGCCGGTCTACAACGTCCCGTTCTATTTGCAGCAGAATGCGATCCACAAGCTGTGGTTCCCGGGCATCCAGACGGGCACGACCTGGGATGTCGACGTTAACTGCCCGTTCGGCGGTGACACCGGGGTCATCCCGGTGAAGTACTGAGCACCTTGAAGACGTCAGTGGCGTGATCGTCGTATGCATATTGCGACGATCACGCCACTCGACGTTGCATCGCGATAGTTTCCGATATATCGTTGACGTATCGGAAACGCACGGAGCGTTTCCCGCCGAAAGAAGGACTTTCACCATGAACGACCCATTCACACCGACACCCGGTGGATTCGGGTTCGGCCCGCAACAGCGCCGCGCCCTTCACGAACAGCGGCGGCAAGCCCGTCGCGAATTCCGCGAACACCTCCGTGAGCACGGCACCGGCCAGCACGGCCCGTTCGGTCCCGGATTTCAGGCCGGCTTCGGATTCGGCCCCGGCCGGGGCGGCTTCGGCTTCGACCCCCGCGGGGGCTTCGGCTTCGCAGGCGGTCCGCGCGGCAGGCGCGGCGGCAGACGAGGCAAGCGCGGCGACGTCCGCGCCGCCATCCTGGTTCTGCTGTCCGACCGTGCGATGCACGGCTACGAGATGATCCACGAGATCTCCGATCGCAGCGGCGGTCTGTGGCGTCCCAGCCCAGGCTCGGTCTACCCGACCCTGCAGCTGCTGGTCGACGAGGGCCTCATCGCTGGCACCGAAAGTGAAGGCAGCAAGCGGCTTTTCGAGTTGACCGAAGAAGGCCGCGCCGCGGCCGAAAAGGTGGAGACTCCACCCTGGGAGGAGATCGCCGAAGGCGTAGACCCCAACCATGTCAACCTGCATAACGCGCTCGGCCAGCTGATGGGTGCGGTGGCGCAGTCCGCCTACACCGCGACCGAAGAGCAGCAGCAGCGCATCGTCGACATCGTCAACGCGGCCCGCCGCGAGGTATACAACATCCTCGGCGAAACCGAGTAGTACGGATCCAGACGGAATAAGTCCGGCGGGAGTGGTGTACGCAATCAATATGCAAACCTTCCCGCTGGGCTCATTCCACGTCGGTCGCATCGGTTTCGGCGCCATGCAGCTACCCGGCCCCGGTGTGTTCGGTCCGCCGCGTGACCGGGATCAAGCGCTCGCCGTGCTCCGCCGGGCAATCGAACTGGGCGTCAACCACATCGACACCGCGCAGTTCTACGGGCCCAACGTCGCCAACGAGCTGATCCACGAGGCCCTGCACCCCTATCCGGCCGACCTGGCGCTGGTCACCAAGGTCGGCGGTCGGCGAGACGACTCCGGCGGGTGGATACCCGCCCAAGAACCAGACGACCTGCGCGCGAGCCTTGAAGAGAATCTGCAGACGCTCGGGGTTGACAAGCTGGCCGCAGCCAACCTGCGGGTGTACGACAACGAGGCGGACCCCAACCAGCCGGCCCAAGTGGACCGCGACCTGTTCGACCGTCAGCTCACCGCGATGGTCGAGGCCCAAGACGAAGGGCTCATCGACGGAATCGGATTGAGCAGCATCGCTATTGAGCATCTGAACATCGCATTGGATCGCACCGAGATCGTGTGCGTGCAGAACGCGTACAACCTCGCCGACCGGACGTCACAGCCGATACTCGACGCGTGCATCGAGCACGACATCGCGTTTGTTCCGTTCTTCCCGCTCGGCTCCGCCTTCGCCCCCGACAACCCCGTCCTCGGCAATCCCGCGATCAAGCGTGCCGCGGCGGAGCTTGACCGGACCCCGGCGCAGGTCGCACTCGCGTGGACGCTGTCGGTGGCGTCCAACGTGCTGCTGATTCCGGGCACGTCGTCGGTGCAGCACCTGGAGGAGAACCTCGCCGTCGCGGACATCGAGCTGGACGACGACACCCGCAAGCAGCTCGACGACGCCGCCTGATTGCGATTTCGGCGTGATTCCTAGCGGTGAGCGCAGTGTCCTGTTTCGGGACATCGCTGACAGGTGTATGTCTCGGGACATCGCTGACACCTGAGTAGGGCTGCGACCAGGATGGTCCATGGCCCAGAAGGTGACGGCGATGGATATCCGTGCCGCGGCAGCGTTTGCCGGTCAGATAGACAATGTTTCGCAGTTCTGCCGCGATCGGCAGATCAGTCGGCAGACGTTTTACAAGTGGCGGCGCCGCTTTGGTCAGAACGGTCTGGCCGGGCTCCAAGAACAGTCACGGCGGCCAAATTCTTCACCAGGTCAGACCCCAGCCGCGGTCGAAGAAGCCGTGCTGCGTCAGCGCAAACAGCTGCTTGAGCAGGGCCTTGACCATGGGCCGCAGTCGATCGTGTGGACGCTGGCGGGCGATGAGATTGCCGTGCCGTCACGCTCGACGGTGTCGCGGATTTTGACCCGCCACGGACTGATCGTGGCCCAGCCCCAGAAGCGGCCCAAATCAGCGACTAAACGGTTCTGCTTCTCCCGGCCCAACGAGTGCTGGCAGTCCGACTGGACCGGGTGGAGCCTGACCGATGGCGCGGCGGCGGCCATCGCCGGCACCCTCGATGACCATTCGCGCTACGTCCCCGCGCTGCGCGCCGCCGGCGGACAGGGCACAGCTGAGTTGGTGTGGTCGACGATGCTGGCCGGCATCACCGAATGCGGGATCCCAGCAATGTCCTTGGCCGACAATGGAATGGTCTACACCGGTCGGTTGCACGCATTCGAGGCTGCGTTTGAGGCCAACCTGCGTGCCCTGGGGACACACACCATCAACTCGACCCCGTCACACCCGCAGACCTGCGGCAAGATCGAACGGTTCTGGCAGACCCTCAAGAAATGGCTCCGCGCCCGCCCCGCTCCCGTCGACGTGGAAGAACTAAACGCACTGCTGGACCAATTCCGTGATTTCTACAACCACCACCGTCCGCACCGGGCGCTACGCGGAGCCACTCCCGCTGAGGCCTTCGCGGCCACCGAACGGGCCCGGCCCGCCGACCGGCCTCTACCGGCACCGGTGTTTGTCACCCGCCATACCGTCGGAGAGAAGTCAGGCAACCTGTTCGTCCCGCCCTACAAGGTCAACGTCGGATTGCGCTGGGCCGGACACCAATGCGAAAGCATCCGCGACGGCGATCACATCGCCATCTTCAGCGGCACTACCCTCGTCCGGGAATTCACCGCCGACCCTCGCCGCAACTACCAGCTCGGCGACAAGGCCACGCGAACCTACCGCACACGCGAACCCCAACCCGCATCATGAGTGTCAGCGATGTCCCGAGACATAAGTGTCAACGATGTCCCGAGACACCACATAGCGGTGAGCGCAGGAAATCACGCCGAAATCACTCGACGTCCACCCAGTCCAACGTGCGCTGCACAGCCTTCTGCCAACCCGCGTAGCCGGCGGCGCGTTCGTCCTCACTCCAGTTCGGACTCCACCGCTTGTCTTCCTGCCAGTTGGACCGCAGGTCATCCGGGTTCTCCCAGAACCCCACCGCCAGACCCGCGGCGTAGGCCGCGCCCAACGCGGTGGTTTCGGCGACCACGGGCTTGACCACGTCGACGCCGAGCACGTCGGCCTGAATCTGCATGCACAGATCGTTGGCGGTGATGCCGCCGTCGACCTTGAGCACCTCCAGGTGAACCCCCGAGTCGGCCTCCATCGCGTCGACCACGTCGCGGCTCTGGTAGCAGATCGCCTCCAGCGTCGCGCGCGCCACATGGGCGTTGGTGTTGAACCGCGACAGCCCGACGATCGCGCCGCGCGCGTCCGACCGCCAGTACGGCGCGAACAGCCCAGAGAATGCGGGAACGAAGTAAACCCCGCCGTTGTCGTCGACCTGCCGGGCCAGCGATTCGCTCTGCGCGGCGCCGCTGATGATGCCCAACTGGTCGCGCAGCCACTGCACGGCCGAGCCGGTGACCGCGATCGAACCCTCAAGTGCGTAAACGGGTTTGGCCGGACCGTCGTTGGACGCGAACTGGTAGCACACCGTGGTCAGCAAGCCGTTTTCGGAGCGCACTACCTTCTCGCCGGTGTTGAGCAGCAGGAAGTTGCCGGTGCCGTAGGTGTTCTTGGCCTCGCCGGCATCCAGACACACCTGCCCAACCATCGCGGCCTGCTGGTCGCCAAGTATTCCGGTCAACGGAACCTGCCCGCGGAGCGGTCCGTCGTCGCGGGTGATGCCGTAGGACGACGGCAGCGACGACGGCTTGATCTCGGGCAGCATCTCCCGCGGGATGTCGAAGAACGACAGCAGTTCGTCGTCCCAGTCCAGTGTCTCGAGGTTCATCAGCATGGTGCGGCTGGCGTTGGTGACATCGGTGACATGCACGCCGCCGCGCGGTCCGCCGGTGAGGTTCCACAGCACCCACGAGTCGGCGGTACCGAAGATCGCGTCGCCCTTCTCTGCATCGCTGCGCACGCCGTCGACGTTCTCCAGGATCCATTGCACTTTGCCGCCGGCGAAGTACGTGGCGGGTGGCAGTCCGGCTTTGCGCCTGATCACATCGCCGCGCCCGTCGCGGTCCAGGGCGGACGCGATGCGGTCGGTGCGGGTGTCCTGCCAGACGATCGCGTTGTAGTACGGTCTGCCGGTCCGCTTGTTCCACACCAGCGACGTCTCCCGCTGGTTGGTGATGCCCAGCGCCGCAAGATCACCGGCGGACAGCTTCGTCGAGTTCAGCGCCGACGTCACCACCGATGCAGTGCGTTCCCAGATCTCGACCGGATTGTGCTCGACCCAGCCCGCCTTCGGCAGGATCTGTTCGTGCTCGAGCTGATGGCGCCCCACTTCGGCGCCGTCGTGGTCGAAGATCATGCAGCGGGTGCTGGTTGTGCCCTGGTCGATCGCCGCGACGAACTCTGCCAACTCCTGCTCCCCTTCTGACGGCTCCAGTCGTCCATCATGGACTACATGGCTGGCGAGATCGTCGACATTGACCGCATGCCCCGAGGCGGGCCCGACGCATCCTGCGTGGACCGGCTGCTGCAGACCGATCGCCTGGAGTACCTCGACCGCGACTCCGACGGAGATGCCGCCAATGAAGCGCGCAAGCGCAGCGTGATCCGGGCGCTCGAGTGGACGGGCGAGGTCTTCGGCAACACCGAGAAGTTCGCGCGCATCGCCCTCGACGAAGTGGCCGACGTGCCAGATCCCAAGATTCTCGAGCTAGGGGCCGGCCACGGCGGACTGTCGCGCAAGCTGCTCGACTGGCATCCCACCGCCGAGCTCACGGTCACCGACGTCGAAGTCGCGTCGGTACAAGCGATCGCCGCAGGTGATCTCGGCGAGCATCCACGAGCGACGGTGCGCGAAATGGACGCGACAGCGATCGATGCGGCGGACCGGCATTTTGATCTGGCGGTGTTCGTGCTGTCGTTTCACCACTTGCCGCCGTCGTTGGCGTCGAAGGTGCTCGCCGAGGGCACCCGGGTGGCCACCAAGCTTCTGATCATCGATCTGCCGCGGCCGCCGTCACCTCTGCACATCCTGCGGCTGGCGACGATGCTGCCCTTCGCACCGCTGATCCCGTTCGTGCACGACGGCGTGATCAGCTCACTGCGCACCTACAGCCCGTCGGCGCTGCGTGCGCTCGCCGCACACGCCGACCCGTCGATCGACGTCCAGCTGCGGGGCGGCCTGATCAGCCCCCAGGTCGTGGTGGCCAGTCGCCGACCTCAGTCGGAATAGCGGTGGTGATGACCCCAGTCGCCGCCTTGCGATATGAGCACCACGAGGAAGATGGCGTACAGGATGGCGAACAGCAGTAACAGGCCACCTGCTATCCACAGCGAGAGCTGACCCAGCCGGCGGACACGATCGGATGCGTACTGCGCGCCGGCGTAATTGCCGGAGGCCCACAGCGGATAGACGTTCAGCGCGTGGCTGAACGCCGAGAACGAAAGCGGCCAGAAGAACAGCAGCGCGGCGATTGCCCAGCCGACGTTGTGTGGCGGCGGGCCCAGCGGGGCCTGGGCCGGTGGCGCCTGCGTTGGAGCGGTGGGTTCGGTCATTTCAGACTCCCTGTCGAGGATTGACGACAACATCGACGGTACTGCTGTCGTCGCGACCAATCCCGCCCCGCAAACGTGCGGCGATTTCTGCACGATTTCCTTGCGCGCGCGTCATCGAACCTGTTGCATCGGCGTTGTGGGCGAAGAGGTGAAGCAGACCGAATTCAGTCGTGCGCACCGCCGCGAATACCGGCGCAAGGTCCAGCTGTGCCTGGACGTCTTCGAAACGATGCTGACCCGGTCCAGTTTCGAATTCGAGCGCCCGTTGACAGGCATGGAAATCGAATGCAACCTCGTCGACGCCGGCTATCAGCCCGCGATGAGCAACCAGGAAGTGCTGGCGTCGATCGCCGATCCCGCTTACCAAACCGAATTGGGCGCCTACAACATCGAATTCAACGTTCCACCGCGGCCGTTGCCCGGCCGCAGCGCGCTGGAGTTGGAAGCCGACGTTCGGGCCAGCCTGAACGCCGCCGAATCGAAGGCGAATACGGACGGCGCCCACATCGTGATGATCGGCATCCTGCCGACCCTCATGCCCGAACACCTTTCGGGCGGCTGGATGAGCGAGTCGACCCGCTATCAGGCGCTCAACGATTCGATCTTCACCGCCCGCGGCGAGGACATCCTGATCGACATCGCCGGCCCGGAGCGGCTCAGCCTGCAGACGGCGTCCATCGCGCCCGAATCGGCTTGCACCAGCATGCAACTGCACCTGCAGGTCTCCCCCGAAGACTTCGCCAAAAACTGGAACGCGGCGCAGGTGCTGGCAGGCCCGCAGCTGGCGCTGGGCGCCAACTCGCCCTACTTCTTCGGGCATCAATTGTGGTCGGAGACCCGCATCGAATTGTTCGCCCAGGCCACCGATACCCGCCCGGACGAACTCAAGGCACAGGGCGTGCGGCCCCGGGTCTGGTTCGGCGAGCGCTGGATCACGTCGATCTTCGATCTGTTCGAGGAGAACGTGCGTTACTTTCCATCGCTGCTACCCGAGCTGTCGGACGAGGATCCGGTCGCCGAGCTGGCCGAAGGGCGCACGCCGCGGCTGCCGGAGCTGCGGCTGCACAACGGCACGATCTACCGGTGGAACCGGCCGGTGTACGACGTCGTCGACGGCCGACCGCACCTGCGGGTGGAGAACCGCGTGCTGCCTGCCGGGCCCACCGTCGTCGACATGATGGCCAACTCGGCGTTCTACTACGGCATGCTGCGCGCCCTGTCCGAAGAGGACCGCCCGTTGTGGACAAAGATGAGTTTCGCTGCGGCACATCAGAATTTCCTCGACGCGGCCCAGCACGGAATGGAGGCCAGGTTGTACTGGCCTGGCACCGGCGAGGTGACACCCGACGAGTTGGTGCTGCGTCAGCTGTTGCCGATGGCCTGCGAGGGCCTGCGGCGCTGGGGTGTGGCCGACGAGATCTCCGACCGGTATCTCGGCGTCATCGAAGGCCGCGCCAAGACCGGTCGCAATGGCTCGGCCTGGCAGGTAGAGACGGTGCAGGCGCTGCAGAAGCGCGGCATGACCCGGCCGGAGGCGCTGGCCGAGATGCTGCGGCTCTATTGCGAGCGGATGCACAGCAACGAGCCGGTGCACACCTGGGAGATCAGCGGTTGAGGAGCTCCACTCAGTCAGGCTCTCGAAGCAACGCGTAGCGAAGCAAAAGAAGGAATGCCATGTCGGAGAACATCACCGAAGCGGTGGACGTGGAAGTGGTCCTGGAGACGGTCGTGCGCTGCACCGAGATCGACGTCAACGGCCACGTCAACAACGCGAAGTTCGTCGAGTACCTGGAATGGGGTCGCGAGGGGTGGTACGAGCGCCACGGCTTCGCTTACGACCGGCTCGAGGGGTTGGGGGCGGTCACGGTGGTGGTGAACATCAGCCTCAACTTCCGGCAGCCCTGCCACCAGGGCGACCAGCTGCGGATCGTCACCTGGCCGCAGCGGCGCGGCCGTACCAGCTTCGCTCTGGCACAGCGGATCGTGAGGAGCGATGGCCCGGTTGTCGCCGACGGGGTTGTCACCCTTGCCACCGTCGACCCGGACACGCGCCGGGCCGTACCGCTGCCAGAGGAGTTCGCCCGGCTGTTCCCTTCCCGTGACTGAACCCGGCGTCAGGCGTGCGCTGCCTCCTCACCGCGCTGCCGCGCTTCGAGGCGCCGTTCATCGTCCTCGTCAAGCATGGTCGTCTCGTCGAACGGATCCTCACCCCGCAGCACCGTGTCCACTTGCTCCTTGTCGACGGTGTTCGTCCACGTACCCACCAGCAGCGTGGCGACCGCGTTGCCGGAGAAGTTGGTGACCGCGCGGGCCTCGGACATGAACCGGTCGATGCCGACGATCAGGCCGACCCCGTCGAGCAGGTCGGGCCGGTGGCTCTGCAGCCCGCCGGCCAGCACCGCCAGCCCGGCGCCGGTAACCCCGGCCGCCCCCTTGGACGCGATCATCATGAACACCAGCAGCGATATCTGCTCGCCGATGGACAGCGGTTTGCCCATCGCGTCGGCGATGAACAACGACGCCATCGTCAGGTAGATCGCGGTGCCGTCGAGATTGAAGGAATACCCGGTCGGCACCACCACCCCCGCGGTGCTGCGATCCACGCCCAGGTGCTCCATCTTGGCGATCAGCCGCGGCAACGCCGACTCCGACGACGAGGTCGCAACGATCAACAGGTACTCGCGGGCCAGGTAACGCACCAGCTTGAAGATCGACACCCGCGACACGACCCACAACAGCGCTCCTAGCACGCCGAACACGAAGATGATGCAGGTGATGTAGAAGCCGAGCATCAGGGTCATCAGTTGGACGACCGCGTCCCAGCCGGTTCGCGCTACGACGTTGGCGATCGCACCGAACGCGCCGATCGGCGCCAGCCACAGGATCATCACCAGGATCTTGAACACCACTTTCTGCAGCACCTCGATGGCATGCAGCGCGGGGTCGGCGGCGCTGCGGGGGATCGCCTGAATCGCGAACCCGGTGATCAGCGCGAGGAACAGCGTCTGCAGCACGTTGCCGGAGGTCAGCGCAGAGAACAACGTGTCGGGGATGATCGACTGGATGAACTCCAGCAGGCCGCCCTCACCGTGGGCCTGCTCCGCGAGTTCGCCGGCCCGGCCGGACATATCTTCGGACACCTCGAGGTTGGCGCCCGGGTGGAGTAGGTTGCCCACGACTAGGCCGATCGCCAGCGCGAACGTCGACATCGTCACGAAGTACACGAGCGCTAATCCACCGACCTTGCCGACCGTCGCGGCCTTGCGCAGCGACCCGATACCCAGCACGATCGTGCAGAAGATCACCGGGGTGATGATCATCTTGATCAGGTCGACGAACATGGTGCCGAGCACACCGACCGATCTGCCGACCGACGGGGCCAGCAGCCCGACCACCACGCCGACCGCCACGGCCACCAGCACGGCCACGTAGAGCCAGTGCGTACGGTCGCGGCGTTCGGGCTGCTTGGGTGATTCTTCGAGCGGGGTCCGATCCGGATCGGTGGTCATGACCAGTACCTCCATCGGTTGCCGGCGCTTTCCGGGCTTCGGAGGCCCAAGGCTGTGATCGCAGTCACACTTTACGGCCGTCCCACCAATAATGGCCACGTCACACCTGGGCGGTCGCGGCGGCCAGGGCCTCGGCGAAGTATCGCCAAGTCGTCAGCGGTGCAGTCGACATGCGGTGATGCCCGCAGCACCGGCGCGGCCAGTTCGAAGGGTGCGCGCTGCACCTCGGCGAAGGTGGTGACGATGCCGCGTTCGGCGATGAGCCAGGCCTGCACCCGTTGCGGGTCCGCGCCGTGTGTCGCCGCCAGGGTGGTGATCGAGGTCGGCTCGTCGACCGGCTCGACGATTCGCCATCCCTCGACCTCGACCAGTGTCTCGCGGGTCAGCCTGCCCAGCTCGGCCAGCCGGGTGCGAATGTGCTCGGGACCAGCAGCCAGATGTTCGCCGAGCGCGACCGAAAGGCCAACGCGTGCGGCGAGATTAGCTTCACCGTGCTCCAGCCGTTCCATCACCGTCAACGGCAGGTCCCAGTCCGGCGGCGGCAACCGCGGCCGGAGCCGTTCCGCCAGCGCGGGTTGGATCGCGAGTACGCCCACGCCCCGCGGGCCGGCAATCCATTTCCGCGACGATGAGTAGATAGCGTTAGCGCCGACCACACAGTCGATGTGGCCCAGCGCTTGCGCTGCGTCGATTACCAGCGGCACACCGAGGCCGCGGCACACATCGGCGAGCTCCCTCGCCGGCTGGACGATGCCGCGGTGGCTGGCGAGCGGTGTCAGGTGCACCAGGCCCGGCGGATTGACCGCCAGGACGGTAGCGGCCTCATCGATGACCAATCGTCCATCGCCGTCCACCGGCAGTGCCCGCACCTGGAAGCCGTTCGCCGCCATCACCGCCAGGTTCGGGCCGTACTCGCCGGGCAGACAGGCGACGGTGCGTGGCCCCGTCCAGCTGCTCAGCAGCAGGTCGAGCGAATGGTTGGCGCCGGTGGTGTAAACGACGTCCGAGGCCGTCATCCCGGTCAGCGCCGCGACCGCGGCCCGGCCAGCATCGAGCACAGGCGCGGCGGCCTCTGCGGCGACATAGCCGCCGACCTCGGCTTCGTGCCGGGCGTGCTGAGCGGCGGCGTCGATGACCGCGAAACTCTGCCGCGAGCAGGCACCGCTGTCCAAGTGGAGGCCGGCGACCGTGGGCCGCGCCGCGCGCCAGCGGTCCGCGAGTTCCGTCATTTCGCCGACAACGACAGCGCGAAGTCTCCCGCCCGATCGGTCCACCAATGTGTGCCCCGCAGGCCCGCGTCGGCCAACTCCGCAACCACGCCCTCCGGCCGGAACTTGCAGGACACCTCGGTGAGCATCTCCTCGCCTGCGGCGAAGTCGGCGGTCAGATCCAGCGCGCCGACGCGCACCCGCTGAGCGGTGCCCGCCCGCAGCCACATCTCGATGCGTTCCTCGGCGGTGTTCCACCGGGCCACGTGCTCGAAAGCCTCGAGGACGAAGTCGGCGTCGAGTTCGCGGTTCACCACCGCGAGCACATTGCGGTTGAACCGCGCCGTCACGCCTGCGCTGTCGTCATAAGCGCGAACCAGCCGGCCGGTGTCCTTGACCAAGTCCGTGCCCAGCAGCAGGCTGTCGCCAGGTTGCAAGGTGTCGGAAAGCGCCGACAAGAAGTCGGCGCGCGGCCCCGGCGTCAGGTTGCCGATCGTGGAGCCCAGGAACACCACCAGTCGCCGTCCGACCCGCGGAATCTTGCCCAGATGTTCTTCGAAATCGCCGCAGACAGCGTCGATCTCGACGCCCGGATACTCGTCGAGGATGGCCGAACTCGCGGCCTGCAGCACCCCGGCGTCGACGTCGAACGGGATGAACCGGCGCAGTGCTCCGCGGTCGCGCAGCGCGCTGAGCAGGAGCCTGGTCTTCTCCGATGTGCCACTGCCCAGCTCCACCAGCGTGTCCGCACCGGACGCGGCGGCGATCTCCGCCGAGCGATCCCGGAGGATCTCCGCCTCGGCCCGAGTCGGATAGTACTCCGGCAGCCGGGTGATCTGATCGAACAGGTCGCTACCCACCGAGTCGTAGAACCACTTGGGCGGCAACGATTTCGGTGTCTGGGTGAGGCCGTCGTACACGTCGCGGCGCAGCGCTCGCGCTGCGAAGTCCGCGGCTAGGTAGTTGGACAGCGAGAGGGTCATGACGATCCATTCAAACCGATCAACTCCACGTTCGAGTCGGCTACCGTGACCAGGTGGCGGTCGGGGATTTCCTGCCAGTCCGGATCGTCGTCGAACGGTTCGCTGGCCAGCACCACGCCATCGTCACGACGCAGCACGAACAGGGTGTCGCCCCATGTCGTGGCCCGCAGTTGAGAACCGTTGCCTGCCAGGATGTTCAGCCTGGCATTGGGGTCTGCGGCTGCAACCTCGGCGATGGTGTCGCCGAGCGCGTCGAGGCCGCGGTCGAAGATCAGCGCCGCCAGCAGCGCGCTGTCATTGGTCGACTCGGCCGACGAGGAGGACGGCAACACCGCTCGGTCCACCAGGCCGTTGTGCGAAAGCAACCACGTTCCGTCGCTGAACGGCGCCGACGCCGACGACTCGATCGGCATTCCGACGCTGGCCGACCGCACCGCTGCCACCACGCAGCCGCTGCGAAGGGCGGGCGCAACCGAGGCGAACGACGCGTCGCTCCACAGCGGCGCCGCGCTGCGCCAGCGCCGAGGCGTGCCGCCAGGCACACGAGGTGAGTCGAAGAACCCGACGCCCCACCCATCGGCGTTCATCAGGCCGTGCTTCTGTCGACGCGGCGCATACGACTGCACCAGTAGTCCATACGGGGGATCCAGCATCAGCGACGCCACCGAACGCGGCTCACCCAGCCAGCCCAGGTGGCGGCACATCAGACCGCGGTCCCGTCGACGTCCCAGGCCAGCCGGACGCCGCTGAAGATCTGCCGCCGGATCGGGTGGTCCCAGTTGCGGAAGCTCGGCCGCAGGATGTCGGAAGCGACCGCCCACGAGCCGCCGCGCAGCACCTTGTAGTCGCCGTCGAAGAACGGCTGGCTATAGCGCTCGTAGATCATCGGGGTGAAACCGGGCCAGGGCCGCAGCGGCGACGTGGTCCACTCCCACACGTCGCCCAGCATCTGCTCGGCGCCATACGCCGATGCGCCGGCGGGATACGCGCCGACCTGAGCCGGCCGCAACGCATCACCGCCGAGGTTGGCCAGATGCTCCGTCGGCTCCGACCGACCCCACGGAAAGCGCCTGCGCTCACCGGCTTTCGGATCCCACGCGCACGCCTTCTCCCATTCGACCTCGGTTGGTAACCGGGCGCCTGCCCAGGCCGCGTAGGCCTCGGCCTCGAAATACGTAACGTGCTGCACGGGCTCGTCGGCGGGAATGTCCTCGACGTAACCGAACCGGGTGCGGGTGCCGTCGGCATTCCAGAACTGCGGTGCGGTCAGCCCAACCTGCTCGCGGTGGGACCAGCCGCGCTCGGACCACCACCGCGACTGCCGGTATCCGCCGTCGTCAACGAACTGTTTCCATTCACCGTTGGTCACCGGGACACGGCCGATGCGGAAGCTGGGCACGTCGACGACGTGCGCGGGCCGCTCGTTGTCAAGCGAGTGCGGCTCGGTCACCGCGTCCACACCAAGGACGAACGAGCCGCCGGGCACCACAACGGATGTACCTGCCACGCCGGGGCGGCCGGGGGGAAGCGGCTGCCCAGAGTCCAGCAGCGGCGGGCCCGACCGTAGGTTCAGCGCCTGCAGCATCGTCTCGTCGTGCTGGTTTTCGTGGCTGATCACCAGCCCGAAGTTGAACGACGCTTGGCCTTCGGGGTCGTCGTCGGCCAGCGCATCGAGAACATCCAGCGCCTTGGTGCGCACCGTCGCGCAGTAGGCCCGGGCATCCGACGGCGGCAGCAGCGGCAGGTCGACCCGACTGGCTCGCGAGTTCACGAATGCGTCGTAGAGCCGCTCCACATCGTGCGCCAGCATGCCCGGCCGGTCCGGGTTGCCTCCGCGCAGCAGCCAGAGCTCTTCCTGCTGACCGATGTGCGCGAGGTCCCACACCAACGGGCTCATCAACGGGTCGTACTGGCGGCCCAGTTCGGCGTCGTCGAACTCGACCAGCCGAAGGGTGCGGTCCCGCGCCTTGGTCAGTCTGCGCGCCAGCATTTCGCGTGCGGTCACTGCTCCCCTTGCGCCAGTTCGCTCACCGCGGTGGCGATCCCGTTCTTGACCACCCGGTCGGAGAAATCGTCGGCCGGGCAACGTCCCCTTTCGGCCGAACGCACCAACCGCTGCATCGATTCCTCGAGTTCGGCGGGAACGCGTTCGGCGGCGGTCTGCACGCAGCGGTTGGCGGCCTCGTGCAGCCGCCGGTCACCGAGCCCCATCTGCGCGGCGCGATCCCAGGCCGTCGCCACCGGTTCGGTGGCCTCAGCGGCGACATCGGCGGCGACCGGGTCGTCGAGCAGCGTGGTGAGGGTGAAGACCACGGCGGGCCACACCGCGTCGGGCACGCTGTCGAGGTAGCGGATCTCCAGGAACCGACGCGGCCGTACCGGTGGGAACAGAGTCGTCAGGTGGTAGTCCAGGTCGGCTTGCGTCGGTCGCCGGTCTCCCAGCAGCACCCGTCCGTCAGCCCAGTCCGCGAACGGCACCCAGTTAGTCACCGGCACCGCATCCATCTCCGGCGTGGGGTGCACCAGCATCACGGGTGCCTTCATCGCGTAGCGCGCCCAGTCGCTGGCCGGGTCCTCACCGTTCACGCCGAGGATCGGGCCGCACCGAGCCGAGTCGAGCTGACTCCACACCCACTGGCGCGAGCTGCGCCACCCGGTGAACTTGCCGCCGAGCAGCGGCGAGTTGGCCGCGATCGCGACCATCGTCGGGCCGAGCGCATGCGCCAGCCGGACCCGCGCCGCCCAGTCGGCCTGCGGGCCGGCCTCGAGGTTGACCTGCACCGACGCCGTGGACGTCATCATCGCCGCACCGGCGGCGCCGGTCTGGCTGGCCGCGAAGAACTGTTCCATCGCGCGGTACCGGTCGCCTGGGTTCACCCGCTTCGCCGGCCGCAGCGGGTCGGCACCGAGCAGCACCAGACCCAGTCCCGCCTCGGCGAACGCCGAGCGCAGCACCGCCCGGTCGGCGGCCATGGCGGTAATGGCCTGCAGCGGGCCGTCCATCGGCGGGCCGGACAGTTCCACCGCGCCGCCGGGCTCGACGGTGACGACGCTGCCGCCGGGCAGATCCGGAACTTCTGCGATGACCGCGGTGAGCTCGTCCCAATTCGGGCGGCGCAGCGGATCAGCGAGATCGACGCAGTGCGCCTCGACTTCCAGGCCCACCCGACCCACCGGACCGTCTGTCAGACAGTTGGCGCCGATGTGCTCCGCGGCACTGTTGGCGCTGGTCAGCTCGGCATCGTCGACGTCGATTGGGTGTGCTTCATCCAGGTCGGACGTGATGGCGTTGGTCATAACACCATCCCTTCCGGGTCCAGGACGCTCGCCGCCTTCACTCCATCTTCCAGACGACACCGACAAAGTCCCGCGATTTTCGCGTGACACGTCGGTGACGGGTACCCAAATAACCGCGCTCTACTGGCCCAGCGTGTTCTGCATGGCACCGGCCAGCACGTTCACCGCGGGACCGCCGTTGCCGGCTTGGCACACTTTCGCCTGGAGCAGAACATTCTCCCGCAGCCGGGTGGTGGTGAAGCAGCGCCGGTCGGTGCCCGCTTCCTGCTTCACCCAGTCGGCGTCGGTCGCCGTCGCGGGCCCGCCGGTGAACGTCCACACCTCCGTGGTGAAGTTGTCCAGATGCATGGCCGTGGTCTGGCCCGAGCAGCCTGCGGTTCGGTCGACGACCCGGTGGAAGGCTCGGCCGGCGGCGTCGTTGGTGGCGAACACGCCGACCGCCTGCTTGACGCGGTGCGTGATGTCGGTCGGCGACTCCTGCGCCACCGCACCGTTGAATGACGCCAGGTCCGGGTCGGCGTACACCTCGGGTAGCCCGATATCGGCCCAGTTGTTACACACCGGGGTGTCGACGTAATACGACTGGAACGGATCGGTGAACGTCGACTCGAACCGCATAGGCGCGCCGACGATGTTGCCCACCGAACCCTTGCCGAGCACGGCGTAGTTCACCACGCCCGGATCCGATGGGCGAGCGTCCGCCGGCGCGGCCAGGGCCATGCCGACGGCCATACCGACGCCCGCTAGGGCGACGGTGCGCACGCGACTAGACCTTCGCCGACAGCTTGACGTCGATGTTGCCCTCGGTGGCCTTCGAATACGGGCACACGCCGTGCGCCTTCTCCATCAGCTCGTCGGCCGCGCCCTGCTCAAGGCCGGGCAGATAGCCGATCAGGTTTGCGTTGATGCCGAACCCGCCCTCGGAGTCCTTCCCGAAGCCGACCTGGGCGGTGATGCCGGTGGCGTCGTCGAGGTCAATCTTCTCGTTCCTCGCGACCAGGCGCAGCGCCCCGAGGAAGCAGGCGGCGAACCCGCCGAGAAGAGCAGTTCGGGGTTGACGCCCTCGCCGCTGCCGCCCATCTCCTTCGGCGGCCGGGTCTCCATATCGATCTTGCCGTCGGTGGACTTGACGTGGCCGTCGCGGCCGCCGCCGGTTGAGGTTGATTCTGCGGTGTAAACGACTTCGATGCTCATGGGCTTGATCATGCCAGCCCGGCCGGAGACGGCAAGACGCCCCGGTCGCTCAAATGGGCTGAGAGCAACCGGGGCGTCCGGTCGGATCGTCTAGGAGCCGTTGCCGTTCAGGTTGGCGCGCACGCCTTCCTCGATCTTCTTGCCGAGATCGGGGTCGACGTTCTTCCAGTACTCGAACACCCGCGACAGCACGGGTTCGCGCACGCCCTTGGAAACGTGGCCAATGATGTTTTGGGCCAAGCGGTCCCGCGCTTCGTCGTCGAGCACCTCACGGACCAGGGTGCCGGGCTGGCCCCAATCGCCGTCATCCTGACGCAGGGTGTAGGCCGAGCGGACCATGTCGCCGTCCGATGCCCAATGCGCCTCGGCGGCCCGCCTCGGGTCCACCTCGGGCCCACCCATCGAGTTCGGCGTATAGACGGGATCAGTGGCGTTGCGGATGCGCATCGCGCCGTCCTTGGAGTACGCGTTCACCTCGACCTTCGGCTCGTTGACCGGGATCTGCTTGTAGTTGACCCCCAGCCGGGCCCGGTGCGCATCGGAGTAGGAGAACCCGCGGGCCAGCAGCATCTTGTCCGGGCTCAGGCCGGTGCCCGGCACGATGTTGTTCGGCTCGAACGCGGCCTGTTCGATCTGGGCGTGGTAGTCGGTGACGTTGCGGTTCAGCGTCATCTTGCCGACCTCGTGCAGCGGGTAGTCACCGTGCGGCCACACCTTGGTCAGGTCGAACGGGTTGAACCGGTAGGTCTTGGCGTCCTCGAACGGCATGATCTGCACGTGCAGCGTCCAGCTGGGGAAGTTGCCGTCCTCGATCGAGGTGTAGAGGTCGCGCTGGTGGTAGTCACCGTCCTCACCGGCCAGCCGGTCGGCATCCTCCTGGGTCAAGAAGTCGATGCCCTGATCGGTCTTGAAGTGGTACTTCACCCAGAACAGTTCGCCGTCGGCGTTCAGCCAGCTGTAGGTGTGACTGGAGTAGCCGTTCATGTTGCGCCAGGTCTTCGGGATGCCTCGGTCGCCCATCAGATAGGTGACCTGGTGCGCCGACTCGGGTGACAGCGTCCAGAAGTCCCACTGCATGTGGTGGTCGCGAAGGTTGGTGGCCTGCATGCGCTTCTGGCTGCGGATGAAGTTCTGGAACTTCATCGGGTCGCGGACGAAGAACACCGGCGTGTTGTTGCCGACCATGTCGAAGTTGCCCTCGCTGGTGTAGAACTTCAGCGCGAAGCCGCGCGGGTCACGCCAGGTGTCTGGGCTGCCGCGCTCGCCCGCGACGGTGGAGAACCTGGCCACCATCTCGGTCTTGGTGCCGGGCTGGAAAACCGCCGCCCGGGTGAACTTGCTGACGTCCTGCGTCACCTCGAAGTGGCCGAACGCGCCGCCGCCCTTGGCGTGGGGCTGACGCTCCGGGATGCGCTCCCGGTTGAAGTTGGCCATCTGTTCGATGAGGTAGTGATCCTGCAGCAGAATCGGGCCGTCGGGCCCGACGGTCAGCGAGTGCTCGACGCTCGGTGCCGGGGCACCGGCATCCGTCGTCGTGAACTTGTCAGCCATCCGACTCATCTCCTCACTGTTGGGCGGCCATCGTGGGCTGGGCCGCCGGCGCTTTCGCGCGACACTGTTTGCATGTACCCCAAAAAACGACTTCTGCCTCATCGATCTCGAATCCGCCGACGTCCGAGGGGTGTAGGCAGGGTGCGTCGCCGACGACACAGTCGACGTCGGTGACCCGGCCACAGAGCCGGCACACGAGGTGGTGATGGTTGTCGCCGGTGCGGGTCTCATAAAGCGCCGAAGATCCGGCAGGCTCGATGCGGCGGACAAGACCGGCGCTCACGCACGCACGGAGCACGTCATAGACGGCCTGAGTCGACACCGAGCCCAACGCCTGTCGAACGCGGTCGGCGACCTCGTCGGCCGTCGAATGAGGTTTGGCGGCAAGGGCTTCCAGAACCGCAACCCTCGGCGCGGTCACCCGTAATCCAGCGGCCCGCAGCAGGGTCCGGGGATCGAGGTCACGCGCCGAGGCCACGCTTTCCGTTATACGCCTTTTCTGGAATCAGTCAAGAAAACGTAGGGACGAGCGTACGGTTGTTTAACGCAGAACGCGAGAACCCGCGCGAACAACCGCACACTCGGCACCAGGATCTTTTAATTACGGACGAGCAGGAGCCGTCGTGGTCGGGGATCCCGGCTGCGGAGGCTCCGGCGGCTGGAAGCCAGGTCCGCCCGGGAAGATGAAGCCGGGTGGCCGTTCGAACTGTCCCCGCGGTCCCATCGGGAAGGCCGGCGGACCATCGCGGTGGAACATGACCGCTCCATGCCCGCGCTCGAAGCCGCCGCGGCCGGAGTGCTTGCCGACCATGAAGCCGGTTCCGAAGACCACCGCGACGATGAACACGATTCCTGCGACGATGCCGACCCACGCGGCCACTTGGTTGAGCCGGCTCTGCCGGTACGGCGGGGGCGGCGTGTGATCCGCCGGAGGCGGGGGCGGTGGCGGCGGCGTGGTGGTGGCCACGGGGCTGGTCGCGGGTTCGGAGGTCGACGTTGGTTCGCTCATAACCCAGATCATGCAAACGGTTCTGATGCGCTTCTCTTGATTTGCTTATGAATCAGCTGTGAATGGCTTACTCCAGTAGGATCAATCGTTGCCATGGCTGAGGGCGTCAATCAGGATTCGCCGGTCGAGCTCGCCTTAGCCGGCGGAGTTCCCCAACACTTCGGCTGGTACCGCTTCTACTTCGCCGACGAACGGTGGGAGTGGTCGCCCGAGGTGGCGCGCATCCACGGCTATCAGCCGGGATCAGTCACCCCGACCACTAACCTGGTGCTCTCGCACAAGCACCCGGAGGACTACGAACACGTCGCCGCGACTCTCGAAGACATCCGCCGATCCCACAGGCCGTTCAGCACCCGGCACCGCATCATCACCGTGCAGGGCGCCACTCGCGAGGTCGTCGTCATCGGCGAACGAATGCACGACAACGTCGGCGAGGTGATCGGCACACAAGGCTTCTACATCGACGTCACACCCACAGGTGAAACCCAAGCGGCAATCATCACCGAAGCGGTCGCCGAAATCGCCGAGAACCGGGCCGCAATCGAACAGGCGAAGGGCATTTTGATGCTGGTTTATCGCATCCAGTCCGACGCCGCCTTCGACTTGCTCAAGTGGCGCTCGCAGGAAACCAACGTCAAGTTGCGCGTCTTGGCCGAACAGCTGATAGCGGATGTCCGCGCCCTGGAGTACGACGAGATCGTGCCACCCCGCTCGACGTTCGACCGGCTACTGCTCACCGCCCATCAGCGGATCAGGGCCAAGGCTGCTGCGAGAAAACCTCGGGGAGAAGACGAGCCGGCATCGCAATGAACGATTGGGCCTCCGGTCAGCCGAACGGCAGCGACTGCCCGGGCTTGAACGGGTTCACCGCGAACTGGATGACGCGGTACGGAGCCTGCGCGCGCGGCAGGGTATTCCACTGACTGATGAACACGCGCAGCTCGTCGAGGGTGGATCCCGGCGAGATGTAGCCGCCGTAGGGCTGGGCCAACCGGTTGTCCTCGGGCGGCGGCAGATGCTCGGCGGGATCCGGCCACTCGCTGGCGAATACCACGGTGGTGACCGGGGCGGTGCCCAGTGAGGTGGGGTCGTCGGCCACCCGCACCTCCATATTGCCGGTGCTGGCGTTGAAGTAGGACAACACCGTCTTGCCGTCGATCTGCCGAACGCTCATCTCGCCGACCCTGTCCGGCCAGAGCGGTGTCGGCGGCTTGTTCCAGCCGCCGTCGGGTCCGATCACCGACGACCAGCCCTGCCAGCTCGCGCGGTCGGTGAAGCTCTCGCGTTTGGCGCGGTACAGCACCGCCGGCCCGGTGCGGTCGAAGTTGTTGGCCACGATGTACACCCAGCCGGTCGGCGAATCTGGCTTCGGGATCGGGTCGTAATATCCGCTGACCTGGCTCTGGCGACCGCCTTCGAACCACGCGTCACGTTGCGAGTTCGGCAGTGTCGGCCAATTACCCTGCGCCGGATCGGCTTTCACCAGTCGCGAGGACTGTGGCCGCAGGTCTTTGGCGGTCGTCACCATCATGTAGTTCTCGCGGTTGATCTGCACGACGCCAGCCGGCAGTTGCGAGGAACCCGGCGGTGTCGGGTCGGCGAGCAACGGCTTGTCGGTCCCGGTGACACCGCCGTAGCGCACCCCAGTGGGGTCGTCGACGGAGTCGGTCTCGACATGCAGCGCAATCGGCGAGTACCAGCCGCCGAAGCCGACACCCTGGCCGGCGAAGCTGTCACCGCACACCTGCAGGATGCCGCTCGGGAACTCGATGAACTCGCACAGATCGGTGGCGCCGATACCGTAATCCCTTGTCGGCGTGCCGGTTCCAGCCGTCGGTCCGATGCGCAGCACCTGGCCGGGCGCCAGCGGCGGCAAGATCGGCTCCGGAATCGGCGCGGGAGGGTCGGCGTTTGCGGGCGAGGCTGCCAGGAGCACGGCGGCCGACGCCGAAATCGACGAAATGGCGATAACTGCTCGCACTTTCCCGCCCAAACGTCGGTTTCGGCGCACGGGTTCCGGGGCTACAGCTCGGCGGCCAGCAGCTCGGCTATCTGAATTGTGTTCAGCGCCGCACCTTTTCGCAGGTTGTCGCCGGACACGAACAAAGCAAGGCCTCGACCGTCTGGCACACCGGGATCCTGGCGGATCCGGCCGACCAGAGACTCGTCGACACCGGCGGCCGCCAGCGGGGTCGGCACGTCCACCACCTTCACCCCCGGGGCGCCGTCGAGCAGCTTCGCGCGCGCGATCCGGCGACAATGGCCTGGCGAACTCGGCGTTGATCGACAGCGAGTGGCCGGTGTACACCGGCACCCGCACACACGTGCCGCTGACCAAGAGGTCCGGAATGCCGAGGATCTTGCGGCTCTCGTTGCGCAGCTTCTGGTCCTCGTCTGTCTCCCCGGAGTCGTCGTCGACGAGCGAGCCTGCCAACGGGACCACGTTGAACGCGATCGGCGCGACGTACTTGTTGGACGGCGGGAACTGCAGCGCGCCGCCGTCGTGCACCAGCTGCTCGCTGTCGTCGACCACCGCGCGGGCCTGCTGGAAGAGTTCCTGAACACCAGCCAGCCCGCTGCCCGACACGGCCTGGTAGGTCGATGCGACGATGCGCGTCAACTGCGCCTCGTCGTGCAGCACCTTGAGCACCGGCATCGCGGCCATCGTGGTGCAGTTCGGGTTGGCGATGATGCCCTTCTTCAGAGACCGAGCCCGGTTGGCGACATCTCTGTTGAAGTTCACCTCGCTGACCACCAGCGGCACGTCCGGGTCCTTACGAAAGGCCGACGAGTTGTCGATGACGATCGCGCCCGCGGCGGCAAACCGCGGCGCCTGCACCCGCGACATCGTCGCGCCTGCGGAGAACAACGCGATGTCCAAGCCGCTCGGGTCCGCGGTCTCGGCGTCCTCGACCTCGATCTCCTGCCCGCGGAATTCCAGCTTCTTGCCCTGTGACCGCGCGGAGGCGAAGAACCGCACCGACAAGTCGCCGGGAAATCGCGTTCGTCCAGCAGCGTGCGCATCACCTGGCCGACCTGCCCGGTCGCGCCGACTACACCAATGTTGACCATCTAGCGTCCCGTCCCTGCGTAGACCACTGCCTCCTCGTCGCCGCCGAGGCCGAACTCCTCGTGCAACGCCACCACGGCCTTGTCCAATTCGCTGTCCTTGACCAGCACCGAGATCCTGATCTCGGAGGTGGAGATCAGGTCGATGTTCACTCCCACCCCGGCGAGCGCCTCACAGAACCTCGCGGTGACGCCGGGGTGGCTGCGCATGCCCGCACCGACCAGCGACACCTTGCCGATGTGATCGTCGTAGAGCACCTTGGTGAAGCCGATCTCGTCCTGCAGCGCCGTCAGCTTCTCCACCGCACCCGGCCCGCTGTCGCGCGAGCAGGTGAAGGTGATGTCGGTCTTGCCGTCCTCGATCTTGGAGATGTTCTGCAGCACCATGTCGATGTTGACGTCGGCATCGGCCACCGCGCGGAAAACCTTCGCGGCGTAGCCCGGAACGTCGGGCAGGCCGACGACGGTCACCTTGGCCTCGCTGCGGTCGTGTGCGACTCCGGTCAGGATGGCGTCTTCCATGGGTATGTCCTCTATCGATCCGGTCACAAATGTGCCCGGTTTGTCCGAGTACGACGACCGGACATGAATCGGGACGTCATAGCGGCGGGCGTATTCCACACAGCGCAGCATCAGCACCTTGGCCCCGCATGCGGCCATCTCGAGCATTTCCTCGAACGTGACGGTGTCCAGCCGTTGGGCGTTGGACACGATCCGCGGGTCGGCGGTGAAGATCCCGTCGACATCGGTGTAGATCTCACAGACATCGGCGTTCAGCGCGGCAGCCAGGGCGACCGCGGTGGTGTCCGACCCGCCGCGGCCGAGCGTCGTGACGTCCTTGCTGTCCTGGCTGACCCCCTGGAAGCCGGCGACCAGCACGATCAGCTCCTCGTCGAGCGCCTGCCGCAGCCGGCCGGGGGTGACGTCGATGATCTTGGCATTGCCGTGGGTGCCGGTGGTGATCACTCCGGCCTGCGACCCGGTGAACGACCGGGCCTGGGCACCGAGCGAGTCGATGGCCATCGCGACCAGCGCGTTGGAGATCCGCTCACCCGCGGTCAGCAGCATGTCCATTTCCCGCGCCGGTGGGGCCGGGCAGACCTGTCTGGCCAGGTCGAGCAGGTCATCGGTGGTGTCCCCCATGGCGGAGACCACCACGACGACGTCGTTGCCCTGCTTCTTGGTCTCCACGATGCGCTCAGCGACCCGGCGGATCCGTTCGGCGTCAGATACCGAAGATCCGCCGTACTTCTGCACGACGAGCGCCACGTAATGACCTTTCAGGTGTTGCGGAAGATCCCACCAAGGATAAGGGGTTCGCGCACCTCATTTATGCCGCCGGTACCGTCGTCACGTGGCCGATAGCCCCGCCGGTCGGCACGCCGAGACCCGGGTGCCGATCCATCCGCACATCGCCGCGCGGTGGAGCCCGCGGATGTTCGATCCCGACGCGACGTTGGACGCCGAGCAGCTGGTCGCCGTCCTGGAGGCCGCACGCTGGGCCGCGACGTGGGGGCATCGTCAACCGGTGCGGTTCATCGTCGGGCTGCGCGGTGACGAAACCTTCACCCAGATCACCGACCTCCTGAAGCGCGGCAACCGCTACGCCCACGCGGCGGCGGCGCTGATCGTGGTCTGCATCGACGAGGGCGAGGATGACCGGACCGCCCGGTACGCGGCGGTCGACGCGGGCGCGGCGATCGCGCAATTGACCATCGAGGCGGTCTCGCGCGGGCTGGTCGCTCACCCGATGGCGGGTTTCAACGCCGACGGCGCACGCGAGGTGTTCGGAACTCCGGCGGGCGTACGTCCCGTCGCCGTCGTCGCCGTTGGTTCGCTCGGCGACTACGAGAACGCGCCACCCGAGATCGTTGAGCGCGACGCGCAAGGACGCCAACGGCTGCCGCTGGAAGAGGTCGCGTTCGCCGGCCGGTGGGGTCAACCGCTTCAGCTGTAGAGGCGTTTCAGCCGGGTTTCGGCCTGGCAGCGTCGCTTGATAGAGTGTTCCCACCATGTCTTCGGTTCAGCGGGTGCTCCTTCTCGGACGCCGCGACGGGGTCTGATCCAGACCGGCTTCCCGTCGCGGGTGTTCGCGATGCGCCGGTCGAGTCCCTATTCATTCCCGGAGCCAATACCGTGAACAACCCGAATTCCACTAAACCCTCTGTCGACGCCTACACGTCGGCACGAACCATCACCACGCCGTCCGGCGCGCCGCACGACGGACAACCCGGATGGAACACCCAGCGGGGCTCGTCGATGCCGATGAGCCGGTACCGCACCTTCGCCGAAGAAGTCGAACCCGTCTCGTTAGCAGACCGCACCTGGCCCGACCGGGTCGTCGACAGCGCACCCATGTGGTGCGCAGTGGATCTGCGCGACGGCAATCAAGCACTGATCGACCCGATGAGCCCGGCGCGTAAGCACCGCATGTTCGAACTGCTTGTTCGCATGGGATACAAGGAGATCGAGGTCGGCTTCCCATCAGCCAGCCAGACCGACTTCGACTTCGTCCGCGAAATCATCACGCAGAACAAGATCCCCGCCGACGTCACCATCCAGGTGCTGACGCAGTGCAGGCCCGAGCTGATCGAGCGGACATTCGAGGCGTGCGAAGGCGCGCCGCGGGCGATCGTGCATTTCTACAACTCGACGTCAATCCTGCAGCGCCGCGTTGTGTTCCGCGCCGACCGGGAAGCGGTCAAGGCCATCGCCACCGACGGCGCCCGCAAGTGCGTCGAGGAGGCGGCGAAGTATCCGGGCACCCTGTGGCGGTTCGAGTACTCGCCGGAGTCCTACACCGGCACCGAGCTGGAATATGCCAAGGACGTATGCGATGCGGTCGCCGACGTCATCCAGCCCACCCCGGAGTGGCCGCTGATCATCAATCTGCCCGCCACCGTGGAGATGGCCACCCCGAACGTCTACGCCGACTCGATCGAGTGGATGAGCCGCAACATGGCCCGTCGGGACAGCATCATATTGAGCCTGCATCCGCACAATGACCGCGGAACTGCGGTCGCCGCAGCGGAATTGGGCTACCAGGCCGGCGCAGACCGGATCGAGGGCTGCCTGTTCGGCAACGGGGAGCGCACCGGCAACGTGTGCATCGTGACGCTGGGCCTGAACCTGTTCAGCCGCGGCATCGACCCGCAGATCGACTTCTCCAACATCGACGAGATCCGGCGCACCGTCGAGTACTGCAACCAGTTGCCGGTCCACGAACGCCACCCGTACGGCGGCGACCTGGTCTACACCGCGTTCTCCGGTAGCCACCAGGACGCCATCAACAAGGGCCTGGACGCGATGAAGGTGTCGGCCGACGAGGCCGACGCCGACGTCGACGACATCCTTTGGCAGGTGCCGTATCTGCCGATCGACCCCAAGGACGTCGGCCGTACCTACGAGGCCGTCATCCGGGTGAATTCGCAGTCCGGTAAGGGCGGCGTGGCCTACATCATGAAGGCCGACCACGGTCTTGCGCTGCCGCGCCGACTGCAGATCGAGTTCTCCCAGGCGATCCAGAAGATCACCGAAGGCGAGGGCGGCGAGGTGTCGTCCAAGGAGATGTGGGACGTATTCGCCGAGGAGTACCTCGCACCGGTGCGGCCGCTGGAACGCATCCGGCAGCAGGTCGCCGCGTCGGAAGTCGACGGCGGCACCGACACCATCAGGGCCGTCGTCAAGATCGACGGCGTCGAGACGGAGATCCAGGGCTCGGGCAACGGCCCGCTTGCCGCGTTCGTCGACGCGCTGTCAGGCGTCGGCATCCATGTCCACGTGCTCGACTACTCCGAGCACGCGATGTCGTCGGGTGAGCAGGCCAAAGCCGCCGCGTATGTCGAGGCGTCGGTGAACGGCAAGACCATCTGGGGTGTCGGCATCGCGACCTCGATCACCACGGCGTCGTTGCGGGCCGTCGTGTCGGCGGTCAACCGCGCGGCGGCGCATGCTTAACTGACGCGCGCACAAAAATCTGCGCGTTCAACCGTCAGTTATGAAGGGGTCGAACGTGGACGGGGTCCTACTATTTCCTCTGGCACTTCCTGATCATCTTCGCGTGGATCGCGTACCTGCTGGTGCTGTTCCAGATCCTCACGGACCTGCTCTGGCGTGACCACACCACATCGGGGTGGGTGAAGGCCGTCTGGGTGGTCTTTCCTGCTCGTGCTCCCGTGGCTTACGGCGGTTATCTACCTGATCGCCCGGGGCAAGGGCATGACCGAACGTGCTCGGGAAGCGGCCGCGGCTGCCAAGAGGCAGACCGATGACTACATCCGCCAGGCGGCGGGCCGTTCGCCGGCACAGGAGATCGCCGACGCGAAGGGACTTCTGGAGTCGGGGACGATCACCCAGGCCGAGTTCGACGCACTCAAGGTCAAGGCTCTGGGTTAGTCGAGGAAGGCGCTCAACAGTCGGTCCACAAGACCAGCGGCATCTTGCGTGCCCGGCTCGGGCGCGATGGTTAGGTTGCTGAACACAAAGCCGTTGAGCACCCTGCTGAGCTCGTCCATCCGATCCGGTGGCGGGGTGAGGCCGGCGGCCTCGAATATGAGCGTCGCCGACTTCACCGCTGCCGCCTGAAGCTCCTTCATCAGCGGCCGCAGCTCCTCGCGCCGCGTGCTCTCCATGAACAGCTCGAACCGGGCCAGTGTCCAGCGGCGAAACTGCTCATCGGGCTCCAGCATGCGAATCATCAACGCCTTCAGCGCGTCTCGGCTCAGCGGGCCGACCGCCGACTGCAGCGCCTCTACCCGCTGCCAATGCAAGTCCACCGTCCGGGCGGCGGTCGCTTCGAGAAGCGCCTGCCGGGTCCGGAAGTAGTTCGACGTGGTGCCGGCGGGGACTCCGGCGCGGCTGTCGACCTGGCGATGCGTGAGACCCCCGACGCCGTCGTCGCACAGGATGTCGATCGCGGCGTCGAGGATCTGCGTCCGTCGTTCAGGGTTGGTGGGCATCAGTTCCTATACTGCAGTTTCCAGAACAGCGTCAGGAACGCCGGGTACACCAGGATCAGCAGGAAGTAGCTGAACCACATCGGGAACCACGTCATCAGGGTCGTGTCCCAGACGATGTACGAGCAGTAGATGTGCAACGGGACGCTGCCGGCGATGTAGACCACCGAGCCGGTGAAGAGCGCCCTGTGTGGCTTGTTGGCGAACCGGACGCGGTGGTGCACCAGAAGCAGGATGCCGGTGATCCCGGCGTAGGTCATCGGCACCAGGAGGATCTTGTCGGTCGTCGGCGTCATCACGTACTGCATCGTCAGCTCGTCTCCGAAAATCACCCGATAGAGGTGGATGACGACGCCGAGGGAAATTGTGAGCATGGCGGCCGGCACGGAAGAAGTAGCCATGCCTGCCGGTAGGTGTCCCAGAAGGAGTCTTTGCGTTGTACTACGTCTGTAGTGACTGTCATGGGCAGAAAGGTACCACTACGAACGTAGTGATTGCAAGGGATTGTTAGGGGCGCGGGGGCAGAACGGCGAGCCAAGAGTCCGCGAGCAGTTCGATGAGCTGCGAGTCCGGGTCGCGGATCATCGCCGACTGCTCGGACACCGTGCCGTCGACTACCGATCCCCCGAAGCCGTCGACCAGTGCCAACACGTCGGAGAGGCCGGACACCGACAGCGACAGATGGGTCAGGCCCAGCTCGTCCATGACGCGGCGCGGCCCGGCGTGGACTTCTCGCTTCGAGTAGTCGAGAAGCTCGAGCACCAACCCGTCACGAACCAGATACGTCGCGTGCAGCCCGACGGGGTTCTCGAGTTGTAGTAGCTGGTCGGTGCCTTCGTCTGGCGGTTCGAGTTCCCACCAGAACTGGAAGCCCAGCAGCCCCTCATAGAAACGACGCGATCGCGCGCGATCGGTGACACACAACCCGACATGGTTGAAAACGGTTCGGTGACTGGTCATTACAGCCTTCCGTAGCGGGTAAGTGTCGACGGCCCTGCACTGTCGACCCGCACCGTGGCCCGTTCCAGGCAGCCGCCGACGCCGTCGGCGGTGACCCAGGACTGGACGCTGAGCACCATGCCCTCGTCGAGCGTGGCATCGCGTCCGCGACCCAACCCGATCACCGGTGGCTCGGCACCGAGTCCGATCCCATGCGCCAGCGGGACCGGTGATTCGGGGTTCCCGTCGCTCTCCCACGCGCGGTAGAGATCTGCGCCGGTGTTGCCTGGACGGCACGCCGCCACCAGCGCGTCCATACCGCGGGCGCATCGCGTCGCCAGATCCGTCGCCCCTTGCAGCACAGCGCTTCCGGCCACCCGAGTGCGGGCCAAGCCGGCCTCGTATCCGGCGTACAGCGCGCTCGGAGCCAGCACAACCAATTCCCCGTCGCCGACGGAGCGGTCCGTTGCCAGATGCCGGAATCGCACCGGCCCCTGCGTCGGCGTGGCGAAGCACACGCTCTCCGACGGCGCCATCGGCGAGCCGAGACTCGCGACCCGCTCGTAGTAGACGCCCAGCAGTTCACGCTCGGTGATGCCGGGCTCGAGGGCGTCGTCCAGAGCGCTCAGCGCCGCTTCGGCAAGAGCCGACGCCACGTCAAGACAGGTGATCTCGTCGGGCGTCTTGATTCGTCGAGCTGCTGCCAACACCGGTGCGGCGTCGACGAGTTCGGCCGTGGTGACGAGCTGGGGAAGCAACCCGGCGAACATCGGTGTCAGGCCGTCGGTGCCGACGCGCTGCGCCTGCCGCAATCCGTCGATGGACGCAAGCGACGTCGCGAGGTTGACCGGATTCCAACTGAGGCCGTACAGGTCGTCGCGGCCGATCTCCGGCGGCACCCCCTCGTCCCACGTCGAAAGCAGATGCACGCGACCCGTTTCGCGCACGACCACCACGACGGGTGCGAACGGAAGCACGCCGGCGCGACCCAGCTGGCGTGCGCCCGACACGTACCGGACGTTCCCGACGCCACCGAGCATGAGGGCGTCGAGACCATGGCGCTCCATGCCCGCGAGCACCTTCGCGCGCCGTTCCCGTCGCAGGCGGGAGAAGTCGACTCGTGCGTCGTCCTCGAGGCCCATCACGCCGACCAGCAGACCACGATCGCGTGGAGCGGGACTCATGCGCGCACTCCATATGGATCGTAGGTCGAGCCGCTGAGCTTCACCCAGCCCGTATCAGTCACGGCCACAATGTCTTCCGACCGATACCCGGCCGCACCCTCCTCCCAGATGACCGGCTCGAAGACCAGCACCATCCCAGGTTCGATGGTCAGCCGCTCATCGAATGCCTCACCGAGATCCGTTCCGATGAGCGGCATCTCGGCACTCTCGGTGCCGACACCGTGGGCCAAGTAGAAGTGCTCGATCCACGGCCGGACGCCGTCATTGGCGTCGATGGCCGCCCTTCCGAGTTGCAGCGCCGAAACGCCAGGCTTGAGGATCTCCAACGCCGCGTCGACCACCGCCCGCCAGCGCCGGAAGTGCTCTTCCTGCCTCGCATTCGGCACCGGGTCGACGCCCGTGATCCACGTCCGCCCGTAGTCGGACGCGTAACCCTCCCAATTGATGCCTGCGTCCACCCAGATGACATCCCCTTCGCGCAGGAACCGGTCGGTGGTGACGGTCGGATAGGCGAGATCTCCGTGCAGGGTCCACGGGCCGAGCTCGCGGGTCGGGGCCATCACCTGCCAGATCGGATCGATGCCGCCGGCGGAAGCGCCGAGTTCGAAGACTCGGCGAAGGAATGCCGCACTCAGGTCGATCTGGCGGATTCCGGGGCGAAGGACGGCCAGCGCGTCGATCATCGCCAGCTCGTTGAGCCGCTGCGCGTTGCGGATGCAGGCCACCTCGTCCGGGGTCTTGGTGATCTTGGCAGGCCCGATCACGTCGCCCGCGTCGGCCCAGTCGTACGCCGTCACGGCCCGCAGCATCGCGTGCGACTGGTCATCGATGCCGATGCGGGCACCGGTCGGGAAATGGTCGGCAAGCGCCCCGGCGAAGAATTCGATCCCGTCGTCGAGGTCGGGGAACAACGGTCCGTGCAGGTGATCGTGCGGCAGGTCGGTCGGCACGCCGTCGACGAAGGTCGTGTAGAGGTGCGGCGCCGAATCTCCTTTGACGACAACGGCCACCGCACGGAACAAGGCCGCGCCGTCGCCGTCCTGAGCAGGCACCGCGGCGCCGGCGGCGTAGGCGACCGAGCTCGATCCCAGCAGAACCAGGCCGTCGATGCCCTGCGCGTCGAGCTGATTTTGCAGGCGTTCGAAGCGCGCCTTGCGCATGCGGGCGAGGTCCGGCATCGGCGGGATCGCCAGCCCGCCGATCGTCGCTCCCGCTGCCCAGTCGTCGATGCTTCTACCTCCACCCACCAGCTTAAGTTTCGTAAAAATGCAAAGATAGCCTAATGGCCGGTCCCGACGTCACCGCCGACGCAGTCGTTGATTTCGACCATCACTCCGACGAGTTCAACCTCAACGAGCGGGAAGTCAACGCGGACCTCCGCCGTCGGTGCCCGGTCGCGTGGAACGAGAACTACGGCGGATTCTGGTACGTCACGAGTTACGAGGCGGTGGCGCAAGCCGCTCGAGACGGTGACACGTTCGTCCACAAGTACGAACCGGACGCCGCCGACGGCGTGCACTACCAGGGTGAGATGGGCGTCCCGCGCCCCGAAGGGCAGCCACCGCTGGGCATCGGGGAGGTCGACGGCCCCTACCACCTGGCGCTGCGGCGGGCGCTCACCCCGTTTTTCTCCACCGGCGCCGTCGAGAAGATGCGGCCGTTCATGGAGCAGTCGGTGCACTGGTTCCTCGACCAGCGGATCGCCGTCGGGCGGATGGACCTCGTGCTCGACTACGCCAGCCCGGTTCCGGCCATCCTCACCATGAGGTTGATGGGTCTGCCCTATGACAACTGGCAGCTCTACGCCGACCTCTTCCACTCGGTGATGGCCGCGTCCGGCGGCGACGAGTACAACAAGGCCATCGCCGAAGTCCCCGCGATGCTCGACGGCTTGTTGAAGTTCGTGGCGGCGCGACGGGCCGATCCCGGCGATGACCTGACGAGCTTCCTGGTCCAGTTCGAGTTCGACGGCAAGCGCCTGGATGACACCCAGCTACTCGACATCCTCTGGAACCTCATCGGCGGCGGTGTCGACACCACGACGTCGCTGACGGCGCTGAGCCTGCTCCATCTCGGCACCCACCCGGATCTGCGCCGGCAGCTGCTCGACCAGCCCGATCTCTACCGCACCGCGGCAGACGAGTTCCTCCGCTACTTCTCGGTGAACAAGCAGCTGAGCAGGACGGTCAGTCGCGACACCGTGCTGTGCGGTCAGCAGCTTCGACGCAACGACCAGGTGCTCATCAGCTGGATCGGCGCCAACCACGACGAGCGAGAGTTCGAGCGACCCGACGAGGTAGTGCTGGGTCGCGCACCGAACCGCCACGTCGCGTTCGGGCTCGGACCGCATCGATGCATCGGTGCGCCGCTGGCGCGCGTCATGTTCGAGGTGATGGTGAAGGCGGTGCTTGATCGCATTCCCGACTATCGGGTCGACCTCAGCGGTGTCCATGAATACCGCGGCAACCCGACCATGACCGGGCTGGGCAAGCTGCCGGTCACGTTCACGCCTGGGGTCTCGCTGGGCACGTCACGCCCCGAGTGAACTAGAAAAGGGCGAACTGCCCGCCGGTGAGGGTGTGGTCGGTGAACTCCTCGATGCCGGTGCCGCCGATCACGCTATCGAGACAGCGCATGAACTCGGCGTCGGATACCAGCGGAACCCCCAGCTCATGGGCCTGGTAGCCCTTGCCCTGTTCGGGCTCGGCCTCGTTGCATATCACCACTGAGGTTTCCGGATCGACGGCGTCGGTATACGCCAGTCCGGCATGAAGGATCCGCTCGACGAGTTCCTCGTGAGTCCGGGTCACCTCGGCCGACAGCGCGACGCGCATGCCCTGCACGAGGGGTCGGCCCCGAACGAACCGGCCCGGGTTGAGATACGGGCACGGCAGCCGGGACGCGATCATCTTCAGCGGACGCAGCTCGTCGTGAGTGACCTGGCCATTTGGCCAGCATCGCCGCTCCGCCGGCCGCAGCGGCAACCAGACTTTGCGCTCCCGCGCACGGACCAGCGCCGGCTTGAGAATCTGGGCCAGCACCAGGGCGTCGTCGAGCGCGTCGTGCGGCTTCATCTGGCTGATGCCCCAGTGCGCTGCCAGCGTCTCCAGCCGCATGTTGTCGACGCCCAGGTCGAGCCGCCGCGCCAGCTCGACGGTGCACATGACGCTGTCGATGGGCAGCTCCAGGCCAGCCAGTTCGGCCTCGGCGGCCAGGAAGGAGTAGTCGAAGGACACGTTGTGGGCGACGAGGGTGCGGCCGCGCAGCACCTCGAACAGCTCGGAGGCGACGTCGGCGAAGCACGGCTTGTCGGCGAGCATCTCCGCGGTCAGGCCGTGCACGTGGGTTGGCCCCGGATCGACACCGGGGTTGAGCAGAGTGGAGACGCTGTGTTCGACGTTGCCGTCGTCGCCGACCGCGAGGACCGCGACGCTGACGATGCGGGCCTGCCCTGGTCGGAACCCGGACGTCTCGACGTCGACGACCGCCCAGCCCGCGCCGGGTTCGGCAGCCGGCCGGCCCCAGGTGTGGCTCACAAGGTCAGGATGGCACGGCAATCCGACATCTCTCGTTAGGCTGCTCGCTCGGTGATACCGCGTGTCGGCCACCTAAAATGCCGGGAATGGTCACCGCTCGTGGACGTATCGCGCTGGCGGCAGGGGCCGCAGCGCGGTGGTCGTCGCGGGTGACAGGCCGCGGCGCAGGCGCGATGATCGGCGGCCTGGTCGCGATGACGCTGGACAAATCCATCCTGCGCCAGCTCGGCGAAAGCCGACGTTCGGCCGTGATCACCGGCACCAACGGCAAGTCGACGACCACCCGGATGACCGCGGCGGCGCTGGGCACGCTCGGACCCGTCGCCACCAATGCCGAGGGTGCCAACATGGACGCCGGCCTGGTTGCTGCGCTGGCGGGCGCCCGCGACGCGAGGTTCGCAGCGCTGGAAGTCGACGAAATGCACGTGCCACACGTCGCCGACACGGTCGACCCGCAGGTGATCGTGCTGCTGAACCTGTCCCGTGACCAGCTCGACCGGGTCGGCGAGATCAATCACATCGAGCGCACGCTGCGGGCCGGGCTGGCCCGTCACCCCGACACCGTCGTCGTCGCCAATTGCGATGACGTACTGATGACCTCGGCGGCCTACGACAGCCCGAACGTGGTGTGGGTTGCCGCAGGTGGCGGCTGGGCGAACGATTCGGTGAGCTGCCCCCGCAGCGGCGAGGTGATCGTGCGTGAACAAACGCATTGGTACTCGACGGGAACGGATTTCAAAAGGCCCAGCCCGCAGTGGTGGTTCGATGATACGAATATCTATGGGCCACAGGGGCTTTCGCTGCCGATGACGTTGGCGCTGCCCGGGGAGGTCAACCGAGGCAACGCCACTCAGGCCGTCGCGGCGGCGGTGTCCATGGGTGCCGATCCGGCAGCAGCGGTGGCAGCGGCATCGGGGGTCGACGAGGTCGCGGGCCGCTACAGCACCGTGCGACTCGGCGCGCACACCGTGCGGATGCTGCTTGCCAAGAATCCGGCCGGCTGGCAGGAAGCGCTATCGATGGTCGACACCGACGCCGGTGCCGTGGTGATCTCGGTGAACGGCCAGGTCCCCGACGGCGAAGACCTGTCGTGGCTGTGGGACGTCAACTTCGAGCATTTCGTCGACCATCCCGTGGTTGCGGCGGGTGAGCGCGGAACGGATCTGGCCGTGCGGCTCGGGTATGCGGGCGTCGAGCACACCCTGGTGCACAACGCCGTTGAGGCAATCACGTCGTGCCCGCCGGGACACGTCGAGGTGGTCGCGAACTACACCGCGTTCCTGCAACTCAACCGGGTGTTGAGCCGTGCCTGACTCGACGGTGCGGATCGGGCTGGTGCTGCCCGACGTGATGGGGACTTACGGTGACGGCGGCAATTCGGTGGTGCTGCGGCAGCGGTTGCGGCTTAGGGGTTTTGACGCCGAGATCGTCAACATCACACTCGACGATCCGGTGCCGTCGACCCTGGATCTGTATACGCTCGGCGGCGCCGAGGACTATGCGCAGCGGCTCGCGACGAGGCACCTCATCCGGTATCCGGGTCTCCAGGAGGCGGCGGCGAGCGGCGCGCCGGTGCTGGCGATCTGCGCGGCGATTCAGGTGCTCGGGCATTGGTACGAGACGTCGGCGGGTGAGCGCGTCGACGGCGTCGGGCTGCTGGACCTCACCACCTCCCCGCAGCCGAAGCGGACGATCGGCGAAGTGGTGTCGATTCCAATGGTTGACGGCTTGTCCGAAAAACTGACCGGCTTCGAAAATCACCGCGGCGGAACGGTATTGGGTGCTGGAGCTCAGCCGCTGGCACGAGTCACAAAGGGTGCGGGCAACCGCGCGGGTGACGGCATCGACGGCGCTGTTCAGGGCAGCGTGGTCGCCACTTACCTGCATGGCCCGTGCCTCGCCCGCAATCCGGAGCTCGCGGATCATCTGCTATCGCACGTCGTCGGAGATCTCCCGCCTCTGGAACTGCCGGAGGTCGACCTGTTGCGCCGCGAACGCCTCGCCGCCCCCCGCCGCGTGTAGCTGCGCCTACGCCGCACTACCCTCGTTTCGCCCAAACCAACGTTTGGGCGAAGGAGTGCGAGTAAAGCGCGCCATTTTGTCGATCTCGGGGCCGCCGCGGCGGACGTACGCGTCATACACCCTCCTCAGGATCTGAAACGGTCGGTCCTCGTTGATGACACGGATCAACTCCCAGCCACACCTCTCGACCTTCGGGATTCGCCGCAAGTCCTTGACATACTGCGGCCGGTCCGTGCGATGTTGATCGCCGTCGTACTCCACTGCCAGCTGCAGGTCACGCCATCCCATATCGAGGTAGGCAAACGGCTCGACTCCTTCAGAAACTGGAATCTGCGTTTCAGGAATCGGAAAGCCATTGTCTATCAATAACAGTCGTAGCGAACTCTCCTTCAAGGACTCGGCTCCAGCATCGACCAGCGGCAACAGAGAACGTAGTTGCCGCACGCCACGGACCGGGCCGTAGCGTCGCATCAGCATCAAAACCTCGTCATCGCGGAACGGTGCAGCGCGCATCAACGCGTCCAGGCGGCCAATGGCGGAAGACCGCTTCTGATAGCGCCCGAGGTCAAAGGCCGTGCGGGCCGGCGTCGTCACCGGTAGGTCGGTCACCCTGATCACTTCGTCGTCGGCCACCCGGTCCATTCGCGGAATCAGTCCCGGTTGGCGTCGTCGTTCGTCCACAAGTATTTCTATCGGTTCGCCGTCATCGACCCAGCGCGCTCCGTGTAGCGCCGAGGCGACCACACCGGTGATGACGCCGGTACGACCCGACGTCAGCCAAGCTCCGACCGCCCTGTCATGCAAAGACGGCGCTGCCCATTTGGGCACGTAGACACCTCGGAACATCGGCCGATACCACCGCCTGAGCTCGTGACGGGGCAGCCCGTCGCCCAGGGCTTCTCTGCCTAGAAAAACCTCCACCATGGCCGCATCGTGGTCCTCGGGTCCGACAGCCCGTCGAGATCGACGAAATGGCGCGAACTACTCGCACTTTTTCGCCCAAACGTTGGTTTGGGCGAAATGAGATTAGGTGAGGGTGCGGCGGCCCGAGAGGGCGCGGCCGAGGGTCAGCTCGTCGGCGAACTCGAGGTCGCCGCCCATCGGCAGGCCGGAGGCGATACGGGTGACGGTGAGACCCGGTATATCGCGCAACATTCGGACCAGATACGTCGCCGTCGCCTCACCCTCGGTGTTCGGGTCGGTGGCGATGATCACCTCGGTGATATCCACGCCGTCGACGCGCTCGCCAATCCTGTTGAGCAGCTCACGAATACGCAGTTGCTCAGGGCCCACACCCGACAACGGATCCAGCGCGCCACCCAATACGTGGTAGCGGCCCCGGAATTCGCGGGTTCGCTCGACCGCCTGCACGTCCTTCGGCTCCTCGACGACACACACCAGCGACGCGTCGCGGCGCGGATCGGAACAGATGCGGCAGCGGTCGTCGTCAGACACGTTGCCGCACACCGCGCAGAACTTTACGCCGTCGCGGACCTTCGCCAGCACGGCAGTCAGCCGGTCGATGTCAGGCGGCTCGACGGACAACAGGTGAAAGGCGATGCGCTGCGCGCTCTTCGGACCGATACCCGGCAGCTTGCCCAGCTCGTCGATGAGATCCTGTACGGGCCCCTCAAACATGGCGGTGCAAAGTCAGAGCCCCGGTACGCCCAGCTCGCCCATGCCACCGGCCAGCGGCCCGAGCCGGTCCTGGGCGAGGATGGTCACTTGACGTGCCGCGTCGGTCAACGCGCCGACGATGAGATCCTGCAGCGTTTCGACGTCGTCGGGGTCGACGACCTTCGGGTCGATCGACACGCCCACCACCTCGCCACTGCCCTTCATGGTGACCTGAACCAGTCCACCACCGGCCTGGCCGTGCACCTCGGTGTTGGCGAGCTGCTCCTGGGCTTCCATCAGCTTCTGCTGCACCTGCTGCGCCTGCGCGAGGAGTGCCGACATATCGGGCTGGCCTCCGGGTTGCATGACAGTCCCCTTGCGTGTTGGTCTCGACTTGGTTTCGCTCACGCGCACGCGGCGGTTTGGGGTTTCAAGCCTAGCCGCCAACGGGCTACCTTGACGCGGTGCACGTGCGAGCCCTCCTGCGTGTCGGCGCGATCGCGGCCGCCGGCCTCCTGATCGCCGCGTCGACGCCCGTGGCCCCGACCGTTTCCGCCGCGCCCGCCAACATCGCCGGCATGATCGTCTTCCTCGACCCGGGTCACAACGGATCCAATGACGCCTCGATCAGCCGCCAGGTGCCCACCGGCCGCGGCGGCACCAAGGACTGCCAGGAGAGCGGCACCTCGACCAACGACGGCTATCCGGAGCACACCTTCACCTGGGACACCACACTGCGGATCCGCCAGGAGCTCAACGCGCTGGGTGTGCGGACCGCGATGTCGCGCGGCGACGACACCGGGCTGGGACCGTGCGTCGACGAGCGCGCGGCGATGGCCAACGCTCTGAGACCCAACGCCACCGTCAGCATCCATGGCGACGGTGGGCCGCCGACCGGGCGCGGTTTCCACGTGCTCTACTCGTCACCGCCGCTCAACCAGGTGCAGGCCGGCCCGTCCATTCAGTTTGCACAGGTCATGCGCGACCAGCTCCAGGCATCGGGTCTGGTGCCCTCGACCTACGTCGGCTCCGGCGGCCTGAACCCGCGCTCCGACATCGCCGGGCTGAACCTGGCGCAGTTTCCGTCCATCCTCATCGAGCTGGGCAACATGAAGAATCCCGCCGACGCAGGGTTGATAACCACTCCCGAGGGCAGGCAGAAGTACGCCGACGCCGTGGTGCGCGGTATCGCAGGCTTCCTCGGCTCGCAGCCCCGCTAGTTACCCTCGACGGCCTTCTTGAGATTCTCCAAGACCTCGGCCTGAATCTTCTTCAGCCCCAACGGTGCAAACGTCTTCTCGAAGAAGCCTCCGATGCCGCCCGCGCCCTGCCACGACGTCTTGACGGTGACGGACGAGCCAGGCCCGGCGGGTGCGACGGTCCAATTGGTCACCATCGACGAGTTGGCGTCTTTCTCGATCACGGTGTGCCCGGCCACGTCGACGTTGGCCTTGACGTCGCGGACGCGCGACTTGGTGGCTTGCAGCTTCCAGCTCGCGACGGTGCCCGCACCCCGTCCGCCCTCGAGTACCTGGTAGTCGCGGTAGTGCGCCGAGAGGATCTTCGGGCGGACCGACTGGTAGTCGGCGACGGCAGCCAACACCTTCGCCGGTTCGGCGTCGATCAAGACGCTGCTGGACGCGCTGACCTGTCCCATCAGGCAAGACTCCCATCGTCATCGTGCGGTCGCATCGGCTGCTGACGCGGACTAGCGTATATCTGTGTCTGTTCCGGCAACCGACGCACGTGCTGCTCACGCGGCCGGCGTGCAGCGGCTCCTTGCCAGCTACCGTGCCATCCCCCCGACGGCCACCGTTCGCCTGGCCAAACCGACCTCAAACCTGTTCCGTGCCCGCGCCAAGAGCAACGCCAAGGGGCTGGACACGTCGGGTCTGACGGGTGTGATCGCCGTCGACCCCGACGCCCGGACCGCCGATGTCTCAGGCATGTGCACGTATGAGGACCTGGTCGCCGCGACGCTGCCGTACGGGTTGTCGCCGCTCGTCGTCCCGCAGCTGAAGACCATCACGCTCGGCGGTGCGGTCACCGGGCTCGGCATCGAGTCGACGTCGTTCCGCAACGGCTTGCCGCACGAGTCGGTGCTCGAAATGGACATTCTCACCGGCACCGGCGAAGTGGTTACCGCATCACCCGAGCAGAACACCGATCTCTATCGCGCATTCGCGAATTCCTATGGCACACTGGGCTATTCGGTTCGGCTGAAGATCGAGCTGGAACCCGTGAAGCCGTTCGTAGCGTTGAAGCACCTGCGATTCCACTCGCTGCACGAGCTCGTCGCGACGATGGACCGGATCATCGAGACCGGCGGCATCGACGGCACACCCATCGACTATCTCGACGGCGTCGTGTTCAGCGCGGATGAAAGCTACCTCTGCGTGGGCGTGCAAACCACGACGCCCGGCCCCGTCAGTGACTACACCGGCCAGCGCATCTATTACCGGTCGATCCAGCATGACGACACCGAGAAGCACGACCGGCTCACCATTCACGACTATCTGTGGCGCTGGGACACCGACTGGTTCTGGTGCTCGCGGGCGTTCGGCGCGCAGAACCCGAAGATCAGGCGGTTCTGGCCGCGGCGCTATCGACGCAGCAGCTTTTACTGGAAGCTGCTCGGCTACGACCAGCGCTTCAACATCGCTGACCGGATCGAGAAACGGAACGACCGCCCGCCCCGCGAACGCGTCGTACAGGACGTCGAGGTGTCGATCGGGCGGTGCACCGAGTTCCTCGAGTGGTTCTTGGCGAACGTCCCGATCGAGCCGATCTGGCTGTGTCCGTTGCGGCTCCGCGACGACCCAAGATCAGCCGGAGCCTGGCCGCTCTACCCGATCCGGCCGCATCACACCTACGTCAACATAGGTTTCTGGTCGTCAGTGCCGGTCGGGCCAGAAGACGGCTACACAAATAAGCTGATAGAAGGCAAGGTCAGCGACCTGGATGGGCACAAATCGCTGTACTCCGACGCCTATTATTCGTCAGAGGAGTTCGACGAGCTCTATGGCGGGGAAGCCTATAAGACCGTAAAGAAGACATACGACCCCGATTCACGTCTCCTCGACCTTTACGCGAAGGCGGTGCAACGACGATGACGACATACAAAGAGCAAGAAACAGATGCGCCTGCCAGGAAGCTGACGTTGGCCGAGATCCTGGAGATCTTCGCCGCGGGTCAACTGCCTCTGAAGTTCACGGCGTACGACGGGAGTACGGCCGGACCAGAAGACGCCACCATCGGCTTGGACCTGCTGACTCCGCGCGGCACGACGTATCTCGCCACGGCGCCGGGGGAGCTCGGGCTGGCCCGGGCTTACGTCTCCGGTGACGTCGAACCGCACGGTGTGCATCCCGGCGACCCGTACGAGTTGCTCAGGGCGCTCGCCGAAAAGATGGACTTCAAGCGGCCACCCGCGCGGGTGCTGGCCAACATCGTCCGTTCGATCGGCTTCGACCACCTCAAGCCGATCCCCCCGCCGCCGCAGGAGGCGCTTCCGCGCTGGCGGCGCATTGCAGAAGGTCTGCGGCACAGCAAGACTCGCGACGCCGAGGCGATTCATCATCACTACGACGTCTCGAACACGTTCTACGAGTGGGTGCTGGGCCCGTCGATGACCTACACCTGCGCGTGCTATCCGCACCCCGACGCCTCGCTCGAAGAGGCGCAGGAGAACAAGTACCGGCTGGTGTTCGAGAAGCTTCGGCTGAAGCCGGGCGATCGGCTGCTGGATGTGGGCTGTGGTTGGGGCGGCATGGTCCGCTACGCGGCCCGTCACGGCGTGAAGGCGATCGGCGTCACCCTGTCCAAGGAGCAGGCGGAATGGGCGCAGAACGCGATCGCCGAGCAGGGCCTGGCCGATCTCGGCGAGGTGCGTCACGGCGACTACCGCGACGTCCCTGAATCCGGCTTCGACGCGGTGTCCTCGATCGGGCTGACCGAGCACATCGGCGTGCACAACTACCCGTCGTACTTCGGTTTCCTGAAGTCGAAGATGCGCACAGGGGCGCTGCTGCTCAACCATTGCATCACCAGGCACGACAACAGGGCCGGGGCGCCTGCCGGGGGTTTCATCGACCGCTACGTGTTCCCCGACGGGGAGCTGACCGGTTCCGGCCGGATCATCACCGAGGCACAGGACGTCGGCCTGGAGGTCGTGCACGAAGAGAACCTGCGCCACCACTACGCGCTGACGCTGCGCGACTGGTGCCGCAACCTCGTCGAGCACTGGGACGAGGCAGTCGAAGAGGTCGGGTTGCCCACGGCCAAGGTGTGGGGCCTCTACATGGCCGGCTCGCGGCTGGGCTTCGAGACCAACGTCGTGCAACTGCACCAGGTGCTCGCGGTGAATCTCGACGCCGACGGCAATGACGGCGGTCTGCCATTGCGCCCGTGGTGGAATCCCTAGAGCTCTGCCGCGTGATCCGTTTTCTGCTTCGCGTCGCAGTTTTCCTCGGGTCCTCGGCGATCGGCCTGCTCGCCGCGGCTTGGCTCGTACCCGGCGTCTCCGTATCGCCTCTCGGCTTCATCGCCGCGGTGGTGATCTTCACCGTGGCGCAAGCGATCCTGTCACCGTTCTTTCTCAAGATGGCGAGCCGATACGCATCGGCCTTCCTCGGCGGTATCGGTCTGGTCTCCACCCTTGCCGCACTGATCCTGGCCTCACTGCTCACCAACGGGCTGAGCATCCGCGGCATCGGGTCCTGGATCGCCGCGACGGTGGTGGTGTGGCTCGTCACCGCGCTGGCGACGCTGGTGCTTCCGGTGCTGGTGCTGCGGGAGAAGAAAAGCGCCGCCTGAGCGTTCGGGAGTCTTAGATGACCGCGGTTTCGACCGCGGCGGTCATAGCGGTCTGCGATTCGACGCGTTCGCCGTGCGTGGTGGCGGTGATCATGAACAGCGTGCCGCCGTCGGCGCCGCCAACCGCGCATGCGATCGCGTGCCTGCCCGGTGTGTCTACGGTGCGCTCGACCTGGCCGCCCTCGACCGGGGGGAGCGGGCAGGTCCGCCCACACTCGCTGGTTGCTCAGCGAGCCGTCAGAAGCCAGATCGAAGGCGGTGATGCACTTACCCCAGCTCTCCGCGACCAAAAGCGTCGAGTGGTCGGCGGTGATCACCATGCCGTTGGCCATCCGCAGACCGTCGGCCACCTCGTGCGCCGAACCGTCGGGATCAACCCGTAGGAGCGGGGCGGCCGCAGGCGCCGCGCCGCCGCGCATGTCGTAGCCGAACTGCCCGACGAACGCGTGACCGTGTCGGTCCACGCACATGTCGTTGATCTCATACGACGCCAACGAACTCAGATCCGCATGCAACGTGAGACCCGAGCCGTCATAGCGCATTACAGCTCGGCGGGTCATCGACGAGATGAGCAACGAGCCGTCGGGCAGCCAGCCCAGCCCGGACGGTTGCTCCACGTCAACCACGTTGGAAACGTCGCCGCCTTCCGTGACAGACAAGACGACGTCGCCGTGCATATCGGAGACGTAGAGCACGCCATCGTGCCAACGCGGACCCTCGAGAAACGCGCGCTTACTGACAAGAGACGTTGGCACGTCGCCGAAGCCTAGCCCCCGTCGATGCGACGGGCGCCTAGTTCGTTCTGTAATAACTCGAGCGCGGCTTCCTCGGGGTCTCGCCGTGGAGTCTCAGAGTTGTCGTTGCCGGCCTCAGCCAGCATGCTGTCCTCTTCATCGCGCTGAGCCGGCTCGTCTTCTGCCGCCGCGGGAGCACTCGGCGTGCCGGCATCCGCGGGCGATCCGACTTCGTAACGCACCTTCCACGCAATGCCGAGCGCATCTTTCAACGCTTCCTCGACCAACTTGGTGTTGCGCTGTTCGCCGAGCCGCTTAGCCAGCGGCGCCGATTCGTGATTGAGCACCAGCACGCCGCCTTCGACCGTGCGGACGACCGCGCCGGCCAGCATCACCGCCAGTGAGCGACTGCGCTCACGTACTTTGTCGAGCACGGTGGACCACTGCCTGCGAATCCCGGCAGCATCGGGCTCTCCGGCGATCGGGGCCGCCTCGGGCGCGGGTTGCGGTGTCGGCTCCGGCGCGGGTTCCGACTCAGGCTCGGGCGCAGGTTGCCACGCACGCTCGGGCGCAGGTTGCGGCGTCGGCGCTGGCGCCGGGTCCTGCGGCGGCGGCTCAGGCTGCTTGGTCTTGCGGGTGTACTGCTTGGCCGGCGCGGTGGCCGGTTGGGGCGCGGCGGCGCTGTCGGCGGGAATCGACATGTCCAGCCGCGTCTCGATGCGTTCGACTCGTTGCAGCAGCGCCGACTCCGTGTCGCTCGCCGATGGCAGCAGCAGCCGGGCGCACACCACCTCGAGCAGCAGCCGTGGCGCGGTGGCGCCACGCATCTCGCCGAGACCGGCGTGCACCACTTCGGCGTAGCGCGTCAGCGTCCCCGCACCGATGCGCGCGGCCTGGTCGCGCATCCGGTCCAGCACATCGCCGGGTGCATCGACGACACCACGCGCGGCGGCGTCGGGCACCGCCTGCAGCACGATCAGATCGCGAAAGCGTTCGAGCAGATCGGTGGCGAACCGGCGCGGGTCATGCCCCGCGTCGATCACCGCCTCGACGGCATCGAACAGCGCCGCGGCATCTCCGGCGGCCAGCGCATCGACGGCGTCGTCGATCAGCGCCACGTCGGTCGCCCCGAGCAGCGCCAACGCCCTCGGATATGAGATGTGGTTGCCGACTGGGCCAGATTCCGCGCCTGCCAGCAGCTGGTCGAGCACCGAGAGGGTGTCGCGGGGTGAGCCGCCGCCCGCCCTGATCACCAGCGGATAGACGGTGTCGTCCACCGCCACGCCCTCCTGCTCACAGATCCGTTCCAACAGTGCCCGCATCGTGCGCGGTGCCAGCAGCCGGAACGGGTAGTGATGCGTGCGCGAGCGGATGGTCGGCAGCACCTTCTCCGGTTCGGTCGTCGCGAAGACGAAGATGAGGTGTTCTGGCGGCTCCTCCACGATCTTCAGCAGCGCGTTGAAGCCCGCCGTGGTGACCATGTGCGCTTCGTCGACGATGAAGATGCGGTATCGCGACTGCGCCGGTGCGTAGAACGCGCGGTCCCTCAGCTCGCGGGTGTCGTCGACGCCGCCGTGACTGGCCGCGTCGAGTTCGACGACGTCGACGCTGCCCGGACCGTTGGGGGCCAGTGCAACGCACGAGTCGCACACCCCGCACGGCGTCGCCGTCGGCCCCTGCTCGCAGTTCAATGAGCGCGCCAGGATCCGTGCCGACGACGTCTTGCCGCAGCCCCGCGGCCCGGAGAACAGATAAGCGTGGTTGATGCGCCCGGCGGCGAGCGCCGTGGACAGCGGCTCGGTGACGTGCTCCTGCCCGATCACGTCGGCGAAGGTTGCCGGTCGGTACTTCCGGTAGAGCGCCACGCTCAGCAGGCTACCCAGGCCGCCCGACTCGTTGCACTCAGGAGAGGCCGGCGCCCGGCTGTCACGCAACGCTGCTTGGCAATGACCGCCGGCCCAGCCCGCGCTTCGTGGCCGTGTCGGCAAGCAGTTCCCGCAGTCGGTGGCGCCCGCGATGCAACCGCGACATCACCGTCCCGACCGGGGTATTCATCAAGGTCGCGATCTCGCGGTAGCGCAGCCCTTCGACATCGGCGAAGTAGACGACCATCCGATTCTCCAGCGGCAATTCGTCCATCACGTCGGCGATCTCGTCGTCGCGCAGTAATTCCAGCGCCTCGATCTCCGCTGGCCGCAAGCCTCGTGGGGTGGGCTGCTGATAACCGGCCAGCTGCTGATCGGTGAATTGGTCGCACAGCACCTCTAGCGGCCTGCGCTGCCGAGCCCGGTACTGGCTGACCCAGGTGTTGTACATGATTCGAAACAGCCAGGCCCGCATGTTGGTTCCGGGGCGGAAGTTCGCGAACCCGGTGTATGCCGCCAATATGGCTTCCTGCACCAGATCCTCGGCATCGAAGGGTGTCGGCGTTATCCGCCGCGCACCGTTGTAGAGCTTGTCGAGGTGTGGCAATGCCTGCTCGATGAACTGTGCGGCGCGCTCTGAATCGCTGCCGGACGCTCGGGCCGTCGTTCGAGCTGTTGTCGGCGACCCACAGGTCGTCGGCTCTACGCGCATCGGTTCTGGTCTGACATGACTGGTTCCTACCGACCCAGGGTGCAGCACTCTCTCCACTCTAGTTGCATAGGATAACGAAGTAAACCACGAGGATCGCGGCGATTCTCGATCTTGTCGCCAAAGGTCGGAATAGAAACCGACGCGGCGACCGATCTTGTAAGGGGGGTTGAGGTGTTCGTGGTAAAGGAACGATGGAACGTGAACGTACGAGAGATCAAGCTTCTTGCTGTTATCGGAGCAAGCGCTGCGGTGAGCGCGGCGGCGCTGGGCGTCGC
Organism: uncultured Actinomycetota bacterium; assembly: GCA_963800125.1. Taxonomy (GTDB): domain Bacteria; phylum Actinomycetota; class Actinomycetes; order Mycobacteriales; family Mycobacteriaceae; genus Mycobacterium. Next base: position 6,679 of record CAWDAC010000053.1, on the reverse strand, counting down.
GATTGCGCAGGGACCTGGTGATTCCAGTGCGATTGCCGGTTCGGATATGACCACCGGTGCCACCGTCACCGCGACGGTCCCAGGCAGTGCTGAGCCGGTCCCGCAAGCCGTGCCCGGCATCAAGGGTCCCGCGCCGCTGCCGCCCGAGGAACAGGGGTTGCCCGGCTAGCGGCGCGACTGCTGCGGCGGCACCCGGAGTGTCGGCGCGCGCCCCTAGGGCGTTGTTCGACAGCCGCTAGTCGTGTCGCAACAACGACTCGGTGGCCGCCAGCAGCGCGCAGGTGGCCAGGCCGTCGATGGCCTCCCTCAGGTCGGGTATTGCCGGAAATGTCGGAGCGATCCGAATGTTCTTGTCCTCCGGATCTTTTCGATACGGGAATGACGCGCCCGCCTCGGTGACGGCGATGCCTGCATCCTTCGCAAGCGACACGGTGCGGCGCGCGGTGCCCGGCCACACGTCGAGGTTGACGAAGTAGCCGCCCTTCGGGTCGGTCCACGACGCGATCTTCGACTCGCCGAGCCGGTCGTCGAGGATCTCCTGGACCAGCGCGAACTTCGGGGCAAGCAGCTGCTGGTGGCGCTGCATCTGCAGGCGCACCCCGTCGGCGTCGCCGAAGAACCGCAGATGCCGGAGCTGGTTGACCTTGTCGGGGCCGATCGACTTCTTACCGGCGTACTGCAGATACCAGGCGATGTTGGCCAACGAGCCGCCGAAGAAGCTGACGCCAGCGCCTGCGAAGGTGATCTTGGATGTGGAGGCGAACACCAGCGGGCGGTTCTGGTTGCCTGCCGCGGCGGCCAGGCCCAGCACGTCGATCTGTCGCACCGAATCGTGGGTGAGCGTGTGCACCGCGTATGCGTTGTCCCAGAACAGCCTGAAATCAGATGCGGCCGTGCGCATTTGGACCAGTCGCCGCACCACTTCCCAGGAGAAGGTAACACCTGTGGGGTTGGAGAACACCGGCACGCACCACATCCCCTTGATGGCCGGGTCGGCCGCGACGAGCTCCTCGATGAGGTCGACGTCGGGGCCTTCTTCGCGCATCGGGATGTTGATCATCTCGACGCCGAGGCTCTCGGTGATCGCGAAGTGCCGGTCGTAGCCGGGCACCGGGCACACGAACTTGACGGCCGGCTCGTCCTTCCAGGGCTGGGCTGAGTCCACCCCGCCGTGCAGCAGCGAGTACACCACCACGTCGTGCATCAGCTCGAGGCTGGCGTTGTTGCCCGCGATCAGATTGGGCACCGGGATGCCAAGCAGCTCGCCGAAGATGGCTCGCAACTCGGTCAGGCCGTGAAGGCCGCCGTAGTTGCGGGTGTCGGTGCCCTCGCCGTCGCGGTAGGCGTCGTTTCCAGAGCCGGGCAGCTCTAGCAGAGCGTTGGACAGGTCGAGCTGTGCCGGAGACGGCTTGCCGCGGGTCAGGTCGAGATGGAGCTGCTTGGCCTGCAGGTCGGCGTAGTTGGCCTTCTGCAACTCGTGCTGGGCAGCCAACTCCTGACGGCCGAGGGACTGAAACGACACCATGCGCCTTTCGCCGTCGAGAGCCGTGGACTCAATGTCTGAGAAAGGGGACCCCGCGCACCCGCCAGAGCCCATTGACCCTTGCTGCCTTCCGGCCCTGGGGGAGTTCACAGGATAGACGCCGCGCGGGGTCCATCGCGAGTGTAATACGTGGACACCGCGCGACTCGACGGGCTCATTTGGCAGGTCGGCTACCATGGCCCGCGGAGGATTCGCCTAGTGGCCTATGGCGCTCGCCTGGAACGCGGGTTGGGTTAACAGCCCTCGCGGGTTCAAATCCCGCATCCTCCGCACTCGGTCCGGGGTGCGACCAGTGGGCAGCAGAGCTGGTCGCTCCTTGGCCCAGAGAATCTGAGGAGGCGTATGAGCCGCAAGGTTGCGGTGGCTTGGCACGCGTCGTTCTCGATCGCCGCCGGCGTCTTGTACTTCTTTTTCGTATTGCCACGCTTCCCGGAGTTGATGGGCGACACCTCCCACACGCTGGGCACCGTGCTGCGCATCGTCACCGGCGCGCTGATCGGGCTGGCGGCGCTGCCGGTGGTGTTCACGCTGTTGCGCACCCGCAGGCCGGAACTCGGTACGCCGAAGCTGGCGCTGACCCTGCGGACATCGTCGATCGCGCTGCATGTGCTTGCCGGAGTGCTCATCATCGGGACTGCGATCAGCGAAATCTGGCTCAGCCTGGATAGCGCCGGGCGATGGCTGTTCGGCGTCTACGGCGCCGCCGCCGCGATTGCCCTGCTCGGGATTTTCGCGTTCTACCTGGCGTTTGTGGCCGAACTGCCGCCGCCTCCGCCGAAACCGCTGAAGCCCAAGTCGGAGAAGGGTCGACGCCGTCGGCGTAAGGCCGCCGCGGAGGACGCCGAGTCCGAAGCCGAGGACACCGAGGAATCGGCGACCGGCGGGGACGAGACCACCTCCGACGAGAGCGACGAGCCGTCGGAGGCGGAGGAACCCACGGAGTCCGAAGTGCAGCCCGAACAGGAGCCTGCCGAGGTCACGGCCGAAAAAACCGAGGACGACGCTCCCGCCGATGAGAACACCTCCGACGAGGAGACCAAACCCGAGGAGGACACCTCCGAGGGAGTCGACGGGGCTGAATACACCAACGGTGGGCTGCGAAACCGGCGGCTATCGGGAAAGATCACCGTGCGTCGGCGCAGGCGGTTACGCGGCGGTGTCGCCGTCGAGGACTAGCCTCGCATCGACATGGGAACAACTCATTGCCACGATGTAATGAGTTCCCTCTCCCAGCCGAAAGTAAGCACATGGGCCGCTTGCATATCCACCGCCTGCTGATCGCGCTTGCCACCGTGATGGCACTGGCGGCGCCGATCCGCCCGGCGATCTCCGCGGCCGCTCCGGTCGAGGCCGGGTCTACGCCGGTGGATCCGGCCGTCGTCCAGATCGACACCGAGATCGATTACCAGAACGCGTTCGGAACGGGCACCGGCTTCGTCATCAGTCCCGGCGGCGAGGTCCTGACCAATTTCCACGTCGTGCAGGGCGCCGACGTGATCAACGCCCATAACGTCGGCACCGGTCAAAACTTTCCGGTTGACCTGATCGGCTACGACCGCACGCACGACATCGCCCTGGTGCAGCTGCGCGGCGCCGCCGGGCTACCGACCGCGCCGCTGGGCAACTCGGCGCAGGTTGCGGTCGGGGACGCTGCGGTCGCGATCGGTAATGCGGGCGGCCCGGGCAGCCCACCGACTCACGAAGTCGGCACCGTTACCCAACTTGGCCGGACGATTGACGCCAAGGACGCGCTGACGGGCAGTTCCGATCAGCTGAACGGCTTGATCGAGGTCGCCGCCAACGTCCGGGCCGGTGACTCCGGTGGCCCGCTGGTGAACGGCGCCGGACAGGTGATCGGTGTGACCACGGCGGCGACGGTGAACTATCGGTTCGCCCCCGGCGGCAAGGGTTTCGCGATACCGATCAACCAGGCGCTGGCGATCGCTGACCAGATCCGGACGCGCGCGCCGTCGGACACAGTGCACATCGGTCCGCCCACGGTGCTAGGTGTCGGAGTGGCCGGCGGCGAGCAACGCGAGTCGCTGCCAGGCGTCATCATCCGCGAGGCGTTGCGAGGCGGGCCCGCCGAGCAAGCCGGCCTCGTCGACGGGGACATCCTCACCAGCATCGACGGCGCACCGTTGGATTCGGCAACCGCGCTGACCTATGTGCTGGACCGGCACTACCCCGGCGATGTCGTCGACCTGACCTGGATCGACCGATCCGGCCAACAGCGCACCGGCAAGGCAACACTCGCAGCTGGGCCGTAAGCCGGCAGACTATGCTGAGCGAGTGCCAAACACCGCCCCATATCGGGTCGTCCAGTGGACGACGGGAAATGTCGGAAAGAGTTCGGTTGAGGCAATCGCGAAGAACCCGAACTACGAACTCGTCGGGTGCTATGCCTGGTCGAAGGACAAGGACGGGGTCGACGTCGGCGAGCTGGCCGGAATCGGACCGCTCGGCGTCGCCGCCACCAACGACGTCGACGCGTTGCTGGCGCTGAAACCGGACTGCATCGTCTACAACCCGATGTGGATCGACGTCGACGAGCTGGTGCGAATCCTGTCGGCGGGTGTGAACGTCGTGTCCTCCGCGTCGTTCATCACCGGACACAACCTGGGCGCAGGCCGCGACCGGATCGAAGAGGCGTGCAAGCAAGGCGGCTCGACGATGTTCGGTTCCGGGGTCAGCCCGGGCTTCGCCGAGCTGCTTGCGATCGTGGCGACCACCGGCTGCGACCGGGTGGACAAGGTCACCATCGCCGAGGCGTCGGACACCACCTTCTACGACTCACCCGACACCGAACGACCGGCGGGCTTCGGCACGCCGATCGACGACCCCAATCTGCAGCCAATGGCCGCACAGGGCACGGCGGTGTTCGCCGAGGCGGTGCAGCTGGTCGCCGATGCGTTGGGCGTTGAGCTCGACGAGGTGGTCTGTGAGGCCGAGTACGCGCAGACCACCGAGGACCTCGACCTCGGCTCGTGGACCATCAAGGCCGGCTGTGTGGCCGGCGTCTTCGCCAGCTGGCAGGGACGCGTCGGCGGCAGGACGGTCGTCGACCTCAATGTGCGGTGGCGCAAGGGCCAGACACTGGACCCCGATTGGAAGGTCGAAGGGGACCCCTGGAAGATCACGATCGACGGACTGCCGACGGTGACGATGCAAGTCGGGTTCCTGCCGCCGCCCGACTTCATGGAGAAGGCCAAGACGATGGCCGACTTCATGGGGCTTGGCCACATCATGACCGCGATGCCGCCGATCCACGCGATCCCGGCCGTCGTCGCCGCCGCCCCGGGCATCGCGACGTACAACGATCTGGTGCTGCCGTCGGCACGCGGCGTTGTGCCGCTGAGTTAGCGCGCTGCGGCTAGATGCAGACGCTGCCTTGCACATAACCGAACGGCCCCTGGGCACTGACGCACGCGTCGATCGGGTCCCAGCCTCTGGGGCCGTCCCACCCCCAATCGTCGTGTCCGTGGCCGTGGCCGTGTCCATGTCCGGGACCATTGTTCGCTAGCCACTGCGGCCCAGAGATAACGGGAGTGGACGGGGCGGCGTTCGCTACAGGAGCCATTCCAACGGCGGCCAGAGCCAGGCCACCAGCGATTATCGATCCGGCTGCGGTTGCTTTCACACTTAGCATGCAAACTCCTCGGCAAAATATTGTCGTGGTGCTGGGGCCGAAAGGTCAGGCTCAGGCTCAACCTGACGGATACCGTTGGCGCGCCCCGACGGCCAAAGAGCTTGATATCTCGGTTCTTTCGGTTCCGTGAATCACTATAGCGCTAGACGGAACCGGGTTCCCGTCTAGCGTCGCCCCGCTACTCGTTTCTTCGGTGCGCCGTCTTGCTCAGCGGGCGCCCGGTAGGTCGCGCCGTACCGCGGCACCGTCATGGCGCCGTTGCTGCGCGCGGCGGTGATGGCATTGCGCAGCGGCCGCGCCAGGCCCGCGAACGAACCCATGTCGAGCACCATCGGCGTCAGCAACCGGTTGTGCACGAAGCCGAAGGCACTGCCGGTTGACGGATCGGCCCAGCCGAGTGTTCCGCCGAGACCGACATGGCCGAAACCCTTCAGCAAGCCGGGAATCGGAGATTCGTGATAGCCGAGATGGAACGGCATCGGCACGACGAGGTTCAAGTCGGGCCACACCTTCGGCTTGCCGGTCAAGCCGTCCACCAGCTCCGGTGACAGAAACTCCTCGCCATCGATGACACCGCCGTTGGCCAGCGCCGCGTACATCTTGGCCAAGCCACGGCCGGTCACGACACCATTGGCGGCCGGTACCTCGCCATCGAGGAACGGGATGTCGCCCTGCACAAGGGATTTGATACCGGGGAAGTACATCGCGCCGAGAGCGCCGGAAAACGGCAGACCGGCCACCTTGGGTGCGACGAAGTTGAACACCGGATTGGGCCGGGCACTCTGTGGTACGAGGATCTGCGCCACCTTGGTCGGCGAACCGGCCGGCGGGCGGCCGAGGTGTAGACCGTCGGTGTTGAGCGGACGCGCCACCTCGTCGCGGATCAGTTCGCGCATGCCCATACCCGTCACCGCTCGGCACAGTCCCGACACGATCCACCCGTAGGTCAGCGCGTGATACGCCGGCCGTCCCCGCAAGTGGTCAACCGGCGCCGCGGCCAACCGCTCCTCCATCAGGAGGTGATCCAGCAAGTCCTCCTTCTTCACACCCTTCAAGTGCGACAGACCGGATCGGTGCCGCAGTACATCACGGACGGTGATGTCCGACTTACCGTTGGCGCCGAATTCCGGCCAGTACTCGGCAACCGGGGTGTCATAGGACAGCAGCCCGCGGTCGACGAGCCGATGGACGACCGTTGCGGCCATCCCTTTCGTCGCGGAGAACACCATCGCACCGGTATTCGCGGCCCATGGCAGCTCCCCGGACCGGTCGGACCAGCCCGTCCAGACGTCGACGACCGGTTTGCCGTCGATGTAGACCGACAGGGCCCCGCCGCCGAACCGGCGACCAGGAAACAGCCCGGCGAAGATGCGGATGACGTTTGCAAATCGAGGATCGGCGGCCCCTTGCACGCCCCGCGGCAGGCCCTCTTCAGCGCGAAGAAGCGACGACGTCGTCATACGGCTAACAATGCGGCCGCGCGAACG
>CAWDAC010000052.1:0-52703 GCA_963800125.1 uncultured Actinomycetota bacterium | reverse complement strand
CGTGGATCAGTGATGTCGTGGCGTCGCGGGGCTGATTTCTGCACGATTGGGGCGGTTCAGAATGGTGTGGGCATGAGTGATCCGCTGGCCTGCACCAGCTTTCCACGTGTCTCCGGGGTCGGGCCTGGGATGGCGGGTGGGCGGGGGAGGTGGCGTTCATCCTGCTCGTGGGATCGCCGGACTGTAGCCGATGATGTTGTCCCACAGGGTTTTCCACCCGATCTGCCATGGCCAGTGCGCGGGCAGGTGCAGCGTCGGTTTGCGGGCGGGCGCGGCGAAGCGGGCGGGCACGTTGACCAGGTCGCGGCGCAGGGTGGCACCGCGCGCGACGGCGTGCTCGCCGCCGGCGAGCGTCCCGGCGGCGCGCAGCAGGTTGTGGGCGATCACCGCGCAGGCCAGCCACACGCAGTTCGCGGCGAACAGCCCAGACGGGATATGCGCCAGCGGCCCGTCGATCAGGTCGGCGAAGGTGGTCTCCACGATCGCGTGTTTGCGGTGGGTGAGGTCGGCCTCGGCGGTGGGCAGGGTGGTGTTGGTGAAGAACGGGTGATAGCGCCACACCGGGAACAACGCGTCGGGGTAGCGGGCGTCCTTGACCCGACGCACCACCAGCCGGGCGGTGACGCGGCCATGGCCCCGCACGCTGAGCGTGTGGGTGGTTTCGGCGACCTCGGCGTCGGAGATCAGCGCCCCGGTGTCCGGGTCGACGACCGCGCCCGGGTAGTGCACCGGGGTCCACTCGATCTCGTCGATGGAATCGATCGCCTTGGTGACCCGGCGGTTGCGGCTCAGGGTCAGCGAGAATTCGACCTGCTCGTCCAGGCAGGCGCCGATCACCTTCTTGGTGCCGAACGCGGAGTCGCCCCGGGCCATGATCGTCGCGTCCGGGTCGATCGCTCGGGCGGTGGTGATCGCCTGCTTGAGCTGGCGGGCGGCGCCGCGCCCGGAGCCGGTCTTGCCGCCGCGCAGCCACGCCTCGGCGATCACCGGCGCCGCGGTCGTCGTGGACAGCGTGGTGATCAGCGGGGACAGCCCTTTGCGCAGCAGCGCGCGCCCGGCGATCTTGGCGTGCCCGAACGAGGCGCCTTGTTTTTGGTGTCCGTAGACCGGGCGCAGCAGCGAGTCGATGTCCAAAAACATCCGCTCGTCGGTGCCGGGCAGCAGCGGGGTGCGCTGCGCGAGCGCGATCAGATGCGCGCGAGCCACCGCGGCGAGCTGGTTGGAATGCCCGAAGGTGAACTCGCGCAGCAAGATCCCCACTGTCGAGGGCGCGTACACCTCGTCGAACACCCGGGGCGTGCCGCCGGCGCGCAGCAGGTTCGCATCGTCGATGCTGTCCGCGCCGCACATCATGCCCGCGATGATCGTGGTCAGCTTCCCGGCCGGGTTGACCGCCCCCGACCTCACCCGGGTGCTGGGCAGCTCGACGTGCTCGCCGATCAACCGCGAAAGACCGGTCTGCTCAGCCAGTTCCAGCACCGGAACCAAACCCCCGGCCGACACCAGGTTCCGCTCGTCGAACACAGCGGACTCGATGCTGAACGTGTGCGATGATTGCATCGGAAATGCCTTCCGAAACAGGGCCACTACGACTTCGACAATCGTTATTGTCCCAGTTTCAGAAGGCATTTTCGCTGTTCACACGCCGATCATCGCCGACCGACATCCACGGATTCAGGCTTAGCTGCATTGGCACAGCAGCAAGACCAGCGCGAAACCCATTCATCCGCCGACCTCAGCGCCCCGGCAAGGTGGTCCGCACGGTGTCTCAGCACTCGCCGTACCCTCGGTTTACTTGCTGGCGCGGATCGCCTCGAACACGCTGGGATCCAGGAGCGTTGATGTGTCGCCGAGCTCACGACCGTCGGCGACATCGCGCAGCAGGCGTCGCATGATCTTGCCGCTGCGGGTCTTCGGGAGCTCCGGCACGACGTGAATCTCGCGCGGCCGGGCGATCGGTGAGATCTCCTTGGCGACCTCGGCCCGCAACGCCTCGACAATCTCCTTGCGAGGCGCGTCTGCGGCGTTCGCCTCCAGGATCACGAACGCACAGATCGCCTGACCAGTGTGGTTGTCGGTTGCCCCGACGACCGCCGCCTCGGCCACGTGGGCGTGACCGACCAACGCCGACTCCACCTCAGCGGTGGAGATCCGATGCCCGGAGACGTTCATGACGTCGTCGATGCGGCCCAGCACCCAAATGTTGCCGTCGGCGTCGTAGCGGGCGCCGTCGCCGGCGAAGTACCAGCCCTGTTCGGCGAATCGCGACCAGTAGGTCTCCTTGAATCGCTCCGGGTCGCCCCAGATGCCGCGCAGCATCGACGGCCACGGTTGATCGAGAATCAGGTAGCCGTTCGGTTGTTCACCGTGATCGCTGCCGGGCTTCAACTGGTTGCCGTCGTCGTCGACGATCTTCGCCGAGATTCCGGGCAAAGGCCGCATTGCCGAGCCCGGCTTCGCAACTGTGACACCTGGGAGCGGCGAGATCATGATCGCGCCGGTCTCGGTCTGCCACCAGGTGTCCACGATCGGGGTTCGGTTGCCGCCGAAGGTATCCCGATACCACCGCCATGCCTCCGGGTTGATCGGCTCACCCACCGATCCCAGCAGCCGCAGGCTGGACAGATTGTGGGAGTCGGGAAGCTCCCGACCCCACTTCATAAACGTGCGAACCAATGTAGGCGCCGTGTAATAAATGGTGACACCGTACTTTTCTATGACCTCGAAATGGCGGTGCTCATTCGGCGAGGCGGGGGTGCCCTCATAGACGACCTGGGTGACCCCGTTCGACAGCGGCCCGTACACGATGTAGGTGTGCCCGGTGATCCAGCCGATATCGGCGGTGCACCAATACACGTCGGACTCGGGCTTGACGTCGAACACGTTGAAGTGGGTGCTGGATGCCTGCGCGAGGTAGCCGCCGGTGGTGTGCATGATGCCTTTGGGCTTACCGGTCGTCCCAGATGTATAGAGCAGGAACAGTGGCTGCTCGGAGTCGAACGCCTCCGGAGTGTGCTCGGGTGACGCCTGATCGACGGCGTCGTGCCACCACAGATCGCGGCCCTCGGTCCATGGAGAGTCTGTGCCGGTCCGCCGCACCACCAGAACGTGTTTGACGGATTTCTGCCCGTCGACCGCCGCGTCCACCGACTCCTTGAGTGAGGTCGCCTCACCGCGTCGATACTGCCCGTCGGTGGTGATCACCAGCTTCGCCTCGGCGTCCTCGATGCGAGCTTTCAGGGCGGTAGCGGAGAAGCCCGCGAACACGACACTGTGCATGACGCCGAGACGCGCACAGGCCAGCATCGCCACGATCGCCTCTGGCACCATCGGCATGTAGATGGCTACCCGATCGCCGGCGACCAGGCCGAGCTCTGTCAGCACGTTGGCGGCCTTGCACACCTCGGCCAACAGGTCGGAGTACGTCAAAGTGCGGCTGTCACCGACCGGCTCGCCCTCCCAGTGAATCGCGACCCGGTCCCCATTGCCGGCCTCGACATGACGGTCCACGCAGTTGTACGCCACGTTGAGCTTTCCGCCGACGAACCACTTTGCGACCGGTGCGTCCGACCAATCGAGCACGTCGGCGAATGGCGTCTCCCAGGACAACCGATTGGCCTGCTCGGCCCAGAACGATAGCCGGTCCTGCTCGGCTTCTCGGTAGATCTCATCGGTGGCGTTCGCCTGTACCAGGAAATCATCCGGCGGCGGATAAGCAAGGGGAGCTTCGGAATGCGTCTCGGCCGAGACAGGTGTGCTTGTCAGTGGTTGGAGGGTGTGCGTCACGGTCAGTCAATCCAATCGCGAATGTCGCTGAGGCAATGAGAAACCGACCGGTGGCGGCGGGCGCTGCTTGTGCACCGCCGCCGCCGGTCGAGTCGCGGGCGTCAGTCCTGCCGGTAATCGATGACGATGCGGCCGTCGATTTGGCCGCGTTCCATCCGGCTGAACACCTTGTTGATGTCGTCGAGGCGCGCGCTGGCCACCGTCGGGTGAATCAGGCCGCGGGCATAGAAGTCCAGCGCTTCGGCCATGTCCTGGCGGGTGCCGACGATCGAGCCACGGATTGTCAGACCCTTGAGAACGATGTCGAAGATCGGCGCGGGGAAGTCCCCCGGTGGTAACCCGTTGAACACGATGGTGCCGCCGCGGCGCGCCAAACCGATGGCCTGACCGAACGCCTGAGGGTGCACGGCAGTGACGAGGACGCCGTGCACGCCGCCGGTGGCTTTCTGAACCTCAGCGACGACGTCGGTGGTGCGGGCGTTCACAGCGACCTCAGCGCCGAGGCGAGTGGCGAGGGCGAGCTTGGAGTCGTCGACGTCGATGGCCACCACCCGTAGTCCCATGGCCCGTGCGTACTGCACCGCGATGTGGCCCAGACCGCCGATGCCCGAGATCGCGACCCACTGGCCCGGACGGGTGTCGGTGACCTTGAGGCCTTTGTAGACGGTGACACCGGCGCACAGGATGGGCGCGACTTCGAGCGGGTCGGCGTTGTCGGGTATCCGTGCGGCATAGGCGGCGTTGACCAGCATGTAACTGCCGAAGCTGCCGTCGACGCTGTACCCGCCGTTGCGCTGGCTTTCACACAGCGTTTCCCACCCGGTACGGCAGTACTCGCAGCTGCCGCACGCCGACCACAGCCAGGCGTTGCCGACTTTGTCACCGACCTTGAGGTCCTCGACGCCGTCACCGAGCGCGACAACGGTGCCATATCCTTCGTGTCCAGGGATGAACGGCGGCTCAGGCTTCACCGGCCAATCACCGTGCGCGGCATGCAGATCGGTGTGGCACACGCCGGAGGTCTCTAGTTTCACCAACGCTTCCCCGTAGCCGGGAGTAGGCAGGTCGTGGTCTTCGACGTGCAGCGGGGCGCCGAATTCGGTGACCACTGCAGCGCGCATGGTCTTGGTCGAGCTATCGGACACGGCATGGGTGTCGAGGGTGTGAGTCATGAGTTCATTCCAATCTTGAGAAGGGTTGAGGTGAAAGGTCTTAGGGCCGGTTCAGAACTGTCTCCGTCAGAAGAAGCCCTGGGCCTTGCTGCTGTAGCTCACCAGTAGGTTCTTGGTCTGCTGGTAGTGGTCGAGCATCATCTTGTGGTTCTCGCGGCCGATGCCGGACTGCTTGTAGCCGCCGAACGCCGCGTGCGCCGGGTAGGCGTGATAGCAGTTCGTCCAGACCCGGCCCGCCTTGATGTCGCGGCCGGCACGGTAGGCGGTGTTGCCGTCACGCGACCACACGCCGGCGCCCAGACCGTAGGGCGTGTCGTTGGCGATCGAGATGGCGTCGTCGTAGTCCTTGAACGACGTCACCGAGACGACCGGGCCGAAGATCTCCTCCTGGAAGATCCGCATCTTGTTGTTGCCCTCGAAGACGGTGGGCTGCACGTAGTAGCCGCCGTTGAGGTCGCCGCCGAGTTCGGCACGTTCGCCACCTGTGACCACTTGGGCACGTTCACCCTTGCCGATCTCGATGTAGGACAGGATCTTCTCCAGCTGATCGTTCGAGGCCTGCGCACCGATCATCGTCTCCGTGTCGAGCGGATCGCCTTGGCGCACGGCCTTGGTGCGGATCGCCGCCAGCGCCACGAACTCGTCGTAGATATCGGCCTGGATGAGCGAGCGCGACGGGCAGGTGCAGACCTCGCCCTGGTTGAGGGCGAACATCGTGAATCCCTCGAGCGCCTTGTCCTGGTAGTCGTCGGCGGTCGCGAGCACATCGTTGAAGAAGATGTTCGGGCTCTTCCCGCCCAGCTCGAGGGTCACCGGGATCAGGTTCTGGGACGCGTACTGCATGATCAGCCGCCCGGTGGTGGTCTCGCCGGTGAAGGCGATCTTGGCGATCCGGTTGCTCGACGCCAGCGGCTTGCCCGCCTCCACGCCGAATCCGTTGACGATGTTGACCACACCCGGGGGCAGGAGGTCGCCGATCAACGAAAAGAGGTAGAGGATCGAAACCGGGGTCTGTTCGGCAGGTTTGATGACGACGGCGTTGCCCGCGGCCAGGGCCGGGGCGAGCTTCCAGGTGGCCATCAGGATCGGGAAGTTCCACGGGATGATCTGGCCGACCACGCCGAGCGGCTCGTGGAAGTGATAGGCCACGGTGTCCTCGTCGATCTGCGACAATGAGCCCTCCTGAGCTCGAATGGCGCCGGCGAAATAGCGGAAATGGTCCATCGCCAAAGGAATGTCGGCGTTCAGCGTTTCCCGAATCGGCTTGCCGTTGTCCCACGATTCGGCAACGGCGATCGACTCGAGATTCTCCTCGATGCGGTCTGCGATCTTGGTCAGGATCACGGCACGCTCGGCCGGCGACGTCTTTCCCCACGCCGGTGCGGCGGCGTGTGCGGCATCGAGTGCCCGCTCGATATCGGTTTCGTCGGAGCGGGCCACCTCGCAGAACGTCTGCCCGGTGACGGGTGTGGGGTTTTCGAAGTATCGACCCTGTGCGGGAGCGACCCACTCTCCGCCGATGTAGTTCTCGTAGCGGGCGTGGAAGTTCATCAGCGAACCCTCGGTGCCCGGTCGCGCGTAAACGGTCATGCTCTCTTCTCCTGCAGTCGGTGATGACGAGATGTGTCGGTCGTCACTGAAACTAGGCAGCAGAGGGTTGCATCACCGTTGCAGAAGAGCGCCGGGCCTAGGTTGGCTAGCCGAGTTCGTAGTCCAGACCGACGAGGTGACCGCGAGCCTGCGCCCGGGTGACCGGCTCCGCGTTCGCGCTGTCGTGCAGCACTCGCCAGCCGTCGCGATCGTCACGCCCTTCGGGCAGATCGAGCCAGCGACGCAGTAGCGCAACCCGCCCCGTCGTCAGCACCGCGCCGCGCAGGCTGGCGCTCAACTCGATACGCAGTCGCGCGATGGCCGGCGACCCCGACTGCGGTAGCAGCTCCCCGGAATACCGGGCCATAGCCGTGTCCACGTCGCCTGCTTCAAGCGCATCGAAGACGTCGGCGACATCGCTGGTTATGGGCTTCAACAGCCGATACGGCCGTGACGCGATGAACTGCGGCCCGATGACCCGGCGCAGCCGGGACATCTCTGCCCGCACCGTGACCACGTCGAGGTCTTTTTCGTCGAGCAGCATGGCGAGGTGATCGGCGCTGAGTCCTTCCGGGTGCCGACTGAGCAGCACCAGGATGTCCGCGTGCCTGCCAGTGAGCGTGGTGCTGTGCAGCTGGCCGTCATTGTCTGTGACCTGCCATCGGGGCCGATCGGCGCCGAGCACGACCAGGCATGCCGCGGCCGGGGCGGTGTCGTGGGCGCGCGGTCCGATCACGCGCAGCAGCGCCAGCTGGTTCTCGACGGCGACGACGGTGGCGCGGACGAGGCCCAGAGTCTGCGGCGATACGACCTCAGATCCGCCGGTGAGGTCGATGGCGCCGAGCAGCATGCCGGTGTCGGGGTCGTGTACGGGGACGGCAGTGCAACTCCACGGCTGGACAATGCGGGAGAAGTGCTCCGACCCGCGGATCTGCAGTTCGTGATCCACGGCCAGCGCCGTGCCCGGCGCGTTGGTCCCGGCGCCGCTCTCGCTCCAGTCGGCGCCGGGTACGAAGTTCATCGCCTCGGCTTTGCGGCAAGCTTTGGGGTCGCCTTCCACCCACAGGAGGGTGCCGTCGGCAGCGGTCACGGCCACCACCACGCCGGAGTCGGTGGCGTCCTGCACGAGGAGGCGGCGAATGACAGGCAACGTCGCCGCCAACGGATGGGTTGTCCGCATCCGCGCAACACTGTCGGCGATGGCGGATGCTTGCGCGCCGCCTTGATCCGGGTCGACGCCCTTGGCCAGGCTGCGCCGCCAGCTTTCAGCCACCACGCGGCGCAACGGGGTCGTGTCAAGGAAGGAGGCGTCCACCTCGCCCGCGACGAAGAGTTCGTGAACTGCGCGTAGCGCCTTAGACGGCAGTCGGGCCGTTGCCCCGCTGCCCGAGGATTCGGCTGGACCCATCGGCGATCACGCTCCTAGTCGCACCGACTCCAGCTACGCTGATCGCCGTGCGTGGCCGCCACCATAGTCCAACGTTGGTCGTTCCGGGCAGGGACTTTTGGCCCGATTGCGACGGAGATCAGAAGCACAGATCTACCATTCAGGCATGATTCGCGCCGTCAATGCTCTATGGGTGGCCTTGATCCTGGCGCTGGCAGGCGTCGCGGTCCCGGGTGTGGCAGGCGCCGAGCCATGGCCCCCTTCGCCCTGCGGCTTCACGCTCTCGCCGCCACAGGTGGTGGACGTCGGCGGTGTCACCAAGGTCACCGCCACGGTGACTTCGACGGTGTGCGGGGTCGCTGCCAGCCCCTACAAGGCCGTGGCGTGCGTGGAGCTTCAAGGCCAGCAGGGCGGTTCGTGCATGCAAGGAACGGATACCGCGCAGGTGTACTTCGAGCCCTACACGCCGGGAGCGACCTACATATCGAGAGGACGGGGCTGCGGCATCATCGTCCCGACCCTGCCCGCGGATAACTGCCAGATCCTCGGGCCTACCCAAGCAACCCTGTAGGCACTCACTAGCCTGTAGCGATGTCCGATCGCGTGCTTGTGCAGGTCGAAAACCACGTCGCCCTCGTCACCGTCAACGACCCGGACCGGCGCAACGCCGTCACGGCCGAGATCTCGGCCGGGCTACGCGCAGCGGTCGATGCGGCCGAGGCGAACACCGACGTGCACGCGCTCATCGTCACCGGGGCAGGCAAGGCGTTCTGCGCAGGCGCCGACCTGTCCGCGCTCGGCGACGCAACCGAAGACGGCCTGCGATCGATCTACGACGGCTTCCTCGCGGTGGCCAACAGCGCGCTACCGACGATCGCCGCCGTCAACGGGCCCGCCGTCGGCGCCGGATTGAACCTGGCCCTGGCGGCGGATGTGCGCATCGCCGGTCCGGCAGCGCTGTTCGATCCGCGGTTCCAGAAGCTCGGCATTCACCCAGGCGGCGGTGCGACGTGGATGCTGCAGCGCGCCGTCGGCGTGCAGGCGGCCCGGGCCTCGCTGCTGTTCGGTATGCGCTTCGACGCCGAGGCCGCGGTGCGGTACGGCCTGGCGCTCGAGGTCGCCGACGACCCGGTCGCGGCCGCCCGGGAACTGGCTGCCGGTCCCGCAGCGGCGCCGCGTGACGTGGTGCTCGCCACCAAGGCTTCGATGCGAGCCACCGCCAACCCGGGCTCGCTGGACGTTGACCAACACCGGATCGCCGTTGACACCGAACTGAAACCGCAAGCGGCGTCGATCCTTTCGCCGGAATTCGCCGAGCGGCTGGCCGCGGCGAAACGCAAATAACGCTACCGGTCGAGCAGCGCCAGCTCCGGCGACTCGATGAGTTGGCGGACCTCGCCGAGGAAGGCGGCCACCTGTGCACCGTCGGCAATGCGATGGTCAAAGGCGCACGTCAACGTCATCGTCGGCCGCACGACCACTGCATCGTCGACGACGACTGGCCGTGGTTTCAGCGACCCCATCCCGAGGATGGCGGCCTCCGGGTAGTTGATGACGGGCACTCCCTCGTCCAAACCAAGGGCACCGAAGTTCGACACCGTGAACGTGGAGCCCTGCAGCTCAGTCGGTTTCACGGTGCCTGCCCGCGCTTCGTCGATGAGCCGGGATACCGTCGCAGCCAACTCCCGCGTCGACTTGTCCTGCGCATCCTTGACCACCGGCACCAGCAGTCCGCGCGGTGCTGCCACCGCGAACCCCAGGTGCACCGCCGAGTGGACGTGGATGTGCGGTCCTCCCGCGGTGTCCACCCACGTCGAGTTGAACATCGGGTGATGCGTCAGCGCGATCGTCAACAGGCGCAGCGTCAGTACGAACGGCGTGATCTGCGGTCCATCGTCGCCCACCGCCTCACGCAGCCGGTCACGTACCCGCAAAAGAGCAGAGCAGTCGACTTGGACACTGGCGTGCGCGTCGGGAATCTGGCTACGCGACAACGTCATACGTTGCGCCATCGTTCCCTGCACCCCGTGCACACCTACCATATCCGAGTCCTCACCCGACTTCCCTGCGGCGGCAAGCACGTCCTCGCGGGTGATGATTCCGTCCGGGCCCGAGCCGGGCGTCAGAGCGGCCAGGTCTACCCGCAACTCGGCGGCGAGCTTGCGTACCGGGGGCTTCGCCCGGGGCCGCGTGCCGTCCTCGACAGGTGCCCGCCTGCTGGTGTCCATCTCGTCGTCGGCGCCATAGCCCACCAGCACCGGCTTGCGTGCCGGTCCCCCACCGTTCTGTGAAACGGGAGCGGGGGAATCGGTCGCAATCCGGACCAACACCGCGCCAACGGCAAGCGTGTCGCCTTCGGCGCCACCGAGTTCGACGATCCGGCCGGCAAACGGGCTCGGTATCTCCACCTCGGCCTTGTTCGTTTCCACGGTGCACAGCGTCTGGTTGAGTTCGACGTCGTCGCCGACCGCGACACTCCACCCCGTGATCGTCGCGTCCTCGAGGCCCTCGCCAAGATCGGGAACCAAGAAGTCCCTCACGCCCTCGCCGGTCATGGTTGGCTCATCGCTTTCTCGACGCAGTCGATTAGCCGGTCGACGCCGGGTAGCCACAGCTTTTCCATTCGTGCCGGCGGGTACGGGGTGTCAAAGCCGGTGGCGCGCAACACCGGCGATTCCAGGTCGTAGAAGAGCTCTTCCTGGATGCGGGCGGCCAACTCGGCACCGAACCCGAGAGTGCGTGCGCCCTCATGGACCACTACGGCTCGCCCGGTCTTGCGCACCGACGCCGCTACGGTGTCGAAGTCGAGCGGGTTGAGCGAGCGCAGGTCCACCACTTCCAGATTCCAGCCGTATTGGTCCGCTGCCAAATCCGCCGCAGCCAGCGCGGTTTGGACCAGCCCCCCGTACGTCAGCACTGTGACGTCGTCGCCGATGCGCCGTACCGCCGCGCGACCGATCGGCAAGCCGGGCTCGCTGGTATCGACATCCTCGCGCGACCAGTACCGCCGTTTCGGTTCCAGGTAGATGACAGGATCCCGGCTGGCGATCGAGTACCGCAGCAGCCAGTACGCATCCGAAGGCGTCGACGGTACCACCACCTTGATGCCGGCGGTGTGCGCCCAGTAGGTTTCGGTGGATTCCGAATGATGTTCGACCGCACCGATTCCCCCGAACGATGGGATTCGCACGGTGACCGGCATGTCGACATCGCCGTGGGTGCGCATCCGGTACTTCGCCAGATGACTCACCATCTGGTCGAACGCCGGGTAGGAGAACCCGTCGAACTGAATTTCGGGAACCGGGACGAAGCCGCGGATGGCGAACCCGATCGCGATGCCGATGATGGCGGACTCGGCCAGTGGCGTGTCGAAACACCGTCCGTCGCCGAAGGTTTCGCTGAGGCCCTCGGTGACGCGGAACACGCCGCCGAGCTTCGCCACGTCCTCGCCGAACACCAAGACCCGGTCGTCGGCTGCCATCGCGTCGTGCAGCGCACGGTTGATCGCCTGCACCATGGTCAGGTTCGTGCTGGTCGGCACCGGGGTCAGTATCGGCCCGCGGGGTTCTCGTGAGTCGTCCCCATAACTGGGTGGCCGCTCGATGATCTGAGTCATTTCGCTCCTCGCGTGCGCGGTGTATTTTTCGCTCCTCGCGTGCGCGGTGTCATCTCACGCCTCCTTCGCCAACTCGGCCAGCAGCTGGTCGCGCTGGGACTCCAGATTCGGGGTGATGTCCGCATACACCGTGTCGAACAGCTCGCCGACGTCCATGTCGGGCATGTTGACGATCGCATCGCGCAGCTCCGCACACAGCCGTACCGACCGCGCTTCGACGCGATGCTCGAGGCGCTCGGTCCACCCGCCGACGCTCTGTAAGTACGTGCGGTAGCGTGGAATCGGGTCCAGCGCGGTCCACTGGTCGACCTCTTCCTGCGACCGGTAGCGGGTCGGGTCATCTGAGGTGGTGTGCGGGCCCAGGCGGTAGGTGACCGCTTCGATCAGCGTCGGGCCGCCACCCTCGCGGGCGCGTCCGGCGGCCTCGGCCATCACCGCGTAGCAGGCCAGCACGTCGTTGCCGTCGACGCGAATTCCGGGCATCCCATACCCGATCGCGCGGTGCGCGATCGACGGTCCCGCCTGCTGGCGGCTGACCGGAACGGAGATCGCCCACTGGTTGTTCTGCACAAAGAACACGCATGGCGCCTTGAATACGGCGGCGAGGTTGAGCGCTTCGTGCGCGTCGCCCTCGCTCGTCGCGCCGTCGCCGAGAAAGGCCACCGTCACCGAGTCCTCGCCGAGGCGCTGGGCGGCCATCGCCGCTCCGACCGCATGCAACCCGTGGGTGCCGATCGGGATCGCGATCGGCGCGACGCATTTCTCGGTAAAGCCCAACCCACCGTGCCACCGGCCCCGCCAGACCGCTCCCATCTGCGCCGGCGAGATGCCGCGCAATAGAAACGCGCCGATCTCGCGATACTGCGGAAACAGCCAGTCGGTCTTGCGTAGGCACGCGGTCGCACCGATCTGCGCGGCCTCTTGGCCGCGGCACGACGCGAACAGCGCGAGCTCGCCCTGTCGTTGCAGGTTGACGAATTCCCGGTCGAGCGCGCGGGTGACGGCCATCATCTCGTACAGCCAGCCCAGCGTCTCGGGTGGAAGATCGCGGCGGTATCGGGTTTCGTTGGTCGGCGTCCCGTCCGGGGCGACCAGTTGAATCGGCTCCAACTCAACGTCGAGCGACGTCAGGGGTGCCTGAACGGACCCTGCCATACCGCCTCCTAGGGTCACTGACGGCGGATCGCGCCGTCAGGCGACTGAGGTGCTCAGCACGGAGGCGGTCAGAGCAAAACCCCTGGTGAGAGGTCGCCGGCTAGTTGCCAGGGTGAGGCGCTAGCTGGACGATGCGCTCTGCTCGCCGCAGCACTGGGGCATCTACCATTATGCCTTCGAATTGGAAGACGCCCCTTTCATCGCGGGCCGCCGCCAGGACGTGTCGCGCCCATTCGACCTGGTCGGCCGTCGGCGCATAGCCGGCGCGAATGACCGCCACCTGCGACGGGTGGATCGCGACCTTGGCATCGAAGCCGACCGCGACCGCGTCGTCGACCTCGGCGTGCAGGCCGTCGAGATCCGTGATGTCGAGGTACACCGAATCCAGGGCCATTCGCCCGTATGCCTTGGCCGCCAGCAACGACTGCGAGCGGACGTGCTTGGCGACGTCGCGGTAGCTGCCGTCGGCGCCATCGGTTGGCAGTGCCCCCGGTGACGGCGAATAGGTCCTCGGCGCCCCACATGACTGCGAACGCGTTGTCGACGCGCGCCGTCTCGGTGACGGCGAGCGCCCCGAGCGGAGTCTCGACGAGCACCACCACGTCCAGCGGCGCCAGTGCGCTTACCTGCTCCGCGGATTCGGTCTTGGCCAGCATCACCGCGGTGTACTTGGTGCGGGCGACCGCCTTCAGGTCGGGCTCGTGGTCGGCGGTCGTCGTGGGATTGATCCTGACGACGGTGCGGTCGGGATCCAGCGGGGTGTCGATGAGCGCGGCGCGCGCCGCCTCCCGATCTTTCGCCGCGACGCCGTCTTCGAGGTCCAGGATCACCACATCGGCTGCCGCCGCGGCCTTTTCGAACCGTTCAGGGCGGTCGGCCGGGCAGAACAGCCAGCCGGGACCGGTCTGGCTCAGGCTGTTTCGCTCCTCGCGTGCGCGGTGCGCCACTACTTCTCCCCCTCAGGACGCTTGCGCACCATGGTCTTTCGCGATGCGGTCGCGACGACGTCACCGTGCTGGTTGCGCCCGACGTGAGAGAAGGTGACGATGCCCTCGCCGGGGCGACTCTTCGACTCGCGCTTGTCGGTCACCTCGGTCTCGGCGTATAGCGTGTCGCCGTGGAACAGCGGCTTGGGAAACGCCACCTCGCCGAACCCCAGGTTGCCGACGATGGTGCCCTGCGTCAGTTGCGCCACCGAGAGTCCGACGAGCGTGGACAGCGTGAACATCGAGTTGACCAGGCGCTGGTTGAACGGCGGCAGCGCATCGGAGAACGCGGCGTCGAGGTGCAACGCCTGGGTGTTCATGGTCAGCGTGGTGAACAGCACGTTGTCCGCCTCGGTGATGGTGCGGCCGGGGCGGTGCTGGTAGAGCACGCCGGTCTCGAACTCCTCGAACCACAGTCCGCGCTGGACGACGATCTTCTTGTCGGCGTCGCTCACAGACCTGCCTCCCGTGCGATGAGCATCAGCTGCACTTCCGTTGTCCCTTCGCCGATCTCGAGGATCTTGCTGTCGCGGTAGTGGCGTGCGACGGGATATTCGTTCATGAAGCCGTAGCCGCCGAACACCTGCGTCGCGTCGCGGGCGTTGTCCATGGCCGCCTCGCTGGCGACCAGCTTGGCGATGGCGGCGGCCTTCTTGAACGGCTTGCCCGCCAACATGAGTGCGGCGGCGTCGTAGTAGGCGGTGCGGGCGGTGTGAGCGCGGGCCTCCATGCGGGCGATCTTGAAGGCGATGGCCTGATAGGTGCCGATGGCCGCGCCGAACGCCTCGCGTTCCTTGGCGTACTTCACGCACTCGTCGACACAGCCTTGCGCCGCGCCGACCGACAACGCGGCGATGGCGATGCGGCCCTCGTCGAGGATGCGCAGGAAGTTGGCATAGCCGCGGCCGCGCTCGCCGAGCAGATTTTCCGCGGGCACCCGAACATCGTCGAAGCTCAATGGATGGGTGTCCGACGCGTTCCAGCCGACCTTGCTGTACGCGGGCTCGGCGGTGAACCCTTCGATGGGCACGGGCACCAGGATCGACGAGATCTCCTTCTTGCCTCCGGTGACGGCGGTGACGGTCACGAGCTTGGTGATGTCGGTGCCCGAGTTCGTGATGAACTGCTTGCTGCCGTTGATGATCCAGTGCCCATCGTCGAGGCGCGCCGTGGTCTTGGTCGCGCCCGCATCGGTTCCGCCGCCCGCCTCGGTCAGCCCGAACGCGCCCAGCGCCTTACCACTTGCCAGGAGCGGCAACCATTCCTGCTTCTGGTCCTCGTTGCCGAACCGGTATACCGGCATCGCGCCCAGCGACACTCCGGCCTCCAGCGTGATCGCCACGCTCTGGTCGACCTTGCCGAGTTCCTCGAGGGCGAGGCACAGCGCGAAGTAGTCGCCGCCCATGCCGCCGTACTCCTCGGGGAACGGCAGCCCGAACAGTCCCATGTCGGCCATCCCCGCCACCACTTCGTAAGGGAAGGAGTGTTCTTCGTCGTGCTTGGCGGACACGGGCGCCACTACGCTCTGCGCGAAGTCGCGCACCGTCTTGGCGAGCTGCTCGTAGTGATCGGGCAGCATGCCGGTGGCTAGAAATTCACTCATGAGCTTCTTTCGATTCTTTCTCGGTAGCTGTGATTCGGGCCAGCGGCTGGCCCACCTTGACCTGGTCGCCGACGGCGACGAGTAGTTCGACCACGCCGTCGACGGGCGCGGTGAGCGCGTGCTCCATCTTCATCGCCTCGACCGCGACAACGACGTCACCGGCGTCGACGTGTGCACCGCCCTCGACGCCGACGGCGACCACTGATCCCGGCATCGGGCTGACGAGTTCCGCGTCCCCGCTGTGTTCGTCGTCGGGGCGCACGGGAGCCTCCCGAACCTCGTCCACGACGGCGGTGCGGCCTCCTCCCGCCAGCCAGATCTGCCCGTCTGTTGCGGCGACGAGATAGTCGGTACGCAGCCCGTCGAGTGTGACCGCGAGCCGATCGCCAGCGAGACTGGCTGTCAGCGTGTGTGATTCGCCGTCCTCGACCACGGCCGTCGCGGCTTGCGGTGTTCCGGTCAGACGCACGTGGTCGGTGCGCTCGCCGGAGTGCAGCCGAAGGATCGTCGGCGCACGGTCGCCTATTCGCCAGCCCGACGGCACCTCCCACAGATTGCCCGCCGGAACCGGCCAGCTGCGCAGCCACTTGTACGCCGCCGCGGCGATCAGCTCGTCCTCGCCCGGTTGGGCCGCTGCGAAATCCGTTGTCCGGCGGTCCAACAGCCCGGTGTCCAGCCGTCCCGCAACGACGTCCGGGTCGGCCAGCAGGAAGCGTAGAAACTCGACGTTCGTCGTCACGCCGAGAACCGCCGTGTCGGCGAGTGCGCGGTCGAGCGCGCGCAGCGCCGCCGCCCGACTGTCGGCATGCGCGATCACCTTCGACAGCATCGGGTCGTAGTCGCTGCCCACCACGGTGCCGCGTGCCAAACCGGAATCCACGCGGACACCCGGGCCCCTCGGTTCGGCGAGGTCGAGCACCTCGCCGCCGGTCGGCAGGAAGCCGCGCGTCGGGTCCTCGGCGTAGATCCGGGCCTCGATGGCATGTCCGGTCATCGTGACGTCGTCCTGCGCGATCGGCAGCTTCTCGCCCGCGGCGATGCGCACCTGCAATTCGACAAGGTCGATGCCGGTGACCATTTCGGTGACCGGGTGCTCGACCTGAAGGCGGGTGTTCATCTCCATGAAGAAGAACTCGTCGGGCCGGTCGGCGGAGACGATGAACTCGACGGTGCCCGCGCCGGTGTAGTCCACGCTGCGCGCGGTGTCGCAGGCCGCGGCGCCGATGCGGGTGCGAGTCGCCTTGTCCAACAGCGGCGACGGCGCCTCCTCGATCACCTTCTGGTGGCGTCGCTGCAGGCTGCATTCGCGTTCTCCGAGGTGCACGACGTTGCCGTAGCCGTCGGCGAGCACCTGCACCTCGATGTGGCGGGGGTTCAACACGAACCGCTCGAGGAACAGGGTGTCGTCCCCGAAAGCGGCGCCTGCCTCGCGTCGTGCGCTGGTGAGGGCGGCCTGCAGTTCTGATGGTTCGTGCACGACGCGCATACCCTTGCCGCCGCCGCCGGCCGACGGCTTCACCAGCACTGGATACCCGACACCGTCGGCCGCAGCGATCAGGTCGGCGTCGGTCAAGCCCGGGCGGGCGATACCCGGAACGACCGGCACGCCGAACGCCGACACCATGGTCTTGGCGGCGATCTTGTCGCCCATGGTCTGGATCGCCTTGACCGGCGGACCGATGAAAACGATTCCCGCCGACTCCAGCGCTGCGGCGAATTCGGCATTCTCCGAGAGGAATCCGTAGCCGGGATGGATCGCCTGCGCTCCGGTGCGGAGGGCAGCGGAAAGGACCGCGTCGATGTTGAGGTAGCTCTGCCGGGCGGGGGCCGGCCCGATCCGGACCGCGACGTCCGCCTCGGCGACGTGACGGGCGTCGGCGTCGGCGTCGCTGAACACCGCTACCGAGCGGATACCCATCGCGCGCAGCGTGCGGATGACCCGCACCGCGATCTCGCCACGGTTGGCGACCAGGACGGTGTGGAATTCGTTCGAGGTCACGTCATCACATCCGGAATACGCCGTAGGAGACCGACTCGACCGGTGCCTGGCCGACAACCGAAAGCGCCAGCCCGAGAACGGTTCTGGTGTCGGCAGGGTCGATCACACCGTCATCCCAGAGCCGCGCCGTCGAATAGTAGGGATTGCCCTGGCTTTCGTACTGTGCACGGATCGGCGCCTTGAACTCTTCTTCCTGCTCGGGGGTCATCTCGCCACGTACGGTGGCGAGCACCGATGCGGCCTGCTCACCGCCCATGACCGAGATCCGGGCGTTCGGCCACATCCACAGGAAGCGTGGCGAATAGGCCCGCCCGCACATCGAGTAATTGCCCGCGCCGTACGAGCCGCCGATCACGACGGTAAGCTTGGGCACCCGCGCGCACGCGACGGCGGTCACCATCTTGGCGCCGTGTTTGGCGATGCCGCCTGCCTCGTAGTCACGGCCGACCATGAAGCCGGAGATGTTCTGCAGAAACAGCAGCGGCACCATCCGCTTGTCGCACAGCTCGATGAAATGTGCGCCCTTCAAGGCTGATTCGGAGAACAGCACGCCGTTGTTCGCGATGATTCCCACCGGGTGGCCGTGGATGCGCGCGAAGCCGGTGACCAGCGTCGCGCCGTATTCGGCCTTGAACTCGGCGAACTCGCCGCCGTCGACGATGCGCGTGATGACCTCGTGTACGTCGTACGGCACGCGGGCGTCGACCGGAACGACGTCGTAGAGCTCGGTCTGATCGGCCACCGGATCGACCGTCGGGGCCACCTCCCACGGTGGCTCCGCACGCGGTCCCAGCGTCGAAACGATGCGCCGCACGATGCGCAGTGCGTCCCGGTCGTCGTGGGCCAGATGGTCGGTGACACCGGAGATCTTCGAGTGCAGGTCGCCGCCGCCGAGGTCCTCCGCGGTCACGACCTCGCCGGTCGCGGCCTTCACCAGCGGCGGGCCGCCGAGGAAGATCGTGCCCTGGTTGCGCACGATCACGGCCTCGTCGCTCATCGCGGGCACATACGCACCGCCAGCGGTGCACGAGCCGAGCACGGCCGCGATCTGTGGAATGCCGTCGGCGCTGAGCTTCGCCTGGTTGTAGAAGATGCGGCCGAAGTGCTCACGGTCGGGGAAGACTTCGTCCTGCCGCGGCAGGAACGCGCCACCCGAGTCCACCAGGTAGATACAGGGCAGCCGATTCTGCCCGGCGATCTCCTGCGCCCGCAGATGCTTCTTGACCGTAATCGGGTAGTACGTCCCGCCTTTGACGGTGGCGTCGTTGGCCACGATCATGCACTCGCGCCCGGATACCCGTCCGATGCCGGCGATCATGCCTGCGCCGGGACACTCGTCGTCGTACATGCCGTCGGCGGCGAGCGGCGCCACTTCGAGCAGTGGGCTGCCGGGGTCCAGCAGCCCGTCTACGCGCTCCCTCGGCAGCAGCTTGCCGCGGCTGACATGGCGCTCGCGGGCCTGGGCGGACCCACCGAGCGCGGCGGCGGCCATCTTCTCCCGCAGCTGCGCGACGAGCGCCAGATGCGCATCGCGACTTGACTGGAGCGCTGTTGTCATCGGTACTGCCCGTTTCAGTTGAGTTAATGACGACTAACTCGTAGTATGTTAGTCACGATTAACTGAAATGTCCACCAGCGGGATTGGGGTAGCTCGATGACGCTCCCGGCTTCTGGATCTGCTTCCATGCCGGCCGGCACCAGCCGTCGCAGCAGGGCGAAGTCCAACCGCCGCGACCAGCTCATCGCTGCGGCTGAGCGGCTGGTAGCCGAGCGCGGTTTTCTCGCCGTGCGGCTGGAGGACATCGGTGCGGCCGCCGGGGTCAGCGGGCCCGCGATCTACCGGCACTTCCCCAACAAGGAAGCGCTGCTGGTCGAGCTGTTGGTGGGCATCAGCACTCGCCTGCTCGCCGGAGCGACCGCCGTCGTCGCCGAAGCGCCCGACGCCGCCACCGCGCTGGATGGGTTGATCGACTTCCACCTCGATTTCGCGCTCGGCGAGTCCGATCTGATCCGCATCCAGGACCGCGATCTAGAGCACCTGCCCGAGCCCGCGAAGCGTCAGGTCCGCAAGGCGCAACGGCAGTACGTCGAGATCTGGGTCGATGTCCTTCGCCGGCTGGACCGTGCGCGCAGCGAAGCCGACGCGCGGCTGATGGCGCATGCCGTGTTCGGCCTGCTGAACTCGACGCCGCACAGCATCAGGCCCGGCACAGCCAAATCGGCCGGCCAAGGAACGAATCCCGGGTCGCGGGCGATCTTGCGGGAGATGACGATCGCGGCCCTGTCCTCGGCCGGCCGTAGCGGCGGCTAGGCGTTAGTACCAGCGTCGGCGGCCGCCGACTGCGCGGCCGGTCGAGCCGAGAATCCAGAAGACCGCGCCGACGACGAGAAGCACGACACCGATGTAGGTGAGGATTGAGATGCCGAAAATGAGTCCAAGAATTAAGAGGATGACTCCGAGGACGATCATGGCTGACTCCGTTCGATCAGTGATGAATTGGTTTGCGCCCGTTGGCTACTGGCTGGGTTCGGGCAGGTTGCAATCGGTCACCTTCGGGTTCGCCCCGGCGTAGTTCAACGGCCCGGCAACGACCGTCAATGCGATGGTGCCCGCAGTGGCACAGTTGTTTGCGTCTGTCTTGAAGTAGTCACGCTGGTAAGCAGCGACGACGCCGATCACCAACCAAATCAAGACGATCACGCCGAGAATTCCGCCACCACGCATGCTGGCCTCCTCTGTTGAGCGCCGACTTGACGCACGGGTGATGTTTTCCCCGCCGCCAATTTCGCTAAACGTATAGCGGCGACTCTGAATCGTTCAGGAGGTCCGCGTCGGCGCGAACGCCGTGGTGAGCCACTCACTCATGGCTTTGACCAGTACGGCTCTGTTCTCGCGCTTGTCGATTTCGTGGCCGTCGTCGTCGAACAGCAACTGCTCCACGGTGCGGCCCAGCGCCCGCAAAGCGTCGAACATCTGTTGCGACTCGCTCGGCGGGACATTGGTGTCGTTGAGACCGTGGACCAGCAGCAGAGGTGCGGTCAATGCGTGCGCGCGCAGCAGCGGTGACAACTGGTCGAGGAGTTCTCGGTCGCCCACGGGGTGGCCGTACTTGGAGTAGGCCGCCGCCGCGATCCACGGCTCGGTGTTCCGATACCAGGTGTTCAAATCGCTCATTCCGCAGATACTGATGCCCGCGGCGAACAGATGCGGGTGAAACGTGAGCGCCGCCTGGGTCAGGTATCCGCCGTATGACCAACCGCAGCAAGCGATGCGGTCGGCAGGCGCCAGACCACGTTCGACCAGAAACGTGGCCGCGTCGGCGACGTCGTCGATCGCCGCGAACCGCCGTTCTCTGTCGTCGGCATGCATGAACGAGCGCCCGAATCCCCCGGAGCCCCGCACATTCGGAAGGAAAACCGTGATGCCCGCCTCCAACAGCGGCGGGAAGAACTCGTTGTAGCCCGGCCGGCCCTGCCCTTCGGGGCCACCGTGCAGAAACATCATCGCCCCGACTGACTCCACTCCTGCGGGTGGCCGGAACAGCCAGCCGGTGAACTCCAACCCGTCATGGGCGGTGATGGTTTCCAGCGACGGAGCCGAGGCGACGGGCCCGCTGCTGGGCTCGCGGTCGATGCGCTCCCATTCCCGAGTCCTCGGGTCGACGAGTTCCACGGTGCGCGGCTTGTCCGGGCCCTCGACTGTCATCGCCACCATCGACCCGCCTGCGCTGATGCTGAGCTCACTAGCCACCATGCCGGGCAGCGGAATCGGCTCGTGCAGGGTGTAGTCGGCGTATTCGAGGATCTGTAACTCGCTGGTGCCGTTGATGTTCCACAGCAGGGCCACCGTAGAGAGGTCATCGCTGACGGCGAACTCGTCCAGCTCGTAACCCGGCCGCTCGGCCACCACTTGGTAGGACACGCCGTCGGCGGTCGTCGTCACCTCGACGAGGCGGGCGTGGTCGGCGCCGTTCTCGCTGCGGATCAGCGCACGCACATAGCCATTGGTGCTGTTCAGTCCGTAGAGCGTCGCCGGTTGATACAGCTCCGTCTGCTCCCCTTCCAGGCCCGAGCGCAGGCGACGGGGGCTTTGGTCGTCGAGAATCACGCCGGTGTCGGTGGTAGAGCCCGGATCGTATGGCAGCAAGGCTATTTCGGTGAGGCCACGCAGCATGATCAGATCGCGATAGCCGCGCGGCCCGACGCGCACCAATGCCACGCCCGCCCACGCGTCGACAAGGCGGCCGCCCGATCGCCGATCCAGGATCGTCGTGGTTCCGTCGGCAGGATCGATGAGGCATGAACTACCGACGCCGTCGTCGCCGGTGAGAATGGCCGCGACTTGTGCACCGTCCCAACCGATCAGCTCGGCGGTGCCCTCCGGCAGCCCTGGGGGCCATACGTCGATCCGACACGCGTCGCGGTCGTCGGGATCGGTGGTGACCACCCAGATCTGACTGCGGGTGCCGCCTTCCGGGGCCACTTCACAGGCCAGCCAGTGTCCATCGGCGGAGTGGATGACGCGGATGACCGGACCCTCAACGGGCAGTTCGACATCCCGCGATGAGTCCCCCGCAAGCGGGAGGTGCCCCCAGGCGCGCCGATTACGTAGAAAACGCTGCACCGCTCGCGGGTAACCGCCGTCGTCGACGAGGTGCGCGAACGCCGTCGCGTCCGGCGACAGCGACGCGCCGTAATTGGTGCGTACCTGCCTCATCGCCATCAGCATGCCACGGCCCACCGTTTAAGCGATGTGCTTACGCGCTCACGGTAGTCCACCTCCGCGACGCAGGTACCCTGCAGCCATGAGGTGGGTATGACCAACACACCACGACCCGGCGGCGCCGACCCGACCCAACCCTTGGGCCCCAGCTACCCGGCGTACTCGGATCCGGCGTATGCGGGCCAGACCCCGTACGGACCCACCTACCAGGCCCCGCAGGTCCCGGATCCCACCCAGCAACTGCCGCCGTACTCCCCCTATGGCTACGACCCGTACGCCACCGGGCAATACGGCGGACAGTACCCGCCGGGTGCAGCGCCAGGGGGACCGCCCTCGCCCAAATCGCCACGCTGGCTGTGGGTGGGGGCCGCGGTGGCGGTGCTGCTCGTTGTGGGCTTGGTGATCGCATTGGTGGTCGCCAACAGCTCGAAACAGGACACGGTCGTCGCGCCGCCGCCGATGCCGGAACCGACCACCACGACCACCAGGACGCCGACGACGACGCCGTCGCTGCGGCCGCTGCCGCCGATCGTCCCGGTGCCAACCACCACACCGCCCAGCGAGTCCGCTACGCCAGGCGCAACCGAGACGGTGGTCTACGAGGTCAACGGCAACGGCAGGGCGATCAACATCACCTACGTCGACACCGGCAGCGTGCTGCAGACCGAGTTCAACGTCGTCCTGCCGTGGCGCAAAGAAGTGGAGTTGCCCAGCCCGGCAACGGATTCAGCGAGCCTCACGATCATCAATGTAGGTCGCGAGGTCACCTGCTCGGTGACGATCGCGGGCGTCCAGGTCGAGGCCAACACCGGCAACGGGCTGACGATCTGCACCGCGTTGCGCTAGCGCGCCGGTATCCGGTGCGGTGCGTGCACCGCCACCATGGCTGCTAGGCCGATGGCGAGCACCACCAACAATCCACCGATGCCGGCACGGACGGCGCCGAACCAGTCGATGAACAGCGAGATGAGCGTCGGCGCAAGGAAGGACACCGCACGTCCGGTGGTGGTGTAGAGGCCAAACGCGACGCCTTCCTTACCGTCGGCCGACATGCGCAGCATCAGCGTCCGCGCCGAGGACTGCGTCGGCCCGATGAACAGGCAGAGGAGCAGCCCGCAGATCCAGAAGGCGACCGGTCCGAACAGTGTTATCAGGGTCAGCCCGGCGGCGATCATCGCGACCAGTGAGCCGACGATGACGGGTTTCGACCCCAGCCGGTCATCGATTAGCCCGCCAAGCAGCGCGCCGACTGCCGCGATCACGCTTGCGCTCACGCCGAACAGCAGCACGTCGGCGTCCGAAATACCGTACACGCTCACGCCCAGTATCGCGCCGAATGCGAAGACGCCGGCCAGGCCGTCCCGAAACACCGCGCTGGCGAGCAGGTAGTAAACAACGTTGCGGTCCCGATGCCATTCGCCGACGACTTCGGCCCACAATTTCCGGTACGCGCCGAGGAAACCGACAGCCTCTCGGCGGTCCTCGGGCGCAGGCTTCGGGTGGGGCACCGCGACGAACACGGGCAGGGCGAAGAGCGCAAACCATGCGGCGGCCAGCAGCATGGCGGCCCGAACATTCTGGCCGTCCGCGACGGGCAGGCCGAGCAGCCCGCGGGTGTCGCCGTCGCCGGAGATGAAGCTGAGGTACACGATAAGCAGCAGCACCACGCTGCCGAAATAGCCCATCCCCCAGCCGAATCCGGATATTCGACCGGACGTCTCCGGAGTGGAGAGCTGCCGCAGCATCGCGTTGTACGGCACGGTGGCCAGCTCGCTGCACGCCGCCGCACACGCCAGCAGCGCCAGCCCTGGCCACAGGTAGTGGTAGTCGTCGCGGATCAGGCTCATCGCCGACGTCAGCAGTACCACCAGCCCGGTCAGTGCGGCCAGCACCCGGCGGCGACGCCAGGGCGCGTCGACCCAGATCCCGGTGACCGGGGCGAGCAGGGCCACCAGGAGACCGCTGAGCGCCAGCGCTCGGAACAGCCAACTCTGCGGCGTGGTCGCGCTCGGCAGGTCGTCGGCGACGGTGCGGGTCAGATAGACCGAGAACACAAACGTCACAACGATCGCGTTCACGCCCGTCGAACCGACGTCCCACAGCGCCCAGGCCAGTACTTGCGACCGCCCTGCGTTTTGCCCAGGCGGCCGCGGAGACTCCATGGTCGCCCACGATATAGTCCGGCGCATGCCAGTACCCGCTCCCAGCCCGGATGCCCGCGCGGTTGTGACCGGTGCCTCGCAGAACATCGGCGAAGCACTGGCCACCGAGCTTGCCGCGCGAGGGCATCACCTGATCGTCACGGCCCGTCGCGAGGACGTGCTGAGGACGTTGGCCGACCGGCTCACCGACAAGTACGGAGTCGTCGTCGAGGTGCGCCCGGTGGACCTCATCGACCCGGCCGAACGCGCCAAACTGGCCGATGAGCTGGCCGGGCGCAACATTTCGATCCTGTGCGCCAATGCCGGTACCGCGACCTTCGGCCCGGTGGCCAAGCTGGACCCGACTGACGAGAAGGCCCAGGTTCAGCTGAATGTTCTTGGGGTGTACGACCTCGTCCTCGCTGTGCTGCCGGGAATGGTCGAACGCAAGGCCGGCGGAATCCTGATTTCCGGCTCGGCGGCGGGCAATTCGCCGATCCCGAACAACGCCACCTACGCGGCCACCAAGGCGTTCGTCAATACCTTCAGTGAATCGCTGCGCGGTGAGCTGAAGCGCGCAGGCGTGCATGTCACGCTGCTTGCCCCCGGTCCGGTGCGGACGTCGTTGCCTGACGAAACCGAGGCGTCGCTCGTCGACAGGTTGGTGCCGGAATTCCTCTGGATCTCAACGGAACACACCGCGCAACTATCGCTGGACGCGCTGGAGCGCAACAAGATGCGCGTGGTGCCCGGTGTGACGTCGAAGGCAATGTCGGTCGGAAGCGGCTATGCGCCGCGTGCGATCGTGACGCCGATCGTCGGCGCGGTCTACAAGAAACTCGGCGGCGGTTAGCGCTTAGCGGCGCCGGCGGCCGGTTCCGAAGATGCTGCGGGTGATCTCCCGGCCGATCACCGTGCCCGCCGAACGCATCGCGCTCTTGAATGCCGGGCTGTCCATCATCTTTTCGAGCATCCCGGGCTCGGCGGCCCTCCGCGCCGTGACCTCGCCCTGGGCGGTGGCTCCCCCTACGTCTGCGGGCAGCGGAGGCGGCAGAGAAGGGTCAGCGGGCGCTTCCGCAGGGGGCTGCAACTTGGCGTTCAGGCGCTCGTAGGCGGACTCCCGGTCTATCGTCTGGCCGTACTCGGCCTGCAACGGAGACGCCTTGGCGGCCGCGGCGATCGCCTCCGGCCCAATGGTGTCCATCAGCGAGCGCGGGGCCCGCATTCTGGTCCACGCCACCGGCGTCGGCGCGCCCTTCTCCGACAACACGGTGACGATCGCCTCACCGATTCCCAACGACGTCAACGCCGACTCCAGGTCGTAGACATCGGTTTTCGGGTAGGTGCGGACGGTCTTGGTGAGCGCCTTCTGGTCATCGGGGGTGAATGCGCGCAGGGCGTGCTGGATCCGCGCGCCGAGCTGACTCAGCACATCGTTGGGTACGTCGGTCGGTAGCTGGGTGCAGAAGAACACTCCGACGCCCTTGGACCTGATCAGCTTCACGGTCTGCTCGACCTGCTCGAGGAACGCCTTGGACGCGTCGGTGAACAGCAGATGGGCCTCGTCGAAGAAGAACACCAGCTTCGGCTTGTCCACGTCGCCGACCTCCGGCAGCGTCGTGAAAAGGTCTGCAAGCACCCACATCAGGAACGTCGAGAACATCACCGGTCGGGCGGCCTGGTCGCCCAGCTCGAGCAGGCTGATGATGCCGCGGCCCTGCGCGTCGACGCGCAACAGATCCTTGGGCTCCAGTTCGGGCTCGCCGAAGAAGGTGTCGGCGCCCTCGGCCTCGAGGTTGACCAGGGCGCGCAGGATCACGCCCGCGGTCGTCGGCGACACCGCGCCGAGAGCCTTCAGTTCGGGCTTGCCCTCATCACTGGTGAGGTACTGGATCACCGCCCGCAGATCCTTGAGGTCCAGCAGGGACAGACCCTTCTGGTCGGCCCAGTGGAAGACCAGGCCAAGGGTGGACTCCTGAGTGGCGTTGAGCCCCAGGACCTTTGACAGCAGGATGGGCCCGAAGCTGGAGATGGTGGCCCGCACCGGAACCCCGATCCCGGTGGGCCCACCGCTTGCGTGGGGAGTGCCCAGCGACAGGAACTCCACCGGATAGGCGGTCGGCGTCCAGTCGTCGCCGGTGTCCTTTGCGCGTTGCTGCGTCTTGTCGTTCGGCTCACCTGGCCGTGACAGGCCCGACAGGTCGCCCTTGACGTCGGCCATCATCACCGGAACCCCGGCGGCGGACAGCTGTTCGGCGATCACCTGCAGCGACTTCGTCTTACCGGTGCCCGTTGCGCCTGCGACGAGACCGTGCCGGTTGACCGTGGCCAGCGGGATACGCACCTGCGCGGTCGGATCGACGACGCCGTCGACGACGACGGTGCCCAGTTCGAGAGCCTGCCCCTCGACGGCGTATCCGGCGGCAATCTGCTGGGCGGGGGTCGCTGTCGACTCGGTCGTCATGGATCGAAACATTACTTGTGCAGACACCCCGGCGGTGGGTGTGGTGGGGCACTGTCGGCTATGGGCCTACCCTTGATCGCTGTGCGTGACGAACTGGTGTGGATCGACTGTGAGATGACCGGCCTTGACCTGAAGTCCGACCGGCTCATCGAAATCGCGGTGCTCGTGACCGACGCCGACCTCAATATCCTGGGCGAAGGCATCGACGTGGTCATCCACGCTCCCGACGAGGCGCTGTCCGGGATGATCGACGTCGTCGCCCAGATGCACAACCGTTCCGGCCTTGTCGACGAAGTTCGAGCGTCGACCATCGACGTGCCCGCCGCCGAGGAGCTGGTGCTTGACTACATCCGCACTCACGTCAAGCAGGCCAAGACGGCTCCCCTGGCCGGCAACTCGATCGCCACCGACCGCGGCTTCATCGCCCGCGACATGCCCACGTTGGATGACTACCTGCACTACCGGATGATCGACGTCAGCTCGATCAAGGAGTTGTGCAGGCGCTGGTATCCCCGGATCTACTTCGGCCAGCCGGAGAAGGGTCTCGCGCATCGCGCGCTGGCCGACATCCACGAATCGATCCGTGAGCTGCAGTACTACCGCCGCACCGTGTTCGTTCCCCCGCCGGGGCCGTCCACCAGCGATATCGCCGCGATCTCCGCCGAATTGAGCCCAGCGACCTCCGACGGCGACCAAATGGATTCGGCTGCCGAGCGTCCGAGCGGCTAGTATCGACGGCGCTGCGGTGCCAGTCTGGCTCGGCGGCGATGGTGGCTGTAGTTCAGTTGGTAGAGCACCAGGTTGTGATCCTGGCTGTCGCGGGTTCGAGTCCCGTCAGCCACCCCGGAGAACGCGAACGCGGCCCTCGGCGGATTTGCCAGGGGCCGCGTTCGGCGTTTCGGCGTCAGATGTTGGCGTTACCCGCCCGCCACTGATCCCAGGCGATGTTCCAGTCGCCGAGGCCGTCGGTGCCGGGCAGGATCGAACCCACAGTGTTGACGACTTCGACGATGTCGCCGCGCTTGGTGTTGTTGAAGAACCACTGCGCGTTGCTGGTGCTGACGTTGACGCAGCCGTGGCTGACATTGCTGTAGCCCTGGCTACCCACCGACCACGGCGCGGCGTGCACGTAGATGCCGCTGTAGGAGATCTGGGTGGCGTAGTCCACCTCGGTTCGGTAGCCGTTGGGCGAGTTGGTCGGCACGCCGTAGGTCGACGAGTCCATGATCATGTGCCCGAACCGGTCGCCGATGATGAAGGTGCCGTTATTGGTCGGCGTGCTGTTCTTGCCCATCGATACCGGCATGCTCTTTATGACCTCGCCGTTCTGCCTGACGGTCAGCGTCTTGGTGTTGTCGTCGATGGTCGTGATGACCTCGTCACCGATGGTGAAATGTGTGGTGATGTCCTCCTGGCCGAACAGCCCGTCGCCGAGATCGACACCGTAGGTGTTGACGGCGACATCCACGGTCGTGCCCGGCTTCCAGTATTGGGCTGGGCGCCAACGCACTTCGCGGTTGCTGAGCCAGTAGAAGGCGCCCTCGACAGGCGGGTTGGTGGTGACGGTGATCGCCCGCTGCGCCGCCAGCCGGTTGGGGATGTTCTCGTCGAAGCGGACCGCGACGGGCTGACCGATGCCTACGACCTCGCCGTCGTTCGGCAACACGTACGGCATCGTCAGGTTCTCGGGAGAGTGGGTCTGGAAGGTCATCTGCTGGCTGGTGGCGCCGCCCAGCCCCAGCGACTGCGCGTTCAGCGTGTAGCGCTCGTTGTAGCCCAGCGGCTCAGTGGTGTGCCAGGTCAGGCCGTCGGGGCTGAGCTCGCCGGTGACCGGGGTGCCCTCCTCGTCGTTGACCATCGTGACCGCTCCAAGGACGCCGTCCTCGGCGCTGACCGTCACGGGC
Source organism: uncultured Actinomycetota bacterium (assembly GCA_963800125.1). Classification (GTDB taxonomy): domain Bacteria; phylum Actinomycetota; class Actinomycetes; order Mycobacteriales; family Mycobacteriaceae; genus Mycobacterium. The sequence goes on along the minus strand of CAWDAC010000052.1, from coordinate 24,177 downwards.
GAGTCCACCGGCACGCCGACCGCGCCGTCCTTCACCGACGCGGTGAGCTTGGGCACCAGCAGGTCGCCGAACGGCGTGCCCTTGTCGTTGATGACCTGGGGCTGAGGTGGAGCTGAGTTGCTACTGCAGGCGCTGAGGCCGAACACCAGTGCCGGAACCATGGCGATGGCCATCACACAGGCATGAAAACGACGCGGACGGGTCACGGGATGGACCTGCCACATACTTTGCTCCAACTCCTTACGGGGCTCAATCAACGGGATTCTTGGCAGTAGTCTAAGGGCAACCTGAGTCCGGGCGCGACCGAGGCGTCAGGCTTCTCGGTGACGGCGAAAGGAATTTCACCCCGCGCTCAGGGCCTGTTATTGTCGCACACGCGCGCCGTTAGCTCAGTTGGTAGAGCAGCTGACTCTTAATCAGCGGGTCCGGGGTTCGAAACCCTGACGGCGCACGTCAGAGCGTCTTTTCCGGCTCGCCGCGATGTGAACCATCGTTTATTCATCGTTTATGTCCGCGACGACGCCGTCTAGCAGGTCAGCGACCTGCGTATGCACACGGCCCCGGCTCATATACCGGTCCTGAGTCATTGACACCTTGGTGTGCCCCAGGTGGTCGGCCCCGATCCGCGCAGATAGTCCCTCGTCGTCGATGAGGGTCGCCACCGTCTTACGGAATGAGTGGGTGGTCACTTCGGGCACTCCGAGTTCGTCGCGCACGGTTCTCCACAGCCTGCCGAAGTTGTTCGGATCTCGTAGGGTGCCCGCCGTGGACGGGAAAATCACCGACTGTTCACCGAGGAATGGCAGCGCCCGCCGCTCGCGCAACATGTCGGCGGCGAAGCGTGGCAGCGGGAGGGTCCGCCGGCCGGCGGCTGTCTTCGTCTCATCGACGCGAAACAGTCCCTTGCCGGTCTCACGCACTACCTTGCCGGTCACGGCGATGGTCCCGGCCGCGGCGTCGAAGTCGCACCAGCGCAGCCCGAGCAACTCCGAGCGCCGCAGGCCGGTGGCAATCAGCATGGTGAACGGGTCGACCAAGTCGTGATCCTGGCAGAACTTCGAAGCCCGCAGTTTGGTCAGCAGCTCGCGCACCTGGTCCGCGGTGAGCGCCACTGCACCCTTGGGTTGGTTCTTCGACTTGATCGGCTGCACATCGCGGACCGGATTCGCGCCCAGCGCGCCGCCCAGCACGGCGAGCTGGAGCGCACCGCGGAGAATCGTCTTGGCGTGCCTGGCCATGTTCGCACCATGGGTATCACGCATGGACCGCAGCGCCGCATCTAGCCGGGCCGGCGTTGCCTCGCCCAAGCGCAGGCCGCCCGTGAACTTCGTCATCTTGCGCACCACCACCTTGTAGGTGTCCAGGGTGGCCGGCGAGCGCCCGTCTTCGGCGAGCCGAGCAAGGTGCTGTTCTACAAGGGCAGCGATCTTGGTGTCCAACGTGATCTCGTTGGGGTCGCCCAATTGTGGTGCGCGACGGGCTATCAGCGACTCAACGAGCAGATCGGCAGCGAGCTTGCCGTGCTTGTCGTGCTCATCTACCGGGCCGCGCCGCTGGACGATTCGAACCACGCCGTCGCTGTCGCGGTATCGGCACCGCGCTATCCACACTCCGCCGCCGAGATACTTGCGAGTGATCTTGCCGCACTGCCCGATGCGCAGCGGAGGTCTACCGGCCATCGTCAGTCCCGTGCACATTGTTGCCGATCGACACCACATCGCGCACTGGGCTTAGGCGCAGCACATTGGCGATTACCGCGAGCCGGTGTGCGCCGCGCTGAAGTGTGCGCGCCCTGCGCGGCATCGCGGGTCCGTGCGCGGCGCGCATCGACCGCAATGCCGCATCGATACGCGCCGGTAAAGCCTCGCCGACTTGGCCACCGCCGACGAACATGGCAAGCTCCCCGGCGTCGCAGCGGTACGCGTCCAGGGTCCGCACGGCACGTCCGTCCTCCGCTAGTCGCGCGATGTGGGCGTCGACAAGCGTCGTCACGCGTGCCTGCATCTCGATGACGTCTGATACTCGTGCCGGTCGACGCGAGCGACTTCTTCAATAAGCGCATCTTCGGCGAGCTTGCTGTGCTTGTCATACCCATCGACAGGGCCGATGTGCTGGACTCGGCGGGTCACACCGTCAGTGTCGCGAAACACCATCGCCAAATGCTCCCGGAGAATCGTGGAGGTCTGGCCGATCCGCAGGTGCAGCCTGCTCGCCGCGGAGTAGCGCCCTACATTTTCGATAATCATCGTGGCTAAAACTTACTCATGGCCTGCACCGAATCATCAAGCGGTGCTCCGCTTCTCGCGCGGGAACTGTTCGCGCTCCCAGTCGATGACATCGCTCAATCGGTAGCGCACGTGCCGACCGAACTTGGCGTAGCGCGGACCGGTTCCTTTGGACGCCCACTCGGCCGGTGTCTTCACGGGCACCCCGTAGCGGTCCGCCAACTCTTGGCGGCTAAGCCACCTATTCTCAGCGCTTTCCGCCATGATGGACACTTCCCTTCGAGCCCGTGCCGCGTTGGATAACACGACTGTAAGCACACGTATACCGCCCGATTTCCGCTTATTTGTGACTCGGCGCTTGAGAGGTCCTGTCCCAGTCGGCAACCTCCTTAACGAGGATCGACCTGGCTGCGGCGACCTTCCGCGTGTGAGGCGGATTGGGATACAAGGCAATTTGGTTCAGGCTGGTCAGAGCGTTGCGGACCGGTTCAGTTGGACCCCTCAGAGCACCTGTTCCGAGAGTTTGGCCGGATATTGGCCGGATGGACTGGCGCGACTCAGCGGTAGGGGCAACAACCGCTAGGTCGAACCATCCCGAGCCTGAGTCTTCGTCTGTCTTCCGCATTGTGAGTCCGTGGCGCCAGCACCGTCCCTGTTATCGGCGAGGATTACCCACGGGAGGGAGCATGAACCGGAAGGAGTCGAACAGGACCCCACCCCAGTCGCTAGGGTGCTCCCGCAACGTGGAAACCCCTACGAATTCGCGCCAGGCACGTTCTATTCGCTGGACTCCAACGCCGTCATCAAGGAAAGCCGGTCGCGGTCAGCGGCGCGCACAGCGACATCTGCCACGAAGAAGTGCTCTGGGCGGTGCTATGCGCCGCGGGCCTTCATCAGTGACAAGCGCGCCTGCGCTGCCTCCGCACATCTCGGGTGGTTTTACGGTGGAGCTAAGGGGAATCGAAATCCCTCGCGCTGACCCTCGGAAATGGCCTCTGAGCAGCGAAAAGTCGCGCTTACGTGAGGCCTCATCCTACGCGAGAAGACGTGGCCCGACTGCGGATACGTCGAGAGGTGTTGACGGCGTCAACAGCCCAACCCCCCGGGCCCGGTGGTAAACCAGCCCCCGTGGCGCTGGGGGCTACGCCCACCGGATGGGTCGCTGAGCGCGAAATAGCAGAGCTTTGGCCGACGGATTTACAGTCCGCGTTCATTGGCGTTTGCATGGCGGGCACTGCGTTGGCGTCCACCCGATTCCGTTGTCTAACAGGCATTTTTGATGGAGGTTGCATTGGTGACGGGCTTAGTTAATCGCGGTCGCGGCCCTGGCCCGAATGTACCGGGGCGCTGCGTTGTGCCGTCAGCGGACATCTCAGCGCCAGCGAGGGCAATCTGAGCGTCCTGCAACGGCGTGGCGGCGTTGTCGTGTCAACACCGCGTCGCCATCCGGTTTGTACCGCGGTTTGTGCCACCCACTGCTATCTAACCCCGAATCGACCTTAGAAACGGCTTCCCAAGCTGAGTACGCGGGTTCGATTCCCGTCATCGGCTCCGATCCGACGACCGCGGCCGACACCTAGGGTTTGGGCTGATGTCGCTTCTGGAACGTTGCCTGCACGGATTGGTTGGAACTCGATGCGACGGTGCAGGTGGGTGTGGCGTCGGAGCAACCACCGCCGGAACCAGCCCGGCGAACACATCTCGATTCGTATTCGCCGGTGTCGCCGTGGGTGTCACGCTGGTGCCGGTGGGGTAGCTTGCCGAGCACACCGAACCGCCGCTAGCGGGGTTGGTGCTATTGGCCGGTGGGCGGCCGCTACGAGGTGGTACCGCCGCCGACGGCTTTAATCCCGTTGAGACTGCCGTGCCCCGTCGGCCCGTCATATCCTACCGCGGCTGTGCAGAGGTAGCCTCCTTTTTTGCAGCGCCCGTTCGACCCCTCCGTGACGTCGTTCAAGGCGGTTGCCTGCGAATAGATATCGGCTGCGTAATTCACCGGACCGCCATTGATCGCGTAGGCAGCGGCGATGATCGGTGCGCCTACGCTCGTCCCGCCAAAGACGTACCAATCGCTTTTGCCCGTCGACCCAGGCGCATACACCGAGACCCCAGTGTTTGGATCTGCGACGGCCGCGACGTCGCCGACAGTGCGTTTGCCGCAGCCGCTATCGGTTTGCCATGACGGCTTCGCGAAAACGGTGCTGCAGCCACTCCCGGTGCCACTCCACACGGTCTCGCTGCAACCGCCGCGCTCGGTGTTAAGACTCGTACCGCCGACGGCGACCACGTGCGGTGACGACGCCGGAAACGAGACGCCGTATCCGGCGTCGCCGGTGGCCACCGTCACGGCAACTCCCGGGATGTTGTACGTCTGCTCGTATGGAGCGTGCGACCTGCTCTCGGCCGCACCGTAGCTATTGCTGATCGCGTGTGCGCCTGATCGCCCCGCCGTCGCGACCGCGGTGCTCACGTCGGCCCAATTGTTCGAGTTGGCCTGGACCAAAACCAGCTTGCAGCTCGGGCAGATAGCGCTGGCCATAGCCAGATCGAGAGCGGCCTCCTGGCTCCACGAAATATTGTCCGCCGGCAGAGGTGACGGCTGTCCCGCCTGATTGAGCTGTTGGAAACACCCGGCGCAGCGGACGTACAGGACGGCAACGACGGCAATCGAATTGCTCCCGATATGTGTCCAGGTCGGTCTTGGCGTTGGCGTACCCGTAGGCAACCACGATCGCGATGGTTTTGCCGGTCGCCGTCGTCGGTGATGCCGTAGGCGTTGCGCAGGTCCGCCGGTTTTAACCCCGCGGGCCCCGAAGTCGCCAGTGGGTTGAGGTTGTCGTCGGTTCGGATGTCCGCATAGCACCGCACGGCACCTGCGGCGGGCGTGTCACATACGTGCTTCGACTTGCCCGGCGGCAACTTAGGCGGATCCGCGTGCGCTGGCGGGACGGCCAGGAACGCAGAACCCAAGACAACGCACACCGCGAGAAATAGCTTGCGCACAACGTCTCCCTTTCAATCGGATGCAGCAGGAACCTTTAGGCCAACGGTCCAGTTTCTGGATCGTGCACACCAAAAGTCACAACGACAGGCACAGTGCTGCACTCGCAACAAGATCGACACCCGAAGGTGACCCGCCGAACCGTCTCGGCACTGGAAACGCCTTCGCTACAACGTCACTGGGCCCAACGAGGTGGAGCAGAGGTGTTGTGCCCCATGAACCGGCTGATTTCTAGCGGCGGTATCCCCGCCGCGACGCACAAGCTGGCGTAGGTGTGCGGCACCTTGCGTCGGCCCGCCCTTGGTCTTCGGCGGCGTAGCCATCGCGCCGAGCGCCTCCACGAGTGCGGGCGTGGTGCTCGACTACGTTCCACACCTAACGCTGTGTCACTCTTTTCCGCTCCAGGTCCACCACGTTGCCTGCAACCGGACGGGCCAGCTTCGGTGCCGCTTGTCGTCCTCACTGGATGTAATCGGCGTAGGTGGTCAGCGTCAACCTCTCGCAGCAACGAGCTGTTTGTCGTCGGTATTCATCGCGCGCCATCGATAAAAGCGTGGCGTTGCGGCGCACGGTGGCCAACTTCAGCCGCCGCAACGCGGCATCCAAGTCCGCGGGCAGCGGTGGGATCGTCTTTGGGGCCACTGGTTTCGTGTTTGTCGCGGCAGTCATGACGCGGTCCCATCGGTGGTGCTGCCGGTGATTTTGTAGGCGTCCAGCGACCGGGTGGGCGCAGTCGGCAGATCCAGCACCAGGGCAGCTCCGGCGGTGCGGGGTTGTGGTGTTCCGGTGTCGGCGACCAGAATCGAGCGCACGTCCGCAGCGCGGAAGGTTACCCATCGTGCCTTGTCGACACGCTACCGGTTAGCAGTATGCGCATGACGTCGCGGTTTCCTCACCACGCCGAGTCCATTTATCTGATGCATCGGCGGCCTCAATACCTCCGGCACCTCAGCACGCGAAAAGTGTTAGGACAGTGGATATTACGGCTTTACCGGTAACTCTGCATATTCAATCCCTGCATATTCTCCTCGGCGGCTGGGGAACGGGTCACCCCTGGCCGCGCGCCACCTGTCCAGAATCCGACGGTCCCGTTTGGTCGGCCGCCCGGCACCGCGATCACGGGCCGCCACCGGAACGGAGGAAGTCGGAGGGGGCGCGGGCGTTCGATCGAGGTAGCAGGTCACTGCATCGGCCGCACCGACCCGCTTTTGGATCACCCGTGCCACCTCGACGATCCGCGTCGTGTCACCCACCCGGGCGCGCACCTCGTCACCGGGAGACACCATGGTCGACGGCTTGGCCGGCCGATCGTTGACCCGCACATGCCCACCTCGGCACGCCGCGGCGGCGTCCGGCCGGGTTTTCGTCAGCCGGACCGCCCACAACCACCGATCCACGCGGGTCGACTCCATAACATCCATCATGGACTGCCCACCGGCGTAGGGACACCGAGCACGGTTGCGGCCGCCCACCGGTAGTAGCCCGGCGAGTCCAGGCACCCGGGCGATTTGTCCGATGCATCATTACTCGGATGCGCGCATGACAAGAGGACGTCATAAAGGCTCTTGTGCGACTGCGGAACGCGCCCGGCGCAAACCAAGAGATCCACCTGCACATCTCGAAACATATTGATCTACAGGCCTATAACGAGTGGAGCGGACTTTAAGGCAACCTCCCGTAGTTGATTCCACCGTGTTCGACTGATCTCGGGTCGTGCCCGCCGGCACCGGCGCCGAAGGGCTGCCGTGGATTGCCCGGCTGGGCGGGCGCCGGATGGGTGTGCTCGTCGCAGATATCGCCTGAAAATCCGTTGAGCTACGTCCGACACACCGGTTGGCAGTTCACGCCGGCGCACATGGATATTCTCGAACATCCGACATTGAAGTCGCCCAACTGACCCACTCGGGAGCAAGTTGGTGCTCCCGCCGACAACGAATAGGGGATGACTCATGAGCATGGCATACGTGGCGCAACCGGAGCAGCAGCAGCAACTGGAATGGCTCGACGGCGGCACACTGGCAATCTTGCTCGACGGCAAGGCCACAGATGGGCAGTTGATGATCGGACGCTTCGATGTTGGCGAAGGCGAAGCGCCCCCGTACCACAAACACACGCGTGAGGATGAGGTTTTCATGCTGATCAAAGGGACCGCGTTGCTCTGGTACGACGACCAGGAGATGGAGCTATCGGAGGGCGGTATCGTCTTCTTGCCCAAGAACATTCCGCACGCATACCGCATCACATCCAAGAAAGCGGATCTGCTCATGATCAACACCCCCGCAGGAATCGAAGGTATGTTCCGCTACGCCGGTCACGACAGAGCGACGCCGCGCCCGGAGGGTTTCGAAATCTCGCCCGCACGTTTGGTCGAGGGAGCGGACAAGTTCGGACAGGTCATTCTTGGCCCCCCGCGCTGACCGCGCACTCATACGGCGAGCAAGCCCGCCGAGTACTCCAAGGTGGACATCCCGCCGGTAGACCTGGGCACCCTGTCCCGCCGATAGCATTGCTGTCGGCGTCAGGGATCAATCGCAATCAGGTGGGGGAACCGGCGGCTCGCCTTTCTCATCACTAAGCCTGAATCCACAGACGGGCTGAGGGGGGCCACGCCCGCATTTTCTGATCTTGATTGTGTGTGGGTGACGCGTGGTATCTGCTGGTCTGTCCAGCTTTTCCTGTGTGCTCCGGTCGGGCCTTGCGGCGGATGGTCAAGCTGTCGCGTTCACTGGTGGGCTGTATCCGATGGTGTTGTGCCACAGTGCAAGCCAGGCTTTGGACCAGGGCCAGTGGCTGGGTAGGTGCAGGACCGGTCGGCGTTGCGGTCGGGCCAGGCGGGCCGGGACGTTGACGATGCGGCATCGCAGCGTGGATCCACGGGCTCGGGTGTGTTGGCCGCCGGCGAGCACGCCGGCGGCGCGCAGCAGGTTGTGGGCGATCGCGGCGCACAGCACCCAGGCCGAGTTGGCGCCGAAGCGCCCCGACGGGATGTGGGCCAGTGGTCCGTCGATGAGATCGGCGAACACGGTTTCGATGATTGCGTGTTGGCGGTGGGCGATGTCGGCCTGTTCGACGGGCAGGTCGGTGTTGGTGAGGAACGGGTGATACCGCCACACCGGGAACAGCGCGTCGGGGTAACACGCGTCCTTGACCCGGCGCACCACCAGGCGGGCGGTGATCCGGTCGGAGGTGGATGCGAAGGCGGTGTAGGAGATTTCGGCGACTTCGGCATCAGAGATCCAGGCGCCGGTGTCGGGGTCTTGGACCGCGCCGGGGTAGCACACCGGGGTCCACGCCGTGTCGTCGATGGCGGCGATCGCGCGTTCGACCGCGGTGTTGCGGGTCATCACCAGCGAGAACGCCGCGCCGTGGCGCACACACGCGGCCACCACCGCCCGCGAGCCATAGGCCGAATCGCCGCGCACCAGAATCGGCCCGCGAGCCCCCGCAGCGCGGGCGGTGCCGATCGCGGAGGCGACCATGCGCCCGGCGCCCTTGCCCGAGCCGGTCTTACCCGCGCGCAGCCGCATCCCGGCGATCACCGGCGCGGCGCCCGCGGTGCTGATCGTGGCCGCCAACGGCGAGAGCCCCTTGCGCAGCACCTGCTTGCCGGCGATCTTGGCGTGTCCGTAGGAGGCGCCCTGCTTGGCGTGCCCGTAGACCGGGCGCAGCAGTGAATCGATGTCGACGAACACCTGCTGATCGGCACCGGGCAGCAGATCGACCCGCCCGCACAACGCCACCAGATGCTCGCGCAGCACAGATTCGAGTTGGCGGGCATGTCCGAAGGTGAACTCCCGCAACAACGTTCCCACCGTCGAGGGTGCATACACACAGTCGAAGAGTGTCTTCATGCCGCCCGAGCGCAGCACCTCGACGTCGTCGATGCTGTCCGCCCCGCCGCACATCCCCGCGATCAACGTGGCCAGTTTCGGTGCCGCGTTCGCCGACCCGGACTTGATCCTGGGTTCAGCGATATGCACCTTCTCCGAGAGCAGCTGCCTCAGCCCGGTCTGCTCGGCCAATCCCATCACCGGCACCAGGCCCGCACACGACACGAGACTGTCCTCGTCGAAGACCGCTGACTCCGCGGCGAACCTATGCGAAACTTGCACCGGAAGTGCCTTTCCGAACTGGACCCGATTAATGCCTGAGAACATCAATCATCCCAGTTCAGAGGGCACTTTCCTCATTCCGACACCCCATCAACGCCACGTCCATCGGTCGGGTGGCCCGGGGGAATCGCACCCCCGGGCTCCCACAGATCCCGGCGTGACAGTCTCCCGTCTATGCCGAATTCGGCATAGACGAGAATATGCCGAGCCCCGGATTATGCCGAGTCGATGGTCGTTTCGCCTGGTCAGAGAGCTCGCGGTGGGGTGGATCTTCGGCATAATCTGAGTGTCCGTTCGGATTGATGCTGTCTTTCGCCGGGGCAGGGTGCTCCGGTGGAGGAGGCGTGATCATGAACAGGCCGTCACCATCGCGGGTGCGAGTGTCGGGGCCGCTGGCAGGTTTATGCGGCGGGTTTCCGCGAGGAGTTGTCAGCGCTGGGTTACTCGGCGCGTTCGGCCGCCGGGCATTTGCAGTTGATGGCGCATTTGAGCCGGTGGCTGGTCGAGATCGGTTTGGCCCCGGGCGAATTGACCATGCCGCAGGTTGAGCGGTTCGTGCAGGGTCGGCGGGACGGCAGTCGGGTTCATCGGAGTCTGACGTTGCGAGGGATGCAGCCGTTGCTGGATTATCTGCGGCGGATCGGGGTGATTCCGGCGGTTGAACCGGCGGCCGCGTCGAGTGGTCGTGAGGTGGTGATCGAGCAGTTCACCGGTTACCTGATCGGCGAGCGTGGGTTGGCTGCCTCGACCATCGTCAACTATCGCGCTGTCGCAGGCCGGTTCCTGGCCGGATGTCGTTGGGAGTCCGGCGCTTTGGTGGGAGTGTCGAGCGAGTCGGTGAACTCGTTCGTGTTGGGCGAGGCCACCCGCCGCAGCAGCGGATCGTTGAACACGGTGGCGACCGGGCTGCGGGCGTTGCTGCGGTTCCTGCATGCACGGCACTACATATCCGCCCCGCTGGTGGACGCGGTCCCGGTCGCTCCGAGTTGGCGTGACCGCGGTGTGGCGCGCGCGGTCGCCGCCGACGAGGTCGCGCGGATGTTGGCCGGTTGCGATCGGCGGACCGGCACCGGACGGCGCGACTTCGCGATCCTGACGGTGCTGGCGCGGCTGGGGTTGCGCCGTGGCGAGGTGGCGGCCCTGTCGGTCGACGACATCAACTGGCACACCGGGGAGCTGGTGGTGACCGGCAAGGGCAACCACCGTGAGCTGCTGCCGCTGCCGGTCGACGTGGGCGAGGCGATCGCCGACTACTGCCGGGACGGTCGCCGCAACGGGGGCTGCCGCACCCTGTTTTTGAGTTCCCTGGCGCCGTGGGACGGGTTGTCGCCCAGCGGCATCGGCCAAGTCGTGGCCCGCGCCTGCCAACGGGCGGGGCTGGCGGTCATCGGCGCGCACCGGTTGCGGCACACCGCGGCCACCGGCATGCGCGCCGCCGGCGCGCCGCTGTTCGAGATCGGGCAGGCGCTGCGACACCGCCATGTTGCGAGCACCGCCCTCTACGCCAGAGACGACCTGGCTGCCCTGCGCGTGGTCGCCCGCCCATGGCCCGGGGGTGGGCGATGAGCCGCGAGCTGCGCGCCAAGTCGAGGAGTATCTGCGCATTCGTCGCGCGCTGGGTTTCAAGCTGGAAGACCATGGTCGGCTGCTGTCGGCGTTCATCGACCACCTCGAGCGCATCGGGGCCTCGACACCGACCGTCGAGGCGGCGCTGCAGTGGGCCACCGCACCGCAGGGCGTGCAACCATTCCGGTGGAAGCAACGACTGTCGGTGGTGCGAGGATTCGCCCGCTACCTGCACGGCCTTGACCCCGCAGTGCCGGTGCCGCCCAGCGATCTGCTGGTCTATCGGCGCCGCCGCCCGACGCCCTACGTGATGTCCGACACCGACATCACCCGGCTGCTGTCGGCGGCATCGCAGCGTCCCACGGCCGCTGACCGCCGCGACGTATCACACGCTTTTCGGGTTGATGGCCGTGACCGGCATGCGGGTGGGCGAGGCCGTCGGTCTCGACGTCGATGATGTCGACCTGGACTCCGGTGTGATCGTGATCCGCGAGACCAAGCACCACAAGGCTCGACGGATACCGGTGCAGCCGACCACAGTCGCGGCGTTGCGCCGGTATTCCCAACTGCGCCAACATCTGTGCCCTCAACCGAGAGTGCAGTGCTTCTTCGTCTCCAGCCGGGCCGGCAGAATCACCACCCGCCGGGCTCGGGCGATGTTCGCCCGGCTGGTCGACCATGCCGGGCTTCAGCCCCGAGCCGGGGCGCGTCCCCGGGTGCATGACCTCCGGCACAGTTTCGCGGTCGCGACCCTGCTCGACTGGTATCGCGACGGGGCAGACGTCACCGCACAGATGCCGTTGCTGTCGGCCTACCTCGGTCACGTCGGCCCCGCATCGACGTATTGGTACCTGCAGGCCACGCCCGAACTGCTGGCCGTGGCCGCGCAGTGGCTCGAGCAGCACACGGGGCAACGGTCATGACCGCGCTGGCACCCACCGTCGAGGCGTTCTTCACCCAGCGGCTGGCGGTTCAGCGCGACGCCAGCCCGCACACCGTCGCCGCCTATCGCGACACGCTGCGGCTGCTGTTGGTCTTCGCCCACAAACGCACCGGCACACCGCCCTCCCGGCTCGACGTCGGCGACATCGACGCCACGCTGGTCGCGGCGTTCCTCACCCATCTGGAAACCGAGCGGACAATAGCGTGTCCACCCGCAACGCCCGGCTCACCGCGATCCACTCGCTCTTCCGCTACGCCGCCCTGCGGCATCCTGAACACGCCGAGTCGATCCAGCGGGTGCTGGCCATCCCCGCCAAACGCCACCAGCAGAAACTGGTGTGCTTCCTGACCCGCGACGAGATCGACGCACTGCTGTCCGCGCCCGACAACGGCACCTGGTTCGGTCGCCGTGATCAAACCCTGCTCACGTTGGCCGTCCAAACCGGCCTGCGGGTCTCCGAACTGACCCGACTCGTCCGTCGCGACATCCATTTGGGCGCCGGGGCATACGTTCGTTGCCACGGCAAGGGACGCAAGGAACGCGCGACGCCGCTGACCGCCCACACCGTCACCACGCTCACCCGCTGGTTCCGCGAATACGACTGCGGTCCAACCGATCCGGTGTTCCCGACGCGTCGAGGCCGACCGTTGAGCACCGACGCGGTCGCCTGGCTGCTCACCAAACACGCCGCCACCGCGGCCCGGCGCTGCCCGTCGCTGAACGACAAGCACCTCACCCCGCATGTCCTGCGGCACACCGCGGCCATGCAACTGCTCCACAGCGGTGTCGACATCTCCGTGATCGCGCTCTGGCTCGGCCACGAAAGCGTCGAGACCACCCAGATCTACCTGCACGCCGACCTGGCCCTGAAGGAAAAAGCGCTCGCCCGAATCGCTCCGCCGTCAACACCGCCCGGCCGCTACCACCCGCCCGACGCCCTGCTCGCCTTCCTCGAAGCCATCTGAATATGCCGAGCACCCAACCACGACCACCGCCTCCACCAGGGGATTATGCCGACCCCGACCATCGACTCGGCATAATCCGGGGCTCGGCATATTCCCGTCACCGGGCTCTTGTCATCCTGGTCACCAGACACGCGCGACCGAGGGAGTCCATGCCCAGTGCGCGAACATGCGGGGATACCGCACGGTGATCCCCCGCCAACACTCGATGGCTTTCCTCTCGGCCCGTAATCGTTTGTATTTCTTGCGGATCCAGCGCACCAAATAGGCGTTGATGCGCGACAGGAGTTGATACAGCGCGGAGCGGTAGAACGCCCCGTAGTACTGCATCCAGCCCCGCACGATCGGATTGATCCACCGCGCAAGGTCGGCGAAGGTGTGACCGGTGCGGTGGTGCAGCCGCCAGGACCGCACCTCGGCACTGATCCTTTTCAGGGCGTGCTTGCTGATCGCGGGCAAGAACGCGCTGAACTGCTGCCCGTGCTTGTTCCGCGCCGCTCGCTGCCGGAACTCATACCCCAGGAACGTGAACGACGTGTGCTCGTGCGAGCCGCGCCGCTGCCCGTCCTGGCAGTAGACGATCCGGGTCTTGTCGGGATGCAACCGCAGCCCGACCTGCTCCATCCGTGTCGCCGATCGCGGCCAGCACCTCGCGGGCCTGCCGCTCACTGACACAATGCACGACCGCGTCATCGACATAGCGTTCGAACGGGACGGTCGGAAACTCCCGAGCCATCCACGCATCGAACGCATAGTGCAGGAACAGATTCGCGAGTACGGGCGAGACCGCAGATCCTTGCGGAGTGCCGCGATCCCGCTCGGTCAGCGTCCCGTCGGCCTGCTGCACCGGCGCCCGCAGCCACCGCTTGACGTACAGCAACACCCACGGCAGGTCCGTGTGCGCCTCCACCGCCTTGACGATGAGATCCCATGACACGCTGTCGAAGAACTTCTGGATGTCCAGATCGATCACCCAGTCGTATTTCCAACACCGCCCCCGGCACGCACCCACCGCATCCAGCGCCGACCGTCCCGGCCGGTAACCGTAGGAATCGGAGTGGAAGATCGGCTCGACCTTCTGCTCCAACCGCGCGGCCACCACTGTTTGCGCGACCCGATCGGCCACAGTGGGCACGCCCAGAATTCGGACCCCGTCACCATGCGGCTTCGGTATCTCCACGGCCAGCACCGGCGGCGGAAAGTAACTGCCCGAAGACATTCGATTCCAGATCTTGTACAGCTGGTTCTCCAGATCGGCCTCGAACTCCTCCAGCGAGCACCCGTCCACCCCGGCCGCACCCTTGTTTGCCCTCACCTTCTCCCAGGCGTGTTGCACCTCCCACTTCGAAATCTCAAACGACTTGCCTGACGATTTCAGCTCGCCCATCCAGACTCCTCCCGAACCCGAAGGCTCGGTTGATCCAACGAACACCGCCACAGATGACCTGACCCCTTGGCTCCACCCCCACCGCGTCAAGCAGGAGCTTCACGGCTACTACGAGTCAGTCCGCCAGCGCGCCCCGCATCGCTACTCCGTCCCTCACGGTTTCGCCCGCTCGGGAACCTCCCTCTCGCCGCCACCGGCACTATCGGGCCGCGCCTTCTCACGTTCCGCGCAGGAGCCGCAGATCAGGCTCACGTCGCCTCCATGCCGGGCACCACCTGGCCGGTAAACGGGCACCCTCCAGGCTCGTCCCGGGACTATCCACCTGCCCCGGTTTTGATGCCAGCCAACCTGTTTCGACACGTCAACGGCTGCAACGCTCGTCTTCCTGATCCCCGCCTGACCCGTGAGCCGGGCCTTTTCCCACATCGCTCACCACGACGCCGAGTAGCCGGAGGGAGTCTCACCCTCCGGCCCTCACAGATCCGGACGTGAACCTCTCGATTCATCCGGCTCGTGCCATCCAGTTACCAGGTCGTGTAGCGCAGCTCCCAGTGCGCAAACAGGCGGGGCACCCGTTCCCGGACACCACACAGCCATGCTCGCGCACGTCTGTCACCGCGTTCCAGCCGTTTGTACTTCCTTCTCGCCCAGTGCATCAGGTGGCGATCAACACGCCAGCACAACGGAATCACCATGCTTGGATAGAACACCGTGAAGTAGTTGAGCCAGCCCCGGAGAGCCGGGTTCACGCCACGCGCGAGGTCGTTAAGGGTTAGAGTTGTGCGCCGATGTATCTTCCACGAGGCCACCTTTCGACTCATATCCGTCAACTTGCCAGGATCGACCGCAGGTAGAAACCTCGTGAATGCCCTTCCCTCTGCCTTGTTGAAGGCCTTCCGGGGACGAAACGCATAGCCGCAGAACGTAAACGACATCACCGGGTGATCCCGGTGCCGCCGACTGTCCTTGCAGTACACTATTTTCGTCTTCTCGGGATGCAGACTCAATCCGATATCGGCGAACCGACGCCCGATTGCCTCCCGCACCTCCCAGGCTTGACGTTCGGTCACACAGTGGATCACCGCATCGTCCGCGAAACGCTCGAACCGGACTCCTGGATATTCCCGAGAGATCCACAGATCAAAGCCGTAATGCAGGAACAGATTAGCGAGCAACGGTGAAATCGGTCCGCCTTGTGGCGTACCCCGAGTCCTTTCGATGGCGGTGCCGTCCGGCATCTGCATCGGGGCTTTAAGCCAGCGCTCTACATAGAGCAGGACCCATTTCCGGTCCGTATGGCCCGTGACCGCCTTCATTGTCAGATCCCATGAGACCGTGTCGAAGAAGGCCTTCACGTCGAGGTCGACGACCCAGTCCTTCTCCCAGCACCGCTTGCGGCATGCCGCTATCGCGTCCAAGGGTGACCGTCCGGGACGATACCCGTAGGAGTCGTCGTGAAAGACCTTCTCCACTTCCGGCTCCAATGCCAGGACCGCCACCGTCTGCGCCACCCGATCGACCACGTTCGGGATGCCCAGGACCCTCGTTCCTCCTTTCTTCGGTATCTCCACCGCGCGGACCGGCCCGGGAAAGTACGACCCCGACGACATGCGATTCCACAGCCTGTAGAGGTTCTCCTTCAGCCTCTCCTCGAACTGCTCGATCGTCACGCCATCGACCCCGGCCGCTCCTCCGTTCTCTTTGACCTTCAACCACGCACTCCACACCAGCTTTTTCGGGATGTCGTGCGACTTGCCCTGCAACTTCGGCTCACTCATGCGATTCCTTCCTCACGGTTGATCACACTCATCAGCCAGGACGACCCCACCCCTTGGCTCCGCCCCCACTGCGATACGCAGGGACTTCACAGCTACTACGGGTGAGTCCGCCGGCGCGTCCCGCGACGGTACTCGGCTCCTTGCGGATTCCGCCGCTTGGAGTTCTCCCTCTCGCCACCAACTGCTCGGTGACCGTGTCGAGACGCGCCTTCACATGTTCCGTACGAGAGCCCGGACCGGACTCATGCTGCCTGTACGCCGGACACCACCTGGGCAGTAGACGGGTAACCCCCAGGCTCCTCCCAGAGCAAAGACCAAACCCTGGTTTCGATGTCATCTCATTAGCTTTCGACGCTTCACTCGGCAGAGGGCCTTTCGACCCATCGCTCATCTTTCCGGTCCACACCTGACACGATCACTGCCGCGCCTTTTCCTACACCGTTCAAGACCACGGTCTTCAGCCAAGGCCCCGGTAGGTGGTTTGAAGCCTCCTCCCGCAAGGCGACTCCGGAGGTCCAGACAACTCCTCCATCTACTCATACAGCACCGGAGGCCAGGCATACCAAGCCCCACCCCCGCTCATGTTCACAAAGTCTTCAGCCAACGCAGCAGTGGGCGGCTTGAAGCCTCCCCCCGCAGGGCGACTCCGAAGGGCCAACAGTCCTTCATCTCCTGCACAGCACCGCCTTCAGAAGCTCACCTATCACGCTCCCTTCGGCGTTCGTGACACACGTGGATCGAGGCTAAGGGCGATACCGTTCAGTTAAGGAAGTCGGATGGTGATCTGTGGGCTGCGGGCCGGTTGCGGCCATCGCGTGTGCTGGGTGCGTTTTGCTGCCCATTTGAGGACCTTGCGTTTGACCACCCGCGGGTTGGCCCGGGCGCGGCGTACTGGATTGAGGCGTTGGGCAAGTTTCCCGATGGCGCACTGCCAGAGGGCGCCGATAGCGTCACGGTTGTGAGGGGGAAAAAGAGCTGTGGGATAACGCTCTTCGGGTAATACGTAGCGCCGCAACGAAGGATATTCGATCGGGGTCGTGCCCGGCGTGTGTGGCGGCGTCGAGCATGAGCGTGCGGATGGCGTAGTGGCAGCACAGGTGCCCCCAGATCTCCTGCTGCACCAGCTCGGGGGATTTCGAGCGCAGCACCGCCCGGGGGCCGCGTTGATGGGATTTGAGTTCATCGAAGACGCTCTCGATTTCCCAACGCTGCGCGTAAGCACTGGCGAGTTCGGTCGCACTGGCCTGGTCGGGGTCCAGAATCGTCGTCAGCAGCCGATATTGCTCGGGATTGTCGCGGCCGTCGTCGATCGTGTAGTCGACAACTCGGACATTGAGCGGCGGTGTGCTCGCGCGGGTCAGGCCCGAGGTCGCGACGATGCGGGCGAGCCACGACCCGTCGGGCAGCGTCTCGACATGGCGCGGCCGTGCGAGTTGTTTTCACACGCCACAGCAGGTCAGCACCGGTCCCGGCGGCCTGACTCCAAAGCTTGAATCCGTAGAGGCCGCGGTCGGCGAGCACTAGCATTTTCCTGATTCCAGCCGCCCTGCGAGCTCTCGGGCCATCTCGATCTCCGAGGTGCGACACGGCCCGACCACGGCATCGAACATCGCGTGGGTGCCGCATTCGGCCACCGCGAACAGCCGCGCTTGCGGGAACGCTGACTGCTCGCCGCGGCTCGATGGTGGGCGCCAGAAAAAGTCCGCGTTCTCGGGCGTGTCGGGCACATCGACACAGGTTCCGTCGATGGCGACCAGCCGTCGACCGGCAAGCCAGGAACCGGGCGTGTCCTCACGGGCAACAGGGCGAGCGACGCGGGCGAACAAATCGCGCAAGGGTTCGTACCCCAATCGTGAACGTGCTTGAAAGATCGCCGATTTCGTCGGGGGAGACCACGACTGCTCCCAACCCGTCGTCCACGACAAACCATCGGTGAGTTGCGCGAACACGTCCTCGTCGGAACCTTCCGAATACAGCGCCATCCCGATCGCGAAATAGGCCACCACCCGCGCCGGCAACGCCCGCTGCCGTTGCTCCGTGCGCCCAGCTGCGGCAACCACCGCATCGACAACATCGGCTGGGAAAACCCTGGTCAGCAACCCCACCGACACCAAATCCGACAGACGACGATCCGACTCTGGCTTGACCCAACCACTCCGCGGCACCCTCGAACTGTACCGCTCACTTCCTTAACTGAACGGTATTGAGGCTAAGGGAGGCTAAGGGCGGCTCTTCCCCGCCTAGTTCCTTGCGCAGTGGCGCGAGGCCTCGACGCCCAGTATCAGTTGATCGCTGGCGTCGACGGCGCCTGTTCGTCCGGAGCTATTGCGGTCGTTCGCGGTTCGATAGGTCCTTGCCATGGTTGAGTTTCTCGATGGCGGGCAGAAGTGCCGCTAGGGCCGGGCTGATCGGTCATCGGCGCCACGCCGGATTCTGCGTTAGACGACGCGTCATCGATCGCGGCAGTCTGTTCGCCGGTGAGGACCGCGCGATGTCCACCGGTGGTGGTGTCGGCGGTG
The DNA here is from genome assembly GCA_963800125.1 of uncultured Actinomycetota bacterium. GTDB lineage: Bacteria > Actinomycetota > Actinomycetes > Mycobacteriales > Mycobacteriaceae > Mycobacterium. The sequence goes on along the minus strand of CAWDAC010000052.1, from coordinate 5,684 downwards.
TCGGCGGACTCGCCAACGCCATGACAGCGTTGGTGCCCGGTCAGCAGCCCACGGCCGTGGACAACAGTTTCAACGTGTCCATCGGCGACACGAAGGCCGACACCGACGGCGTGATGAGCGCACTCGATGACTACTACCTGCGGTCCGCCCGCCCAGGACTGCGGAACACACCGTCATGAGCAGCGACGACATCCTCATCGGCAACGCCGACATCGACGGCGCCATCACATCACTCGACATGATGCTCGAACACCTACACACACTGCAGACCCAAGGCCGACTACCCGGCGTCGAAGAACTCACCCTCGGCTTACTCGCCGACAGCGCCCCCGACCGCATCACCATGGGCCGCCACGCACTACTAATGGCCATCGCCCTACACCGACTCACAACCCGATGACCTGCGCCTACCCGGGGGATGAATCCCCTCGCCCCGGTGCGGCCACCCTTCGCGTTTACCACTGGCCGTAGCGTCCGAGTGGTGGGTTCGTGGGGATAGTCTGAGCAGGCACCGAGGAGGTCCGTCATGGCCAGCTATCCGAATCCGATGGGGCCGCCGCCGAAGCCTGCGTCGAAGCGCCGTCGGCGCACCAAGCCAGGATCGTATGGTGCCGCCGATCCGGTAACCGTTACGACCGTAAAGGTTACAGACGGTGTGCGCGAGCTCGGCTTCGACAATCCGCACCCGCTGATCGCGCAGATGTGGGCGACGGTGCATCGGTCGTGTGAGGCGGCGTTCTTCTCCGAGAACGATTGGGAGCGGCTGCGGCTGGAGTTGTGGTTCGCCAGCCGCACCATGAACAGTGACCGGCCGTCGGCCAACGCCTGGAGCGCGATCCAGTCTGGGCTCAACGAGATGCTGCTGTCCCCGGCGATCAAACGCAGGGCCGGTATCGAGGTGCAGCCGTCGAAGGTCGATGAGGATGAGATCGCTGCGGTGTCGATGACGGGTCTGTATCGGGAGAAGCTGAAGTCCGTCTGAGCTTGTCAAAACTGTGCCCCGCCCCCGTAGCAGGTCCGGTCACGTTGGGGTCGCCCAGCTCGCCGGCGCCGCGGCCCGAGGGGAGATTTCGAGCCTAAGCCCAAGTGAGATGGCCGGAGTGCATCAATTGCGCCTCCTCGAGCAACTGTCGATGAGGTTGGCGCCCCCTACATCATCGAGGAAGCCCGCACTGCCAACCGCCATTCGCCGAATCGTTAGTGGGCATCCTGTGATAGGAGGATCCTGAAAATGGAACGACCAGCGATTAAATCGGGAGTAATTGATATGACAATTAATACCCACCCAAGTCTTCGGGTCCGCCTCACCGCCTACGCCGTGTTCGCCGCGGCGCCAGCAGTTCTAGCTCTGGGGTCCGCCGCCAGCAGCTACGCCGATACCGGCAACATCAGCTACGCCAATACCGACAACGGTCCTAGCTCGTCGGTGGCCACGACACACCACGAACCATTCCCTGGCCAAAATCCGCAAACCGACCGCGTGTGGTATCAGACCCCAAATCACAACGACAAGCCCGAGTCGACTAACCCGCTCGAGACGCTGCTCTTCGGCCAGTTCCCCCTAGGAAACCTAGGGCCTCTAGGAAACCTGGGACTCGGAAACCTCGGCTTTGGTTAGAAGGTGTGGGTGTCACCACGGTGTCACAACTCATCGGAAACTCATGCGCCAAACCCCAGCAGCTGTCTCCGGATTGTCACGAACGTCTGCGGCTGAATAGCGCAGGTCAGGGCCAAGGTTCACGCTCCACCGCCCGCGCTCCGGTGGATGTCGATGGACCGTCATGGACGGTTCGAAGCTGTCTCTTAATCAGCGGGTCCGGGGTTCGAAACCCTGACGGCGCACCAAGCCAAAACCGCAGGTCAAGCTGCATTTCCGCGTCGCTCGGCGTGTCTACTCGCATACCCGAACAGGGTACTGAGGCGCCCAAAAGCCTCCACAAAGCTTCCACGCTGCGGGGAGACCTTCGCCATAGCAAACCGGCTCTTCGTGAATGAGGGTGCACCAATGGGTGATTTCCGGCAGGGGAGTTCGTGTCGCTGAGCTGAGGTGCGGGGCTCGGCGCGTGACGATGCGGGTTCCTACACTCACACACCACCCGCCTAGACTAGGTGACCCTTGCCTGAGGCTACTGCCTGCCCGCCGTCTGTTGTTGCCGACACGATCATGCGCACCATCGAGTTGCGCGTGAGCATCACCGATGCTGCTGTCGATGAGAAGGTAACGGCGATCTTCTGCACGCCGGTGACCCGTGATCCGCGATGTCCGGACTGTGGTTGCCAGGGCCGCTATCGCGACGCCGTGACCCGGCCGATGACGGATCTGCCGGTCGCCGGCTACCCGCTGGTGCTGCGGGTTGCTGTGCCCCGCTACCGCTGTGTCACGAGCGATTGTGGGCGGGTGGTGTTCTGTCAAGATCTGGGCAAGCTGGCGGCCCCGCGGTCGGCGACGACCCGGCGATGCGCTCGGTATGTGTTGCGGCGGTTGATGAACCAGTACTTCCCCAAGGGCACCGACCTATCGGTGCACTCCGCCACCTACTTCGACCGACTACTCTCACACCCACCACAAGTCACTGTTGCAAGCGGACCTTGAATCCGCCCGGCGTGTTGTCGCAGAGAATTACGTGTCGCGGGTGGCGAGGGCGCGCGCACCATCGAGACGGCGGTCGTGGAGAAGCCGGCCGAGGAGGAAGACCACGGCCACGGCCATCATCATCACCACCACTAAGATCGAAGAACAGGCAAAGGCCCCCGTATCCGCTGAGGAATGGGGGCCTTCGCTTTGTCGTGCGGTGCGTTTCCATCTCCGTTCATCGGGAATAGTATCGATCGAAATCGTATTGAATGATACAGTTAGAAACGTAACGGATAGCAAGTGGAAGTAGGCGATCATGGACGTATACGAGGCGGTCACAAGCCGACGGGCGGTGCGCGGATTCACCGACGAGCCCGTGTCGCGGGAGGTGCTGGAGCGGGTGCTGTCCGCCGCGGCGTGGTCGCCGTCCGGATCGAACCTCCAGCCGTGGAACACCTACGTGCTGACCGGCGCGCGGCTGGCCGAGCTCAAGAAGCGCGCCGTCGAGCGCGTGGCCAACGGCGACCCCTGGGACGAGCGGGAGTACGAGATGTACCCGCCCGCGATGAAGTCCCCGTACCGCGAGCGCCGATCCGCCTTCGGCAAGGAGCGCTACAGCGCACTCGGCATTGCGCGCGAGGACTGGGAGGCGCGCCAGCGGGCGGCCATCGCCAACTGGGACTGTTTCGGCGCGCCTGCCGCGCTGTTCGTCTACATCGACCGTGACCTGGGCCCGGCCCAATGGGCCGATCTTGGGATGTATCTGCAGACCGTCATGCTGCTGCTCCGCGCCGAAGGCATACACAGTTGCCCGCAGATGGCGTGGTCGCAGGTTCGCGAGACGGTCGCGGAGGTCCTGTCACCCCCGGAGGGGCTGATGCTCTTCTGCGGCATGTCGATCGGGTACGAGGACCCCACCGTGAGTTACACGCGTACGGGCCGCGCCCCGCTCGACGAGACGGTCACGTTCGTCGACGACGAGGCACTCGCTTCCAGCAAGGTCGCCTGATGATCGCCGAAGCTCCTCGGCGACCAATCGCCCCGCGCGCGACCGACCGCCCTGGGGATGCCTCGCCTTTCGCTCTCGGGTTGCTGCTGCGCCGGGCGCACTGGCGCGCAGCCGCGGTGATGTCGGAGGCGCTGCGGCCGCTCGGCATCGAGTTGCGACATTTCGCCGTACTGCTCGTCCTGGTAAACCGCGGGCCTACGGAGCAGCGGGACTTGGTCGAGGCGACGGGCTCAGACAAGGCGGGGATCATGCGGGTCGTGGACGACCTGGAGCGCAAGGGGCTGGCCGTGCGCAAGTCCGTTCCGGGGGATCGGCGGGTACGCGCGGTCGAGATCACCCCTAAGGGCCTGGACCTTTTCGACGCCGCTCACGTGGCCGCAGGGCCACTGGCTGAGCGCCTGATTTCCGTGATGGGGCCCGGCGAGGCAGAACAACTTAAGGATCTGCTCACCCGATTCACCTCTTCGGCCCAAGAGTAGGCGCCCCCGCGTGGCGGATAAGCGGATCCAAGCGGCGCCAGCGGCGCTACCGAACGATTTCCGCGTTGCGGTGTACTACATCGACGTCCACGGATATACCTACGCCGAAACCGCCGCGATGTTGAACATCCCACACGGCACAGTCATGTCGCGCCTAGCCCGCGGCCGGAAACGGCTGCGCGTCGCCCTGGCTCACGTCGCCGCCAATCGAGGCAACTTCGCCGTCGTCGAACGGCGCATCGCGTAGGCCGGGACCACCCTGCACGCCGACGGCGGCGGCCCCGCCATCTGAAAACACAACGTGAGAAAGGAACGATCTATGTCGAAAAACAACGCCGGATGGGAGAACGCGTTGACGGTCCTGCAGGAAGTGCGGCCGCCGTTCATTCCGGAAGGCGCCGAAGTCAAGACCGTTGTCGCCGACCTTCCACCCGGCAGCGCGGGTTTTCCGCCGCACAGGCACTCGGGCCCGAGTTTCTATTACATGTTGGAAGGCGAGCTGCAGTTCGAGCTGGAAGGCGAGCCGCCGCGAGTCATCCGAGCCGGGGAAGCGTTCTGGGAACCCGGCGGCGACGTTACGCATTACACAAATGCCAACAACCGCGACGACATACCGTGCCGTTTCGTCGTGACGTTGGTGTCGCGGTCGAACAGCGCAATGCGTGAGTTAGTGCCATCCCGCACGTCGATGGTGATAGCGCCATCCGAAAACAATCCGAGAAAGGAATCAGCGATGTCGAAAAACTATGACGGATGGGAGAATGCGCTCACAGTCCTGCAGGAAGCGCGGCCGCCGTTCATCCCGGAAGGCGTCCATGCCATGACGGTTGTCGTTGACTACCCGCCGGGCAGCGCGGGCTCCCCTCCACACCGCCACTCAGGCCCGGCTTTCGGTTACATGCTCGAAGGCGAGATGCTCTTCGAGTTAGAAGGCGAGCCGCCGCGAGTCATCCGAGCCGGGGAAGCGTTCTGGGAACCCGGCGGCGACGTTATCCACTATTCGAACGCCAACAACCGTGACGACATGAGGTGCCGCTACACAGTCACGATGCTCGGCGCTCCGGGCCAGCCCATGCTGACCCTCGTCGACGCAGAGGAACTGGAAGCGCGCAAGCACCTGCGTGTGCCGGCCGAGTCCAATGCGCCGAGATCCTTTGTGAAGGAATGAGTTCCGATGTCGAGAATCTTGCTACAAACGACAATCCCCTAGCATCCCGACGACTGGGACATCAGCCGCTTTTCGCTGTTAGCCGACGAACTAAGGTCAGCCGGCCACGAAGTGATTGCGCGAAACCGCACGAACCGAGGCGACGACGACCTAGTACTGAGTCATATCGACGAGCTCAACATCGACCAGCTGTGGCTGATGGCCGTCGACGTCGGTGACGGCCTCACCACCGCCGACGCTTACGCCATCCAGAGTTTCCGTGAGAACGGTGGCGGGGTGCGATTTCAAGGACGAGCACAACCGCGGGCACCGCCATTCGGCTCTGGGCTACTTCACCCCCACCGAGTACGCGGCCCAGTGCAGACATACCCACCACCCCTTGACCTGTGAAATCAATTGAATCGAATCGACAACAACCTGGCGCCATAGCCGGGTGGACAGATGGTTGTCGAG
>CAWDAC010000051.1:0-128424 GCA_963800125.1 uncultured Actinomycetota bacterium | reverse complement strand
CCTCGAATCATCCTGCGGGTCAATGCGGCAAAGCGACGACAGCGCGCGGGACGGCGCGGTAATTTTCAAGAAGCGCTCCAAGAGGGCTTTGGCCCTGCCACAGCGCCAAAACGGCCCAGGACAGCAAGTGAGTCGCAACGACAACGCCCATACGCCGGACGAAAGCACAGGGGACACCACCTACGCTTTCCCCGCTCACCTTCTAGGCGAGTTGGACGCCCCGGCCGCCGAAGATGTTGAACCCCGCGATTCGGCCGCGGAAGGCCCGCCAAGCCGCTCGGCCCTGCTACTTGTGATACGCGGCCCCAACACCGGTTCCCAGTTCCTGCTCGATCAACCCGTCACATCTGCGGGCCGGCATCCGGACAGCGACATCTTCCTCGACGACGCCACCGTCAGCCGCCACCACGTCGAGTTTCGACTGGAGAACGGACAATTCCGGCTCGTCGACCTCGACAGCCTCAACAACACTTACGTCAATCATGAACCGGTCGACTCCGCGGTGCTGGTCAACGGCGACGAGATCCAGATTGGCAAGTTTCGTCTGGTGTTCCTGACCCGGCCCACCACGGATTGAACAGGCCGAAACCAGGACCTTCCGGCCACCGTTAGTTGTCCGGGGCACCCCGCCGATGGCGGCCATGAGACGAACCGTCTGCCCCGACCGCACTTCTTGGGGTGTGCCCCTCATGGGTCGGAGTGATGTGCGCACGGGCTGGTGGGGCCAGCGGCGACGCAGCACGCGGACCGCGGCCGGCGCGCAGCTCGTCGACCGCCCGTCGGTGACCTTCCCGCGCCTGCTTCTCGGTCGCGTAGCGCATACCGGTCGCGTCGTATCCTCCACCGATGATCAAGGTCTCGTAGATCAATGGCTCATCGTGGCGCAAATTATGATTCACGCCGCGCCAGAAGGTCGACACGGTGATCAGTGGAGCTGGATCGAGTGGTTCATCGGGACCGATCACATCTCGAGCGATGTGCGTGTAGTTCTCGTCCTCGAACTTCTCTGCCCACTGGTGCATCGTCATGGGCTGGCCTTGGCGATCGTAGTAAAGAGGGCGCCCGTCCCAGTCCTTGTCCCGGTTCATGGATCGGCAGCCTACGCCTGACATGTCCGTGGGCAATGCCCTCACCGGCTAGCAGGGAACGCGCCGCGCGCCGACCCGTCGTGCCGCTAAAAGCGGGCCCAGTTCGAAACTTCTCGCGTCTCGGGCCATGCGCCAGAGGTCAGGTCCGGGTTTCGCAACAGGGCAAACAACAGCGCGTGGAGTTTGGCCCACCGGAAAAAGGACGCGGGGATCGAATCGTCCACTCTTGGAGCCTGATCCGACAGGGCTGCCCGCGGGTTCGGCGCTGATAGTCGTGGAACGGGGCCCCAACGCCGGATCCCGGTTCCTGCTGATCAGCCGGTGACCTCGGTGGGCCGACATCCCCGCTGCGACATCTTCCTCGACGACGTCACCGTGAGCCGCCGGCACGTGGAGTTGCGGTGGGAGAAGGACGATTTCCACGTCACGTCGCCCGGCCGCAGTGCCGCCAACTCTGTAAGTGCCGCGACCGACGCCACAAGGCCCCCAAGAAGAAGCCGTCTCTATCCCAGCACCGATTCTGGCACCATTGCGGGGATGGATGCGTGTTCGGGGCCGGGTCTCAATGATCCGTTCGAAGAGGCGATTGACGACGCGCTGAGCTCCTTGCCGGTCGATCTCCGTGCGGCGATGAGCAACGTCGAGATCGTCGTCGAGGACGAGCCTCCCGACGGGCAGCCGCTGCTCGGCCTGTACCGCGGCGTACCGCTGCCGCGAAGGAGCAGCACGTACCCAGCCAGATCCGAGCAAGTAGCTGGGGCGGTGACCGGCTCTCGCTGCGGGTGACTTAATCGGCCGGGCCTTCCGCGCCGCCCTGATTCTCACATGGTCTGACAAGCGGGTTCGTCGGGAAACCGGGGTCGACATGGTGCGGTTCGACCCCATCACCCGAATCTCGACTGTCTTGCCCAAAGCCGAGGTTCTCGGCAACCTCCATCAGCAGTTCGACCAAGTCCGCGAATTGCAACTAGACACAGGGATCTACGGGTGGGACCCGGACGAGCCGGTTGGCGAGAGGGATTTTTCGGCGGCGAATTAGAGCTCATGGGTATGCCGGCAGGCTTCGGCACGATCTTCGCCTTCGGCTCGGCGCGCGTCATAATCGGAGCGTCATAAACGGGTTAATTTGCGAGTGAATCTCTCTGACGCCACGATCTCGGAGGGGAGGGAGCTAGGGCGATGGATATCCAAGACTTCAAGTCCACGTTTCATGGTGAGCTGTTCGAGCCTGCGAGCGCCGGCTATGATGACGCCCGCCAAATCTGGAACGCGAGCATCGACAAACGTCCCAGACTGATCGCCCGCTGCTCCGGCGTCGCCGATGTGGTTGCCGCGGTGAACTTCGGACGCGCGAACAATCTGCTCACGGCGATCCGCGGCGGCGGCCATAACGTCGGCGGTCGCGCGCTCTGTGACGATGGTCTTGTCATAGACCTTTCCCGCATGCGCGCCGTACATGTCGATTCGGCAAATCAGACCGTTCGCGTGCAGGGTGGCGCGACCCTCGGTGATCTGGATCGCGAAACGCACGTCTTCGGCCTTGCGGTCCCGTGCGGCATCGTGCCCAAGACCGGCATCGCGGGCCTCACCCTGGGCGGTGGCGTAGGCTGGCTGCTTCGCAAGCACGGCATGTCGATCGACAATCTGTTGTCCTGCCAGACGGTTATCGCAGACGGTCGAGTGCTCGGCGCCAGTGCGGGCGAAAACGAGGACCTCTTCTGGGGTCTTCGCGGCGGGGGTGGGAATTTCGGCGTTGTCACCTCGTTCGAATTCAAAGCGCACCAGGTTCATACCGTCCTGGGCGGACTCTTGCTCTATCCTCGAGACGACGCAGTCGATGTCATCCGTCATTTTCGTGACTTCATCGCAGCCGCTCCCGACGAACTGACGGCGTACGCCGCGCTCCTGCATGGTCCCGATGGTGCGCCGCTCGTCGCGGTGATTCCCTGCTACTGCGGAGCGATCGCGGCCGGGGAACGTGTGCTGCAACCTCTCCGCTCGTTTGGCAAACCGGTTCTTGACGCGATCCAACCGATGCCGTTCCCTGCGATGCAAGCCCTGCTTGCCCCCTCGTTCCCGGACGGCAATCACAACTACTGGAAGTCCACTCTGCAAAGACAGCTGTCGGATGACGCCATCGCGGCCATTGTCGACCATGCAAACCGTATGGTTTCGCCACTCTCGGCAGTCGTTCTCGAATACTATGGCGGCGCCGCCAGTCGGATTCCCAGAGACGCCACCGCTTTTCCACATCGCGATCTTCCGTGGGACATTCTGTTCATCGCGCAGTGGACCGATCCGGACGAGACGCGCGTCCATCGGGATTGGGCCCGCGCGGGTGAAGAAGTGCTTCGGCCCTTCTCTGCGAACGCGCATCTTCTGTCTGCGCTCGACGTCGAAGCCGAAGAGGTCATTTACAGTGCCTTCGGCGACAACCTTCCGCGCCTGGCCGCCGTCAAGGACAAATACGATCCAACGAATTTCTTTCGAGTCAATCACAACATCAGACCGGGGCTGGCACAGGCAGGCGCGGTCTAAGAAGAACGGCTCGCCGTGTTCTTCGTTCTCCGTGAGATTCGATGTGGGCGATGAGCCAGGGTGCGAGCAGCGTTTCGAGGTGGTCGCGTTCCTGCTCGCCTTGCACGGTCCACGCGGGGTCGGCGTCGACGAGATCGACGGGTTCGGTGGCCCAGGCCGGCCAGTGCTGCTGGCCGCTCACCGTGACACGGTACCGGGACGCCACAAAGCCCCCAAGAAGAAGCCGTCTCTATCCCAGCACCGATTCTGGCACCATTGCGGGGATGGATGCGCGTTCGGAGCCGGGTCTCAATGATCCGTTCGAAGAGGCGATTGACGACGCGCTGAGCTCCTTGCCGGCCGATCTCCGTGCGGCGATGAGCAACGTCGAGATCGTCGTCGAGGACGAGCCTCCCGACGGGCAGCCGCTGCTCGGCCTGTACCGCGGCGTACCGCTGCCGCGAAGGAGCAGCACGTACAGCGGAGTGCTTCCCGACAAGATCAGCATCTTCGGCGGGCCGATCACGCGACTCGCTGCCGGCGACGCGGATCGTCTACGCCGCGAGGTCAGGCACGTCGTGCTCCACGAGATCGCGCATCACTTCGGGATCAGCGACGAGCGGTTGATCGAGCTCGATCGCTACTGACGTGGTGCTGATGCTGCGCCCGAATCTTGCCGTTGCCGACAGGTCGACGAATGACTTCCTGCGGCGGAAATCGTTGCCTGGGAAGGCAATCCACCGTCTTAGACCGCGTGGGCACCATCCAGCCAGGCGTGGTCAATACGTCACTGTGACGCAATGGTGCGCCAGGCAGGCACACCCAAGTCCTTTCTCGATTTGCAGCATGAGCTGCGATAGGCGAGCACCGTCAAGTCTGCTGAGAATGCGGAGATGCGCGGTCGTCGACTCCGTCAATGCGGCGCATCAATAGGCCAGCGGCACAGGCCAATTCGTCACTGTGATGTATTGGTAGCGATACAGGGGGCGAGGGCGAAGGGTGGGCGATTGCCGACTGCCGACTGCAGGGCCGGCCATCAAGAAGGCGCCGGACGTATGCAATTTCAGATGCAACCCATCCGTTCAGCGGCGAAAAGGACAATCGACTCCGCGACCTGCTCAAGATCACCGGCGCGGATTCTGGCCGGGATCGGACAGCTCCCATGTATTCCCGGATTAGTCTCACCTTTTCCTGGATCGGACAGAAATATCTTGTGCGACAATGCAACTCGCACTAGTTTAGTGCCGATAAGCCACATTATGTCAACTAAGTACGCCGTTTTCGTCAGATCAATCAGCACCCTTCTCCACGCTGCCCGGCCGGCGTCGCACGCGTGGTGCATGAAAATGGTTTCCTACCTGGGGATTTGGGCGTGATCGAGGGTTTGGCGGGTGGGCTGCCGTGTTCCGCTGTTCTCTCGACAAGCCGAGGAACCGCTTGAGATGTGCTGCTCCTTCACAACCGGCTCAATCTGCGCACCGCCGGCGGCATGATCGCCACGCCGTGGCTCTTCCCGGGGTACCGCCCCGGCAAGCACCTCGACGCTCAATCCATCATTGATGAGACTGCGCTGGCTCGGCATTAACCTGCTCGGCGCGCGCAACTCCGCACTGGGCAACCTCATCGCCGAGGTCCGCCCTCCCCTTGTGGCAGAACTGCTCGGCTACAGCTACCAAGTCACCCAACGCCACGCCGAACGACGAATCGACGGAGTGGCCAAGCATCGGCCTGCCGCGCACAATACGTCACCGTGACGCTTCTCTGCCCGTCCGCAGGATGTCAAACATGCTGTCCCGCAATATGTTTTCCGGCCGTTTCGTGGGTAATTGATATTATCCGTGAGATCGATTTCCGCACTTCCCATCGCGTCGCCGTGCGGGCGATCATGACGCTGCACCCCTCGAGCCGCTGACCTGCTGTAGATGGCTTTGTCCCGTCAACTCTTGTCAGCAGCTTCCGCCCGGGCCTGAGGAGGAACTAACGGCCCATTCGCCATCATCCCGTTCATCATCGCCGGGGCGTCCGGGCCTACGATCGTCTCGGGGTCGACGAGAGGAGGCGGACGTGGGAGAGGCGCGTGAGGTCCAGGATCGACTCACTGACGCGGCGGTGAAGGGCGATTCGGAGGCCCTCAAAGCGCTTTACGCTCAGGACGCGGTCGCTGAGACGCCCGACCAGGGCACGATCACCGGGCGCGACCAGATCGCCGCCTACCTGGGCGAGTTCAGCGCGGCGTTTCCGGATGCCGCGTGGGAGGACCGGTACAAGCACGAGGCCGGCGACACGGCGATCATCGAGGGATATTTCGTTGGGACGAATACCGGCTCAATGACGGGGCCGAACGGCGAGACCATTCCCGCGACGGGCAGGCGTGTGCGGGCCCGCGAGTGCGACATCGTGACGGTCGAGAACGGGGTTGTCACGAGCCACCGGCTCTACTTCGACGTGCAAGACATCCCCACGCAGCTCGGTCTCGCGCCCGAGTCCCCGGCGTAGCCCTCGGTCGACGAGTGGCGGGGCCATGACATGTCAGCGTCAGTCCCAGAGCGGTCTACCTGACAACCCCTGACGCTCACCAACCGGGACTACATAACCAACGGGCACAAGTTGCGGCCCGGGCGGGTACTGATTGGCAGCAGACACTGTTTCCTGCGGGATCCACCGTAGTTTTCACCGCTTGGAGTGCCAGGCCACTGTCTATGTCCTGCCCCGGAGCCTGGGTGCCGTTTCGCTGACTTCAACGGCCGCACCGGCGCATCTGCCCGGTAGCCACGCGCACCGCCGGCGGCCCGGTGGAAATACCATGAACTAGCGTTTCGCGCTGGGGTTCCTTGTCCCCTCCCCCGATACGCCGGGTCTGACGCTTCAGGTGACACGCTTGTTCGCCGAGGCCAGCAGGCCGAGCACCAACGCAAGGTGCTCGGGGTCGGCGCGGGGCGGCTGCATACGCTCGGCGGCGCTCACACCGCCGGCGGCGGTCAGATCGACGCCGGCCTGACCGCGTAGTCCGCCGAACCGGCCATGGGTGACGGCTTCCATCCCGCAGGAGAACACCTCGGTGTGGTGGCCGCCCGGGTAATCCATTCCGATGTACTGGTGGGCAAAGTCATCCTGAACGACGAGTTCGGATCGGTGATAGCGCTGAAACGGTAGGCCTTCGGTGCGGCGGCGCAGGAATGCTTTGGTGGCCACGCTGATTTCTCGGTTGCGGTCCTCCATCCGGTGGCCCATCTCATGGGTCATCGAACCGGAGTCACTGTAGGTGAGTTCAGCGACGACGCTGGTGACTTCGTTGGTCACCGTTTACGCGGCCCCTTCACGTACATCACCTCCTGCGCTTCTCCCCCGCCCTCGGGTACGGCGGTCGTGTACGCGATCGTGGCGTGCTGGCGCCGGACCGCATTCCACCGCTCCACCAGCTCGGCGACTCGGCGCTCGTTGTCCGGGGTGCGCGGCACAAACGCCGACTCGGCGCTGTACCGGTCCCGTACCGAGCCGCCACCGCGGGCCATCTCCTCCGGAGAGTCGACATACTGCGCGAAGCGCAGCCGTCCGTAGCTCAGGGCGTCGTTGAGGTCGAAGACCTCGGCTCGGGTGCGGCGGCTGCGTTGCTTGGCCGCAGCCGTGTAGTGGGCGCGGGCCTTAGAGCGTTTGGCGACCATGGGGCCGAGAGATGCTGCATGCTCGACACAAAGAACAAAGCCGTCGGCGCCGCGTCGTCGCACTCTTGACTTGACCCTTCGCCGGGTTCACCATTCAGGTAAACCGGTTGCTGACCGCGCCGTCGAGTACTTCCTCCGGAATCGTCAAGATTCATACCCCACAGAAGTCAGGAAGGAAGGAAGAACGATGAGCAGACTGGAAGCGAAACGGTTCGACCAACCCGACGAGGTGCGCCCGTTCACCGGTCACGGCCACGTCGACCTGGTTCACCTGTTGACCGGTGACGTCGGCCTCGGCACCTTCGAGCCAGGTTGGAAGTGGTCGAACGATGTCAAACCGCTGGCCGGAACCGAGAGTTGCCAGGTAGGCCACATCGGATACTGCGTATCGGGTCGGATGTCCGTGCAAATGGAGGACGGCAGCGTCACCGAGCTCAGCCCTGGAACCGTCTTTCACATACCTCCGGGCCATGACGGCTGGACGGAGGGCGACGAGGCCTGCGTGCTGCTCGACTTCGGCGGACTGAGTGACTACGCGCTGCCCGCCACGTGAACGCCGGTCATCAACCGATCTGACTCTCATCACCCGCCGCGAGCCAGCATGTCGGCACGCTGCGCGGGCTGTACCACTGCGCACGCTCGCGGCAAGGGCCGCTCGACTCTCGCCTCCGTCACGCCGACCGGCAGGAACGCCTGCAGCATAAAGGTTTTCAGAAGCTTGCGATGGCCGGGGTCGTCGGGCCGCGAGAAGTCCGGGCCGGCCAACCAGAATGAATGAATTGGATCAACGCCAGCCACTCCACGACGTCGAGCAGATCGAGGTCGGTCCGCAGCTCGCCGTGCCTCATCGGGCGGCGAAATCTGCGCGACGGTAACCGAATTCGACTGTCGATATCGACCCCAACGTGCTCGATATCGCGGCCAACGTCCGCGATCGGGTCGACCTGGACGCCGACCCCGGCTTCATCGCCAGCATCCGCGAACATCAGTGGATACATCCGCGCACTGCTGATTCGCGCGGGGCACTCACTGATGCTGGCATCATGGCGAGCGTCACCGTGCCCGCGAAGAGCCAGACGGCCGCGGAGAAGGTCGAGGCTGGCCCCTAATCTAGGGACCCAGATGGTGTCGGGATATAGGGGCGCCAGATGGTGTCGAGCGCAAGGGCGTCGAGGCTGCCGTCGACGCCGGTCGCGCACCGTAGTGACCATCATGTAGTTCTCCCACTACGCGATCAAAGATCCGAAACCGCCTCGCCTGGGCAAAGAAAGCTCAGGTAAACAAATCAGTGCAGATCACTCATCAGCAGGCTCCTCCCAGCCGCTCGCTCACCCAGGAGCAGCGTCTGGCATGGCTTCGAGAACTCCTTCATGTTCCAAAACGCCGTGGGGAGCTCGTCGATATCCGCTGAGACCGCGATAAGGGGCGCTGAATGTCAGTAGACCGTCCAGCCGCCGTCGACGAAAAGGGTTGTGCCGGTTATCCAGCTGGCCTTTTCGCTCCGAGGAAGGCCACTGCGTTGGCGACATCTTCGGGCTTTCCGATACGCCCCATTGGGGTCCGTTCCAGCAGCCAGTTCTTGACGTCAGGATTGCCGAGAACACTTCGGGTGAAGGGTGTTTCGATAAATCCCGGTGCAACTGCGTTGACCCTTACGCGGGCCGGAGCGCACTCCACGGCCAAGGCTCGCGTCAACTGCAGCAGGGCTCCCTTGGAAGCGTTGTAGTGCACCTGGGGTGCCCACTGCTGGAGATCACGATGTGGGCCTCCACAGAGGTGATGTTGACGATGGCCGAGGTGCCCTGCGGTCCACGCGCCGCCGCGCCTTTGCGCAGAAGCGGCATAGCCGCCTGGCTCATCAGGAACGGGCCCGTCGAGTTGACCGCGAACACCTCGTTCCACTCGTGCACCGGCAGGTCCGCAAAGTTGCTGGAACGCACGATCCCGGCGTTGTTGACGAGTATGTCCAGATGCCCGAACTCCTGCTCGATAGCACCGATCGCGTCGTGGACCGAATCCGCGTCGGCCACATCAACCGGCACAGCGAACGCACCGGCGAACCGGGATGTGGTGTCTTTCAACGACTCCGGGTCGATGTCGAGAAGCGCGACCCTGGCGCCCTCGGCGAGCAATGTTTCGGCGATCGCCTTTCCGTTACCCGATCCGGCCCCGGTGACGGCAGCGTTGTACCCCGCATGGGTGATGCATGTGTTTCTCTCTGGATTACTGGATTGTTCAGATGTGCTCGAGGTAGCGGGCGATCTCCCATTCGGTGACCGTGGCGGCAAAGTTCTTGATCTCCCACCGGCGCGTCGCGCAAAAGTGGTCCACGAAGCGATCGCCGAGGAGTTTCCGGGCGAAGATGCTGGCGTGGAGCTGATCGGCCGCGTCGGCGAGGGATGTCGGAAGCGGCGGTGCCTGACCGGCCGGCAGGGCATACGCGTTGCCTTCGACAACCGGCGGCGGGGTGAGGCCTTGTTCGATGCCGTCGAGTCCGGCAGCCAGATTGGCCGCGACCACCAGGTAGGGGTTCGCGTCGGCGCCGGCGATCCTGTTCTCAACGCGCGCCGCTGTCCCGCTGCTCGGGATGGAGCGGATGGCCACCGTGCGGTTGTCCAACCCCCAGGTCGAACTCGACCCCGCCCATTCACCGCCCTCGGTTCGCTTGTAGGAGTTGACGTTCGGCAAGTAGATCGCCGTCAAGTCGGCGGAGTGCTCGACGAGACCCGCGAGATAGTTGCTCCCCACATCGCTCAGGCGTCCGGGATCGGACGGGTTCGCGAACGCCGCGGCGCCATCCGCGCTCAGCAGGCTCTGATGGACATGCCCGGACGATCCCGCCCACGACGGATTGACCTTAGCGATGAACGACGCGGTCAGTCCCTGGCGGGCCGCTAGCTCCTTTACCGTGTGCTTGAGCAGCATCGCGTTGTCGGCGGCCTTCAACGCATCCGAGTAATGGATGTTGACCTCGAACTGGCCCGGACCGTGCTCGCTGTTGCTGGCCTCGATGAAGATCCCGTACTCGGCGAGCAGGCGCCGCACCTCGCCGATTAGGAACTCACTGCCCGCGTCCCGATACACGCTGCCGGTGTGATGCCCTTCGGTGAGCGGCTCGAGGTCGCGCCAGTATCGGCGCGCCAGCTCACGGGACGTGCCGCGGAAGAGATAGAACTCGAACTCGTAGGCGAATACCGGACTGAATCCCAGCGCCTCGGCGCGCGCGACCATCGACTTAAGCACCGTGCGTGGGGAAATATCGAGCGGGCTGCCATCACACTCGAAGACGTCACAGATGACCGAAGCGGTGCCCGGTTCCCACGGCACCGCCGCGAGCGTGGACATGTCCGGACGCAGGTTGATATCCGGAAAACCGGTGTGCCACCCCGTGTACGCGAGGTCCGGGATCGGCTCGTCCTGCATGTCCCAGCCGAACAGGATGTTGCAGAAGAAGGTCCCGTCGGAGTGGACGCTGTTCAGGAAGTGCTCGGCCGAGACCCGCTTGCCTCGCCAGAGCCCATCAAGGTCTACCGCTCCGATCTTGAACGTGTGAATTCCGTTCTCCTCCACGAAGTCTGTGAGCTTTTCCTGATCGGCCGATGCCGCGCTTGATGCCATGGTTCCTCGATCCGAGAGTCGGTTTCTCCTGACTGTAGGTGAACCGCCCCGGGATGTCCGGAGACTCCACTTCTTGGGAGGGTTGGAGTCATGGCAGGTGGTTCGTCGAGGAGGTATCCGCCGGAGCTGCGGGAGCGGGCGGCGCGGATGGTCGCTGAGATCAGCGGTCAGCACGATTCGGAGTGGGCGGCGATCAGTGAGGTCGCTCGTCTGCTCGGGGTTGGCTGTGCCGAGACGGTGCGCAAATGGGTGCGCCAGGCCCAAGTCGATGACGGCTCACGACCGGGTACGACAAGCGAGGAGTCTGCTGAGCTGAAGGAGCTCAGGCGAGAGGTCGCCGAATTGCGAAGGGCTAATGTTATCTCGGGTGGGATGGGCTATTTGGCAGCGTGACCAGGGTGTTTGTGTCGTGGACGGTGTCCGTGACGGGGGCGATGCGTGGCGCGGAGCTGCCCGTGTAGGTGGGCGATCTGAGTCGACTCCGACCGCTCCGAATAACCCAACAGCACACCGTGATTCGCTGTCATAACCTCATATGCTCTACCCTCCCTCTGTATGCGGCAGTCGCAGCGACGAGGTGCGGGGCGATGTCGCTCAAGCGTGGCGGGCCGCTTCTTGGGCGAGTTGCCGGTCTCAGTGAATCTGGCACGGACGACGCGTCGAGATGCCAGATAATTTGTGACTCTGGCTACTCGCTGCGTCTCAAAATAGTTGGCTGTCTAGGACTGCTAAATATGTCTGCTGAGCTGCATCGACAAGCTGCGCGATACGGGAACTGAACCGATCTCCCCCGCTACTGCGGAAGTGGCTCCGAAACACACCTCTCATGTCTACCACTACCCCGGTGCCATCGAACTTCTAAACCTTTGTCGCGCAGTGCATCTCGTGTGCTGATGGCTGCGATTATGTCAAGTCACCACTGCATATTCCATCAGATGAATCAGCGGCGTTGGCGGTACGGATCCCCGTTGGATCCTGGTGTTCCGTTGCGCCCCATCGGCTACTATGCCTGCCGCAACGCTCTGCAGACCCGCCGACCCGTCGACCAAGCACCATCGAGCCACCACCCGCCAGGTCCGCAGCGAACTCGCGCCCGCCGGAGCGGAGTCGCCTTCGTCTCGCCAATCGATGTCATTGCTTGGCTGGCTTGGCTAGAGATCCAGCACAATCCGCAGCGCTGCGTCGATGCGGCGCATCTCTTCGAAGTTGAGATAGCCCACACTTTTGCCCAGTCGTCCGGGGTCAACCGCTGCGGTCTGTTCGGCCAGCACCCGAGTGAAGCGGCCACCTATCTCAACCTGAGGCCGAAAGCTTGCGGCTCTGGCTGAAGTCGATGTCGGCGCTACAAGCCACGTCGATAGCGGGAGCTGATCGGATTGCACTACGACCGCGAATCGCGAGCCGGACTGCTCGTGCCCGCCGCTACCGCGCGGCGCGTCCAACCGGAATACCTCACCACGCACGCAGCGTCTCCATATCGCGAAGCACCTGCATCGCCTCGGCTCTATCTGCTTCGTCTGCGGCGAGCTCCTCCGCCTCTGCACGAATCGCCGCCGCGGCCTTCTGCCGAGCGGCTTCGATGAGGGCTGCGCGCACGGCTGCAGATACTGGTGTCCCGTCTCGGGTCAAGACCGCCAGCGCCCGCGACGCGTCCTCATCCGGGCGGAAAGTAATCGTGTCCGCCATCCTGCGAGTGTACTACAAAATGTAAGACAACTCTAAACTAGTCGGCTATCGAACCTCATTTAGGGTGGCTCCTGTTCCCCGAGATCTGGCGAATAGGACGAAAATCGAATATGCAGGGTTACCAGTCGAAATCGCCGTTTTCATCTGATGAATCAACTTCCCCTTCCCGCGATACGCGCGGCAAGTCCGCCGTTCTCTGTCGAAAACTGGCTCTGCGCAGCTGTTTTGGATAGTCGCAACGGATTGGAGATGTGGTCGGTGCCGGCGGCGCGACGACACGCTTCAACGAACCGCCTCGCTCTAAAAGGATTTAGTTCTGCTTCGTAAATAGTTAGGTACTCTTGATGAAATGCTCGCTGACTCGGCCACCGCCGCGCGTGGATGCCATCGCCGTTCGCGCTGGCAAGTCGCAGACCGGCCGCGGGCCGCACTGACTCGCCGGCTCGACACCGAATCGGGAAGACTCGAGCAGACGCCCATGGTGGACGGCATCGCATCGCTCACGGGTATGCGGGCGGTCGCTGCCCTGCTGGTAGTGGGCACTCATGCCGCGTACGGCACGGGCATGCTCAGCCACGGCTATGTCGGATTGCTTATGGCACGCCTGGAGATCGGTGTGCAGATCTTCTTTGTGTTGTCTGGTTTCCTGCTGTTCCGCCCGTGGGTGAACGCTGTCGCCAGCAACGGGAGCCCACCGTTAGTCAACCGCTACGCCCGACATCGCGTGCGGCGCATCATGCCGGCCTACACCGTTACGGTGCTGATCGCGTTTCTCGTCTACCAGTTCCGCACCGCCGGCCCCAATCCCGGGCACACCTGGCTGGGCCTGCTTCAGCACCTGACCATGACCCAGATCTACGCCGATACATACATGTTTGTTCTGCATCAGGGCCTTACCCAAATGTGGAGCCTGGCGGTCGAGGTGGCGTTCTACGCGGTGCTTCCGCTCCTGGCCTATGTACTGCTGACGGTGCTGTGCCGCGGGCGCTGGCGACCCGGGCTGCTTATGGCCGGTTTGGCGGCCATGGCCGCGGTCAGCCCGGTATGGCTGCTGGTGCTGCACACCACCGACTGGTTGCCCAGCTCCGCCGGCATGTGGCTGCCTGCCCATCTGCTGTACTTCGCCGGCGGGATGGTGTTGGCGGTGTTGCGGGCCAAGTCGGTGCGATGCAATGCGTTCGCGGCCATTCCTGTGGCGTTGATTGGCTACTTAATCGTGTCCACGACCATCGCCGGGGACGCGAGCATGTCGCCGCTCGAGCTCTGGCAGCCGCTGGCGAAGGCGGCGTTCTACGCGCTGATCGCCACCCTCGCGGTGGCGCCGCTGGTGCTGGGCGGTCGGGGCGGACATCCGCGTCTGCTCAGCAGCAGACCGATGGTTTGGCTGGGTGAAATCTCCTACGAGATCTTCCTGCTCCACGTGATCGTGATGGAGATCTCGATGGCGTCGCTGTTGCGCTGGCCGGTCTTCACCGGCTCAATGCCGGTGCTCGTGGTCGTCACGCTGGTGATGACGGTCCCGCTGGCCTGGGTGCTGCATCGTTGGACCCGCCCCCGTGATCGGGTCGTGCTCTCCCAAATATCGATATCGCCGGTTGTCGTTCAACCTGCCTGCGTGTCGTCCATCGGTGCAGGACAGATCGAGGCCGGTCGGAGAATCGTCGAGCGCCCCGGTTCGCCTAGGCTTGGTTCGTTGTCTCGCGAGCGCTGAGTTGTGGCGGCTGCACCGACCGAGAGTGGGACTGCGCGGTGGACATTGATGTTGACGGTGTTGATCAGTTAGTTTCGACGGGGCATCTTCCGGGCTGGAACGAGGTCGAGTCTCTGGTCGACGCCGCGTATCGGCGGAGTAGGCAGATTCAGGATGGCTCGGTCGCGGACTACATTCCGGTGCTCGCCCAGGCTGATCCGGACCTGTTCGGGCTATGCGTTGCCGAGGTGAATGGCGAAATCCACTCTGCCGGTGACACTTCCGCGGAGTTTTCCATCCAATCGATCTCGAAAGCGTTTGTGTACGCGCTCGTCTGCGAAGGGTTCGGGCATGAAGCGGTTCGGGACCGGATCGGTGTCAACAACACCGGTCTCGCATTCAACTCCGTCATCTCCATCGAGTTGAACGACGGCCATCCGATGAACCCGATGGTCAATGCCGGTGCGATCGCGACTACGGCCTTGGCACCAGGAGGAACGCCCGCGGAGCAATGGGAAGCGATCCGGCTCGGCTTGTCGAAGTTTGCGGGGCATCCACTGGAGCTAGACGGTGAGGTTTATCGGTCAGAGTCTGAGACCAACCAACGAAACCGTGCCATCGCGCGACTGCTTGAGAGCTACGGGCGAATCAAACTCGACCCGCTGGCGGTAGTGGACGTCTACACGAAGCAATGCGCGCTGCGTGTAACCGCGAAGGACCTTGCCGTCATGGGGGCCACCCTCGCTGACGGCGGGGTGAATCCCCTGACTGGCCAACGGGTGGTTTCGGCGGCCGTTTGCCGCGACACACTGGCGATACTCGCGTCGAACGGTCTGTACGAGCGTTCGGGTGAGTGGCTGTTCGAGATCGGGCTCCCGGGTAAGTCCGGTGTTGCCGGTGGAGTGGTGACCGTGGCACCCGGGAAAGCCGGAATCGGCGCCTTCTCACCACGGCTGGATTCTGCCGGCAACAGTGTCCGTGGGCAGCGCGCGACCGCATACCTGTCGAGGGTGCTCGGGTTGAACATCTTTGCGTCTGAGGAGCAAGCACCGACGAAAGGCGGCTCCCATGACCACTGAGCGTGCGACGGTTACTCACGAAGAGCGCCGGTCTTGGATTCCCATGATTGGTTTGTTTCTCGCCCAGATCCTGATGTCGTTCAATGTCGCCGCGCGCAATTCTCAGCGACGGTGGTACCAGGCCAGACGACCCCGACCACTCCGAATAGCCCAACAGCACAACGTGATTCGTTGCCATGACCTCATATGCTCCATCCCCCTCCGCGAGGGCGCCGATGGTCTGTTTCGCGCCGTTCCCAATCGAATAAATGGACCTGTCGTCATAACGCACACAAAGATCGAATAAGGTGGTCGGTCTGCATATGCGATCGCGTCACGGCTGGCCGAACAGGTCGCCATCGACACCGGCGGTCCCAACGACCGCTACGGCGGGTTAGGTCGAAACGGGGCCCTCAAGACGCCAGAAGCACTTGACCCAGGTTCCGTCACGGGCATCGGACTTGCGGCGAGCGCTGTGTCGTGGAGCCGGCAGAACGCTTCGCGTGCGTCAGCCGACCGAAACCAGCCACTGCTCCTGCCGTGAGCCATCATGTAGGGCTCGTTCGGTCGCAACGAATCCACCGAATCGCCCGCCCACTCCTAGGGCAGCCCATCCCCTGCCCTGACGTCATGAATACGGCGGCCTCGAATACGGCGGGTTACCGGTAATCGTAGTCGTACTATTCACTCTCCCAACATGTTTCGCACTTCTGAGGTGCAGGCACGCCGCCGATGCTCAGGCGCGGCTGTAGACCGCCGCGTCGTCGATGTTGACCCGCGAACGGTCGGCCAGAGCGAGGCAACAGACCACCGTGATGACCGCAGCCACGACGATGTAGACCGAGATCGAGAACGGCGTCCCGGTCTCGTGGAGCAGCCAGGTCGCCACCAGCGGAGCGGGTCCTCCCGCGAACACCGATGCCAATTGGTAGCCGAGGCCGGCGCCGCCATAACGTAGATGCGTCGGGAAGCTCTCGCCGATCAGCGCGGCCTGCGGGCCGTACATCATCGCGTGCACGATCATCGACAGCACGATGGCGATGAAGATCAGCGCCTGCCCGCCGTAGGTCAACACGGCGAAGTACGGGAACGCGTACAGCCCGGCGATGACCGCGCCGGTCACATAAACCCGTCTCCTGCCCAGCGTGTCCGACAGATGCGAGAAGTACGGGATCGCCGCAAGCTCGACGGTGGCGCCCACCAGGACCGCGGTGAGCACGAAGGTCTTGCTGTAGTGGTGACGCTCCACGACGTAGATCAAGACGAACGTGGTGAACAGGTAGAACGGCATCTGCTCGGCAAACCGGGCGCCCGCCGAGAGCAGGATCTCCCGCCAGTGGCGCCGGATCACAGCGGCGACCGGGGCGCTCGCGGTTTTGCCTTGCTCCACCACCTTGGCGAACATCGGCGTCTCGAGGATCTTCAGCCGGATCACCAGGCCCACCGCGACCAGCACCAGGCTGGCCAGGAAGGGCACCCGCCAGCCCCAGGAGTTGAACGTGTCGTCCGACATCGTCGCGGACAGCAGCGTCATACCGCCGGTGCCCAGCACGAGCCCGACCGGGACGCCGATCTGGGCGAAACTGCCGAGCAGACCCCGCCTGTTCTGGTCACCCCACTCCATCGTGAGCAGCACCGAGCCGCTCCACTCGCCGCCGACCGCGATGCCCTGCAGCACGCGCAGCGCCACGAGCAGCAGCGGCGCAGCGACACCGATAGTTGCGGTCCCGGGCAGGATGCCGATGACTGCAGACGCGATGCCCATCACCAGCAGCGTGATGATCAGAGTCGTCTTGCGGCCGATCCGGTCGCCCCAGTGCCCGAAGATCGCCGCCCCGATTGGCCGTGCGGCGAAGCCCACGAAATAGGTCGCGAACGACTGCATCGCTCCCGCGTACGCGCTGGACGCGGGGAAGAACAGATGCGGAAAGACCAGCGCGGCGGCCGTGTTGTAGAGGAAGAAGTCGTACCACTCGATTGTCGTGCCGATCGCACTCGCCAGCGCGGCACGCCGTACCTGTACCCGCTGCGATCCCGGGTCAAGTTGCGCCGTGCGGCTGACCCCATTGTTCTCGATAGCCATCGGGACCCGCCTCCTGTGACCGACGTCAGTTCATAGTGTGAGCCGCAGCGGCCGGTTTTAAACATGAATTTGGGGGGCGCTGCCACTGCGGCGACCACCCCTCTCCCCTCCTGTGAGTTCGCCGGAGTCGAATATGCGGGGTTACCGGTTGGCTAATCCGTTTTCATCCAATGAATCAGGGCCATTCTGATGCCCGCCTGGCCGGACTACCGTACGCGATCCCCTGCAAAGCGCTGCCTACCTGCACTTCTCGCCTACAGCATCGGGCCCGAACCTCGGACGACGCTGCCCTGGGTTCGACTCGCTGAGTCAAACCTTTTCAAAGGTGATGGAATCTCGCATTGCTCGATTTGCCCGCTTTGGTCGTGCAGGAGATTAGATAGATGATGGCGTCTCGAAGTGCAGGACGTGACGAGGCCACTACTTGATTCAGAGGCGTTGACTTACAACGCAGCCCAAGGGGTTAAGGCGTCGGCGGAACCGGCGTGACCGTTGGTGCGGCCGGGTCGGGCCCCGCAGGCGGCCCGTCGTAGTACCCGGGCGGCGGTGGCCCGTTCAACGGGTAGTACCCAGGCGGCAGCGGCGGTCCACCCTGGGCGGGCCCTGCCGGCGGAGGGCCGTTGGACTCCGGGGCGTTCACTGATATGTATCCGGGCGGCAGCTGCGGCGCTGGACCGGCTCCAGGCGGCGGTCCTGGCGCCACTTCTGGCGGCGCAGTTAGCGCGTCGAGCGGGTTACCGCTGTGGAAAGTGTGCCAAATATCCCTGAGGAACCCGAGCTGGCCCGGCGTTTGACCCTGGCCGTAAACGGGGTTCTGGATCTCTGGCACCGGTGGCTCGCCGACGGGTGGCGGCGGAAGCGGACCCACCGGTCCATCTACAGACTCCACCACGGGCTGGCCGGGAGCCGGGGCAGCCGCAGCCGGATCCGATGGCGTCGGCGTCGGGTAGAGCACCGCCGGATCGGCTCCGGCCTGGCAGGCCATAGCCAGTGCACCGCCCGCGATGATCACGCCCGCGATCGCGATCCTCGCTGCGTTGGCGGGTGGTGTGGCGCGCTGTCGCTCGGTCATAAATCCCGGTTGTCCTCTCTTGGTGGCGCCCGCGAGGACTCCTTACAGGAGCAGCGCGGGAGTGCCGGACCCGACTTGCGAGCAAGGCTAGCGCTTTCCCGCGTGCGGCGTCACCTTCTTCACGCGCCCGGCCGTCACCGATCGACGGCCGGCAGGGGCGACGGCCGCGCGCCGCCGACCCCGATATGCCGGGCGCGCTTTTCGTCTGGGACACGGCGGTAGATCGAGTTCGTTCCGCGCTAACTAGGTCCTCAGTCGAAGTTGACTTCGAGCGGGCATATCGCGGAGAGCCCCGGCAGAAGCGATCCCCACGCCTCTGGACCGGGATGTGCGGCGGCGCAGTAGCACGACTGGCGCATCGCTTGGGGGTATCGCCTACCCAGGGCCACTCCCCTGCTGCGTAGAGAAGACCCAGGCGCTGGAATACGATCGAATCGAATATGGCGGGTTACCAGTACGACGCGTATTCTATTGTGCTGCAGGGTATTTTGCTGATCCGACAGTTCCAGCCCTCCTGTGATAACGCCGTGTTCGGTCTGCCGGGTTTACCGGTCGACGTTGCCGTTTTCATCAGATGAAGCACAGCTGCCTCCACAGCGGCTCGCTAGCTGATGCTGTGCACGGCCGAAATCTGTTGTCTAAATAGCGGTTACGTTGTTCCCGGCCGAGCTGTGCCAGCCGCAGCTCCTGGCCTGTACCGAGGCCACTCGGTGCGTTCCGGCGATTCCATTAGGTGCAGCCGGAAGGGCGGCGCAGCACCGTGTCCTGCTCGTCGGGCTTGACGAGGTCGTTCAGCTCGGGGTCGACGCGGAGGTGGACGCTCATTCCGCGTCTTCGATGAACAGCGCCATCGACGCGGTGAACTCGTGCAACGCGTTGCGGTCCGCGATCGGGCCGATCTCCCCGGCGGCGAAAAAACCGGCGAGCGGAATGCCGCCGAGTAGCTCCTCGATCGTCGACGCGTCGTGATCGGCGACCCCGAACATCCGCCGGCCACGCCCGGTGCAGGTAAACAGCAGCGCGCCGGCCGGACGCCCGGGCAGCTGTGCTCCCGCCCGCTCCACGGCCAGGCGCAGGTCCTTGTCGGCCCGGACCGCGTCACGGACCTGGAACTGCACGGTCGTGCCGACCTCGACGATCTCGCCGATCTTGATCGCTCCGGTCGAGGGGTCGGCGCCGAGCAGCCCGCGGATCATGAAGTCGCCCTGACCCGGAACGGCCACGTGCTCGTCGACGACGATCCCGATCTGCAGGCCGTGGCTGACCAGTTCCTGCTCGTCGGGCGGCAGCACCTCGACGGTCTCACGCAGGCGCAGCAGCGGCGGTCGGCCGCCCAGCTCGGTGATCAGTGCGCCGTCCGCGCCGGTGACGATGTACGAGTAGCCAATCGGCCGGCAGCCCTGCGACACGATCGGGACACCGGCCATGCCGGGCAGGCGCACGCCGACGACGCCGGAGGTGAGCACGTCGCGGTCGCGGAACAGCCTGGTGTCGCCCGGTCCCAGCCCACCGCTCACCACGCCGCCCATAACGGTCGTTCCCGGCAGGTCGGTGTTGAGGTGCTCGACGAGCAGGTTCGACGGGAATGTGTACGGGTCCGGCAGCAGCACATGCAGATCGTGCGCGGACCGGTCGAACCGGTAACCGGCGAGCACGCCGCCCGAGCCGGTGCGGACGAAGTCCAGCTGGAACGTCTCGGCGGCGAGGCCGGACGCCAGCCACACCGCCACCGCGGCCTCGTCCTCGATCTCGCGGCGGCCGGCGACGATCGCCTGGGCGACGCAACCGATCAGCCTGGGCGGCTCGACCGTCTCCTGCACCGCGTTGAGGACGTCCGCAGCCTCGTCGGCGTGTGATCGCGATGCGAGCAGCACGGCCAGCGACGGCGCCTCGCCCGCGAGCTCGTCGCGCGCGTGCGCCGCGGCCCCCACCGCAGCCTGCCGCGCGTCTCGCGCGGTGGAAACCCCGACTCCGATCCGCACACTTCCATGATGCGCCCCCAGACCAGGATCTAATACTTCCAGACGGCGACGAGCAGCGCGATCGACGTCGCACTGCTCGGCAACTTTGACCCCTACTTCGGGATCCGACGTCGAAACCACCGACCGCTGGCGACGCGAATCTCAAGAGCTGCTCGCCGCCGGTCAGCAGAACCCGCCCGGGCAGTCGTTCACCGTCGCGGGAAGGACCTTCACCGGGGTCGATGGGCCCCACGCGCTTACCGGCAATATCTGGGCTCGCGACCCCGACACCGGCGAGCTGGTACTGCTGAATCGGGCCGAGGAGCATGCGTTTTGGGCTTGGGCGGTCATCGAGGTGTTGCGGCACACCGGAATCCGCGTCGAGGAACTGCTTGAACACACCCATCACAGCCTCGTTCAATACCGCCTGCGCAGCACCGGCGAACTGGTGCCGCTGCTGCAGATCGCGCCGTCCTGCGGCACTTCGTAGAGGTAACTGGCGATAGGCGATGATGCCCGGCGGGCGTTGTGGACCTACTCTGGCTGGCATGGCCACCGAGTCCACTTTTCTCGCCCTCGGCACCCCCGCGCCGCCGTTCACGTTGCCCGAGCCCGCCACCGGCGCTACGGTCAGCCTCGACGGGCTCACGGGTCCCGCGCTTGTCGTCACCTTCATCTGTAACCACTGCCCGTACGTCCAGCACGTCGCCGCCGGGCTCGCCGCGCTCGGTCGGGACCTCACCGATCAGGGCGTTGCGATGGTCGGCATCTCCAGCAACGACGTCGCCGCCTACCCGCAGGACGGACCCGAGCAGATGGTCGCCGAGGCCCGCCGCCACGGCTGGACGTTTCCGTACCTCTACGACGAGACCCAGGACGTCGCCCGGGCCTTCTCCGCGGCCTGCACGCCCGACACGTTCGTCTTCGACGGCGAGCATCGACTCGTCTACCGCGGCCAGCTCGACGACTCCCGCCCCCGGAACAACCTACCGGTGACGGCCGCTGATGTCCGGGCGGCGGTCGACGCCGTGCTCGCCGGGCGGCCGGTCGACCCCGACCAGCGGCCGTCGATCGGGTGCGGCATCAAGTGGCGTTGAGCCGGGCTCACATCGACGGCACGACGTAGGTTGCCGCCCGTCTCGTAACCGAACTGTCGGACCACCCACTGACTGTCCTCTGTCGGCTGAGGCTCACGGAGCTGATTTGCGACTGCCATCCGCGTACCGGAGAAGCACCCCGCGCAGCAAACAGCTCCGCTGCCGCCTGCCCTCTGGCCACCCTCGGCCCTCGAGTATTGCAATCACCGACCTCGCGCGCGGCTGCCAGATCAACGGCTGCGGCTTCTGCCTCGACATGCACACCGACCGAATCGAATATGGAGCGTTACAAGCAACTACTGCGTATCCGTCAGGTTGGGGGCCCCTGCGGGAGCGCTGGGACCTCCTCGCCGCAGGCTCTGGACCTTTTCCCGGTGTGACAAGGTATTTCTGAGTGAGGCCTACGGGAGGCGGATATGAAGCTGGCGGCGATCGACGGCATCGAGCTCGAGTATGAGCTGCGGGGGTCCGGGGAGCCCGTCGTCGTGATCCACTGGGGCGTGAGCGCGAGGTGGGCTGAGCCACTGCTCGCGGAGCCGATCCTTGCCGAGCGCTACCGGGTGTTGCGGTACCACCGCGTCGGTTTCGGAGGCAGCAGCATTGTCGAGGGGCCGATTAGCATGGCCGATCACGCCGAGCACTGCAGGCTGCTGCTGCGGGAGCTTGGCATCGAACGCGCGCACGTCGTCGGTCACTCCTCTAGCGCCCTAATCGCGCTGCAACTCGCCCTCGACGCTCCAGACGCAGTGCAGAGCTTGGCGCTCATGGACGCGGCGCGGCCTGCTCCTGCAACGGAGGCTCAGGCGGCCTTCGTTCGCGAGGTGGCGGCAGCGGCAATCGGCCGGTATCGCGCGGGCGACATCGCCGGCGCGGTGGACATCTGGGCCCGGGGGGTCTTCGGAGCGGGCTACCGCGCCCCGCTTGATCGGGGTCTGCCCGGCCTTTTCGAGGAGATCCTCGACTGTGCGGACACATTCTTCGCCCAGGAGCTGCCGGCTGTGCAGCAGTGGTCGTTCGCCGAGACCGATGCGCGCCGGATCGCACAACCCGTCCTTGCCGTCCTCGGCGAGAACAGCGCTCCGACATTCCGTGAGCGGCGGGACCTCCTGCTTGCCTGGCTGCCGAGGGTCGAGCCGTTCAACCTCCCCGGCGCCACGCACCTTCTTCACATCGAGCGCCCGCACGAGATGGCCGAGGCGCTGTCCTCGTTTTTCGCGCGACACCCCCTCGAACCTTCGAGCTGAGATCGACGTCGCCTCATCCGCTCTCCTTACTTCAGTGGCGGGACGGATGCGACGGATTCAAATACGTGGGTTACCGGTAAAAGTCTCCATATTGCATCAGCCTGTGCCGCAGCGATTTTCAACGACCGTGGTCTAGGTGCCGATAAACTCTTCGATCCCGAGCGGTCATGCCGATGTACAGAGCCGGCTGCTGACGACCGGCTCCTGCTCCAGATCGCCGGATCAGCAGGTGACGTGAAGGACCGCGCGGACCTCCCGTCGCTTGAGGCCCGCGATCAGCCGGCAGGCCTGTTCCGTCGGGATAGCGACAAGGTCAATGTTTCGGCGCGCGGCCTCCGCCACCACCTCGGGCATGATCGGCAACGAGCCGTGGGCCCCTGTGCCGATGATCAACTGGGGTCCGCCCCACGGGAGCTCCTCGTCGGTCGAGAGCGGAGTGTGTCCGAACTTGCCGCGGTATGGCTTCGAGGGCTTCTTGCTCCGTTTGCGCACGGCACCTCGGCTGATGACGATGTCGTGCTCGTACGCTCGTCCCTCGACCTCGATCGACCCGAACCCGAGAAATCGCACATCCATCACGCGCCACCGGGGGCGCACACATCGCCAAGATGTGCGAGCTCGCCTGTTTGGTTCTTCAACTCGACACTGAAGAGGTTCATCACAACTCCCCTCCGCAGGGATATCCAACACTTCGGAATCTACGCCGATTGCCAGTGCGCAGAAAGCCGCTGCGCCCGACGGCTCCGACCATGGCGACGACCTCGTCGTGAACCTCCTTTCGGGCGAGCAGAGAGCCTGCGATGCGGGCTGTGACCAGTCGCGGCGACGATCCCCGAGCGGAAGCCAGCGCTTATAGCGGGAGGCCACGACGAGTGCCAACTCCTCCGGCCCGGTGGGACGCCCCCAACGGTCTGGATCGCGTCGGACACGAGTCCCTGGCTGCCGTTGGTGCAGGAGAATCGACGGGCAGGCCCCCCGGGCGGAAGTCGACGCCCTTGCAGCACTGGTCACTCTCCTTGTGGAGCGGCTCGACAGCAGCCACATCTAGGTCCTCCGCCGGCTCGCGGGCGCGACCAAGCATCGAGCAATTCGTCGCTGACCGACACGGCACCAGGGCCGGTCGCGAGCACCGCACACAACACGACCCCAGTCCCACTCCCCTCCCCAGGAACGAATAGTGCGAGATCAAATATGCAGGGTTACCAGTAGAACCCGCGGATTAGTCACTCTCCCAACATGTCTCACTGTCGGAAGTGCGGCGATGCCGGTGATGATGCATTGTTCACAGTCTCCCTACCCGCTGGTGTCGAAGAAGACCGTCGCCTTGTCGCACACTGGGCTGCCGATTGCGCCGAACGGGTGTTGGCGCTGTTCGAGGCGAAAGCTCCCTCTGACACCCGTCCACGCGAGGCGATCGAGGGCGCTCGGGCGTTCGCGCTCGATGGCAAGCGGACAGACCACCTCCGCTCTCTTGGCTGGGCGGCTCACGCAGCCGCGCGCGAGGTCGGTGATCCGGTTGCCACAGCCGCCGCTCGCGCGGCGACCTACGCAGCGGCGACTCCTTACACCCACGCAAGCAGTACGACAACAACCGCGTCGCTCAACGCTGACCATCAAGCCGGCACCGCCCCGGGGCAGGACCAACACGGCGGAATTGAATACGGCGGGCTACCGGAAAGCGCCGCAATCTCCAGCTGTGAATCAATCAGCCGTTCCTGCCCTACGTACAGGGGTTAGACGCCGTCGCTCCTCCGCGCTAGGCCTCTAGCCTCCTTGAGGGCGGTCAGCGGAGCAGGTCGGCGGCGCGTTCGGCGATGGCGTACACGGTGGCGTTGGTGTTGCCGGGGTGAGGTACGCGTCGGCGGCGCTTTGGCGCCGGCCTGCCGTGATGTTCAGATCGACCCAGTCGAAGCCCTCCTCCAGGCCGCCGCTGATGTCCGTCGCGCGTCGGAAGCCCGCCTGCTCAGCCGCGGCGAGCCCGGCCTGCGCCAACGGGTGCGGGTCCGCCGCCTGGCCGACGATCAGCGGGCCGCCTGTGCCGCGAAGGGCGGGATTGCGGTGCGGTGCGTGCTCGCTGCGCTGAAAATAGGGCAGCAGGTCATCAAAGCCCCACCCCGGTACTGCCCAGGCGTCGTAGCTGGACCGATGTCCGCGGTTGAAGTTCATCGCGTTGATCGACGACGAGCCGCCCAGCCCGCGCCCGCGGGGCCAATCCACCACCGTGCCGGTGGGCGGCTGCGGCACCGTCTGATCTGCCCAGTCCGCGCTACTGCCCGTCAAGGCGGGCCAGGCCGGCGGCACCGCCATCTCGGGCAGCGGTTGGCTGCTACCGGCCTCGAGGACCAGCACCCGCGCGGTGGCGCACTCGCTCAACCGGGCGGCGAGCACGCAGCCCGCAGAGCCCGCGCCGACCACAATGAAGTCGTATCCGGTCTTGGTTACAGGTTCAGCCATAACCTGTTCTCTCCGTCATCCGAATGTGTATGCCGCTGTAGTTGTTACGGAGACAGGTCGTTGCGCGCTCATGTGATCATCGTCACTAACGCTCTCGTCCCCGGCAGTCGGAGAACTGCTGGGGTGGCTGCCGGCAGCCCGTCCCCTTTTAGCTACGGTCTGCGCCGGCAGGTGAATGCTGATAGCCGGCGTCGGCAGCGGTGATGTACGCATCCCAGAAGTCAGCCGTGGTCTGCGGGTCCAGGTTCGTCATGGTGGTTTCTCCTTGGGGTTTGGTGGTGACGTGTCACCCAGATCCGCGTTGACCTCCAATGCGATTCACGGCGAGCGGGTGAAGCGGGTTCGGCGAATGTGACGAATTGCTCAGTGGGCGCCTGCATCGGGCTCGCCACACAGCACGGTGGCGGTCGGGAGCGCACCCTCATTCCGGAGGTGTGTTAATCGGCGGGCAACGAACCTGGTGCGACCGACTTCGGAGTCGGCAACGGAAACTGTTTCGCGGCAAACACTTCCGTCATCGGATCACCACCATCAGGTAGCCAGGGCCTTGGGAACCTGATCCTTAACCGATGAGGTGTCCTCCGTAGCTGAACGGCGCGGTGCGGATAGCCGGGGCGCCTGAGTGTCAACAGTTATGCTCGCCCACAGCCGCCTGCCAGCTGGTATCCAGGCTGGAGCCCTACTCTCGCGGATGTGGCCGGATGAGTTAACGAGTTCTCGACCAGTGGAGTCGCAATGAACGCATCACGCGTGGTCGGTATCGGAATCACCACAGCCGCAAACCTGCTCACACCCGCCGCGGTCGAGAGTGCATCGGCAGCACACGCGTCAGCAGCACCGTGAAGTCGCGGGTCACCGCCGGGGAAGTGTCGATCAGGATCAACGCACCCGCGACACCGCTCCGCCAGAACTCAGCGCCCACAATGCGCCCCTCGTCGGGACGAAGGGCGGTACTGGATGATCCAGAGGCCCCGTTGATGCGAAGGCTATACGACGAGCATGCCGCAGCATTGTGGCGCTATGCCGTGCGGCTTACCGGTGACCGAGCCC
The DNA here is from genome assembly GCA_963800125.1 of uncultured Actinomycetota bacterium. GTDB lineage: Bacteria > Actinomycetota > Actinomycetes > Mycobacteriales > Mycobacteriaceae > Mycobacterium. The sequence continues at coordinate 102,144 of CAWDAC010000051.1, read as the reverse complement.
GCGCCGAGGACGTCGTGCAGGAGACGCTGCTCAGGGCATGGCAGCACCCAGAAGTTACCGACGGTGACAGGTCGGCACGAGCCTGGCTCTTCACTGTTGCCCGAAATATGATCATTGACGAGCAGCGCAGCGCCAGGTTTCGAAGCGAGTCCGCAACCGCCGACCCCGAGAAGACCTACGATCGCGCCGGTCCCGATGAGGTGGATTCCGCCTTGGACCGAATGCTGTTGAGCGGCGCCCTGGCACAGTTATCCCCCGATCACCGGGCGGTGATCAAACGGTCGTACTACCAGGGCTGGACGACCGCGCAAATCGCCGCCGACCTCGACATCGCCGAAGGCACCGTGAAGTCCAGGCTGCACTACGCCCTGCGTGCGCTGCGGCTCACGTTGCAAGAAATGGGGTGCGGCGGTACACGGAGATCGTAGCCGCCCAGTGCTTTTCACAACACTCGCAGTCTCATCCGGTTCGCGTGTCCGTCGGTGCTGTCCACACTATAGGGCGCGGCCACCGCGACTCGACCCAGATGACGAACCACAGCGACGACGATCAGTCACGACTTTCCCTGCCCGTGCTGCTGAACGAATGTAGTTGGCGCAGGTAGCGATTACACCGCCGGTGGACCAAGGATGTCGCAACCGAACTGCGATGCGAGCGCAGGGATCTCGTCCGGTCGGGTGTCTTTGACCAGATAGATCACCAGCAAGTGCTCCTCCTCGTTGCGGTGAAGATGGGTCGGTGCGGAGGCATCGGGTTCGACTACAGATTCGATGACCGCATACGCACCCTGAGTGGTGCGACTGTCGACCCGAACAGCTTGAAGCTCACCGTCTGCAGCCGACAACCAGACAACGCCGTCATCCGCCCAATCGCCCTCGTGTGCCACGTACTACTACTCCTCGCCCAATTACTACGCTACTCCTCCTCGCCCAGTTACTACGCGCCGCCGGAAACGCCGCCAATAGGCGGAACGTCTTGCGGGCGACAGCGATTCCACCCAGATCCGAGGCGTCCAATTGAATTCGGCGAGCTGCCAGTAAGTACGGAGCTTTCATCACATGGTGCGTCGCGCCGATGGAGCAGGAACCGCTATCTCGCGTGAGCATTGAAGAATTGCCACGACGCCTCCGAGGTGTCGAACCAGGAATGACCGCCGCCGTCTACCCGCACGAGCACGACTTCAGTCCCGCCCGAACAGGCTGAAGACGTCAAGCGGTAAGACTGAGTGCCATCACCGGCGGTCGGCAACACGTCTTCCCCCGGAACCCCTTGGCAGCCATCGATCTGTCTCCAGCGCTCCACCAACGTCGGAACTGCCTGGATATCGCTGACACCGCCACGTCCCATCATGATGCCACCGTTGTATGGCACGACCGGATCGGCTGTGCCGTGTGTCATCAACACGGCAACCGGCCGCGACGGATTGCACGCGACGTTCACACCGAGTGTGCCCGCAACGGGGGCGACTGCGGCAAACAGGTCGGCACGCTCGCACGCCAGCCGGTTCGTCATGAACGCGCCGGCCGACATGCCGGTGGCGAACACCCGACCGGGGTCAATGCCGAAGTCGGTTACCAGTTTGCCGACCAGAGCTGAAATGAAGCCCACGTCGTCGACTCCTTGCCGGTCGGGTATCGACGCACCGCGGCCATCGGCCCAGCTGAGGTCAATGCCGTCGGGGTAAGCGACGACGAATCCGTGCGCGTCGGCGACGGAATCGAAGTGCGTTAGGGCGGCCTGGTCCGGACCGGTGGCACCAGCCCCGTGCAGATTGATGACGAGACCCGACGGATGCTCGACACCGGCTGGCACGTGCAAGCTGTAGGTCCGGGCCAATCCTCCGAAGTCGAAATGGGCAGTCTGGAAGGGGTCGGCCCACGCCCGCGCCCCCAATCCGGGCGCAAGGCACGCAAAGGCGCAGAGTAAGACCCCAAGAGTTCGTTCCTCCACGAACTCGCACAGCAAGACGCATCTCGGGGATTCTAAGGATTGCGGGCAAACTACGCGAACCAGGGGTGTCCGCAAGGCGTTTTCGTCGCCACTCCCCAACCTTGTGGACGCAGGACGTCGCTCCCCAAAACCCGTCATACGGAGGCACAAGCGACGGCACTCCGGGCGGCGATGGCGCCGATGGCTGACATCCCGCGTCGTGATGTGGCATGTGGGGTTAGGGTGAGCGTGGTCGGTCGAGTCGTTCGGAGAGCGTAAATGGTTGCTGTGAAGCGTGCGGTTCTTGTCTTCGGATGTGCTGTGGCGTTCGCCGCCGCACCGCTGGTAGTCGCCTCGCCGGCTGCGGCCGACTGCCCATGGGGCACGAAGCCCACCCGTTTCGAGGGGGTGTGCGTCAGTGGCCAGGGCGGCGGGAGCGCACCGACCCCGCCCGTCCCCCCGTCATCGTCGGGGGTCAACATCGTCAATAACCCCAACGGAGTCGGGTCGGTGAACGGCATTCCGTGTACTGCCGAGCATTACGGCACATGCCAGGCCCTGATTCAAAGCCAGGGCTAACTCCACTGCGCTAGATCCGTTTGATCGTCGCGAACCAGGCAGGTGCGCCGTCGTCGTGGTGTCTCGTGTGAATCCGGTCCGGTTCGATGGCGGCGACATCCCATCCACCGCTTCGGTTGAACGCGGCTCTGAGCTCTTCCTGGCTGATGGGGTGTGGGCCAGTTTCGGGACCCTCGTCACCGAAGGACAACACATACAGGGTTCCATCCTGCTTGGTCACCGACGTCAGGCTCGCCACGTATCCGGGTCGCTCGTCGTCGTCAAAGGTGTGGAACAGTCCGCAGTCCAGCACCGTGTCGAACATCCGGCCCAAACGCTCTAGCTGGAACGCGTCCGCCTCGGCGAACTCAACCTCAATCCCACGGCCTTCGGCGTTCTCTCGGGCGATCGCCAGCGCCGTCTTAGCCACGTCAACTCCCAAAACCCTCAATCCCAGCGAGGCGATGTGGAGTGCGTTCTCGCCGGTCCCGCAGCCCGCATCGAGCACCTCTCCGGCGAATCCCCCTTCGGATGCCAAGCGGACTATTGCTGGCTGCGGCCACCCGATATCCCATGGCGCAGGGCCGTCGTGGTACGACGCATCCCAAGGTTCTCCCGTCATCCGCTCGTGACTGGTTGGGTGCCGACCGCTCAACGGATCGTCAGCGGGGGTTCCTGATCGTTCCGACATCTTCTCCCCTCCCCAGTGCGCCCAATACCGCACCACGCCTATCACATAGCCGTAACACGTTGCTGCATCACCGCGATGATCGGTGCTCCTTGCGGAATACCATCGGCGCTGAGGCAGACCGCCGAAGAGGCCTGCGTGACAACGTTATTCCCGAGCACGGACACCCGTGCCGCGGCGGTAATCCATTGAATCGTCACGCACGGCCGCGGCCCGGTGCCGACCGTGAACGGGCATCCTGTGATTACCCACCGGCTGGAAAGGTCGGCGGCGAACTGCCCGCTTGCCGCCACCCGCGTCTGCGCGTTCTGCAGGCTCGCGGTGCCGCCATGTGGGCAGCTGATGGTGGCATTGGCGTGTAATAGTTTCGCCATCCTCTCGCCTTCTATGTGATGACCAGCGCGCCGTCATTGATGTCGACGGACGGTCCGGCCAGGGTGATCGTGGCGCCCTTGCCGTTGTTGATGGATATTCCGGCGTCATCGATCGTGAAAAACGCGCCACCGGCTGCCTTGAATGTGATGCCGGGGCCACTGTCGAGGTCCGTGGCCGATTCGTAAAAACATCCAGTCCAGATGGGCGATGTCGGATCGCCTGCCTCGAACTCGATCCAGACTCCTGATCCGACGACCGGAACAATGTGCCCCATCTGAACACCGGCCAATGGCAGGCACGCCATCGCAAACGTGGACGGGGTATCCCCCAGCACATCGGGAACCAGCGCCTGTATTCGGCCCTGTTGCAGCGGATCCACGTTGTTGAAAACAGTTCCGCGATACTTTCCGAAGTACTTGTTGGCTTCTGCAGTCACAAAGGGTCCTAGCGGTTGTCGGGCGGCGGCTGGATCCATACCGTCACGGGATCCCAGCGCCGCAGCAGCGTTCTGGGCGGTGGCTGCTGGCTGATCACGATTCCGTCCATGACCGGCTTGCGGCTATCCGGATCCGGCCCCTGCAGGAGCAGCCCGTGATCGTGCCCGACAAGCCAGGCGTTCAGGGCCTGCATTCCCCGAAAGTCGGGCACCTCGATGGTCGGTTCGCTCAGTTCAGGTCACCGCGATCGATGGTACGTCGCAGCCGGAACCAATCGAGATACCTTGAGGTGGATTAGCGCGGGTCGATGAGGTTACGGAAGCTGGCTGCCGGATAGACGGATGCGCCTGCGTTTCGGACCCGATCGGCCAATGCGATGTCCGATGTCACGACATTGATCTCCTGAGGTCGATCGTCGGCCGTAACCAGCCGGACGATCTCGTCGTCAGCCGAGTTTGCGGCCGCTCTCGGCGCGTGTCCTATCTCGATCACGGATGAGTCAATCGGCGGCGACATCGGCCGCTCGAACACCACTGTCACGTGGTGGCCTTGCGCCGAAGCCCAGTGTTCGAGCTGGTCCACCAGCCGAACCATCGCGCCCCGGCGGTTCTTCCACCAGCCGTCCGGGCGACTGCCAATCACGTTCATGGCGTCGACAATCCACCGCAAACCGAGCGTCCCGTCATCCGCCGTTCAGCACAGCTGCCAGCTGTTCGCAAGTAAGCGTCCACCCGTTGTGGAAGTTGTCGAATTCCTCTGCGGGAAGGAGGGAATGCTCGATGGACATGAGTGTCTGATCGTCGCCGACCGGCTCGAAAGCGACGTTGACGATACTGACCGCCGTCGGGTCCGGCCAGTACGAGTTGCTCCATGTGAAGCGCAACACGCGCGGGCGGTCGATGGCGAGGAACTGCCCGGTGATCAGAACGCGGGTGCCCGAATCGTCGACGTCGAAGCGCACGGTCCCTCCGACGTGGGGTTCGACAGTGACGTCGACAACGCGGACAGGGTCGGGACACATCCACTCCTCCAACGACTCCGGGTCGAGCCATTGGTCGAACACCACTTCTGGCACGGCGGGCATGACGCGTTGCACGCGGACAATCGGCGCCTCGGTCACCGCGCATGTCCCTTCCGACGCAGTCGCGCCGACAACGCGTCCGCCCGTGTCGACCAGAAGTCCGTCTGCTCGTTGATCCACTGCTGGGCCATCGTCAATCCGTCCGGTTGCAGGGAAAACCAGTGCTCGCGGCCGCGCACCTCGCGACGCACGAGTCCAGCCGACTCCAGCACGCCCACGTGGCGCGAGACGCCGGCGAATGTCATCGGCAGCGGAGCGGCGAGGTCGGTGATGCGGGCGTCGCCCTGGCGCAGCGTCTTCAACAGCCATCGGCGGGTCGGATCGGCCAGCGCCGCGTACGTGCGGTCCAACACCTGATCTTCAACCATCTTGTTGACTATATCGGCCGTTCGTGATGTGCTGGGAAATAGATATTCAACTGAGATGTTGAACGTTTTGAAAACAATCCGCGTAGCAGGACGGAAGGAGAACCCGTGAAGACACCTCCGATCGTGTCGGCGCAGGACTGGGATACCGCGCTCCGGGAGATGCTTGTCAAGGAGAAGGAGTTCACCCGTGCGCGTGACGCGCTGGCAGCCATGCGCCGGCGGATGCCGTGGACGCCGGTGGACAAGGCGTATGAGTTCGAGGGGCCCGAAGGCACGCTGAGCCTGCTCGATCTCTTTCAAGGCCGCCGCCAACTGATCGTTTACCGCGCCTTTGTCGACCCGGGCGTTCATGGTTGGCCCGAGCACGGATGTGTCGGCTGCTCGCTGATGGCCGACCACATCGGCAACCTGGCCCATCTCAACGCCCGAGACACCATGCTTGTGTACGCGTCGCGCGGATCGCAGGCAGACATCGAGCGGGTGAAGGCGCGGATGGGCTGGCACATCCCGTGGTACACCATCGTTCCCCGAGCGGACAGCGCCTTCGACGTCGACTTCGGCGTGGACGAATGGCACGGCACCAACGCGTTCATCCGTGACGGCGACCGCGTGTTCCGCACCTATTTCATCAACAACCGCGGCGATGAAGTGTTCGTCAACACCTGGAACTTCCTCGACATGACCGCGCTGGGGCGTCAAGAGACTTGGGAGGATTCACCGGAGGGCTACCCACAGACCAAGCCGTACGAATGGTGGAGCTGGCACGACGAATACGGCGAACACGAGCCGTCCCGATGGTTCGGTGAACCCGACCCTGACGACCCCAACGACCCACGACCGCCGCGCGGGCCCGAGAGTGATGCGCATGTCGGTCGCTGATCCTGTTTTGACGGCCCGCCTCTATCAAGAAACGAGGGAACGCATCTCGGAGTTGGTTACGGGACTCGACGAGGCGGCATTGAGCACCGCCGTCGCGGCCTGCCCCGGCTGGTCAGTCCGTGACGTGGTGGCGCACGTGGCGGCAGTCGCCGATGACTGGGCGGATGGGCGTCGGTCTGGGCCGCCGACTGACGAGGAGACGGCTGCCCAGATCGCCCGGTTCGGCGGCCATGACATGGCCGACATCCTGGCCGCTTGGACCGACGCGGCTGCGCGGCTGGATCGCATGGCCGAAACCGCAGGGGTGGCTCCCCCGCTCGGCGACATCACCAGTCATGAGCATGACGTCCGCGGCGCGATCGGCCGGCCGGGGGCACGGGATGCCACAGCGGTTTGGTATTCATCCGATCAACTGCTCACGCACCTTCGGACGCCGGTGCCGCTGCGTGTGACGGTGGAAGACGCCGATTATCAGAGCGGCCCAGACGGCGGATCCGAAATACGCCTCCGCACTACGCGATTCGAGGCCCTGCGCTGGCGAACCGGCCGCCGCAGCCGCGGCCAGCTCGCCGCCATGGACTGGTCGGGCGACCCGACTCCGGTACTCGATCATCTGTACATGTTCGGGCCGGCCGACGTCGACATCGCCGAGTAGCCCACGGCGCCAGCACAATTGAGAGGAGATGCCATGAAAGACGCATCGACGAGCTTGCCCGCGGCCGTCGACCGGGCCACCTTCCAGGCCGAACTGGACAGGCTGCGGGATCGGGAGAAGGTGCACATCCGGGAAGGCGACGCGATCGCCGCGGCCCGACGGCGCCTCCCCATGGTCGAAGTCGACGCCAACCTCACGCTGATCGGGCCCGACGGGCCGCTCACCCTGCTCGACGCGTTCGAGGCGCGCCGACAGCTTCTCGCCTACTACTTCATGTGGCACCCCGGCAGGCCCGCGCCCGAGCAGTGCGAAGGCTGCACGTGGGTCACCACCCAGGTGGAGGAGCTGTCCTACTTACATTCTCGCGACATCACCTACGCGGTCTTCTGTCAGGGGCCTTATGACGAAAGCGCCCGCTACCGCGACTTCATGGACTGGGACATGCCGTGGTACTCGGCACTCCCCTCCCTCGACGAGCTCCTGGTGGGGCGCCACGTCGGGATGATGCACATCGTGTGCTACCTACGCGACGGCGACCGCGTCTTCGAGACGTACTGGACGACCCGCCGCGGCGTCGAGGCAATGGATTACAGCTACGCGCTCATGGACCTGACGGTGTACGGACGCCAGGAGCCGTGGGAGGACTCCCCGCCGGGCTGGCCACAAGAGTGGCAAGTTGACGGCTCCAACACCCGGATCAACGGACGCCCCATCCCCCAGTGGTCGCGGCTCGAGGCCGGACGCTCTGACGACCTCACCGTTGGCCGACCTGACCCATTGAACAGGAAGTGATGCTGGGGTCGGCCGCGCGGTCGTGCCTCGCAGGTTGAATTCAGGCCGGCCGGTAATACAGGTACTTTGCAGTCCAGGTCCAGCTCCGTCTCAGGGCATGCGCGTCGACTATCTACCGACCTCTAAGGGTTCGGAAAGGCGGAGCCGCAATGAAAATGAAGACGTTTGTAGCGGTGATTGGCGGTAGTGCCGTGGTGGCAATGGGGGCCCTGGCCTTTGCAGTCGGACAGGAGCAGGTCGAACCGACGCAGATTGTGAGCTCAAGCACCATGACCATGGGCGCCACGACCACTCCGATAACTCCGCCGACAGTGCCTGACACGGCAGTCGCGAAGCCCGCGGTGAAGGCAGGTTCCTAGCGAGGTTGGCCGGGCTATAGAGGTTGTCGCTCAGCGAGCCCCGCGGACCAACCGACCCGGGCGCGCGCCGGTATCGACGCCATCGCGGCGGGTCACAACGCCGTTGACGATCGTGGCGCTGTAGCCCGAGGCGCCCTGGACAAGACGGTGACCGCCCGCAGGCAGGTCGTAGGCCATCTTCGGAGCGTGCAAGGTCAGCGCATTCATGTCGATCACGTTGACGTCGGCCTTCTTTCCGACGCTGATCACCCCGCGATCGGAGAGCCCGAACAACTCCGCGGTGTCGTGAGACTGCTTGCGGATGACGTACTCCAGCGGCAGCTTCTCCCCCCGATGACGATCGCGCGCCCAGTGCGTCAGCAGGAAGGTGGGATACGACGCGTCGCAGATCATGCTGCAGTGGGCGCCGCCGTCTGACAGTCCGAGTACACCGGCGGGGTGGGTCATCATCTCGCGGATCGCGTCGTGGTTGCCCTCGGAGTAGTTGAAGAGCGGCAGCATCAGCATCGCGCCTGCGTCGGCTTCCAGCATCAGGTCGTACATCGTTGTCAGAGGATCCTCACCGCGTTCGCGGGCGATCGCGGCGACGGTCCGGTCAGCGGTGGGCTCGTAGTCGGGTGGTTCGCCGATGGCGTACAGCCTGTCCACCGAGTACTGCGCAAAGGCGAACATGCCGTCGAAAAGCACATTCGGGTCGATGGGCAGGTCGTCCTCGGCCAGGATTGCCGACCGCGACGGCGGGCTCGGCCAGCCGGGCGGCGAGTTCCTCACGGGTGCATTCGGCCTTCAGCCGACGATAGGTCGGGCGGTGGCTGAAGGCGTGGTGACCGGGGAATCCGAGCAGCATCCCGAACGGGCGAGCCGCGACCTGCGGGTGCAGTCGGCTGCCCGCCTCGTGAGCGGCCGCTGACATGTCGAGTTGCTCCCGCCACAGGTTGGGGTCGGCGTCGACCTGGATCAGCGCGAAGCTCAAGGCACTGTCGATCTCGCCGCCGAGCCGTTGCATCCACTCCAGTTCCTTCTTCGGCGCCACGATGTCCTCCCCTGCCGCGCCCTGCGGCGCGAGCTCGAACACGGCACCACCCCCGGCCGCCATGGCGTGGCCGAGTGCGAACAGTTCGTCTTCGGCCGCGAACGTTCCCGGTACCGGTTCGCCATCCATGGCGCGATGGGCAAGCGTGCGCGACGACGAGAACCCCAGCGCACCGGCCTCCACCGCCTCCTGCACCAGCCGGCTCATGGTGGCGATGTCGTCTGGCGTTGCGGGCTCGTTGCGGGCGCCGCGCTCCCCCATCGCATACGCGCGCACGGTTCCGTGCGCGATCTGGCTTCCGATGTCGACGGCAAGCTCACGCTTTCCGATCACGTCGAGGTATTCCGCGTAGCTCTCCCAGCCCCACGTGATGCCTTCGGACAGAGCGGTTCCCGGAATGTCTTCCACGCCCTCCATCAGCTCGATGAGCCATTCCTCAGTGCCGGGACGCACCGGTGCAAAGCCGACGCCGCAGTTGCCGGCGACGACGGTGGTCACGCCGTGATTGCTGGACGGCTCCAGAACGGAATCCCAGCTGACCTGACCGTCGTAGTGGGTGTGGATGTCCACGAATCCGGGCGCGACGACCTTTCCTGTCGCGTCGATCGTCTCGGCGGTGTTGCCCTCGAGTGGCGGGTCCCCGGGTCCGCGGCGACGAACCTCGACGATCTTTCCGTCCTTGACGGCCACATCGGCATCGAATCGATGCGCACCCGTTCCGTCCACAACGGTGCCGCCTGTGATCTTGAGGTCGAACACGATTACTCCCTCGAATGCCGTGCCAGCCGCTACGGTGGTCAATGTAACACCGTTACAGACCGGTGGCGCCGAATCAGGAAGGGCGAATCGTGACGTACGCAGCGCAGGCCGGTTTCACGGTCGGCAACCCAGCCCAGATCCGTCGGGAAGATGCGATCGGCACGCCGCCGCAACGCCCCACTCTGGTGCCGACGGAGCGCTACTACTCCGCGGCGTTCGCACAGCTCGAGGTCGAGCGGATGTGGCCGAAGGTGTGGCAGGTCGCCTGCACAGTCGATCATGTCGCCGAACCCGGCGACTACTTCGAATACCGTTGCGGCCCCTACTCCGTACTCATCGTTCGCGGCGACGACGGCATGCTTCGCGCTTTCCAGAACGTATGTCGCCACCGGGGCAACTCGCTGTGCGCCGGCGCGGGCGCGGGCCTACGCGAACTGAGGTGTGGTTACCACGGCTGGACGTGGGATCTGTCCGGCGTTCTCAAGCGAGTCCCCAACCGCAAGGGCTTCGGGGCGTTGCGAATGTCTGAGCTTCCGCTCGTTGCGGCCAACGTCGACACGTGGGAACGGCTCGTCTTCATTCATCTCGACGTCAACGCAATGCCCCTGATCGAATTCTTGGAGGCGGTGCCCCAAGACATCGCTTGGTGCGGGCTCGGCGAATTCCGCTGCTACGCAACCATGACCATCGAGGTCGAGGCCAACTGGAAGACGGTCGCCGACGGATACAGCGAGACTTATCACATCCAGACCTTGCATCCGGAGCTACACAGGTGCATGGACGATGTCTACGCGCCCCAGGTGATCTGGGGACACACGGGCAAGTCCGAGCAGCTCTACGGTGTGCCGAGCCCGCATATCAAAGAAGCGCTCACCGACAGTGACGTATGGGACGCGTATGTCGACACCCAGGGGGCGCTGATGGGCGTTGCGGAGGACACACCGTTCCCGGCAGATCAGTACCGGCCCGGCCAGTCGGTCGCCGACGTGATCGCCGAGCACACAAGAGCTTTCGCCGCTGGCCGCGGTGTCGACTTGAGCTGGGCCACCACCGACCAGATGATGCGGCTGCACCAGTACAACGTCTTCCCCAACATGACGCTTCTGGCCAACGCCGATCACTTGACCGTCATGACTTCGCATCCGGGGCCCGATCCCGATCACGGCGAATTGGTGATGATTTTGTGGACGCGGATGCCGCCGGGCGCGCCGCGAACCAAGCCGGCCGACGTGCGGATGAAGGCCGATGAGGCACACCCCGGTCTGGTGTTGACCCAGGACATCACGGTGTTGGCGGGACTTCAGCGTGGTCTGCATCAGCCGGGGCTCACGCACCTGACGTTGTCCAACGAGGAACGGCGCGTGATCAATACGCACCGCAACCTCGAACGGTACCTCGACCTTCCTGAGTCGGACCGCATCACTGGGGGTGAGACCCCTGACAGCCCCGCAGCGCAGAACCGTCGCTAATCCCAAGGGCGAACGGGCCCAAGAGGCCATCAGCGCCGAGGTGGTCCTCGACACCGCGGCGCGGCTGATCGAACTCGACGGGGTGGACGCCTTCACGATGCGCGGACTCGCCGAGCAACTCGGGGTAGCGGTCACCTCGATCTATTGGCACGTCGGAGGCCGGGACAAGCTTTTCGACAGCCTGGTCGATCGATTGCTCAGCGAGATGGCGCATCTGCCCATCCGGGGTGACACCGCGGTCGAGCGCATTGCGTCCCTTGCTCGCTCCCAGCGCACGGCACTGATCGAACGACAACACCTCCTCGCCATCGCGCATGAGCGCGATCGAACGCCGTTGTTATTCCTACCGATTCAGCAATCGTTGGCGACGCAGCTGGCCGAACTGGGCGTGACCGGGTCCGACGCCGCACTCATCCTGCGAGCGGTGCAGGTCCACGTCATTGCGTCTGCGCTGATGCAATTCTCGGCCATCCGTAGTGCCGACCACGAGGAGGAGGACCCCTCGCTTTGGACCGACGATTGGCCCGACAAGTCGCTTGTCGAGGCGCTCCAGTCGCCTACTGACTATGACGCTGTTTTCGAGTACGGACTCAGTGCCTTGTTGGCGCCGCTGCGGAATCGCGGCGGCGACGGGTAGCACCCCACAGTCCGACACCGATGCCGACGACCGCGCCGCCCAGCCCGACGATCTGCTGCGAGCGCTTCATCTCGTGGTGGACACTCATCCCGCCCAACAGGTCGGCCGCATCGGCCCCACCGGAGGCCAGGAACCAGCCGCGGGTGTCCTGACCGCGGAGTGCCGCCGCCACCAGTAACCCGCCGATCAGCGGATCGCGGTAACCCATTGAGCGCAGTAGCAGCCGCGCTGTCGGAGCCGGCTCGTCGGGATCGCCCCACAGCCGGTTGGCACGGAGCGGATCGACGAGAAACGAATTCCCGACGCCAGGCGAATACCGCCCGCCGCGAGCGCTGCGCGGTCCACGGACATGGATCGAAGCCTAGGACTCGGGTGGTCGATCCAGGCTCACATCACGAGATTCGGTTGCTACCAGCCGAACCTGTCCTGGTGCGCCGGGCAGTAATAGTGAGTGGCCTCGTGGACGAACACAGAGGTGGAATCGCCGAACATCCTGGGATCGGCGATGACGTGGTATTGGCCCAACCACGCCAGAACATGCTCGTCTTTTGCCCCCTGGTTCAGTTGGTCGCATGTCCAATGGGCCCAGTACACCAGCCCCGCAGGGTCACCGGTGGGACGTATGCCGTGACGGAACAGAGCAAGCAAAAAGGCATCGTCATTTTCGTCCGCATGCGCCGCGGGCGCCGTCGATATGGCCAGCCCGACGGCCACCGCTATCGCCGATAGGGCAGCCAACGCCCGCTGCGCGTTGTTGTTGGCTCGCATAAGGCCAACTATCCCCGCTGGCGCGAGGGGTCGCGTGAGTATTGCACTACTCAAATTGTCATCACGGTGGAGTGCGCGTTTTCGATCGCGGTTGGTTCGTGATGCCGGGCAAGGCTTCATTAGCAAGGACAGCGACGTCCCACAGGAAGGCTGAACTCGACCTGGATTGGAGGACCGCATGTCACGGCTAGTGCTCTACATGGCTCAACGAGTAAGAGCCGGAGCCCATTTCGGCTATCGCACGCGTCCGACGACCTCGCACGAATACGCCTGGGCAACTTGAATGGCGGCGGGCGTGAATTCCCGATTCGCCACCACCATCGTCGATGTGCACCGATTCACGAGCGCGCCCGCACCCATTTGCCGGACGGCCGGTGCGCCGATGCGTCGCGGTACCCTTTGCAGTTCACGCTGTGCCTGAGAGTACGGTCGGGGGTGGCGATTTGGATGCCGAGGCCGCTAACGACCAGTGTCAGTCAGGAGACGCGATGAAGGTTCGTCCAGGAGACGTTGTTCGTATCCGCGACCTGCACACGGTCGAGGGCAAGCCGATCCGCGTACCTGATACCGCGGGGTTGACCCATCTGCAGTTCAGGCGGTTCGCGGGCTGCCCGATCTGCAGCCTGCATTTGACAATCGATGATGGCCCGCAACGGCGAGATCGCTGCGGCCGGCATTCACGAAGTGGTGTTGTTTCACTCCACGCCGCAGGAAGTAGAGGCCTACGCGAGCGACCTACCCTTCGACGTCGTGGCGGATCCAGACAAGCAACTCTACGAGGAATTCGGAGTGGAATCTTCGTTGCGAAGTGTGGTGGATCCGCGCGCGGCGGCACCGGTTGTGAAGGCATTGCTTCGACGTGACACCGACTTTGGGACCTTCACCGGGGCCCCGATGCACCCGACCGGGGGACACGTTGGGCTTCCGGCGGACATATTGTTAGACCCGGTGGGGGCGGTCCTCGCCTGCAAATACGGAACCCACGCTGACGACCAATGGTCCGTCGATGAACTACTCGACCTCGCGACGCATACCGGACGGGGCTAAGGGCGGCCATGGCCACGACTGTCGTGATGGTCAAGATCGTGCTCGCCGCATTGACAAAACGACCACGATCAAGGAAGCCAGTAGAGGATAGAGATTCTGCTCGTTTCCAAATATGCGCTGAGCGGGGTTGACTCAATGGGTGGGTGCGTAGGTGGGTGGCCTACTCAGGCGAGCGGATCCTCGTCGACGACCTGCTGTTCAAGCCCGCGCATTCGCTAATTGACCAGAGTCTGCATGCGCGTGGAGGTGCCGAGACCACCAGCGGGGCCGCAGGTAGGTGGACGTCCCAACGGATGCACACCGGTTTGGAAGCCAGTACGACGTTGACACCGGACCGCCTCACGTGGCGAGACTGGTTCACATACCGAAGTGCGTGCGATGAACCGCCGCCACCGCTTCGGCCGGTCCGCTGACTTGCACTCGGGTAGCAGCCTGCCGCCCGAACAGAAATAGAAGCAGTTCGCCCGGCGTCGCACTCAGTCGAGCAGTGGTCTCGCCGTGTCGGACCGTCAGTCGCTCGCCGGTTCCTGCCCACTCGATCTCGAGTGCGGTCTCGCGCAGGCGCCGACTCAGGTAGCGGCCAGATCGACGAACGTTCCGCCACAAGGCCGCTTCCAGCTCGCGCTCGAGAATACGGGGACCCAGCCCGTTTGCTCTCCTCACGTCCTCATGGTGCACGAAGAACTCGTTCAGGTTCGGGAACGCGCGGACCCAACCGATGCGGAAGAACCCGGGCGGCGGGCCCGACCGGATCCGGGCCACGAGCCACCCAAAGTCGTGGCCCTTCGCGAGTCTCACCCGGCGCCGCTCGGCGAATAGCTGGAAAGGGCCGGATAGCGCGATACAGGGGCCAGCGATGAGATCGCGCTCCCGCAGCACGATGTGGGCGGCCAGGTCGTGAGCGGTCCAGCCCTCGAGCAGCGTGGGGGCGGAGGGTCCGAGTTCATCGAAGAGGTCGCAGAGCTTCATGCGCTCCTTGGCATCGAATGGGAGATCAGCCATGGCCGACGGAGTCTAGCTGAGCCCACCCCCACACTGCCGCTCACCGCTCTGCAGCAGCCCTATCGAATCTCGGCCAGTACAAGCACCATGCGTCAAACAGGTGCCCGTCGCGGTCGGGCGGCGCGATGCTCTGGCCAGGACTCCTGAGGCAATCGGGGTTTGCCTCCGTCCTCAATGACGTGAATAACGAAGGTCCAGGCATGGCCTACCTCCAGAAAGTGTTGCGGCGATGAAGGCCCAACACGTCGACGCGTTGCCGGAACATCTGGCCGAGATGAAGCTGTTGCGCGTAGGTGACACCTCGAACCGCCTTACCTGGTGGTGGTCGGGGCTGGTGCGGGCGCGAGTGACAACCCCGCGTAAATCTCATCGAGAAGCGTTGGCAGCATGGCCTGTGCGGTGGTCTTGCCGTCGGGTGAAAGGGTCAGATTCGTCCAAATGACAAGCGCCACATCGTTATCCGGGTCGTAACCCATGAACGAGTTGAAGCCCGGAAGTTCCCCACCGTGGTAGTACATCGAAGCATTCGGGCCGAAACGCTGGTACGAGATCCCATACCCGTACTTCTGCCCCTCGGGTTGGTCCGGATCCTCGGCTTGCAGGCTGGTGAGCCATTGTTGCTGATAGTCGACGTTGAAGACCTTGCCCGAAACGAGTCCGCGCATCCACGTGGCCAGGTTGTCGGCCGTGGAGATGGCGCCCCCGGCAGCGGTGGCGTAAGAGGAGTTCTGGTTGGTGTAGTCGACGGGCTGCAGTGTTCCGGCCCGTGCGGCGGCCTGCATGTCAGCGGGGTACTGCTCGTCGACCATCGCGTAGAGGGTTCCGCCGTACATGTAGCCGTGTGCGTAGGGCGCCGGGATGGAGTTGTCATCGGCGGCGGGAAGCGAAGTCTGCTCGAGGCCGAGCGGGCCGAACAATCGGTCCTGGAATTGCTGGGCCATTGGGCGCCCGCCGACCTTCTCGGCTACCAGACCCAGCAGTGCGTAGTTGGTGTTGTTGTACTCGTAGGAGGCGTCGGGCGGGAACTGCGGCGGGTGCTCGAATGCGATGGCCAATACCTCCTGCGGCGTCCAGACCTTCGTCGGGTCGGCATCCGAGTCGGCCGAAAGCGCGGGCGCATCCGTGTAGCCGATAGAGCCCGCTGCGCATCTTCAACAGCTCAGCGATGGTGATGTTCTCGCCGTTCGGTACGTTTGGAACGTATTTGGAGACCGGGTCGCTGAACTGGAGCTTGCCGTCCTGGGCAAGCAGCACGATCAGCGCCGCAGTCATGGTCTTGGTGTTCGAGGCGATCCGGAAACGAGTGTCCGCGGCCGGCGGCGTTTGCGCGCCCAGCTTGGTAGTGCCGACCGCCGCGGCATAGTTCCCCTGCGGGGTGCGAAGCACCACCATTGCGCCGGGAACGAGCAACTTCTTCGCGGCACTGTCGACGACGGCCTGGAATGCGGCCGCATCGATGGGCTTCAGTGCGGACCCCCTTGGTGCGGACCCTGTTGCGGTCGTCGTGGCGGGTTGTGACCCTGACGTGGTCGGCTCGGAAGTGGATGAGCAGCCCGCGATCACGAGGGCAACGCAAGCCGCGAGCCCAGCCTGGAATACCTTCACCGTCTATTTCGCCTCCGTTGCCTACAGGCCGAACTGGTCGTCGATGATGCCGAGCCAGATCTGGGCCGCGTCGATCGCCACCTTCTCGCTGATGAAGGCGTGTTGGGTGCCGGTGTACATGTCGCGGAACGCCCGCTCCAGGCGAGTGCCCTCACGGATCGAACTGGTGCCTGCGACCAGGTGTGCCCATTCGGCACACTCTCGGGCCACATCAGTGGCGTAGACGGCGGCCACCCGCATATCCGCGCGCAAGGCCGGGGTCAGGTCGTCCCCTGAGGCGACTGCCGTCTCGGCGGAGGTGAATGCGTCGAGAATCAGGAGGCGCGCGGCTCGCCAGGCTGCGACGTGATGCGCGAGGCCCTTCTGAAATGTCGGGCGGCTGGCCAACGACGCCATGTCACTCATCCGGAACTTCGTCGCGGCCAGTTCCTCGACATCGTCAAGCATGCTCTTGGCGACGCCGAGCGCCCACGACGCGTGACCGGCGGCCGTGACCGGCATCAGCCCCATGCGCGTGGCCGGAGACGTGCCCCGCCGTGGCTCGCGAGTAGAAAAGCGGGAAGGTCCGGTGCGTGGGGACGAACACGTCCTCGGCGCTGTAGTCATAGGATCCAGTTCCCTTGAGTCCCTGCACAAACCAGCCGTCGTTGAAGGAGATCTCCGCTCGAGGCACGACGGCCACCTGCATGTCGGGGAAGCCTTCGCTGATCCAGCGCATTTCCCCGCCGTCCATCGGAAGAAAACCCGCGGCGACGTATTCCGAATGGCCGGTCCCTGAGCCGAAGCTCCACGATCCGCTCAACCGGTAGCCGCCCTGCTCTGCGATCCCCTGCCCGTTGGGGAAGAACTGACCGCCCATGGTGACGCGGTTCTCATGCTCCGTGAACACTTCGGCGAAACCGTCGTCCGCCAGATAGGCAGCGGCGGCGAACGCCGACGGAAAATTCGCGATGCCGATCCAGCCGAACGAGCCGTCCTGCCAAGCCATTTCGATCCAGGTCTCGATCATCTCCGTGAACGACGGTTCAACACCGCCTGCCGCGACGGGGTTGAACGCCGACATCAGCCCACTAGCCCACATCTCGTCGACGATGGCCGGGGTGAGAGTGCGCATCCGCTCCGACTCGCCGGCCTCGGCCCGCACGAGTTCGCGCATCCCACGGGCCAACCCGACAACCCGGTCGGACGTTTCGACTATCGACGTCATCCGCATTTCCCATCACCGATCACAGCGTCACAGCGCCGGCCCCGATACGAATCACTTGACCCTAAAGCGTGTCGAACAACTCTGTTGGGTGTTCGGCACCGCCCTTCTCAACCGGTTCATCGTCGAGCCGCACCGTTGGGTGATCGAACCCACCAACGGTTGAATCAGCCACTGCCGCCGCCCCAAACGGCACCACGAAGCCACCCGCACCGCCCACCAAGGCTTCCTCATCCTCAGCCAGATCCCCCTACAACTCCGCCGACTCGGCCGATCCAAGTTGTCCGACACGCCCTAGCCGCGCGCCCGTTGAGCAGGGCCGGATCTCCGTAGCCTTCGCCCGTGAAGGTCGTCGCAATTTATATCGCCCCCGGCCGCCGGCCGCCGATGCGATCGCTCGAAGCCGTCAGGCGCAGAAGCCGGAAAGGGCCTGGTCGGAGACCATTACGACGGCAGCGGGCACCGGCACGTCACCGTCGAAGGCTGCGAGCTCAGCTAGTAGTTCGACGGCCTGTCACTCGCCAAACCCGCCGCGTAGATATTCGGCACGGCATGCTCGACGAGCCAGCTTGCCGCTCGTCGTGCGCGGGATCGCGCCCGCCGGAACGAGGCGGACATCGGCAACGGAGACGCCATGTCGGTTGGACACCGCCGCGCGAATTGCCTCGATTGCCGGCGTCGGATCGGCTCGGCGGGTACCTGAAGCGCGTTCGGCGATGATCACCAGGCGCTCGCCGGCGTCGAAATCATCCGATCCCGGCATCTCTTTCGTCGGCGCGGAAAACGCGACAACGTATCCCTGCCGCACGATCGGCGAGGCCTGCGCCGTGGTGGCCTCGATATCCTGCGGGTAAGCGAGACGACCGCCGATGATGACCCGATCCACGAGTCGGCCGGTGACATACAGCTCCCCGTCGAGGTACGCCCCCATATCGCCCGTCCGTAGCCATGTTGCGCCACCGGGTGCGCCGTGAGCGTGGTTGCTCATGCCAGTCGGTGAGCGAAGGGTGGCGCCGAACGTATGCTGGGTTTCCTCGGGACGACCCCAGTATCCTCGACCAATATTGTTGCCGCACAACCAGATTTCGCCAACCCGCCCGTCAGGGAGCTCGGTTCCGGTATCGGGGTCCACGATGACGGCCCATTGACTGGGAGCTATCTGACCGCACGACACGTGCTCCACGGCGTCGGGGGCGTCGGCTGCGATACGGACGGTCCTGCCTCTCGCGAGTTTCTCGCGATCCAGATGAGCGACTGTAGGTCGGGCGGTGGGCGCAATGGTCGAGACGAACAAGGTCGCCTCGGCGATGCCATATGACGGTTTGATCGCCGTCGGCGGCAACCCATATGGCGCGAAGGCCGCGCTGAAGGTCTCGATCGATTGCATGCTCACGGGCTCGGAGCCGATGATCAGCACCACATTGCTCAGGTCGACATCATCGCCTGGCGCAGGCAAGCCACGTTGCGCGGTGTACTCATAAGCGAAATTGGGCGCCGCGGTGACGACACGGCCCTGTCGGGACCCAGCCGCCAAGGTGTGGATCCAGCGCTGCGGCCGCCGAATGAATGCAGTTGGCGACATCAGCGTCGAGTGTCCGCCGTACACCGCCGGAAAACCGATCATCGACAGTCCCATGTCGTGGTAGAGCGGTAACCAACTGACGCCGTGCGTGTTTCGGTCAAGCAGGTCAATGGACAGGATCATCTGGACCAAGTTGGTGCCGACCGCTCGATGGGTGATCTCCACTCCCACCGGCGGTCGCGTCGATCCCGAGGTGTACTGCAGATGGGAGATGTCGTCGACATCGAGGTCCACCGGAACGAACGCGTCCCCCGCCGAATCGGGTACCGCGTCGATCGTGAGGACGTGCGGCCTCGGGACGAGATGGAGCTCCTTGATAGAAGCCTCAACTGCGGCCACTGCAGCTGACGTGGTGAGTACGACAGTGGGGCGTGAATCGTGCAGTGCTGTTGCGAGGCGCTCGGCATGACCCTGCAACTCCGGCGCGAACAACGGGACCGCTATCGTCCCCGCCTTGACCGCGGCGAAGAATCCGGCGACGTAGTCGAGACCCTGGGGAGCAAGAATCGCCACCCGGTCTCCGCGAGATGAAACCCGTTGCACCTCTGCGCCGATGGCGCGCATTCGGCTGCCGAGTTGGGTCCAGGTCAGTTCGACGGCGCATCCCGTCGGCGAGCGGGTGTAGTCCAGGTAGCGATAGGCGACGGAATCGCCGACGTTCGCGATGTTGCGCTCGATGAGCGAGATCAGCGTGGTACCTGGCGGCAAAACGATGTTGCCCGCGGCGTCCAGACAGTCTTCGATTTGCAGCAGACCGTCGCGACTAGCGAGACCGAGCCGTGAACCGCTACTCATGAGGTCAGTCTAATTACTGTTACGCACAGTTGCACTTACTTGCGGGCGTGACTGCGGTCACTTTCCCTTTCAGTAGGCCCTGGCGATATAGGCGATCGCACCCGCGTCGTCATCGGTGTCGGGCAGCGCCCCGTCGCTGCGCTGCAGACACCGCACCGTGAGGCCACTGGCGGCGAGATC
The DNA here is from genome assembly GCA_963800125.1 of uncultured Actinomycetota bacterium. GTDB lineage: Bacteria > Actinomycetota > Actinomycetes > Mycobacteriales > Mycobacteriaceae > Mycobacterium. Next base: position 81,942 of record CAWDAC010000051.1, on the reverse strand, counting down.
CTCTTCACCGGAGGGACCGACCAACTCCCACGGCAAGCGGGCGACACCCGCCTGTGCCACGTTGCGCGCCTGGTCGAGCGTCGTGCAGTCGGAGATGAACGCGTCGCGACGTGCAGTCGCCGCTTCGAGCATGTCCATCTGGATGCGACCTGTCAGCCGCTGCACCTGGTCAACGACACCGTCGATGCCCACACTGTGCTTGTCGCGGGTGTCGCGCCGGTAGAGCACGACCGTGGTCTCGGCAAGGTCCCGCGGGCCTAGTTCCACCCGGATCGGCACGCCCTGCAAGTCCCATTCGGTGGCGCGCCAGCCGAAGCCGTGTTCGACGTTGTCGTCCAGCCTTACCCGGACGCCCCGCCCCTTGAGCTCGTCAACCAGAGCCGAGGCGGCGCGGGTGACGCCACCATCGGCGTCCTTGACCACCACAACGACTGCCTGGATCGGTGCCAGCGCCGGTGGCAGGACGAGCCCGAAGTCGTCGCCGTGGCACATGATCAGTCCCCCCAGCATGCGCGTCGAAGCGCCCCAAGACGTCGTCCAGCAGAGCTCGGTCGCACCCTCGGCGCTCGAGTAGCTGATGTTGAAGGCGCGGCTGAACCTCTGGCCGAGTTCGTGTGACGTGCCCATCTGCAGCGCCTTGCCGTCTCGCATGATGCCTTCGCAGGTCATGGTGTTCTGCGCGCCGGCGAACCGCTCCCTGGCGGTCTTGCGGCCAACGATCACGGGCATGGCGACCACGCTGCGCATGAAGTCCTCGTACACGTCGTGCAGGATGCCGCGGGCATATCGCCGAGCGTCGGATTCCGTGGCATGCGCGGTGTGTCCTTCCTGCCACAAGAACTCCGTGGTGCGCAGGAAGATTCGCGGCCGCATCTCCCACCGCACGACGTTGGCCCACTGGTTGAGAAGCAGTGGTAGGTCGCGGTAGCTGTGGACCCATTTGGCCATGTATTCACCGATCACCGTCTCGCTTGTAGGACGGATGGCAAGCGGCTCGGTCAATTCCTTTCCTCCGCCATGCGTCACGACGGCAAGCTCGGGACTGAATCCCTCGACATGTTCGGCCTCCCTCTGGAGGAAGTTCATCGGGACCAGCAACGGGAAGTACGCGTTGTCTGCTCCGGCGGCCTTGATCCGCCCGTCGACCTCTTGCTGCATGCGCTCCCATATCGCGTACCCGTTGGGCCGGATGACCATGGTTCCGCGGGCTGGGCCGTTCTCGGCGAGCTTCGCCTTGGTGAGCACGTCTTGGTACCAGCGCGGAAAGTCGTCTTGCTGAGCAGTCAGCACCGCCATCTGGGTGACGTTACTGAGCCGTGGATGGGAATGTCGCGCTGTTATTCCAGCACGGCGCTCATGGCTCAATCACCACTCGAAGAGCGCCGGTCGACTTGTCTGCGGCAACGCGGAATGCCTCTGGCGCGTCGTCGATCGGGAATCGGTGAGTGATCAACGACGCGGCGAGCTCGGGCCTATGCGCGAGCATCGTTGCCGCGCTGAGGTAGTCGCTTCCGCCCTCGTGGTGGCAGAACCCAAGAGATGGGATTGTGCGAAGTTCCTTGATGAAGCACTCGTACTGCGGCCACACCACTTCGGCGTCATAGACACCCACCACGACCATCGTGCCGCCGGGTCGGGCGAGTTGGACGGCCCGGTGTAACGCGCTCCCGGAACCCGCGGCTTCGAACACGACGTCATAGACGCCGTCGACGCTCGATGCGCCTAACTGTTCCCCCACTTCGCGTTGGTGTTTGTGGCGCGCCTCCAGGCTCAACTCGGCTGCACCCATGTGTTGTGCAGCGGCCACCGTCAGAAGACCGATCGCTCCGCCTCCGACGACCGCCACCCGCTGCTCGGGACTCAGTCCGGCGAGACGGCACGCGTGCCATGCGACGGAGGCGGGCTCGATGAGGCACGCATCGGCCGCGTCCAGCCCCGTCGGGAGCGGAACGAGCGATCGCGCCGGAGCCGCGAAGTATTCGCTCATCCCGCCATCGATGAACACGCCGAGAGCGCTCGGCCCCTTTACACACAGGTTGTACCGTCCGACGTCGCATTGTTCGCATCCGTCACAACCGAACATGGTCTCTATCCCGACGGGCGTGCCGTCCTCCGTCACGCCGGCGAGCTCGTGGCCCAGAATCTTGGTGCTTCCCCACGCGATGAACTTGTGGTCGGAGGCGCAGATGCCTGCCGAGCGGATCTTGACCAACTCGCCTGTGCCCTCGGGCACATCGACGTCGACGACGGTCACCCCGGGGGGTGTTGATCGCACCGCTCGCATGTGGGACTCCCTCGGGCAGGTCAGGATTGAAGCAGGACGAAACTCATCTGCAGATTTTCGACTTTGGTGACCCTGACGGTGTGCCGCACAGTCACACCACCGAAGTCGACGTCGCAACGGGCTATGTTTCCTGTGTCGCCCTCGAGGCCGGATTCACAGGAGATCGAATCGGGCACGTTTCCCGAATTTTGCTTCACCACGTCGGCCACCTGTCGTTCGAGTTGATCCTGCGTCAGTGCCGGCTTCAACTCCCGGTTTACCGTTCAGCCATCCACGCTCGTCACGGTGACGGTCGGGGCCAACAAGGAGTTGGTCGGACTCGCATCGACCTCGCACTGTGTACTCCGGCCGTCCTCATCCAGCCGGACATGCACCCCGACCCCGCGGCGCCGACGAAGGTGAGGGAACCCAGGGCGACTAAGACCGACCGCGTGAGACCTCGTTGGTGCGTCAACGCGGCGAAAGAGATTGTGCGGCCAGCACTATGGCGTCAGCTGAGCGTTCCACGTCATCGTCCGTCGTCGCCCAGTTCGAGATCGATATCCGTAGCATGTAGTGACCATTCCAGGTTGTGCCGCCGAGCCAGCAGGTCCCGTCGCGCTGAATGGCGGACACCGCGGCTCGGTTAACGTCATCTCCGCCGGGCAGCCGCAGCAGCACCTGGTTGAGGACGACATCGTTGATCACCTCCGCGCCGGGAATTGTCGCCAGCCGCTCGGCCATTCGTCGGGCCTGCGCGCAGTTGCGTTCGATCAGTTCGGCGACACCGGCTCGCCCCAGCGATCGGAGGGCCGCATAGACGGGCACCGCGCGGGCACGGCGTGAGCTCTCGGGCACGTAGTTGGTGTTGTCGCGCTGTCCGGGATCGGCCACCAGGTAAGGGCCCGCGAGACCCATGGCGGCGACGTGCGCGTCAGGGTCGGCGACGATGGCCATCGCCCCGTCATAGGGCACGTTCAGCCACTTGTGGGCGTCGACGGCCCAGGAGTCCGCCCTCTCCACACCGCGCGTGAGATGCCGGGTGGCCGGTGCAGCGGCGGCCCACAGGCCGAAAGCGCCGTCGACGTGCAGCCAGCCGTCGTGGGCGGAGCAGGCGTCGGCGATCGGCTCGAACGCGTCGAATGAGCCGGTGGCGACGTTGCCGGCCTGGGCGCAGACGATCGTCGGTCCGTCCGCATCGGCCAGGGCGTCCTGGAGTGCGGCGGGATTCATCCGGCCCTGGTCGTCGGCGGCGACGCGGATGGCAGTGTTGGCGCCGAGTCCAAGCTGTCGCAGGGCGGTGTAGATCGTGGCGTGGGCATGTTCGCCGCACACAATGCGCACTGGCGGTGCACCGATGAGTCCGTCGTCTTCGACGTCCCAGCCGGCCTTCGCGAGTACCGCGTGGCGGGCGGCCGCCAAACATGTGGTGTTGGCCGCTTGCCCACCGGTGACAAACCCGACGCTGGCCTTAGTAGGCAGACCGAGCAGGTCGAGCGTCCACGCGGAGGTGACCTCTTCGATCGCGGCGGCCGCCGGGGACAGGGAATGAAAGGCGGCGTTCTGGTCCCACGCCGAGACCACCCAGTCTGCAGCCAACGCAGCGGGCAGCGCGCCCCCGATCACAAAGCCGAAGTAGCGTGGGCCTGCGCTGGCAACGAGACCGGGGTCGGCGCCGGCCACCAGAGCGTCGATGACGGCAGTCGGGGCCTCGCCGTGCTCAGGCAGAGGTCCACCGAGCACGGTCCGTACGCCGTCGGCATCCACGCTGGCTGCCACCGGTCGCTCATCGAGGGTGCTGAGGAACGCCAGTGCGTGCTGCGCGGCCGCGGAAAGACCGGCCGTGCGATCTCGCATGGACAGTACCCTAGGACACGCGTCGGTTAGGGTTCAGCGCTTCGCCTCGACGAAGTAGCCACGCGGCACGTCTGGCACATCCTTCAGGGTCGCTGGTGCATACCATCGCTTCCACTCATTACCTGGCTCGGCAATGTCGGTCACGGTGGCCGACCAGCCCAGGCGCTCGGCCAACTCCCCCGGTTCATCGGTGCCGAAGAGCCAGGGCGACCCTTGCTCGGCCATGGACTGCAAGAGAGTCGCCATGAACGGCGCCTCCAGCAGTGTCTTGCCGACAACGTCGTACAGCAGTACCGAATTGGGCCCCGATAGCCCGTCGACGCGTTCGAACAGCGTGCGTACTGCACCCTCATCGAGGTACTGGAGTAAGCCTTCGATCAACCAAACCGTCGGGGCTTCTGGGTCGTGGCCTGCCGTTTGTAGGGCGCTCGGCCAGTCATCGGCCAGGTCGATGCCAATCGCGACGCGGCGACAGCGTGGCTGGTCGTCGGCAAGTATGTCCGCTTTGGCGGCGATCACCGCGGGTTGGTCCAACTCGTAGACGGTCGTGCCGTTGGGCCAGGCCAGCCGGTAGGCCCGCGCATCCATCCCTGCCGCGAGGATGACGACCTGCTTGGCCACGCGCGCCGCTCGCAACAGGGCTTCGTCGAAGAACCGGGTCCGGACGACGATCTGCATTGTCGACCGCTCACCGGTTGCGGCGATGGCCGCGGCAAGCAGCCGTCGCCCGGTGTCTCCCGACAGCTTGTCGGCGAACGGGTCGTCGAACAGCCTGTCGTCGCGAGTGGATTCCATAGCGCGGATGGCCGCAACCAGTAGTCCCGTGCCGGCCACAGCCTCTCGAGTTCTGTCCATGCATCAATCATGTGGGTCCGAGGAACTGTTGGCTTGGATATTTTTGCCGTCCTGGTGGTTCAGCGCGCCGCAGCGAGTTCGACGTGACTGGGCGGCCACGAGCGGTGTTGCGTGTACTGGGTCGGCGTCATCACGGTGAACGACCGAAATTCGCGCACGAAGTGGGCCTGATCGAAGTACCCGAGATCGGCGGCGATGGCGGCGCCCAGCGCCGGGCCGGCGTCGAGCTGTGGCATCCAGAACCGCGGTCAGCCCGCGGTGAGATTGAAGGTCGATGAACTTGCATGCGGTGCAGCAGGAATGACTCCAGTAACGCTATCCGGTCCACCGCTGATGAAGCCTCAATCAACCTCTCGTGCAAGGCCGTACCTTCACTGCCCCAGAGCTCGGCAAGGCCGACACGCGAATTCTCCAACTCGCCCAAGAGGATTCCCAAGAACGGTAGTGCCCCGGCGGGCAAGAAGTGGATCGTCGTGACCGCCTGCGCGGCCTCGATGTGAGTTACGTACGACGCTGTGCCTGCACCGGCGATGAACGCGGGCGGCACATCGAGCCGGGTGCGGCCGTCGGCGGCCGTGGTCGATACAGCTGCGGCTCGGCGCCGGGCGAGCTTTCCACCAGATCAACTCCTCGATCGTGGTCGCGATGGCATGTCGCTGGACTTAGCATCTCACCCATGGTGGCGGAAGACACTGATGAGCAGGCGGATTCGGGCGGTCGGCCTCCGACGGCCGCAGCGACCCTGCGACTGATCCGGTGGTGTATGTGGTGATGCGTCTGCGCGGAAGGTTCGGTCAAAGCCACAGTACGAGCGCGCCGTGATCGCCTTCGTCTGCGCCATGCCAATCGAGCTTCGCCCTTTGCGACGGCGGCTGCGACTCCGCAGAAGTGGAATCGGCTATGCGGGGCGGGTCGGTGACCGTGAGCTGATCGCGATGGTCACCGGGATGGGGGGTGCCCTGGCCCGCGCCGCGACCGTCCAACTGCTCGACGCGGTCGACGTCGAGTGGGTGATCGTCGTTGGCGTCACCGGCGCGATCGAAAACGAGACCCCGATCGGCACGCTGGTGTTGCCGGAGCTGGTGATCGACGGCGCCGACGGCTCCCAGCACCGGCCCACGCCGCTTCCGCTCGGCAACGCCCACGGGACGATGTGGACCACCGACGAGCTCATCCTCGACCCAGCACAACACGCCGACCTGCGGGCGCGGGGGGTCATATCGCTCGACATGGAGACGGCCGCGGTCGCGGAGGTATGCGAGGAGCGCGGTGTGCCGTGGTCGGTGGTGCGTGCGATCAGCGACAGGGCCAGCGACGGAAGCGTGGACGCCGAGGTTTTCGGCCTCAGCCACCAAGACGGCACGGTGAACATCGCGGCCGTCGCGCGCTATCTGGTCAGACACCCCCGAGCGGTGCCACGCCTGGTTCGCCTGGCCCGAGGGTCGAAGCTGGCGACCGAGCGGGCGGCCGACGCCGCCATCCGGGCCGTCAGCTGAGCGGCCGAACTCTCAGGGCGTGAGATTCAACAGCGCTGTGCCGGTCTCGAGGTCGAGGGGGACTGAGACGTGGTCGTGTGCGATGAGCCAGTTGCCATCTAACTTCCGGAAGCCGGTCGTTGCCCGAAGCCAGAAATCGGTCCGGCTTCCGTTCTTCAAGACGCCGCTGATCCGGTTGAGGCTGTGCGCGAATGCCACGTCGTCGCCCACGGTGATCGCGAGGTCGTGAATCTCGTAGCCGAGGAGATGCTCGTATGCCGTGAAGGCGCCGACCCAGTTCCTTCTTTTGGCCTCTGCTCCGACGTGCTGCAGCGGCGGTTCGAAGTCGAATGACACGATTTCGGGTGCGTAGAACGACATCGCAGCTCTCGAGGTCCTTGGCGCGAATCGCCTGAGCCAACTTGTCGATTCGCTGGACGGATGTCGGATTCGTCGATCTCGTGTTGGGTAGCCATCGTTGCCTCCTGCTGCCCCGGCTACCCGCTCTTGATGCTGGTTACACCGCTCAGGCAGCTCGCGATCATCACGCGATAACCCGGACCAAGTATGGAGTCATGTTGTTGGTCCGAACCGGCGAAACCGTCACGACCGGATCGCCGGCTTCCAACATCTGCCCGTTGCCCAGGAACAATGCGACACTCTGGTTGCCGTTAGGACCATAGAAGATCAGGTCGCCGGGGAGCGCCTGCTGCGGCAGGATCTTGCTGCCGGCCTCGTACTGCTCTCCGGACGAACGCGGCAACTTGATCCCGACGCCGGCGAAGGAATACAGCACGAGACCAGAAGCGTCGAATCCGACGACGCTTGCAGCCGGGTCCAATCCGACGACATCGCCCTCCCGGTCCAGTCCGATGGCGTTGTCGGTCGGGCCGCTGCCACGGGTCGGGCCATTGGCGTCGCCGCCTCCAAATGAGAAGGGAACACCGCGCTGCGAAAGTCCGCGCGCGATCACGTAGTCGATGGCCTGCTGGTGGGCTGCCGGCCGTGTGAAGGTGTCAGCGGTCGCCACACCGGGCGTCGCCAGCAAAACGGCCAGGCCGACCACGAAGGCGTAGATGCGTCTCATTCGAACTTCCACTCTCCCCAATATCGCGACCACACTGGGTGACCGGTTCGCGGACAGCGGTCACCACAACCACTTCTACAACCGGCGATGTCAGCGACTGATTGGCCGCGCGGCGCAATGTCAACGAGTGGCCGTACCGTGATCGAACAGTGACCGTTGTGCTTTGGGATCGCACTCTGTCAACCTGAATCAGGCCCGAACGAGCCAGGAGTCGATTTGTGAGCGAGTTCTATCCGTATCAGTTCGATCGGCGATTCCTGCCCATGTGGCTTGGCGCCGGAGCCCTCCCCTGGCGGGATGGCGTCACCATCACCGACGATGAGCAGTTTGTCGCAACCTTCGGCGTACTCCGGGTAAGCACACCACTCCAGAACATTTCAGATGCGCACGTCACCGGTCCATATCGGTGGTGGACCGCGGTTGGACCCCGAATCTCGTTCGCCGATGACGGTCTGACGTTTGGGACGAACCCCCACGCCGGGTTATGCATTCACTTCCACAACAAGATCAAGCGTGTCATCGGCTTCCGGGATCACTCCGCGCTGACGGTCACTGTTGCAGATCCGCATGCGCTCGAGGCCAGGTTGAGCAACGGGCGGGAATAGGCCCGGTCGCACATTGTTGACTGTTTGGTACAGAACGTTCGCGAGGAGGGCATCAAATTGACCACGATCACCCATAACCACGGCCAAGTCACCGCGCTCATCACCGGCGCGAACCGTGGGCTGGGCCGACGTTTCGCTGCCGAACTGGTCGCACGCGGAGCCAAGGTCTACGCCGCTGCGCGGCGTCCCGAGACCATAGACCTTCCCGGAGTGGTGGCCGTTCAGCTCGACATCACCGACCCGGAGTCGGTGCGCCGCGCAGCTGAGATCGCCTCCGATGTCAACGTTCTCGTGAACAACGCAGGCGTCTCTACCCGCTCAGGGCTGTTGTCGGGCGCGATGGATGACATTCGGCTGGAAATGGAAACGCACTACTTCGGCACTCTGAACGTCACTCGCGCCTTCGTTCCGGTCATCGAAGCCAACGGCGGCGGATCGATCCTCAACGTGCTGTCTCTGCTCTCCTGGGCGCACGTCCCGGCGTCGGGCGCGTATTCCGCGGCCAAGACAGCGGCTTGGGCGATGACGGATGCTGTCCGTGAGGAGCTCGCACCGCGCGGCGTACATGTGGCCGCATTGCACGTCGGGTACATGGACACCGACATGGCCGCGTTCGCCCCCGCAGACCAGAAGGTCGATCCGGAGGTGGTCGCCAAGCTGGCGCTCGACGGCCTGTTCGCGGGTGAGCCGGAAATCCTCGCCGACGAGCTGACGCGCAACGTGAAGGCGCAGTTGTCCGCGACTCCCGCCAAGTCATGACGACCCCGACCGCTCCCCTTCCCGCGTTGCGCGGACAGACTGTCGTCCTCATCGGCGGTAGCGCGGGAATCGGACTCGAGACGGCTCGGCGTGCCCGGGCAGAGGGTGCCGAAGTCATCCTCACCGGCCGCAATCCCGATCGCCTCGAGCGACGCGGCGGCGGAGGTGGGTGCCCAACGCATCGCCTCCTTCGACGCCGAAGACGCCGCTTCACTCCAGAAGTTCTTCCAGGAACTGCCGGAGCCAATCGACCATGTGATGGTCACCGCCGGCGGCCCGAGCTATGCGCCCCTTCTCGAGATGGACTCAGGCCAGGTGCGGGATGCACTCAGCGGGCACGTCGTGCTGGACCTCGAAGTCGCCCGCAATGCGGCGGGCAAGATGCGTCCGGGCGGCAGTCTTGTTTTCATGGGTGGCACCGGCGGCAGGCGCATCGACCACCGCCTCGGGATAGTCTCCGCTGCTACGGCTGCGCTGCCTCCGTTCACGGCGACCTTGGCACTCGAGCTCGCACCGATTCGCGTCAACCTCATCGCCGCAGGCTTTGTCGACACCCCGTTGTCGGCGGCGCTGCTGGGAGATCAGCTCGAGGAGCGCCGCAACGAACTGCGCGCCAAGCTGCCGATCGGCCGGGTCGTGACCGCCGCTGACGTCGCAGCGCTGGCCGTCCATCTGATGACCAACAGTGCCCTCACCGGTGCAACGTATGACATCGACGGCGGTCAGCAATTCGTTTCGTGAGTACCGATCTCGACCGTCACTCCCGGTAGTGGGCGCAGAGCGCCGAAGTTGCGTGCCCTGATGCGTTGAGCGGGTATGCGTAGCGTCGTCCTGGCTAGCAGCGTGGCCATTCCGCCGTGGTCCGAGTGGCGCTACTCCCTTAGCGTGATGTACATGACTCGGTTCCACGAGCAGGATCTGGCCGGAGCACTATTCGAGGACATAAGCCTTCGCGGTGCGACATTCAACCAGGTGGACCTCAACGACGCCCAGATGCGTGCGGTCGACTTCACCGGGGCACATATTCGTGGATCGGTGTTCACCGAGACCCGGTTGCGCGGCGTCGAGCTCGTTGACGTAGAGATCAGCGGCGAGCTGAAGAACGTGGTCGTGAACGGCGTCGACATTGCACCGCTCGTTGACGCCGAGTTGAACCGTCGCATGCCCGAGCGGGCGAAGATGCGCCCCGACGACAGCGATGGGTTCCGTCAGGCGTGGAAGATATTGGAGACGCTGTGGGAGGGCACGTTGGCTCGTGCAAGGTCGCTGCCCGAACCGGCGCTCCACCGCAACGTCGGCGATGAATGGTCGTTCATCCAGACCCTGCGTCACCTCAATTTCGCAAGCGCTGCCTGGGTTGGACGAATGGTTCTCGGCGACGCCTCGCCCTGGCACCCGTTGGATCTGCCGTGGGACGAGGCGCCCGGGTGGGACGGGATTCCGTGGGACCGCGAGGCGCGACCCTCACTCGATGAGGTGGTCTCCGTCCGACGCGAACGCCAAGCGATGGTCGGCCACGTCATGGAGTCGCTCACCGACGATCAGCTTTGCGCGCAAGTCACTCGGGTCGAGCCCGGCTGGCCACGGCTGGAGAACTTTCCGTTCAAGGAATGCCTTCGCATTGTCCTGAACGAGGAATGGGAGCACCGGCTGTATGCCGAACGCGACCTGATCACGCTAGAGACCGCCCAGTCCTTCTGACATCTGGTGTCATGGACCCGTCCCTGAAAGGGACGGGCTTGTGGCTTGTCCCTTGCGGTTTCGAGTCTGCCGGTAGGCTTGCTGCTGCCGCCCTAACTGGCTGTCAGGGTAGGCGCTGCGTGTGGGCGCATGACTTCGCCCCAGCGTTCGACACCGCGGGCTGCGATGACAATCGCTGCGTTGTGGTCGGCGTGCCCAACGAAGCCACACCGACCACATTCAAATGCCGCTTGGGAGCGGCGGTTTCGTTTGTCGACCAACCCGCACTTATGGCAGGTTTGGCTGCTGTAGGCCGGGTCGACCTGGACGAACGCCACCCCGCCGGCCTGAGCCTTATAGCTCAGGAACGCGCCGAGTTGAGCGAACGCCCACGAGTGCAGCGCGGCCCGTTGGGGCTTGCGAAGCCGTACCCGCGCACGGATCCCCGTCAGTTGTTCGACGGCGATACCGCGCCCGGTGCGTTGCGCCTCGGCCACGATGCGTTTGGAGATCTGATGATTGATGTCGGCCGCGAAGCGGGCCTCTTTACGGCGCCTCTTCTTAAGCAGCCGCCGCGCCGATGATGTTTTCTTGGCCTGCAATCGCTTCCGTAGATTGAGCTGACGTTTGCGGTAGCGGTTGAGCTGGGCGCCGGCGGCCATGTCACCGTCGCTGCTGGTGGCGATGTTGACGATGCCCATGTCCACCCCGACGAATCCGTTGATCGGGTCGGTCAGCGGCGCCGCCGGCGCCTCGACGGTGGCGTAGAGATACCACTTGCCGTCCCGGCGCACCAGGTCGGTTTCTCCAATCGAACGGATCCGCAACAGCACCAACTCGCGTGCCGCGGCCAGCACGCGCACGTTCTTGCATCGACCATGGGTGGTCCAGATTGACACCGTCGCTTCGCGGCCACCGACCTGCTCAGGGATCTGCCAGGACAGGCACCGCGCATCAAACGGCTGGGCCGCATCGGCCCGGAAACCAATCGGTGTTGCCGCCACTTTCCTGCGCTTCTGGGAGCCGGGCGGGCCGTAGTTGCCGGATTCAATGTTGGCGCGCAGCGTCGTGTAAGCGTCGGCAACCTTGCTGATCACCCGGATCGCCGGCTGGGCTGAGAGTCCGAACCGCCCCTTGAGTTCGATGTAGAACCGCTTCTGTACCTCGTGTTTACGCCGCACACGATCGGCGTGCATCCGGCCCGATAACCATGACGCCGCCTCATTGCAGGTCCGCAGTGTGGCCGCCAGCGCGGCCGCCTGATCCTCGGTCGGCAGCACCCGCACTTTGACCACCTGCTTCACAGTCCGCACCATAAACGTGCACACCGACAGATCAGCTGCAGTCGACACCGTGTCGGCCCGGATCCCTACCCTCGGCCACGTGCCGCACCGCCAACCCGATCCCGACATACGCCCGAGCCGGGGCGCGGTTTATAACCTGCACGCCCACCTGATTTTCGGCACCAATACCGGCGAGCGGTGTTCACCGACGAGATGCTGACCTTCTGCGAGCACCTGATGCGCAGCGTGTGCGCCGACCTCGACGCCGAACTGCGCGAGTTCAACGGCGAGACCGACCACGTGCACCTACTGGCGCACTATCCGCCCAGTCTCGCCCTGTCGGTGCTGGTCAACCGGCTCAAAGGCGTATCCTCTCGCCGGCTGCGCCAGCAGTACCCCACCGAGATCCGGAAATACTTGTGGGGCGCGCATTTCTGGTCCCCATTCCTACTTCGCCGCCTCCTGCCGAGGCGCTCCGCTGACTGTCATCAAGCGCCACATCGAACAGCAGCAACGGCCAGACTAAAGCGGCCCGCTCCGCGGGCCGAAGAACGGGATCGGCTTCCTCCCGGCCGTGAACGGCCGGGCTTCCGCCGAAGAAGGTCAGGTGAACAACGCCCTGCCGAGTACCCGCGTCCCCGTCCCTCAGACCGCCAATAGCCGTTGGAAAAACTCGCGGTATCGCTTCAGCGCCAAGCGAAGATCCTCAGTAGAAACCTCTTCTCCGCGCGTCCACTGAGCCTCCATCCGGGAGCGTGCCTCAGAGAACCCGGCGGTGAGCGCATCGACGACCTCCGCAACCAGGCCGTCGGCTTTCTGGACGCACCCACGTGGATCGTCGACGAACGCGGCCTGGACATCGTCCCAGCGGGACCGGAAGCCGGACAGCTCGGTCTCGCCGAAAAGAGAGATCTCGGTCGCCGTATCGGGTCCCGATGCCGCGGCCTGAGGCTGCCCGGCTGCCGGCACGTTGTCCTCATCCTGCCGATCCGGCAGCTCGACCGGCTCAACATTCGCCCTTGGTGGATCCACCGGCGCGGCAGATGGCGGTGTCTCTACCTGAACCGAATCGGACTGGCTCGTCGACGATTCGGTGCTCTTATCGGGGATCATCTGGTCAGTTGGGATGGTTGTCCGCGTTGGCTGGTCGTGGGTGGTCATGCCCGTGCCTCCTGTGAGTTGTCTTTGCCTTCGTCGGCGGTGTGGCCTTGTTCCGTTTCGAGCAATTTGTCGAAGAGCGCGCGATAGTGGACCAGCGCCTGGCGCTGCTCCTCTGTGCTGATTTCGCGCTCCCGTTGCGCCAGGTGAATGCGGTGTGCGGCTCGATAGTTCTCGACGACATCCGGATGGTCGACAGAGATGTCAGCCGCCCGCTGATCGAAGTCCTCGACCGGATAGCCACGTTCCCGCATGACCTCGATCACCAGTCGGTCCGCATCGCCTACTGCGCTCGATGGGTTGTCGACGAATGCGATTTGCACTGTTCGCCAGCGCTCGGCATATTTCTCGCCGGACTCGAGAGACAGCGGCACGATGTCGAGCTTCTTTCGTTTCTGCTCACGGGCGGCGAGGTCCGCCTCCGCGGCGCGCTGGTCGCCTGCATCGCTGAGGGTTCGCTCGTACTCAGGACCGAACTTTTCCCTCAGCCGCTCGGATCGTCTGCGCGTGAGCGCCAAGCGGACCGCGACGACTGTTACCGCGAGGATCACCACGATCGCCGCAATCAAGATCCATCCCCAAACCGACATTGTCGTACCTCCTTAGGTGTCGAGGGGGTACCACCCGGGCCGTCGACGGAAACGTAAATATTCGTTCCTCGTCCGAAACCCAATCAACCTGCCGTCTGTCGGTCACCCGGCGACGCTGGTGTTGAATACGGCCGTGTCAGCGAAACCCAGGTCGTATCGTCAGGTATGTGGGCGGGCCCGCCCCCGGCACCGTTGACGGGAACCGCGCTGAACAGGAGCGAAACCCATGGCCATCGTCGAAGCTGACGCACAGCCCTTAACACCGTTCGAGCAGGACGTCGCCGCCATGCAGCGGTACTTCGACAGTCCACGCTTCGACGGGATCATTCGTCTCTATTCGGCCCGCCAAGTCGTAGAGCAGCGCGGAACGATCCCTACCGACTACACAGTGGCGCGGGAGGCGGCGGCAGCTTTCTACGATCGCCTTCGCGAACTCTTCGCTGAGCGCAAGAGCATCACGACGTTCGGCCCCTATTCGCCGGGTCAGGCAGTGACCATGAAGCGGATGGGCATCGAGGGGATCTATCTCGGCGGTTGGGCGACCTCCGCTAAAGGCTCGACCAGCGAGGACCCGGGGCCCGATCTCGCCAGCTATCCCCTGAGCCAGGTACCGGACGAGGCCGCCGGCCTGGTCCGCGCGCTACTCACCGCCGACCGCAACCAGCAGTACCTGCGTCTGCGGATGAGCGAGGCGCAGCGGGCTTCAACCCCGGCCGTCGACTTCCGGCCGTTCATCATCGCCGACGCTGACACGGGACACGGCGGAGATCCACACGTACGCAACCTGATTCGTCGTTTCGTCGAGGCAGGCGTACCCGGCTACCACATCGAGGATCAACGCCCGGGCACGAAGAAGTGCGGCCATCAGGGCGGCAAGGTCCTGGTTCCTTCGGACGAACAAATCAAGCGGCTCAACACCGCCCGCTTCCAGCTCGACATCATGGGGGTGCCCGGCATCATCGTCGCGCGCACGGACGCCGAGGCCGCCAACCTCATCGACAGCAGAGCCGACGAGCGCGACCAGCCGTTCCTCCTCGGCGCCACCAACCTCAAGATCCCCTCCTACAAATCGTGTTTCCTGGCGATGGTGCGGAGCTTCTACGAGTCGGGCGTCACGGAGCTGAACGGTCATCTCCTCTACTCTCTCCCCGAAGGCGAATACGCCACCGCGACCACCTGGCTTGAGCGCCAAGGCATTCTGGATTTGGTAGCCGAAGCGGCCGCGGCCTGCCAGCAGGACGGGGACCAATCGGTCGACGCTCTCTTCGACAAGGTCGAGTCACGCTTCGTCGAAGCCTGGCAGGACGATGCCGGGCTGCAGACCTACGGGGAGGCCGTCGCCGAGCTGCTCGATTTCCGCGAGCGCGAGGGCGAACCGCAGGAGATGAGTGCAGCGGAGTGGCGCAAGTTCGCCGGGCGTGCGTCACTGTATGAGGCCCGCGAGAAGGCGAAGGAGTTGGGCGCCGACGCGGGATGGGACTGCGAGCGCGTGAAGACCCCCGAGGGTTATTACCAGCTCCGCGGCGGCATCCCGTATGCGATCGCCAAATCACTTGCCGCGGCGCCGTTCGCCGACATCCTCTGGATGGAGACGAAGACCGCCGATCTCGACGACGCCCGCGAATTCGCCCACGCGATCCACAGCGTCTATCCCGACAAGATGCTGGCCTACAACCTCTCCCCCTCGTTCAACTGGGACACCACCGGCATGACTGACGACGAGATGCGGGCCTTCCCCGAAGAAATCGGCAAGATGGGTTTCGTCTTCAACTTCATGACGTACGGCGGACACCAGATCGACGGCGTCGCCGCAGAAGAGTTCGCCGGGGCTCTCAAGCAGGACGGCATGCTTTCGCTGGCTCGCCTGCAGCGCAAGATGCGGCTGGTCGAGTCGCCCTACCGCACGCCGCAAACCCTGGTCGGCGGACCGCGCAGCGACGCCGCGCTGGCTGCCTCCTCGGGGCGGACGGCGACCACCAAGTCCATGGGCAAGGGCTCCACCCAGCACCAGCACCTCGTGCAGACCGAGGTTCCGAAGAAGCTGCTGGAGGAATGGCTGGCGATGTGGAGCGAGCACTATCAGCTCGGCGAGAAGCTCCGCGTACAGCTACGGCCGCGACGCGCCGGTGGGGAGCTGCTTGAGCTCGGCATCTATGGCGAACGGCCAGACGGCGAGGAGCAGCTCGCCAATGTGATCGTCGATCCCATCAAGGACCGGCACGGGCGCAGCATCCTGACGGTGCGCGATCAGAACACCTTCGGCGAGAAGCTGCGCCAAAAGCGCCTGATGACATTGATCCACCTCTGGCTGATCCATCGCTTCAAGGCCGACGCGGTGTACTACGTCACCCCGACGGAGGACAACATCTATCAGACCGAGAAGATGAAGTCCCACGGCATCTTCCGCGACGTCCACAAGGATGTCGGGGAAATCATCGTCGCCGACGTGAACCACCCGCGCATCGAAGAACTACTCGCACCCGATCACGCGGCACTGATGCGGTTGATTCGTAAGGAAGACTGAGGCCGCTAACGGCCGTACAGCACTACTTCGATGTGGTCCATCGCCACACAGTGGCAGGGGGCGACACCGCGGGAGTGGCAGAAATGCCCTGGTTAGCTAAGATCCTGCCAACCCCGTTGTGAATGCGCTTTTGGGTGGGGCTTCGCTTGAGCATCGGGTGTTTCCCTACGTTTTCGGCTACCGAGTGTTTCCAATCCGCCCGCGGTGCATTCATATCGGCGTGCGCGCCGAGCCTGCCGTCCCGTTAGGGTTGTCGTGTGGGGCGGGTAAATCGGCTGATGGAACGTCGGGTTCTTCGCCGCGCCGCCGAAGAGGCCCTGATTACTTCGATGCGCCAGCGGACCGATGACGTGCCGCCGGCCCAGCTAGGTGCCACCGATCAGGGCTTCGAGTACGACTGGGGCGACCCCGACGACACCGGCGCGACGTACGACCACGAGCCTGATACAGAGCCAATCCCGGTGGTCGATGACCTGGTGCCGGATCAGGCGGATGACTACGCGTGGGACGACCACGACGAGGCGCGAGCCGACACCGACAGTATCGAGGTTCCGTCCGAGCCCGTCGATCTGTATGCCCTCGTGCCGGATCAGCTGGACGATCACGAGTGGCAGGACGACGGTGGCGAGGTCCCGGCCGACGGCGACGGGGTTCCGTCCGACGGGATCGAGGCTCCCGACTCGTTGCAAGAGTCCGACGACTACCGGTGGGAGGACCACAACGACCTCCCACCAGACCCCGTCGAGGTTCGACCTCTTCGCGCGCGCCCACTCGCTGCGGGCGGTATTGCCGACTCGATCGTCGGCATGCAGATGCCTGAATATCGGCCGCAAACGTGGCTCCGCACCAAGCAGGCGGTGACTGGGCTCGCCGCCGCCGCCGCAGTCGTCGCCGTGGTGTGTGGCGCTTGGCTGGTATTGCGCAGTCCGAGCACCACCGCCGATCAATCGACTACCGAGTTGCCGACCGCCGAGCCCGCGCCTGCCGGCGCCCCGCCGGCACCGAACAGCGTTGAACCCAGGGTGAGTGCTCCGCTGCTGCCCCCGGCTCCCCCGCCTCCGCCACCACCACCCCCGCCAACGGCCGAGCCGGTGAACTCCGGGCCGCAACCGCAGTACTCAGAGCCGCGGCGCACCGCGCCGACCCAAGCCGAGAAGCCAGAGATCGGGGTGACCCGTACACCCGCCATTCGGGCGCCGATGAGCGTCGCCCCGGTGCCGCGGCCGGTACCTGGAAGCGACTCCAACACCCCCGGAGACGCGCCCAAGAGGCGCAGTGGCGGCGGCGGCTGCTTTGGCTGGTGTTGAGCCGGGGCGTTTTTGTGCAGGCGTCACCGTGCCGGTCTGATGACCACCCTCGACCTCGTCACGTTGATAGATTGACGCAAAACTCGCCCCATCAACGAGAACGGCATGCCAACAGACGTCGACCACGCCCCGTTTCTGCTTCTTTCGATCCGCGCCGAGGACGAAGCGGCTGACGACGAGTATCTGGCGGTGATGCGCTTCGCCGGACTGGATGAGAGCGGGTTGCACCGTATCCGCCTGACCCACAGGTCTTTAGGGCCGATCGATCTCGCCGAATGGTCCGGCGTCATCCTGGGCGGCGGACCGTACAACGTCAGTGACCCCCCGGACTCAAAGACGGCGACGCAACGACGCGTCGAATCCGAGCTTCTGTCTCTGATCGATCGAATCGTCGACCGCGACTTCCCTTTTCTCGGATGCTGTTACGGCGTGGGCATCCTCGGATCGGTCGTCGGTGCCACCGTCGACCGCAGCTTCCCGGAACCAGTGGCTGCCGTCACGATCACACTGACACCGGCAGGGCGCGAGGACCCGCTATTCGCCGACCTGCCCGACGTGTTCGATGCGTACGGCGGGCACAAAGAGGCAGCCAGTTCGCTCCCCTCCCAAGTCGTCTGCCTCGCATCCTCGCCCGACTGCCCAGTTCAGGCCTTCCGGGTCGGCGCCAACACGTATGCGACCCAGTTCCATCCCGAACTGGATCTCGAGGGCATCTGCACCAGGATCGACGTCTACAAGAACCACGGCTATTTCGCACCCGAGTCGGCGGAATCACTGAAATCAGCAGCGCGGCAACGAAATATCGAATATCCCCCGACGATCCTCCGGCTGTTCGCTCAGCGGTATAAGCGACAAAAGTAACCCCCGAGCTGTTACTCCGGCGACACCGGATACTCGGGATTCCAGCGCACCTTTGCGATGCGCTCCGCCAGTTCTTCGTCGCTGCGTTCGGGGGCGACACCGTCCGCGACGGCTTGGCGGCCGACGGCATGGGCGATGCGCACGGCGACGTCAGGGACGTCCGACCACGCAGGCAACAGCGGCTGCGCCGGATCGGAGAGGGCCGGCGAGGCGTCGCCGAGGGTGGCTGCCGCGACCCGCATCATGTCGTCGGTGACCCGCGTGGCCTGGGCCGCGGTGACGGCAAGCCCCATAGCGGGGAAGATGTAGACGTTGTTGCACTGGGCAATTGGCCGCTCCACCCCGTCGCGCCGCAACGGCGCGAACGGCGAACCGGTGGCGACTAGCGCGCGCCCTCCGGTCCATTCGTCCAACTCGGACGGGTGCGCCTCGGCGTGGCTGGTCGGGTTGGACAGCGGGAAGATGATCGGCCGCTCGGTCTTGGCCGCGAGCGCGCGCACAATCTCCTCGGTGAACGCGCCGGCCGCGGTGGACAACCCCATCAGGATGCCAACGTCGACGTGGTGCACGACGTCGGCCAGCTGGGCGGGGCCCGACAGCCCCCAATCGGCAACTCGGTTCGCCGGCTGGGCGAACTTCCGCTGTCCCGCGGACAGGTCCGTGCGGTCGTCGGTGAGTAATCCCAGGACATCGACAACCCAGATCCGCTCTGCCGCGTCCGCTTCGGACAGTCCCTGCGCCATCATCTCGCGCTGCACCATGTCGAGGACTCCAATGCCCGCCGAGCCCGCACCCAACATCACGACCTGCTGCCGTGACAGCGGACGGCCGGCAACCTTCGACGCGCCGTGCAGCGCGCCGAGCGTCACTGCCGCGGTGCCCTGAATGTCATCGTTGAAGGTGAGCAGCTTGTCGCGGTAGCGCTCGAGGATCGGCAATGCGTGCGCGGTGGCGAAATCCTCCCATTGCAGCAGCACGCTGGGCAGTTGCTCGTGCACGGTGGCCACGAATTCGTCGATGAACGAGTAGTAGTCGTCGTCGCCGATCCGCCGGTGGCGCCAGCCAAGGTACTGCGGGTCTTCGAGCAGTTCGACATTGTCGGTGCCCACGTCGAGCACGATCGGCAGGGTGCGGGCCGGGTCGATGCCGCCGATGAGGGTGTACAGCGAGAGCTTCCCGATCGGGATTCCCATCCCACCGATGCCCTGGTCCCCCAAGCCGAGAATGCGCTGGCCGTCGGTAACCACGATCACGTCGACGTCGCTCTCGGGGCGGTTGCGCAACACCTCGCGGAGGCATTCTCGGTCTGGGTACCCCACGAACAGCCCTCGCGGCCGCCGGTAGATCTCGCTGAACCGCTGGCAGGCCTCACCGACCGTCGGGGTGTAGACGATCGGCATCGTCTCCGGGATGTGGTCGCGCAGCACCCGGTAGAACAGCGTCTCGTTGCGATCCTGCAACGCGCGCAGGTAGATGTGTTTGTCCAGATCATTACGGCGAGTGGAGAACTCGTTCCAGCAGTGCTCGACCTGCTGCTCGATGGTCTTCTCTGCGGTCGGCAGCAGCCCCAAGAGGCCGAACTTGCGGCGCTCCTCGTGGGTGAAGGCGGTGCCCTTGGTCGTCAACGCGTCGAACAGCTTCGCCTGCCCCGTCAATTCCTCGGCCATGGAGATGATCCCCTTCTGCCGGTCCTCTGCGACAGCTACACGGTAGCCCGTGAACATGTGGGAAATGTTCGGGCTCGACGATTGCCTGCATCGTCCGGCATGCGACAGGATCGGTGGTGTGCCGGACGTAGATTTCTCGCTGTTGGACGTGCCGCGAAAGGCGCCGGTCCACGATGCGGAGGCGTACTTACGCGCCGCGATGGTCGTGGCACTTCGGCGAGGACACCGGTTCCGTGTTCTGGCTGCGGGTGGCCAAGGACCTTGCTTTCAACCCGCTGACCGACATCAATACGTTTGAAGATCTGCGGCGATTTCCCAATCTCGTGAACACATTGCGCGGCGTCCCCGTCGAAGATCTGATCCCGCGCGGCTATGGATCACCCCCGCCACTGCCCCAGATCTTCGAGTCGGGTGGCACGACAGGACCTCCGAAACGGACGGTCCAACTACCGGACTGGGTCGAACAGGTTGTCCAGTGGCAGACCGAAGACTTCACCGTCGGGGGCTTTGTTCAAGGTCGCGGCTTTCTGTGCCTGATGCCGAGCGGGCCACACGGGGTGAGCTACTTTTCGCGGCTGATTTGCCAGCGACTGGGCTCCGTTTTTCACCCTATCGACCTCGATCCCCGGTGGGTGAAGAAGCTGGCGGCCCGCAACGGGGCCGCGGACGTGGCGGGATATGTCGACCATGTCATCGAGCAAGCCAGATGGATTCTGCAGACCCAGAACGTCGCGAACATGCACACCACGCCGCCGCTGCTCGAGGCCATCGCACGCAACGACGGTGACGTTGACTTGATCAACCAGAAGATCCGCTGGCTGCTCCTCAGCGGCGCGCATGTGGACGCGGATACGCTCGACCTGCTACGGGACATCTTTCCGAACACGACGATCACGATGGCCTTCGGCAGCACCATGATTCTGTCGCAGGCAACCACTCGGGTCACTGACAACGACTGTCCATCCTTCGCTTTCGACCCGCGGACGCCATATGTCGTGTTCTGGGTCGTTGATCCCGGCACCGGCGAGACAGTGCCGTACGGAGAGCGCGGGCAGGTCGTGATGAATCACATCAGCAAGGGCATGTTCATCCCCAACAACCTCGAACGCGATAGCGCTATTCGCTTAGCCGGGCCCGAAGGGCAGATCGGCGACTCGGTCACCGAGGTCAAGCCGGTCGAGATGTTCGAGGGCGAGGCCGTCATCGAGGGTGTGTATTGATCGCGATCGATGCGCTTGGCCCGACGGGCGAGTACCGTTCGCGCAACCGCGAGCTGATCACCGACACGGCTGGCGTGCCGGTCGCCGAGTTGACCATCGCGCCGAAACTCTATGTGGCGCGTGCCCTCAACGCGCAACGCAAGATACAGCCGCTGCCGGCCCCGCATCGGGAGGCCGCATTGGCCGAAGCTGCCGACGCCTTCCTGAACTCTTCGATATGCGGGCTGGACTTCGAAGCGTACGTACAACTCGCCAGCCGCGTTTCCGGCCTGCCAATCGCGGCGGCACGAGACGGAGCTCGCGAGGTGGCCGATGGGCTGGCGGGCGCATTCGCTGCGGTACGACCCGCCTGCCCGTCGGGAGCGACCGTCGATTGGCGTGAGGGGCGCACCCGTGCAGGTGGCGCCGTGTGGACTCGTCGCGGGGATGTGTTCGCCGTGCACGCATCGGGGAACGCGCCGGGTGTGCACGCACTGTGGCCGCAGGCGTTGGCGTTGGGGTATCGAGTAGCCGTCCGCCCATCGCGACGCGAGCCGTTCACCGGGCATCGACTCGTTTACGCATTGCGCCAGAGCGGGTTTCGTGATCAAGATGTGGTGTGCCTGCCCACTGATTACGCGGGAGCCGACGAGCTCATCGCTGCTGCGGACCTCGCGATGGTTTATGGCGGCCAAGACATCGTGGACAAGTACGCCAACGATCCGACGGTGTTCGTCAACGGACCTGGACGAGCAAAGATCCTCATCACCGCTGATCGGGACTGGCGCGACTACATCAACGTGATCGTCGATTCGATCGCCCATCTTGGCGGAATGGCGTGCGTCAACACGACCGCGGTCCTCTACGAGGGAGATGCCGCGGAGTTGGCGCACGCGATCGCCGAGCAGTTGTCAACGATTGTCCCGCTGCCCGTTACCGATGAACGCGCTGTCTTGCCCACCCAGCCGCTGGCCAAAGCGCAGGCGTTGGCTGACTACCTCGCGGCGAAGGCCGCCACGACGACGCCGGTACTCGGCGCAGATCAGATTGTCGCGGACTTAGGCGATGGCCATGCCGCACTACGGCCGGCTGTGCACCTTCTTGCCGAGCCTGATCTCGACGTGGTCAACATCGAGTTGGCTTTTCCATGCGTGTGGGTCTCGCCGTGGTCCCGAGACGACGGACTCGCTCCGCTCCGTCACTCGTTGGTCGTCAACGCCATCACGAGCGACGACGATTTGATCGACGACTTGGTCGCAGAGCCCAGCATCACCAACGTCTACAGCGGTCACCGCCCCACCTACTACACAGCGCCCGGCATCCCTCATGACGGATTCCTGGCGGATTTTCTGATGCGGTGCAAGGGTTTCGTCCGCGATTGACCCACTTGGCCTAACGGAGCGGGATGAAGCGTCGCAGTTTCCCGGTTGTGTTGTGCCGTTGAAGTCGCTCGACGACGCGGATCTCGACCTCGGGATCGGACAACCCGTGCCGGCGCAGCGCAGCGACCACCGTAGACGTCAGCGCGTCCGCGTCGGGGGTGCCCACGGCGAGAACGGTGGCCCCGCGGATAGTCTGCTGCACCTGGTACTCGGACACGCGGGGATCCGTGCCGAGAACGTGACGGAACACGCTCGCGGGGATCGTGCAGGTCTCGTATCGAAAGTCATCGTCACGCCGCCCGCCGATGTCGGCCACCCGAGAGAACGCGCTTCCACAGCTGCATGGACCGGGCAGCCAATTGACTTGGTCACCAAGGTCATAGCGGATGAACGGGAAGGTGCGATTGGCGAGCCCCGTGGCGAGCGTTCGGGCAGCGGGCTGATCAGGGCCGACGGGTGCGCCACTCTCGTCGACACGTTCGAGCACAACCTCGTCTTCACACACATGCAGACCCTCATCGCGCGCGCATCCGACCGCCTGCACACCTATCTCGGTCGAACCCCACAGGTTGTGAACCGGCACGTTCCATGCCTCCCGAATCGCCTGCCGATCTTCGTCGAGGAGCGGCTCGGAGTTCGTGCTTACTCGCACGGGATGGATTTCCAGTCGACCCGCCAGTGAGGCGCGGGCCAGTTGTCCAATGACCGTCGCATAGCCGACGAGGTGAGTAGGTTCAGCGGACGCCACCGCAGCAATGGTTTCGTCAATCGGTGCGCCTGCCGGGATCACAACGGTTTCCATCCCTGGGGAAGTCGGCACATCGAACAGCGGCGTGCTGGCGTGCGGCGGGGTGCCCGCCTCCAGAACGGCAAGCCTTGCCGGGCAACGCGGTTCGCGCCGTTCCTCCCGTGCCTGTGTGCGCCACGCAAGACAAGCGATCGATATGAAGAACTGCCAATCCCATACGTAGACGCCCCGCACGCCGCTGGATCCACCGGAACTGAAGATCTGCTGGTCGCTTGCCGTGTACGAAAACCATTGCTGCTCAGCCAGAATCTGTTCGGCGCGTCCACGGGTGAGGTCAGGAACGGTAACGATGGCGTCCCACTCGTCCTGGGCTTCCCGCTTGGTCATCATCGGCAGGCTGGCCAGGTCTGCAACCGTGGCCGTGGATGGATCGAGGCCACGCAGTCGCCGAGCATGAAATGGCGACCGTTCGCGGGCGTATGCAAGGAGGGACCGCAGCCGCTCGGTTTGATGGCGTTCGATCTGTTCCCGGGACCAAGCCAGGCGCCCCACGTGATCCTCGAGGGCGCCTTGCACGGCATTCACATGGGCGGCGCGCAGGCGCTGATATGCGTCTCGCGCGTGCTTGACGTGCTCCTCGGACTGAAAGTCCGAGGATTCCCATGGCGGCTTACGCCGCTGGTGGGGTGCTTCCCGCTTCATCGCCCACCGCCGCAACGGGTTGCGGTCTTACATGGACTCCACCGGAACCACTTTCGTGGTCCCGCCCACTTGCGTGGGAGGCGTTTAGTCTCTCCGCCCGCCCGGCGGCGAGAATGATCTTGGCGGCGTTGTAGTCGCGATCGTGGACCACCCAGCACGTCGGGCAGGTCCACCGCCGTATCTGTAGCGGGAGTTCGTCGAGCCGGTGCCCGCACGCCGAGCACGTCTTGCTCGACGCCAACCACCGCGACACCTGATGAACGGTGCGACCGTTGCGGTCGGCTTTCTCGCCGATGATCCGGAGGAACTGGCCCCACCCCGCGTCCGAGACTGCTCGGGCGAGCCGGCGGTTTTTGACCATGCCCTCGATGTTGAGGTCCTCGACGTGGATCACTTGGTTCTCGCGAACCAACGCCAAAGCCTGCTTGTGGTGATAGTCCCGCCGCGCCCGCGCCACCTCGTTGTGCGCGATCGCCACTTTGCGCCGCGTCTTGTCCCTGTTGTGCGATCCCTTCTGCCGGCGGGACTTCTCCCGCTCCAACCGCCGCAACTTGCGCAGCTTGCGGCCCAGATACTTCGGGTTCGCAACGTCGGTGCGCGCACCGACGTTGGTCGCGATCGTCGCCAACCGCGTTATGCCCACATCCACCCCGGCCTCCCGCTCCACCGGCGGCAGCGGTGTGCAGGCGACGTCGACAACGAAGCTGGCGTAGTAGTGGCCGTCCGGTTCCCCGATGATCGTGACGCTCGACGGCTCCGAGGGCAGATCGCGCGACCAGCGGACCCGGACCTCGCCCACCTTGGCCACAAACAACCGCCCACCGGACCGAACCGAGAATCCGTTGCGGGTGAGCCGAAACGACTGCCGGTGATTCTTGCGCGACTTCATCCGTGGACGGCCCAGCTTGCGGCCCTTGCGTTTCCCGGTGTGTGAGTCGAAGAAGTCGCGCCACGCCCGCCGGCAGTCGTTGACCGACTGCACCAACGCCACACTGGGCACCTCGGCCAGCCAGCCACGCTCGAGAGTCGTCTTGGCCGCGGTGATCACCTGGCGCTGAATCAAGGTGTCGCAGAGTTTCACCCCGGCCCGGTACGCCTCGTCGCGTACTCGCAGTGCGTCGTTGAACACCACCCGGCAGCAACCCAATACCCGCGCCAGCATCTTCCGCTGAGCCGGTGTCGGTTCGATGCGGTACCGGTAACGCATCTGCATAGTCCGACTCTAAGGCCGACCTGTGACAACCCAGACCTATCACCGCGCCCGGCACAGCGTGTCGGCGCTGCATGCACATCTGGTGTTGGTCACCACGTATCGCCGCCCGGTGTTCACCGACGAGATGCTCACCTTCACCGAGAACACCATGCGCACCGTGTGCTCCGATCTCGATGTCGAGCTGGTCGAGTTCAACGGCGAAACCGACCACCTGCACCTTCTCCTCGCCTACCCACCCACCATCGCAATCTCGACACTCATACAGCGCCTGAAAGGCCGCACCGCCTACCCGGTGCGACACCAATTCACCGGCCGCTGTGTCCGCGCCCGCATGCGCGGACACCCCTGGTCGCCGTCCCACTTCGCCGTCTCCCGCGAAGGCGCACCACTGTCCATCATCAAGCAATACATCCACGGACAAGCCCGACCGCTTTGAACGCCCGGCCACGCCCAGCAACACACGGGATGGGCTAACCCCGCACTGAAGTCCGAGGCTTGCGCCCAAGAAAGTTCCGGTCATCCGACCGGGCAGACCTCTTCGCCCTCGCAGGTTCCGCCGAAGTCGGTGTTGGGGGGTGGTGGCGCAGGGTTCGCGGGTGGGTTTGCGGGTGGACAGAACTCCTGGCCTTCGCAGGTGCCTCCGAAGTCAGTGTTGCCTCCTGGCCCGGGGGCGCCCGGCGGGCAGAACTCTTCGCCTTCGCAGGTGCCTCCGAAGTCGGTATCGCCCCCTGGCGCGGGGTTCGTGGTCGGCGCCTGGGTTCCCGGTTGGGTGCCCGCCGGGGGCTTCGGCGCGCCCTGCGAAGGGGCCGCAGGCTTGGAAGCCGGTCCCCCAGCAGGTTGTGACGCCGGCGCGAAAGTGGTAGTCGTTGCCGAGGATGGGCTCGTCTTATCGGTAGTCGCCTCATCGGAACCACAACCGGCAGCGAATAGGGCGAGCGCGACGCCGACAGCGGCAGCAAGCGTTCGCATCCCTCGCACCCCCTTCTATCGAAAACGGGTTGCGTGGCATCGCCGACGCACAGACATGGACGTTAACAGGCCAGATCGTCGGGCAGATGGTTTCGGCACCCGCTAGAGCGGGCCGGGAAGGAGACCACCGTCGCCGCCATGTGAGGGCCCTTGGTTCGGGAACGGCGGACGGGTTTCAGGTGCAATGCTGATCGGCGAACGAGCGGCCCGGTTGACTCATCGTCATCCAGGGGCTCGAACAGGTAGTCGAACCGACTAGAGAGGTTGTCCTCTCCCAGCTTGTGGCGATCCTACAAGCGCCGTTCAGCAGCTTTTGGTGGGCGTCACCGCGTGTGGCGTTGCAGCGACGGCGCGTCGCGACTGAAACCCTCGTAGCCGATCCAGCGACCGCTGGCGGCTGATGCGAGTCATCCCGCCGCGTTGGCCCTCAACGGTGGACAGTCGCCCTTTTCGTCGGCCTCCAGCTCGAAGTGCCATTTCTCATTCGCATAGATTTGGCACAGCCCGAACCGAGAACCGTTGCGCATCAACCAATCGTCGGCGTCTGTCGGGCCAACGTCGACTGCTCGCCCAACCACGTGCCTGGATGCATCCGGTGTGGCGACGTATTGTTGGGCGACCTCAACGCTTCCGTACGTTCTTACTGCATCATCGAACAGCCGTTGCTGGAACCCCCTGGTCCGCCATCCCGACGTGATCTCCAACTCGATACCGTCCGACGCCGCGCTGCGCGCTGCATTCTGGACCGCCGCCAACAACTGCGGATCCAGCCACGCGATCACGGGGTTCGTCATGTCAAACGGTGTGACGGTTTGACCGCCGGGAATAAAGCCGCCGATCGTGTCGGTGGCGGCTGGGCCGATCGAGAATGTCTCACCGTCCGGGTCCGGCCCATCGGTCATCCGGGTGGCAGGGGTTGCCAAAACCTCGCTGCCCGCGGCTCGTGTCGGCACCACCGATTCCGATGTAGTGCAAGCACCGAGCAGCAGTGCGAGCCCGATGCCGGCGACCGTCATCATCCGCAGCGGCATAGCGCAAAGAGTATGGCAGGCTCGCGATGTGGACCTGCCAGAGCCGGACCCGCGCACTCCCCATCTGGCCGACGTGGTGCCGTCGGTGCTGGCGGCGATGGGTGTGGCGGGCTTCGACGGCACCATCGACCTGGCAGGCGAGGTCCGCGGCGCGTGCGTGCTGTTGGTCGACGGGCTGGGCTCAGAACTCCTTGACGCCCACGCCGAGGACGCCCCGGTCATGGCGGCGCTGCGAGGGCAGACGCTGCAGGCCGGATTTCCATCGACCACCGTGGCCGGACTGGCCGCGGTCGGCACCGGCTGCCGTTCAGGCGAGCACGGACTGGTCGGCCTCTCGTTCCGACTGCCCGGCGTTGGTCTGATCAACCCCCTGCGGTGGCGTCCGCACCCCTGGGGCGACGATCTTCGCGACACCGCGCCGCCCGAGCAGGTGCAACCCATGACGACGACGTTCGAACGGGCGGCCTCCGCAGGCGTCGCGGTGAGCGTCGTCTCCGGCGCGGAGTTCACCGGTTCCGGCCTGACTCGCGCGGTGCTGCGCGGTGGCCGCTATATCGGTGTGCAGGCACTCGGTGATCTGGCCGCGCGCGTGCGCGCCGCCGTCGCCGACGGCGGTTTCTGCTACGGGTACCACGGCGAGGTGGACCTGCTCGGGCATCTCTACGGGCCGGGCTCGCCTGCGTGGCGAATGCAGTTGCGGGAGGTCGACCGGCTGGTCGAGTCCGTGGTGGAGGGCCTACCGCCCGGCGGGCTGCTCGCGGTGGTGGCCGACCACGGCATGGTGGCGGTTGACACGAATGATGTTGTGGATGTCGACGACTGCGCCCCGCTGCTCGACGGTGTGCAGGCCATCGGCGGGGAGCCGCGAGCCCGGCATGTCTATGTCAGTGACGGCGCCGCGGACGCCGTGCTCACGGCGTGGCGGGAGACGCTGGGAGAACGCGCGTGGGTGGTATCGCGTGATGAAGCAATCGCAGCGGGGTGGTTCGGCGAGCGGGTCCGCGACGAAATCCGTCCGCGCATCGGCGATGTCGTGGCAGCTGCCCGCGGCTCGGCGACCATGGTGCGGCGCGCCGTGGAACCGTTGGAGTCGTCGCTGGTTGGCCACCACGGATCGCTCACCAGTGCCGAGCAGCACATCCCCTTGCTGCTGGCCTACGGCTGATCCAATGCGTCGTGCCAGTTCATCCACTTGTATGCCGGTGCCTGCGTCTGTGGGTCGCCCTCCGGCCTCTGCACCGGCGCACCGTAGTACTGATTGATCCAGCGATCGGCGATGACCGGACGCTACGAGTACTTGGGGGTTCGATTGAGTGATGCAGCAGTACTGCGGACGGATGCTGAAACCAATTCTGCACGTGGATTTCTCGCGCAGAAATCCGGCGTACTGTACGCCGTCTCCCCCACTTGAATTGACCGTCACACTCGGTAATACCGTCATCAAGCATGAACCGATGATTGAGTACCGGGAGGCGCCTGGATAACGAACTGTCTTGATTGTTCGGATAAGTCGAGCAAGGGTTACAGCGTGAAGCTGTCGGCCGAGATGCGGCGGGTGGTGCGCGAACAACGGCTGGGATTCGTGGCCACCGTCACCGCTGACGGCCTACCGAATGTATCGCCTAAGGGCACTACGCGGCTGTGGGACGACGAGCATCTGTTCTTCGCTGACATCGCGTCACCGGGAACTGTGAGAAACCTGGCGACAAACCCGAATGTCGAGGTCAATGTTGTCGACCCAATTCTGCGTAAAGGCTTCCGTTTCAGGGGAACAGCCACGGTGTACACGTCGGGCGAGATGTTTGATCGCGGTCTGCATCTGCTGCGGGCCGGCGGGTCTTCGGCGACCCGCGACCGGATCCGCTCCATCGTGGTGATCGACGTGACAAGCGCGGATGTGCTGGTGTCCCCCGGATACGACGACGGCACGCCGGAGGACGCGATCAGACGGCAGTGGATTGGGTACTACACCGAGCTACATTCCGACTCTCGCTAGCCGGGCGCCGGAAAACGACTTTGTGCCAGTTGTTCTCGCGGTCAGCTGGGCTTGGACTCGACATAGAACTCGACGTCGTCACCCTCGACCCTCGTCACCTTCATGTGTGCGGTGTATTCCTTGCCCTCGGGTCCGGTGAACTTGCAGTCGAACTCGACCCCGACCTTTGCGTCCACGTCCGACGGGCAGCTGACGTCGTTTGGCTTGAAACCCGTCTCGCGGGAGACGAGATCGACCACCGACTTCGCGGCTCCATCCGGCTTGATGGTCGCGCTGCTGCATGCACTGACAAATACGGCAAGCGCGGCAGCAAGAACCAGCAATGCGCGTCGCATCGTCGCAGTATTGCAGATCAGTATTGCAGATCAGGTGGAACGCAACTAGAGGCCGTGACACGGCAACGGCATCCATACGACGGGCTTCGAGGGATACCATCCCGGGCATGGGCCACCCCGCCAGCATGCGCACCCGGCCGACGAACCCGTCGATGTCCGGTTCGGACCTCGCCGTCTCGATCGCCGCGCTCGATACTGGGTATCGTGGCGGCCTTCTTCGGAATGTTCTCGCTCGCATTTCTGGATCACGGCCCGCCGGAGAGCTGCAGCGCGGACGATGCATTCACGGCGGTGGCGACCGCCTTGCTGATCGCGGTCGCCGTTGGGACGATCGGACTGACGATCACGATCGTGCGGCTCTATCGGCGCCGGCTCGCGTGGCCATTCGCCATCGGCACCCTCGGGCTGTGCTTGTTTGCTTTCTTTGTCGGAGCCGTCGGCTACGCCGTCGCTATCGGAGCATGATCGTCAGGTAGTCCTACGAAAGATGACATGTGATGGGGACCCCCTCAGCTCAGACGCTCGTTGAGTTTGCGTCGGAGTTTTTTCGGGAGCTTGAGGAGGTCCCTATGACTATGGTAGGCGGGTTTGACGTGCATCGGAAGCAGATCACGTTCGATTGTGTGGATGACGACGGGTTGGTGCGGTGGGGTCAGATCCGCCCGGCGACCCGCATGACGCTGCGGGGGTGGCTGGTCGAGCACTGCCCGGCCGGGGATGCGGAGTTCGCGCTGGAGGGCTGCACCGGATGGCGGTATGTGAGCGAGGAGCTGGCGGCCGCCGGGGTGGGCGTGCATTTGGGGGATCCGGCCGAGATCGCCGCGTTGCGGGGTCCCAAGAAGCGGGCCAAGACCGACCGCGCTGATGCGCGGCTGCTGCGCAGCTTGCTGTTGGAGGGCCGGTTCCCGGAGTCGTGGATTCCGCCCGCACATGTGGTGGAGGTCCGCACTTTGGGCCGGTTGTATTGCGCGTTGATGGACGAGCGCCGGGCCTGGCAGCAGCGCATCCATGCCCAGTTGTTCCACCAGGGCTGCCCGCCGATCACCGCGCTGCTGTCGGTGCCCGGCCGCGATGCGCTGGCTTGTGCCGAGCTGTCGGCGGCGGGACGCCAGTACGTGGACACCGCGCTCAGGCGCATTGACGAACTGACGGCGAAATTGACCCGCTGCGAACACAATTGGTGAACTTCGCGCGGCGCCAGGCCGGTTGTCGGGCGCTGCAGGCCCGCCAGTATGGCATCGGGTGGTTATGCGCGGCGATCATCTGGGCCGAGATCGGTGATGCGCGCCGGTTCGCCCGCTCCGATCAGCTGGTGCGCTTTGCCGGCATGGATGTCACCGTGTACTCCTCGGACGGCAAACGCTCACCGGGGCATCTGTCCCGGCAGGGCTCCCCCGAGCTGCGCTGGGCCACCTTCGAGGCGGCTAAGTGCGCCGCTCGGCGTGGTTCCCCGGATTACGCCTACTACCACGAGGTGGCCGCCCGCCCCGACAGCGGCAAGATCCCGACCCTGGCGGTGGAACGCAAAATCCTGCGCCGCTGCTATCACACGCTGCGTGAGCTCGGCGATGCCGCCCTGGCGATGCCGGTCCCCGAAGCGAAGGGGGTGGCCGCCTAAATGCGTTGTGTGCGTGCCCTGCCCATGAATCACCTGATGCCCGCGGCCGGCTCCAGCAAGGCTCCTGTCGCCACCCGCTGCCCGGGTGGACGCCCCGGAAAGAATGAGCGGCCGCACCCATCACCAGCCCGCACGCCGGGCACCCCATCCATCATCATGTCGCCGGACCCTCGTCCGTGGACCCAGATAAGGCTGGGCGCTGGCACGCCCCTTCCCGCCCTCAACGGCTACCCGCGGAGGCATCACATGGCTTGAATCGCAACGCTTTTACCCTCGTCCACCCGACCGTCAGCATGCGGTGGGATCCGCGCCGGCGTCAAGGTCGTTCGTCCTCGCTGCGCTGCGGGCGCTCCACCCTGACCCCGGACCACGGCCCACCGCCCACCAAGCCCGGGCAACGACGAGGACCAACAAAGAAACGACAACGGACTCCCACCTTTACGGGGGTCCCCAACACAGATAAGGAGCCGGTCATGGCAACCGACCTGACGCTCTATCTGGACGACCAGCCCGGCGAGCTGGCTCGCGTCGGCGACGTCCTCGGCCAGGCAGGTGCCAACATCGCGGGCTTGTGCGCGCTTCCGAGCGGAGGCGGGCAAGCCGAGGTTCACATACTGGTGCAGGATGCGACTGCGGCGTTCGAAGCGCTGCAGAGTGCAGGAATCAGGATCGCTGCTGAGCAGGAGGTGTTGGTTCTGAAGATAGAGGACCGGCCCGGCGCGCTCGGCGAGATTGCTCGCAGACTCGGCGAAGCACGGGTGAACCTGACCATGGCGTATCTCGCAACGAACACCCGCCTGGTGCTGGCCGCAGACAATCTCGCCGTCGCGAAATCCGCCATCAGCTGAGCTAACTCGTGCGCTTGGCCTGCTTGAGTTGGGCCTTGGCCTCCTTCACCAGCTCGGCGGCTTCGCGGCTGGCCTGTTTGGCTTTGTCGTAAGCCCTGTCGGCCGCGCTCAGGTTGCGTTCTGCCTCCTGGAGTCGTTGCCGCATTTCGTCATGACGCAGCCGAGCCACCGCCAGATCGGTTTGTCGGTCGGACAACTCGTTGTCAGAGTCGTCCTTGGCCCGCTCGGCCGCGGCCAACGCGGCCTTCGCCTTCTCCAGCTGGCGCTCGGACTCGCGATCGCCGTCGCGCCGCGCGTCTCGGGCGGGCTTCTGATGCGTCGGCTTGGGTTCCGCTTTGGCCTTACTACTGCGGGCGGCGGTGAATACGGTTGTGGTGTCGCCGAAATCGCCGAAGCCGGACCACCGTTCGGCCTTGGTCAGCCGGCCGAGCCGCGCGGTGACGTCGGGGTCGGCGACCGCCGCCTGCAGTGTTCCGGTGACGTCCTCGCGCAGCGCTGCAGGCGGGTTCGTCAGGTCTGCGCCCTCGAACGCGGCGCGGGTGAGTTCATCGACGAGCGAACGTTGCTCCGAGGACAACTGCCGGATGGTGCCGCCATCCATTTCGGCGTGCGCAGCGCGGAGGCGGTCACCGAGGTCGGTCAGGGACTGCTTGACGTCTTCATTGCTGTGCGCGAGGAGATTGACCACCCACGCCGCCGTGGTGGGCTTGCGGGCGGCTGAGATCCGCTTCGCCGCCGAGGTGTCACCGCGCTCCTTGGCCGCGGCGACCAGTTTGGTGCGCAGGGCCGTGAACTCCTCGGGCTTGACCTCATAGAGTTCGTCCAACTCGTCGTGGGCCATGACGCCATGATGTCGGAAGTCGAAAAGAACGTCACACCAGGCGTGCAACACTCTGGGCATGGTTCTCGCAATCGATCGCCCCAAGCTCGAAGGAAACATCGCCGTCGGCGAGGATCGGCAGATCAGCTTCGCCGAATTCGGCGCCCCGCAGGGCCGGGCGATCTTCTGGCTGCATGGAACTCCCGGGGCCCGCAGGCAGATTCCGACCGAGGCCAGGGAATATGCGGAAAATGCAGACATCCGCTTGATCGGCGTTGATCGACCCGGGATCGGTTCGTCGACACCACACCAATACGACAACATCTTCGGGTTCGCCGACGACCTGCGAACTGTGGCGGACACGCTGGGAATCGACACGATGGCCGTCGTCGGCCTGTCCGGCGGCGGTCCGTACGCGCTCGCGTGTGCAGCGGCGATGCCCGAGCGCGTGGTGGCCACTGGTGTGCTCGGCGGAGTCGCCCCGGTGTCTGGCCCCGATGCCATCGGCGGCGGCATCATGGGGAATCTCGGGACCCGGGTTGCGCCACTGATCCAGGTGGCGGGCCTACCCCTCAGGTTGGCGGCGACCGGGCTGATCCAACTCATCCGGCCCGTCGCGTCGCCGGCACTCGAGATCTACGCCCGGATCTCGCCCGAGGCCGACCGTGCGCTGCTGGTCCGCCCCGAGTTCAAGGCGATGTTCCTCGATGACCTGCTCAACGGCAGCCGCAAGCAGCTCGCCGCACCGTTCGCCGACATCGTCGTTTTCGCCCGGGACTGGGGTTTCCGACTGGACGAAGTGAAGGTGCCGGTCCGCTGGTGGCACGGCGACCGCGACCACATCGTGCCATTCGCCCACGGGCAGCACGTGGTCTCCCGGCTGCCCGACGCCGAGTTGTTCCACCTGCCCGGCGAAAGCCACCTCGCCGGGCTGGGCCGGGCGGAGGAGATCCTGCATTCCATGCTCGAGCTGTGGGACAGCGTCGGCGCCCACTAGCTTTCGGGGTGGGGGAACCACCGCGTTAAGATCGGCCACCGATGAGAGCCATCGTCCTGCTCGCGCAGAGCGCCCAACTGGACCAGGCGGGTACGGTCCATGCGCTCGGCCTGGGCTGGACTTCCAGCTCGACCCCCGTTGCGCAGCACGCGCTGATCATCTTTGTGGAAGTGGAATGGGCGGAAATCGGCAAGTCATTTCCGATCCGGGCCGAGCTGGTCGACAGCGACGGCGTTCGAGTGGCTCACACCGAGCACGGCGTCATCAAGGCCAAGCACCAGCCCGTGCATCCCGAGGGAACCCCGGTCACGATTCCGTTCACCGCCACGATCCCCTCCCTCAAGCTCACCGCCGGTCAGCGCTACCAGTGGCGGGTGTCCATCGACGACGAGATGCATGAGGACTGGCTGGCCGGCTTCACCGTGACCGGGGAGGATTAGACAACATGGCGATGGTCGAGTTAGAGGTGCTCCAGGCGGACGTGACAAAGCTCGATGTCGATGCGATCACGAACGCCGCCAACACACAGCTCAAGCATGGTGGCGGGGTGGCCGCGGCGATCTCCCGCGCCGGCGGGCCGGACGTGCAACGGGAGTCCGACGAGAAGGCGCCGATCGGCCTCGGGGAGGCGGTTGCGACCACCGCAGGCGACATGCCTGCCCGTCATGTCATCCATGCCGCGACGATGGAGCTGGGCGGACCGACCTCGGCCGAGATCATCGAGCGCGCTACCAGTTCGACGCTGTCGACAGCAGACGAATTGGGCTGCCGCTCGCTCGCATTGGTGGCGTTCGGAACCGGCGTCGGCGGCTTCCCGCTCGAGCAGGCGGCACAACTGATGGTCCGTGCGGTCCGGAACCATCAGCCTCGGTCACTATCCCGGGTGATTTTCGCGGTGCACGGCGACGCTGCGGAGCGCGCTTTTCGAGCGGCGGCGGAGCAGGCTTGACGTCAGTCCTGAAGGGTCGCAGGATCTTTCGCGCTGAGCAGGGCACGGCGCAGCAGGTGCATCGCGACGGTCGTTGAGCGCTCCCGGATGTCGGATCTGTTACCCGGCAGAAGGAGAGTTCGGGTCAGTGTCGGGCCGTCAGCGAGCATCACGGTGAAGCACACCGTCCCCACCGGCTTGTCCTCCGTTCCCCCGCTGGGCCCGGCGATGCCGGTGATCGCGACCGCCGTGTCGGCGCCGAAGCGGCACAGCGCACCCTCGGCCATCGCTTCGGCCACCGGCTCGGACACCGCCCCATGCGTCTCGATCAGTGCCGCGTCCACGTCGAGCATTCCCGTTTTGGCCTCATTGGCGTAGGCCACCACCCCGCCGGCGACGTAGGCGGAGGAACCCGGTAGGTCGGTCAGCCGCGCAGCGACCAGACCTGCGGTGCAGGATTCCGCGGTGGCGATGAGGCGGCCCGCCAGCAGTTGCGCAACCTGATCGTCGACTCGGGCACCGTCCTCCGAAAAGATCTGGCGCGCATGGCGTTCACGCAACACCCGCATCAACTCTGCGTACACCGGTGCCGCGTCCGGCTCGTAACGCGTGACCATCTCGACTTCTCCGCGCCGCAGGCAGGTGGTGATCTCGAGCCGCTCGAACCCGTCGACCCGCCCCTCGGCATCGCGCAGCGACTCGGCAAGGCCCGACTCGGGCAACCCGAACATCCGCACGGTCTCCTGCCGGTACGTCGTCCGCCCGGCCATCGCTTCCTGTGCCGCAGGCGTTTCCACCGCGGTTGGCCACATCGGCTGTAGCTCGCGCGGCGGTCCCGGCAGCACGATGACCGCCGGCTTGCCGGGAACCACGACGCCGGGAGCGGTGCCTACCGGATCGATGATGTGCGCACCGGCCGGCACCATGGCCTGCTTGCGGTTAGCCGCCCGCACCGCGTCGAAGTCGACGTCGGTGAACCGCGCACTCAAACGCTTGAGGATCGAAGCGATCTTCTTCTCGAGCCCTTCGTCCAGCACGAGTTCGCGCCCGCAGAACCGCGCCACGATTTCGACAGTCATGTCGTCGGCCGTCGGGCCCAGGCCGCCGCTGGTGACGATCAGGTCCACGCCCTCGTCGGCCAGAAATCGCAGTTGCGCCTCGATGTCGCGAGGCCGGTCACCGCAGATCGTGATGTGAGCGAGCTCGACGCCCAGTTCGAGTAACCGATCGGCGATCCACGGGCCATTGCGGTCTTGAACCCGCCCCGTCAGTACCTCTGTCCCGGTGACAACGATGCCGGCGCGTGCACTCACGAACTATGCATACACGACGACGCCTGCGCGGCTGCGGGAGCCGCCGTCGGCACGTTTCGAATGGCTCGGACCCGAATCCGCGCACCGCGGTGCGGCACCAGGATGACGTGCTTGACCTTCTGCCGTTCGTCGGCCGCCGCGGTGCTGCACAACTCAACCCGCCGCAACACCTCACGCAGGACGACCCGCATCTCGACCATCGCGAACGTCGCTCCCACACAGCGGCGATTGCCGCCGCCGAACGGGAACCACGTGGTGGGGCTGGGCGTGGCACCGATCATCCGGTCTGGATCGAATCGATCGGGATCCGGGTATTGCTTGGAGCTGCTGTGTACCAACCCGATTCCGGGTGCGACCATGGCGCCCGTCGGCAGGCGGTAACCCGCCAGCTCGACCGGCTCGGTGAGGACCCGGCCGACATCGAAGACGACCGGACGGATCCGCAGTGTCTCCTTCGCGACCGCATCGAGGAACTCGTCGCCGGCCGGATCGCCCGCCGCGCTGGCTTCGGCGGCCCGCACCGCCTTGTCCAGGATGGCGGGGTGTCTGGTCAGCCGCTCCAACGCCCAAGAGAGCCCAGTCGCCGTCGTGTCGTGCCCGGCGACAAGGAGCGTCATGAG
Organism: uncultured Actinomycetota bacterium; assembly: GCA_963800125.1. Taxonomy (GTDB): domain Bacteria; phylum Actinomycetota; class Actinomycetes; order Mycobacteriales; family Mycobacteriaceae; genus Mycobacterium. Next base: position 45,252 of record CAWDAC010000051.1, on the reverse strand, counting down.
CTGATCGCGAAGTTCGGCGTCGGTCATGCCACGGCCGTCTACTCCATCCTCACTGCCGGCACGGACCAGCATCGCCAGCGCGTCGGTGCGCGTCGCAAGGTCGGGATCGGCGCGGCGATCGGAGATCTCGGCGTACAGCAGGCGATCGGCTTCCTCGATGTGGCGGCGCAGCGCCCGCCACGGCCCGAGCCGCTGCAGGTTCGGGCTCGCGATCGCGAGTGATGCCCACGGGGTCACGTTGAGCAGCTTCGGCATCACCCTGCGCAGCGCCGTGAGTCGAGCCGGGTCGGATGCGCCGATGACGGTCCGCAAGATCACTTCGAGGGTGATCTCGGACATCTTGGGGGCCACCGGGAACTCGGTGTTCACCGGCCACGTCGCGACATTGGCCGCTGCAATCTCGGCCATGACGCCGGCTTGCCGCACGACCGCATCGCGGTGGAACGCCGGCAGCATTTGGCGTCGTCGCTCACGATGCACGTCGTCGTCGATCACCAACACGGAGCTGGCGCCGAGCAGGCCGCCCAACATCGAATTCGCTTCACCGGCGTGGTAGACGCTGGGGCTGCCCGCGAACACCTTCTTGATCTCCGCGGGATCGTCCAGATACACCAACGTCCCCATCGTGGCGATCCGCATCGTGAACACGCTGCCGTACCGCCGCCTGCACGCCGATATGAAACGCGGCCAATAACGGGCCATCAGTGCCGCCTGCACCGCAGCGGGCAGCCGAGGGCCTGGCGGTAGTCCGGTCATCGCGGTCTCAGCCATGACCAGAGCATATCTCGAGCCGTCTTCGAGGCCGGTAATGGTCATTCTCGTGACGGCGGCAAAGTCCCTGCGAGAGCTGTTCGACCAGATCGGGCTGCAGGAGGTCCCATCGACGGATGGCACCGTGATCATGGAGATGCCCGTTGACGAGCGGGTGGTGAACACCGCCGGCGGTCTACAGGGTGGGTTGATTGCCACGATGGCCGATGTGACGGCCGGGCAACTGGCCGCGCGATGCACGTCGTTCGGTAACGGCATCGCCACCACGGATCTGTTCATCCGGTATCTGCGACCGATCAAGAACGGGCCTGCGCGCGCCGTCGCCCGGATACTGCGCACGGGTAAGCGATCCGTCGTGGTGCAAGTCGACATTTATCGAGGTGATGACGGCGAACTCGGTGCGACGGCAACCGTCAACTTCGCTGCTGTTGGATAGGTGGAGAGTCAAGAGATCATGGATCTTTCGGGCGTAGGCATCTGGAGTCACCAGCTGCGTTATGGCGACCCGTCGGCGTCTGCTGACGCCGCCGCGGAACTGGAGGAGCTGGGTTTCCGGGCGCTGTGGATACCCGACGTGGGCGGAACACCGGTACTCGACTCGGTTGGTCACCTGTTGTCGGCCACGAACGACATCGTGATCGCGACTGGGATCCTGAATCTCTGGCTGAACGATCCCACCGATGTTGCGGCGTCGTACGCGTCGCTGACGGCCGCCCATGGCGATCGGTTCCTGTTGGGGATCGGGGTCAGTCACGCACTATTGGTCGATGCAGGAGAGTCCGGGCGATATCGCAAGCCGCTGGCGGCAACCGCATCGTTCCTCGACGCCCTGGACGATGCGGCACAACCCGTTCCGGTCGATGCCCGCGTCCTTGCGGCACTCGGGCCGAAGATGCTGGCGCTCGCCGCAAACCGTAGCCGCGGAGCCCACCCGTACCTCGTCACACCCGAGCACACGCACCAAGCCCGTGAACTGTTGGGTGCCGGACCACTTCTACTGCCGGAACAGACCGCCATCCTCACCGAAGATGCTTCTGAGGCGCGTGCGATCGGAACCGACTGGCTGCGTATGTATTTGGCGATACCGAATTACGCCAACAGTCTGCTACGAGTGGGTTTCTCCCCCGATGACGTGGCGTCCGTCAGTGACCGGCTTCTCGACGCAATCATCGCGTGGGGTGACGAGGAATCGGTTATTCGCCGGGTAACCGAGCACCTGTCCGCGGGCGCAGACCATGTGTGCGTGCAGGTACTCACGGCCAATCCCAGGGAGTACCCCCGCGAGCAGTGGCGCCGCATCGCCGCTGCATTGCAATAGCGAACAGCCTGACGGTCCTGGTCACTCGGTGCGGGCAAGGACCTCGCGAACCAGTTCCAGGTGGGTATGGGGGTGCAGGAACGCGAATCGGCCGACGGTTTCGCCGTCCCATTTTGTCGGCGGGATGAACGCGACCTGATCCTCGTGCAGCCGCTGCGCCCACGCGTCGTAATCCTCCGGCTTCCAGCCAAGCCGACGGAACAGCACCACCCCGAGATCGGGTTCTCGGATCAGTTCCAGCTGAGGTGCCGCCTTGATCAGCTCGGCTGTTTCCTTCGCAAGTGACACAGCGACTTCGATGGCTTGGCGGTAGGCCTCGAGCCCGTTGACCGCGAGCGAGAACCACAGTGGCAGTCCCCGTGCCCTCCGAGTCAGTTGATACGCGTAGTCGGAAGGGTTCCATTCGCCTTCGGAGGTGTGGATGACGTCGAGGTACGAAGCATCCTGGGTGTGGGTCGCGCGTGCCAACTCCGGCTCGCGGTACAGGAGCGCGCAGCAGTCGAACGGCGTGAACAACCATTTGTGCGGGTCGAGGATGAACGAGTCCGCCTGCTCCAGACCCGCATATTTTGGGCGTATTGAGCGCGCGAAAATGCCGGACCCGCCGTAGGCGCCGTCGACGTGGAACCACCAGCCCCGCTCGTGCGCGATCGCGCCGACGCCGGCCAGGTCGTCGATGATGCCGGCGTTGGTCGTTCCCGATGTGCACACCACTGCGGCGATGCCGGAGGCGTCGGGAGGTATGGCGTCGCGGACGGTTTCGGCGGTGAGGCGGTGATCCGGTGTGTCGACCACCAGCGCATCCATTTCCAGCAGCCGCAGGGTATTGATGATGGATGAATGCGCCTCCGAGCCGAGCACTACCCGCAGCCGTCCAGTAGCACCCCGCTTCTTGGCCGTCTCGCGGGCCACCGCCAGTGCGGACAGGTTGCCGGCCGAACCACCGGATACGAAGCAGCCGCCGGACGAGGCTGGCAGGCCGGCCTCGCGGGCGATCACCCGCAGCACACTGTTCTCCGCAGCGATCGGGCCGGACGCCTCGAGCCACGAGATGCCCTGGATCGATGCGCAGGACACCAGCATGTCGAACAACAGGCTGGCCTTTGTCGGCGCTGCGGGGATGAAGCCGAGGAACCTCGGGCTATCCGCTGAGATCACGCTGGGTGCGATCACCGATGCGTACACCCCAAGCACCTCGTCGGGTTGCCGCGGTGCCTCGCGGATCAAGCCTTCCAGGCGTTCGTACAGTTCGTCGGCCGGCAGCACGCCCTTGTCCAGGGGCACCGGGTTCATCCGCAGCCGGTTCTCCGCGTACGCCAGTACGCTTCGCACCATCTGCTCGCCTGTCTGGTCAACCTCGTGCATGGCACCTCACCTCTATTCGATCGGCACCACCACTGGTGGCGTGTTGTATCCCGCAACTCGTACCCAGTTGGCGACCGTCCGGTCGGTGGGTACGACGCCGTGCAGCTCGACGGTTTCGCCAGGGAACACCGTGACGTAGTTGTCGCTGTATTCGATGGGCAGGATTTCGTCCCCGTCGGGCGCCGTCATGATCTCGGCCCGCTCGAAGAAGGCTATTCGTCGGGTGGGGTTCTGCAGGCGGATCGTGACACCGTTCTCCCCCGCCGCAGAGGTTCGTTGCGCAGTCACCTGCAGCGGGACCCGCGGCATCCAGTTCAATGCGGTCATATCCGCCCAACTCACCTGCTTCAGTTCGAACGCCCAGTCGTTCTTCGGATCACCAAGATCGTCTCGCTGCTGCGACTGCCAGTAGACGTTTTCGGCAAGAACAGTTCCGGCGTTGTCGACCAATTCGCAGCGCACGAAGAAAACACTCGAGTCGCGGGCCACCCTCGGCAACGTCATGGCCTCAACGCTTCCGCTCGAGGGCACGCTGAGGTTGTCGGCTACCCGATCTTCCCGCAGCCGGCCCTGCAGGTCGTAGACGCGAACGCGCACCCGCAGGTCGGACCGATCGTTCGGCGTCTGGTTGACCAGGGTGACGTGCGCCTGGGTGTGATTCCCCGTGGCATAGGAGTCGAACACCACCGACAGCGGTCGAAGACCCTTCTTCGCACCGTAATACGCGCCTCCCGGCCGCAGGTAGTAGTCGAAGATGTTGCCGAAGAACGATGGCCAGTGGCTGTTCAGCATCCAGTAGATGGTCATCTTGTGGCTTGCCCATCCGTTGGCGGCGAACGCTTCGAATTGGGCGCGCGTAGATTCGTAGTGCGCCAGTTGCGCCTTGCGGGTGAACTCTTCCGCGTCGTCCGACGGACCGTACCGACGGTCGACGGCCCGCTTAATGCTGTTCAGCGTGGCGTTTTTCGGATTAGAGCCGGCATGGAAATACCAGGTGTCGTTGATCGGCCAGAGATTGTCGGGTGGGATGAACTTCTTCAAGCTCGCGAACGGCGGGATGTGTTCGTTGTCGCCCTGTTCGGCGGTGGACCCGCGAGGCGCACCGTAGCGTCCGCTGAACCAATAGCCCGGTGGTCGCCAGCTGTACGGCCCCGCCATGTGGATGCCGTCCCAGTCACGTTCGCCTTGGGCGTCCCTGGCCAGGGACGAGACCGTGTCAACGGTGGCGTTCTGCCAGTGTGAATCGGCAAGGACTTCATGATATTTCGCGAGCACGTCGGGCGGCGGCTTCCCATCGCTGCCGTTCGCCCAGATGAACGCCGACGGGTGCGAACGAAGCATCAGAATCTGCGACCGTAGGCTCTCCTGAGCGACCCGGCGGTCCTCGTCGTCCCATTGCGACCACTTCTCCCACTGGTTGCAGCACATCCAGCCGAACATCAGCGGGATGCCGAGCTCGTCCGCCTCCTCGACGATGTGCTCCCCGGGAAACTTCCCCTCCAGCCGCAGCATGTTGAGTCCGAGATCTTTGACGTACCGCAGGATCGCGTCTTCGCGGTCGGGGTCGTAGGAGTACAGCAGATCCGGCGTGTAGGCAGCGCCCCGGACCAGGAAGTCGTTGCCGTTGACCGTCAGGTAGAAGTTGCCGCCCTTGCCCAGGTCGGGAAACTCTCCGTCCTGGTCCCGGTACTGGGAGACGGTACGAATTCCGAACCGGAGGTTTTTGGCGTCGGATACCTGGCCGAACTGCTGGAATTCCAACTGCAGGTCGTAGAGGTTCGGCACACCGAGCGTGTAGGGCCACCAGAGGTCGGGATTGGCGACCGTCAACGGTGCGAACTCGTCGGGGGTGAAGCTGACTTCGCGGTCCTGCCCGGGCAACAGCGTTACCGGCTGCTCGACGTGGATGCTCGGTTTACCGGCGCGCGTGATCGCCGCCCGCAGGACGCCCCGCACCTGCTGAGTCGAGTAGTTGCGGACGGTGGTGTGGATTGTCAGTCGCGCCGAATCGGTTCGCGGTAGCGGTAGTTCGGTGTTGACGACGGCGGGGCCCAGCGCGACCGCGCCTGCGACCTTGAGGTAGACCGGCTTCAAGATGCCGGCATTCCGGTCGGACACAAATGAAATCCCGCTGGCGGGGTTCTTGTCCGCGCCCTGGTAGCCCAGGTAGTTCCAGTTGATCCAGTCCCACCAGCTGTCCGCAAGCTCCACGCCGTTGATGTCCTGGAGTGCTTGCTCCGGCGTGACCTTGATTGCCAGCATGTTCGACTCGCCGGGCCTGATCCAGTCGGCCACGTCGAGCTCATGGGCGTTGTGCATGCCCACGATCTGTGTGTTTCCTGCGATTTGGTGGCCGTTCAGCCAGACCTCGGCACGGTAATTGATACCAGGCAACTCGAGCAGGTAGGTGGTATGGCCCGCGGGCGCCTTGAACGACGTGCGGTACCACCAGTCCTGCATGTACAGATCCTGCGGTATCTCGTCCCGCAGGTTCTTGCCGAAATAGAGATCGGGGTAGGTGCCGTCGTTCTGCAGCACCTCGAGGACGGTCGCGGGCATACGGCGGATGGTGTGCCAGCCCTGGCCCGGGTAGTCAGGACGGGAGACGTCTGATCCGTCTGCGGTCAGCTCTCTGGCGGAGGCGAGCTGCCAGCCCTCGGCCAGTTCGATCTGATCAGGCGGCGGCTGGGGCCGGGCGAAAGTCCGGAAGGATCCTGCGCACGCCAAAAGCGACAGCACGATGAAGACTCTCAGGAGAATGTTGCGACGCTTGGTCGATATGGCAGTCTCCTCTCGATCGCTTTTCTGCTCCTCGCGTGCGCGGCAACGTCGACCCTACGGTTGATGACGGCATTCGGCTGATTTTCCTTCAGAACCGTAGTCTCGGTTCATGTCCACGGAGCCGTCGGGTCGGGTGGCGGAGATCGCCGCGAGCCCACCGGGTCCCCACGTCGGCGCGTTCTTCGACCTGGATGGCACGTTGGTCTCCGGGTTCACCGCGACGGCGCACGCCGGCGATCGGATTCGGCGTCGGCAAGCACGGATCGGCGAGGTCCTTGGGGTGCTGGAAGCCTCGATCAGGTACCGACTGGGCCGTATGCAGTTCGAGCGACTCATCGTGCGGGCCGCGGGCTACCTGCGGGGTGAATCGCTGCGCGAACTCGACGAACTCGGCGAGCGGCTTTTCGTGCGACACATCGCATCCCGGGTCTACCCGCACATGCGCGAGATCGTGCAGGCGCACCAGCACCGGGGCCATACTGTTGCGCTGTGTTCGTCGGCGCTGACCATCCACGCCGAACCAGTTGCCCGCGCGCTCGGAATAACCCGGGTGCTGTGCAACCACTTTGAAGTCGACGAAAATGGGGTGCTGACGGGCGGGATCGAGAAGCCGGTCATCTGGGGCACCCGAAAAGCCGATGCGGCGCAACGGTTTTGCGAAGACAACGGCATCGACTTGCGGCTTAGTTACTTCTATGCCGACGGCGACGAGGACGTGCCTTTGATGTCGGTTATCGGCCATCCTCGCCCGGTGAACCCGCGTTCGGGGCTCGCCGCGGCGGCCGCGGCCAATGGCTGGCCCGTCCTGCGGGTCGCCGTCGCCGGCCGCGGAGGCTGACCGATCCGGTGGCAGTCAACCTCGCCGTCACCCCGGACCAGCATTGGGCCGTGGCGACGGCCGACCTTGCGCGGGCGGCGGCGGCGCCGGCTTCACCGGCCTCGGTATCGCCGCCGACAAGATCGACGCCGATGCAATCGCCGCCTACGCCGAGACCGGTCTGCGCTGCCCTGAAATACTGGCCTTGCTGTTCACCGACGACGTGCAGACAACGGTCGCATCCGCGGAGCACCTCGCGGTGCAGGCGGAGGCGATCGGCGCGGCGTGGGTGCTCACCGTGTTCACCAGTCCGCTGACGTCGGCAATGGAGAAGGCCCTGCGGCGCCGCGCTGGCGTGTTCGCCGACGCCGGTGCGGGGATGGCCATCGAGTTCAGCCCGCTAGGCCCGATCTCGTCGATCAATAACGGCATGGACGTGGTGCGGGCTGCGAACCGAGGAAGGGGTCGCGCGGGCCTGATGATCGACTCCTGGCACTTCTGCCATTCGGACAGCAGCTGGGGCGACCTGGCCCGACTGCCGCTGGCCGAAATCGCCAACGTGCAGTTCGCGGATGCGTTGGCACCCGAATCGGACCGCCTGTTTCGCGAGACGCTGCACCGCCGCGCCTTGCCCGGAGAAGGGCGACTCGAACTCGATCGCTTTGCCACCACCCTGCTCGAACGAGGCTGGGACGGCACCGTCAGTGTCGAGTTCCTCAGCGCCGGCCTTCGGTCGCTGCCGGTCGATGAGCTGGTTCGTCGGCTGTATGAAACCGCCGCGCCGTTCTGGCGAGAGCCCGAGTGGAGGTGCGATGAGCGTTGCCGAAGGCGTGCTCCTGGCCTGCAGCGGATTCCTGCTCGCCGTGCTGTGGATGGACCTGATCTTCGACACTCAGGTCTCGGCGTGCGGCGCGACGAACTGCCCGAGCCGGTGCTCGCATCCATCGCGGGCTACTACCATCGCGCGACCACGACGTCACGGCCGATGAGCCATCTGATCGCGGCAGTAATGGTGATTCTGTTGGGCGCATTGGCGTTTCGGGCGCTGCACGGCCACGATCCGGTATGGCTCACCCTCGCGTCGGCTCTGCTCGCAGGCGTGCCCATTCTGCTGGCCCTGGTTCGGACGGTGCCCAACGCGGTTCGACTCGGCAATCGGTCGGACGGTCCTGCCGAACAATCACGCCTCGCGCGGTCGGTCTGCCGCGACCATCTCGTGTGTGTCGTGTGCGTGTTCGCGTTTCTCATCGTGCGACTGATTCACGCCGCGGTGGCCTGAACGGGCTTCAGCCGCGCTCTGCCCGGTAATTCTCCGGTTTGGTTGTCGGTTCCGCGGGCAATCCCTGAGCGGGTCGGGACCACTACAGAATCGGAGACGAGAGCCGAGATGACGCAACGAGGCAAAAGACGACGGCTAGGGCCGTAGCAACGGTCGTCGCGAACCCACGTGTGATGACGGTGCGGATCCGTACTAAACTAGAACACGTTTCAGTTCGCTTTACCGCGCCCAAGGAGCAGGCATGCACACGGCCATCTGCGACGACCTAGATATCGAGTTTCCCATCTTCGCCTTCACGCACTGCCGCGATGTCGTGGTCGCGGTTAGTAAGGCTGGCGGTTTCGGGGTGCTTGGCGCGGTCGGCTTCACCCCGGAGCAGCTCGAGATCGAACTCAAGTGGATCGACGAGAACATCGGCGACCATACCTACGGCGTCGACATCGTCATTCCGAACAAGTACGAGGGGATGGACTCGGACTTGTCCGCCGACGAGCTCACCAAGACATTGCAGGACATGGTGCCGCAGGAGCACATCGACTTCGCCCGCAAGATCCTGTCCGACCACGGGGTGCCGATCGAGGGCAGCGGTGCGGACGCGTTTCAACTGCTCGGCTGGACGGAGGCGACGGCCACCCCGCAGGTCGAGGTGGCGCTGCGGCACCCGAAGGTGACACTGATCGCCAACGCGCTTGGCACCCCGCCGGCCGAGATGATCAAGCACATTCACGATGAGGGCCGCAAGGTTGCTGCGCTGTGCGGTTCGCCGTCGCAGGCACGCAAGCACGCCGATGCCGGCGTCGACATCATCATCGCTCAGGGCGGCGAAGCCGGCGGTCACTGCGGCGAAGTCGGCTCGATCGTGCTGTGGCCGCAAGTCGTCAAGGAGGTCGCGCCCGTGCCGGTGCTGGCCGCGGGCGGCATTGGCAGCGGCGAGCAGATCGCCGCGGCGCTGGCGTTAGGTGCGCAGGGCGCGTGGACGGGCTCGCAGTGGCTGATGGTGGAGGAAGCCGAGCACACCGCGGTCCAGCAGCAGGCATACGCCAATGCCAGCAGCCGAGACACCGTGCGCAGCCGTTCGTTCACCGGCAAGCCCGCACGGATGTTGCGCAACGACTGGACCGAAGCCTGGGAGCAGCCTGACAACCCGAAGCCGCTCGGTATGCCGTTGCAGTACATGGTGTCCGGCATGGCTGTCGCCGCCACCCACAAGTACCCGAACGAGAGCGTCGATGTGGCTTTCAATCCGGTCGGTCAGGTCGTTGGTCAGCTCACCAAGGTGGAGAAGTCGGCGACGGTCATTCAGCGCTGGGTTCAGGAATACCTCGAGGCGACGAACACGCTGAACGAACTCAACGAGGCCGCCACGTCTGACGTCTAGGGAATCGGTGGTGCCAGAAGGGGTGGCGCCGGTTCGGGTGGCAGCGCCGGTTCGGGTGCCGGCGCCAGTTCGGGTGCCGGCATGGGTGGCGCCAGTTCGGGTGCCGGCGCCGGTTCGGCTGGCAGCGGTGCCTGAGGCCCGGCCGGAAGCCCATTCGTCGGCCTGGCAGTGGGGTCGAGCGGTCGCTGCGTCAGCAGGAGTATCGCGTCCCGGCCGCTGATCTCTTGGGTCTGTACCGCGTGCCAGAGGTCGCGCAGATATGACGTTGTCCGGCCTTGCTCCGGGTCGAGCGGAGTGATGGTGGTACCTGGAGGCAAGTTCTCGGGGCTCATCAGGTGCGGAACCTCTGCGGGCGGCGCGGGCGGCGCGAGATCGCCGACTGCGAGCATCGCCGAGCCTGCGAGATCGCCGGCTGCGGGATCGCCGGCTGCGGGATCGCCGACTGCGAGATGGCCGGCTGCGAGATCGCCGGCTGCGGGATCGCCGACTGCGAGATGGCCGGCTGCGGGATCGCTGGCTGCGGGATTGTCGGCGGCGGCCTGGGTCGAGATGGATTCCTCCGCAGGCAGCAGTAACGGCGGTGGCGGAGGGGGCGGAATCGGTACTTCAGGGTCGGCCTGCGCGGGAGGCGCCGCCAGTGTCAACGCCGCGATCACTCCGAGCGCGCCGGTAGCCACGGATAACGCCCAAGCTTCATCGTGCTTCCTCACCGATGCCCCCTTCGCTCTCGGTCGGTGCTATTGCGTGCTTCAGTCTTGGTACCGCGATTGTTACACCTGTGCAATGTGTGACCAAGGCGATAGTAACAAAAGCCTGGCCGGAACACGTTTCACTTGAGAGTTTCCAAGACTTTCACAACCCGCTTCACCCTGTCCGATCTGTGGTGTAGCAATGCCATACGGCCACTAGACAACGTCATATGAGGAGTTCATCGATGCCAACTCCGAACCTCCCACCCGGGTTCGATTTCACTGACCCCGACATCTACGCCGAGCGGCTCCCGGTCGAGGAACTTGCCGAGATGCGGAAGGTGGCCCCGATCTGGTGGAACGAGCAGTCAAGGGGGAATCTCGCATTCGGGGACGGCGGCTACTGGGTGGTGACCAAGCACAAGGACGTCAAGGAGGTGTCGCGGCGCAGCGACGTGTTCTCAAGCAACAAGAAGACGGCGCTGCCGCGCTATCGCGACGAAGCCGAACCCGATTCGCTGGAAGGGGGCAAGGTCGTCCTGCTCAACCAGGACGCCCCGCATCACACCCACCTGCGCAAGATCGTCTCGCGCGCGTTCACACCGCGTGCCATCGAGTCCCTGCGCGACGAGCTCCGCGAGCGTGCGCACGACATCGTCAAGGCGGCCGCGGCGGAGGGGTCAGGCGATTTCGTAGAACAGGTGTCCTGCGAGCTTCCCCTGCAGGCGATCGCCGGCCTGATGGGGGTGCCTCACGAAGACCGCAAGAAGCTGTTCGACTGGTCGAACCAGATGGTCGGCGACCAGGACCCAGAGTTTTCCAGGAACGACCCGACCGCCGCATCGGTCGAGCTGATCATGTACGGAATGCAGATGGCCGCCGAACGCGGTGCGAACCCCGGCGACGATCTCGTCACAAAGCTGGTCCAGGCAGATGTCGAGGGGCACAAGCTCACTGACGACGAGTTCGGCTTCTTCGTGATCCTGTTGGCGGTGGCGGGAAACGAGACCACGCGAAACTCGATCACGCAGGGCATGATGGCGTTCACCGAATTCCCTGACCAATGGGAGCTTTTCAAGCGGGAGCGGCCAGCGACTGCAGCAGACGAGATCGTCCGGTGGGCCACGCCGGTCACCTCGTTCCAGCGCACCGCGCTCGAGGACACCGAATTGTCCGGGGTGCCAATCAAGAAGGGGCAGCGAGTGGTGATGTTCTACCGCTCGGCCAACTTCGACGAGGACGTCTTCGAGGATCCCTACGCGTTCAACATTCTGCGAGACCCCAACCCACACGTAGGGTTTGGCGGCACCGGCGCGCACTACTGCATCGGTGCGAACCTGGCGCGGATGACGATCGATCTGATATTCAACGCGATCGCCGACGAAATGCCCAACCTCACGCCGATTTCCAAGCCCGAGCGGCTACGGTCGGGTTGGCTCAACGGCATCAAACACTGGCAGGTCGACTACACCGGGAAGACCGCGGTCTCGAAGTAGTTGTCGGGTAGTCGATGATCGAGCGCCAGTAGTCCTCGGGAATCTCCTCCCCCGACCGCAACACGATTGCCAGCCCGGTGGCCATTGCTATTCCGAGCAGGCCCAGCCACAGCCCGGCGCTGGCGATCATCGCCCACAACACCGTGGTGACCGTGGGCCAGGGCGAGAGCACGGCAAGTACCGGCGCGAAGAAGAAACCGGTTCCGATGTACCAGGCCGAACCGGCGCGGTCGGACTTGAGCACGAAGCGCAGCCACCGCGGGATCGACGGGTGGGCGGCGTGACCGTTCTGCATCTTCGTTCTCCTTCCTGACGACACCTCCACCCTGCACCCGGCAGGTAGCGAACACAATTACCTCAGAGGTAGTGGTGAGACACCGTGATCGGCCGGAGGACGTCTTCGATCAGATCGTTGCCGACGTGCTCAGCGGAGAGATGCAGCCTGGTGAGACGCTGCCCAGCGAGCGCCGCCTCGCCGAGGTGCTCGGGGTGTCCCGCCCTGCCGTGCGCGAGGCGCTCAAGCGCGTTTCAGCCGCCGGTTTGGTCGAGGTGCGCCAGGGCGATGCGACCACCGTGCGTGATTTCCGTCGGCACGCCGGCCTCGACCTCCTTCCCCTGCTGTTGATGCGCGCAGGCGAGCTCGACCTCTCGGTTGTCCGCAGCATCCTCGAGGCTCGGCTGCACAACGGACCGAAGGCCGCCGAGTTGGCCGCGATGCGCCGCGAGCCGGGTTTGGCCGCACTTCTCGACGAGTCGGTACGCAACCTGGAATCCGAGCACGACCCGGTCGAGCGGCAACGCCATGCGCTGACGTTCTGGGACCACGTTGTCGACGGTGCAGATTCCATTGTTTTCCGGCTGATGTACAACACGCTTCGCGCCACGTACGAGCCTGCGCTGCCGGCTCTTGTCGCGGTGATGGCCGCGGAGGTCGGCCGCCCGGAGGCCTACCGGGGCCTTGCCGACGCGATCGCAGCGGGCGATCCCGGTGCCGCGAAAAAGGCGGCGATTGACCTTCTCGAACCCGCCACCACGGCGATGCTCGCCGCGATCACCAGTTTGGAGGAACAGCCATGACCATCTCGACCGAGCGCGCGGCCCGCAAGGGCTTCACGCTGCGGGATGCGTGGCGGGAGTACTGGAAACACCCCTCCCCCTGGATGATTGGCGGCACGCTCGCGGCCGCCATTGCCGCGCGCATCGTCGTCGGTGACTGGCAGATCGCGGACGCGCTCGTGCCGGTGGTGATGCTCGCCGGGTTCCCGTTCTTCGAATGGGTCATCCACATGTTCATTCTGCATTGGCGGCCGAAGCGCATCGGGAGGCTGACCATCGACCCGCTGCTTGCACGTGAACACCGCCGCCATCACATCGACCCCCGCAACATTCCGCTGATCTTCATACCATGGAAGGCACTGCTCTGGGTGATGTCACTCACGATTGCGATTGCGCTGCTTGCGTTTCCGCGGTTGGGCCTCGGTCTGACCTATCTGGTGTTCATCACCATCTTCGACCTCGGATATGAGTGGAGCCACTACCTCATCCACAGCGACTACAAGCCGAAAACGCGTTTCTACCGGGCGATCTGGCGCAATCACCGCCAACACCATTTCAAGAACGAGCACTACTGGTTCACCGTCACCAGCTCCGGCACAGCCGATCGGGTATTGGGCACCTACCCTGACCTCGCCGCGGTCGAGACGTCGCCCACCGCGAAGAACCTGCACGCAATCGGGGCTTAACCCACGACGGGCGAGCCAGCTCGCCTGGGTCGGCCCACGGCCGAAATCCCGTATCCCAGACCGAGGACGAACACGGCGAGCAGTCCGATGTTGGCGACAACAGCGACCATTCCGACCGATTCCGGGTCCAGGAAGTAATAGGGGGCCCGGCGCCCCGCCCTGTTGAGCACCAGCAGCGCCACCACCACGTAGACGGCTGGATAGATCAGCCACACCAATGGCTGCCACCAGAGGATGTGGCGCTGGCTGCGCCCGACGACCAGCCAGTCCACGATGACGAGGCTCGGCACGACGACGTGCAACAGAATGTTGGCTGGCGTGTATCCCATGCTGTAGTCGGTCAAGAGCAGGTTCCAAATGACCCCGGCGACAACCACATAGAGGACAACCGCCCCCCGGACGCTGGCGCGGCCATCCGCGCGGGCAGAGAACAGGGTCCAGAGGTAGTACGCCGCCGCGAGCACGTTCGCCTGGTAGGTGAATGTGGTCAGTCGCCAGAGCACACCCGACCGCGACGACGTCTCGACTGCGATGAGCGCGATCACCACCGCCGCGACGATCAGGACGCGAAGCAGCACCCGCACGGGGTTATTATGCAGGCGGTGGTGGCGGGGCGTCCGGCGGAGGCAGCAACAGCGGATCCGGCGGCGGCACGACGTCGTCAGGCGGTGGTGGCGGCTCGTCGGGCTTGCCGATGCCCGCCAACTTGTCATTGAGCCATTGCAGAATTCCCGGCTGTTCCTGCGGCACCGGTGTCACGGGCGCGGGCACGATCCCCGGCACCGGGTCGGTGACCCCTGACGGAAGCGGCGCACCAGCGGGCGTTGCCTCGGGGATGGCCGCGTCCGGTGGTGCGAGCGGGTCGGGCGCTGGGGCTTCAGGCACCAGCGGCTCGGCGGCGGGCGCCGGTTCAAACGCGATTTCGGGCGGCGCCGGAAGTTCCGTGGGTGGAGGCGGCGGCAGCGCCACTTCGACAGTTGGTGGCGGGGCGGCCGGGGCAGGGCGCACAGACTTCACCGCGGCTGGCGCTTCGGATGTATTGGCCGTCGGTGGTTTCTCGGCCGGTTTCGCACTTTCCCCGGACGTCAGTTGCAGACCGACCGCCAGCGATCCCGACACCACGAAGGTCACCACGCCGACGCCCAACATGGCGCTGGCCGCGGCGACGTGCGACATCGGCCAGGACCGCCGAGGTGTGGTGTGGACGCGCCCCGAGTCCTCGCCCGATTCGTCGAGGAAGAAGTCAGGGCTATGCGCCGACGCGATAGCAGCGCCCCGGGCGAGAGCCAGTTGAGCTTCGGCAGGCACGAAGACCGGCACCGATAGCACGTCTTCGAGGTGCGGTGTGATGGCGTCGAGGTTGCTGCCCGAGCCGACCAGCACCAGGGCTTCGGGTTGCCAGTCGGCTTGCGTGAATATCGCGCTCAACCAGCGCGCAAGATCCTTGTCGGTGGCGACGGCATGGCTCACGGCCGTCTGCACAGCGCCATCAGCCGTATCGACGACCAAGACGACGACGGCATCGCGCTCGATGACGCACACCGCGGTGATCCCGTAGCCGATGACGCTTGCGATTCCGCGGGCCAGGGCTTCGGTCGCCTCAGGCAGTCGCACCGCGACCACATTTTCGAAACCCGATTCCGACAGAGACTCCAGAAGCAGTGAGGCCTCGGTATCGGCGTCCTCGCTCCACGTCACACCGATGGAATGCAGCCGGTGGCCGCGTGCTGCGGCGACGGCCTCGGTGCGCAGGACGGCGGCCGCTGCTTTCTGCGAGGTGTTGACAGCGCTGACCAGGCTGCGGTCGTGAACCGCGAACTCGTCCTTGTCCATCGTCGCGCCGTCGGCGTCCTGTCCTTCGACGAGGACGAGTCCAACGGTGGTCGGCGTCATGGACAGTCCGAGCACCGCGTCCATCTGCACCCTCTCCGGACCCTATCTACGTCGTCGCGTCGACCAATAAGCATTGACCACGACGCGGCAGTTCGCGCAAGCGCCGGAACAGACCACGACAGCGTGGTCTTCGTCAACTACCGGGGTGAGACTACCTGGATCATGTCATCTAGACCCCTTTGGGCCGTCGCCACTTCACCCGATGCGATGACGAGCAAATGGACGAAGCGGCGGAGAACCTGGGGTGTGGGCGCCGGGCGCCGGAGCAGCAAACGCCGACAGCCTGGCCAAATTTCAGTCGGCCAGGATGTCGGCGAGGGTGGACCGTTCGATATTGCCCCCGGACAGGACCATCACCGTTCGGCCAGGTGGTGTCGCGACATGTCTGTAGGCGGCCAGGGCAACCGCGCCACTGGGCTCACTGACCAGGTGGGCCTTCACGGCGAGTTCACGAACCGCGGCGCGAATCTCGTTCTCCGACACCGTGATCATCCCGTCGATCACCTTCTGCAAGTGCGCAAAGGTCAGGGCGGAGGGTTGCGATCGCAGGCCGTCGGCGATGGTGCGGTTACGGTCCTCGATGGACCAGTCCACCCGGTCGCCCCGCCGAAGACCCTCGGCGGTGTCGGCGGCGAGTTCGGGTTCGACACCGAAGACCTTGGCGTTCGGGCATCGGGCCTTGATTGCCGTACCGATACCGGATGCCAGGCCGCCGCCACTCACCGGAACGAGCACGTTCTCCACTTCCGGCAGATCGTCGGCGATCTCCAAGCCGATCGTGCCCTGCCCCGCGATCACATCCGGATGGTCGAACGGCGGGATCAGTACGCCTCCCGTCTGTTCCACCACCTCCGCGGCCACCTTCTCCCGCATACCCGGTCCACAGAGCACAACGTGTGCGCCGTAGTCGCGGGTGGCCTTCACCTTTACGTTCGGGGTCTGTTCCGGCATCACGATGTGCGCGGGAACGCCGAACGCCGCCGCCACGTAGGCGACGGCCTGAGCGTGATTTCCGCTCGAGTAGGCGACCACACCTCGCCCGCGAACCGCTTCGTCCAGATTGCCGACGGCATTGAAGGCACCACGAATCTTGAACGCTCCGATCGGCTGCAGGTTCTCCGGCTTGATCCAGAGCGGACGGTCGGCATCGGCCCATCGCGCCGGGATCAGCTGAGTACGAACGACCCTGCCTCTGACCCGGTCGGCCGCTGCCTCGATATCCTCGATTGTTATCAGTTGCACCGTTCGAGTGTGCCCAACGGCACCTGCCGTCACCTTCGATTCGGGCTGATCCCGAGCAGCCCCCTGACCATCCGCTCGGCCATCACCTCGTCGTGCGGGGCGCCCGCCAGGTGAATGGCCAGTCCTTCGACCGCTGCAGTGATCGCCGCCCCGAGTATCTTCGCCGGGGGTCCCGGAGGTATCGAGGCATCCCTGCGGCCCGCGGAGATCACGGTGCCGAACCTGTACGCGAGGTCCTTCCCGATCTCGGCGACCTTGGTGCCGACGGGATGTTCGCGACCGTCGAACTCGACGCGCAACGCCATCATCACCCGCGCGATGTCGCGACGGCAGAACGCGATGTGGCCGCGGGCGAGCGCGACCAAGACGTCGACCGGCACGTTCGCCCGCTGGGCCGGCTCCCATACCTCCCGTTCCCACGTGTCGGCGACCCAGTCCACCACGGCAAGGGCGAGTTCCTCCTTGCCGGCGAAGAGGTGATACAGCGCCCCTCGGGTGTATCCGGCTTCGCTTGCGACCTTTTCGAGGACGAGATTGCCGTACCCATAGCGTGAAAATCCTCTCGCCGCCGCCTCGAGGAGGGCGGCGCGGGTGCGCGCCCGGCGCTCGGCCTGAGTCCGTGGTCTCGCACCCGGCGCAGGTATAGATACGTGCATGTACGTATGTTAATCTGGCAGTCAAGGAGGCTCCCGATGAAACTCCCAAAGAGCGCGCATTTTTCCCGCCCGTGGCGGATCCACGAGTTCACCCGCGACTTCCGGCTCGAAGACGTCTGGGCGCTGCCAACGCCGGGCGGGCCGGACGACTTTCCCCGGCTGGTGCAGATGGTCTCCACGTTCGAGGAGGCGCAACAGCGGGTCTCGTTGGTCGGCATGCTCTTCGCGATTCGAGAGGTGCTCGGTCAGGTCTTCGGGTGGGACGGCCCGGACGCGGCGGCCGACCCGACACGTCCGAGCCTGCTGGACCGGCTGCCCGCGGATCTGCGCGACGCCCCCTCAACCGTGAACCCTGCGATGGGTTTCACGCCGCTCTACCAGGTCGACGACGAGTGGGCGGCGGAGCTCATCAATCGGACGGTGCACGGGGTCATTCACCTCGGCTGGGTGCCGGATGGAGCGGGCGGATACCGCGGCCAGATGGCGATCCTGGTGAAGCCGAACGGCTTACTCGGGCACGCCTACATGGCGGCAATCACGCCGTTTCGGTATCTCATCGTCTACCCGCGCATGCTGAAAGGAGTTGGCCGAAAGTGGCTGTCGTACAGCAACGATCGGTCGTAGCGGCAGAGGGATTCGACTACGCGGACGCGTTCGAGGTCCCGATGAGCGAGGCCGACGCACGTTCGGCGGAACAGCTGGTTCGGGCCGGTCTCAAGGGGGTTCCTCGGTGGTTGGGCATGGTCGTGTTGGTCGCGCATCGACATGTGCTGAGGCTGGGGCTGGCACCCGGCTCCTCGCCGAAACATGTTCTGGGCTGGGAGATCCTGACCGCCGAGCACGACAGCATCAGGCTGCGCGCAACCGGCCCGCTCCTGCACGGGTTGCTCGTGGCGAGACGAGTTCCGCCGTCGAGTGCCGTGCTCGAGACGTTCGTCAGCTACCGGCGACCGTTGTTGGCCCGCATCATCTGGACGGCGGTTGCGCCCATACATCGCGCGGTCGTGCCATATCTACTCCGGCGGGCGGCTACGGCTTCCGCCGGGCGGTGAAGTGATCGCCGCTTGAGCCGGAGGTGTCGTCGAGGTCGAACCCTCGGCCGGTGAGGCGACGGCGGAAGAACTCCGCGCTGGTCTTGGAAGCCTGCTTGACCGCATATCCGTAAGCTGGTATGAACGGTAAGTGGTGACTTACGGAATGGTTCTGGACTCGCTCGCCGATCCCACTCGGCGAGAAGTGCTCGATCTGGTGCGCCGCAAGCCGTCGTCGGTACAGGAAATCGCGGATCAACTGCCGATCAGCAGGCCGGCGGTGTCGCAGCACCTGAAGATCCTGAAAGACGCCGGCATCGTGACATCCCATCCCGTCGGGACCCGCCGCGTCTACACCGTGACCACCGATGGCTTCGAGGTGCTCCGGCAGTGGCTCGATGTCATGTGGCGCGACGCTCTCTCATCGTTCGCCGCGTTCGCAGATAGCCAGTCCAACGGTTCAGGAGGAAGCACATGACCACCATCACCGATGTCCGTCGCGAGATCACTGTTGGCGGAACGCCGGAGCGGGCGTTCGACCTCTTCACCAACCACATGGCCGAATGGTGGCCCGCCGAGCACCATTTGGCGGGATCCCCGGTGGTGGCGATGACCGTCGAACCACGGATCGGTGGCCGGATTTACGACAGCTGTGAGGACGGTAGCGAGTCGGTGTGGGGACAGGTCACCGAGTGGGATCCGCCCGCCGGCTTAGCGTTCGCGTGGATGGTCACCGGCACGTGGCAGCTCGAGACCGATGTGGAAAAGGCGTCACGCGTCTCGGTAGCATTCACGGCCGATGGCGACCGAACGCGAGTCGTCGTGGTGCACAAGGACTTCTGGCGGATGGCCGAGGGCGGTCAGGGCATGGCCGACGCAGTCGGATCGGTCGACGGCTGGGGTTCCGGGCTGAAACACTTCGCCGACTTCGCTGCGAAGTAACTACTCCGAGCGGCGCAGCCCCGGCGTGACGGGCACGGTGTCGCGAAGACGGTCGGGATGGTCACGTTCGTTGAATTGGCGTAAGCCCTCGTATGTTTGGCCGTCGGTGATTGAACGGTTGAAGCACTGAGCTTCGATACGCAGGCCCTCCTCGAGTGGCCGACCAGCCCGCCATGGCCAACGTGCTGGCCGACCTCGCGATTGCCCTGATGCACCTGTCGGCGCAGCACGGCGATGACGGGTCGCCGATGCGCAGAATCGCCACCACGGTCATGGAGTACTGGGGCTGTGGCCGAGTCACCGGCCACATCGCCGAGGCGATGCAATGCCTGGGCGGCAACGGCTACAGCGAGGCCTCGGGCCTGCCGCGGCTGCTGCGTGACGCGGCTGTGCACCCGATCTGGGAGGGCTCGGGCGACGTCGTCGCGCTCGACACTGGCCGGCTCGCAGAATCCCCAAGCCGGTGCGCGCCGCATGGTCGAGGATCTGGCCGTCGGGTTCATCGCGACTCTGCTCGTGCGCTTCTCCACCTCCGCCGTTGCCGATGCCTACTGCGCGAGACGCCTGGGGCCCGACCGCGGCCTGGCTTACGGCACCATGCCCGCCGAAGTCGATACGCGCGCCATCATCGATCGTGCGCTTCCCGCATGAGCGACGGCTGATCCCCGAAATCGAGTCGCGCCGAACGGTATTGTCAGCCCATGAGCCATCAGCATGACCACGGGCCGGAGCGGGACCTGCCGCCGGGAATGGCCGAGCAGCTTGACTTGCCATACGCCGGCCTCGCGTCGTTCGGGCATCGTCCGTTCCTGACCGAGCTCGAGCAACTCGAGTCCTGGCGACCCGACGTCGCCATCGTCGGTGCCCCGTTCGACGTGGCGACAACGAACCGGCCGGGCGCCCGGTTCGGTCCGCGGGCAATCCGGGCCACCGCCTATGAACCGGGCACGTATCACATGGACTACGGGTTGGAGATTTTCGACTGGCTGGAAGTCGTCGACTTCGGCGATGCGTTTTGCCCCCACGGTCTGACCGAGGTGTCGCACAAGAACATCCGAGAGCGTGTCCACGCGGTCGCGTCCCGCGGCATCGTGCCGGTCATTCTCGGCGGGGACCACTCGATCACCTGGCCCGCCGCCACGGCGGTCGCCGACGTGCATGGCTACGGCAACGTCGGCATCGTGCACTTCGATGCGCACGCCGACACCGCCGACATCATCGACGGAAACCTGGCCAGCCACGGCACGCCGATGCGCAGGCTGATCGAGTCCGGCGCGGTGCCCGGCACCCATTTCGTCCAGGTCGGCCTGCGTGGCTACTGGCCGCCGCAGGACGTTTTCGAGTGGATGGTTGAGCAGCGCATGACCTGGCACACCATGCAGGAGATCTGGGACAGAGGCTTCAAGACCGTCATGACCGAAGCGGTGGCCGAGGCGCTCGCCAAGGCCGAAAAGCTGTACGTGTCTGTCGATATCGACGTGCTGGACCCGGCTTTCGCACCCGGCACCGGTACGCCGGAGCCCGGTGGCATCCCCAGCGCGGACCTCCTCCGGATGGTGCGACAGCTCTGTTATGAGCACGACGTCGCGGGCGTAGACGTCGTCGAGGTCTCACCGCCTTACGACGTCAGCGACCTCACGGTCAACGCGGCACATCGCGTGGTACTCGAGGCGCTCGCCGGAATGGCCGCGCGTCGACGCGATGCCGCGGGCGCTCCGAAGGGTCCGCCGGCGCGATAGCGTGCGCTTCATGGATCTCGCAGACTGGCTACGCCTGGACGTGCCGGTCGGTCAGGCCGGAATGGGCGGCGGCCTCACGGGCCCGGAACTGGCGGCCGCAGTGGCCAGCGCTGGAGGCTTGGGCACACTCGGCCTTGCCCTTCCCGATCAACTCCGTGATTCGATCCGGCAGATCCGGGATGGTGCGCCCGGTCGCGCGGTGGTGATGAACCTCCTGACGCCATTCCTGCGCCGCCGTCACGTTTCCGAATGTGTCAACTCCAGGATCGTCGCCGCCGTTGTGGCTTTCGCCGGCGACCGGGGCATTGGTGGACAAGCTCAGGGGTGCAGGCATTTTCGTGTTCGTGATGGTGGGTACGGACCGGTGTTGCTTGCCGGCGGAATCGCAACCGGCGAGGATACCCGGGCGGCGTTGGCGGCAGGGGCAAGTGGAGTGATCGCGGGGACCAGATTTCTGCTGACCCGTGAGTCGCGTGCGCATCCGGAGTACCTGCGCCGAATCCTGGCTGCCCGCAAGACCTTTAGAACGACCTTGTTCGGGCTCGGTTGGCCCGCTCCGCACCGGGCGATAGCCAACGTTGTTCTCCTCCATCGCCCCGACCGTCGGGATGCCCGCTTCGGCGGTCGATCGCGCCGCGTGCTACGCGGGACAGACCGCCCTGCGGATGACCTCGATCACATCGGCCGACAGGCGGTGACCGACTTGGCGCCCGACAGCGCGTCGGGTGGACAATGAAGACATGAGCGGAGTGTTGTTCTTCGACGGTGCGTGCGGGATGTGCACTCGGTCCCGAAACTTCCTGGTCAGACTCGACCGCACCGGCGACCTGCACACCGAGCCGCTCCAGCGCGCAGGCACCGCAGAGCGGCTCGGCATTCCAGCAGAGCGACTCTTCGATTCGGTGTGGTGGCTGGACTCGTCCGGCCAGGTCTACGGCGGGGCGGAGGCCGCAAACGCTGCCGTGTCAGCGGCGTTGGGGACCAGGCTCCCGCTGTTGATCTATCGGATCCCCGGCATCAGGGGCTTGCAGGAGGCCGTGTACCGGTGGGTGGCCGATCATCGTTACCGTTTTCCGGGCACGACCCCGTATTGCGAGTCTCACCCGGTCGCCTGCTGACGGCGTTGGGCAACGGCGAACCAATCATCCGGCCGACGGTGCCCGACGACCTCGAGGCGATCGGCGAGATCTACGCGCACCACGTGCGAACCGGCGTCGCCACCTTCGAGATGACCCCGCCCGATCGGCAGGAATGGACCCGCCGATTCCGAATGATCGCGGATGCCGGACTCCCATTCGTCACCGCGGAGGTCGACGGTGCGGTCGCGGGTTACGCGTACTGCATGCAGTGGAAGTCACGACCGGCATACCGGCACACCGTCGAAGACTCGATCTACCTCGCGCCCCACGCCGTCGGCCGGGGCATCGGCGGCTGCCTGCTCGACGCGCTGTTGGCCGGCTGCTCGGATGCCGGAGTCCGTCAAGTGATCGCCGTCATCGTGGACGACGACGCCGACACCTCCCTTGCGCTGCACCGCAATCGGGGGTTCGTCGACGCCGGCCGGTTGACCTCGGTCGGATTCAAACACGGCCGCTGGCTGGACACCGTCCTGCTGCAGCGCAGCCTCAACTGAGCAGACCCGCGATGTCGGTCCAGGCCGGGTTGTCGTTGCGGTGGTCGGCCACGTTGCGGCATTCGCCGTAGATGCGCATGGTGCCGAAGTCCGCGTCGTCGAGATTCCGGTGAAAGGTCGACGTGACTCCGTCCTTGGTCAGCTTTCTGCCGAAGTGCTCCCCCATCGACGGTGCCTCTTGCCAGCCGTGCGCGACCATGGCGTCCGCTATCTCGCGGATGCGCTTGACCGAATCGGTCTCGGAGATCCGGAAGTTCAGGTACACCGCAACCTGGTATGGCGGATCGTGCTCGTTCTTGCAGGACAAGAAGGTGTAGCCGCCGGTGACACCACGCAGTTGGGCGGCGGTGACGATCTGTAGGGCCGAGTCCACAACCTGGTCCCTGGACTGTTCGTCGGTCAGGGGCTCGGCGCTGCTCAGCGAGCCGACCGCGGCCTGTGGCGATGTGTTGATCACGACGAAGCCGAATCCCAACACCAACGACATCGCGAGCGCGGAGAGCAGCAGCGCCTTCGCGGGTGACGTCCGGAGCCATCGGTCGTTTCCGCCGCTCATAGCGCAAATCTACGCGCCTAGGGGCAGCCGGTCGGCCGAGAGCTGACACTTGAAACTATGCCGACTAGTGTCTAGTATCACAATCATGGATAGCGGCATTGTGCAGGCCGCGATGGCCGAAGCGCAGGAGACGGGAACACCTGTCGCCGAGCTGTCTCTGGACCAGATCGCTCGGCGCGCCGGGGTGTCGCGGTCGACGATCTACCGCCGGGTGCGAAACCGGCGGGCGCTTGACGAGGCCGTCCGGAAGGCAGGAGCCGACCCCGGCGGCCGTGTCGGCGTGGCCGATCGCGCAATCGCGGCGGCCACCGATGTGATCATCGCCGACGGTGTCGCGGCGCTGACGGTCGACGGGGTCGCACGCCGCGTGGGATGTTCGGTCAGCGCGGTGCACACCGCATTCGGCGGACGCGAAGGCTTGCTGGCCGCGGTGTTCGAACGTCATGCGCCCCTGCCAACAGTGGTGCAACTGATGGCAGACCATCCCGAAATGTTCACCGACTTCGAGAACGGTGTGCGGGCGATCTACACGGTGGTTTTCGACACCGTGAACGGTCAGCAAGGCGGTACCGGTGTGCTGGAGGCACTGTTAGCCGAGATGCTGGCAAAGCCGAATGGCATTGGCGCACAGCTGTTCCGCGACCGAATCCTGCCCCGCATCACCGCGAACATCGGCGGCTGGCTGACCGACCAGATCGATGCCGGCCACTGCGCCGACCTACCGCTCTCGCTGCTCGTCCCGTTGTTGATCTCCCCGATCAGCGTTCACCTGATCACCCGCGGCCGGCTGACCGCAGCAGGCGCATCGGTACCCGATCGCCAAACCGTCATCGACGTGATGACCGCAGCATTCTGCAACGCGGCAGGAACCAAAACCCAACCGAAGTGAGCAACCATGAAAGCAGTAGTCATCACCGGAGCGTCGACCGGCATCGGGCGTGCATGCGCTCTCCTATTGGACAGCAAGGGATTCCGGGTTTTCGCCGGGGTCCGCAAGGAGGCGGACGGCGCAGCGCTGCACGCCGAGGCGTCGGGGCCGCTGACACCGGTGTACATCGATGTCACCGATGAGGCATCGATCGCCGCGATGGCCGACCAGGTACATACCGCGGTCGGGAGTGCAGGCCTGGCGGGGTTGGTCAACAACGCGGGGTCCACTCTTCCCGGACCCGTCGAATACCTCGCGTTGTCGGATTTTCGTCGGCAACTCGAGGTCAATCTGGTCGGCCCCCTCGCGGTCACCCAGGCGCTGCTGCCGTTGTTGCGCACCGGTCACGGGCGGGTCGTCAACGTCACGTCGGCGGCAGGCAAGGCGGGCGTTCCGCTGATGGCGCCGTACGTGGCCGCCAAGCATGGCCTCGAAGGCCTGAGCGACGTACTACGGCTGGAGTTCCGCCAATTGGGCGTACACGTCTCGGTGGTCGAGCCCGGCTTCATCGCGACCGCGATGGGAGGCAAGCTGCAGCGTGACACCGAAGACGCGATCCGCTCCCTCCCCGGTGAGGGCAGGCGCAGATATGGGTCGCAGTTGGAGGCGGTGGCCGAAAGCATCAGTGAGCATGCGGCTTCCGGCTCCGGGCCCGAGGTCGTCGCCAACGCGGTGATGCACGCCCTGACCAGCGACAAGCCGCGTACGCGCTACCCGGTTGGCGAGGGCGCAAAGCGAATGCTGTTGCTGCGCCGGATCCTGCCGGACCGCCGGTTCGACCGGATCATCCTCAAAGCAGGCGG
Organism: uncultured Actinomycetota bacterium; assembly: GCA_963800125.1. Lineage (GTDB taxonomy): Bacteria > Actinomycetota > Actinomycetes > Mycobacteriales > Mycobacteriaceae > Mycobacterium. The sequence continues at coordinate 20,193 of CAWDAC010000051.1, read as the reverse complement.
CCTGGACTAAACGGTTCGTCGCCTGAGTACTCCCTGGCCAGCGCTTGGTGCGCTCGCTAGGAGGCAGCGGCGATGAGTAGGAAAGTCCAGACGGGCGTCATCAGTACGCACATACCGGCACGACTCGACCGGCTGCCATGGTCGCGGTTCCACTGGCGGGTGGTGGCCGGCCTCGGAGGCGTCTGGATCCGCGCGCCGGCGGACTGGATCGCGTCGGCTAGGCACTTCGTCCGACCTGAGGCTGCCGGACTAAACCGCTCGCCGCCGGGGTACTCGACTGGGGCCAGCGCGTTGTGCGCTCGGCGAGAGGCGGCGAGCGAGGATCTCGCGTTACCGCTGAGCACAGCCGATCCCGTCGACGAGCCCGCAGATAGCGAGCGGACCGGTCAATGACGCTGGCCTGTCGGGTCTTCGGTCATCGGCCCGCCTTCCACCCCGATGGCCGCACCATGCGTGGGCGTGTGACCGGTGCGGGCAGGCTCAGGCGCAAAAGAGTACGACACGGGAGAAGACGCGTCGGCGCTATGCCGCCGCCTTCAATCGGCGCGACACCGACGATCTCGGCAAACGGGCACCGCTGATCGGTCTGTTGCCGCTGCGGTTGTGGCGCAGGTTCCGGCGCACGCGCTGAAACAACCCCTTGGCATTTCCATACCGATAGTCGGTAAGGTGCTGGTGAGACCGAGCGAAAGGATGCCGGATATGCCACAGGTCGCGTTGGAGCAGGCAACGATCGATTACCACGTCCTTGGCCCGGAGGACTCGCCGCATCCGCCGGTGTTGTTCGTGCACGGCATCCTGGTCGACCATCGACTGTGGGTCGAGGTCGCCGAAGGGCTGGCGCAGCAAGGTTTTCGGTGCGTCCTGCCTGACTGGCCCCTCGGCTCCCACACCATCCCGGTCAACAGCGGTGCGGACCTGTCGCCGCGCGGCATCGCGACGCTGATCCGCGACTTCATCACCGCGCTCGGCCTTACCGATGTGACGCTGGTCGGCAACGACACCGGTGGCGGCTTGTGTCAGTTCGTCGTCGATGCTCACCCGGAGGTGGTCGGACGCCTGGTGCTGACCAACTGCGACGCGTTCGACAAGTTCCCGCCATTCCCGTTCACGCTCGTCTTCGCGCTGCTGCGCGGACCCGCCTCGATCAAGTTTCTGTTCGGGCAGATGCAGCTGACGGCGTTGCGTCATTCACCACTCGGCTTTGGACTACTGATGAACAATCCCGACCCGCAACTCACCAACGCCTGGCTCGAACCGTGCCGCCGAGACACCCGCATCTGCCGCGACCTTGCCACCCTGCTGCGGCACGTCGCGAAGACTGATCTGACCGACGTGTCGACTCGTTTCCCGCGGTTCACCAAACCGGTCACGCTCGTGTGGGGTCAGCGCGACCGATGCTTCAAGCCATCGCTTGGCAGACGCATGGCCGAGCTGTTTCCGAACTCCTCGCTGATCGAGGTACCCGGCGCCAAAACATTTGTGGCCCTGGATAATCCGAGAGCTGTGATCGACGCGATCGCGAATGTCGGCGCCGGTAAACCCTAGCTCTTGACCAGTGTGAACTGGCAGACGTCGGTATAACCGTCACGGAACAGGTCTGCGCAACCGGTCAGGTACTTCATGTACCGGTCGTAAACCTCCTGGGACTGGATCGCGATCGCCTCGTCCTTGTGAGACTCAAGCGCCGCCGACCAGTGATCAAGCGTGCGCGCGTAATGCAACCGCAGTGGCTGAACGCGCTTGACCTCGAAACCCGCCTTGGTCGCATGCTCTTCGACCTGGGCCACCGCCGGCAGGCGTCCGCCCGGGAAGATCTCGTCCATGATGAACTTGAAGAACCTCAGGCGTGTCATCGTCATTTTGAGGTTGCGCGCCTCGACGTCTTCGGCGCTCGGCGTCACGATGGTGTGCAGCATCATCACCCCGTCGGCTGGCAACGCGGCGCAGGCCATCTTGAAGAAGTCGTCGTAGCGGTCAAAGCCGAAGTGTTCGAACGCGCCGATGGAGACGATGCGGTCGACGTTTTCGTGAAACTGCTCCCAGCCCTGCAGCAGCACTCGTTTGGAGCGCCCACTGTCCATCGCCGCGAAGCTTGCCTCGACGTGTGCCTGCTGGTTGTGGCTCAGCGTCAGGCCAATGACGTTGACGTCGTAGCGTTCGATGGCTCGGCGCAAAGTGGCGCCCCAGCCGCAACCGACGTCCAGCAGCGTCATCCCGGGCTGCAGACCGAGCTTGCCGAGGGAGAGGTCGATCTTGGCCAACTGGGCCTCTTCGAGGGTCATGTCGTCGCGCTCGAAGTACGCGCAGCTGTACGTCTGAGTCGGATCCAGAAAGAGCCGGTAGAAGTCGTCGGACAGGTCGTAGTGCGACTGCACGTCCTCGAAGTGCGGCCGCAGATCCTGGGTCTCCGTCGGTGTTTCTGGCAAGGTACAGCCTTTCGGCGCCGCAATCTCTGCCGGCAATGAACGCAAGATAGCTGCTTTCTGAAGTTTTCGCCGCACAGTCGGCACGGTGGTCTCGGCCGACGTTGGCTGCGTAGAGAATAGCGGGTCTGGCTAATAGCCCTTGCCGCGGGCAATAGTTGACATCGTCAGAGAATTATTTGACGATGTCAACTATGTCCGTCTCAGCCGTCAACGAGGTCCGCGGTTTCAATCGCTTCTACACGCGCGTTCTGGGGTTATTGCGACCGCAACTGGCTGGCTCGGCGTTCGGTCTCACCGAGGGCCGGGTGCTGTACGAATTGGCGCACAGCGACCAAATACCGGTGTCGGAGTTGCGGCGCGTGCTCGATCTGGACGCCGGGTATCTGAGCCGCATTCTGTCCCGCTTCATCGCCGACGGACTCGTCGACCGCGAGCCGTCGACGACCGACGCGCGGCGCCAGCTCGTGCGCCTCACGCCTGCCGGACGTGCGGCCTTCACCGAACTCGACACGTTGCAGGCAGACGCGATCGACCGCTTGGTGGGGCCACTGGACCAGGCTCAGCGCACCGAACTCGTTGCTGCGATGGGCCGGATCCGGCGGGTGCTCGACGACGAACGCCCAGCCGCTGGATTAGTCCTCCGCTCCCCTGAGCCCGGCGACCTCGGATGGGTGGTCGAGCGCCACGGTGCCCGCTACGCCACCGAGTACGGCTGGGACGTCAGCTTCGAGGCCCTCGTCGCCCGCATCGTCGCCGACTTCGCCGAGCGTCGGGACGGCAGGCCAGAAGCCGCCTGGATCGCCGAACTGGACGGCGAACGCGTCGGCTGCGTGTTCTGCACGGCATCGGAAACACCGGACACCGCGCAACTCCGTCTGCTGCTGGTCGAACCGCAGGCGAGGGGCGCCGGTGTCGGCACTCGGTTGGTGGACGAGTGTGTTCGTTTCGCGCGGCGATCCGGTTATGCGCGAATCGTGTTGTGGACCAACGATGTTCTGGTTGCCGCCCGGCGGATCTACCAGCGTGCCGGCTTCCGGCTCGATCGCCGCGAGCCGCACGCAAGTTTCGGCCACGACCTGGTCGGCGAGTACTGGTCGCGCGACCTTTGATGATCAGACAGTAGGCGCGGCGCCCAATACGCGTTGGATGTCGGGCTTCATGGCCTGCAGCTGTCCACCCCAGTAACCCCAGCTGTGGGTTCCATTCGGCGGGAAATTGAACACGCCGTTGCTGCCACCCGCGCGCTGATAGCGGGCCTGGAACTCCTTGTTCGTATTGATCGTCAACCCCTCGAGGAACTGCGCAGGGATCTGGGCATTGCCCAAACCGGCATCGAGATCCGTCGGATTGCCGTTGCCGCTGTATACCCAGATGCGGGTCCCGTTGCCGACGAGCCGCGGGATTTGCAGCATGGGATCGTTGCGCTGCCAGGCGCCGCCACCGTATGGCCCCCACATGTCGAGCGCATTAAAGCCGCCCGCGTCGGCCATGGCGATGCCGATAAGTACCGGCCACAGTCGTGCGGAGGTGTTCAGGAAGCCGGATAGCGACCCGGCGTAGATGAACTGGCCGGGGTGATAGGCGGCCAGAACCAGCGCCGCTCCCCCGGACATCGACAAGCCCACCACGGCGTTTCCGGTCGGGCTGACGCCCTTGTTAGCCGCGAGCCAGCCCGGAAGCTCCGACGTCAGGAAGGTCTCCCACTTATAGGTCTGCGTGGAGCCGCTGCCCACCGCGGGCCGGTACCAGTCCGTGTAGAAACTGGACATGCCACCCACCGGCATCACCACCGACAGCCCGGATCCGTCGAACCAGCTGAACGCGCCGGTCTCGATGTCCCATCCGTTGCGGTCGTCCCGCGCCCGCAGTCCATCCAACAAATACACCGCACGGGAACCGCCACCCTGGAACTGGACCTGAATGTCGCGGCCCATCGACGGCGACGGCACAGTCAGCACTTCGGGCGCAGCGGCTGCCGTCGGCGTGCCACCAAGGACGGTGATCAGGGCAGGTAGAAGGATCGCCGCGAGTGCGGCAGCCGAGAACCGGCGAACCCAGTTACCCGGAGATTGGTGGAGGAGATTCATGGCGTTGCTTCCCGTCTTGCGTATAGCGGGGATATCGCAGACGGCGAACGAGCAGTTACATCGAGCAGCTACACGGCCTTGCGCGGCGAGAGACAATTTCTTGTGTGCCAACAGGACGGTTGACACAGAGAAAGGAGTGGACGATGAAGGCCAAGGTGGGCGACTGGTTGGTGGTCAAGGGCGCGACGGTCGAACAGCCGGATCAGCGCGGCGAGATCACCGAGGTGCGCTCGGCGGACGGCTCGCCTCCTTATGTCGTGCGGTGGTTCGGCACTCATCACGAGGCCACCGTGTATCCCGGCCCCGATGCCCTTGTTGTCAACCCCGCAGAGCAGGAGGCGGCCGACGAGCGGGCGCGATCTCGGACGGCGTCCGTGCAGCACCCGGCAGATCACCACTTCAAGAGCGGATAGCCGACTTACTCGACCGTGGAGGGAGACCGACTTTGACCTATCCCGACGACATCCCCGTTGACGACGGCGACGAGGAAGCCGGATTGGACCCCGCCGGCGTCACCGCGGCGCGGGCCGCCGACGCCAGCGAGGCGGATCTGATCGAACAGGCCATCGCCATCCCCTTCGGGGACGACGACCGCGGCTTTGATCGCTGACTTTGAGTCCTATCAGGCCAGACTGCGCGGCTTGGCGCGTTCCTCGTCGGTCAACTTCAACAGGAGCCCGTAGCCGTTCTCGCGCAAGCTGATTCTGAGCGGCCGTTGTGCCTCGTGGATCATCAGCCAGGTGTGCAGCGCCCCCCACTGCTTCCCGACGCACGTGTGGGACATGCCGAGTTCGCGAAGCAGGGTGCTCAGAGTGGCTGGTTGAGTGGATTCGACCGTCGGCGTGGTCGGTCCGACAGTGTCGAATACGGGATGTGAAATTGAGACGGTCACGGCTGTCTCCCGTCTTCGTCGAGCTGAGCTCGTCCCCTATCAATCTCCTTTTGGCGCCCTTGTCAATAAAGTGTAGGACGCTTTTGCTGACCGGATGTCAGGAATTTCGCGACTTGGGGATGCAGACTTGATCGAGCGTCGCTCCCACGTTGCTGAAGCGCAAAAGCCGACTTTCGAAGGAGAGCCTCGCTAGGTGAGGTTCCGTTCGTCGCTCACGTCGTACTCGGCCACCGATGCCGAAACGATCGCGTCGCCCTGGTCGTCGCTGGGGCCGCTGCCGCGGAAAGCCTCGACCGCGTCCTGTGACTCCCATCGCTCGAAAACGTTGACGCGCGTGGCATCAAGCAGATCAGCGGAGATCGAGAAGTCGAGGCAACCGGACGTGCCTCTGGCCTGCTGCACCACCTGCACACATCCGGCCAGATAGTCGTCACGCTGCTCCCGACCGACAATGACATGACCCGCGACTATCACCATTTGTAGCTCCTTGTCCGAACGACTCTCCTCGAATACGACTATTCTCTTCCTCGTGACGCTTGGTGGCACCGGATCGGTCCTGGTGTGGGTGGTGCTGAGCGTCCTGCCCGAGGCCCGGCGTGCCCGGCGGCGGCGTTCACTGCAGTACGCTGGAGATCCTGGCCGCCTACGACGCCGCCCCCGTGGTGACAAGGGCGTGTTGCGTCGGGAGGGCTTTTCCAGCCTATCGTGCGTGGCGCAAGGCGCGCGAGCGGGCGCTGGCTGGGCTAGCCGTGCACGCGGACGTCGCGCGCACCGCAGCCGAGCGGATCGCCCGCCTTGAGCAGGAGAAACGACAGCTGGGCAGGAGTGGCCAGACCCGCTTCGTGGTGGATGTGCAGGCAAAACTGCACGCGCTCTGGAGACGCTCTCCGAGGGCGCGGACACCAGCCGAGGTCGACGCCATGACCGATCGGCGTGCCAACTGGCCGGACGCTCGGCGACGGGATGCGTGCCTGGCCGTGGGCGCGTCGCAGGCCGGTACTACCGGCGCCACCTCCTCAGCCCGGCACCCCGCGGCGGCGCCGGTCCCGCACCGCGACCGGCACCAACCGCGGCCCTCAGCGCCATCGAGCAGCAGGCGATCCTCGACGGCTGCACAGCGACCGGTTCGTCGACATGGCGCCGGCCGAGGGGGGCCACGCGCTCGACGACGGTGTCTACCTGGGCTCGCAGTCGCCTTCTACCGGCGCTACGCCGGGCGGCGAGAGCCGGGACGGCGCCGCCAAGCCACCCACCCGGCCACAGTGAAACCGGAACTGGTTGCCTACCAGCCGAATTCGGTGTGGTCGGGACATCACCAACTGCGCGGCCCGGCGAAGTGGACCTACTACCACCTGTACGTGATCTGGACACTCTCCCGCTCGTCGTTGGGTGGAGGTCGCCACCGCGAATCCGCGGCGCTGGCGGAGGGCTGACCGCCAGACTGCGCCAAACAGGGCATCGGGCGGGATCAGCGACCATCACGCCGATCGCGGCTCGTCGATGACCTCCAAGCCGGTGGCGTTCCGCTCGCCGATCTCGGCATCACCCAGTCGCTCGCGCCCGCGCATCTGCAACGACAACCCGTTCAGCGAGCGCATCAAGACGCTGAAGTACCGACCCGACTCCCCGGCCGGTCGACTCGATCGAGGCAGCCCGCGGCACTGCCAAACCTTCTTCCCTTGGTACAACGACGAGCATCGCACACCGGCTGGCGCTTCAACACCCGCCACGTCCACACGCACCGCCGCCATCACCCGCCAACGGCCGGCTGACGCCGCGTAGCAGCCCACCCGACGCTTCGCCGCAAGCCCCCAGCCACCCAAGTACGCCCCGAAACATGTCACCGCCACACACCGAAGCACCGTAAACCGCAACCGGCTCAACAGGGCCGGTCGGCGAAATCATCGATCGTCGAAACGGAAAGGTATGAAATGAAGCTACGAGAGGCTCTCGACTCGATCGTGCCGGACCCGGGCCGCTGCGCACGTCTACGGGCGGCCCTATGAAACCGTGGACGGAGTGACGATCGTTCCGGTCGCAAGAGTGGGCGGAAGAACCAAGCCGGGCGCCGAGGACGTGGACCTGCGCCTGATGGCGAAACCGGCGGGTGTCTTCGTCATCAAAGACGGCGAGGCCTCCTGGGTGCCTGCCGTCGATGCGACCCGGATTCCGCTGATGGGCGAGTTGATCGGGTTGGTCTCGGCGACCTTCGCCACGCTGGCTATGGTTCGTCGTCCACCGTGGCCTGACTTGCGTGGGACGGCCTAAGTTGGCCGCTTTTCACGCGCCAAGCCCAGAGCGCCGCGGCCACAATCAGTACGGCTAGCACCAGGATCCACGGCCATGGCCCGTGCCGGTGGACCCAGCCGGCGATAGCTCCCTGCAGTCGGCCTGCCGTCGCGATCACCGGATCTTGAGGATTGCCACCGGCGTTGAACAACCGGATCTCGTAGTAGCCGTAGTAGGCGACATAGAGCCCGACCAGGATCAGCACGGCACCGCCAATACGGTTGACGTAGGGCAGGATTCGCCGCATCCGGTCGACCAGCGCAGAACCGGCCAATGCGACCGCGACGGCCAGCACGCCGATGACCAATGCGAAGCCCGCGGTGTACGCGACGTAGATCCATACCCGGCCTACGACGGATGTAACGCCGACACCGGCACCGGTTACCGCCAGGAACGGCCCGATGGTGCACGACAGCGAGGCGATCGCATAACCCACACCGTAGCCGAACATCGAGCCGAGCCTTCTCGTCGGTGCCCATGAAGCGCTGCGGGCCAACGGGTTTGGCATCAAGAGCGACAACTCACGTCCAGCCAACAGCCAGACACCCAGCGCCACAAGTGCAATGCCGATCAGCACCGTGACAAATGGCAGGTACCGCTGCACGGTCGAAGCCAACGACACGGTCAGGAGTCCGAACGTGCCGAACACGGCCAGGAAGCCAAGCGCCATCGCCGCCGTCGCCGCAAGGGCACGACCGACCGCGCTCGGGATGCCGGTGCCGTTGCCCCGTACCACCAACGCGAGGTAGGCGGGAAGCATCGCGAAGCCGCACGGGTTGAGCGCGGCCACCAGTCCGGCGGCGAACGCCAGCCCGACCAGATCTTGCTGCACTCGGCCTGGCGTTTACGTGGTGAGCGCCGCCACCCGCTCCTGCAGCTCCTGCTGTGGCATGGCCGAGGTCGGGTTGTTCACGAACGTCGATGTGCCGTCGGCACGGTAGAACACGTATGCCGGCTGCCACGGCACGTTGTACCGCGCCCAGATGGAACCGTCCGCGTCGTTGAGGTTCGTGAAGTTCAGGTTGTACTTCGAGACGAAGCCGTCCATGGCGGCGACATCAGAGCGAGCCGCGACACCCACGAACGTCACCTTGGGATTGGCGGCTGCGACACTGCTCACCGATGGCGCCTCGGCGTTGCAGAACGGGCACCACGGCGTCCAGAACCACAGCACGGCGGGCTTGCCCTGCAGTGACGCACCGTCGAACGGCGCACCGCTGAGCGTCGTTCCGGTGAAATTCAGACGATCGTCGGCCAGCGCGGCCGGCGGGCTAACGAGCGCCAACGTGAGGGCGGCAGCGGCCATCCCGATGGCGAGTGACCTGCTCAAACGTAGAAGATGACGGATCATGAAGGCTCCTCCCTGCGCCAAAATTACGCCATGCATGTGTAATAAGTAACACTTTTGACACGGGTTTAATCGTTCCCCGGTTCACTGTTCCGCAGACGGAAAGGGTGCGCGAGGGCCGTCGAATCGCCTGGGTTGGTTGGTGGTCGCTCATCCCGGTGGGCGCTGTGGCGGTATGGACGATGACCAATCCGCGCGTTTTCCACCTCCGCGGTCCCTGGACAGCTGGGCTCGGTAAGCGCTGCGGGAGTGCCCTTCTGGGTCTGGGGACTGATCGCGCTCGACCCGTGGATCACCGCGTTCGGCCTGGCCGTCCAGATACTCGGAAAGCTCTGGTTCCTCGACCGGATGGCGCTGCTGTACGACGATGTCCAAGGTTCTTGTGTGCCGGGCCGCAACCGTCCAGAGTGAGACTATGACCGAACAGTGGATCAAGGGCTGCGTGGTGCAGCGGATCATGTTCCGCGACGGTCTGGTGCTGAGCTTGGACGCCTACAACGAATTGATCATTTCTGTGCCGTTTCATCTGCGGCTACCGAAGATCGCCAACGGCGACGAGGAAGTTGTGGTTGTCGACCCGAAGGCAATGAAGAACGAAGAGCGTCCATTGTTCGACTTCGCCGGCCAGACGATCACCCACGCAGACTGGGACGAGGACGGCGGCCTGCATCTCGGGTTCTCCGACGGCCATGAGATCCACGCGCGTAGCAACGAGCGGCGCACGGCATGGGAGCTGTACGGCAAGTACCACGGTTATGCGGCGTGTCTGCCACGCGGCGAGGTCCGCGTTGTGCGGCATGACCTCGCTGAGGAGGACGACAACTAGTCCGTCGTTTCGTCGGGGGTCATGCGGCGTGGCTCGAGTGTGTGTCGTGGAGGTCGAGGCGGTGGAGGAGGCGTTGAGGTCGTCTCGGGTGTAGGTCCAGTCGACGGTGTCGCGGTCGCGTTGTAGCGGTCCTGAAAGCCGATGATGCGTTCGGAGAGTTTGTTGAGGTGGTGAAGTCGTTGGGGCTTATGGCTTTTCGCTGCATATCGAGAGTAGATCTCCACCTGGTTCAGCCAGGAGGCGTGCACCGGTAGGTGCACCAGGGTCGCGGTCGGCCATGTTGTCTGCATGCGCTCGATCGAGCGTGCCCGTTGTGCGACGAGCCGTTATCGACAACCCAGAACACGCGGCGGGCCGAAGCGTAGGGTTCGGTGGTCATCACTTCGGCGACCAGGTCGGTGAAGGGCTCGATGCCTGTCTTGGGGGCGATCTGCCCGAGCACATCGGGCGCGGTGGACGTCGTAGGCGGCGAAGTAGGCCAGGGTGCCGCCGCGCCGGTACTCGAACTCGACGCGTCGGATTCGCCCGGGTCGAGGCGGTCGTCCCCGGTGGCGTCGCTGCAGGGCCTGCAGCTGCGATTTCTCATCGGCACTGATCACGTAGTCGTCGGGACCCAGTGGGTTCGCCCTGCCACCGCCGGGCATACAGGTCGAGTACCCGGGCGGCCTTGGTCTCGAAGTCCGGGTCACGCGGGAAGATCCAGGACCGGTGCTGCCAAGGCTTGATCGCATCGGCGGTCAGCCATCGGCGCACGGTGGCCGGCGAGATCGTCTCGGCCAGCCCGCGGGTGATCGCCTCGGTGGCCAGATCAGCGCTCGACCACCGCGACAACGGCGCACCGGTCTCGGCGGGCAGGGTGCAGCCAGCGCCTTGACCTCGGCCACCTGCACCGCTGTGAATACCCGCGGCGCCCGCTGCGAGGCAGGTCGTCGAGCCCGGGCAGGCCACCGGCGACGAACCGGCGACGCCACTTGCGGACGGTGTCGACATGCACACCCACCTCGGCGGCGATCTCGGTGTTCGTGGCGTCGTCGGCCGCAGCGAGCACGATCCGCGCGCGGATCACGTCGCGATGCGCCGACTTCGACGACCGGGCTCGGGCGTGCAGAACGGACTCGTCCAGAGACTCAGGGCGATGATGAACGGACTGCGCATGGCCATCCATCCGTTGTCCTCCGCGCCCGGCCCCATCGCAGCCGCGACACGCCGTGGCCACCCACACCGCACCCGACGGTTGGGCCACGATAGGCAGATGCCGAAGATCCCGGACTCGACCAAAGCCTCCTTGCATCAACGGCTGATCGATCGCTCCCGCGAGCGTTGGCCGCAGCTGAGCCAGATACACACGCGCTATCGCGCGGGCTTCGCCTACTCGATGGCGTCCTGCCCGACGGCGAGGTGCTCCGGCTGTGCCGGCTGCGCTACGCCGGCTCGGCACGAGAATGGGGCTTTGCGATCTACCGAGCCAGCCACGACGACTACGAAGACTCGTTCCTGCCCACCGGATTTATGGGCGGCTCACCCGAAGACGCCCTCGACACCGCCTGCGGCCTCTACCTCGCAGACCCCACTGCCTGGACCTAAACCCCCGACGAACTTACGACCGTGACCACTAGCGCCGGAGTTCGGCCCGCATCTGGGTGAACCGGAACCTTTGTGACCCAGCCCTGACCGACCTGCCACCGTCTCGTACGCATCGATCGGCTCCCCGACGAACCGGTCTCGATCCTCGACGGGTAACCGGTCGGTCCACGCCGTCGACACGACCGCACACCATTGCTGAAACCGGTTGCGGGAGCCGAAGTCCCACTCGCGGTCGGTCACCGTCGGGTTGGTGACCGTCAATCCCGCCGATGCCGCCAGTTCTCCGTAGCCGGCCGGATCCACGTGGATGAAGGGCGCGGTGAACCCGTCGAACCAGTGAGCCCAACGCGGGCTTCGGCAGGTCTCCATCGCCACCGCTTCCAGACTGGTCCGCTCCCCCGCACAGACCACCTGAATAACTGCGCGGCCCCCGGCCGCAGCACCGTCGCGATTTGCCCGAGCGCCTGTCGCTGCTCGGGCACCCAGTGCAGAGCATTGAACGACACCACGACATCGAAGTGTTCGCCGAATGGCAACCGGCGGGCGTCGGCGAAGCCAAACCACGGACCGGATTCCGCCGGTGCGCCCGCGGCGTCCGCGGTCGCGATCATTCGCTTCGACGCGTCCGCACCGACCGCATACCCGCCCGGCACCATGCCCGCCATCGTCCGCTGTAACGAGCTGACCTTGGCGTAGTCCTCACCGCTCCAATCGGTCACTCACACAGTTAACGTGAAATCGATCCGTCGGGCAGCACGGAATCGAAGGAGGATGGTCAAGAGTGGCTCTCAACAAGAGGAGGCAGCCTTCATGCATGCAGCGGTGACGGTTGCGATGGCGGCGCCGGCGGACGAGATCTGGAACATCGTCTCCGACGTCCGCAATACGGGCAGGTTCTCGCCCGAGGTTATCGAGGCCGAATGGCTGGACGGTGTCACAGGCCCCGCGCTGGGCGTGCGGTTCCGCGGACACGTGCGACGCAACGAGATCGGCCCGGTGTACTGGACGACCTGCCGGGTCACCGCCTGCGACCCGGGCCGTGAGTTCGGCTTCGAGGTGCTCGTCGGCGACACGCCGGTGAACAACTGGCATTACCTGTTCACCCCGGTGGACGGTGGCACCGAGGTCACTGAATCGTTTCGCCTGAACGACAGCGCCTTCACCAAAGTATTCGCGCTGTTGGGCGGTCAGCTCCGCACGCGGCGCAACATCCGCGACATGCGCAAGACCCTGGAGCGGATCAAGGCCGTGGTGGAGGCTGCTCCAGAGTGACCGACTGAGAACGACCACTGCCGCCCTGCTGAGTCGGCAGGGCGGCAGTGGTCATGACGGGCTTATCTTAGGTGACGCCGATCCCGAAGATCGGAATCCAAAGCCCGAACAGCCAGATTCCGCACTGGTGGAAGCCGTTATCCCACACCGGGTTCACGTCGTAGCCCCAGTAGTTGAACGGCCGAGGCGGGCCTCCGGTCCACTGGTATGCCGGCGGTGGGCCCCAGCCCAAGAGCGGCGGACCCTGGCGGTCGTCCCACCAGTCGTGGTCGTTCCAGTCGTTCCAGTCGTTCCGGTTTTCGCAGAACGGGAAGCACGGCCTGTCGATGTCGTGCCTCGTGTCCCGGCTTCAGCGGCGCGGGTGCAGCCGCCTGCTCGATGGCCGCCCCGACGGGGACGGACGCCCTACGACCGGCACTTCCGTTGACCCGAACCGCACGACAAGGAGGACCTCGCGCGCCGGCCGGTCGGCGACGGGAGGATGGCCCGCCGCCACCCGGACTTGTCGCCTCGCGCACGGGTAGGCCGACCCTCCCGACGACGGAGCCGATGTGTATTTCTTCGCGAATATCCGCTTAGCCCAGGGCGTTTCGTATGGTGACGTTACCGCCCGGCTCCGGTACCCACGGCCGGTGCAGCTGCCGCCGCCCTGTGCGCCAGTCGCGCTTGAGCTGCGCCACCGCTCGGCGGGTGGTGCGCTCCGAGCCCGCATAGCCGAGCCCGAGTCGCTTCGTCGATCTCGACCTGCGTCACACGTTCGCCACCGGACTCGCCAACGCCCATGTCGGTACCGCAGCCAAACGGAGGAGCCAGTCCAGGCCGGTCCTCGTTGATCCGGGTAGCGAACCAGCATGATCCGAAGGGTTACCCGAAGGCGGTGGCACCGGTGGCCAGTCCCACGACACCGACGCGCAGCGCACGCTCTCGACGGGTGCCAGAGAAGCTGACCACGATTGGTGTATCCCAACAGCTGTTGTGGCCACTGTTGTCAGGCTGGGCGTCGGCTTCCCACATGTGATCCGAGAAAATCCGCGGATTTGGGCGCGTCGAGCGGGTCACCGCGAACGAAGCCCCGGTCCCTGGCCACATCGGCCAACAGGCTACGAAGCTGGCGTCTGCCCCGATGCAACCGCGACATCACCGTCCCAATCGGCCAATCCATGATCTCGGCGATCTCCTTGTACGGGAAGCCCTCGACGTCGGCGTAATACACTGCCATCCGGAACTCTTCCGGCAACGCCTGCAACGCCGCCTTGATCTCGATGTCCGGCAGTGCCTCCAGCGCCTCCACCTCCGCGGACCGCAAACCCGTCGAGGAATGCTCGGCGTTGGACGCCAGCTGCCAGTCGGTGATCTCCTCGGTCGGATACTGCGCGGGTCGGCGCTGCTTCTTGCGGTAGTCGGTGATCTGGGTGTTGGTCAGGATCCGGTACAGCCACGCCTTGAGGTTCGTGCCTTCCCGGAACGAGCGGAAGCCGGCGTAGGCTTTCACCATCGTTTCCTGCAGCAGGTCCTCGGCGTCGGCCGGGTTGCGGGTCATCCGCAGGGCACCGCTGTAGAGCTGGTCGAGCAGCGGAATCGCATCGCGCTCGAAACGCGCGGTCAGCTCGGCATCGGACTCTCGTGCCATATCGGACACTGACCCGTCGATATCGATCATGTTGGGAACACCGGCCCTTCCGTAGCGGCGCCACCAAGCAGGCCGGGCAAATCCACCGGACACTTCAGGCATGCCGTTAGCGCCAATCCACTTCACTCGATGCTAAAGACAGCCACCGACAAACATCGCTGGCTGCCAGGTGGACGGCCCCGACGTGCCAGCTGCTCGCCAGCCGGGGTTCTGCCGCACTAGCTCTCGGCCTGGTGCTTGGTCCTTGAGGTTGTATTCGACGGGCGCAACCGCCCCGATGTGCAGCCGCTCCTGCTCTGACGGCCAGTGCCCGAGCAGATAAGTGTCGACCTTCATCCTCGTTCGTCCTTCCGGTCCGATGTCTCCGGTGTCGAGCGGACGGTGACCATCCCGTCGGCGTGCGGGCGGGCCCACGTCAAAGCAACACTCCTTTCAACGCAGCGCGCCGACCATCGGTTCACGTACCCGAATCGACCAGGGCTATCGCCGAGATTCCCGCCGCCTCGTTCGCGGCGAAGGCGGCTGTACCGGTGGTGTGGTGAGTGGCGCGGTGAATCGGATCCTGGCGGCCGACACCTGTCCCTGGAGTCGCTGGACCACGTCGCAGCCGATCATGTCGTCGCGCGCGGCATGCCATTCCTCACGTGACACAACCGGGGGTATCGCCATAGTGACCTCCGTACAGACTCCCCCTCTATCGGTATAGACCGGCGATCAAGCCTAGAAGTCATCGCGGACCTCGCAGAGAAGTCCGAATCGGCGGATGACCACGGTCGACACGCTAGGGCACTGGTGGCGCGCGGCGAGGTTACCGTTCCAGCAGCCGCTTTGGCACGAGGTGGCGCTGTTGGTGGCCACCCCGCGCGAAGGAAGCTCTGCCGTAGCGATTTTGGACGCTGGGCCCGTTCATTGCGTTGACCACGGCCGCCACTTTCGGGACCCGGCTTACCGACTGCTCCCGAGCTCGAGGCGCTCGCCTGTCACACCCCAGGCAACGGATCAATGAGGTAGCCGCTTCACTCAGTTCATGATCGAGGTGTCGTATTTACGCGACATCGCCAACTCCTCGTCCTCAAACCATCCGGCCCTCAGGACCTTGGGACAGACTGTCCGACGGCTGCTCAAAGGCTGTCAGTTCAAGGTGCTTCGGCGTCCGCTTGCGTGACATGCGACACGATCCTGGCGCCGATCGAACCTAGACCCCGACGAATGCGTCTAGCTCAGTGGATGAACAACACCACCACCCCAGTGACAAAACAACCCTGGAGCCGAATATGAGCGCTTACATCACAGCCACCGGCAGCTTTCTCCCCGGCGACCCCGTGCCTAACGACGAAATAGAGGATTACATCGGAAAGGCGGGACGCTCGACCTCTGATCTTAAGGACATCACTCTCGCCAACTGCGGCATCAAGACGCGCCACTACGCGATCGACAAGGCTCAGCAGACAGTCATCTCCAACGCGGCGATGGCGGCCAGTGCCGTTCGCGTCGCAGCTGAGCGGGCCGGCCTCGGTCCCGACGATGTCGAGCTGCTCTGCGCGGCCACCACGCTGCCGGACATGATGGCGCCAGGACAGGCCAGCATGGTGCACGGCGAGCTGGGCTACGGTCCCCTCGAGATCGCTACCCTGCACGGCATCTGCAGTTCAGGGATGATGGCGCTAAAGAATGCATACCTGCAGGTGGCGATCGGTGAGAAGCGCACCGCGATCAGCGTGGCCAGCGAGTTCGCCTCCCGCTTCTTCAAGAGCTCGCGTTTCGACGAGATGGGCACGGTCGCCGAGGAGGGGTCCCTGCCGCTCGAAGCCGCATTCTTGCGCTACATGCTCTCTGATGGGGCCGGCGCGGCGGTAATCCAAAGCGAGCCCAGAACCTCCGGCATCAGCCTGCGCATCGACTGGATCTCGCTGACGTCGTATGCGAACACCGAGAAAACGTGTATGTACGGCGGCAGTCCCGACACGGGATGCGCGAAGACGTGGGGGGACTACCCGACCGCCGCGGCAGCCGCCGCCGACGGTGCGTTGGTCCTGAGGCAGGATCTTTCCCTGCTGCCACACCTGGTGAAGGTCGGCGTCGACGAGTATGACCGCCTGCTCCGACTGGGTAAATTCGATCCGTCGACGCTGACCTGGATCCCAGCGCATTACTCGAGCGAACGAATGAAAACCATTGTGATGAAAGAGTTCGCCCGACGAGGTATTGACGGGGGCGGCCCCGAAAAGTGGTACAGCAACCTGACGAGCGTCGGAAACATCGGCAGCGCTTCCATTTACGTCATCCTGGACGAGATGATGGAGCTGGGTCTGATCAAGGACGGCGACACGATGCTGTGCATGGTTCCCGAGTCCGGCCGGTTCGCGGTTTCGTTCATGCATCTCACCGCGGTGTCGTCGGCATCCGCGTCGGACACCCGACGGTGACCACGGCCTTCGAAGCCGCCCCGACCGAGCACCTGCGCCGTCGGGCAGTCGTATACCTGTACACGCAGACCGGACAGCTGCGCGAGGTGGCCCAGGCATTGACCGCCCCGCTGGAAGCGCGTGGGTGGGATATCCGTTGGATCGACGTGCAGCCGCGTGACGCGTTCCCGTTTCCCTGGCCGATTCGGCGATTCTTCGGGGTGTTCCCGCAGGTGGTGGATCCGGAGGCGCTCGTGGAGCTCGTCGAGCCGGCGGGCGGTTTCGACACGGCTGCAGACGAATTGGTCATCCTGGCCTACCAGGTGTGGTACCTGGCGCCCTCGCTTCCCATCCGATCGCTGCTGAAAACGCATCCCGAGGCGGTCCGGGGTCGCACCGTCGTCTCGCTGATCGCCTGCCGCAACATGTGGTATTCGGCGGCAATCGAAGCGTCCGGGCTGCTGCAATCCGCGGGTGCCCGGCGCGTCGAGGTGGTGGCCGCCACCGATACGCGAGGGTCGTCGACGTCCCTGGTGACCACTCTGCGCTGGCTGCTGACCGGAAAACGCGCACCGTTTCTATGGTTTGGGCGGGCCGGGGTCGGCGATGACGAACTCGCAAGAGTCGACGTAGTAGGGCAGTGCATCGCTGAGTCGCGGCCATGTCCGCAGGACGCAGCGCCCGTCGTGCCTGCGTTGGCTGCGGCGGACGTCCTTGCCGGCAAGGTGTTTCGCAAGTGGGGCGCAACGGTTAGGTCCATGCGTCGATTCGGTGTTGCCGCGCACGCCGCGAGTCTGATCACGTTCGTGCTTGGCCTGGGGATCGCGATCGTGATCGGTCTGCCGTTGATCGCATGCGCCGCAGTCGTGGGCGGTGAACGCTTCGCTACCCGTGTGCGCGGGTTCGTCTACGGTCGGATCTCTTTCGATCTGCCGGTATTCGACGAGGCGGTGATCGCATGACCGCGACAGCACCCCCGTGCCGGGACGACCGGTGACGGCGAGCCGGGATGGGAGGCAATGATGACCGCTGAGAACCCCGATTACCAGGAACTCGTGGGCTGGCTGACCGCAAAGGTGGCCGGGCACCTCAACGTGGCGCCGGACACCATCGACATCGACACCCCGTTGGCCGATTACGGGATTGACTCCGCCGCGAGTCTGACGCTGTGCGCCGACCTGGAGTTCGAGAAGGGACTCCCCGTCGAAACCACGATTGTGTGGGATTACGCCACCATTGATGCCATCGCGGCGTACCTGGTCACCGAGCGGGTGCTGCCATGATGCCGATCGCCGTGGTCGGTGTCGATTGCCGCTTCCCCGGCGCGCCCGACAAGGACGCGTTCTGGCGACTGCTGATGGATGGCGTAGTCGCCGACAGCGAAGTGCCTTCGCAGCGTTGGGATGTCGACGCGTACTATCGCACCGACGGTGGTCCCGGATCGATGAACACCCGGCGTGGCCATTTCATCGACGATGTCGACACATTCGACAACGACTTCTTCGGGATAGCGCCCATCGAGGCGGGGGCGCTCGACCCGCAGCAGCGCCTGCTCCTGGAATCATCCTGGCGCGCGATCGAAGATGCCGGAATCGACCCGCGGTCGCTGACCGGCACCCCGACCGGGGTCTTCGTCGGCATCATGTCCAGCGAGTGGAGCAACCTGCAGATTCTCGACTTCGCCGGGCTCACCGCGTTCCGCGGCACGGGCAGTGGCTATTTCATGACTGCTAACCGCATCTCCTACCACCTGGGCCTCACCGGACCAAGCGTGGCCATCGATTCAGCCTGCTCGTCATCGCTGACTGCCGTCCACCAGGGCTGCGCAGCGCTTCGCTCGGGCGAGGCCGATACCGTCATCGCGGCCGGTGCGAATCTCATTCTGACGCCGTCGCTTTCGATCTTCTACACCCAGGCCGGGCTGTCCGCGCCGGATGGTCGCTGCAAGCCGTTCGGACTGGGCGCCGACGGCATCGGGCGTGGCGAGGGCGTGGCCGCGGTGGTGCTGCGCCGACTCGACGACGCCCTTGCCGACGGGCAGCCGATCTATGCCGTCGTGAAGAGTTCGGTCACCAACCACGACGGCCGCAGCAACGGCATCACCGCCCCGAGCCGCCGGTCGCAGGTGGAGCTGATGCGCCGGGCGCTGAGCCTGGCAGAGGTCGATGCCGGACAGATCGGCTTCGTCGAAGCGCACGGCACCGGCACGGTGCTCGGCGACATGATCGAAGCCAACGCTCTTGGCGACGTGCACAAGACCCGAGCGCGGCGAGCCCTGTCTGCTCGGTTCCGTGAAGGGAAACATCGGGCACACCGAAGGCAGTGCGGGGATCGCGGCGTTCATCAAGACGTGTCTGGCGTTGCACCATGGCGTGCTGCCGCCGACGGTGTTCGGCGACGGCGCCAATCCGGCCTTGCGGCTGGCCGAGCACGGGCTGCAGTTGGCCGACGGTCCGCGAAAGTTACCGGTGGACGGCACGCTGGGCGCGGTGAGCTCGTTCGGCCTTGGCGGCAGTAACGCGCACGCGATTCTGGAGACGGCGCCGGCCACGGCGCTGCCCGTCCCGGGTGCGACCGGCGTCCTGACGATTTCGGCGCCGTCGGCGCGGGCGCTGCGGCGAAACGCCGAGTCGATGACGGCCGCGCTGGAGATCCTCGACACCACGCAGGTGGCCTCCTGGTGCCGCTCGACGAACGTCGTCAAGCGATCAAATCGACATCGCCTTGTCGTGACAGGCGACCGCGACACCCTGATTGATGGGATCCGCCAATTTGCGGCCGGCGCCGGTGACGATCTGGTGTCGTCCGCCCCGCCGCACCGGGCCCCGGCCAGCGTCGGGCTGCTGTTCTCGGGTCAGGGTACCCAGTACCCCGGCATGACACGGCGGCTCTACGACGCTCATCCGATGTACCGGGAGAATCTCGACTGCGCGGCGGCCGCCCTGGATCCGCGACTTGGATCGGATCTGCTCGCAACGATCTTCGGCCGCGCACCCGGCCTTGATCACACGAGCCTCGCGCAGCCTGCGTTGTTCGCCGTGTCCTACGCGCTGGGAAAGACTCTGCTACAGAGCGGAATTCGGGTGCCATTCGGGATCGGCCACAGCGTCGGGGAGGTCGCCGCCGCCTGCCTGGCCGGTGTGCTTACCCTCGACACCGCCGCCAAGCTCATCGCGACCAGAGCGCGGTTGATGGGCGCGTTGCCTCCAGGTGGGGCAATGATCGCGGTCGACCTCGGCGTTGAGCAGGTCGAGGCACTCGTCGCTGAAGAGCCCGGGTGCGGGATCGCGGCGGTCAATGGGCCGCACTCCCTGACCATCTCCGGGGACGCCGATGCCGTGGCACGAGTGCAAACGCTGATTCGGCAGCGGGGCGGTAAAGCGATGAATCTGGCGGTGTCACACGCCTTTCACTCGCCGCTCATGGAGCCG
>CAWDAC010000050.1:0-99958 GCA_963800125.1 uncultured Actinomycetota bacterium | reverse complement strand
GCGCGACGGCTACTCACCCGATTTGGCGGCCCTGTACGGCGGACCGGCCGGCCCGCCGCAGCGGATCCCGCCGTACGCCTTCGATACCTCCAGCCGGTTCTGGTTCGACGGCCCGATCACTTACACCCGACAGCTGGCGCAGCCCGCCGAGGCTCCAGCCGGCGAGCCACTCGGCGAGGCGGATAGCACCGAGCAGCCGCAGGCCGGTGCGGAGGGCGGGGTTCTCGCGCTGATCGCCGATGTCGGCGGCTATTCGGTCACCGCGCTCAGCCGATCCAAACGGCTCGCGGACGACTTGGGTTACGACTCGTTGCTCCAGCTTCGCCTCTTGGACCGGCTCCGGGCGGAGTATCCGCCGCTACACGACATCACTGTCGCCGAGGTACTACCGAGGATTCACAGCGTCGGTGATCTCATCGACTTCGTGATGGAGCGCTCGATGAGGGCGGCACAGCACGATGACGCCCGTTGAATTGGTGTGCTTTCACCACGCCGGTGGTGGGGCCGCATCGTTTCATCCGCTGCGCCGAGCGCTGGCGGACATCGGCGCCGAGGTCGCATTTACGGCGGTGACGCTGCCGGGACGGGAGTCACGCCGCGACGAGCCCCGCCATGTCGACGCCGCGACCTGCGTGCGGGCGCTGGGCGACGAGCTCGACGAGCTGTTGCGCCGGCCCCACGTCCTGCTGGGCCACAGCGTGGGCGCGATACTGGCGTATTTGCTGGCTCAACAACGTATCTCACGCGGACTGCGGGCGCCGGAGGCGGTTATCGTCGCGTCCTGCCGCGCCCCGCACCTGCCCGCTCCCCTAGTCGATCTGCACCTGCTCGGCGATCACGAGCTGGCCACCGAGCTCGCGCGCTATGGCGGGCTGCCGACGGAAGTCCTGAACCGTCCTGACTGGCTGGCACTGCTGATGCCCACCGTCCGCGACGATCTGCGGATCTGCCAGTCCCATTGGCGGACCGATGCGCCACCGCTTCCGTGTCCACTGCACATCGTCGCAGGCCTGGACGACCCGGTGGCGCCGCCGGACACGGTGGCCGCCTGGGCGTCGTATTCGGTGCAGCCTCAACCGGTTCGCTTTTACCCCGGCGGCCACTTCCTGTTCCGTTCGCCGGAACCGGAATTGGTAGCCACCGTCGCGCGTGTCGCCAAGGAAGCGGCACGGGAAAGGAACTTACTCCCGTGAGCGTGTTAACCCGCGAAATATCCGCTGCAGCGAGATTTTCGCCGCGGCACTTGACCGCAGGCACGGTCGCCGACCCAGTTCGGTTGACCTGGCGCGAAGTCCACGAACAGGCGAAACGGATGGCCGGCGGTCTGGCCGCGCGGGCAATAGGCCGCCACGGTTCGGTCGCGGTGCTGGCCACCGATGCCGCTGATATCGCGCCGCTCGCGCAGGCGGCCTGGCTGAGTCGCGCCGCGGTGACGATGTTGCAGCAACCAACTCCCCGCACCGATCTGGAGGTCTGGCTGGCCGACACGGTTCGGGCGACTTTGATGATCAAGGCCGACGTGGTTGTTATCGGCGAGCAGTTCCTGGGTGCGCTGGATCCGCTGACGGCGCAGGGACTGGCCGTCTGCACGGTCGAGTCCTTGCGTCGCGCCGACCCGATCGAGTTCGACATGTCGGACCATGCCGCTGAATCGGATATCGCGCTGCGGCAGTTGACATCCGGATCAACCGGCGTGCCCAAAGCCGTCGAGATCAGTCACGGCAATCTCGCCGCGAATGCCGTCGCCTTGCACGACGGGCTGGAACTCGACATCAACACGGACGTGATGGCGAGCTGGCTGCCGCTGTCTCATGACATGGGGATGATCGCCTTCGTGTGTTTCCCGATGCAACTGGGTATTGAAACCGTCGTCGTCCCACCGGAGGAGTTCCTCAAACGACCGCTCGTCTGGGCGGAGTTGATCAGCAAGCACCGCGCGACCATCACCTCAGGCCCCAATTTCGCGTACTCCGTGCTCGCTCGAGTGCTGCAGCGGGCCGACCCGGACGCCATCGACCTTTCGTCGCTGCGTATCGCGGTGAACGGAGCCGAACCGATCGACCACCGCGACATGACCGACTTCTCTGCGGTCGGCGCGCGCTTCGGTCTGAGCCCGACGGCGCTGACTCCCGCCTACGGACTCGCCGAAGCGACATTGGTTGCGTCGCTGGGGTCGGCGCACGACCAGGCGATTATCGACCAGGTCTCGCGGCAAGCCATTGCGAAAGCAGACCGCGCGCAGCCGGTCCGAGACGACTCCGCGGATGTGCAGCATGTGGTGTGTGTCGGGTTACCGGTGACGGGCCTGGATCTGCGGATAAGCCGGAACGGAACAGCGTTGGCGCCCCGAGAGATTGGCGCAATCGAACTGCGCGGCCCGATGATCGCCGACAAATATCTCACCTCCGACGGTGTAGTGCCGCTGGCAACAGATGGCTGGTTCGACAGCGGAGACCTGGGTTACCTCGACGAGGAGGGGCGACTCCATGTCTGCGGTCGCACAAAGGATCTCATCGTGCTGGCCGGCAGAAACCTCTATCCGCACGATATCGAGCGTGCGGCCGAGAGTGTCGACGGCGTACGAAAGGGCTGCGTGATCGCGCTGCGTGTCGACGCCGATCGAGAGGGATTTGCGGTGCTCGCCGAAGTACGCAACGCGACCGACGACGACGCGCGCACACGGATCAGCCGCGAAATCGCCGCCAGGGTGAGCAGTCAGGTCGGGCACCGCCCGCGTGACATCCTGCTGTTCCCCGCCGGCGCCTTGCCGAAGACGCCGTCCGGCAAGCTACGCCGCAGCAGCGCTCGAGAACTGCTCCCGACGTCAGCCCGCCACGCTATCCGCCAGACCGTTTGGCGTCGGTGCACAACAGGTGAGCGACACCTGCGATGTCCTTGTCGTCGGCGCTGGGCCGGTCGGCGCCACGGCGGCATTGCTTCTCGCGAGCCATGGCATCGAGTGCATCGTGGTAGAGCGACGCCGCGAGCCACAACGCCACCCCGCTGCGCATGTGCTCTCGACGCGGTCAATGGAGATTTGGCGCGAGATCGGCCTCGAGCGCGACATCCGCGGCCTCAGCGCCCCGATGCATGAGCTGCGGTGCATCGCGTACTGCACCACCTTCGCCGGACCCGAGCTCGGACGGGTGCCACTGGCCGACTTGCCCGACGCGCAGATGGACGCAATCGAATCGATCAGCCCTACCCGCAGCGCCCACCTGCCCCAGAACGTGCTCGAACCACTGCTGTGGCAACGCCTGCGCAACAGTGACCGCATCAAAGTACACACCGGCTGGCAGTACCACTCCCACACCGACGGCCCAGACGGCGTCGCGGTCACGATCACCGACACCACTACCGGATTCCGCCGAACAATCCTGGCGCGCTACCTCATCGCGGCCGACGGCGCAGCCAGCACAGTGCGGCGCGCGCTACGGATCAGGATGGAGGGTCCGATCCTTCAGAACATGATCAGCGTCCATTTCTCCGCCGATCTCGAGGCTTTCCGCCGCCACCGCCGCGGCCCGGTTATGTGGACCCACACCGCCAAGGGCTTGGGCGCCACCATCGTGCACCGGCCGCCAGAAGACCTGGTGTTCCAGATCCCCTACTTCCCGCCATTTGAGTCGGTGGAAGACTTCCCGGCTGCGATCTGCCGCAGGCACATAGTCGATGCGGTTGGCGACCCCGCTGTCGGCGTTGACATCAAGTCGATCCAGACGTGGGCAATGCACGCGCAAGTCGCCACCAACTACCGAGTG
Organism: uncultured Actinomycetota bacterium; assembly: GCA_963800125.1. Lineage (GTDB taxonomy): Bacteria > Actinomycetota > Actinomycetes > Mycobacteriales > Mycobacteriaceae > Mycobacterium. The sequence continues at coordinate 96,197 of CAWDAC010000050.1, read as the reverse complement.
GGCCGCGTATTCCTGGCTGGCGATGCCGCGCACCGGTTTCCACCCACCGGCGGGCTGGGGCTCAACACCGGCGTCGCCGACGTGCACAACCTGGTCTGGAAGCTTGCGTGGGTCATCGCCGGCCGTGCCGACGAGGCACTCCTGGACACCTATGAACGAGAACGCCGGCCGGTCGGCACGGCCGCGACCGCCGACTCGGTGGCCAACTTCGACGGAATGTTCGATGTCGTTGCCACACTGGGGTTGCCACGGCAAGCAGTGCGCATGCTCCCTCAAGCCGTCGCTGCCATCCCGGACTGGGTACCGCGACGCCCAGTGCGCGCCCTCATCCGCGGGCTCACCACGCTGGGATATCAGCGGTTTCGCCTGGCCAAGTCGCCCGGCCGGATCGGTCAGCGGATCCGCCGCCGAGCCGCGGCGGCGATCGCCGAGCAGGGTCCGCACTATCGCAGCTGGGGACGCGACCTCGGGGTGCGTTACGAACGCGGCGCCATCATTGGCGATCGGCTGCCCCCACCGGTCAGCGATCCAGAGTTCTATATCCCATCTGTGCGCGCCGGCGGCCGGCTGCCGCACGTCTGGCTCGAGGACCGCGAACGGCGGGTGTCCACCCTGGATCTGGTCAGCCGCGACGACCTGACACTGCTGGTGTCCGACGAAAGCCATTCCGTGTGGTCGCTTGCGGCGGAGGGGCTTCCGTTGTCGGTGGTGCCGGTCGGCGATGCTGGCCACGACATATTTCACACCGGGGTCGCGGACGCCGATCCGGATGCCCTGGTGGTGCGCCCGGATGGCCATATCGCGGCCGTACTGCACTCGGACCGGGATGGCGCTGCGCTGCTGCGGCAAGCATTGCAGGTCGTCGGCGCCTTTGCACCGACCCACAAAGGACTAATCGCATGAACGACGTTGCGGCACAGGCCATCGAGCTGCGGCTGCTCACCCACCGGCCGGCGGAGATGACGGAGTGGTGGGCGGCGTTGCTCGGCGGGGCTCCCCAGTCAATGAATGCCCGGATGACCGCCATCCACGGCGATTACCTGCGGGTGGTGATCGAGCGTTCGCCGATCGCACTTGACTACCATCCCGAAACGAGTGGTGTCACCGCCATCAATCTGGCTCTGAGCGATCTGCAGTCGGCACGTCCAGCGTTGAACCGGTTGAGCAAGCTGGGTTCTCAGCCCCATCGGGCGACCGGCCAACCCGGGGTGACAGCGCTCTGGTTCCGCGATCCCAATGGCACCGACGTGGCCTTGCACCTGCCCGTCGCCATCGCCCACAACGCCACCGCAACCGGTGTGTGGCCCGATGAGGTGGACCCTAAAGACGTGCTTGCATACATCACCAGCCAACCATCAGCCACCATCCATCAGCCGCCCGAATCGGAATAGCACGTCGTGTTACATCACGCTGTTCGACCGAACGGACCAGATGTCTGAAGGGAGAAACGGAGAGGTACCAATTCACTAGGCGCCGTAATGTCGGGCGGGTTAACCATTTTCGGCTCTGCCATAGTTGCTCAGCCGGGAATCGGTCATGCTCGCACACCCACTCTCTAGGTCAAGGTCAAGATGGTCACTATGTCTGCAAGAATTCCACCCACGAAATTGGTGCGACTCGTTGAGCGTGCCCGCCATCATCTCGCACTGTTCCATCAACGAACCGTCCCACCGTATGCGGCGATGATGGAGCTAATCGTCAACGCTTGGACGTCCCAAGCCATCACAGTCGCCGTAGAGCTCGGTATCGCCGACGTTCTCGACAAGGGGCCGCTGCCGTTGGAAGAGTTGGCGTCTCAAGTGAAGGCGGATCCCGACGCGCTGCGCCGACTGCTACGGGCGTTGATCGGCCGCGGCATATTTCGTCAGCGCCGTGACGGTCGCTACCAGCTCAACGCGCTCGCTACGTCGTTGCGTACCAACGCTCCACTGTCGGCTGCAGCTATGGCCCGGATGGTGGGTTCGCGCCAACATCGCGAGCATTGGAGCCATCTGACGGATGCGATCAGAACCGGCAACGCGGTTATTCCGGCCTTGCACGGCGGCGCGGAAGCCTTCGAGTACCTCATTGGGGAGCCCGAACTCAATGAAGCCTTCAACCGTGCGATGGCCGACACGACTGAGATGGCGGTGGATTACCTGATGGCCGCCTACGCATTCGAGGCCTACCCGACCGTTGTCGATGTCGGCGGCGGGGTGGGCCGGCTGCTTTCTGCCATCCTCAGGGTGACCCCGACTTCCCGGGGGGTTCTCTATGACCTGCCGCACGCCGTCGCCGAAGCCCCACCAGTGTTGCGCCAGCATGGTGTCGCAGATCGAGTGGAAGTGTTGGAGGGGTCGTTCTTCGACAGCGTTCCCACGGGCGGCGACGTTTATGTGCTCAAGATGATCCTCCATGACTGGCCCGACGACAAGGCGGTCGAGATTCTTCAGAAGGTCCACGAGGCGGCGAAGATTGGCACAAAGGTACTGGTGATCGATTGCGTGATCCCGGACCACGATCGCGAATTCTTTGGTCATTGGACCGATCTGGAGATGCTGCTGATGCAGGCTGGCCGCGACCGCACGGTGCCGGAGTATCGCAGTCTCCTCGAGCGCGCCGGATTCCGGGTGACGCGTGTGGTGCCTACTGCCTCGCCATTGAGTTTCGTCGAAGCAGAGGCCATCTAGCGGACATGCTTTGCAAGGCAATTCATCTCGGTGCTGAGATCTCGTTTGCGCACTACTGCAACGAGGTTGGCCTCAGCGATGCTGACGGAAGCCGCCCTGGTGCGGAGGCCGCTCGTGCCGGCCGCCCGGGCCACCTACCTCCCACGAGATGTGGGGATCTGCAACGAAGCACCACCGCCACGTGGCGTCGATCGCAAGCGGTGCGCGGTACTCACTCCGTACCGAAATGAAAGGATGATTCCCGATGACGTTCTCGCTGGCTCTATCCGATGAACAGCAACAACTGCGCGATTGGGCGCATGAGTTCTCCCTAAAGGTGATTCGCCCGGCTGCGTTCGACTGGGATGACCGCGAGGAGACGCCATGGCCGATCTTGCAGGAGGCCGCCGGTATCGGGCTTTACGGCCACGACATCTTGATGACACTCCTGGAAGACGCAACCGGACAGGGTTTTCCGATCCTGGCCGAGGAGCTGTTCTGGGGTGACGCCGGAATCGCGCTGTCGATCATGGGAAGCACGCTCGCTGCCGTTGGCATCATCGCTTCCGGCACCGCCGAGCAGATCGCGCACTGGGTGCCGCAGTGTTATGGCACCGACAAGGACGTCAAGGTGGGCGCGTTCTGTTCGTCAGAGCCAGAGGCCGGCTCCGATGTGGCGAACATGCTGACCACGGCCAAATATGATGAAGCGTCCGATGAGTGGATGATCTCAGGCCAGAAGGCGTGGGTGACAAACGGCGGCGTGGCCGACGTTCTGGTAGTCCAGGCGGTGGTCGAACCCGGACTCGGTGCACGCGGACAGGCCGCGTTCGTCATGAGCGCCGACACTGCCGGTATTGCAGCGCCGCGGAAGCTGCGCAAGCACGGTTTGCGTGCCTCAAACACCGCGGACATATTCTTCGACGGCGTGCGGGTTCCAGGCAGTGCCCTGCTCGGCGGCAAAGACAAGCTCGACGAGAAGCTCGCGCGTGCACGCGAAGGTCGGAAGACGTCCCAGCAGGCGGCGATGGCGACCTTTGAGCTATCGCGGCCCACCGTCGGGGCGATGGCGGTCGGAGTCGCCCGCGCCGCCTACGAATACGCACTCGACTACGCGAAGGAGCGGGTTGTCTTCGGGCGACCCATCATCGAGAAGCAAGCCATCTCGTTTCTCCTCGCCGACATCGCCACCGAGATCGACGCAGCGCGGCTGCTCGTCAGGCGCGCGGCATGGATGGGCGCAACCGGCCAGAAGTTCGCCTCCGCGGAGGGGTCAATGAGCAAGCTGAAGGCCGGCCGGGTAGCGGTGTGGACGACCGAACGGGCCATCCAAATCCTCGGCGGCAACGGTTACACCCGCGAGTATCCGGTCGAGCGGATGCACCGCGACGCTAAGGTCTTCGACATCTTCGAGGGAACCGAGCAGATCCAACAGCTGGTCATCGCCCGCTCGATCACCGGGCTCCGATTGCAGTGACACCGGCAGGTTGGCCCAAAGACCGATGGCGCACTTGGCTCACTGCTCGGACAACGAGTACCGCTTGGCCACCTCGCCGAAGGCCGCGGGACGTAGAACAGCGCCGCGAGCCGCCGGCGGCGCGTGGGATCCAGGTACACCTCCTCCAGCAGCTGTAGGGCCCTGCGGTAGGTGCCCGCGCTCTCCAGCTCGCGCAGCGCCTCTTGCTCCTGGCGGCGCATATCGGTCAGCAGTGCGGCGAGAAAGCCGTCTCGGGAACCGAAATGATGGATCAACATGCGATGGCTGGTGCCGAGCTGTTCGGCGAGACCGCGCAGGGATAGGTCGGCGATCTTGTCACGCCGGTACGCCAGCTGCTGACCGGCGCGCAGCAGTCGCGCGCGGCGCGTCACCGGTCACAGACCCTCCGGTGCCGGTTCCAGTCAGGCGCGGGCCGCCACAACCAGCGCCTGGATCCCGGTGCTCAAGGTCGGCTCGATGACCGGGGCGAAATCCGGTGAGTGGTTGCTCGGCAGGGTGTCGATTCGCCCGTCGCGCAGTGCCGCGAGGGTGCTGTCGGTGTCGAGCCCGCCCCAGAACCAGTAGACGGTCGGCACCCCTGCGGCAGCGCCCAGCGCGCCGACATCCTCGCTAGCGGCCAGCTGCGGTAACGGCAGCAACCGCTGCGGGCCGAACGCGTCGGTGAAGGCGGCCACCGTCCGGGTCGCTGACCAGCAGCGGGGCGCTGAGGGTCCACTCCACCTTGGGGTCTTCGAGCCGGCTTGCAGGCGGCCGACGGTGACCACCGCCGTCTCGGAGGGCGCAACCTCGCGCGGGACGATGCCCTGCAGCCGGGTCACGACATTGGCGGCCATCAGAGCCGGGTCGACGGTCGCCTCCGGGCGTGCGCCGTGCCCGCCGCGTCCGTTCAGCACGACGTTCGCGGCGTCCATGGCGGACTCGATCGGCCCGCTGCGGTGGCCGATCATTCCGGCGGGAGCGGCCCGACATGCTGGGCCAGCACGATGTCGGGCTTCGGGAACCGGTCGAACAGTCCGTCGTCGACCATGTCCTGCGCGCCGCGCGCGAGCTCCTCGGCGGGCTGAAACACCGCCAGCACGGTGCCAGACCACTCGCCGGCGGTACCGTGCGAGCACGGTGGCGGCGCCGACCAGGCAGGTCGCGTGCATGTCGTGACCGCGGGCGTGCATCACCGGGACCTCGCGCCCGCTACCGTCGGTGGCGCGATCTCTGCTGGCGTAGGGCAATCCGGTCTTCTCCTCAGCCGGTAGGGCGTCGAAATCGGGCTACGGATACTTCCCGCCGCCACCCGCCGAGCGCGACACCATGCTCTACGTCGGGCGCGAACCCGGCCCGCTTCGTCCTTACTTCGACGCGTCGCCCGAGGTCGCTGACATCGGCGAGGACATGCATGCGTATCTGCTGACCGGACAACGGCAGTCGTGGGATCGCATCTGGCCCGAGCTGCGCACACTGACCGTATCCTGATTCGGCTCCGCGGTGCTTGCCCGTTTGGTAGAACAGGTTCCAGTTTTCAGCTGCAAGCCGAAGGAGTCTCCAATGGGTCAGTGGTCACGTGAAGAACTTGAGGAGGCATTCCACAACTACGAGCAGGCGGTGGTGAGGATCAGCGAAACGTGGGACTGGTCGAGCTATGCCGACCAGTTCACCGAAGATGCAACATACGTCGAGCACGCACTCGGCAGCTTCAGCGGTCGCGAGCAGATCCGGGAATGGATCTCGTCGACGATGAGCAGCTTCCCGGGCAACGAGATGCCGTTCTTCCCCTGCGAGTGGTACTCCATTGACGATGAAAAGGGTTGGGTGATCGCCAAGATCCCGAACCGGATGAAGGATCCCGGCGACGGCAGTATTCACGAGACGCCGGTGATCACCGTGCTCGCGTACGCGGGCGACGGCAAATGGAGCTACGAAGAGGACGCGTACAACCCGATGAACTTCCTGACAATGCTCCAGGAGTACATCGCGGGATGCCAGCAGCTCGGCACCATCTCCGACGATGCCCGGACGTTCGCGAAGAACATGAACTGGCCGTTGGACTGAATATCAGTCGATGACGAAGTCGTTCGGATCAAGCGTGCGGGTCCACGCCCAGTAGTCGACGATCCGCCACGGGCTGAGGATGTGCACCTCGCCGTGCGCGTTCTTGTAGAACGAGTGCTTTATCGACGGTTGGGACCAGACCAGTGTGCGCATCTCCGCCTGGCTGCGCGTGTGCCAATCCTCCGCCTTGTCAGCGCGAGGTTCGATGGACCGATGCCCACCGGCGATCAACAGTTCCAGGCATTGGCTGATGTAGCGAATCTGGCATTCGGAGTGGAAGATCAGACTGCCGCCGTGTGCGAGGTTAGTGCCCGGACCGTACATGCAGAAGAAGTTCGGATAACCCGGCACCGTGATGCCCAGATACGCGAATGGTCGCTCACCCCATCGGCGGCTCAGCGGGTCGCCATCGCGTCCGACGATGTTCATCGGCCACAGCATCCGGTTTGCCTGAAAACCGGTGGCGTACACGATGATATCGGCGCCGTGCCGAACGCCGTCGTCGGTGACCACCGCATCTGGTTCGATGCGGGCTATGCCGGTTCGGACGAGGTCGACGTTGTCGCGCTTGAGCGTGCCTAGCCAGCTCCCGTTGTCCTGCAGCGTGCGTTTTCCGGTGGCTGGATAGTCGGGCAGCACATTGGCCAGCAACTCGGCGTCCTCGCCGACCTGGCTTGAGATCCACTCGGTGAACATGATCCGCGCGATGTCGTTGACTTCGCTGACCGCCCGCTGCTGATCGGGAAAGTCGGGGTCGACCCGGGCCGCGTCCAGTCCTTTGTCGCAGAAGGGCCAGAACAGCAGGAACCGGTACCAGCGGCCGTAGAACGGCAGGTGTCGCAGTGCCCACTGCACGCCAGGGCCGACCGCTTCGTGGTAGTTCTGATTGGGGAACATCCACTGGGCCGTGCGCTGAAAGACGGTGAGCTGCGCTACGTCGCCTGCAATCGCGGGCGCTATTTGAAATCCGCTGGCACCGGCGCCGATCAACGCGACGCGCTTGCCGCGCAGGTCGACTGAGTGGTTCCATTCCGACGAGTGGAAGGCCGGGCCGGTGAATCCGTCCTGGCCCGGTATCTCCGGAAGGTGCGGTCGGTTGAGTTGGCCCACTGCGCTGATCACCGCGCGCGCCGACAACGTCGTTGTCACCCCGTTTCGGTCCCGCGCAGTAACCGTCCAGGTTGCGGTCCCCTCGTCCCAGGCCGCCTCGGTGACTTCGGTCTCCCACTGCACATGCCTGCCGATGTCGTACTTCTCCATCACCTGTTGGAAGTAGCCCTGCAGCTCCGGCTGTTCGGCGAAGAAGTGTGTCCATTGGTCGGTGGGTTCAAAGCTATAACAGTAGAAGTGATTTCCGACGTCTACCCGAGCCCCGGGATAGGTGTTCTGCCACCACGTCCCGCCGACGCCTGCGTTCTTTTCGACGATGGTGAACGGGATGCCGGCCTCCTTCAGCCGAATTCCGGCCAGCAGGCCGGATTCGCCGCACCCGATGACGACGACGGGAAACTCGTTCCGCGCGGTCATCCCGAGCGCCGGGCGGGCACGGGCGTCGCGGCCGTCGAGCTCCATCTCCTCTAGCAGCATCGGAACGTATTCCTCGGCCACCGGCTCGCACACCAGCCACTGCATCATCTCGTGCAGCAGCTCGGCGCTGATCGGTTCGGGATCGGGGCAGCCGCGGTCACGGTAGTCGGTGATGACCTCCAGCGCGATCTTGCGGACGGCGGCCTTGTCCGCTTCGGCCATGTAGCCCTGCACCTCATTCAGGAACAGCCCGGCCGGCTTCAACTCGCCGCGGATCAGCTCGGGGTCGCCGGACATGTGCACCAGCGACAGCATCAGCGTCGGAATGCTGACGTCGACCAGGGCTTCAGCGATCTCGTCGTCCGACGTTGTAAAGGGTTGTCCGGCATGTGGGTTGCGCACCACTGAAATTGCTATCACGCGGGACTCTGAGAGCGCAGGCCAACGTGCACTTTGCCGAGGGTGCGTCAGTTCAGCGACCAGCAATGGCTGAATTGAGTCCGAAGCGGGGCCGAAACTCGCGATAATGCCGTCATGAGCCTCTGGATCTTGGGGACTTTCGACCCTCTTCCGCGTGTCTTCGTCACCGAGACAGTGGGGCGGTCGCGAGAAACTTAGGGATCTACTACACTGCGTCGTAGGTGCAGTGTCCGGTGTTCGGGGAGATGGTGCCAATGGATGCACTTGATGTGGCGCGGTGGCAGTTCGGCATCACGACCGTCTACCACTTCCTCTTCGTCCCGCTGACCATCGGACTCGCCCCGCTCATTGCCGTGATGCAAACAGCCTGGGTCGTCACCGACAACACCGCCTGGTACCGGCTCACCCGGTTCTTCGGCAAGCTGTTCCTGATCAACTTCGCGATCGGTGTCGCCACCGGGATCGTGCAGGAATTCCAGTTCGGGATGAACTGGAGCGAATACTCCCGCTTCGTCGGCGACGTCTTCGGCGCACCGCTGGCGATGGAGGCCCTCGTCGCGTTCTTCTTCGAGTCGACATTCATCGGCTTGTGGATCTTCGGTTGGAACCGGTTGCCGCGCCTGATCCACCTGGCCTGCATCTGGATCGTCGCGATCGCCGTCAACATCTCGGCGTACTTCATCATCGTCGCGAACTCGTTCATGCAGCACCCCGTCGGCACCCGGTTCAATCCCGAAACCGGACGTGCCGAGTTGACCAGCATTGTGGCGCTGCTCACCAACAACACGGCGATCTGGGCGTTCTTGCACGCCGTCGCCGGATCGTTCTTGACCGCAGGTGCTTTCGTGGCCGGCATCTGCGCATGGTGGATGGTCCGCGCAGCAAGACAAGACGCGGATGGGGATGCGACAACGATGTACCGGCCCGCAACGATCCTGGGCTGCCTAGTGGTGCTCGCTTCCGCCGCCGCGCTGTTCTTCAGCGGTGACATCCAGGGCAAGCTGATGTTCGTCCAGCAGCCCATGAAGATGGCCTCTGCAGAATCGTTGTGCCACACCGAAACCGATCCGAGCTTCTCGGTATTGACGATTGGTACGCACAACAACTGCGACAGTGTCACTCACGTCATCGAAGTGCCGTACGTCCTCCCCTTCCTGGCTGAGGGGACGACCAGCGGCGTACGACTGGAGGGCGTCAAGGACCTTCAGCAGCAGTATCAAGAGCGTTTCGGCCCGGGCGACTACCGCCCTAACTTGTTCGTGACGTACTGGGCGTTCCGAATCATGATCGGGCTCTTGGCCATCCCGGTGCTGTTCGCGGTCGTCACGTTGTGGCTGACCCGCCGCGGCCGCCTCCCTAACCGGCGGTGGCTGTCATGGTTTGCGCTGCTGACCATCCCAACCCCATTCCTGGCCAACAGCGCTGGGTGGGTCTTCACCGAGATGGGCCGCCAGCCATGGGTTGTCGTGCCTAATCCCACCGGTGACCCGCGGGTGCATCTGACGGTCCAGGAAGGCGTGTCCGAACATCCCACAGGCATGGTGGTGCTGTCGTTGGTGACGTTCATGCTCGTCTACGCCGTGCTCGCGGTGATCTGGTTCTGGTTGATGAAGCGCTACGCGGCAGAGGGACCGCAGGAACACGACTCCGAGCCCTCGCCACCGGCGCCGCCGGGCGACAAAGACGTAGCACCACTGTCATTCGCGTATTGAGGAATCGCCATGGAACTCCAACAGGTCTGGTTCGTCATCGTCGGGGTGCTCTTCCTCGGGTTCTTCGTCCTGGAGGGCTTCGACTTCGGTGTCGGGATGCTCATGGCACCGCTCGGTCGAGTTGCCAAGGGCGACCCTGAGAAGCACCGGCGCGCAGTGCTCAACACCATCGGCCCGGTGTGGGACGGCAACGAGGTCTGGTTGATCACCGCCGGAGGCGCGATGTTCGCCGCGTTCCCCAACTGGTATGCCACAGTGTTCTCCACGCTGTACCTGCCGCTGCTGGCGATTCTATTCGGGATGATCCTGCGCGTCGTCGCGATCGAGTGGCGCGGCAAGATAAACGACGCGCACTGGCGGGCATGGGCCGACGTCGGCATCGCCGCTGGATCGTGGCTGCCTGCGATCTTGTGGGGCGTCGCGTTCGCGATTCTGGTGCGCGGGCTCCCGGTGGATGCGAATCACCATGTGCACCTGTCGATTGGTGACGTGCTGAACGCCTACACGTTGCTTGGTGGACTGGCCACCGCCGGGCTGTTCTTGTTCCACGGCGCAGTGTTCATCGGCCTGAAGGCCGAAGGAGCGGTGCGCGACGACGCGCTGCGGTTTGCGAAGGCGCTGTCGCTGCCGGTCACCGCGGTGGTCGCGGCGTTTGGTCTGTGGACCCAACTGGCGCACGGCAAAGGCTGGACGTGGGCGGTGTTGCTCATCGCGGTCGCTGCCCAACTGATCGCAGTCGGATTGGTGTGGCGCCGCGGCCCGGACGGCTGGGCATTCTTCTGCACCACGATCGTCGTCGCGATGGTCGTTGTGCTGCTGCTCGGCGCCCTCTACCCGAACCTGGTCCCGTCTACACTCAACCCTGACTGGAGCGTCACCATCTACAACGGGTCGTCGAGCCCCTACACGCTGAAGATCATGACGTGGGCAGCAGCGCTTTCCGCGCCACTAGTTGTCGCGTATCAGGCGTGGACATATTGGGTGTTCCGCAGGCGCATCTCTGCTAACGGCATACCAGCACCAACTGGGCTAGCGAGGCGAGCGTCCTGACCAGATCGAGCCGCCGACCTTTAGATCCTCGACTGTGGCGAGGATCGGCCCCGCTGCGTCGCCATCTGGCCGCGACTGTGGCATGCGGCGTGGTGATCTCGGGGGCCACGATCGCCTCTGCCGTGCTGTTGGCGCACATCCTCGCCGGCGTGATCACTGATCCGAGCGCACGGACGCTGGGCCACTGGGTGTTTCCCTTGTCTGCGCTCGCCGGACTGTGGTCCGTGCGAGTCGCTACGCATTGGCTGCAGGCACATCTGGCCCAGCGCGGCGCCACGGCGGTGATCGCCGATTTGGGCGGCCAGGTGCTGCGTAGCGTGACCGCGCTGCCGCCACGACAACTTGCCGAACAGCGGGACGATGCCGCCGTGGTGGTGACCCGCGGCCTCGACGGCCTGCGACCCTACTTCACTTCTTATCTGCCCGCGCTGGTGCTCGCCGCAATCCTCACACCGGCCACACTCTCCGTGATCGCCGTATACGACGTGACGTCGGCCGGCATCATCATGGTCTCGCTGCCACTCATCCCGGTGTTCATGGTGCTGATTGGGCTCGTCACGGCTGCCCGGTCGGAGGCGGCGCTGGCCGTGATGACCACACTGCAGGCCCGGCTGCTCGACCTCGTGGCCGGTATCCCGACGTTGCGCGCTCTGGGCCGTGCTGGCGGATCCGTACAGCGCATCGCGGAACTGGCTGCGGCGCATCGCGGTTCGGCGATGGCGACGCTGCGCATAGCCTTCCTGTCCGCGCTGGTGCTGGAACTGCTGGCATCCCTAGGCGTTGCACTCGTCGCGGTCGGTGTCGGTCTACGGTTGGTGTACGGCGAGATGACTCTGGCCGCCGGGTTGACAGCGCTGCTTCTCGCGCCGGAGGTCTTCTGGCCACTTCGGCGGGTCGGCGCGGAGTTCCATGCGGCCCGGGACGGAAGAACAGCTGCCGACAAGGCATTCGAGCTCATCGGTCCAACTGCCACGACGAAGCCAGGGACCCGGACGGTGGCCGCGCGGGGTGCCGAGGTACGACTCGACTGCATCACCGTCGTCGGACGCGACGGCGCCCGGCCCGAGTCGCTGAGCGTCGTGGTGGCACCCGGCGCGGTGACCGTACTGACAGGGCCAAACGGCGCGGGCAAGAGCACCGTTCTTCAGGTCGTCCTCGGGCTCACAGCGCCGACCTCCGGGCGCGTCACGATCGACGGCATCGACGTGGCTGACGTCGAGCCGCAGGCCTGGTGGCGCCAAGTCGCCTGGCTCGCGCAGCGCCCGGTCCTGGTGCCCGGCACTATAAAGGAGAACCTCGATCTGTTCGGCGAGCTCGAAGATTACGAGACCGCCTGCCGGGAAGCAGGATTCGATGAGGTTCTGGCGGCGTTACCGGACGGACTCGACACGATGCTCGGACGCGGCGGCGTCGGGCTATCACTGGGGCAACGCCAACGACTCGGGCTGGCGCGTGCACTCGGGTCGCGTGCGTCGGTGCTGTTGCTCGACGAGCCCACCGCCCATCTGGATGCGGCCACGGAGTCGAATGTGCTGACCACCATTGCGGATCGTGCCAGGACCGGCGACACCGTACTTGTCGTCACGCACCGCGATCCAGTGCTCGCGATCGGTGACGAGGTCATCGTCATGGGAAGCCGACATCATGCGTTCGTCTGATCCACTCGTCTCCGCCTTGGCACTGGTGCGGCCGCGCATCCCGCGTGTCGTGCTCGCGATCGCCTTCGGTGTGCTTTCGCTGGGCAGCGCGCTGGCATTGATCGCGGTGGCGGCGTGGCTGATCACCCGGGCCTGGCAGATGCCGCCGGTGCTCGAGCTGACCGTCGCCGTTGTCGCCGTGCGGGCGTTGGCGATTGCGCGAGGCGTGTTCGGCTACTGCGAGCGGCTGGCCTCTCACGACACCGCGCTGCGCGCGGCAGGCACGGCCAGAGAGCGTATCTTTGCGCGGTTGGCCGGCGGCAGCATCGACCGCGTGTCGCGGCGTCCCAGTGGTGAGCTGGTCACGCGGATCGGTGCCGACGTCGATCACGTGGCCGACGCCCTGGTTCGTGGAATCATCCCCATCGGTGTCGCCGCCGTGCTCGCGTGCGCGGGCACCACCATGGTTGCGATCATTTCGCCGGCCGCCGCAATCGTGATGGGCGCCTGCATGGTGGTCGCCGGAGCCATCGTGCCGTGGCTGGTGGCCCGCGCGGCGACCGGCGAGGAAGCCGCCGCGCTGCAGCACCATTCGGCCCGCGACATCGCCACTCTCGCGGCGCTGGATCATGCTCCCGAACTGCGGGTCAGCGGCCGGCTCGATGACGTCATTGCCGAATGCCAACGTCAGCAGTGTGATTGGGGAAGGGCCGCCGATCGGGCCGCCGCACCCGCGGCGATCGCGTCGGCGATGCCGATCGCCGCAACCGCCGCGAGTGTGGTGGGCGCAGTCGTCGCCGGCATCGGGTTGTCGAACGAGGTCGCGCCGACCACGGTCGCAGTGCTGATGCTCGTGCCCCTTGCGGCGTTCGAGGCCCTCGCGGCCCTGCCGTCGGCTGCCATGGTGCTCGCCCGGGCACGACTCGCGGCCCGGCGACTGAATGAGCTGACCAGCGCGGAGCCGCCGCCGATACGGCCCTGCGCCGCGGCCCTGCCACGCCGCGCCGGGGACCTGGTGGCGGTGAACCTTCGCAGTGGCTACCTCCCCGAGACCGCCGCGGACCCGGTCACCGTCACGCTGCCGCCTGGCTCGCGGGCCGCGGTCACCGGACCCAGTGGTTCGGGGAAGACCGCGTTGCTGATGACCTTGGCCGGACTGATGCCGCCGTGCGGCGGGAGCGTGACCCTTGACGGGCTACCGCTGAACTCGATCGACGAGCAAGTCCTCGTTCGCCGGGTCGGCTTCTTCGCCGAGGACGCACACCTGTTCGCCACCACCGTCCGTGACAACCTGCTTGTCGCCCGCGGGAACTGCTCCGACGATGAGTTGATCGACGCGTTGGATCGGGTTGGGCTGCGGCGGTGGCTGGACGCGCTGCCTGACGGGTTGGCTACCGTGCTCACCGGTGGGGCGCAAGCGGTTTCGGCCGGTCAGCGGCGTCGCCTGTTGCTCGCGCGTGCACTGATATCACCGGCAGCGATCGTCTTGCTCGACGAGCCGACCGAGCACCTCGACGCTGATGACGCCCAGCCGGTCCTCGACGCACTGCTCGATCCGGCGGGAGGTCTGTTCGGACCCGAGCGCACCGTCGTGGTTGCGACCCATCACCTACCCGCAGAGCGAGCGGCGGTGTTGCGGGTCCAATTTGACGCCGGATATAGGGCCGATGGTCCTTTCAGACAAAGGCTTTCGGCAGGCGCCATTTGAGCGGTCGACACCTAAGCTGCCGGTCATGACCTATGTGATCGGCAAGGAATGCGTGGACGTGATGCACAAGGATTGTGTGCAGGAGTGTCCCGCGTACTGTATCTACGAGCGTGCGCGCTCGCTGTACATCAACCAGTACGAGTATGTCGACTGCGGTGCGTGCAAGTTGATATGCGATATGCGAGGTCGGCGCGATCCACTACGAAACCGACCTGCCGGAGGATGCGCGACGCTCCACTGGGATCTCCGCGGGGGGTGCGTGCAGGGTCGACCGGGTCGGCGTCGACACCCCGTATGTGACGTCGCTGCCTGCGCGGACCTGAGCCATGTCCGTGTCGCGCTAATCGCGTGTGCCACGGCAGGCAGACCTGTTGCCGGGTGAGGCATGCGACAAGCTGCGCGCCGCCGGGCACGGCGCGGTCGCAGCAACGGTCGGCCAGGGCACGAGCGACGGCCGTAGACTCGCGGTGTCACTCCTTCGACGACCGAGGGGAAGGTCCAGGTGGGTATCGCGACCAGGGTGAATGGTGCTGTCCCTCCCGAGGTGCCGCTGTCCGAGATCGACCTCGGCTCGTGGGATTTCTGGGGTCTCGACGACGACATTCGTGACGGCACCTTCGCCACCCTGCGGCGGGAAGCTCCGGTCTCCCTCCACGAGTCGTTCATCGGTGAGGAATTCACCCCAGGAGCCGGCCATTGGGCACTCACCCGATACGACGACGTGTTCTACGCCAGCCGTCATCCAGAGATTTTCAGCTCGGCTGCCGGCATCACGATCGGCGACCAGAACCCTGAACTGTCCGAATACTTCGGGTCGATGATCGCGATGGACGACCCGCGACACACCCGGTTGCGCAACATCGTCCGCAGCGCATTCACTCCGCGGGTGCTGGCTCTGATCGAGGATTCGGTGCGCGACCGGGCCCAGCGCCTAGTCGCCGCGATGGTGAAGGACCATCCCGATGGCAAGGGCGAGATCGTCGCTGACCTGGCCGGCCCCCTGCCGCTGCAGATCATCTGCGACATGATGGGCATCCCGGAAGATGACCATCAACGGATCTTCCACTGGACGAACGTCATTCTGGGCTTCGGCGATCCCGACATCGCCACCGACTTCGACGAATTCTTCAATGTCGCGATGGATATCGGTGCATATGCTACTGCGTTGGCCGAGGACCGCCGGAGCAACCCCGGCGACGACCTGACGACGAGCCTGGTGCAGGCCGAACTCGACGGCGAGCGGCTGACCTCCGGCGAAATCGCGTCATTCTTCATCCTGCTGGTCGTCGCGGGCAACGAGACCACTCGCAATGCGATCAGTCACGGTGTGCTGGCGCTGAGCCGTTACCCGGACCAGCGCAATGACTGGTGGGCCAACTACGACGAGGTGGCGCCCACGGCGGTCGAGGAGATCGTGCGCTGGGCGTCGCCCGTGGTCTACATGCGCCGGACCACCACCTGCGACATCGAGTTGAGCGGCGTGAAAATGGCTGCAGGCGACAAGGTCACGCTGTGGTACGGGTCGGCCAACCGCGACGAGTCTAAATTCGTTGACCCGTGGACCTTCGACCTGCGCCGTCATCCCAATCCGCACGTGGGCTTCGGTGGCGGAGGCGCGCACTTCTGCCTGGGCGCCAACCTCGCGCGCCGCGAGATCACCGTCGCGTTCGAAGAACTGCACCGGCAGCTACCTGACATCACCGCAACGGAGGAGCCGGATCGACTGCACTCGGCCTTCATCCACGGCATCAAGCGGCTGCCGGTCGCCTGGACACCGCGCTAGGCCGCCTCGTCCGCGCACGCAATGCACAGTTCGGCCAGCTCGTCACGGGACGGTCCGGCGGGAACGGCTGGGCGCCAGCCACTTTCGAATAACGCCTGGGCCCGCGGGCGTGCGGGCGCCAAGCTGTCCGGCAGCGCATCCATTCTGGCGTAGGGATCGACGACGCTGTGCAGCTGTGGGTCGGCGTCTGCTGCCGCGACGACCAGATCGGACGGTAGCGGCCGGCCGAGGTCGACGTCCGCACCGGACCATCTGCGCATCCGCTCGGCATCAACGTAGCGATGGTCATCGAACCATGGCCAGATATTCTCCAGGCACCAGCTGTCGAAATCGATTGTTGCCGAGATGATATCGCTGCCATGCTCCTGCAGCCGGTGGACCAGTTCACGAGCCTGCAGCAGCCCCAGAGTCACTCCGCGGCCGGCCAGTGGAGTGGTCGTGCAGACCGCGTCGCCGACCGAGATCAGCCCGGGCAGCGCCGGCCTGCCCGCATCGTCGAGCTGCCCGCGGTAGGTGTTGTACAGCCGGCCGCCGGGCAGCACCGGGGTAACCGGCCGCGACCGTATCGGGTCGATCCAGTCCGACAGCTGCGGGATGGCGCGCACCGCTTCGGTGAAGACGTGGTCGAACCGCAGGTGCCGTAGTCGTCTGTCGATGCCGTCATGGGTGATGCCGACGGAAACGGTGCGGTTGTCGTGAACAAACGCGATGGCCCAATAGCCCGGAAGGCTCAGTGCGAGGCCGATGGGTGAGTTGACCGGCCCGGCGGACGCCGCCGCGTGGAGTTCGTACTGCCGGGTGACGTAGGTCGCGCCACAGTCGCCGCCGTCCACGGGCATACGCACCGAGCTGGTGAATCGGCTGGCTCGGCCCGACGCG
Source organism: uncultured Actinomycetota bacterium (assembly GCA_963800125.1). Lineage (GTDB taxonomy): Bacteria > Actinomycetota > Actinomycetes > Mycobacteriales > Mycobacteriaceae > Mycobacterium. Next base: position 79,292 of record CAWDAC010000050.1, on the reverse strand, counting down.
TCAACGACGAGATCGGCTGCCATGTCGCGACCGTCGACCTCGACGCCCACAGCGCGGCCCCGCTCGCGCAGGAGTCGGTCGACATGCCCGGTGACCATCCTGACGCCCGGCTCGTTCGCTGCCGCGTTCCGTAGCACCCTGTCGAAGGTCATCCTCCGACACAGCAGCGCCGCGGGCCGCCCGTCGGGTGTGGCGGCGACCGCCGCGCCTGCGGTGACCAGATCGCCGAGAACATCAGACATTTCGGCTTGCAGCACCTCGACGACGGGGCCACGGAACGTATGAGCATGGTGGAACTGCATCACACCCTTGCGCTGCCACAAGCCCTGCGGCGGCGGTCCCGGGTCACGGTCGATGACGGTGACGTCGCGGCCGCGCCGGGCCAGTGCGATCGCGGTGAACAGACCGGTCGGGCCGGCCCCGACGATGACCATGCGCACACGTCCTCCACAGATTGAGGTAACATCAAGTGTAATGAATACACTGAGAGTTACCTAAAATGGCCGAGAATGTCAAGCGGGACTATCGCTCGGAGCTGCGCACCGCCCACGCGCAGGAGACGCGCCGATCCATCATCGAGGCTGCGTCACGCCTGTTCGTCGAGCACGGCTATGGAGCCACGACGGTCGATGCCATCGCCGAGGCGGCGGGCGTCAGCCGAAAGACCGTGTTCACAGCCGTCGGAGGCAAGCTCGAACTCCTGAAGGTGGCGCTCGATTGGGCAGTCGCTGGCGACGACCAGCCGATCGCACTGCAAGATCGGGGCGCGATCCGGAGGCTGCTCGAGCAGGACGACCCGAGGACGCTGCTCGAGGCGTGGGCGCATGTATTGGTGGAGATCGACGCGCGCGTCGCTCCCCTGTTCCAGGCGCTGGAGGTGGCCGCGGGCATGGATGCGGCGGCGCGGGAGCTCGTCGAGCAGTCGCGGCGACAACGTCTCGACGGCGCTCGAACAGTCGTCGAGCGGCTGGCGGACCTTGACGCACTGGCGAAGACCTACGCATCGGCGAGGCGATCGACGTGGCGTGGCTGGCCGGTGATCCCGCGTTGTACGACCGCCTGGTCCGAGAGCGCGGCTGGTCGAAACGCCGGTTCGAGCAATGGTTGGTCCACACCCTGGTGGGCCAGCTGCTCGGCCGTTAGCGACCCGACAGGGTCAACGCAGCAATTCTGGTGCTACTTGACGATCAGCGTGCCCTTCATGTTCGGGTGATACGTGCAGTGGAACGGATACTCGCCGGGTTGGCTCGGCGCGGTGAGCGTCCCCTTCTCCTTGCCCTCGACGTCAACGTCGAATGCGCCCGCGGCGTCCGAGGTGACGGAATGCTCGACCGAATCGTTGTTGACGAGGGCGATCTCGGCGCCCGGGGCGACCGTGAGCGGTTCACCGAACGCCATGTTCTCGATGGTGATCGTCGCGCCCGCCGTTGCCGTCGGACTGTTTTCGCTTGTCGCCGTCGCGCCCGAGGTTGCGGTTGCGGTGTCGGTGGTTTCGTCCGTGCTGTTGGATCCGCCGCATGCGGTTGCGATCCCCGCGACAAGAATCATGGCGGCCGAGAACGTGCATATCTTCTTCATCGTGTCCCCTTACATATCCGTGTTAAGTCGACACGATTTTCGGCCCGAACCGGTTCATCCGAGTCGGAATTCTAAACACCTAGAGTGTCGCCGTATAGGGACCGATTGACTGACAAGTCGAGCTCGGCGGCGCCGTGACAATCGCGCAGCCCCGGCCCGTGGAGATATACGTCGTGCCCGCGCGGTAGGGCGCGAAATACACCTGAGCCGGCAGCAAGCCCTTCCCCTCGATGCATTGCTCGGCTGAATCGCTGCCCTAGGCTTGAACGCACGCGACCGGGCTTTCCCCGCCGTCGTAGGATCGTAGATCACTCCCGCCGTTCGACGATGAACAAGCAGAGCGTTACCGCGAGGAATCCCGCAGGCAGCCAGATTGCGTGCACGCCCCAAGCGCCACTGGCAATCGCGCCGATCAGCGCCCCGCAACCGAACGCGAGGATCAGCGTGCCGTAGACCAGGACCGCCCGACGCGACGCTGATCGCTTCTCTACGAAGCCGTCATAGGCCGATTCCATGAAGCGCATCATGTTGCCGGTCGTGGCGACCGGTAGGTACGCCAGGTCACCGACATTGCGGAACAGGCCGATCTGCACCGCTGCCAGAAACGAGATCGGCACCGTGACATAGGTGTGGGCCACCGAGGCCGGCACACAGCCGATGATCGCCAGTGCGACGGCCTGAACACCCATGGTCCACCGCAGCGAGTGCGGGACGATCCGTTCCATGCGGCCGGACTTGATGTGCGACGCCAGCAACATTCCCGCGATGAAGGCGAGCAGCGGCCACACATGAGCCAACGCGGCCGCCCATTTTCTCTCGGACGCGTCGATGGCAGAGAAGATGACGTTCGCCGTCTGCACGTTGGCGAACACGCCGCCGCGGGCGAGGTACGTGTGCGCATCGAGGAAACCGTTGGCCAGCGTGAGGAGTAGCGCGAACCACAAGGTCCTCGACCGCTCGGTATCCACTGGGCCGCTTGTAGCACCGACCATCGGGCAAACGTAGCGCCTCGACCGATTGCGCGCCTACACCGCGCCTAACGCCCCCAACATGCCTGCCGCAGCGCGCGGCCACGTGAAATGCTCGGCGCGCCGACGTGCGTTGGTGCGCCGCAATGCTTCCGGTCTGCTGATGATCGACGACACGGCGTGCGCGATCGCAATTGGGTCATTGTCCGCGGTCGCGCCGCTGTCCGTGGTGAGTATCTCCGCGAGCGCCGACGTCCGCGACACAACGGCCGGTGTGCCGCAGGCCAGCGCCTCCAGTGCAGCAAGGCCGAATGTCTCGTGAGGGCCCGGAGCCAGCGCCACATCGGCAGATGCAAGGATGGTCGCCACCGTGTCGCGGCAACCGATGTACCCGGTGAAGTCCACCGGCAATCGGGCGGCTTGGCGCTCCAGCCGCGCCCGCATCGGTCCCTCCCCTACCACCACGAGCCGCGCGTCTACACCCGAATGACGCAGCGCGCCAACGGTGTCGATACTCCGGTGCGCATGTTTCTCTACAGAGAGACGACCGCAGTGCACCAGGAGTGTTTGTTCGCGGCGCGCCCACCGTAGTCGCATCAGGTCCGAATGTCGGCGCGGGTGAAATTGATCGAGATCCACGCCGAGCGGTACGGTCAGCACGTTCGGCGCGTGAATCCTGTCGAATTCCGCACGAGCAAATGCCGTCGTGCACACCACGGCGTCGTAGTTCGCGGCGGTTCGGCGGTTCGCAAAATCCGCAATGGTGCGGGCGACGCGACGCGGAAGTATTTGTCCAACAAGACGATCCAGGCGTTCATGTGAGATCATCACGGTGGCAACATCGTGTCTGCGGCCCCAACAGCCCAGCGACCGAAGCGTGAGTCGATCCGACACCTCGATGGCGTCTGGTTCCAGGTCTTCGAGCAGGGATGTCACCGGCCGAGGCAACACCGCGCGGTATCCGCCAGTGAATGGAATGAGCCTGGCGGGCAGTGAGATCCGCGTAACGCCCGTCTCCAGTTCGACCCAGTCGGGATGCTGACCGGGAACGATCAGGAAGACGTAATGACCGGCCGCGCAGTACTCCGCGCCAAGGCGGTCGACGGCCGTCCTCAGGCCGCCCGAGCGGGGCCCGTAGAAATTCGCGACCTGAACTACGCGCATGACACGAATGAGAACTGGCACGTCTGTGCCATCATCGACGCCCCGTCAACTGGTGTCTTAACGGCGCGTGAATAACGTTCTGTGCGCTCGCCGGCCCGAGTCTTGGCCCGGAGTGGAACCAGAGCACAAACGTGACCGGGAGGACGGCGCTGCGGCAAGCGGCTGCCGCGTCGTTGACCGCGTCGACGACACCCGGTTTGCAACCCGATATCGCGATTCCAATGCAGTCGTGGTCGGTCAACGCGACCAAGCTCATGATTCTCGTGGGTGTCCGCGCCCCCATCGACCCCGTCAACGGGAAGGCGACCGACCTCAACAAGGACGCCGAAAACGTCGAGTTAGCTTGCGCGGCGGCAGACACAGACGCCTGACGCCCGCGAACTCAGACCACGTACCGGCCGAACCAGTCCTGCACGCGGCGCCAGGCGTCGGCGGCGGCCGTGGGGTCGTAGCGTTCGGCGTTGGTGTCGTTGAAGAACGCGTGATTGGCGTCTGGCTCCGTGACCAGCTCGTGTACCAGCCCTGCTTTCTCGAGCGCAGCCCTGGCGACCGGCTCCGTCGCGTTTACGCGTTGATCGAGTGAACCGTAAAACCCCAGCACCGCAACGTTCTTGGAGCCGGCGAAATCCGGGTTGTCCGGGGTTGGTCCGTAGAACGGAACGGCGGCGGCCAGCTCGGGCGCACCCGAGGCCAGTAACCTCCAGACCAGTCCCCCGCCCATGCAGAATCCGACAGCGGCGATCTTCTTGTCACCGACGCGGCGCTGCAGCTCGCCAATGCCCGATTTGAGATTCGCGACGAGCTGCTCGGGCGGGATGTTGCCCAGCGCCGCCGTGGCTTCCGCGGGGTCGGCGAACTTCGCGGTCCCACCTTGTGCCGAGAGCAGATCGATGGCCAGTGCCGAGTAGCCGATCCCAGCGAACCTTCCCGCCACCGAGCGGACCCAGTCGTTGAGCCCCTTGTTCTCGTGAATGACCAGCACACCGCCGCGCGCATTCGGTGCCTCTGCCCACGCGGCCTGCAGCTCCCCCTGCGGCCCCGGCCAGGTGATCGGTGTGGTGGGTAGCGCCTTCTCCGATCCGGGTGGCGGCGCGCTCGCGGTGGCCGGCTCGGTAGACGTCGCCGGGGCCTCAGTCGTGGTCTGTTTGTTCTCACTGCACGCGGCGATCAATGCGGTCGCGGCCGCGGTGCCTACCCCGAGTAGCGCCAGCCGCCGCAGCGCCTCGCGTCTGGACAGCAGGCCGTCGACATGATCAGTGGCGATTTCTTCGGCGATGTATCGCTGTAGTGGAGTCACCTTCGCGAGTATGCGCCAGGATGTCGAACTCGGGTAGCAGGATCATTCGACGCGCAATACTCAGGCAATGGACTGGACACCGGACGGTAAGGCCCTGCACGGGAGGGTGGCCGTGGTCGCCGGCGCGACCCGCGGCGCCGGCCGCGGTATCGCCATGGCGCTCGGCGAGGCAGGAGCAACGGTCATCTGCACGGGTCGAAGCTCGATCTCAGGTACGGGGAAGTCCGACTACGACCGGTCCGAAACCATCGAACAAACCGCAGCACTCGTGGACGAGCTGGGTGGTGACGGCGTCGCGATTCAGGTCGACCATCTCGACGCTGGTCAGGTGCGGGCACTCGCGCACCGGATCCGCGGTGATTACGGCGGCATCGACATCCTGGTCAACGACATCTGGGGTGCCGAGGTTCTGAAGGGGCCGCCGCCGACGTGGAACAGGCCGATCTGGGAACACGACCTGGACGATGGCCTGCGCATCCTCCGGCTGGGCATCGACACCCACCTGATCACCTCGCACTGCCTGCACCCGCTGCTGATCGAGCGGCCAGGAGGCCTGCTCGTCGAGGTCACCGACGGCACCCGGCAGTACAACGACGAGAACTTTCGGTTGTCGGTCTTCTATGACCTCGCCAAGACCGCGGTGAACCGGCTCGCGTTCGCGCACGGTCATGAACTGAAACAGTTCGGCGCCACCGCGGTCGCCGTGACACCCGGGTGGCTGCGTTCGGAGATGATGCTGGACAACTACGGCATCGCCGAAGCCAACTGGCACACGGCCCTCGATCCGGACCGCACCGACGGCCATCCCACTGCTCCCCCTGGATTCGCCCAGTCGGAATCGCCGCGATACGTCGGCAGGGCCATCGCCGCGATCGCCGCCGACGAGGACCGTGCGCGGTGGAATCAGCGGTCGGTGACCTCCGCGGAACTGGCGCGCGAGTACGGCTTCACCGACATCGACGGCCGTCAACCCGACGGCTGGGCATAACGTAAGCCCAGGTCATTGCCTCCTGTCAGCTCGGTAGACAAATATCGAAATCTGTTCACTGATTTCGTTGACACCCCTACCTCGCGGCCTGTTCTATGGCTTGGTGACGTACGACACGATCATTCGCAACGGCCGCTGGTTCGACGGCACCGGCGCCCCGTCGGCGGTCCGCAATCTGGGCATTCGTGACGGGCACGTCGTCGCGGTGACACCGCACGAACTGGACCAAACGGACTGCCCCCAGGTCATCGACGCGTCCGGTAAATGGGTGCTGCCCGGCATGCTCGACATCCACACCCACTACGACGTCGAGGTGCTGAACGGGCCGTCGCTTGCTGAGTCGCTGCGGCATGGCGTCACGACTGTGATGCTCGGCTCGTGCTCGCTTTCGACCGTCTACGTCGACGGCGAGGACGCCGGCCATCTGCGGATCGGCGATCGCGCCGACCTCGTCATCGTCGACCCCGACCGGCTCGATTCGACACTGGATGCCTATGCCGAAGAGTCGGTGGAACAGTACGGTGGACTGTCTCGGATGGTGAACCGCAACGACGACACGGTGAAGGCCGTCTTCGTCGGCGGGCACGCGGTGTTCCTCGACGGCGAGCCGACCGTCGTCGTCGGCAAGGAGCGCACCGGTCGCTTCCTGCGCGCGGCGCACCGGGCCAGCACGCCAGCCGTCGAGAGCTCGGAGTTGGCAAGTGTCAGTTGACGATACGGTCCTCGGAATGTGGAAGGCCCTGTCCGCGCGCGACTGGGAATCCCTCAAGACGTTTCTGGCCGACGACTGCATTTACGTCGACATGCCGTTGGGTCCAACGCTCGCGGCGCGCGGACCGGGAGACATCGTCAAGCGGCTCAAGGTGGGTCTCGAACAGCTGGCGTCGTACGTCAATCACGATGGGCTGCTGGTGACCAACGGCACGGACGTGATGTACGAGCACTCCGAAACATGGGGCTGGCACAGCGGTGAGACGGCACTGCTGCGATTCGTTTCGGTGCACCGCGTCGAGGGCGACAAGATCACCCTCTGGAAGGACTACTGGGACATGGGGGCACGTACGAATAACGCCCCTCCGAACTGGCTTGAGGACCTTACTGCCGCGGCCGACACCAGCTGGGTGTTCGATGCGACGGGGCTTATCTAAGGGCGGCAGGCTTACCCCGCCCGGGCGTTACCCCCGCGACTGCATGCGCGTCCTGAGCCGCGCACGCCCCCAGCTTCTAGCCGTGCTGAGGGCAACATGGCTGGCTCCTTCAAAAGGTGATGAAATGGCCGAACCGGTGACGTTTGGCGGCAAAAACGAGCTAAGCTAAATGTACCGCGACTTTTCTTGCAAAACATCTGTAACCTGCGGTTTGACGTCGACCGAGGGAAGGATTTAGAAAATGCGGATCAGGCACACTTATCTCACCGTGATGCTCGCGGCGGCGTCCGCCGCTCTGGCGTCCACTCTTGCCGCCGCACCACCGGCTGCGGCCGACTGTGTTTCATCCCGCGGGCCCAACCCGGTCACCCTATGCTCGGAGGGTGAGGCCCGGGTCAGCAACACGTCACCCCTACCTAGGGCCACTCCTTATATCCCTTATGACTGTGATGTGGACTGGACGTGCGGCTCGGGCCTCGGCATCGCTCTCGGTGACTGACGCGGCGGCGGTGACGGCAGACCTGACCGACCCGACCGACGGATTCGTCCGCGATCTGCGACAAGCCGCCATGTCTAGCCCGCCGTCGAGCGGTGCAGCGGCACAACATTGGTGGCCGGTGTAGCCGGCGCCTGCGGCTCGGGCAGTGCGTTGTGCGTGCCCTCTTCGGGTATGTAGTCCGCGTACACCGTCAGCGTGATGATGTAGCTCGCATGCCCTAGCCACTTCGACACCTGAATAAAATGCACGCCTGGGCTTAGCTGCAGCACCGCGAACGTGTGCCGGAAGTCGTGCAGCCGTAAGCCTTTGGTGCCGTCAGGGCGGCTAGCCGGTAACCCCACCGCCTCTAGCGCGGGCCGAATCACCCTGGGGGCACTTACGAATAACGCTCCTCCGAACTGGCTGGAGGACCTTACTGCCGCGGCCGACACCAGCTGGTGTTCGATGCGACCGGGCTTATCTAAGGGGGCGGGCTTACCCCGCAGCGGTTCCGGAAGTCGGCCGTGGGTTGTCGGATGGCCTTAATTTCGTCCCGAATTTGGGGATGGGCGTCTAGATAACTCTGTACCTGATCCCGGATCTGATCCTTGGGTTGGCCTTTGAGGCTGGTGAAGTAGTCGTTCACGTCGGGGTGGGTGGATAGATAGTTCGAGATGTCGAACGAGACGCCTGACATTACGCGCGCCAGTTCGGCGGACGTGCACGGCGGCGGAACTGGCGGTGGCGGCTGGGCCGCTGCGGTCGCGGCGGCACCCAAAAGCATTGCACCGGCAACGGCTCCCGCGCCGATCGCTCCATTTATCGCGCGGCGCGCGGGACGTGCTGAGGGCAACATGCCTGGCTCCTTCATCGGGTGATCAAGTCGCCGTAACCGGTGACGGTTGGCGGCAAAGACAAACTAAGCCGAATGTACCGCGACTTTTCTTGCAAAACACCTGTAATCTGCGATTTGACGTCGACCGAGGGAAGGATCTCGAAATGCGGATCAGGCACACTTACCTCACCGCGATGCTCGCGGCGGCGTCCGCCGCTCTGGCGTCCACTCTTGCCGCCGCACCACCGGCTGCGGCCGACTGTGTTGAGGGCGGCGGGGTCACAATATGCTCGCAGGGTGATGCCCGGGTCAGCAACAGGACACCCCTCCCGGATGTTACTCCTTATGTCCCTTTGCCCTGTGATCTGGACTGGATGTGCGACATGGGCCATTCCATGACTGACTGATGCGGCGGCGGTGACGGCAGACCCGACCGACCCGACCGACGGATTCGTACGTGATCTGCGACAAGCCGCCATGTCTAGCCCGCCGTCGAGCGGTGCAGGTTCACCACGTTGCCGGTGTCGACGCTCGCAGGCGCACCCGGGTCTGGCAGCGGATTCGCTGCGGCCTCTTCGGGTATGTAGTCCGCGGACACCGTCAGCGTAATCACGTAGCTCGCATGCCCCAGCCACTTCGACACCTGAATAAATTGCACGCCAGCACTCAGTTGCAGCACCGCGAACCTGTGCCGGAAGTCATGCATGCGTATGCCTTTGGTGCCGCTTGGCCGGCTAGCCGGTAACCCCACCCCCTCTAGCGCAGGGCGAATGACCTTGCTCTGCAAGCCTTTCAGGTCGCACGGCGTATTCGCAAGGCAATCACCCGAGTTCGTACACCCGGCGGGCGTTGTCGTGCGCGATCAGGTCGACGACTCGGAGCGCGTCCGCCTCGCTCCACTCGCCGGCCTCGACGTAACTTTGCAGCACTTCGCGGATCCCGTTGCGCCACAACCTCGCCCCTAGGAAATGTAGCTCTGCCGGGCCGAATCCGTCCGACGAGTACAGGATCTTCCGGAACGGCGCCATCTCGAGTAGTCGACCGATGAACACCGCCGAGCGTGCACCCAGATAGTTGATCGCGAGGCCGCCGTCGAGGTAGACGTTGTTGAACGCCTGGGCCAGGTAGCCCGCTTCCCGCTCGTAGGGATAGCAATGTAGCAACATGACCGGTGTGTCGCGGGAGGATCGTAGGAAGTCCAACAGATACATCGGGTTCGTGAAGTGCAGGTCGCAATCGCGGTCGCCGAAGCCGACGTGAAACTGCAGCGGCTTGCCCAGCCGCAATGCCTGATGCAGACCGAACCGCAGCAGCACCCGGTCGGTGCACCGGCGGCCGCCGGCATCACGCCAACGCGCCGCCGCCTTGACCACTTCGGTAGCGGCCGGTTCCGACAGGTCTCCCCTGAATCCGCCGCGGTAAGCCAGGATCGACTTGGTGCCGACCGCCGTGGCCGCCCGCTCGGCGAGGATCTGCTCGAAAGCCGCGGCGTAATCGCCCGGTGCCGCTGCCGCCTCCTCGGCGACTGACTCGAGACGAGCGATCTCGTGGGTGCGGCCGCCGGAGACCTCGGCCATTTCGGTGAGATCGGTTACCCCGCTGCTGAATCCGGTGTCCACCAGCCAATCGGTCACTCCTGCGGCCGACAGAAACCGGCGGGCCAACTCCTGCTCTCCGAGCTTGCAGCGCCGATCCCAGTATGCGTCCGCATCGACGTGGCTCGGCAGGTCGAGAACCGGTGCGCAGTGCGCGCGCACCGCGAAACCGAGTTGGGTGTCGAACGACGAATCGAAGTCGGCAACGGGCTCGGTGTTGGCCTCGTTCAGCCCGTTCTCGAAACGTGCTCGGTCACCGGACTTCAGCCAGCAGCCATGCACGTGATGGTCGATCAGCGGCACATGGTCGACGTGCTCGCCCAACGCGGACAGCTCACACGCTCCACGCCATGCGGAACTTGTCGGCGAGCTCGTCCTCGCCAAGATCATCCGTACGTTCTCCTGCTCGTAGCGGCGCACAGCCACTATCGCATCGACTGCTGGATCGCCGAGGATGCCTCGTATCCGGGCGGATCGCTGGAGAAGGTCGAGGGCCTCGGCCTGACTCGTCGGCAACAGCACGATGCCGGCGTCGGCGCGCTGCTCGTCGGTCAGCGTCGAGGGATCGACGGTGGTTTCCGGTGGCAGCGAAAGCTTCTGCTCGATGCCGTCGAGCGCAAGCCCGAGGATCGTCGCCGTCGCGAAGTACGGGTTCGCCGATGGATCGATGACCTTTACCTCGACGTTGGCGCCGTGTGGATTGCTGCTCCCGCCGACGAGGAATCGGACTGCCGCCTCGCGGTTTTCGGTTCCCCAACAGACGTACGCGCCGGACCAGTGTCCTGGTTGGATGCGAAGGCCCGAAAGGATGGAACCGCACAGCACCCCCTCGGCTTCGGGTAGGCCGGCCACCAGTCCGGCGACCGCTGACTCCCCCTCCGGCGTCATTCCACGTGCGCCGGCGCCGCTCTGAGAACAGGGGCGTATCGCCCTCTTGCAGTGAAAAGTGTTGGTGTGCACCGGACCCCACGCTTCCTGCGAAAGGCACCGGCGAGAGGCTGACCCGGAGGCCGTACTGCCTGGCGACCCGGCCGACGATGATCCTCATCAAGAGCAGTTGATCCGCCGCGGCGATCGGAGACTGTGGGGTCAGCGATATCTCGAACTGGTTCAACCCGTACTCGGGGTGGAACTGCTCGATGGACACACCCGAACTCGTCGCCGCGTTGGTGACGTCACGCACGAACCCCTCGAACTCGAGCACTCCGGCCAGACCGTACTGGGCCCACAGGTGGGAGGGCAGCCGGCTGCCGTCGGGCCCGACGAGCAGGAACTCCATCTCGTGACCCACCAGCGCGTCGATTCCGGCATCGGCGAGCCTGCGTTCGATGCGGTCCAGCGCCCCGCGACTGCAGTAGGGATCCGGTTGGCCGTCTTGATCAAAGAAAGCGCCTGGTGCCCAAGCCAATCCGTCACCGAGGATGCGCAGCGCACCAAGATCGATGCGGATGCGCTGGTCCCCGACCACGCCAGTCGCCTCGCCGAACACGATGCCGGTCTGGTCGATGGCGAATACGTGCCAGACCGGACTGGCGCCCAGCCCGGGATCGGCGAACGCGCCCATCCGCCGGAGCGGAATGGTCTTGGCGTGCGTAAGCCCGGCAGGGCTAACGACCGTACCGATGAGAGTGGCTACCCCGTCGGACTCGAGTTGGGCGATGGCCGCTGCGGCGAGGGGTTTGGCTGCCCGCGATGTCACAGCAGCCATTCTGCGCTGGGGACGGATGAACTAGAGCGTGATCTTGCAGCTTTGGCCGATATCCAGCGTCCGCAGCACCCGACCCATGCCCAACCACATCGCGCACGACAGCGCCAGGTCGGTGAGCAGTTCGTCGTCGAACTGCTCACTGCAGCGCGCCCAGAAGTCCTCGTCGTCGCGCAGGCCGGTGTGGTCACTGGCGAAACGCTCCGCGAACTCGGCGGCGATCCGCTCCTGTGGGCTGTATCCGGGCCACGTCCGCCATTCGGCCGCGTGGTCGTAGAGGTCCTCGTCGACGCCCGCCGCGATGCCCTCCGAGTCGCGGGTGTTCTGGCACACCACGCATTCGTTGTCGAGCGCGATCACCATCCGGGCCAACTCGCGGACCCGCATCGGCAGCCGATTCTTGTCGTAGACCGCTCTCATGAAACCGACCATCCCGACTCCGATGTCGGGGGATTTCGCCACCCAGGCAGCGGCGTCGTCGTCAGCGAAAGGTCCGATTCGGCTCATGCCGGAATCGTACGCTGGGCGCGGGAAAAGTGGAACACGTTCTAGAAATTGGCATGAAACCGCAGCTAGATCACTTGGCTGCGGTGGCCAGCTCGGCTTTGTCGTCGTCCCAGTCGCGCTGCACCAATACACGGTGGGCAATTCGCTCCAGCGCCGCCTCAACCTGTTCTCGGTCCGGGCGACCCTCGAAGGTGGGCGAAGTCGCGAGTTTGTCGACGATCCGGTTGACGAGCGCGGTCGAGGCGCAGTCCACTTGGCGGACACCCGATTGGGTGAGCCACAGTTGGTCGCCGGTGTGCAGCGCGTAGCCACGGTCGGTCAGCCGGTCGAATGTCGACTCGATGACCTGGCGCGGCACCCGCAGGCGCTCAGCTCGCTGAGCGATGTCGGTCAGTCGTGCCGACCCGAACACCTGGCTTTGGCGGTAGATCTGAATCAGTGCCCACAGCAGGGCCACGTCGGGTTCACAGCCCGCCTGCCCGGCGAAGCTGCGCAGCCGGATCTCCGGCGAGTTGCGCATCAACCGGCCGATCGCCATCTCCAGTACCTTCTCTGGCGACTCGGTGCCGGGCATGCCGAACCCCTCGCCCAGATCGATCGCGACAGCCGCGTCCATCTCACGGAGGGGTACCTCCTTGAGCATCCACGCGACGATGAACCCGACGATTGCCACCGGCGCCGCGCACAAGAAGACCAGGCCGAGCGAGTCGGCGTAGGCGTTGACGATCGGTGCGGCGACATCGGCCGGAAGTTGCTGCAACACCTGCGGCGACTGGGCGGCTGCAGGGGGCGCGCCGCTGGCCGCGAGTGCGTGGCCGATGCGGTCGTCGAGGAAGTTGGCGAACAGTGACCCGAAGATGGCGGCGCCGAACGAGCTTCCGATGGTCCGGAAGAACGTGACCCCGGACGTCGCAACGCCGAGGTCGGAGAATCTCGCCGTGTTCTGCACGATCAGGATGAGCACCTGCATGCACATGCCGATCCCGGTGCCGAGGATGAAGAGGTCCAGCGACTGCACGATCATCGGTGTCTCGGCATCCATCTGGGACAGCAGCACGAACCCCACCGCCATCACGCCCGTGCCAACGACCGGGAAGATCTTGTACCGGCCGGTGCGGCTCACGATGACGCCACTGCCCATGGAGGTCAGCAGTAGACCCACCACCATCGGCAGCGTTCGCAGGCCCGACACCGTCGCCGATACACCGTCCACGAACTGCATGAATGTGGGCAGGAACGTCAGCGCGCCCAGCATCGCGAAGCCGACGATGAACGACAGCACGCAGCACACCGCGAACACCGGATTGCGGAACAGTCGGATCGGCAGAATCGGTTCGGCCGCACGGGTTTCCACCAATACGAAAATCCCAAGAGCAATCAGCGAAGCTGCGAATAGACCGATGATGACCGGCGAGGCCCATGGGTAGGTGCTTCCTCCCCAGCTGGTGGCCAACGTCAACCCGGAGGCGCCGAGACCGACGAACACGATGCCCGCGTAGTCGATGATCGGTCGCGCACTCTTTACCAGCGCCGGGATGGCGCCTGTCGCCACGATGAACACCACGACCGCGACCGGCACGTTGATCCAGAACGCCCAGCGCCAGGTCAGGTGGTCGGTGAAGAAGCCGCCAAGGAGCGGTCCGATCACCGTGGTGACGCCGAAGACGGCGCCAAGTGCTCCCTGGTAGCGGCCGCGGTCCCGAAGTGGGATGACCTCTCCGATCAGCGCGGTGGCCGTCACCATGATCGCGCCGCCGCCGATGCCCTGCAGTGCGCGCGATGCGACCAGCATCGTCATCGATTGGCTCAACCCGCACAGCACCGAACCGATGAGGAAGAATGCGACCGCCGCTTGGAAGATGGCCTTGCGGCCGAACAGGTCCCCGAGCTTGCCGACGATCGCCGTGACGATGGTCGAGGCCAGCAGATAGCTTGTGACGACCCAGGATTGGTGGCCGGCCCCGCCGAGGTCGGCGACGACGGTCGGAAGTGCGGTGGCCACGATGGTCTGGTCCAGGGCAGCCAACAGCATGCCGAGCAGCACCGCAACGAAGATGAGGTTGCGTCGCTGCGGGCCTATTCGGGCGCTGCTCGATTCCGGGTCCGAGACTGTGGCCGTGGGTGCCTGACTCGTCATACCTGCCTTTCCTCGGAGACCGACCGTCCTCAAGCCATATCGTTAGGCAGGCTAGAAAAGTTACGTCGGACCCTGCCGGACGCAGGATTACACGCTGAGAGCGACCGCGAATCGGTTACTGGGGCGGCCTCGAAACGCACTGCGCCAAGTAGAGCTCCTCGCCGAGCTTGCCCATCAGCTCGAGCTGGGTCTCGAGGTAGTCGATGTGCAACTCTTCGTCGGCCAGGATCTTCTCGAAAAGGTTCGCGGTCGTCGCGTCTTCCTTCTCCCGGCACATGATGATGCCGGGCTTCAACCTGGCCATCACTTCGTATTCGATGGCGAGGTCGGCTTCGAATTGCTCACGAATAGTTTGCCCTACTCGCAACGAAAACAATCTTTGATAATTCGGCAGCCCGTCGAGAATCAATATGCGGTCGGTAATCGCCTCGGCGTGCCTCATTTCATCGAAGGACTCGGCACGCGTATGGGACGCCAATTCGGTGAATCCCCAGTTCTCCTGCATCTTGGCATGAAGGAAATACTGGTTGATGGCCGTGAGTTCGCTCGTCAGCTGCTCATTGAGCAGTTTCAGAACGTCGGGGTCGCCTTGCATGCTGACTCCTTCGCGCCGTGCGTGTGGCGAGGGCTGTGGGCTGTGCTTGTCGGGTTTCAATCTAATGCAGCGGATGCGCCATCGTGGCTACTTCTGCAGTGTGCGTGGCGTGTTTCACGCGATGCGGCAACCAACTTCGCAACGAGGTACGAAGATGGGCCTGGGCCGGTGGACTGCTGCCCTTACTAAGGTTAGACTGCGCTAACATGCTTGCGAGCGCATCGGAACGAAGGAAATCGATGAGTGAGTACGATTTGCACTCACTGATTCTCGCCTGCGATTTTCGGGTCGATGATATCGACCGAATGTGGGATTGGTTGAAGAAGCATCGGGACGGATTGTCGTCCATTGGTGCACACCACGTCGTGCTCTACACGTCCATATGGGAACCCCAGCGAGTTTTGGTGACAATCGGTATTCGGCACGTGCGGTCAATGCGTGACGTATTGCGTTCGCCGGCAATATTCGAATGGTTCGACATTTCCGGCGCCGACGATATCCCCCCTCTTTTCGGCGGCGAGGTGGTCGAGAAGATCGACCTCTACGAACCGTCGCCGGAGGACCACGTCGGCCGAATCGTGGTGGGCGTCATGTCCACCGTCGACGACGTGCCTGTGCTGATGGCCAAGGTGCACGACGGGCTTGACCGGTTCAAACGCGGAGGCGTCCGAAAGATCTGGGTCTACCGCGCACTCGACGACGGGCGAGAAGTGATGATCCTGCAAGAGATCGACAACGAGATCAACGCCCGGCAATGGATCGATCACCCCGACGCCGCTGCGGAGTGGATGTCGAATTCGGGGCTCGGCGCCTATCCCACGCAGTTCGTCGGCAAGTTCGCCCATCTCATGAGCATCGACGGCGAGAGGTGAAGGGTCGCTGATGTTCGTCTGCCTCTGCATCGGAGTTACCAGCCACGTGGTGAGCGAGGCCGTTGCCAACGGCGCCGCGACATCGAAGGAAGTGGCGGCCGCCTGTGGGGCGGGCTCCGACTGCGGGCGGTGCAGGCGCACCGTGCGGGCGATCATCGAGGCCCACTTCGCGAATAACGGCGCCCCTTCGGCTGCGAGCCGTTAGTCGAGCAATTGCCGGACCCGTTCGACGCAGAACCCGACGAGGTCCACATCGTCGGTGAGCAGACCGTCCTCGCGGAACTTGGTCTCCAGCCTCGTCACCGGGCAAGCCAGCGCGACGGCCGCGAGGACCTCGTTGAACCGAAGATTGCGCACTGGCAAGCCGGTCAGCTGTTGGTAGCGCTCGATGGTTTCTTCGCGTCCAGGGGTGCCATCCAGCCGCGGCAGACCCTGATACTCCGACAGTCCCCAGTCGGTGAACAGTAGCCAGGCCAGATCGGCCTCGTGATCGCCGATATAGGCGATTTCCCAGTCCACTACCGCGGCAACCTCGAACTCCGGGCCGTACAAGATGTTGGACAGCCGGCTGTCACCCCAACACAGACAGAGATGCTCGGGCTGATAAATGTTGTCCCGCAACCATTCCGCGGCCGCCGCGAGCTCGGCCCGCGGCCGACCCGGGGATGCCCATTGCAACGCGGCGGAGTAGTAGTCGACCACCTGCTCGAGCGGATGACTCCCCCGGTCGGGCATCAGAAGTTTGTCGAGTTTCAGCTTGCGCCAGTCCAGCGTGTGGACATCGGCGATGGCCTGCACGCAGCCCCACCACATGGTCGCTCGTTCTTCCGGTGAGGCATCGAAGTACAGGCCCGCCGCGTGGTACGGAGGAAATTCGCCCGGACTGCCCACCGTCGGCACCTGCTCCATGACGAAGTACGGCGTGCCCAATGCGTCATCGCCACGGTCCAGCCAGCGCACCGCCGGAACGGTGACCGGGGTCGCCTGTAATCGCCTCATCACCAGAACCTGGCGAAGCAGGTCATAGTCCGGAAAGAGGCTGACCTGCGGGGGCCTGCGGAAGACCAACCGCGTCAAAGTGTTTGGTGCGCCAGAACTATCGTCGGTATCCAGTTCGAACAGGAAGGTTTCGGTAGAGAAGCCCCGCTCGGTGCCGCGCCAGTTGACGATGCGGGCGGCGTCGGCGCCGGGTATGCGCTCGCGGACGATCGGTTCGAGCAGCGCCGAGATCTCGTCGGCCGCGGGGCGGGTAATCACGCTAGGAGCTACCCTCCCCGCGTTTGTCAGTGAACGCGGCGAGCGCGTCGGCGTTGGCGGCGCCGCCCATCAACTCGGCGAAGTGGGCGTTCTCGCGTTCGGTGGCCGCTTCGATCCCCGGTCGGGAGGGTTCTGCGATTGTCTGCTTGACCGCCATCAGGCTCGGGATCGGCCGTGAGGCAAGGATTTTAGCGTGTCGACGTGCTTCAGGCAGCAGATCGTCGGGCTCGCAGACCTTCCACACCAGTCCCATTCGCAGCGCCTCGTCGGCGTTGACCCACTCCGAGGACATCAACAGCCAGGCCGCGTTCTGCCTGCCGACCAACTGCGGCAGCAGATACGACGACGCCGCCTCGGGTGCCACGCCGAGGCTGGTGAACGGGCACTTCAGCCGCGCCTGCGACGACATGAAGACCAGGTCCGCATAGCCGAGAATGGTTGCGCCGATGCCGACTCCAAGGCCGTTGACCGCACAGATCAGCGGCTTCGGGAAGTCGGTCAGCGCGTCGATCATCGAGGTGAAGTGGCTGCCCTTGTTGGCGAATGACGGATCACTGATGCGCGTCTGCATCTCGTTGAGATCATTGCCCGCGCTGAACGCCCTGCCGTTGCCGGTGAGCAGTACGACCGCGACGTCGGGATCCGCGGCCGCCGCCCGGATCGCGACCGCTGTCGCCTCGTAGAGTGCTTCGTCGAATGCGTTGAGCACCTCGGGCCGGTCCAGGGTAAGTGTCCGCACCCGGTTGTCATCGCTGATAAGCAACATTGCTTTGTGCTCCTCGCGTGCGCCCGTCACGCCAGCAGCGTAGACATCAGCCGTTGCTGTACACCCGGGTGGGTGCGACGAACACCGCCGTGCGACGTTGCTCGGCCATCGTCCGGTCGTATTCGTCCCAGTCGTCGTGGGTGCCCCCGGCCGCGGTGAATATGTCACGCAGCAGCAGCCGTAGTTGATCGCGGTCGGAGAGCCAGGGCTGCGGATCGTCGGGTCCGGCGAGTTCGGCGTCGCCCTCCACGGTCGCCCACTGCCAGCCATTTCGGAATGTGGCTGCCAGCTGTGGACGGGCCCGCAGGTTCGCGAGTTTGACTCTGCCGTATGTGACGAACGCCAGCACGGGACTGCCGCTTTCGGGATGCGGCAGCACGCCGGCATTCACCAGTGATGCCTGGATCGTGTTATCGGCCCGCAGTGTCGACACGACGGTCAAGCCGCTTTCGCCGCGCGCCAGCGCGACCGCTTCATCCAGTGTGGTCATCGGGTCACCTTTTGCCTTCCCTCATCGAACGGACTCCGGTAGACGTAGCGGCTGGTCGGCACGGTGTCGACGTTTTCGTTGGCGCCGAAGGCGGCGGTGCTGGCGACCATCCGCTCCATCCGGTTGCGTAGGTCGTCGTCGTCGGCCGCACCGAAGAACGCGTGCAGATCGGATATCGCCTCTGCCGGAAACAGCTCCTCGACGATCGCCGAGATGGTCGGCGCGCCCGGGGTCATTGCCCGCACCACCGCATTCTGCGTGTAGCCGAACGTCGACTGGGTTTCGATCGCCACCGGCGTGTGATCGATGTGCCAGCGCGACAACCACGTCGCCTCATCGAGGTCGGCGGGCCGGCGAAGCAGCGCGACGTTGGCCAGTCCTGCCGTGCGCTGACCGGGCACTGTCAGCGGTGGCGGCAATGGCACGGATTCCGTGACGAGGTACGCCGCGACCTCGTCGCACTCCTTTTCCAGCAGCGACGTGGCGGCCTGTACTTGGTCTCCATAGGACTGTTGCGTCCACACGCTGACCACCGCCGCCACCGGCGGGTCCATCGTCGTCAATGTCATCAAAGAGTCGCGTACCTCGGCATCTCGAACATTGATCGCCAGGCCCGGCAGGCCGATGTCGAGGAGATCCGCGGCGACCTGGGCACGCAGCCTGGCACACCAGGCGTCGTCGGCCTCGGCTCCCCGGAGGGTGAGGATGACTTTCTCCACGATGCGAACCTACAGCTGTGGTCGCACAATGGGTCAGGCCTCTAGCCTCGCTCGGATGCTGGTGAGCCGGTTTCTCAGCTCTGCCTCATCGATGATGCCGCGGGCCACCAGCGAGTGCGCCAGTGAAACCAGCTGGTTCTCCGGGTAGGGCAGGCTCGAATAGACGGTTGCCGACAGCGCGTCCTCCTCATCACGCCGCTCTTTGAAGTTCGGGATGCGTCCGCATCGCATGCGGCGTGGTCGAGGGCATCGCACAGACCATCCAGACTGGTTTTCCACGGCGGCACGGGATTCTCGACCCCCCACT
Source organism: uncultured Actinomycetota bacterium (assembly GCA_963800125.1). GTDB lineage: Bacteria > Actinomycetota > Actinomycetes > Mycobacteriales > Mycobacteriaceae > Mycobacterium. The sequence goes on along the minus strand of CAWDAC010000050.1, from coordinate 59,886 downwards.
TGGCCGCCATCCGAGGCCATGTCTGATTGCGTTGCACGATGTGCTTCAGGGCCTCGATGTCGACGTGTTCGATCGCGCCTGAATCTCTCGCAGTGCTCATCCGGCAGTCCCCGGGTGGATCGCGGGACGGGTATCGGTGATCACGTTGGTGGTGACGCCGGCCTTCGGCAGTGCGACGCCGATCAGGCAATCGCGCGTGAGGATTTCTGCCAGCTGGTCTTCGTCCCAGCCCTCTGTGCCCTCCGGCCGCATAGGCATCACCATGAAGCGATGCTTCTGGTTGGAATCCTGCACTCGGATGGAAATTTCATCAGGCAGATAGAGCCCAAATTCGGCAAGCACCTGGCGTGGCCAACGGACCATGCGTCGGCGGTAGTTCGGCGTGCGGTACCACTCGGGCGAATTGCCAAGGATCGGTCGCGGGTAGCACGAGCACAACGCGCAGACGATCACGTTGTGCACCGTGGGCGTGTCGGCGAGGATCTGGAACGCGGTGAAGTCGCTAGGTGTGCCGAAACCTGTGGGTTCCATCCAGTCGACGCCCACCTCCCTGCTGGCCGTCATCGGTTCGGCGAGAGCGAGCCTTTTGAACTCGGGATCCAGCCACGCCTTGGCGACGAGATGTGCCGCGGGAGTCGGGCCGATCTGCTCGGCGAATTCGGTGAACCGGCGGTGCTCCTCGGCGGTGAAGATTCCCTTCTCGATGCACAGCTCGCGCAGAGCAATCTCTAAGACTTCGAAATCGGTGATCTCGTCGACCATCGGCTTGACAGTGCGATCGTGGTCTGATCGTGACCGTGATCAGTCATGTGAATCCTTTCTGCGCAGCTTATTTGGCGGCTTGCAGCCAGTGTTCGGGAATCTCGGTTTGGACGATGTCGCCGGTGGTTCCGGTGTAGCCGTACCACAGCTCGGACATGTTGAACCGAACGACATAGAACCATTCCGGCGTCGCGGGACGGTCCCAGGTCTCGTCCTCAGCGGCCGGGCTTTCGTAAGCGACCGCCGCGATTTCGCCTTTCGCGCCGCGTACGTACTCCGGGGTGCGGGTGTAGAAGATCACCGGAAGCTCGCGGACCACCACCGCGTCGCCGACCTTGAACTTCGGCTGCCCGGCCTGACCGGCGTACACCTGGGGATCACCCTTACCCACCGCGCGCTTGTGGTGCTCGTTCCGTTTGACCTCCGACCCGTCGCCTTCGGACTTCGGTTTGGCCTCCAACTTCTTGCCGTCGAGTCCGCCCTCGTAACGCGCCTTGACTTCCGCCATCCGCTCGCTCAACTCGGTCAGGCCGATGTGGTGTTTCTCGACCAGGATGCGTGCGACGGCCAGGAGCCAGCGACCGTAATAGGGCAGCCCCAGATATTCGGCTCGACCGACGTCGACGTTGCCTATCCGGCGACGCTCCTCCGACAACCAGATTCCGCGCCACGCGAGCACCTCGCAGATCACATAGGTCATGTGCTCCCACAGCTCGTACTGCTTGTTCTCATACTTCATCGGCGCATCGGGCTCACCGCCCACGTCATGGACGGGCTTGAGGTAGGCGGTGATGTGCTCGTGGTCAAGCAGATCAGGAGTCGGCGCATCCGGAAGCTCGGGATATGCCGACTTCAGCCGGGCTACCAGATCGAGTTGGGCTGCACGCTCAGCCGCCGTGCTCATGAAAGCTCCCTTCGTTTCGGACACCGTAAGCAGGTGACGCTTTGTCGGCGCTCGCCCCGGCGAAGCGACAGGGCTGGGTATCGACAGCGGGTATGACGCGGGCAATGCCTCGCAAGAACCATCGGAAAATGTCATCAGGCGAATTCATCGGGATCCAGAGCGGCGGACGGATTCCAGCAACGCCGTCGAGCGCGACAGCATTGTCGGCCATCGGCACCTCCAGGGCTGCTCACCTGAACCCGATGAGCTGACTGTATCCCATTAGCCCTGCTAATGCAGCCGAATCGAAGGCCGCGATTCAGGTCATGCACTGTGCCGCATAGGATTTGACTACACCGCAATTTTCGAGCGCAAAGACTCCGGTTGGAGTCGTACCAACCAAACTCACTGCACTAGCTCGATCTCCGCGCGAATGAAGGAGGTCCGTGCGCGGTCAACCGCGTAGTCGGGCGCAAATTCGACGCGCGTACTCCACCGTTCGGTGACCTTGTTGGAGTGACAATAGGCAGGTGATCGACGGCAGACGGGCAGTCGATGCCCTAAGGCTGAACACGCCGGATAACGGCGCGGTCGCCCGCAGCTTGCTTGGCGTGCTGATACTGGCGGCGATTGCGCTTTATTGGGGTCCTGCCGGTGCGGCGACCTCAACGGCCGCCGCCGGGGCGATCGCCGGCGCCATCGCACTGCAGGACAGCCCGCTTGCTCGAATACCGATCGTCCTCACCGTTTCGGTGGAACTGGGTGTGGCCGTGTTGGCCGGCGGACTGACCGCTGCGTACAGCGTTGTGTTCGTGGTCGTGGTGGCGCTGTGGTGTTTCTTCGCGGGCATGCAGTGGGCTGTCGGCGCACCCGCCGGGCTCATTGCGGGAGCGGCGGGCGTTCTGCTGGTCATCCAGCATCCGCAATCGGCCCTGGCGGCAGTGATGTCTGCCCTCCTCGCCGTCGTCGCGGGTCTGACACAGGCCGCCCTGATCGCGGTGTGGCCGCCACGCCGTTGGCGGCTCGAGCGCGAAGCACTGACCAAGGTGTACCGCTCGTTGAGCGCGGACGCGCGCAGGCTGGCCGGCGATCCCGCAGCGGAGGTTGACTCCACGCAGCTCTTGGAGCTGAAGGAAACGTTCAGCAGCAACGAGACCCAGTCCGGCCGGCGAACGCCCGCATACCGGGACTGGCACGCGTTGCCGGAACGGATCGCCGCGACGTTGATGGCGGTTCACGGCAAGACCGCGGGACGGGACGCGATCAGCGACACATTGATCGCAGCCGCCGACGTGCTCGCCGCGATCGCCGCACAGAGCCGAACTTCGCGACGCGATGCGGAAGGCGCGCTTGACCGAGTCGACGCAGCGGTCGCAGGGGTGAACATTTCGGAAGCCGGGGTGGCACAGCGCCTTTCACGGCAACTTCACCGCGCCGACGCACTGCGATTCGGGCGACGCCATCTCTCCGACTGGACAGGCGCGCTGAAGACGGCGTTCGACGTAGCCCGCGGGCACCTCAACCTGACGTCGCCGATTGCGCGCCACGCAGTCCGGCTTTCCACCGCCGCAGCGGCGGGAACCGCAATCGCACGTTTCGCCGACGTGCCGCAGGGCTACTGGATTCCACTGACAGTGCTGCTCGTGATGCGGCCGGAGACCGCCCACACCTACACCCGGTGCGTCGGTCGTGTCGGGGGCATCTGCGCCGGAGTCGTGGTCGCCTCTGCGGTGACGCTGCTCTGGCAGCCAACCGGATTGGCGGCGGCGATCCTGGCGGTGGTGTTTGTCGGCGTCACATACGCGATATCGATGTTCGGCTACATCGCCGTGACCGCTGCGTTCGCGGCGACGATCGTGCTCCTGCTCGATATCACCGCTGCTTCATCGTCGATCACTGACCTCCTGTTCGCGATTGTGATCGGTGGCGCGCTTGCGGTACTCGCGCATGTGGTGGTACCTGATGACGCACTCATCCGGCTGCAACAGCGTGCAGGCGAACTATTGAAGACCGAGATCGACTATGCCGCAACGGTCATCAAAGCCTTTGTGCACGATCTCAACCATCCGGCAGACACGCTGGCGGCGGCGTGGCAGCGAGCCTTTCGGGCCCGTGCAGCTTTCGAAGCGGCCGCCGGCGCGACCCGCGTGGAGGCGCGGGAGTTGAGACGATGGCTCAGGTCGTTCCGCGCGGCTCTAAACAGCGTCACCAGCTCGTGCACCGCGCTGGAAGGCAGCCTTCCTCCACATCCGTCCGCAGCGTTGAGCCGCGAATTCGTACTTGCCGTTGACGACTACGTCGAAGCGCTGCGCGGCGATCCGCCGACGGCCGCCAAACCGTGGAGCATCGACACCACGCTGTTGGCCGCGGCCGAACAGCAGCTGCGCGACGCCGCCACGCACATCGTTTCGGACGACGGCGCGGTACGCGTCCTGGTTGCCGAGGTAGGCGCGATCACGCAGAGCCTGGCTGGCATCGCCGTCGACACCCGTGACGTCGCGACGTCCTGACGGGCCGCCGTTTTCCATTGACAGACCACTCATTTGGTTTTCCGAACCACTCCCCAGCCGTTGACATCGACGTAAGCTGTGGGCGCTTCGATCAAGCCCGTCCTTCGGCAGCGAGGTAGTTCGAATGAGTCTGAAAGAATACAAGCCAGGCACCACCTTCACCGGGCGCATGGGTCGCACTGTCAGTGAGTCGGATCCGGCATGGCCTGCTCCGATTCGCTCGGACCCGAATGCGCCGAATGTGCTTTACATCGTCCTGGATGACACCGGCTATGGGCAGTTCGGTTGCTATGGGTCGCCGATCAATACCCCTAACCTGGACCGGCTGGCGCAGAACGGGCTTCGCTACACGAATATGCACACCACGGCGCTGTGCTCACCGTCGCGTTCGTGCATGCTGAACGGGCGAAACCACCACTCCAACGGCATGGCCTGCATCACCGAGGGTTCAACGGGTTACCCGGGCTCCAACGGAGCGATCCCGTTCGAGAACGGTTTCCTGTCCGAGATGCTGCTTCCCCACGGCTATGCCACCTTCTGCGTCGGCAAATGGCACCTGACGCCTGCGGAACAGATCAGCGCCGCGGGCCCGTACGACCGCTGGCCGCTGGGCCGCGGCTTCGACCGCTATTACGGCTTCCTCGGCGGCGACACTCACCAGTACTATCCCGACCTGGTCTTCGACAACCATCAGGTCGAGCCACCGAAGACGCCTGAGGAGGGTTACCACCTCACCGTCGATCTCGCCGACAAGGCCATCGAGTTCATCGCCGACCTCAAACAGGTGGCGCCCGACAAGCCGTTCTTCCTCTACTTCGCGACGGGTGCCAACCATGCGCCCCACCAGGTCCCGAAAGAATGGGCCGACAAGTACAAAGGAAAGTTCGACGACGGCTGGGACGCCTATCGCGAGCGGGTGTTCGCCCGTCAGAAGGAAGTCGGAATCGTTGCCAAGGACGCCGTGCTGTCGCGGCACGACCCGGACGTCCAGCAGTGGGACGAGCTCTCCGACGACGAGCGCCGACTCTATGCACGCATGATGGAGGTCTTCGCCGGATTCTTCGAGCACACTGACCACCAGATCGGGCGCCTGCTCGATTTCCTCGAGGCGACCGGCCAACTGGACAACACGCTGATCATGGTCATCTCGGACAACGGCGCGAGCGCCGAGGGTGGGCCACACGGCTCGGTCAACGAGAACAAGTTCTTCAACAACGTGCCTGACGATCTGCAGCAGAACCTCGCGGCGCTGGACGGCCTCGGCGGGCCGAAGTACTTCAATCACTACCCGTGGGGGTGGACGTTCGCCGGCAATACCCCGTTCCGGCGATGGAAGCGCGAGACGTATCGCGGTGGCGTCTCCGACCCGTTCCTCGTGCACTGGCCCAAGGGCATCAAGGCAAAGGGCGAGATTCGGGACCAGTACGCGCACGCGATCGACATGGTGCCCACCGTGCTGGCGTCTCTGGGCATCGAGGCGCCGACCGAGATCCGGGGTGTCGCACAGTCCCCGATCGAAGGTGTGAGTTTCGCGCACTCTTTCGACGACGCCGCTGCGCCGACGAATCACCACACCCAGTACTTCGAGATGTTCGCGCACCGTTCGCTCTATCACGACGGCTGGCGTGCGGTGTGCCCGTTCCCGGGGACGTCATTCGCCGAGGCGGGGGTCAGCTTCGGAATGCTGGAACTCACCGAGGACAAACTGCGCGAGCTCGATGCAACCGGCTGGGAGCTGTACCACGTCGAGGTCGACCCGGCCGAGACCGAGAATCTCGCCGAGCAGGAGCGCGCGAAGCTCATCGAGATGATCGCGCTCTGGTATGCGGAGGCGGGCAAGTACAACGTGCTGCCACTCGACAGCCGCGGCACGATGCGCTTCGCAGATGAGCGTCCGCAGATTGCAGCCGAGCGCGACACCTATGTGTATTTTCCCCGCACGCAGGCTGTGCCGGAGAACGTCGCGGCCAAAGTTCTCAACCGCGCGCACACCATCACGGTCGATACTGAACTGAAGGCCGGCGATGAAGGCGTACTGGCCTGCCATGGCAGCAATGTCGGCGGCTACGTCCTGTTCGTGCAGGACGGAAAACTGCACTACGTGCACAACTATGTGGGCGCGGAGGAACTCCGGGTGTCATCCGATCAACCAGTGCCCCCCGGAAAGCACGCGCTGCGTTACGAATTCGAACCGACCGGCCCCCCCGACCTCAAGAACGGTAAGGGCACGCCTGGCGTCGCGAAGCTCTTCATCGACGGCGAACTCGTCGGACACGCGGATTTCCCGGTGACGGTTCCGCTGGCATTGGGCCTGGGCAGCGGCTTCGCCGTCGGCAGGAACCCCGGGTCATCCGTCTCGGCGATGTACGCGTCACCCTTCCCGTTCACGGGCGCGATAACCAAGGCGACCGTCGACGTGTCCGGAAAGCCGGACCAAGACGAGGACGAAATGAAGGAATCGCAAGCGCGAGTTGCCATGGCACGGCAGTGAATCCGCAGCCGTACACGACGACCTTGAGGAAGGACAGCCATGGCGAAATCATCGAAGACCACCAAGCCCGTTAAGAAGGCAGCACCGAAGAAGAAGGCCGCGACCAAGAAGGTAGCCGCTCCCAAGGCTCCGCCAGCGCCGGCCGCCAAGGTCAAGGCCGAGGCTCCGCTGGCGCGTGAGCACCTGCCCATTCCGGACCCGAAACATGTCGGCCTGACGACCTACGACGCCAAAGATCCGAACACGAAGTACCCGCCGATCACCCCGCTCCGGCCGCCGGCGGGCGCCCCGAATGTGCTCATCGTCCTGATCGACGATGTCGGGTTCGGCGCCTCGTCGGCGTTCGGTGGGCCGTGTAACACGCCGGTGGCCGAGCGCCTGGCCGCCGGGGGTCTGAAGCTCAACCGGTTCCACACCACAGCGCTGTGCTCACCGACCCGCCAGGCGATGCTGACCGGACGCAACCACCACTCGGTGGGAATGGGCGCCATCACCGAGATGGCGACCTCGGCGCCGGGGAACAGCAGCATCCGGCCGAAGGAAAAGGCGCCGATCGCGGAGACGCTGCGGCTCAATGGCTACGCGACGGGTCAGTTCGGAAAATGCCACGAGGTACCGGTCTGGGAGGTCTCCCCTGCCGGTCCCTTCCACCAGTGGCCGACCGGTTCGGGTTTCGAGTACTTCTACGGCTTCATCGGCGGTGAGGCCAACCAGTACTACCCCGGCCTCTTCGAAGGCACCACGGCGATCGAACCGCCCAAGTCACCCGAAGAGGGCTACACGCTTACCGAGGATCTGGCAGACCGGGCCATCACCTGGGTGCGGCAGCAGAAGGCGCTGACGCCGGACAAGCCGTTCTTCATGTACTTTGCCCCCGGTGCAACCCACGCCCCGCACCAGGTACCTAAGGTGTGGTCGGACAAGTACAAGGGCAAGTTCGATGACGGCTGGGATGCGCTGCGGGAGAAGACACTCAAGCAGCAGAAGAAGCTGGGCGTCGTTCCTAAGGATGCCGAGCTGACCAAGCGGCACGACGAGATCCCGAGCTGGGATGAGATGCCGGACGACCTGAAGCCGGTGCTCGCCCGGCAGATGGAGCTCTACGCCGGCTTCCTCGAGCAGACCGACCACGAAGTGGGCCGGCTCATCGACGCGATCGCCGCCCTCGACATCCGCGCCGACACGCTGATCTATTACATCCTCGGCGACAACGGCGCGTCGGCCGAGGGCACGCTCAACGGCTGCTTCAACGAGATGACGACGCTGAACGGCATGCCCGGCATCGAGACGACCGAGTTCCTGCTGTCCAAGATCGACGACTTCGGCACGCCGAAGGCGTACAACCATTACGCGGTGGGTTGGGCGCATGCATTGTGCGCGCCGTATCAGTGGACCAAACAGGTAGCCTCGCACTGGGGCGGCACCCGCAACGGCACGATTGTGCACTGGCCGAACGGATTCGCGGATAAGGGCAAGACCCGCAACCAATTCCACCACGTCATCGACGTCGCCCCCACGATTCTGGAGGCTGCAGGGTTGCCCGCACCAATCTCGGTGAACGGCATTCAGCAGGCGCCGCTGGAGGGCGTCAGCATGCTACCGATGCTTCGTGATGGCACGGCGCCGGAGACGCACGATCGTCCAGTACTTCGAGATGTTCGGCAATCGCGGCATCTATCACCAGGGCTGGACCGCAGTGACCAAACACCGCACGCCCGTGGAAGGCCGATCACACCGCCGCCGTTCGATGAAGACGACTGGGAGTTGTACGGCCCCGACGATTGGACCCAGGCCCATGATCTGGCCGCCAAGAATCCGGAGAAACTCGCTGAGCTGCAACGCCTTTGGCTGATCGAAGCGGTGAAGTACAACGTAGTTCCGCTCGACGACCGCGGTTTCGAGCGGATCAATGCCGATATCGCTGGACGTCCGCAGCTGATCCGTGGCAATACCCAATTGCTGTTTGACGACATGCGCGTCAGCGAGAACTGCGTGCTGACCCTGAAGAACAAGTCCTACTCCGTGACCGCCAATCTCGTGGTACCGGAATCCGGCGCGAACGGTGTGATCATCACGCAGGGCGGCAGTGTCGGCGGCTGGTCGCTGTACGCGCACGAGGGCAAGCTGAAGTACTGCTTCAACTTCTTCGGCATCGAGCACTACATCATCAGCGCCGACAAAACCGATTCCCGCGGGCAAGCACCAGGTGCGGATGGAGTTCAAATACGACGGCGGCGGGCTGGCGAAGGGCGGTGACGTCACGCTGTACTACGACGGCAAGGCCAGTCGGCAAGGGACGCGTCGAGCAGACCCAGCCCATGGGGTACTCCGCCGATGAGGCGTGCGATGTCGGCTCAGATACGGGCTCGCCGGCCTCACCGGACTACGGCCCGACCGGCAATCGGTTCACCGGTGAGATCGAATGGGTCCAGCTCGATATCGGCGAGGACAACCACGATCACCTCATCACGCCGGAAGAACGGTTCAACCTGGCGATGGCGCGGCAATAGACGATCAGTCGCGGGCCCAGCGTGGGCTTGATGAAGACGCCCTCGGCTTCGACCGTGACGCCCTCCTCGTCGGCGAGATGGCCGACGACGTAGGTCTTCACGCCATCGGTGCGGTCGATTCGGGCTTCCGCGTGTAACCAGCCCAGCTTCGTGGTGCGCAGATACCGCATGGTGATGGTGCCGGTGAAATGCGGGCTTCTCCGTATCGCTTGCCGCCTCGCCGAGGAGGTGATCGAGCACCAGCGCCGCTATTCCCCCGTGCACGTGACCGGGCGGACCTTCGTAGGGCGCTCCGAGAACGAAGTCGGTGAACGCCGCTCCTGACGCGTCGCGCTCGATCACCAGCGGCGGAGCGATCGGGTTCCGGACTCCGATGACGGGGTTTCCCCACGCCATCCGGTCCCCGCCGGTGGTGTATCGCACGCCGAATGCGCCGTCGATCTGCTTTGCCCGCAGCCGTGCGGTCGCCGCGTCGATCCCGGCTTGGATCGCGGCCACCTCGTCGGCGTCGACCTCCGTCCGGATCGTCGCGTCGACCAGCGAGCGGACCGACTCGGCGAGCGGCTGATAGACGGCGCGCGTCCGTTCGACTTCTTCGGATGTGACGTCCCCGATGTGGGTGAACTCCAGCACCCCTGAACTAGAACATGTTTCTAGTCTGGTGTCGAGTTGGGTCGCCTGATCAGGCAATTTGCTGCTCAAGGGTAAGCCGGCCACCGGCCGACGCGAATCCGAGCCAGGTGTGCCGGTTTCCGGCCCAGCACCAGCCGACCTTCGGCGCATTGCGGTTGGCGGGACCATCTCGTCCGGTGCCGTTGCTGATCCACACCGCCGGGGTACGGCTGTCCAGCGCACCGTCGGGCTTGCGGCGTCGGGACCCGATCGTCATGAAGCAGTGCCCGCGCTCCAGCACCTCATGGCGTTGCAGCACCCAGTGCAGGCCTTCGGTCAGCGTCAGCGGTGTGCGGTCCGCGTCCGCGATGGCGGGCAGCGCCTCGTCGGGACTCCAGTTCGCCATCGCATCGCCGCGGTCGAGATCGCGCACCAAATAAACGGGTGCGGAAGGCATTTCGATCGACGAGATGGGGGTGAACTCGTCGACATCGGACATGTCCGACACGACGAAGCCTGGTCTGCCGTTTACGTTCAGCGCCTTCACCAGGACCGAAGCCGGTGCGAGGTCCGGATGGATAACGAGCAGGCCGGCTTCGCCGCTCGAGCCACTCGTCGCCATCTGTAACCACTCGGCGGAAAGACCTGCGGAGTGCTGGATGCCGAGCGAAATCAGGCGTTCGGCTTGATCGCGGACCGACGGCAGTGTGGGCACCCGGCGTCAACGAACGGCGGCGGCTGCCGTGTTCCTGATGCGAGGGAAGGTCAGTCCGCCGCGAAATCGACCTCGGATGTCGAGCATGCCGTCGCGGAAGTGTGAGTTTCCGTCCTGTCCCGTCCAAAGTCGGACGCAGCGGATCATTTCCGACTCCTCTCAAACCGCGGGTCGTAATCTGCGTTGGTGGACGCCGCCACCGTAGTCGTGACGCTGCTGCTGGCAGCGCTCTTCACGTTCTCGGCGAGCATCAAACTTCTCGGCGTCTCCAAGTCCCTCGCGATCCGGGATCATCTGGGGGTGTCGCCGATCCAGTGGCGGCTGATCGGCGCGCTGGAACTCGCCGGTGTCGCCGGGGTGCTGATCGGGCTGCTCTGGTCGCCAATCGGAATCGCCGCGGCGATTGGCCTCATCCTGCTGTCGCTCGGAGCCGTCGCCTTCCATCTACGTGCTTCCGATCGGATCGCCGAGATGGTCCCGGCAGTGATCGGCGTCGCATTGGCCGTGGCGGCCGCAGTGCTGCACACCGTCTGACGTTGATCACACCTGCGACAACAGGTGCCTTAGATTACCTAAACTTTCATGGTCACTTGTCTACGAACTTGTTTACGCTGCGGATATGGCAGCGCGCACCCACAGTGTCGATCCCCGTGCGAAAAGGGTCCGCGCCCGGCTGCGCGACGCAGCATTCGCACTCGCCCATGAGCGTCCGGTCGACCAGCTGACGGTCGGCGACATCGTCGCGCGTGCCGAGGTCAGTCGCCAGGTGTTCTACCAACACTTCCGGGACCGCGACGACGCCATCGCGTACGCATTCACGATCGCCTTCGCTTCGGCAACCGCGGATATCGCCGGCGACCCGGGCGTCCGCGTCCTGGCGCTCTTCGATTTCGCCGCCGACCATCGTGCGATGTACCGCAACATCGTGCCGAGCGCGGTGACGCCGCGTGTCGTCGCCGCCTTCCGCGCCGAACTCGCGCCCGCGTGTGAGCAGATAGCGGCTGAGGGCATGCGGGTTGTCACCACCGTTGCGAGCCTGACCCCCGAGTCTGTCAGTCGATTTCTCATCGGAGGATTCATGGAGGTACTGCGGTCCTGGATGGAGGATCCGGACGCGACCGATCTGCGCGGCAGGGTCAGCTCGGCACTGGACACGGTCACCGCACTACTCGAACTCCCCACGTACTCGAAAGGTCCCCAACATGGCTAAGCACAACGCCACCGAGCGGCTCCAGCGCGTGATCGCGCCGCGGTCCGCACCATGGCGCTCGCAATGGTCGGCCTGACCATCTTCGTTATCGCAATGATCGCAAGCTACTCGGGCGCATTCGCGAAACCGACACTGCACCACATGGAGGTCGCGGTAGCGGGTCCCGAGCAAATCATCAATGGCGTCCGCAGTCAGGACTCGTTGGAGGTCACCGCAGTTGGAGACGACGCTACCGCCCGCGCTCAGGTATTCGAGCGAAAGGCGGACGCGGCGTTCGTTATTCCGCCGGATGGTGAACTGAAAATCTACGTGGCCGGGGGTGGCGGACGCAGCGTCGCAGACGCCGCCGAGACCGTGGGCCGAACCATCGCGGCCAGGGCGGGTCTCACCTCCGTTGTGGAGGACGTCGCACCCGCATCGGTGGGCGACCCGTCCGGCACCGTCGAGTTCTACGCCATCATCTTCATCTCGATCGGCGCGTCGGTTGGCGCGACGGTGTTCAGTCGCATCATGGGCAGTGTGCGAGAGCCGGTGACCCTTGCGCTGCGCACAGCCACGCTGGTCGCGTACTCGGCTCTGCTGGCCGGCGCCGTGACGGTTTACGTCGATGCGATTCTCGGTGCGTTGACGGGCCATATGTGGCAGGTGTTCGGTGCGCTGTGGCTTTATGCGATGGCGGTCGGTGGCGCGGTCACCGGCGTCGCTGCGGCCTTCGGCTCGGTCGCGTCGATGGCGCTGACCGCGTTTCTGGTCGTGATCGGAAACGCGGCGGCCGCGGGTCCGGTCGGCCGACCGCTGCTGTCGGGCTTCTATTCGACGTTCACCGCGATCGTGCCGCAGGGATCGGGGGTCGCTCTGTTGCGCAGTGTCGAGTACTTCGGCGGCAATGGCGCAGCCATGCCCGTTGTCACACTGCTGATCTGGGGTGCGGCCGGATGTCTCTTCGCAATCGTCGCCACCGCTACGCGAGTGAATTATCGTGCTCTCCATGAGCGTTTCCCCGACCTTGTCCGGCGAGACCGAGCCGTACTATGACCTGGGCTCGTATCACCGTCCGATTGATACGCCGTCGCCGCAGGCACAGATCTGGTTCGACCGCGGGGTGGTCTGGGCCTACGCGTTCAACCACGAGGAATCGATCCGCTGTTTCGAGCGTGCTCTCGAGCTGGACCCCGATCTGGCCGTCGCGCGGTGGGGTATCGCCTATTCCATCGGTCCGAACTACAACAAGGCGTGGGAGGCGTTCGACCCGGTCGACATGCGGCGTCGCTGGCCCGCGCCCGGATGGAACTCGGCCTGGCCGCCAAGTGCCGGGCGTCGGCGCTGGAGCGCGGCTTGATCGAGGCCCTGCAATCCCGCTTCCCCACCGACGATCCCAACGACATCGATGCCCTGCTCGCGGGCCACAGCGCATACGCCGATGCGATGGCCAAGTTGGCGGAGGTGTATCCAGACGACGTCGACGTGCAGGCGTTGGCCGCCGATGCCCTGGTGAACGTCACCGCGTGGGCGCTGTGGGACACCAGGACCGGCGAACCGGCGCCGGGGTCCCGGGTGGTCGAGGCCAAGCGGATCCTGGACGATGCGCTGGCCACGCCGGCCGGCCGGGAACACCCCGGCATCCTGCATCTGTACCTGCACACCATGGAGATGTCGGCCACGCCGCAGGACGCGCTGCCCGCCGCCGACCGGCTGCGCGGTATGGTGCCCGATGCTGGCCACCTGCAGCACATGCCCAGCCACATCGACGTGCTGTGCGGTGACTACCGCAACTCACTGGTGTCGAATCTGACTGCGGTGCAAGCCGACCGGCGGTACGTGAGCGCGAGGGTCCGCTGAACTTCTACACGGTGGAGCGCGCGCACGATCTGCACTTCGTCGTGTACTCGGCGATGTTCGGTGGCCAGTCCCAAATCGCGTTGGAGGCCGCCGACGAACTGGCCGGACAGCTCACCCCGGAACTGCTGTCCATCGAATCGCCGCCATGCACTGGCTGGAAGCGTTCGTGCCGCTCCGGGTGCACGTGCTGGTGCGGTTCGGCCGATGGGACGATCTCATCGCCGAACCGCTGCCCGCCGATACCGACCTGTACTGCACCACCGCGGCGACGATCCACTACGGCCGCGGCGTCGCGCACGCCTCGAAGGGCCAGCTGCCGCGGGCGCGCGCCGAGCGCGACGCGTTCACCGCGGCGTATGACCGGATTCCGGACACCCGGTATCTGTTCAACAACACCAGCCGCGACATCCTGGCCATCGCCGCAGAAATGCTCGACGGCGAAATCGCTTACCGGGAAGGGGAATTCGAACGCTTTCGCACATCTGCGCCGCGCGATCGAACTCGACGATGCTCTCCCCTACGACGAACCGTGGGGCTGGATGCAGCCGACCCGCACGCATACGGCGCGCTGCTACTGGAGCAGGGCCGTGTCGAGGACGCCGCCGAGGTGTACGCGGCCGACCTCGGCCTGAATCCCACCTTGAGCCGGCTCCACACCCTGCCAACGTGTGGAGCCTGCACGGCTACCACGAATGCCTCCGGCGGCTGGGCCGCACTGCCGAGGCGCTCCCAACAGCTGGCGCTGGCCCAGGCACGAGCGGATGTGCCGGCCGCGTCGTACGCTTGCCGGCTCGAGGCCGGTTAACCGAATCCGACTCGCTCCAGCCAGAAGTCGACGAGCCCGGCATCACCGGTCACCTCGATGCGGCCCGAGTCGGCGGGACGGCGCCGGTAGATCGTCAGCAACAGATCCGTCACCGGTCCCCGTATTCCGGCCGTCGTCGGTTCATCGGACCGGCGCCACAAGATCACATCTCCGGTGAGATCAACTAGCCAGTCGGATTGGGTGTCCGTCGCGTGCAGGCCGATCGTGCGACCCGGACCCAGCAGTTCGCGCATCCATGGATGGATGTCGAAATGGAATGGCAGACAGCCCAGTTCCATCCACTCGTCGATCGCGTCCGCCGCGATGTCGATGTCGACTACGTAGTCGAGTCCCAATGCGAGCGCCGCGTCCGCACGGTGGACCGCGGTCTCGTAGGCGAACCGGCGGGCGTAGAACGCTGAGCCGCCACCGTCGACCGGACACCACATCTGTGCCTCCGGCCCTACCTCGGTGAGGGTCGACGCAAGGCCCGCTGCCGCTTCTGACAGTGACCTTCGCAGCGTTTCGGGATCCTCGTCGGCGGCGCCTGACAGGTCACGCAGCGCCACATCGGGCGGTGGCGCGCTCGCGCGGGTCGCGACGATCTCACGGGCCCAGCGCTGACCGCCGTCGACGTGCCGCGCCAACTGCGACACGTTCCAGCCTGGGCATGTCGGCACCGGAACCGTGACATCCGCGTCGTGGAGGTGTCCGGACAGCAGCGTCGTCTGCGCGACGATCTCGGCGCAATGCCGTGCGTAGTCGATGGTCACGCCGCTGGCACCTCACCGAGCCAGACGTGGAACGTGTCGAGCCTGCAGATGAGGCCGTCAGCGAACGTGAACACCTCCGAGTAGACGAAGTCGACCGGGTCGCCGTCGCCAAGCGCGACGCTGCCGCGCCCGATGACCGCCACGGTATCGCCCTCCTCGACCAGTCGGTCCAACGTCAGCTGCGGCTTGGGCCCGTCGCCGGTGTCGGCTTCCGCGGCGAACGCATCCCTGCCGACCAGCGTCTTGTCGCCGTGCAAGGCCCAGACCACGTCATCGGTCAGGCACGACAGGATCTTCGCCAGGTCGCCGGTGCGGAACCCATCGGTGTATTTCTCGACCACTGCTTTCTGCGCGGTCACCTCATCACCTCCGATCGTTGGACCACGGCGGTTCCCCAAACTCATCGTGACACCGGCTGCGTAAACTCCGGCCTGTGTCCATCAGCGACGACGACCTCGACCGCCTCGGTCGCTGCGTCGAACTCGCACGCACGGCCCTGGAGGCAGGCGACGAGCCGTTCGGCTCGATTCTGGTCAGCGCGGACGGCCGAACACTCTTCGAGGACCGCAACCGGGTCAAGGACGGCGACGCCACCCGACATCCCGAGTTCGCAATCGCGCAGTGGGCGGTGGCCAACCTGACACCGGCCGAGCGCGCGGCAGCGACCGTCTACACCTCCGGCGAGCACTGCCCGATGTGCGCTGCCGGGCACGCCTGGGTCGGCCTCGGCCGCATCGTCTACGCCACCTCGTCGGCTCAGCTGAGAGAGTGGCGAGCGGAGTGGGCGGCACCGCCGTCGCCGGTGGCGCCGCTGCCGATCACGATGGTCGCTCCGGGTGTCGCCGTGGACGGGCCTGCGCCCGAGTTCGCCGACGCCATGAAGGCCATGTACGAGGCGAAGTTCCGACGATGACAGGGTCTTCGCGCAAGCGCTCATCTGCGACCGAACCGGCCTGGGTCCAGCATGCGATCTGGTGGCAGGTCTATCCACTCGGCTTCGTCGGCGCGTTTCCCGCCGACCCGCCGCCGACCGCCGACGAGCACCGGCTGCGCCGGATCATCGAATGGCTCGACCACGCGGTCGAACTCGGTGCGTCCGGCATCGCGCTCGGTCCGATATTCGACTCTCGCACACACGGCTACGACACCACCGACCACTACCGCATCGATCCCAGGCTCGGTGACGACGGGGACTTCGACGAGCTGGTCGCCGAAGCGCACCGGCGCGGCCTGCGGGTACTGCTCGACGGCGTCTTCAACCACGTCGGGACGGACTTTTCCCGCTACCGCGACGCCGTCGCCGGACACGACACCTCGTGGTTCCGGCACACAGGCAACGATTTCGAGACGTTCGAGGGACACGGCGAGCTGGTCGCGCTCAACCACGACAATCCCGACGTCGTCGACTACACCGTCGACGTGATGACGCATTGGCTGCGGCGCGGGGCCGACGGATGGCGCCTCGACGCCGCCTATGCCGTCCCCGACAGGTTCTGGGCGCAGGTGCTGCCGAGGGTTCGGCAGGAATTCGGTGACACATGGGTCGTCGGTGAGGTCATCCACGGGGACTACTCGGCGCACGTCCGCGAGGCGGGCTTCGACTCGGTCACCCAGTACGAGCTGTGGAAGGCTATCTGGAGCAGCCTGAACGACGGCAACTTCCATGAACTCGACTGGGCGCTGGTGCGGCACAACGACTTTCTCGACATTTTCGTTCCGATGACTTTCATCGGCAACCATGACGTCACCCGGATCGCCAGCAAGCTGGAGAACACCCGCCACCTCGAACACGCGCTCGCCATCCTGCTCACCGTCGGCGGCACTCCGAGCGTGTACGCCGGCGACGAGTCGGCCTACCGCGGTATCAAGGAGGAACGGGTCGGCGGCGACGATGCCGTCCGGCCCGAATTCACTTCTCCCCTAATGGGAGTCGACGAGAACGGCCGCGACATCTTCCGGCTGCATCAATACCTGATCGGGTTGCGCCGACGACATCCATGGTTGCACACCGCCAGAACGTCCGCGGTGCAGCTGACGAACACCCAATACGTCTACCAGACCCGCTGCGGTTCGGACGCGCTGCTGGTCGCCCTCAACGTCGACGACGGGCCGATGACGCTGTCGCTGCGCGAGTTCGGGCTGAGTCACGGACGGATCGTGGCAGGGTCAGGCGTGCCGCGGGCAGACGTGATCTCGGACGCCGAGATCGAGCCGCACGGCTGGCTGATCATCGCGACGGGCTGATCGTCAGGCCAGCCTCGCCAGCGTCGCCGGGTCCTCCTCGCCGCCGTAGAACTTGTCCAGCACCGCGACGAAGTCGTCGTTGTCCTCCGTCGCCCGAGCGAACAACGTCATCGACGATCGCAGCTTCAGGTTGTCGGGCCAGCCGAGGATCTCCTCGATCGACCGGCCGTCGATCTGGGCGACCAACCGCGAGCACTCCCGCAGCCGGGGTCCGAGCACCTCGTGCGCGAGGTATGCCCGGGTCTCGTCGCGCGATGAAATCCCGTAGTGCAGCGCCGTGGGACTGTGGCCCAGCTCCCGCAGCTGCGGAAACACGAACCAGATCCAGTGACTGCGTTTGGCACCACCGCGGAGTTCTGCTAGCACGGTGGCGTAGACGCGGTCCTGGGCGTCGACAAAGCGCTGCAGGTCGTACGGATCTGCGCCCGTCGATGACAATGATTTGCCCTCAGCCATATCGTTGGCAAGTGTTGCAAGCTAGTCTTCGGGATTCAATGACGACAACGACCGAGCCCGAAGCGTCAACCCCCACAGAACGGGCGCCGAAACCCCGAAGTCTGCGCCGTCGCGTGCTGTCCCGGATCAGCATCCAGTCCAAGCTGCTGGTGATGCTGCTGGTGACGAGCATTCTGTCGGCGGCGGTCGTTGGCGCCATCGGCTACCAGTCCGGGTGGTCGTCACTGCGGGCTTCGGTATTCGACCGGCTGACCGAGATCAGGGCGGCGCAGGCCAGACAACTGGAATCGCAGTTCACCGATATGAAGAATTCGTTGGTTATCTACACGCGGGGATCGACCGCCGCCGAGGCCGTCGAGGCTTTCACCTCCGGATTTGACCAACTCGCGGGCGCGACGATCAATCCGAATAAACAGCGGTCGATCGTCGACTACTACAAGAAGCAATTCGAAAAAACCGAAGAGGCACAAACGGGTGACCAAATCGACGTCAACGGGTTGTTGCCGACCTCGAACGCCCAGAAGTACTTGCAGGCGTACTACACCACACCCTTCACCGACTGGGAAAAGGCGATCAGCTTCGACGACGCACACGACGGCAGCGCTTGGTCGGCCAGGGCTGCTGATCATGCCGAACTCGGCGCTCGCGGCTGCACCAGCGTGGTGCCCCCCTGGCGGATGGATTCCTCAGCGACATCCGGGGGCGTTCCCGCGCGAAAACCATTGCTGCTGCAGGACATCGGCCGCGCGATCGAGGAGCGGCGGACCAGCCTCCGACGTGCGTTGGCCGCTGCGGGCGATTAGGCGGTGGTCACGATGAAGCGACGCGTGCCCCGGCCTCGCGAACTGGCGCCCCTGCTGCAGTTCCGCAAGCCGCAGCTGAATGCGACGAAGCGGCGGTTGGCGGCCGCACTCACGATCGACGACCTGCGCCGAATCGCCAAGCGGCGCACCCCGAAGGCGGCGTTCGACTACACCGACGGCGCCGCCGAAGAGGAACTGTCACTGGCCCGGGCGCGGCAGGCCTTCCGCGACATCCAATTTCATCCGACTATCCTGCGTAACGTCGCCGAAGTCGACACGGGTTGGGACGTTCTCGGCGGCCGGGTCGCGCTGCCCTTTGGGATCGCGCCGACGGGATTCACCCGGATGATGCACACGGAGGGTGAGATCGCGGGCGCACACGCGGCGGCGAGGGCGGGCATCCCGTTCGCGTTGTCGACCCTGGGCACCACCTCCATCGAGGATGTCAAGGCCGCAAACCCTCATGGGCGCAACTGGTTTCAGCTCTACATGTGGAAGGACCGGGACCGGTCGATGGCGTTGGTGGAACGCGCCGCCGCGGCGGGGTTCGACACCATGCTGGCCACCGTCGACGTACCGGTCGCAGGCGCGCGGCTGCGCGACACACGCAACGGCATGTCCATACCGCCCGCGCTGACGTTGCGCACGGTGCTCGACGCGGTACCTCATCCTCGCTGGTGGTTCGACCTGCTGACCACCGAACCGCTGTCGTTCGCGTCCTTGGACCGCTGGCCCGGCACGGTCGCCGAATACCTGGACACGATGTTCGACCCCACTGTGACATTCGAAGACCTGGCCTGGATCAAGAAGCAGTGGCCGAACAAGTTGGTGGTCAAGGGAATTCAGACGCTGGAGGATGCCAAGTCGGTGGTGGATCTCGGCGTGGACGGCATCGTGCTGTCCAACCACGGCGGCCGTCAGCTCGACCGCGCACCGGTGCCGTTCCATCTGTTGCCTCACGTCGCACGCGAACTCGGCGGTGACACCGAGATCGTGCTGGACACCGGCATCATGTCAGGCGCCGATATCGTCGCGGCTGTGGCGCTCGGCGCGCGGTTCACCCTCGTTGGCCGGGCCTATCTGTACGGCCTGATGGCCGGCGGTGAGGCCGGCGTCGACCGCGCCATCGAGATCCTGTCCGAGCAGGTCAGCCGCACCATGCGGCTACTCGGTGTGACCGGCTTGGAGGAGTTGTCGCCGCGGCATGTGACCCAGCTATTTCGGTTCACCGGGTAGTCCGAAGCGCACATAGGGCGGCTGGCCCGAATACTGTTTCCACAGCTCAGACCGCAGTCGTGACCGCCGAGTCCGCGCCGAGTCGCAATCGTTAGCCATTCGCGACGTGCCGACCCAGTGTTGGTACGCGTGTGACGCATGTGGCGCGTGTTTCACTAGCGCACGCAAAGCAACGGCAATTGTCTAGTGGCATTACGAGGAAAGGTGGGTTCGTTGCCGTTATGAAGTTGAGAGAGAAGTTCCGAGGTAAATGGATGCGCCGGCTGGCGGTGAGCGCCTTCGTGGCGGCGACGCTGCCAGGACTGATCGGCTTCGCGGGGGGTTCGGCGACCGCGGGAGCGTTCTCCCGCCCGGGTCTGCCCGTCGAGTATCTTGACGTGTTTTCCCAGGCGATGAACCGCAACATCCGGATCCAGTTCCAGGGTGGCGGACCGCACGCGGTGTATCTGCTCGACGGCCTGCGGGCGCAGGACGACTACAGCGGCTGGGACATCAACACCCCGGCGTTCGAGTGGTACGACGGCTCCGGGCTGTCGGTCGTGATGCCGGTCGGCGGCATGTCCAGCTTCTACACCGACTGGTATCAGCCGTCCAAGGGCAACGGTCAGGACTACACATATAAGTGGGAAACATTCCTGACGCAGGAGCTTCCGGCGTGGCTGGAGGCCAATAAGGGTGTGTCGCAGAACGGCAACGCTGTGGTCGGCGCCTCCATGGCCGGCAGTACCGCGATGACCTACTCGATCTACTACCCGCAGAAGTTCATCTACGCGGCGTCGCTGTCGGGCTTCCTGAATCCGTCCGAGGGTTGGTGGCCGATGCTGATCGGTCTCGCGATGAACGACGCCGGCGGCTACAACGCGGAAAGCATGTGGGGCCCGTCGGATGATCCGGCCTGGAAGCGCAACGACCCGATGGTCAACGTGGGTCAGCTGGTCGCGAACAACACCCGGATCTGGGTCTATTGCGGTACCGGGACGCCTTCGGATCTCGACTCGGGAACATCGGGCGGCAATCTGATGGCGGCGCAGTTCCTGGAAGGTTTCACGTTGCGGACCAACGCCAGCTTCCGGGACACCTATGTCGCCGCGGGCGGGCAGAACGGGGTGTTCAACTTCCCGACGAACGGGACGCATAGCTGGGGCTACTGGGGTCAGCAGCTCGAGCAGATGAAGCCCGACCTCCAACGGGTGCTGGGCGCGTCCCCCACCTCCGCGTAACAGCACCTCCCCCTCCAGTGAGCCTGTCGCTACCCCGGCGGCAGGCTCACTGCTTTCGGTGAACAGTCCGCGGCTCACAGCCGGGTGCGCAGAGCGATGTCCTCGTCGAACTCGGCCAGCATGGCCTCGGTCAGGGTTGGCCGGGTATCGGTGATGGCGGACAGATAGTCGTCGGTATGCGCAGGCTCGCCGCGCCGGAACTCGATCTCACGCTCGAAGGCGGACTGGGCGCCCTTGCGGGCGGCGAATTCGATGTCGGCAGGCGTGAACATCGCGCTTGCTTCGACCAGCTTGTCGATCTCCACCGACTCCGTCATCGGCCCGAGATACCGACTCCAGATGGCGGCGCGGGCCGCGGAATCCGGCGGACCGACCGGAATGATGTAGTCGAACCTGCCCGGCCGCAAGAACGCCGAGTCCAGCGACCGTACCGAGTTCGTGGCACACACCAGCAGGCGTCCGTCGTGCTGGCGAAACGCCGGAATCAGTTTCAGCAGTTCGTTTGTCACACCGTGCGCGGGATCAGAGGGAACTCCTGACCGGCAGCCGGCGATCTCTTCCACCTCGTCGATGAACACGACGGCCGCTTCCAGTTCCATGAGGGTCGCGAAGGCCTCGCGGAGCGCACTGGCCATCGCAACGTCTGGAGCCGCAAGCCGCGACGGGAACAGTTCGACGAACGGCCAACCGAGCCGACCCGCCACCGCCTTGGCGAAGCTTGTTTTCCCGGTTCCGGGCGGGCCGAACAGTATTACCGCCTTGGGCGGCGAAACGCCATACTGCGCAGCGGTATTCGGTTCGACGAGTGGCAGGACGATGCGCCGCTCGATGATTTGCTTCTCCGCTTCCATGCCGGCCATCGCCTGCCAGAGCCCACCCGGCATGACTTGGCCGCCGAGACTGGCCAGCAGTCCGGCATCTGCCGCGCCGACATGGTCGACCTTCTCGAAGTAGCTCAACTCGGTGCGCTCGGTGTAGCCGGAGTTGTGCAGGGCGGCGGTCCCGGTCGCATCCGCGGGCAGCAGGGCGCTGATCCGCCGCACGCCCATCGTCCGCAGCCGGATCTCCAGCTCGCCGAGCAGGGCACTGCCGATCCCCCGGTTCCGCCATCGGCTGCTCAGCGCCACCATCGATATCCAGGCCCGCTCCCCCTGCAACTGTGCCGCCGCCATGCCGACGAGGTCGTCACCGATCACGGCCACAACCGCGGGTTGGCCGGACCTGGCGGCCGAAATCACCTCCGAAACTCCAAACACGGGATGCGACTCGTCGAGGGTTCGACCCTGGTCCCAGACGCAGATCGCCTGGTCGAGGTCGTCATCGTGGAAGTCGCGCAGTCGCCAAGGGGGCATGCCCGTGAGTACCTGCATAAACGGTCGCCGGGCATCGCCCGCATGGGTGGTTCCGCTGGGGAACAAATCACTACGCCACAGGGTTGAGTCCATCTGACTGAACTTTGGAGGATTGAAGATGGCTGAAGCCAGATCCGTGCCGGTGTTATTCGTCAGCGACCTGATCGTGCTGCCGACCATGGTGGTGCCCATCGAGCTGGACGACGCCGCGCGTGCCGCAGTAGACGCGGCCCAGGCCAGTGAGTCCGGAAAACTGCTGATCGCACCCCGTCTGGAGGACCGCTACCCGTCGTACGGCGTGCTGGCCTCGATCGTGCAGGTCGGCCGCATCGCCGGCGGTAACGGCACCGCGGCGGTCGTGCGGGGCGAGCAAAGGGCGCACATCGGCGCCGGTACGACCGGTCCCGGCGCGGCGCTGTGGGTGGAGGTGACGGAGGTCACCGAACCCGAGCAGACCGACGAGACCCGTGCGCTTGCCGCCGAGTACAAGAAGCTGCTGCTGGCCATGCTGCAGCGGCGCGAGGCCTGGCAGATCATCGACTTCGTCAACAAGCTGACCGATCCGTCGCAACTGGCCGACACGGCCGGTTACGCGTCGTATCTCACCGACGTGCAGAAGCGCCAGCTGTTGGAGACACCGGACGTTGCCGAGCGGCTGCGCGCGCTGATCGACTGGACGGGCGACCACCTCGCCGAGGTCGAGGTGACCGACAAGATCGCCGAAGACGTGCGCGACGGCATGGAGAAGACGCAGAAGGAGTTCCTGCTGCGTCAGCAACTGGCCGCCATCCGTAAGGAGCTCGGCGAGGGCGAGCCCGACGGTTCCGACGACTATCGGGCCCGCATCGAGGCCGCCGACCTGCCCGAGAAGGTCCGTGAGGCCGCGCTGCGTGAGGTCGGCAAGCTGGAACGCTCGAGCGAGCAGAGCCCCGAGGGCGGCTGGATCCGCACCTGGCTGGACACCGTGCTCGACTTGCCGTGGAACGTCACCACCGAGGACTCCACCGACCTGAAGAAATCCCGAGAGATCCTCGACGCCGACCACCACGGGCTGGAGGATGTCAAGGACCGCATCGTCGAATATCTCGCGGTGCGCGCCCGGCGTGCCGAGCGTGGCCTGCAGGTCGTCGGCGGCCGCGGTTCCGGTGCCGTGATGGTGCTGGCCGGTCCCCCGGGGGTCGGCAAGACGTCGCTCGGCGAGAGCGTGGCTCGTGCGTTGGGCCGCAAGTTCGTTCGCGTCGCCCTCGGCGGCGTGCGCGACGAGGCCGAGATCCGCGGTCACCGGCGCACCTATGTCGGCGCGCTGCCGGGCCGGATCGTGCGTGCGATCGGCGAGGCGGGGTCGATGAACCCCGTCGTGCTGCTGGACGAGATCGACAAGGTCGGCTCCGACTATCGCGGTGACCCGAGCGCCGCGCTGCTCGAGGTGCTCGACCCGGCGCAGAACCACACGTTCCGCGACCACTACCTCGATCTGGATCTGGACCTGTCCGATGTGGTGTTCCTCGCGACGGCCAACGTCATCGAGAACATCCCGTCGGCACTGCTCGACCGGATGGAGCTGGTGCAGATCGACGGCTACACCGAGGACGACAAGGTCGCCATCGCCCGCGACTTCCTGCTGCCCCGGCAGCGCGAACGGGCGGCGCTGACGGCCGAGGAGGTCACGGTCACCGATGCCGCGCTGCGCAAGATCGCGGCCGACTACACGCGTGAACCGGGGGTGCGGCAGTTCGAGCGGCTGCTCGCCAAGGCGTTGCGCAAGGCGACGACGGAATTAGAGGAAGCCGCCGCTCGATCTGATGTCGCCGCCGCTGCGGCTCCGAAAACCATCGACGAGCCGGACCTCGTTGGCTACCTTGGTCGTCCGCGGTTCACCCCGGAGTCGGCCGAGCGCACGGCGGTGCCCGGCGTGGCGACCGGCCTTGCGGTCACCGGCCTCGGCGGCGATGTGCTCTACATCGAAGCCGGGTCCAACGACGGCGAGGCGAGCCTGCAGCTCACCGGCCAGCTCGGCGACGTGATGAAGGAGTCGGCGCAGATTGCGCTGTCCTATGTCCGCGCTCGCACGCCGAGCAGCTGGGCGTCGACCCGGCGGCGCTGGACCGCAAGATCCACGTGCACGTGCCGGCGGGCGCGGTACCCAAGGACGGCCCGTCCGCAGGTGTCACCATGGTCACCGCCCTGGTGTCGATGGCCACCGGACGCCAGGTCCGTTCCGACGTCGGCATGACGGGTGAGGTGACACTGAACGGCCGGGTGCTGCCCATCGGTGGGGTCAAGCAGAAGCTGCTGGCCGCCCAGCGTGCCGGTCTGTCAACGGTTTTCATCCCGCAGCGCAACGAACCCGACCTGGACGACGTCCCCGCCGAGGTACTCGAAGCGCTGGAGGTGCGGCCGATGACCGACGTCGCCGACATCGTCGCGCAGGCATTGGAGCCGGCCGAGGCCGCGGCCACCGTCGCCGCCTGACCCGTCATCTGCAATTGCACTCAGGGTCGTGATCCTGCAAAGGCCACGACCCTGAGTGCAATCGGCAGCGAACTGCTGTCGGGCGCAAGCGCTACCGTCGCTGTATGGCGTATGACACCGAACTGGCTGACCGCATCCGCGAGCTGTCGCCGCCGAGAAGGGCGTCGAAGAAAAGCGGATGTTCGGTGGGCTGGCATTCCTGATCAACGGCAACATGTCGGTGGCGGCCAGCGGCCACGGCGGGCTGATGGTTCGGGTGCCGCCCGATGAGACCGAGAAGCTGGTGGCGCGCGAGCACGTCGAACCCATGGTCATGGCCGGCCGCGAAACCCGCGGGTGGCTGCGAGTCCTGGCAGACGGCGTCAAGACCAAACGCCAACTGCAGTCCTGGGTCAGCCGCGGCGTCGACTACGCCAAGACCCTGCCGCCGAAGTGACCGCGACGTTTTCCCACCGACCTAACGGGTAAGTCATCTCGAATGATCCGGATCGGTACGTCGGGCTGGTCCTACGACCACTGGACCGACGTGCTGTATCCCCCCGGATTGCCGGTCTCGAAGCGACTGGCGCGCTATGTCGAAGTGTTCGACACCGTCGAGCTCAACGCCAGCTTCTACCGGTGGCCGGGAGACGCCGCCTTCGCGGGGTGGCGGCAACGCCTGCCCGACGGCTTCACCATGTCGGTCAAGGCGCATCGCGGGCTGACCCACTTCCGTCGGCTCAAGTCAGCGGAGCCGTGGGTGGAGCGGTTCGAGCGGTGCTGGGAGGCGCTCGGCGACCGGACGGAGGCGCTGCTGGTCCAGTTGCACCCCGAGCTGGAACGCGACGACGCCCGGCTGGACCACTTTCTCGGCATCATGCCGCGATCGATTCCAGTGGCGATGGAGTTGCGTCATCCGTCGTGGAATGACCCGGCCGTGTTCTCACTGCTGGAACGGCACCGGGCCGCCTACGTGGTGATGAGCGGTGCCGGGTTGACCTGCATACCGCGCGCAACCAGCGACCTGGCGTACGTGCGCATGCACGGCCCGGCCCAGGACTCGCTGTACTCCGGCTATTACTCCGACGACGAGCTTCGCGAGTGGGCCGACCGCGTCATGGCATGGCACGACGAGGGCAAGCGAGTCGACGTGTACTTCAACAACGACCTCGGCGGGCATGCCGTGCGCAACGCGTGCAGGCTCAAGGACCTGGTGACCCCCGCGTGATCCGCCGAAATCAGGTTCCGGCACGCTATTGACCGAAATGCGTGTCATAACTCTGATGTCGGCGGCAGTTTTGGCTATTGCGGGCTGTTCGGGCGCGCGCGTGGTGAACACCGGAGAACCGCCTCCTGCCACAGCGACGAACACCAGCGCCGCGCCGCAGCTACCGCCCACCAACACCGCGCACCTGGTTGACGCCTTCGACTACGTGGCGCACCCGAACGATCAGGCCAACTACTACTTCACCACGCCAAGCCGGCGGTGGCAGTGCGCGATACTGCCGCGCGACAAGGCCGGTTGCCAATCCGCGAGCGGCGGCTTGAGCATCGCGGGCCGACCGGACACGGTGCCCAATGCTGCGGGCGAGGAGACAACACCGAACGCGATCATCATCGAGCCGCAGGGCGACGCCCACTTTGCTGCGCTGGACGAACCGGAGTTCTCGCTGACCCCAGGCCCCGCAAACGTTCTGCCGTTCAACCGAACGCTGATCGCGGCCCGGTTCCGATGCAACATTCAAGAAGAAACCGGGGTGTCGTGCGTCAGCGAGCAAAGTGGCAACGGCTTCACCTTCAGCGCGGACGGGTTTGCGCCGCAGTACACCGAAGTCCCCGTCGACGCACCCTAGCCGGCGGCGTAGCGTCGAGTCATGTCGTCGAAATCGGAAACCTTCCTCATTGTCGGCGGTGGCCTTGCAGGGGCAAAGGCAGCTGAAGCGTTGCGCGACAACGACTTCGACGGTGACGTCGTGGTTTTCGCCACTGAACAGCACCTGCCCTACGAGCGTCCTCCACTGTCGAAGGAATACCTGGCCGGCAAGAAGACGCTCGACGAGTTCACCGCCCTCCCCGCCGCCTGGTACCGCGACCACAACGTCGACCTGCGGCTCGGCACCCCCGTGTCGTCGGTCTATTCGCACGGCCACCTCGTCGGACTACCCGACGAGAGCACGCTGCATTACGACAAACTGCTGCTCGCCACCGGTTCGGCGCCACGGAGGCCGGCGATCCCAGGGGCCGACGCCGACCGCGTGCACTACCTGCGAACCGTCGACGATGCCGACGCCCTCAACGCTGTCTTGACTGAGGGATCGTCGCTGGCGATCGTCGGCGGCGGCTGGATCGGTCTCGAGGTGGCCGCGGGCGCCCGTGGCCGCGACGTGAACGTCACCGTGGTCGAGGCCGCCGAACTGCCGCTGCTTGGCGCGCTTGGACGTGAGGCGGCCGAGGTGTTCGCCAAGCTGCACCGCGAGCACGGTGTCGACCTGCGACTGCGTGCAACCGTCGAGGAGATCACCACCGCGGACGGTGCCGCGACCGGACTGCGACTCGGTGACGGGTCCACCGTCGACGCCGACGCCGTCCTGGTGGCCGTCGGCGCGGCACCGAACACCGACCTGGCCCTGCGGGCCGGCCTGACGACGGGCACCGATGGCGGCGTGCTCGTCGACTCGGCGCTCCGCACCAGTGACCCCGATATCTTCGCCGTCGGCGATATCGCGTCGGCTCAGCATCCGCTCTTCGGGACGCGGATCCGCACCGAGCATTGGGCCAACGCGCTCAAGCAGCCCGCCGTCGCCGTCGCAGGCATGCTCGGCAAGGCAGGCGAATATGCCGAGCTGCCGTATTTCTTCACCGACCAATACGACCTCGGCATGGAGTACGTCGGCCACGCTCCCGACTACGACCGGGTGGTATTCCGCGGTGACGTCGACGGTCGCGAGTTCGTCGCGTTCTGGCTCGACGGCGAAAACCGTGTGCTCGCAGGCATGAACGTGAACATCTGGGATGTGCTCGACGACGTCAAATCGCTGATCCGGTCGCGATCACCGGTCGACCCGGACAAGCTTTCCGACCCGCAGCAGGCGTTGGCGTCCCTTATTTGAGATTGGCGGTGCCGTCGGGATGCACCTGCACCTTCGCCCCCGCGATGTCCTCGCGCACCGTGGTATCGGCTTCGGCGGCGTCGGTGATCACCGCAAGCGTTCGTGCGTCGTCGGGGGTGCGGAGCGCGACGAACGCCTTCTCCGCGGACCCGCTGCGGTCGAACGGTGTGGTCCAGGCTTCGACGGTGCCGACACCGGCCCATTCCACCTCCGCATTCCTCGTCGGTTCGGCGTCGACAGCGGATTGGACGTCTTCCCAACGGAATTCGTGGTCGGGCGGTTCAGAGCCGTAGACGCCGAAGCTGTGCCTGGTGAGAAAGCCGCCATTGGCGGTGATCAGACCACGCTGGCCCGGGTTGGCGACCAACCGTTCGGCCATCGTGGCGATCGAGTGCGTGACGTAGTTGTTCCACGGACCGCCGGCGAACGTCAGGCCTCCGGTGACGGTCAGCGGTCGGCCTTCATCACCGAGCGGCAGTCCCAGTTCGGCGGCGGCCACCTGGACCGCCGACGGGAAGCAGGAGTAGACGTCGACCAGGTCGATGTCGTCGATACCGACGCCCGCCAGGTCGAGCACTCGCTGACCGGCGATCCTGATCGCCGGCGACCGGTGCAGTTCAGCGCGTTCACCGATCGCATACGTGTCGTGCGAATCTGTGCCCGCAATCGGGAAAACCCAACGCTCGGTGGGGATCTGCAAATGGGTGGCCTTCTCGGCAGAGGCCAAGATGATGACCGCGCCCTGATCGACCATGTTGTTCGAGTTCATCAACTTGGTGTAGGGCCAGCTGATCATCCGGTTATCGGCGCTCGGCTGCCAGATCTTCTCGGCCGACAGTGCTGATCTGATCCAGGCGTGCGGGTTGGCCTGTGCCACATCGCTGAACTGTGACCACAGTTCGCCGATGCGCCTGCGGTGGGTGTCCGGCGACTCCCCCGCGTCGATCCGCACCGCCTGCTCGAACAGTGGGTAGACATACGCGGCCCGGTCCAGGTGGATGCGCAGCTCTGCCGGGCCCACCATCGGCAGATTCTCGTTGGCGCCCTCGGCGAATGGCATCGACTCGTCCTGACTCGTCCAGTCCGGCTTGGTGCCGTGGGCGCGCAATCGCGTTCGGGTGCGGAAGGTTTCGGCGCCCGCGATGAGTACCAGATCCGCGCGCCCGGACTGGATGTCCAGGCATGCCTGGTTGACCAGCGACTGCGGCACATTGCCACCCACCCCCGTGTAGCGGCTGGTGGCGTCCCTTGCGTGGATGCGCTGCGCGAGCAGTCGGCCCGGATCGCGATAGCGCCACGACAGGACGCTGACGATTCGTACGGAGTCGACGGCCTCCAGCACCCGCGGATCGGCGGCCGCGCGCGCCGCGGCCACCATGAGATCGATCGGTTCGACACTCGGGTTTTCGTCACGCTGGTTGACCTGTCCGTAGCCGACCAGCACCGGCGTCCTAGGCGTTGTCATGATCGAGTCCTCGGTGCGTCGGGGTGGTCGGCCGAGGTGAACAACACGCCTTCGGCGATCAGGCGTTCGATCTCCTCGGTGTCCAAGGCCAGCAGCTTCTGGCAGATCTCGCGGGTGTGCTCGCCGGGCATCGGCGCCGGCCGCAACTCCGCCCGCGGGATGTGCATGTACGGTGCGGGACTCGTCTCGGTAGGCATCGGGTGGTCGAACAGTGGATGCACCATGTCGGTGAACAACTTCCGGTACCGCAGCACAGGATCGGCGAGCACGTCGACCGCCCGGTTCATCGGGCCGGCGGGTACACCCGCCCGCTGAAGCAGCTCTGCGACGGCGTCCTTGTCCATTCGCGACGTCCACGCAGACACCACGTCGAGGAGATCGGCACGGTCGTCTGGCAGGTCGGAGCGACCCATCGCCGTCGCCAACGCCTCGCGATCGGCATTGGACCGCAGCGAGATCACACACCACTCGTCCTCCCCAGCGCACGCATAGACGCCGTGCACGCCGGGATCGTCGGTGACAGGCAGCTTCGCGGTCCTGGCGGCATCTGTAACGTAGCTCGCAGCGAGTTGGTTGACCGCGGCTTCCGCCTGCGAGATGTGCACATGCGCACCGGTTCCGGTGCGGTCGCGGCCGACCAGCGACGCCAGCGCGGCGATCGCGGTGATGCGCGCGACGACGTGGTCGGGAAAGATCGTGGTGGCGTCATAGAAGCCCCGATCGTCGACAGACGTCCACAGCCTGGTGACGCCGGTGGTGGCGCGGACCAGTGGTCCGTAGCCCATCCGGGCACTCCACGGTCCGGTCGCCCCGAAGGCACTGCTCTCGGCCAGAACGATCCGGGGATTCAGCTCGTGTAACTTCTGATACGAAAAGCCCAGGGATGCAAGGGTCCCCGGCTTGAAGTTGGCGAACACCGCATCGGCGCCTTCGACCAAGCGGGAAAAGATGTCCGCGCCTTCCGGCCTGCGCAGGTCCAGCCCGAGGGCGTACTCGTTGCGATGGGTCAACGCCCACGATCTGCTCATCATCATGCCCGGCGGGGTCTGACGTAAACCGTCCGGAAAGGTGGCACTCTCGATCTTGATGACCTCGGCGCCGAGGTCGGCGAACAGCCGTCCGAGCTCGCCGCCTGCCACGATCACGCCGAGATCCAGAATCCGAAGACCTTCGAGCGGTCGGTTCGTGGCGGCGGTGTCGGGTCGGGCCGCGGGCTCGGATCGTGGTGTGCTCCAGGCTGGTTCGTCACCCCCCACCGTCGGCGCCGGTCGCACGAATCCCGCATGGCCCCCATCGATGACAAAGGGACCAACAGGCACGGTGACGTCCACGCCCGGTGCGATGGTCGCGTCGGTCAGCGCGTCGACCGATCGGAAGTGCTCGGAGCTCAACGTCTCTGCCGGGCTGAGCACCGCGGCGATCGGCACCCCCCGCGCCTGCCCGGCCGTGACTACCTCGTCCATCGTCTGCCCCCCGAACAACTCGGCGATGAGGGCGTTGATCTCCCGGGACGCGCCGTACCGCGCGGCGATCGTGTCGAACTTGGGGTCTTGAAACTGCTCCGGCTCCCCCAGCCACGCTCGCATTCCGCGCCATTGGCGTGCCGACAGCAGGCAGATCCTGACGTAACCGTCCCTACACTCGAATGTCGGGTAGATCTGCTGGTTTCGGGGCCTGCCACGCCACAATTCGTTGGACCGTTTCTGGCCGACGGCGGCCTGTCCCTCCGATCCGAATGGTGGATCGAGCGACTGCACCACGGCTTCAAACCGGGAGAAGTCGATGTAATCGCCCGTGCCGTAACGCAACCGGTTGTAGTACGCGACGAGCGCCGCCCAGGCGGCCTGTACTGCAGCGGTGGCGGATGCAATGCCGTTCGGGGGCAGCACCGGTCGTCCGGCTGTCGGCCCCGACCGCGACAGCGCCGTCGACATCGCGTAGAACACCGGGTCGGTGGCGCGCCAGGACGCCCGCGGCCCGTCGGCGCCGAAGTCGGTGACCGACATCGCCACGAGATGCGCGAACCGCTGCGACAGCTCCGCGCACGACGTACCGAACGCGGCGGTCCGCCCCGGATTGCCGCTGTCCACAACGATGTCGGCGGCCGCGGCCAGGTCGATGAGTCGGTCGCGATCCGCGGCATCAGCGGGATCGAGCACGGCACTGCGCTTGTTGGCGTTGTTCAGCGCGAACGCAACGCTGGCCCCGGCCACGCTGGGCAGCCCGGCACGGGCGGCGCTTCCACCGCGCGGTTCGACCTTCAGCACGTCGGCACCGAGGTCGGCGAACAGTCGGGTCACCGCGTCGGCGTCACCGTCACAGAGGTCAAGCACCCGCAGTTCCGCCAGCAGCACGACCGTCAGATTAGCGCGAGCCCGGGCAGGTCCCTGCGGTGCAGGCGGTCCACCGACTATTCGTTGTCGCCGGCCGTCGCGACGGTCGCGGCGAGGTTGGTCTGCAGTCCGGCCCCGCGTGCGTCCGGCCAGACCCAGTCGCGCACCTCCGGGATGTCGTCGCCATGCTCGCGGGTGTACTCGCGGGCCTTGATCCTCTTGTCGACCATTTGTTGGCGCAGGGTTGCGCACTTCGACTGCAGGAACGGCACGCGGTCGATCACGTCGATCACCAGGTGGTAGCGGTCGAGGTCGTTGAGCATCACCATGTCGAACGGGGTGGTGGTGGTGCCTTCTTCCTTGTAGCCCCGCACATGGAGGTTGTTGTGCCCGGCACGGCGGTAGGTGAGCCGGTGGATCAGCCACGGATATCCGTGATAGGCGAAGATCACCGGCTTGTCGCGGGTGAAGATCATGTCGAAGCCACGGTGGGACAGGCCGTGCGGATGCTCGGTATCGTCCTGCAGCCGCATCAGATCCACCACGTTGACGAACCGGATCTTCAGGTCGGGCAGGTTCTGCTTGAGCAGGTCGACCGCCGCGAGACCCTCCAGCGTGGGGACGTCGCCCGCTGTCGCGATGACGACGTCGGGATCCGTGCCGAGTTGCTCGGTGCCCGCCCACTCCCAGATCCCCAGTCCCCTGGTGCAGTGCGCGATCGCCTGCTCCATGGTGAGGAAGTTGGGGTGCGGCTGCTTGCCCGCGACCACCACGTTGACGTATTGCCGCGAACGCAGGCAATGATCGTAGGTGGACAGCAGCGTGTTCGCGTCCGGCGGCAGGTAGACCCGGACGACCTCGGCGCGCTTGTTCACCACATGGTCGATGAAGCCGGGATCCTGGTGGCTGAACCCGTTGTGGTCCTGGCGCCAGACATGGCTCGACAGCAGGTAGTTCAGGCTCGCGATCGGCCGCCGCCACGGTATGTGGTTGGTGACCTTGAGCCACTTGGCGTGCTGGTTGACCATCGAGTCGACGATGTGGATGAACGCCTCATAGCAGTTGAACAGGCCGTGCCGACCAGTGAGCAGGTACCCCTCGAGCCAACCCTGGCACTGGTGCTCGGAGAGCATCTCGACCACCCGCCCGGCGCGGGCGAGGTGCTCGTCCACCTCCGGCCCGAAGAATTCGGCGTTCCACTGCTTGGCGGTGGCGTCGAACACCGGCTGAAGGCGATTGGACGCGGTCTCGTCGGGGCCGAAGATCCGGAAGTTGTCGGGATTGAGCCGCACCACCTCGGTCAGCCATTGACCGAGCACTCGGGTGGCTTCGGCCACCGTAGCGCCCGGGGCGGGGACGTCCACGCCGTAGTCCCGGAAGTCGGGCAGCCGCAAATCCTTCAGCAGCAGCCCACCGTTGGTGTGCGGGTTGTCGCTCATCCGCAGCGTGCCCGCCGGCGCCAGTTCGGCGATGGTGGGGTCGAGCTTGCCGTTCTCGTCGAACAGTTCGCCGGCCCGGTAGGAGGCCAGCCAGTCCGCGAGCACCTGCAGGTGTTCCGGGGTGTCGCGGGCGCTGGCGAGCGGAACCTGGTGCGCGCGCCAGGATCCGGTGGTCTTCTTGCCGTCGATGTAGTCCGGACCGGTCCACCCCTTCGGGGTGCGGAAGACGATCATCGGCCAGCACGGCCGCCGCTCGTCACGCTCAGCGGCCCGAGATTTGATCTCCGAGATCTCGTTGAGCACCGTGTCGAGCAGCATCGCGAACCGCCGGTGGGCATCCGCGATGTCGCCGCCCTCCTCCGCCTCGAAGAAATACGGGTTGTGGCCGTAACCGATCATCAGGCTGCGAAGTTCGTCGGTCGGAATACGGTCCAGCACAGTCGGATTAGCGATCTTGTAGCCATTGAGGTGCAGGATCGGCAGCACCACACCGTCTTTGGCGGGGTTGGTGAACTTGTTGGAATGCCAGCTCGTCGCGAGCGCGCCGGTCTCGGCCTCGCCGTCGCCCACCACCGCGACGACGAGTAGGTCCGGGTTGTCGAACGCGGCGCCGTAGGCGTGGGAGAGCGCGTAGCCGAGCTCGCCGCCCTCGTGGATGGAGCCCGGTGTCTCCGGAGCGACGTGCGATGGTACGCCGCCGGGGAAGGAGAACTGCCGGAACAGCCGCCGCATGCCCTCGGTGTCCTGAGTGATGTCGGAATAGGTTTCCGAATACGTGCCGTCGAGGTACGCGTTGGCGACGAGGCCGGGACCTCCATGGCCGGGCCCGGTGATGTAGATCGTCGATTGCTCGCGCTCCTTGATCGCCCTGTTGAGATGTGCGTAGAGGAAGTTGAGGCCGGGCGTCGTCCCCCAGTGACCGAGCAGTCGGGGCTTGACGTCGTCGCGCGACAACGGGGTGCGCAGCAGGGGGTTGTTCAACAGGTAGATCTGACCCACGGACAGGTAGTTCGCGGCGCGCCACCAGCCGTCGATTTGGGCAAGCGTTTCGTCGCTCAGTCCATGTAGATCCGTGGAATGCCAGGTGGTCGATACAGCGGTCATCGCAACACACGCTCCTGCAGCGTCGGGCCAGGACTCAAGACCAATCCAACTCCCGAAACAGTCATCCTGCTCAGCATGCACCAGTTGTTCACCCACAGGCTGCCGGGGACTAATCGCCTGGGCCGATCAGTAATGCCCGGGTCGAGAAGGCGTCTCGCGCACGTCCGGTGCGACCAGGGCATACCCGTCAGCCAGGTAGACTGGCCGCCAAATGTCCGAGTACGCAGCGGTGGCCCCGCATCCCCACCCGCTGGTCGGGCAACTCTCCGCTTTGCAGCATTTCCGCACGTACATCGACATCGCGGTGGTCGTGGTGGTGCTGGCGATCACCAATCTGATCGCGCATTTCACGACCCCGTGGGCCAGCGTCGCCACTGTGCCCGCCGCCGCAGTCGGCCTTGTCGTCCTGGTGCGGTCGCGCGGCCTGGGCTGGGTCGAGCTCGGGCTGAGCCGCGAGCACTGGAAATCCGGCGCCGGCTATGCGCTGGCCGCAGTGGCCGTTGTGGTGTCGGTCATCGCGATCGGGGCCCTGCTCCCGTGGACCCGGCCGATGTTCATGAACAACAACTACGCCACCGTGTCCGGCGCCCTGATCGCATCGATGATCATCATCCCGCTGCAGACCGTGATCCCCGAGGAACTGGCGTTCCGCGGTGTGCTGCACGGCGCGCTGAACCGGGCGTGGGGCGTTCGTGGCGTCGCGGCGGCAGGCTCATTGCTGTTCGGCCTCTGGCACATCGCCACGTCGCTGGGCCTGACCAGCAGCAATGTCGGTTTCACCAGGATCTTCGGTGGCGGACTGCTCGGCACCGTCGCCGGCGTAATACTCGCGGTGGCGGCGACCGCCGCAGCCGGCTTCGTCTTCACGTGGCTACGCCGCCGCAGCGGCAGCCTGATAGCCCCGATCGCGCTGCACTGGTCGCTCAACGGACTTGGCGCGCTGGCCGCGGCGCTGGTGTGGCATCTGTCAGCTTGACTGAGCGCCGCGCTTGCGCGCGCGAAACTCGCGGTTCTTGAGTTTGTTGCCGCACGTCGACATCTCGCACCAGGTGCCGCCGTGGTTGCGGGAGCGGTCGTAGAACGCCCACTTGCACTCGTCGTTTCCGCAAGCCTTGAGCCGTGCCCAGGTGCCGTCGCGCTGGGCGTCCCGGACGATCAGCAACAACTCGATGAGCCGGGCAGGCACCGAATCGCCCGCGGCGGACAGCAGAACCTCGCCGTGTTCGTCGAAATCGGCGCGAGCGGTGCCGTCGGTGGCGACCTCACGCAGCGGCGCGAACGCGCGGGGCGTCGGGGGCGGTCCGCCCGCGTTGTGTACCAGCATCGCGCGCAGACCCTCGCGGACGCCGCGAATGAGCTCGAGGTCGGCGGGCCGAAGCTCGGCATCGGCCGCCAGCAAGCCGCTGGCCACCAGCCAGGGTTGTGCGTCGGCCGGATCCGCAAGCCGGTCCTCGCCTTCGGGCATTTCGACGGTGTTGACCAGCGCCTGAATGCGGATCAGAGGGTCGGGCGCCGGCTTGGACTCGGCGTCGCCGATCCAGTGCATGTGTGGCGACGACATGGTTTCAGTGTAGAGATTCGTGACCGGTAAATCAATTTGACTAGTCATGCATGACCAGTGTAGCGTATTTGATGGTCACAGATTTGAAACGATTTTGAGTGGAAAGAGGACAAGGCACCATGAGTGGGAACAGAATTTCGCTCGGCTTTCTTTCAACGGCCCAGATACAGGACGCGATAAGGCGCGACGAGGCACCACGCGCCCCCTTCGGCGCGCGTTTGATGGCCTGGCTGCTACAGGGCAAGTTCGATCGAATGCTGGCGGTGGGCGTGCCCGCCCCCGCCGGGAGCGCACTCGCCGTACACGCGGCGCGGTTGACTTCCGTCGACGAACGCCAAGCCATCGCCCGCTCGTTGCGTCGCGCCGTCCACGACGCCGGCAGAAGCGATGCGCCGCTGTCGTCCCGCGTGCCGCTGAACGCGCCCAACATCGCCGCCGCCGAGGATCGAATCGACGAAGTAACCATGCGCCTGCACTCGCCACGCCCGGTGACTGCTCGAGGGGTCGCGCGACTGCGACTGCTGCTCTCCGACGGGACCGGGCCCCTGTACCGATACGGTCGCGGTGACCTCGAGGGTCGACTGGGTGCGGCGCTCGCGGCGCTCTGAGCGCACCGCGCGTTAGACGCGCAGCACGGCGGCGCCGGCGACCCGTCCGGCACTGAGGTCGGTGAGGGCCGCATCGGCACGAGCGAGCGGATACTCCGGCGTCGTGACGGCGATGCGATGGCGGCCCGCGAACGCGAGGAATTCACGAGCATCGTCGCGGGTATTGGAGGTCACCGAGCGCAACTGGCGTTCGAAGAACAGATGCTGTTCGTAGTTCAGCGTTGGGATGTCGCTGAGGTAGATGCCCGCGACGGCCAGCGTGCCACCGCGGTCGAGCGCCTCCAGGGCGGGCAGCACCAGATCGCCGACGGGCGCGAACAGGATGGCGGCATCCAACAGGACCGGCGGGCGGTCGTCCGCACCCTGCGCCGACGCCGCGCCCAGTGCTAGCGCCAGCTCGCGCGCGGCGGCACCTCGCGTCATGACGTGCACCTCGGCGCCCTGCGCAAGTGCGACCTGGGCGGTGATGTGTGCGCTGCCGCCGAACCCGTAAATGCCAAGTCGCCCACCCGAAGGCAGGTCGGCACGCAACAGGGAGCGGTAACCGATGATGCCTGCACACAGCAGTGGCGCCAGTTCGGTGTCCGAGTAACCCGTGGGCAGCGGGTGCGCGAACGCCGCTGGAACCGTGGCGAATTCGGCGTATCCCCCGTCGGCGTCCCATCCGGTGTAGCGCGACTGCGGGCACAGGTTCTCCTGTCCTCGAACGCAGAACTTGCATTCCCCGCAGGTATGGCGCAGCCATGCGATGCCGACCCGATCGCCGACCCCGAACTCGCCGTCGGTG
Source organism: uncultured Actinomycetota bacterium (assembly GCA_963800125.1). Classification (GTDB taxonomy): domain Bacteria; phylum Actinomycetota; class Actinomycetes; order Mycobacteriales; family Mycobacteriaceae; genus Mycobacterium. Next base: position 22,607 of record CAWDAC010000050.1, on the reverse strand, counting down.
TCCGGTCCCAGCGCAACGACCTCACCGACGACCTCGTGCCCCGGTATGACGTTCTGTCGGTGAACCGGCAGATCCCCCTCAGCGATATGCAGATCCGTGCGGCACACACCACATGCGTGTACGGCGACGAGGAGCTCACCCGATCCCGGCAATGGCACGGGTACGGTGACGCGTTCCAGCGGATCCGTGCTCATCGGGCCGGGCCTGCGGACCCGCCACGCGCTCATCGACGTACGGGCAGTCATCACCCCATGGTGACGCAAAAGGCATACGGCCGTCGAATCCGGCCGTATGCCAATGGGTTAACGCGGTCTACGCTCTTGTCTTGCGTCGTTGCACCATCCCGACGATCCACAGCAGGATCACCGATCCCAGGATCGCGGTGAACAGTGTGAACCACCAACCGCCCCCGGCCGTGTCGAGGAAGAAGCTGAGCAGGAAGCCGCCGATCAGCGCACCGATGATGCCGATCACGATATTCATGAGAATGCCTGAGCCGCTGCCCTTGACGATCTTGCCGGCGATCCAACCGGCGATTGCTCCGATGATGATGTAACCGATCCAGCCAACGCTGGTCAGTGTCGTTGACCGAGCGAGCAACTCGGTCGCTGCAATGGCATCCATCTCCGCGATCTCCTGCCTGTCGCTGCCCAACGCGGCTGCTGGGCCACTCTCCGGTATACCCCCAGAGCGTAACGATTCGGCAACCGAATCGGATACGAACAAGATCACAACGCCGAGTGAACGAAACGGCCGACCCGAATGTGGGTCGGCCGTTTCGCGTTGTCATCATGGCGGCGGGGGCATCATCCCCGGCGGCGCGTTCGCCGGGTCAATCGGGACGGCGACTCCCACGCCCGGCCGCGGTGGCGGCGCATTGGGATCCGGCGGTGGCGCATTGGCATCCGGCGGTGGCGCATTGGGATCCGGCGGCGCGGTCGGTTCCGGCGGAGGCGGTGGTGGCGGTGGTGGCGGAGGACTCCACGGCCGGATCGACTGGGCGAGCGTAACGGCGGCGCCCTTGTCCACCGGATTGTTTGCGGAGCCCAGCCAGACCACGAACCACCGCTCGTTGCGCTGGCCGCGGGGAGTGATCGGCGTGCCGGGCGCCACGGTCGGCGTAGCGTTGCCGACGACGCCTGCCCAGATCTGACCGTTCGGCTTGTTCGTGTCGGTGAACTTGACCTCGTACGAGGACGCGGCACCGTGCATGTCACCCGCAGTGAGCGCCGTGTTCTCCTGGTTGATCCGGGTCCCCGGGAACGGCATGAAGAACTCGCCCATATCGGACGCCAGCCGGGTCGCCGCCTTGGCGTTGTCGGGTTCGGCGCCTGCGAACAGCTTCATGTCCAGCCTGCCGAGCAGAACGCTGGTGTCGTTCGGAGGTTGCGGCGCGCCTGGCAGCGTCGCACCTTCCGGTGGGGCTTTCGTCAACAGCGCCTGGCCGTAGGACAACTGCGTGGCGTCGGCAACCTGTCCAACCGGCGGGCACCACGTAGCTGAAGCCCCCTGCAGCGTTGTCGACCCGGCCGGGCTCGGGTGCAGGCGGTGCTGGAGGCAGCGTTGGGATCGGCAGCAGGCAGCAGTGCCGCATTGGGATCGGCGGGTGCAAGCGCGGTATCGGCGGGAGCGGCCGGCGGCGGTGGCGCATTGGGATCGGTGGGTGCAAGCGCGGGATCGGCGGGAGCGGCCGGCGGCGGTGGTGCGTTCGGATCGGCGCGGCGGTCCCTGTAGGAAGGTGTTGCCTGAGGGCGGCGGTGGTGGTGGCGCAGGCGATGGCTCCGGCTCGGCTTGGGCCACGGACGGCAGCGCGAGGGCCACCACCGTGGCACCGGTCAGCGTGGCCATCGCCAGCGTCTTCGCGCGGCGCTTGCGGTGTTCAGGGATGGCGTCCTGCTCTTCCATGCAGACGAAACTACCGTGTTACCGCCGTGAAGCAAGTGTGAGTCGGTCTTAGAGTGTTCAGCTGTGAGGTTGCTGACAGCCGCATATCGAAAGCTAGCGTCCTCAGTGCTAATTGCTGACATGACAAGCTCCCCGCGCGGCGTGCGCGAGCTCCGTTCAGTAGATCGAGGCGCGGGTGCACGCCGTTACGGGCCCGGATGAACGGTGATTTCCTGCGCCTTGACCGAGAAGTAGACCCGCTCCCCCGGCGCCAACCGCAGCTCGGCCGCCGACTCGCCGGTGATGTCGGCAGCGAGGCCGGGCGCGCCATCGGGTTGCTCGTCGGCGCGCACGCGAATGGCGGGTCCCCTGCTATCCAGCTCGGCCACCGTCACCTCGAGCGTGTTCCTCGGGCTGCCATGCGGCTTGTCGCGGTACACGGCGACGGCGGCAGGCGGGAACACCGCCACGGCGTGCTGCCCAACCACCACATCCGGCGCGGGGTTGCCGTGCCAGGCCGTGCCCCACTCGGTGTTGAGCGCGCCGTCCGGTCCGGCGGTACCGCTGACCAGGTTCACCCCGGCGAACCGGGCGCCGAAATGGCTGCGAGGTGCGGCCAATACTGCTGCCGTCGAACCGGTTTCGGCCACCCCGCCGGACTCCAGGACCAGCACGCGGTCGGCCAGGGTCAGCACGTCGAGCAGGTCGTGCGTGATCAGCACCGCGGACCGGCCGTCACGGTTCAGCGTGCTACGCAACAACTTTCGCATCGCGGTAGCGGTGGCGACGTCGAGTCCGGCGAGCGGCTCGTCGAGTAGCAACACGTCCGGGTCTGCGGCCAGTGCGCGCGCCAGCGCCACCCGCTGAGCCTGTCCGCCGGACAGTTGGCGCGGCATCCGACCGGCAAGATCGGCGGCCTCGACCTGGGCCAGCCAGTGTTCGGCCGTCGCGCGAGCCTCTCGGCGGGGCCGCTTCCGATGCCCGCTGCGCGGCGCGAACGCCACGTTGGCCGCGACACTCAGGTGCGGAAAGAGCAGCGGCTCCTGCAGCAACATGCCGACCCGCCGGGCGTGGGTAGGCACGAACACGCCGGCCGCCGTGTCGGTCAGCACACGGTCGCCGAGCCGAACAACGCCACTGTCGGGCCGCACCAGGCCGGCGATCACGTGCAGCGCCGTGGACTTGCCCGCGCCGTTGGGGCCAAGGATCGCCAGCACTTCGCCTGCGGCGACAGCGAATTCGATGTCAACGGCGCGATCGGCGACCACCGCCCGCAGGTGCACGTCGGTCATGCGGCGCTACCGACCATCGTGGCTCCCGTCCGCAGTCTGCGGGCGCCGAGTCCGAGCACGACAACGGCGGCGACCGCGACCAACAACACCGACAGTGCGACGGCGGCGTCGGCGTCGGTTTCGCGTTGTAGGTAGATCTCCAACGGCAGCGTCCGGGTGACACCCTCGCGGGATCCCGCGAACGTCAATGTGGCCCCGAACTCGCCGAGCGAGCGGGCGAACGCCAGCACCGCTCCCGAGACCAGGCCGGGCGCCAGGAGTGGCAACGACACCCGCCACCACACCGTCGTGGGCCGCGCACCGAGCGTCGCTGCCACCACGTCATAGTCACGGCCGGCGGTGCGCGCTGCTCCTTCGAGCGCGATGACCAAAAACGGCAGTGACACGAACGTCTGCGCCAACACCACCGCAGTTGTCGTGAACGCGATGTGGATGCCCGCGGCCTCCAGGTACTGGCCGATCAACCCGAGCCTGCCGAACGCATAGAGCAGTGCGATGCCGCCGACGACCGGCGGCAGCACCAGCGGCAGCAGGAGCAGCGGGCGGACCAGTTGCACCACGCGTCCGTCGTTGCGGGCCAGCACGAGCGCCATCGGCACCCCGAGCAGCACGCACAGCACCGTGCTGGCCGCGGCCGTCTTCAGGCTCAACACCAACGCCGCCCGCGAAGACTCGCTGGTGATCAGCGACCAGAACTGCGGCCAGTCCACCTTGGCGGTCACCGCGACCAGCGGCAGCACCACGAACAGGGCCCCGACTGCGGCGGGGATGTAGATCCAGCGCGGCAGCGCGGGCCCGGTCGTCAAGGCTTGGCGAAACCCGCCTCGGACAAGACCTTTTGGCCGTGTTCACCCGTCACCAGGTCGACGAACTTCTTCGCCAGATCCGGCTTCGGAGCGTCCTTCAAAACCGCGATCGGGTACGTGTTCACCGCCGACGTCGGCCTGGCCAGTGGTCACTTTGTTCAGCCCCGTACCGGTCGCGCGCTCGACCTTCTCGGTCGCCGAGCCGCACGGCACCTGCGGGGCGAACACGACCACCGATACGCCGGGTCGGTTGAGGTCGGCGAACGAGGCAACCTTCTTCGGGTTGCCTGGTGCGGTGACGATCGTCAGCGTGTTGGACGCGAAGTTGACCGGATCGCCCGCGAGCAGCTCGGCCTGCTCGGCCTTGACCATGTTGTTGGTGTCGGCCGACGGATTGTCCGTCTTGAACTGCTCGCCGACCTCGGTGAATGTCTTCTTCAGCGACGCAGCCGCGAAAACGGTGATCGGGGAGAATTTCGTCACGGCCCAAACCCTAGGTCACCGAAGCATCCCAGGTGGAGATCAGTGCGCAACCGATGTGCGCGTCGGGTTTCGCCATTTAGCTACCGTCCAGTAACATCGTCGGCGATCGCCGCCACGACGCGCGGAGATCCCGCGCTAACAGGAGGTCATGGCGATGGAGGTGCTGGTCACCGGCGGCGACACAGATCTGGGCCGCACGATCGCGGAGAGCTTCCGCGACGCGGGCCACAGAGTGGTGATCACCGGCGCCCGTCGCGACGACCTCGAGGTCGCCGCCAAGGAACTCGACGTGGACGCGATCGTGTGCGACAACACCGACCCGGCCAGCCTCGAAGAGGCCCGCGGCCTGTTTCCGCACCACCTGGACACCATCGTCAGCGTGCCCGCCCCGCTGTGGGAGGCCGGCGACCCGCGCACCTTCTCCCTGGCCGACCAAGCGGCGGCCTGGCGCAATGCGCTCGAAGCGACGATGCTCTCGACGGTGCTGACCGTCCAGCTCATCGGCGATCACCTGCGCTCGGGCGGCTCGATCGTCAGCGTCGTTCCGGAGAACCCGCGTGAGGGCAGTGCCGACGCCGCGATCAAGGCGGCCGTGTCGAACTGGACCGAGGGCCAGGCGACCCACTTCGGCACACGTGGCATCACCGTCAACGTGGTTGCATCCGGCCGTAGCGCTCAGGAGGGCTATGCCGGCCTGGGCAGTGCGGCACCGGTCGCGGCCGAGATCGCGCGGCTGGCGCTGTTTTTGAGCACACCCGCCGCCCGGCACATCACAGGGCAGACGATGCACGTCAGCAACGGCGCGCTCGCCAACGTGGGATAGCTGCTCCGGCCTGGGTATTCACACCCGATCGCTAGGGTCGAAGAAGTGACGATTCGACTCGGGCTTCAAATTCCCAACTTCTCCTACGGCACAGGCGTTGCCGAGCTATACCCCACCGTGATCGCGCAGGCGCAGGAAGCCGAGGCCGCCGGCTTTGACTCCGTCTTCGTGATGGACCACTTCTATCAACTGCCGGTGTTGGGCAGCCCGGATGAGCCGATGCTGGAGGCCTATACGGCTCTGGGCGGTCTGGCGACGGCGACCGACCGCGTTCAGCTGGGCACCCTGGTCACCGGCAACACGCTATCGCAATCCCACCTTGCTGGCCAAGGCGATCACGACGCTGGACGTGATGAGCCAGGGCCGCGCCATTCTGGGCATCGGCACCGGCTGGTTCGAGCTCGAACACGACTCAGCTCGGCTTCGAGTTCGGCACGTTCACCGACCGGTTCAACAAGCTCTACGAGGCGCTCGAGATCATCCTGCCGATGATCAAGGGCGAGCGCCCGACGTTCTCCGGCAAGTACTACCGCACCGACCAGGCGATGGCAGAACCACGGTTGCGCGACCACATTCCGCTGATGATCGGAGGAAACGGCGAGAAGAAGACGTTCCCGCTCGCCGCACGGCATTTCGACCACCTGAACATTACGGCCGGCTTTGACGAGTTGGCGGGCAAGGTAGCGGTGAAGAACCGGCTCTGCGAGGAGATCGGCCGGGATCCGGCCACGCTCGAGACAAGCATGTTGGTCACGGCGTTGGTCGACAAGAACGTCACGCCCGACTTCGTCCTCGATCACATGAAACAGCGCATGGTCGCCGGCAGCGGCGAGCAGGTTGCCGAGCAGATCAAGACGAACGTGTTCGACGCGGGTATCGACAGCGTGATCATCAACATGCCGACGAGCGTGCAGGGATACCGGCCCGGCGCAATTACTGCCGCGGGTGAGGCGCTGAAGGCGGTCATCGAGGGTTAAACCCGCCTTAACGTGGCAAATCTCACGGAGTTGTCCGCTCTGGAAGGGATGCGGGCGACTACGGTAGACGCTGTAGTAAGTGTGACGACGTTCTTCGAGGAGCAGCTAATGAGCCACCCCGGAGCCACCCCATCTGACCGGCACAAAGTCGTCATCATTGGGTCGGGGTTCGGCGGGCTGACTGCCGCCAAGGCCCTCAAACGCGCCGACGTCGACATCAAGATCATCGCCAAGACCACGCACCACCTGTTCCAGCCGCTGCTGTACCAGGTGGCGACTGGCATCATCGCCTCGGGTGAGATTGCGCCGCCGACCCGGATGATCCTGCGCAGGCAGAAGAATGCTCAGGTGCTACTGGGCGAAGTCACCCACATCGACCTGGCAAACAAATCTGTGCGGTCGGAACTGCTCGGTCACTCCTATGTCACCCCGTACGACACGCTGATCGTCGCCGCGGGTGCCGGGCAGTCGTACTTCGGCAACGACCATTTCGCCGAGTTCGCGCCGGGCATGAAGTCGATCGACGACGCGCTGGAGCTGCGCGGCCGCATCGTCGGTGCCTTCGAGCAGGCCGAGCGGTCCAGCGATCGAGGCACGACGGGAAAAGCTGCTGACCTTCACCGTCGTCGGCGCCGGTCCGACCGGCGTGGAAATGGCCGGGCAGATCGCCGAACTCTCCGACTACACCCTCAAGGGCGCGTTCCGGCACATCGATTCCACCAAGTCGCGGGTGATCCTGCTCGACGCCGCGCCCGCGGTGCTGCCTCCGATGGGAGAGAAACTCGGCAAGAAGGCGCAGGCACGGCTCGAGAAGATGGGCGTCGAGATCCAGCTCAACGCAATGGTCACCGACGTCGACCGCAACGGCATCACGGTCAAGGATCCCGACGGCACCACACGCCGTATCGAATGCGCAACCAAGGTGTGGTCGGCGGGAGTGTCGGCCAGCCCTCTGGGCCGCGACCTTGCCGGGCAATCGGACGTAGAAATCGACAAAGCCGGACGGGTGAAAGTCTTGCCGGACTTGTCTATTCCGGGGTACCCGAACGTATTCGTGGTCGGCGACATGGCCGCCGTCGAAGGCGTGCCCGGCATGGCACAGGGCGCCATCCAGGGCGGAAAGTACGTCGCCACCGCGATCAAGTCCGAACTCAAGGGCGCCGATCCACTGGAGCGGGAGCCGTTCGAGTACTTCGACAAGGGATCGATGGCGACCGTGTCGCGATTCTCCGCGGTGGCCCAGATCGGCCCGCTCGAGTTCGGCGGTTTCATCGCCTGGCTGGCGTGGCTGGTGCTGCACCTGATCTATCTCGTCGGGTTCAAGCGCAAGATCACCACGCTGCTGTCGTGGACGGTGACGTTCCTCGGCCGCGCTCGTGGAAATCTCTACATCACCGAGCAGCAGGCCTACGCCCGCACCCGAATCGAAGAACTGGAGGAAATCGCCGCGACTGCGGAGGGTGAGAAGGCCGCGAGCTAGAGCCGGTCGCCCTGCCAGGTGGCCAGACAACCCCCGTCGGCCAGTTCCAGCACGGTGCCCAGTGCGTCGGACGTGATGTCGGGATAGCGCAGTTCGCTCACACATGCCAGCGGTGCGCCGAGTTCGTCGTGCGCAACCGTTCCGGCACCCAGCTCGATCCGGTGCCGAAACAGCGGCTCGCCGTTCACGTCCGCGTACAGCGAACCCGACCAAAAGCCTTGTCGTTCATCGGTTCTGCCGATCTGGACGCGTTCCCTCAGTCGCACGCATAGTGTGCGATCCTGCCACGGCTTGCCGTAGTCGGCAGCACACGCGAGGGGGCGCTAGTCCGGCGGAATGTTCTGCAGCCGCACCTGGCCGCGCGCGACCACGCGGCCGTTGTCGTCGGTGATGGTGATCAGCCACAGCTGCTGGCGCCGTCCCCGATGTATCGGTGTCGACACCGCCGTCACCGTGCCCGAGGAGATGGCGCGCAGGAAGTCGGTGTTGTTGTTGACGCCGACAACGGTGCCGCCGCCGTTCTCGGACAACCAGACGTGACCAGACACGCTTGCGAGACTTTCGATGATCGAGCAGTAGACGCCGCCGTGCATGATGCCCCAGGGCTGCAACAGCTTGTCGTGGATCTCGAGTTGGGCGCTTCCGCCGTCGGGAGTGACCTCGATGTAACGCAGGCCGAGCTCGCCGTCGAATCCCTTGCCGAAATCGGGTAGTGGCGCAGATGACACGCCCTTTGTCTACACGGTGAAGCCCCTACCTCCGAAGCGGGCCTCGCGTTACCGTCGACCATGCCCAAAAGTGTCAAAGAGTTGGTGGAAGCCGCCAATGCCGTCGTGCCGCGTATCACGCCGGAGCAGGCGCAGCAGATGATCGACGAGGGCGCACTCGTCGTCGATGTGCGCGACGCCCCCGAGGTCGACCGAAGCGGCAAGGTCGCAGGTGCCGTGCATGTACCGCGCGGGATGCTCGAGTTCAGGGCCGACCCCGAATCGCCCTACTACGACCAGAGTTTTGCCAAGGACAAGAAAGTGATCGTGTACTGCGCGGCTGGTGGCCGTGCAGCGCTTTCCGGCCAGGCGCTCAAGGAGATGGGCTACGACGAGGTCTACAACCTCGGCGGTTTCGGTGACTGGGCGAAAAGCGGCGGCGCTGTCGACAAACCCTGAGAAAGTGTTGGGCGGGCCCCGCACATTGAGCGCGGGACCCGCCCTCGAGTGGACCGGGGGTCTCTGCAGCCCTCAGGACTCCGGCGCGGTCCGGTGGATCTGATCAAAGAATAGGCAAGCCTGCCCTAATTAAGCAAGCCCTTCCCTTCCCGTAGTCGGGACCCGCCGCGCACCGGCAGCCCGAAGCCGACCAGCGCGTCGAGCACCGCCTGCCCGCGGCGCATGCTGGTCAGCTCGCTGGACCTGGCCAATAACGGAACGTGCGTCGCGGCGCCGACCACGGCCGCGCCGACGATGTGCCACATGGACGCCGACGGGAGCGCCCCACCGCTGATTTCAAAGAGTTTGGCGAACAACGGCTCAAGGGCGCGGTGGCTGCGGTGGGCGACCCAGGTGGTCAACGCCGCCTCACTGGGCAGGCGCACCATTCCGTCGCGGGCGTAGTGTGCCGCGCCTGCCTCGGCGCGGTCGCCGAAGAACGGGTCGTCGGGCAGCGCCCGCAGCGTCGGGTCGACCACGCCGACCCAGTCGATCGCGCCCTCGGAGTCGACGTGCACCCAGAGGTTCTCGAGGCCGGTGTCCCAGGCCCGCCCCTCCAGCACGACGAGTGGAATCACGCGCCCGATGACGACGTGGGAAAGGGTGGCCGCAAGCTGCTGAGCGGAGGCCACCGGGCTGTCCATCTCCAGCGCGGCGATCTCGAACATCTCCCGCAGCCGATCGGTGGTCAGCGCCCCGAGGAGAGGCCACCACCGCCGCCTGGTCAGGTCGGACATCACCGCGACGCCATACACCCGCGGGCACTCGGGATAGAGCCCGCGCAAGCGGCTGCTGGACTCGTGCAGCGGCAGCGTCCGCGCGATTGCCATCCCCGCGATCAGCGGGTCGTCGACGCGACGGTCATGACACCTCCCGATAACTTAGGTTAGCCTTACTATAATCACGGTTGAGGGCGGGCTACCCGCTGTGACTGGACTCACAAGCACGTACCGGAAGGGGCTATGAGCGGTGCCAACGGAGCGTGTCGGACCGGAAAATCGGGTACCCCGGTTCGGATACGACGCACGGTAGTAACGCCGTAGTACCCTTGACGAATCGCCCTTTTGGAGATGAACGGAACATGGCCAAGTTGACGCGTCTAGGGGATCTAGAGCGCGCTGTGATGGACCACCTGTGGTCGGAGCGCGAGCCCCAAACCGTTCGCCAGGTACACGAGGCACTGTCGGCCGAGCGCGACCTGGCGTACACCACGATCATGACCGTGCTTCAGCGGCTGGCGAAGAAGAACCTCGTGGTCCAGCATCGCGACGATCGTGCACACCGGTACGCGCCGACGCATGGCCGCGACGAACTGGTCGCCGGGCTGATGGTCGATGCGCTCGACCAGGCCGCGGACTCGGGTGGCCGGGAAGCCGCACTCGTGCATTTCGTCGAGCGGGTCGGTGCCGATGAGGCGGCCGCGCTGCGGCGGGCCCTCGCCGAGTTGGAGACGAAGCACGAAATGCCCCCGTCCAGTGGCGGTCCGGGCTCCCCCTGAGGGAGACTGTCAGCGTGTCCGCGCTGGCCTTCACTATCGTCGCGCTGCTTCTGGTCGGACCCGTTCCGGCTCTGCTGGCGTGTGCGACGTGGCCGATGCGGGCGCCTCGGGCCGCGATCGTGCTCTGGCAGTCCATCGCACTGGCAGCGGTCCTCTCGGCATTCAGCGCGGGCATCGCGATCGCGAGCCGGCTGTTCGTGCCAGGGTTGGACGGTAGGCCGACGGCGACCATCACCAGCGAGATCCAGGTTCTCGGCTGGCCGCTGTGGCTGCTTTACGTGGCGGTGTGGGCACTCACCCTGGTCGTCGGCGCCCGGCTGGTGATCGCGGTGCTGCAGGTCGCGATCGCGACCCGGCGCCGTCGGGCGCACCACCGGATGCTGGTCGACCTGCTCGGGAAGTCGCCCGACTCGATGCCCGTGCAGCACTGCACGCACGTGAACGATCTGCGCATCCTCGATGTCGAACAGCCGCTCGCCTATTGCCTTCCGGGTGTTCGCAGCCGCGTGGTGGTCAGCGAGGGAACGCTGAAGACCCTCTCGCCCACCGAGGTCACCGCGATCCTGCGCCACGAGCGGGCGCACCTGCGGGCCCGTCACGACCTGGTGCTCGAAATGTTCACTGCGGTGCACGCCGCCTTCCCCCGCTTCGTCCGCAGCGCCAGCGCGCTGGACGCGGTGCGGCTGCTCATCGAACTGCTCGCCGACGATGCGGCGGTGCGCGCCGCAGGCCCCACTCCCCTGGCCCGTGCCCTGGTGGCGTGCGCGGCCGGCCGCACCCCCTCCGGCGCACTGGCCGCGGGCGGTCCGTCCACCGTGCTGCGCGTGCGCCGTCTCGGCGGTCGCGGCAACAGCATCGCCCTGGCGATTATCGCCTACCTCGCGGCCGCCGCGGTGCTCGTCGTGCCCACGGTCGCGCTGGCAGTGCCATGGCTTACCGAACTCCATCGACTATTCGTCATATAGGCGATATCTTCGTCGAAACCCTTGCGCCACAACAAAACAACGAAAGGCCGCCGAATGAGCTCGTCTGAATCCTCCGCCGCCGGAACCGATGGCACCGCTCAGATCGGAGTCACCGGCCTTGCCGTGATGGGGTCCAACATCGCACGGAACTTCGCCCATCACGGCTACACCGTGGCCGTCCACAACCGGTCGATCGCCAAGACCGACGCGTTGCTCGAGGAGCACGGTTCGGAAGGCAAGTTCGTGCGCAGCGAGACCATTCCGGAATTCCTCGCCGCACTGGAGAAGCCCCGCCGGGTCTTGATCATGGTCAAGGCCGGCGACCCGACCGACGCCGTCATCAATGAGCTCGCCGACGCGATGGAGGAAGGCGACATCATCATCGACGGCGGAAACGCGTTGTACACCGACACCATTCGCCGCGAGAAGGCCATACGGGAGCGTGGCCTGCACTTCGTCGGCGCCGGCATCTCCGGCGGCGAAGAGGGCGCGCTGAACGGCCCGTCGATCATGCCAGGCGGTCCCGCCGAGTCGTACAAGTCCCTGGGCCCGCTGCTTGAGGAGATCTCCGCGCACGTCGACGGCGTGCCGTGCTGCACCCACATCGGGCCGGACGGCTCGGGCCATTTCGTCAAGATGGTGCACAACGGCATCGAGTACTCGGACATGCAGCTCATCGGCGAGGCCTACCAACTGCTGCGCGACGGCCTGGGATATTCGGCGCCGCAGATCGCCGATGTGTTCACCGAGTGGAACAAGGGCGATCTGGACAGCTACCTGGTCGAGATCACCGCAGAGGTGCTGCGTCAGACCGATGCCAAGACCGGCAAGCCGCTCGTCGACGTGATCCTCGACGAGGCGGAGCAGAAAGGCACCGGCCGCTGGACGGTGAAGTCCGCGCTCGACTTGGGTGTCCCGGTCACGGGCATCGCCGAGGCCGTGTTCGCCCGCGCGCTGTCCGGTTCGGTCACGCAGCGAAAGGCGACCACGGGCCTGGCGTCGGGCGATCTCGGCGACAAGCCCAGCGACGCCGAAAAGTTCACCGAGGACGTCCGCCAGGCGCTGTACGCCTCGAAGATCATCGCCTATGCGCAGGGCTTCAACCAGATCCAGGCAGGCAGCGCCGAGTATGACTGGGGCATCACGCCGGGCGACCTGGCCACCATCTGGCGGGGCGGCTGCATCATCCGGGCGAAGTTCCTCAACCGGATCAAGGAGGCGTTCGACGAGGACCCGGACCTACCCACGCTGATTGTGGCGCCGTACTTCCGGAGTGCCATCGAGTCGGCGATCGACAGCTGGCGCCGGGTGGTCGTCACCGCCACACAGCTCGGCATCCCGATTCCCGGTTTCAGCTCGGCCCTGTCCTACTACGACGCGCTGCGCACCGAGCGGCTACCCGCCGCGCTCACCCAGGGCCTGCGCGACTTCTTCGGTGCACACACCTACGGTCGCATCGACGCCGACCCGAGCAAGAAGTTCCACACGCTGTGGAGTGGTGACCGCAGCGAGGTCGAGGCGTGACGGTGCGCATGGGCCACGTTGGCCTGTCGTGTCGGACCTCGACCGGTCCTTGCGGTTTTACAGCGACGGGCTCGGGTTCGAGGTGCAGGAGCGGATCCCCGGGGGTGATCAGTTGGGCGCGCTCGCCGAGGTGGAGCCGCCGGTCGACATGGTCGCGCAGTTCGTCGCGAAGGACGGGACGCGACTGGAACTGCTTGCGTGGGCAAAGCCGGGCGTGCGCGGGCAGCCATCGGAGACCCGAAATCAGATCGGACTTACGCACCTGTGTATGCAGGTCGACGACGTCGAACAGCTGGCGGCCCGCCTCGTGTCGTTCGGTGGAACTGTGATCCAAGAGACTCGGACCGAGCATTCCTCCGGTATCAAACTGCTCGTCGTGAAGGATCCCGACGGAACGCGCGTCGAGCTCTTGCAACTCCCCCCGGCCTAAGCTGGAGTCGTGCGTTTCCTTGACGGCCAATCACCACCGTATGACCTCACCTACAACGACGTATTCATCGTTCCCGGTCGGTCGGACGTGGCGTCGCGGTTCGACGTCGACCTGTCCACGTCCGACCGGTCGGGCACCACCATCCCCGTAGTGGTGGCCAACATGACCGCGGTGGCCGGACGCCGGATGGCCGAGACGGTGGCCCGCCGTGGCGGCATTGTGGTTCTGCCGCAGGACCTTCCGATCTCCGCCGTGAAGGAGACGGTGGACTTCGTCAAGAGCCGAGACCTGGTCGTCGACACCCCGGTGACGCTGATCCCCGACGATTCGGTGTCCGACGCGCTCGCGCTGATCCACAAGCGCGCACACGGCGTAGCGGTCGTGGTCTTCGAGGGCAGACCCATCGGCCTGGTTACCGAGGCCAACTGCGTGGGCGTGGACCGCTTCGCCCGGGTGCGTGACGTCGCCATCTCCGATTTCGTCACCGCACCGGTGGGCACCGACCCCCGCAAGGTCTTTGACCTGCTCGAACACGCCGCGGTCGACGTGGCAGTGATGACAGAAGCGGACGGCACACTGGCCGGCGTGCTGACCCGCACCGGGGCGATCCGGGCGGGGATTTACACTCCCGCCGTCGACGCCAGCGGCCGACTGCGGATCGCGGCGGCGATCGGCATCAACGGCGACGTCGGAGCCAAGGCCCTTGCGCTGGCCGAGGCAGGCATAGACCTGCTGGTGGTCGACACCGCGCACGGGCATCAAGTCAAGATGCTCGACGCGATCAAGGCGGTGTCATCGCTCGACCTGGGACTGCCGCTGGCCGCGGGCAATGTGGTGTCCGCAGAAGGCACCCGCGATCTGATCAGCGCGGGCGCGTCCATCGTCAAGGTCGGCGTCGGGCCCGGCGCCATGTGCACCACCAGGATGATGACCGCCGTTGGTCGCCCGCAGTTCTCGGCGGTGTTCGAATGTGCCGCGGCAGCACGACAACTCGGTGCACACGTGTGGGCCGACGGCGGTGTGCGCCATCCCCGCGATGTCGCGCTGGCGCTTGCGGCCGGTGCGTCGAACGTGATGATCGGATCGTGGTTCGCAGGCACCTACGAGTCGCCGGGCGACCTGATGCGCGACCGCGAAGACCAGCCGTACAAGGAGAGCTACGGTATGGCGTCCAAGCGGGCGGTGGCCGCGCGGACCGCGGCCGACAGCCAGTTCGACCGCGCTCGCAAAACGTTGTTCGAGGAGGGCATCTCCACGTCGCGGATGGGCCTGGACCCGTCCCGCGGCGGTGTGGAGGATCTGCTCGACCACATCACCTCCGGCCTGCGCAGCACCTGCACGTACGTCGGGGCCGCGAATCTCGCGGAGCTACACGACAAGGTTGTGCTCGGTGTACAGTCGGCGGCCGGGTTCGCCGAGGGCCATCCACTGCCGACGGGCTGGTAGATCGGCCGGTCCGAGCGGCTAACATAGGGCATTCATCACGCCCCTCACAGAAAGGCAACTCGTGCCGCAGGCACCCGTTGAGGCCTTGGGCTTCCGGGCCGAGCGGCTGTCGGATGAACCCGACGCCGAACCCTCTTCTAGTCGGCCGGGCGCGCGGCCCGGCGGCGAATCAACGAGGACGCGATGAGCGTCACCTATACAATGCTGGCCTTCTTGGCCTTCGTCTTCCTCACCGTCGGCACGGCGGTGTTCGTGGCGGCCGAGTTCTCGCTGACAGCGCTGGAACGCAGCACGGTAGACGCGAACGCGCGAACCGGCGGCCGACGGGACAAGCTGGTCCAACGTGCCCACCGCACGTTGTCGTTCCAGCTGTCCGGTGCCCAGGTCGGCATCTCGCTGACAACGCTCATCACGGGCTACCTCGCCGAACCACTGATCGCACGGCTGTTACAGCCGGTCTTCACCGCGCTGTCACTGACCAAGAACCTCGCAGACGGCCTGGCGTTGGCGCTGGCCCTGCTGATCGCAACGTCGGTGTCGATGGTCTTCGGCGAGTTGGTTGCTCAGTACCTGGCGGTGGCCAAGCCGTTGCAGACCGCCCGCCTGGTAGCCGGGCCGCAGGTGCTGTTCTCGATGTTGTTCACGCCGGTGATCAAGTTGACGAACGGGACCGCCAACTGGATCTTGCGTCGACTCGGCATCGAGCCGGCAGAGGAGCTGCGATCGGCCCGGTCACCGCAGGAACTCGGCTCGCTGGTCCGCAACTCCGCCCGCCGCGGCGCGTTGGATCCCATCACCGCGGCCTTGGTGGACCGCTCGCTGCAGTTCGGATCCCGCACGGCCGAAGAGCTGATGACGCCGCGCTCCAAGATCGAGGCGCTGCAGGCCGACGACGACGTCGCCGATCTGGTGGTGATGGCGATGGAGACCGGCTACTCCCGCTTCCCGATCGTGGAGGGCGACCTGGACGAGACGATCGGGCTGGTGCACGTCAAGCAGGTGTTCGAGGTGCCGCCCGACGAGAGGCCGCGCACCAGGCTTGCTGGTCTGGCTGCTGGCGTCCCGGTGGTGCCCTCGACGCTCGACGGTGATGACGTCATGGCCCAGGTCCGGGCGAGTCCTCTGCAGACGGTTCTGGTGGTTGACGAGTACGGCGGCACCGCGGGCATGGTCACCATGGAGGACCTGATCGAAGAGATCGTCGGCGACGTCCGCGACGAGCATGACGACGTGACGCCTGATGTGCTGAGGATGAGCCGCAATAGTTGGCGCGTGTCGGGGCTGTTGCGCATCGACGAGGTGGCCCAGGACACCGGTTTCCGGGGACCCGAGGGCGAATACGAAACCATCGGCGGCCTGGTGATGCAGGAGCTCGGCCACATCCCCAAGCCGGGCGAGACGGTGGAGCTGACGGCATTCGATCCCGACGGCCCGCTGGACAATCCACCCCGTTGGGGCGCGAAGGTGATCCGGATGGATGGCCGGCGGATCGACCTGCTCGAACTCACCCGACTCGGTCGCCGCGGCGGCGCCGCTTCCGTGGAGCGGGGTCACTGATGGGCGACATCCTCGGCGTCCTGCTGACCGTGCTGTTGCTCGGCGCCAACGCGTTTTTCGTGGGGGCGGAGTTCGCCCTGATCTCGGCGCGCCGCGACCGGCTCGAGGCCCTGGCCGAGCAGGGCAAGCGCAGCGCCGTGACGGTGATCCGCGCGGGTGAGAACCTGTCGATGATGCTGGCGGGTGCGCAGCTGGGCATCACGGTCTGCTCGATTCTGCTCGGCCGGGTCGGCGAACCGGCAGTGGCTCACCTGCTGGAAACGCCGTTCCGCCTCTTTGGGGTGTCCGACGCGATTCTGCACAGCGTGTCGTTCGTCATCGCGATCACGATCGTCGTTGTGTTGCACGTGCTGCTCGGCGAAATGGTGCCGAAGAACATCGCTCTCGCGGGCCCGGAGTCGGCGGCCATGCTGCTGGTGCCGCCTTATCTGCTCTGGGTTCGGATGGCGCGACCCATCATCAAGGTCTACGACTGGTGCGCTCGCGTGACGCTTCGCGCGGTGGGAATCGAGGCGAAAACCGAACTGGAGAACACGGTTTCGACGATCGAGCTCTCGGAGATGATCGCCGAGTCGTTGTGTGAGGGTCTGCTTGATCCGGAGGAGCACAACCGGTTGTCCCGCGCTCTGCAGATCCGCAACCGGCTTGTCGCCGATGTGGCCATACCTCTCGGGGAGGTTCATGCGGTGCCCGCCGCCGCAGAGGGCATTGGACCGAGCGTCCGCGCGATCCAGCAGGCGCTCGCCGAAAGCGGCTACTCCCGGTTCCCGGTCACCGACACCACCGGCCGCTTCGTCGGCTACGTGCACATCAAGGATGTGCTGCGATTGGTCGACGATCCCGATGCCGTGGTTGACCTTTCGATGGTCCGGCCCCTGCCGCATGTGCCCGCTTCGTTGCCGTTGCCAGACGCGCTGTCGCGGCTGCGCCGCAGCAACAGCCACCTGGCACTGGTCTGCGCGGACGATGGCAGCGTGACTGCGATGGTTGCGCTGGAGGATCTGGTCGAGGACCTCGTCGGCGCGATGCGGGACAGGTCATCCGGTGGCTGATTCGGTGCTCGCCGAGGCCGACTGGACCACCAGCGAGCAGGCTTATCGATTCCGGGTGGATCGGTTCCTCGAACCACACCTGCGACGCGCGCAGGCCGGTGAGGCACATCCGGTCTGGGATTTCCTGTTCCGCTACTACAGTCTGCGGCCGCGCCAGCTCCGTGTTTGGCACCCGGGCTTCGGCGTGGTGCTGGGCGGTGATGCGGCGCGGCACTACCTTGGCCGTACGGGATACGGCCCCGATCCCGCAGGCGTGGCGGTGACCGACGAGCATCTGCGGTCCCGCGTCGGCACCGTGCGGTTCATCGCGGACCTGTTGCGGGCCACCGCGGGTCGCCAAGCGCAGCTGAACTGTTTCGGGCTGCACGAGTGGGCGATGGTGTACCGGGCGCCGACGGTGCGCCATGAACGAGTGCCACTGCGGCTCGGGGCGGTCGCAACGAACGAAGTAGTGGAGTCAATGCCATTGCGGTGCAGTCACTTCGACGCATTCAGGTTCTTCACCGAGCCCGCCGCCCTGCGCAACGCAGGCACCCCGTCGCGCAGTGACCAGTCCGGTTGGGAGCAGCCGGGTTGTGTCCATGCCAACATGGACCTGTACAAATGGTGCTACAAACTGGGTCCCCTGATCGAGTCCGAGCTGCTGGTGGACTGCCTGGAACTGGCCGCCGACGCCCGCGAGCTCGACATGCGCGCCAGCCCGTACGACCTCACCGCATACGGGTTTGCGCCGATCACGATCGAGGAACCCGCTGGACGTGCGGAATACGTGCGTTGCCAGCGAGTTATCTCCGAGCGCGCGGCGCCGCTGCGGCAGGCGCTGCAAGCCCGCTGTGACCTGCTGTTGCGCTCAGCATCCGCCTGATCGCAGCCATATTACTGACCCGTAAGATGGATCAATTGACGGTGAGGGAGGAACTATGACCGATCGTGTGACGGTGGGGAACCTGCGCGTCGCCCAGTCGTTGTACGACTTCGTCAACAACGAGGCGCTGCCGGGTACCGACATCGACCCCGACACCTTCTGGTCGGGAGTCGACAAGGTCGTTGCCGATCTGACGCCGAAGAACCAGGACCTGCTCGCCCGCCGCGACGACCTGCAAGCCCAGATCGACAAATGGCACCGGCTACGCGTCATCGAGCCCCTCGACCCGGAGGCCTACAAGCAGTTCCTAACCGAAATCGGCTACCTGCAGCCAGAACCCGAAGACTTCACCATCACCACCTCCGGCGTCGACGATGAGATCACCACGACCGCGGGTCCGCAGCTGGTGGTGCCCGTGCTCAACGCGCGGTTCGCCCTCAACGCCGCCAACGCCCGGTGGGGTTCGCTGTACGACGCGCTGTACGGCACCGATGTCATCCCGGAGGCCGACGGCGCCGAGAAGACATCCGGCTACAACAAGGTCCGCGGTGACAAGGTCATCGCCTATGCCCGCCGGTTCCTCGACCAGGCCGTGCCGCTGGAGTCGGGGTCATGGGCCGACGCGACGGGACTCAGCGTCGCCGATGGCCGGCTCCAGATCGCCACGGGCGACGACCAGTCCACCGGGCTCGCCAGTCCGGAGAAGTTCGCCGGCTACACCGGGGCAGCTCGGCTCGCCCGAGTGGTCCGTGCTGCTGGTCAACAACGGCCTGCACATCGAGGTCCTGATCGACCCGGAGTCGCCCGTCGGTTCCACCGACCGGGCCGGGATCAAGGACGTGGTGCTGGAATCGGCTGTCACCACGATCATGGACTTCGAGGACTCGGTGGCCGCCGTCGACGCCGACGACAAGGTGCTCGGCTACCGCAACTGGCTCGGGCTGAACAAGGGCGACCTGACTGAGGAAGTCACCAAGGACGGCAAGACCTTCACCCGCATCCTCAATCAGGACCGCACATATACCGCCCCCGACGGTTCGGAGCTCACACTGCCCGGTCGCAGCCTGCTGTTCGTCCGCAACGTCGGACATCTGATGACCAACGACGCGATCGTCTTCGAAAAGGACGGGGCGGACGGCAACGAGGTGCCCGAGGGCATCCAGGACGCGTTGTTCACCAGCCTGATAGCCGTGCACGGCCTGAAGGCCACCGACGCCAACGGGCCACTGGTGAACAGCCGCACCGGTTCGATCTACATCGTCAAGCCGAAGATGCACGGGCCCGACGAGGTCGCATTCACCGCCGAACTGTTCGCCCGCGTGGAGGACGTGCTCGGCCTCCCGCCCGCCACCATCAAGGTCGGCATCATGGACGAGGAGCGCCGCACCACCCTCAACCTGAAGGCCTGCATCAAGGCCGCCGCCGACCGGGTGGTGTTCATCAACACCGGATTCCTGGACCGCACCGGCGACGAGATCCACACCTCGCTGGAGGCCGGGCCGATGATCCGGAAGGGCGCGATGAAGACGCAGCCCTGGATCAAGGCCTACGAGGACGCCAACGTCGACGTCGGCCTGGCCACCGGCTTCTCCGGTCGCGCACAGATCGGTAAGGGCATGTGGGCGATGACCGAACTGATGGCCGACATGGTCGAGCAGAAGATCGGCCAGCCGAAGGCGGGCGCCACCACCGCGTGGGTGCCGTCGCCGACCGCGGCCACCCTGCACGCCATGCACTACCACGAGGTCGACGTGTACGAGGTGCACAAGGAGCTCGCAGGCAAGACCCGCACCACGATCGATGAGCTGCTCACCATTCCGCTGGCCAAGGAGCTGGCCTGGGCGCCGGAGGAAATCCGCGAAGAGGTCGACAACAACTGCCAGTCGATCCTGGGTTACGTCGTGCGCTGGATCGACGCCGGCGTCGGCTGCTCGAAGGTGCCCGATATTCACAACGTCGCGCTGATGGAGGACCGCGCGACACTGCGCATCTCCAGCCAGCTGCTGGCAAACTGGCTGCGACACGGCGTCATCACCGAGGATGACGTGAGGGCCAGCCTGCGGCGCATGGCCGCGGTGGTGGACAAGCAGAACGAACAGGATCCGGAATTCCGGCCGATGGCGCCCGACCCGGACGCCAGCATCGCGCTTGCGGCCGCGCAGGAGTTGATCCTGTCCGGGGCGCAGCAGCCGAACGGCTACACCGAGCCGATCCTGCACCGGCGCCGGCGCGAGTTCAAGGCCGCGGACTCCGCCAGCAACAGTGGCTGACCCGCATGTTTCGCACAGTGGATAGACTTCGGCGTGGCTGGTGTCCGCCAGCAATGATCGACCGACGGAGAGGACGCAGGCGCAGGAGTGGGTAGGCACAGCATTCCCGACCCAGAGGATTCCTCAGGCGTTCCCCCGGAGGGTGCCGGCGATGCGACCGAATCGTCTCCGCAGCAGCCGCGGCCGCCATGGCGAGGCCGACTACGCATCCGGACGAGTACGTAGAGCCTGAGCCCTCAGAGCCGAAGTATCCCGGTGTGCCCGAACACCTGCAGCCGGGCGACCGTCGAGCCGGATTTCGAGGATCGCGAGTTTCGCCGTCCCGCCGCCGCCACCCCCGCCACCGCCGCGGACGCCTTCTCGGGCCCAGCATTCCGGTGAGTGGGAAGGTGGCGAATGGACCGGCAGCCACCGCGCCATCACTACCGGCAGGCGGGGCATCAGCGTTGGTGTCATCGGTGTGCTGGTCGCCGTCGTTGTAGTAGTGGCCGCTTTCATCCTGTGGCGCTTCTTCGGTGACGCGCTCTCGAATCGGTCCAGCCTCGCCTCCGCGCGGTGCGTCGAAGGCCAGGAAGCCGTCGCTGTCGTCGCCGATCCGTCCATCGCCGACCAAATCTCGACGCTCGGCAAGAAGTTCAACGAAACGGCCAACCCGGTCGGCGACCGCTGCGTCGCCATCGACGTCAAACCGGCCGACTCCGACCAGGTGGTCAACGGCTTCATCGGCAACTGGCCGGCGGAGCTCGGGGAACGCCCGGCGCTCTGGATTCCTGCCAGTTCGGTGTCACAGGCCCGTCTTGAGGCGGCAGCCGGAGCGAAAACCGTCAGCGACAGCCGCTCGCTGGTCAGCTCGCCGGTCGTGCTCGCTATCCGTCCTCAGCTCAAAGACGCTCTTACACAGCAGAATTGGGGAACTCTACCGGGCCTGCAGGGCAATCCGAACTGCACTGAACGATCTGAACCTGCCCGGCTGGGGGTCGCTGCGGCTGGCACTTCCGCTCAGCGGGGACAGCGATGCCTCCTACCTTGCAGCGGAGGCGGTCGCAGCGGCGTCTGCACCGGCGGGAGCGGCGCCGAGCGCCGGTATCGGCGCGGTCAACACGCTGATGTCGGCCCAGCCCAAGCTCGCCGACAACAAGGCGACCACCGCGATGGACGCGCTGCTGAACGCGACCGACCCCGCGGCCGCGCCGGTACACGCCGTCGTTACCACCGAGCAGCAGCTGTATCAGCGCGGGACGTCGCTTCCTGACGCCAAAAACGTCGTGACCTCCTGGCTGCCGCCCGGACCGACCGCGATGGCCGACTACCCGACGGTTCTGCTGAGCGGAACCTGGCTGTCGCAGGAACAGGTGACCGCCGCCAGCGAGTTCGCCAGGTTCATGCGTAAGCCCGAACAACTCGCCGAGCTGGCCAAGCTCGGCTTCCGCACCGACGGCGGCAAGACGCCGCAGAGCGATGTCACCAGCTTCGCGCCGGTTTCGGCGCCACTGTCGGTCGGGGACACCGCGATGCGCGCCACGCTGGCCAACTCGCTGGCCGCACCGGCGGGCAACCCGGCCGTCACGATCATGCTCGACCTGTCGATGAACACCGCCGAGGGCACCAATACCCGGATGGGAAATGTGGTCAACACGCTGATCCCGAGGATCCGCGCGCTGCCGCCGACTGCCGCGGTCGGGCTGTGGACCTTCGACGGCGTTGAAGGCAGATCCGAGGTTAATGCCGGTCCGCTGACCGATCCCGTCGACGGCCAGCCCCGCTCGGAGGCCTTGACGACGACGCTCGACGCGCTGTCGTCGACGTCGGGCGGGGCGGTGTCATTCACGACGCTACGGTTGGTCTACGACGACGCGCTGGCGAAATTCCGTCAGGGACAGAACAACTCGGTCCTCGTTATCACGGCAGGGCCGCATACCGACCAAAGCCTGGACGGTGGCGGCCTCCAGGACTACGTGCGCCGCACCTTCGACCCCGCGAAACCGGTCGCGATCAACGTGATCGACTTCGGTTCCGACTCCGACCGTGCGACCTGGGAGGCGGTGGCCCA
>CAWDAC010000049.1:0-202433 GCA_963800125.1 uncultured Actinomycetota bacterium | reverse complement strand
AGCAACACGTCTACCCGTTCCTGGCCGGACGCTCGCGCTCGTCACTAAAGAGTTCGAGAAGCTCGCCGCCTGGTACCGCAACTAACCCCATCCACATATCCCCATCAGTTCCTCTTCAAAAACAGGAAATCGCCAATGACACCCCACACCACCCCCCGGACTGTCGACGCCGTTGTCATCGGCGCCGGATTCGGCGGCATCTACGCCGTCCACAAGCTGCACAATGAACTCGGCCTCACCACGGTCGGTTTCGATAAGGCAGACGGCCCCGGCGGCACCTGGTACTGGAACCGCTACCCGGGCGCACTGTCGGACACCGAGAGCCACCTCTACCGCTACTCCTTCGACCGCGACCTGCTGCAGGACAGCACCTGGAAGAACACCTACATCACCCAGCCCGAGATTCTCGAATACCTGGAAGGCGTCGTCGACCGTTTCGACCTGCGCCGCCACTTCCGCTTCGGCACCGCGGTCACGTCCGCCATCTACTCCGACGACGAGGGTCAGTGGGAGGTCACCACCGACGACGGCGCCGTGTATCACGCCACCTACGTCATCAACGCCGTCGGACTGCTCTCCGCCATCAACTTCCCGAACCTGCCCGGCCTGGACACGTTCGAGGGCGAGACCATCCACACCGCCGCCTGGCCCGAGGGCAAGGACCTCACGGGTCGCCGCGTCGGCGTCATCGGCACCGGTTCCACCGGCCAGCAGGTGATCACCGCCCTGGCGCCCAAGGTCGAGCAGCTGACCGTTTTCGTCCGGACCCCGCAGTATTCGGTCCCGGTCGGCAATCGCCCGGTGACCGCCCAGGACATCGACGCGGTGAAAGCCGACTACGACCAGATCTGGGCGCAGGTCAAGCGTTCCGCCGTCGCCTTCGGGTTCGAGGAGAGCACCGTGCCGGCCATGAGTGTCTCCGAGGAGGAGCGCCGCCGGATCTTCGAGGAGGCCTGGCAGCATGGCGGCGGTTTCCGCTTCATGTTCGCCACCTTCGGTGACATCGCCACCGACGAGGACGCCAACGAGGCCGCCGCATCCTTCATCCGGTCCAAGATCGCTGAGATCATCGAGGACCCGGAGACCGCCCGCAAGCTGATGCCAACAGGCTTGTTCGCCAAGCGCCCGCTCTGCGACGACGGTTACCACCGGGTCTTCAACCGCCCCAACGTCGAGGCCGTCGCCATCAAGGAGAACCCCATCCGCGAGGTCACCGCCAAGGGTGTGGTGACCGAGGACGGCGTCCTGCACGAGCTGGACGTCCTGGTCTTCGCCACCGGGTTCGACGCCGTGGACGGCAACTACCGGCGCATCGAGATCCGCGGCCGCGACGGCCTACACATCAACGACCATTGGGGCGGCCAGCCGACCAGCTACCTGGGTGTCACCACGGCGAACTTCCCCAATTGGTTCATGGTGCTGGGCCCCAACGGCCCGTTCACGAACCTGCCGCCGAGCATCGAGACCCAGGTCGAATGGATCAGCGACACAATCGATTTCGCCGAGCGCAACGGCGTGCAGTCGATCGAGCCCACACCAGAGGCCGAGGCCGAGTGGACCGACACCTGCACCCAGGTGGCCAACGCGACGTTGTTCACCAAGGGCAACTCGTGGATCTTCGGCGCGAACGTCCCGGGCAAGAAGCCCAGCGTCCTGTTCTACCTCGGCGGCCTCGGCAACTACCGCGCCGTCCTCGCCGACGTCACCGCCGATGGATTCCGCGGCTTCGAGGTCAAGTCGGCAGACATGGTCGCCGCCTGACAACAGATGCTCAACCGCCCGATCCTGCACCACGCCAAACGAACTCATTAGGAGAAGCACCCATGGGTGTGTACACCACCATCGACCCGGCCACCGGGGAACAGTCCGCGACGTACCCGGAGATCTCGGATGCCGAGCTGAACGACCTCATCGGGCGCAGCGCGGCGGCGTACGGCTCCTGGCGGACCACGCCGTTGGATCAGCGCCGAGCCGTGCTGACCCGAGCCGCCGAGATCCACCGTGAACAGGCCGACGAACTGGCCAAGCTCCTCACCCTCGAAATGGGCAAGCCCATCGCGCAGGCCCAGGGGGAGGTGCAGCTGGTCGCCTCGATCTACCAGTACTACGCCGACCACGTGGAGGAGTTCATGTCCGACGAGCCGCTGGACATCTCGGGGCCGGGCACCGCCGTCGTCCGCACCGAGCCGATCGGCCCGCTGGTTGGGGTCATGCCCTGGAACTATCCCTACTACCAGGTAGCCCGCTTTGCGGCGCCGAACATCGCGCTGGGCAACACGATCATCCTCAAGCACGCGCGGAACTGCCCGCAGTCGGCCCTGGCCGTCGAACGGGTCCTGCTCGAGGCCGGCCTCCCCGAAGGCGTTTATCTCAACGCATTCATCTCGACTGCTCAGGTCGCCGCAGCGATCGCCGATCCACGCGTGCAAGGTGTTTCGGTGACCGGATCCGAGAAGGCCGGATCCGCCGTCGGCGAGGTCGCCGGCAGGCACATGAAGAAGGTCGTGCTCGAGCTCGGCGGCTCGGATCCGTTCCTGGTGCTCGACGACGCCGATGTCGACGCTGCCGCGAAGGCCGCAGTTGTCGGTCGGCTCGCCAACGGCGGCCAGGCCTGCACGGCGTCGAAGCGCTTCATCGTCGAAGACCGGGTCTACGACGAGTTCGTTCAGAAACTCGTCGACGGGATGGCCGGCTGGCAGCCCGCCGACCCGACCAGCCAAGACACGAAGCTCGGACCTCTGGCGTCGAACTCCGGGGCCGAGGAACTGGATGAGCTTGTCCAGGAAGCGGTTTCGCGGGGCGCCGAAGTCGTGATGGGCGGTGACCGTCCGAACGGGGCCTGGTACTCGCCCACAGTCCTGGCGCGCGTCACGAGGGGTATGCGTGCCTACAGCGAGGAGCTGTTCGGTCCGGTGGCAGTCGTCTACCGGGTGGGTTCGGTGGACGAGGCGATCGACCTCGCCAACGACTCACCCTTCGGTCTCGCCTCGAGCGTGTTCACCTCGGATCCACTGAAGGCCGACCGGGTGGCCGAGCAACTCGAGACCGGCATGGTCTGGATCAACAGCACCAGCAAGACGTCGCCGGATTTGCCGTTCGGCGGGGTCAAGGGCTCCGGCGTCGGACGCGAACTGGCCCGGTTCGGATTCGAAGAATTCGCGAACAAGAAGCTCGTGAGAAAGCCGAAGGGATGAAAACGGATATGACAACGACAGCCACCGCAGATACTGACAACACACGGAACGGGAGCACCACGATGGTCAGCGATCGTTATCAGCGCGGCCTCGACCGCATGATGGAGCTGGTTTCCACCGAACACACCAACACCTTCGACCACGCCAAGCTCGTCGAGTCCTACAAAGCTCTGGACCCGGACCTGCCGGACTACATCGTCTCCTTCGCATTCGGAGACATCTACTCCCGCAGCAGCCTGACCCAGCAGGAGCAGACGCTGGTGACGATCTCCACACTCGTCGGCCTCGGCACCGAGCCCCAGTTGAAGTTGCACATCAACACCGGCTTCAACGTCGGGCTGACCAAGGAGAAGATCGTTGGCGCGCTGATCCACTGCATCCCCTACGTCGGGTTCCCCCGCGTGCTCAACGGCCTGACGCTTCTCAAAGAGGTCATGGCAGAGCGCGGTATGGCCCCGGAAGCCGACGCGGACTGAGGATTTGGACGGAGGGTCGATCATGAGTACGGCAATAGGATTTGTAGGACTCGGAACAATGGGCTTCCCGATGGCCGTGAACTTGAAGAAAGCTGGTTTCGACGTCATTGGCTATGACGCCTTCAAGGGAGTGCACGAGAAGGCGGCCTCGGCGGGTATCACCATGGTGGACACCATCAAAGAGGTAGCAGAGCGGGCTGACGAGGCCATCATCTCGATGGTCCGTGACCACGCGCAAAATGTTGAGATCATTTTTGGTGAGGACGGTCTGCTATCTGCTCAACCCCAAAGCAAGACCATCATCGTCATGAGCACGCTCGACCCGGCGACGATGAACGAATTGGGCAAGAAAGTCGAAGACGAGAGCGCGCTGAACTTGATCAGCGCGGCGGTAAGCGGCGGTGCTTCCGGTGCTCAAGCCGGCACCCTGTCGATCATGACTGCAGGCTCAGAAGACATCGTCAAGTCTTTCCAGCCCTACTTCGACGCGATGGGATCCCACACCTTCTTCTATGGCGAAAAACCAGGGAACAGCCAGGTAGCAAAATTGGTCAACAACATGATTCTCGGTATCACTATGAATGCGGTAGCTGAAGGCCTCAAATTAGGGAAGCACTACGACTTGCCTCAGGAGGAGCTTTTAAACCTCCTGGAGGTCAGTACCGGCGATAGCTGGGTGGTCAGAAATTGGTCTGACGTGTCCCAATGGACCGCGGAGACTGCCCTGTCCGTTCTACTGAAAGACCTGAAAGCAACACATAACGAAGGGCTTGCGCACGATATCGGCCTGCCGTTCAATGCGCTGTCCTCCACACAGTTATTCAATTCCATGGGCAAAGCCCAGCCTGGAAACTGAATACGTGACCGGCCCGCTGTCCGGCTAGGTGCGCGGGCGCTGCGTTAAGCATGTCCGATCGGCCGGCCCCGTACCAGGCCCCAACCCGATCCGCCGGGTGTTTCACATCGGAACACCTTGGTCCGAGTGACCGCCCTCACGATTGATTCAGCAGATGAACAGCACCACTCAGTTCGTTCAGAACCGCAAGGAGCCCACGTTATGGATGTAGCCGTCCGCCACCAGATCCGCGACCTCGACGGTCAAGATGCACGACGCCGGCGAACGGTGCTGTGGGTCGTGTCCCTCGCCACCGTCGGCCTGATATTCGACGGCTACGACCTCGTCGTCTACGGCGCAGTCGTGTCGACGTTCCTGAAAGACCCGAGCCAGCTCGGACAGGTCACGCCGGCAATGGCCGGGACGTTAGGCAGCTATGCCCTGCTGGGAATGATGTTCGGCGCCTTGCTCGCCGGAGCCTTCGGCGACATCCTCGGTCGCCGCAAGGTCATGCTCATCGCCTACGCGTGGTTCTCTGTCGGCATGTTCATCACCGCGCTGATGAGCACCACCACAACATTCGGTGTGATGCGTTTCCTCACCGGCCTCGGTATCGGTGCACTGATCGCTTCCACCGCCACCCTGGTCACCGAGATTGCCCCGCCGGGAAAGAAGAACCTCTGCAGCGCCATCTCCTATGCCGGAGTGCCGCTGGGAAGCCTCCTCGGTGCTCTGCTCGCCATTCTTCTCCTGGATGCCATCGGATGGCGCGGACTGTTCATGATCGGCGCATTGCCGATCCTCACCCTTTTACCGTTGGCACTTCTCAAGATGCCCGAGTCCGTGCCGTGGTTGGTGGCCCGGGGTCAGCTCGACAAGGCGCGGGCCGTCTCCGAGCAGACCGGTGTGCCGATGCCCGACAGCGTCCCCGAGGCCGAGAAGGCCGAAAAGGTCGGTTTCGCAGGACTGTTCAGCCGCCGTTTCTGGTTCGCGACCGTGGTGGTGGGATTGATGGGCGCCCTCGCCCAGTTCCTCAATTACTACCTCAACACGTGGTTGCCGGTGTTGATGGAACAATCCGGCTTCAACACCAAGGGTTCGCTCGCCTTTCTCCTCGTGCTGAGTGGAGGCGCAATCGCCGGAGCGCTGGCCGGCTCCCGCTGCGCTGATCTGTTCGGGCCCAAACCGGTTGTGGCGGTGTGCTTCATGATCGGTGCGGCATTCATCGCACTGCTGACATTCGACCTTCCGCTGCCAGTGCGCCTTCTTTTCGTCGCCATCGTCGGCTTCGGAACCACCGGAACGTCGATCCTGATCTATGGGTTAGTGGCGAACCACTTCCCGACCAGGATGCGGGGCGCTGCGGTCGCGTGGGCTGCGGGCTTCGGCCGACTAGGCGGTGTCAGTGGCCCGCTGCTCGGCGGTCTGTTCCTGGCCGCCGGTCTCGGGGTGAACTCGGTCTTCTATGTCCTGGCCGGCCTGGCGCTGGTGGGCGTCTTCCTGACCTTGTTGGTCCCAAAAGGCCACCAAGCGATCGACATTCACTCCACACCGGTCGAGCCGACGGTGCCGCTCGGGACCGCGATACCCGCAGTCGCAGTCGCGTCGACAGCGTCGTAGCGCGGATTACCTGCGCGCCACCAACTGCGAACACACTGGACGGAGACTGGTTCACGTGAGCGAGAGTGAGAGCGAGATGAAATATCTCGATCTGCACGGCGACCGTGTCGCCTTTCGCGACGCGGGAGCCGGCGAGGTGCTGCTGCTGATCCATGGAATGGCGGGAAGTTCGGCGACTTGGCAAGCGGTTCTGCCCCAGTTGTCGAAGAAATATCGGGTGGTAGCACCGGACCTTTTCGGCCACGGTGAATCCGCGAAGCCGCGCGGTGACTATTCGCTAGGTGCGTTTGCGGCATGGCTGCGGGACCTGCTTGATGAACTCGGCATCACCCGGGCGACGGTGGTGGGTCAATCGCTCGGTGGCGGTGTGGCGATGCAGTTCACTTATCAGCATCGCGACTACTGCGACCGGCTGGTCCTTATCAGCAGCGGCGGTCTGGGGCCCGACCTGAGCTGGATACTGCGGTTGCTGTCGGCGCCCGGAGTCGAGCTGGTGCTGCCAGTGGTGGCACCGCAGCCGGTGGTGAACATCGGCAACAAGCTGGGGTCGTGGCTCACGTCGGTCGGAATCCATTCGCCTCATGCCGGCGAGTTGTGGAACGCCTATTCGTCGCTGTCGGACGGCCAGACCCGGCAGGCGTTCCTGCGTACGCTGCGCTCGGTCGTGGACCACCGGGGCCAGGCAGTCAGTGCGGTCAACAAATTACATTTGAGCTCTGGGCTGCCGACCTTGCTGATCTGGGGTGATCAGGACCGGATCATCCCTGTCTCCCACGGCTACGCCACTCATGCCGCCGTGCCGGGCAGCCGGCTTGAAGTACTCCCCGGCGTCGGGCACTTCCCGCACGTCGAGTCCCCAACCGCGGTGGTGCAAATCGTTGACGACTTCATCGCGACCACAGACCCTGGTGCCAACATGACGAGTCGAAAATCGTGATCGGCACCGTCATCGAAGACGCGCTGGATGTGCTGGCGCTGAACCGCGCGGCGCGCCCGGGGGCGGCCATTGCCCTGTGCCAAATCGGAACACCTTGCGCGACAGTGCCGAACGTAACGTTGAGCTTGCAAGTCCTTCACTGAACTGACTGGACCTCGTTGCGTGGATCGGCGCTGACGACGCAAGAAGCAACTCATCAAGGATTTGAATCGATGACAGAGAAACCGCAATGGCGGAAGTCCTACGACGCAGTGGAGCGCATCCTGGCGCCTTCGGCGGAGGCGTTGGTTCGCAGCGGGGAGTTCGCGCAGCTAACGGGCGCACTCTTCGGTGTCCGGCGCGCGCTCTCCAACGGTGTGAACGAGGTGGCTGCGCGGGTGTGGCACCTGGTGAATCTGCCTGCAGGCACCGATGTGCATCGACTACGCAAACAGATCGGCGCGCTGGACCGGGACGTGCGACGCCTGACGCTCCAGCTCGAACTCGACCAGGCCAAGACCAAAGACACAGGAATTCGCAGTGACGACTGAAACAGGCTCTGTGAGCGTCATCGACCGGGTTCGCCGGGAGGTGGAACGCAATGCGCTGCGGGCGCGCAACGGAATTCGACTGGCTGCCGGTCTCTCGCGACCAAAGCTGGGCACGACCCCGAAGGACGTGGTCTGGCGCCGGGGTCGGTCTGAATTGTGGCACTACCGCAACGACAATGTCCGGGTATCCCCGCCGCTACTCATCGTCTTCAGCCTGTTCTCCCGCAGCTACATTCTCGACCTGCAGCCGGGCAACAGCTTCGTCGAAAGGCTGCTCGAAGCGGGATTCGATGTCTACCTCCTGGATTGGGGAGTGCCCGACGAGCGCGACGCGGCGAACCAAATCGAGGACTACGTCGACGATTACATTCCCGCCGCGGTCGAGCGGGTGCGCCACCTGTCCGGCGCCGAAGAGATCAATCTTCTCGGCTACTGCTTCGGTAGTGTCCTGGCACTGCTCTACGCCGCCCACCATCGCGACGCGCCGTTACGCGGCCTGACGGTGATGGCCACTCCGGTAGATCTGCAGCAAATGGGACCGCTGACCACTGTGATCGGCAAAGACGGGATGAATGTCGAGAACATGCTCGACCCTGATGGCAACCTGCCCCCGCAGATCATTCACCAGGCCTTCCAAGTGCTGAGACCGACCGCACAGCTGACCCAGTACATCGATCTGTGGGAACGGATGTGGGGCGACGACTACGTGACGGCGCATCAGGCGATGACCGGCTGGGCAGCTGATCACGTACCGTTGCCCGGCGGTGTCGCGAAGGAGCTCGCGCAGATGGTGCAGGACAACGCCATCGTCAACGACACGCTGGTAGTTGGCGGCGACCGGGTCAGCCTCTCCGCGATCACGGTGCCGTTCCTGACCGTGCTGGCCACCCGTGACCACATTGTGCCCGAAGCCTCCGCCGCACCATTGATCGACCTTGTCGGTTCCTCGGACAAACACGAATTGCGCCTCGATGCAGGGCATGTCGGGCTGCTCGTCGGCCGAACCGCGGCCAAAACCACCATCCCCACGATCATCGAATTTCTCATCGAGCGAAGCGAGGCGTCGGAGTGAACATCGTCGCCTTGGGTGCCGAACAGGCGGACGCGCTCGTCACGTTCTTCGGTCGGCTGCCCAACGAGGACCTGACCCTGATGCGGGAAGACGTCACCGAGCCTGACATCGTCCGCGGCTGGGCGGACCGCCCTGCGCACTGGGTCGCGCTCGACGGCGACGCCGTCGTCGGGTTCGCCGCTGTACGGCCGCTGCCAAGCTGGTCCGACCACGTCGGCGAGCTGCGGCTCGTCGTCGACTCCGCACACCGACGCGCCGGTATCGGTCGCACGCTGGCCCGCCACGCACTCACCGACGCAGTCCGCGCAGGTCGCCGCAAGGTCGTCGTCGAGCTCGCCACCGACCAGGAACACGCGCTGGCGATGTTCAATTCGCTCGGCTTCACCGGTGAGGCGCTGCTGCGCGATCACATCCGCGACCGCCAGGGCAACCTGCGCGACCTGATCATGCTTGCCCACTTCGTCGACGCCACGTGGGCATCCATGAGCACCATCGGCGTCAGTGCGGAACTCGGCCTGGAGGACTGCGCTCAATGACCACCACGCCACACCGAGGCGACGCCGCTCCGGGCTATCTGCTCTACCTCACCGAACCCGCACGCGCGGCCTTCGACCACACACTGCTGGCTTACGCAACGCCGCTGTTCGCCGCGCTTCCCCGCGGCGACAACCACCCCGTCCTCGTTCTACCCAGGTTGCACGGAGGCGACGCGTCCACCAGCACCCTGCGTACGGTGCTCAAACGGCTCGGATACCGGACCTACGGGTGGCAGCTCGGCAGCAACGTCGGTCCCACCAGCAAAGTGGTGCACGGCATGCGCGCGCGGCTGGACTACTTGACCGACCGTTACCTGCGCCCGGTCACGCTCATTGGTTGGAGTCTCGGCGGCATCTACGCGCGCAAACTCGCCCGCCGTACGCCGCAGGCGGTTCGGCAAGTCATCACCCTGGGCAGCCCGATCCGGCTCGTTCGGCACGAACAAAGCCGCGCCAACAGCCTGTTTCATCGCTACGCCCACGAACACATCGAGCCCTTGGAGCTGCCGCTCGAACGGGGGGAAGGGCCACTTCCGGTCCCGGCAACGTCGATCTACACCCCGCTCGATGGGGTCGTCGCCTGGCGGACCTGCCTGGACGGGCCGTCGCCTCGCACGGAGAACATCGCCGTTCTGGCCAGCCACCTCGGCATCGCCAATCATCCTGCGGCGCTTTGGGTTATGGCGGACCGCCTCGCCCAGCCCGCCGACCAATGGAAACCCTTTCAACCGCCGTCGCTTTTGCGCTCGGCCTACCTAACACCTGGAAGCTGATCATGACCAACCTCGCCAACATCCTGACCGAGTCCGCGCGCCGTCATTTCGAGCGACCGGCGATCCGTCTCGACGACATCCTCGTCACCTATGCCGAACTCGACGAACTCACCGCACGCGCGGCCGGCTGGTTGCGGGCCCGCGGCGTCGAACCCGGGGACCGGGTGGCAATCGCATTGCCGAACGTTGTGCAATTCCCGGTTATGTACTACGGGGTGTTGCGCGCCGGCGCCACGGTCGTGCCAATGAATCCGCTTCTCAAGTCCCGCGAAATCGAGCACCACCTCAGCGATTCCGGCGCCAAGCTGGCACTGGTGTGGAGCACTGTCGCTGCCGAAGCAAAGTCCGCGGCCAAAGCGACCGGCACCGACATAGTCGTCATCGACGACGACACCATGGCCGCCGCTGCAGACTGGCCTGTCTCGCCGGCGGTCGCTGCACGCGATGACTCCGACACCGCGGTCATCCTGTACACCTCGGGTACGACCGGCGCCCCGAAAGGCGCCCAGCTGACCCACGCCAATCTGTACCGCAACGCCGTCACCTTTGCAGCAATGTTCGACCTGTGTGAGAACGACGTTGTGCTGGGGTGTCTTCCGCTGTTTCACGCATTCGGGCAGAGCAACGGACTGAACGCGTCGCTTGCCGTTGGCGCGTGCGTGTCACTGGTCCCGCGCTTCGACCCCGCAGCGGTGTTGCAGCTGATCGAACGTCACCGGGTGACCGTCTTCGAAGGCGTGCCCACGATGTACGTCACGCTGCTCCACGCCGACGCCGGCGGGGTGGACGTATCCAGCCTGCGGATGTGTATCTCGGGCGGTGCCGCGCTACCGGTCGAAGTGCTGAAGGGCTTCCAGAACACTTTCGGCGCACAGATCCTCGAAGGCTATGGACTGTCCGAGACCTCACCGACCGCCACGTTCAATCGCCCCGGGCGAACCAAAGCCGGTTCGATCGGACTGCCCCTCGACGGTGTCGAATTAAAGTTGGTCAACCCGGACCGCACCGAAACCCCGCCCGGCGAGGTTGGCGAAATCGTCATCCGCGGGCACAACGTGATGAAGGGCTACTGGAACCGGCCCGAGGCCACCAAAGCGGCGATCATCGACAGCTGGTTCCACACCGGCGACATGGCCACCCGCGATCAGGACGGCTTCTACTTCATCGTCGACCGAAAGAAGGACCTCATCATCCGCGGGGGTTACAACGTCTATCCACGCGAGATAGAAGAAGTCCTCTACGAACACCCCGCAGTCCGCGAAGCCGCAGTGATCGGGGTGCCCCACGCAACGCACGGCGAAGAGGTGGCAGCCGCCGTCGTTCTACGGTCAGGCGCCTCTACGACCCCCGCCGAGCTCCGCGATTTCGTCAAGACTCGCGTTGCTGCCTACAAGTACCCGCGGCTTGTGTGGCTCGTCGACGCTCTTCCCAAGGGCCCGACCGGCAAGATCCTCAAACGCGAAATCCAAGTTCCCACCGAGCATCTGACCCCCAGCACATGAGGAGCACACATGGCAGACCGCAGCCAGCGGGCGGCCGTCGGCAGGATTGAACTGGCCTACGAAACCTTCGGGGACACCGATGCTCCGCCCATGCTGCTCATCGCGGGTCTTGCCACCCAGATGCTGGGCTGGGA
This sequence comes from uncultured Actinomycetota bacterium, assembly GCA_963800125.1. Taxonomy (GTDB): domain Bacteria; phylum Actinomycetota; class Actinomycetes; order Mycobacteriales; family Mycobacteriaceae; genus Mycobacterium. The sequence goes on along the minus strand of CAWDAC010000049.1, from coordinate 190,824 downwards.
CGAACAATTCTGCATGCAGCTCGCGGACAAAGGATTTCATGTGATCCGCTTCGACAACCGTGACGTCGGGAGGTCCACTCACCTCGACGATGCCGATGTTCCGAACCTGAGGGCCATGATGCGCGGCCGGGGGAGGTCGGCCGCGCCTTACACGTTGGTGGACATGGCCGACGACACCGCTGGGCTGCTCGACGCGCTCGGGCTCGAGTCCGCACACGTTGTCGGCATGTCGATGGGCGGCATGATCGCCCAACAACTGGCGATCAGCCACCCGCATCGAGTTCGAACCCTGACGTCGATGATGTCCACCCCCTCGCGTGCAGTGGGACAGGCGCGCCTGAAGGCGCAGCGGGTGCTGTTCCTCCCCCCGGCGACCGACCAGGAGGCGGCCGCTCAACGCGCCCTCAAGGTTTACCGGGTGATCGGCTCACCCGGGTACCCGGTCGACGAGGGCCGCGTCGCCGACGTCGCCCGCCGCTCCTTTGCCCGCGGCAACGATCCGGCAGGCGTGGCGCGGCAGTATGCGGCGATAGTGGTCTCACCAGACCGTTCACCGGGCCTGCGCGCGTTGACGATTCCAACCCTCGTCATCCACGGCGAGGACGATCCGCTCGTTCAGGTGGACGGTGGCCGGGCGACAGCGAAGACGGTGCCGGGAGCCCGCCTGGTGGTGGTTCCGGGAATGGGACACGACTTGCCCCAGCAGCTATGGCCGCGGCTAGTGGACGAGGTCGTCACCCATGCCAGGGCTATTGCGTGAGGACTCTCACAACGCAATCGCTTGGTATACCACGCACATGTCTGGTTTACTGAACGGGTCAAGCAATATCGGGACCCACCCGATAGTTCACAAGAGGAGTAATGAAGATGTCGTATGTCATCGACGCCGCCAACAAGATCAGCGATCTGCAGTTGAAGGCCGTGACCGAGGGTCAGAACGCAGTCGTCGAATTCGTCAGGACCGCCGCCGAGTTCGTCGACCGTGCGCCGAGCGCACCAGAGTCGGTTCAGACGCTTGTCGAGTCCGTCGAATCTGTCGTCGGCGGCCCGACCGAGTTCGTTCGGTCGATCGCCCAGAACAACAACGAGTGGGCGCAGGCTTGGCTCGACTTCAATAATCGGATCGCTGAGGTCCTCACGGCGGCCGCGGAGTCGGCCGCCGACGAGCCGACTCCCATCAAGAAGCCCAGCTCGGCACGCGGGTCCAAGGCCTGATAGATACGCGCTGTGCCAGCGCACCCACCGAGATCGGGGGCCAGTCCGATGTGGCTGGTCCCCGTTCCGGACTGGAGAGGATGATTCGATGCCCGACGAAAAGTGGTATCCCGGAAAGGCGACGATCGGCTCCTATATTCGTGCCCAGCGGGAACTTTCGCGGTTATCACTCCGCGAACTGGCCCGAATGTCGCAGGTATCGAATGCGTATCTCAGCCAGGTCGAGCGCGGTATTCACGAGCCGTCGCTGCGTGTGCTCGCAGCGGTGGCCGAGGCGCTGTCGCTGCCCCTGGAAGATCTCACCGCGCGGGCGCGTCCAGACGCCGGGCCCGCCAAGCCCGGCCGTGACATCGACGCAGTCACAGCTGCGATCCGCGCCGAGCCGCGACTCTCCCAGTCACAGAAGGAGGCACTTCTCGCGGTGTACTCCAGCTATCTGGCAGATAGAGATACACAGCGGAAATCCGTCGATTGAGACTTGAGCGGCACGGCACCGGAAAGTACGGGGTGACGTGAGTCTTAATGAGATGTTGATGGGAAAAAGAAAACAGGCCAGGGCTTGTGGCCCTGACCTGCATCTTTCCGGTGGAGCTGCCGGGAATCGAACTCGGCGCAGAAATCACGTTGAACTGCGGAAACACCGAAGTTGACGACGCGAGGCGACGCGAAAGCACCCGAAATGACCTGCGGATACGCGAAAGGTGTTGATGACATCAACACGCAAAGCGCGATGGTTGGCGGCTCGTTTGGCGATGATGCGATGTGCCCTCGGAGAGGTCAGTCGCATGTGCACCAACCAAGCGCCTTCCCAAACCTTCTGTCACTCCCTCTAACTCGGTGCACTTGCGGCCGTTTTCGGGCTTTCCAGGAGCATGCCGATCCGCTCGATGGAGAAGATTTCTTCCGACAGGAGTACCGAGAGTCCGAGAAGCCCCGCGCGAGAATCGAGTTGGCTGCGCACGATTTGAAGATGACGGGTCGCCAGGGGTAGCGATCGTTGGTAAACGATTTCGCGGATCCCAGCGAGGAGGTTCTCTTCAGTTCCAGCGAGTTGGCCGCAGACGGAAATCACGCTCGGGTCGAACAGGCTGACTGCGTCAGCGACGGCGAGACCCAGGATGCGCCCCGCCCGGCGCAGTAGTTTCGGTGAGGCAGGTTTCGGTCAATCGGTGGCGATGGTGTGGAACCGGTTGGCGTAACCCGCCTGGCAGCATACCGATCTCCCTCGGAATTGTGTGTTGCATGAGATGTTCGGATACCCGCCCAGGTGCGTACCACCAACCTGTAGTGCACCTGGGCGATAGCTGCAAAAATGCTGTAAAACAGGTCATTTCGGACCGACTGCGGCCTGTCATCCCCCGTATGGGTGGCGGGTCCGTTGCCTGGCCGCGCGTTTCGGCAGTTGGTTCCCGGGATATGCCGCCGGTGGTTCACGACGGAAGGAGCCAAATCCGTGATCGTTCTCGGTGTCATCCTCATCCTCGTCGGCTACCTACTTCCTGTGCCAGGAATCATCGCCACTATCGGCTGGATCCTCCTCGCCATCGGTCTCGTGCTGTTGGTACTAGGCCGAATGGGCCGCCCAGTCGGTGGCCGCCCCTACTGGTATTGATGCCCAACGTCATAGGCTTCAAGCCGTGCTCGGTGAGCTAATCCAGACGACCGCCGGGACGTGGATCTCCCGCCCGCCTTCGCGTTGCCCGAACGGCACAGTGGCAACGATTCCGGCGGATCGGTGAAGCTGATCGATGCTCTGGGTGAGCGAACGATTGTGCCGTTGTCACACCCGCGGCATGGTGTGAGCGCTGTTAGGGTAATGGGGTTTTGGTGCGGCTGCTCAGCACAGAGGCCGCAACGAATACCACGGTGAGCACTTCGGCGATCACGCTGACCGCCGCCTGCGGTGATGGGTTCCATCCCCGTTCGGCGAATCCGAAGAGCCCGACCGTGCGCGACAGCGCGAACGCGACCAGTGCGCCGACGGAAAGCACGCCCGCGACCCACCGCAGCCAATCCGGTCCGCCGGCGAGGATCAGCAGGGCCAGGACACAAAAGACGATGGCCTGCCCCAAGAACCCCGGGCCGACTATGGGGATGTCGCGGTAGCCGTTGACATAGAGGTAGACGTGAATGGCGCCGCTGACCGCGAGCGAGGCGCTGATGGCCAGCCGGATCGCCACCGCGATAACCGTTGATCTCATAGCAGTGTCAGCCCTTTCAGGGCGAGGTCGTGTTGGCCCTTGGTGTAGAGAAGTCCTTCCGCTCGCGCGGCCATGGGATGGTCCGCTTACGTTATCCACGACGAGGGGCGGACAACCGTTCACTGCCTGGCCATACGCTGCGTCGTGGGCCGGAGGGCCATGGCAAGGCGGCCAGGGAGGGCCGCCACCTCGCCGGCTCCGTGAACCACGGCGCCAACATGCCGGCTCATGGCAGTAGCGCAAGGTCGGCCAGCGCTGTGTCCGGGAAGCGTTCCCGCATATGCTGTTTGTGTTCGATGATTTGCTTGGCGGGCGCCGCTGATTGCGAGCCTGGGTCCGACGCGGTCGTCCTTGAAGTCGGTGTTCTCCCCCAGGTGGGGGTTGCCACGCTCATCGCCGGGCAGGCATCTGCATCTATGACGCCTGCGTCGACAAGTGTGTTGCGGGTCGTCGGCCAGGCCGTACCCGCCGAGCCGCCGTCACTACCGGAGTGGGCCTTGATGTGGGAGGACGAGCTGCTGGAACGGATCGCGTCCACATCGGCGACGAATATCGAAGCGGGACTTCGCGATCGCGTGCGCGAACTGCGCGACCGCGGGATGTCCTGGGCACGCATCGGCATCGCGCTGGGCATGAGGCGGCAGTCGGCGTGAGGCGGGTCTCGCGCGCCACCTGGAGGGCGAGGTGAGCGGCTCGTGAGAGGTCAGGCGTTGGCGGAGGCGGCATGACGACCGGACCGGTGCGGGCCAGCTCCGAGTGGCTGAGGTTGCGGGAGCCGGCCGACGCGGCAGCCCGCGCGTCCGAGCTCGTCGAGAAGGTCCGGTCGTACCTGCCGACCCACGGCGGGGCGACCATTCACGACCTCGGTTGTGGCACCGGGTCGATGGCCCACTGGCTCGCGGTGCGGCTGCCCGGACCCCAACACTGGGTCATGTACGACAGGGACGACGAGCTGCTCACCCTCGCTGCCGCAGACCCGCCCGACAGGGCCTCCGACGGCACGCCGGTCACGATGGAGGCCCGTCGACGCGACATCACCCGGATGGAGCTCGGGGAGCTGGCGGGCGCAGCTCTCATCACCGCGTCGGCGCTGCTGGACACGATGACCGCCGAGGAGCTCGAACGACTCGTCGCCACCTGTGCCGGGGCGGACTGCCCGGTGCTGATCGCCCTCAGCGTCACAGGCCGTGTCGAGATCATGCCGGCCGAGCCGTTCGACCAAAGCGTCACAGACGCGTTCAACGCCCACCAGCGACGGACCACAAGCGCCGGAAAGCTGCTCGGTCCCGACGCGGTCGGCGCCGCGGTCGACGGCTTCACCCGGCTGGGCCTCGAAGTCCTGGTCCGCCCGAGCCCGTGGCGGCTCGGCCCCGGTCACGCCGCTCTCGCGGCCGCATGGTTCACCGGCTGGCTGGCCGGCGCATGCGAGCAGCGACCCGAGCTGTGGGCCCATGCTCCGTCGTATACAAGGCGACACCTGACCGAGGCAGCCGCCGGCCACCTGTCTGTCACCGTGCACCACCAGGATCTGCTGGTGGTGCCGAGATGACAGCTCAGAAGTCGACAGGCAGTCCGTGCCCTACGCCTCGGCGTCGAGGACCAGCGGCGGGACCTCCGGATCCGCAGACACCGCCGTCGACTGCCAGGCCGAGGGCGAGATGCTCCCCGGCCGTCGCCGAGCCCCTCGAAGGTGTTGACCCGCGCGGTGGTGCCGATTCTGTCAGCGAACCGTAGCGGCAGCATGACCTGGGTACTGACCGTCGCATTCACCCCCCGCTGAAAAGCATTGCTGCGCCAGGCGATTGGGGGGAGCCGATGTGACAATGCGGTCATCATCACCCTAGCGGGGGTGGATCCTAGTGGTGTGTCTCGCAAATAGCTAGGGTGTTGTTCGGTATTCTGGTGTGATGAGTGCACCAGCAGCGGCGTTGTCATTGTCCGTCGGTGAGCGTGAGACGTTGGAGAGGTTGGCGCGAGCACAGGCGGCGCCGCATCGGCAGGTGTTGCGGGCCCGGGTGTTGTTGATGGCCGCTGACGGGGTGGCCAACGCGGTGATCGCCGAAGAGGTCAGGGTGACGCCGGTGACGGTGCGGTCCTGGCGTAAAGGATTCGCCGCCGACGGGTTGGCCGGAATGGACAAGATCGGCCACGGCCGGGGCCGCAAACCCTCGATCAGCGAGGAGACCATCGCCGAGATTGTCCGGTTGACCACCACGACCACACCGCCGGGTGCCACGCATTGGTCGTGCCGCACGATGGCCAAGTGGGCCGGGGTCAGTCCGGCTACAGTGCAACGGATTTGGTCGGATCTGGGTTTGGCGCCGCATCGGGTCGAGACGTTCAAGGTATCCAACGATCCGAAGTTCGACGACAAACTCATCGACGTGGTCGGCCTGTACTTGAACCCGCCGGAGAAGGCGATCGTGTTGTGCATGGACGAGAAGTCCCAGATCCAGGCTTTGGATCGCACGCAAGCCTCGCTGCCGATGGTGGCCGGCCGGGCGGGGACGATGACCCATGACTACAAGCGCAACGGCACGACCACGCTGTTCGCGGCCCTGGACGTGTTGACCGGCAAGGTGATCGGCCAGTGCCTGCCCCGGCACCGCCATACCGAGTTCCTCAAGTTTCTCAACACGATCGACCGCGAGGTCCCCGACGGACTACAGGTCCATCTGATCCTGGACAACTACAGCACCCACAAACACGCCGCAGTCGATCGATGGCTCAACCGGCACAAGCGGTTTCACCTGCACTTCACCCCGACCTCATCGTCGTGGCTCAACCAGGTCGAGCGCTGGTTTCGCGACCTGACCGACAAGAACCTGCGCCGCGGCATCTTCGCCAGCGTGCCGGATCTGATCGGCAGCATCGAGGCCTACCTCAACGCCCACAACGCCGATCCCAAACCCTACGTCTGGGCAGCCACGGCCGAATCCATCCTCACCAAAGTCCAGCGCGCACGCACCAAACTCGAACAAGTAGTTAACCAAAACTGAGACAGACCACTAGCTCGATTCGCCAATCGAGCATGTCGGGCACGGTTACCCGCAACGAGTGCGGTCCATCCCATTTCGAGGCGATATCTGCGTAGAGAGTCAGGGCGGAGTCGCCCGGAGCGAAGTACCGCGCACACGTATGCTCCGGTCGTCTATCGGTGATGAAGGTCCACGTGCCGTCGGGCGCGTAGTGCCAGACGGTTCTGTACTCGGGGCCGATCGATGACGCGGATATGTGCCGCATCGCCAGATGGTGTCCGCTGCGGAACGGCAGCCCCATTACGCCTTAACCGGTGAACCGCTCGTCAGTGCCCGGCCACAGGACCGGGTTCCGCTGGGCGGCGACGGCCGCGTCACGTGGGGTCTTGAAAATGTCCATGCCGCAATGGTCGGCCGCACGGTTCGGAGTGCCCGCGAGGGAATCGGTTCGGACTCAACGGATCCCAGCTTCGTCATCCGTCGAGAGGCGCAACTGCTGATCTCCTACGCGGACAGCCCGATCGTCGGGCCCGACGGAGGCGGCCGCGCGCCCGACGCCAGTGGGCTGACCCGCCAGGCGGTCAGCGACACCATGCGGTTGTACACCCTGATGGGCCGCGATCACACCACCCTGCTCCATGCCGGCAACGCCGCCGGCGCGGACGACGTCGCGGGCCTGGAAGCGGCCGCCGATGCTGTGGTGCAGGCCGCGCACGGGCAGATGGACGTCTACCTGGTCGCGGCACCGGACGCGGACGTGGCAGGTACCGTGTTGCCCCTGATCCGCGACGCCGATGGTGACTTCGCGCGCAACTACGATGCCTCTGACACGTCCGTGTTCGTCATTCGTCCCGACGGCTACCTCGGTATCGCCGCGCGCGGCGTCGTCGACACCGACGAGCTGGTGCGCCACCTGAAGGCGACGTTCCGCTGAAAGCTGCGCGGCGTCGTCGCGGGCGGTCGCTGCGGTAGCTTCGCCGCAGAGTTGCGCAACACGGGAGAACCCCGGGGTAGGAGAAGTCACTGGTGAACGATCTGTTTACGTTCTCGATCGACTGGGGGCGCGCGTTGTTCGATTCGGCGATCTGGATCGCCAGGGCGTGGGCGATCGCCGCGGTGTGCACCCTGGTGGTGCTGGTGCTGATTGCGCGCTATACGACGTGGGGCCGGCGGTTCTGGCGCATCACCGGCGCCTACTTCACCGGCCCGCACAGCGTGAAGGTGTGGCTGTGGCTGGCGGCACTGCTGCTGTCGGTGATCGTCGGGGTGCGCCTCAACGTGTTGTTCAGCTATCAGAACAACGACATGATGTCGGCGGCGCAGGCCGCGTTCACCGGCATCGGCGCAGGCGACGAAGCGGTCAAAGAGTCTGGCAAGCACGGCTTTTATACCTCGCTGGGCATCTTCTCGATCCTGGCCACCGTGCACGTCGCCCGCGTCATGCTCGACCTGTTCATGATGCAGCGGTTCATGCTGGCCTGGCGGGTCTGGCTCACCGACCGGCTGACCGGTGACTGGTTGACCGGCCAGGCGTATTACCGCGGGCGCTTCATCGACGAGCGGATCGACAACCCTGACCAGCGCATCCAGTCCGATATCGACATCTTCACCGCCGGAGTCGGGCCGGTGCCCAACACCCCGAACAACACCACCGGAAGCACGCTGCTGTTCGGCGCGATCGACGCCGTCGTCTCGGTGATCTCGTTCACCGCGATCCTGTGGCACCTGTCCGGGAACTTGACGCTGTTCGGCGTCACCATGCCCAGGGCGATGTTCTGGATCGGTTTCGCGTACGTCCTCCTCGCGTCCATCGTCGCATTCTGGATCGGCCGCCCGATCATCTGGCTGAGCTTCAACAACGAGAAGTACAACGCCGCGTTCCGTTACGCCCTGGTGCGGTTGCGGGATGCCGCGGAATCGGTGGCCTTCTACCGCGGCGAAGCCGCGGAGCGGTTGCAGCTGCATCGGCGATTCCAACCGGTGGTGTCGAACTACAAGCGCTACATCAACCGCATCATCCGCTTCTTCGGCTGGAACTTTTCAATAAGCCAGATCATCATCCTGCCGCCGTGGCTGATCCAGGCGCCCCGGCTGTTCGCCGGGCAGATCAAGTTCGGCGACGTCACGCAGACCGCGACGGCGTTCGGCAACATCCAGAACGGACTGTCGTTCTTCCGTAACGCCTATGACAGCTTCGCCGGCTGGCGCGCGTCGATCATCCGCTTGCACGGGCTGGTGACGGCCAACGAGGAGGGCCGCGCGCTGCCGTCGCTGACCGTCACGCCCAGCAGGGACTGCCTGGTCGAACTCGACGACGTCGAGGTGCGTACGCCGGCCGGCGAGCAGTTGATCCGGCCGCTGGCTCTGCGCCTGAACCTTGGCGACACGTTGATCATCACCGGCAAGTCGGGCGTCGGTAAGACCACGCTGCTGCGCAGCCTGGCCCAGCTGTGGCCGTACACCACAGGCACCTTGCGCTGCCCCGGCGGCGCCAGCGAGACGATGTTCCTGTCGCAGATGCCGTATGTACCGCTCGGTGACCTGCGCGCGGTGGTGTCCTACCCCAAGGAACCCGGCGAGATTCCCGACGAGGAACTGCACCGCGTGCTGAACAAGGTGGCACTGCCGCAGTGCGCCAAGCGTCTCTCCGAAGTGGTCGACTGGGCTAAGGTGCTCTCGCCCGGCGAGCAGCAGCGCATCGCGTTCGCGCGCATCCTGTTGACCAAACCCAAGGTGGCATTCCTCGACGAGGCGACGTCCGCGCTCGACGAGGGCCTGGAGTTCATGCTGTACGACATGGTGCGCACCGAGCTCCCGGACACCGTCCTGGTCAGTGTCACCCACCGCAGCACTGTCGGCCAGCATCACGAGGAGCATCTGGAACTGCTCGGCGATGGCGAGTGGCGGCTGAGCAGGGTGGAAGGCGGCGAACTCGCCCGTGTCTAACCTCGTATAACCGCTGATCAGTCTGCGCGGCAAGCACTTTCAGCGCCTCGAAGGTCGGCGTTCAGGCCGGTCCGCGATAACCGCCGCAGTCCCAACCTGGATACCAGTAGCTTCACCGCATGTCCTGATCGCAACCCGCGGTGGGTGCGGCTGAACCGGGCCGCGGTGGATCACCGTCGGTTCTGTGACGCGATGGACCGCCTCGGCGAGGGGCAGCTGCGCGAGATCGAGACCCGGCTTTCCCGCCGCATGGTCACCGAGTTCGGGCTCGACCCGACCGGGCTGGCGCTGGACATGACCAAACTTCGCCACCTTCATCGACACCCAGGCGAACTAGTGCCCACCCGCAGTCAGCTCGCGGATACGCTCGGGGGTGGTGGCCTGTCGATATAGCTCTAATCGCTCTTTATTCCGGGCAGTAGCAGCCTTGTCTTCTGCGGTTAGATGCGACCCACCCAAACCTGGTTTATGCCAAAGGTGCCAGGCCAGGCCATCGACCCACCGGGTGGGGCCTGCGCACACCTCGAAAGCGATCTTCATCGCCACGTCGTCGTACCAGGCCCCCTCGAAGACCTCATCCCACTGGCCGATCGCGTCCAGCGTCTCGCGACTGACGACGTTGATGGCGCCGATGCTCTCACCGTCGTCCATGGTGGATTCCGGGATGCAGTCGCCGGGCTCGATGTCGTGCGCGCGGACCAGGCCGGAGTCTTCGGGTGTGAGGTAGCGGTACTGGATGAACGGCACCACCAGACCCGGGGCCGCTGCCGCCATCGCGACGGCCTGCCGTATCTGGCTGTAGGGCACCAGCATGTCGGCCTCTGCGAACACGACCACATCCGCATCTACGAACCAGGCGCCGCGGTTGTAGGCCTGCGACCTGTTGAACTGTGCGTCTCCCACCCGCCCGTCGTCGCTGAGCCAGACAGGCACATCGCAGCCGTCCCAATGCTCGATGACGCACCTCAGATTGGCCGGGCGCAGTGGGTCATTACCGCGGTCTCTGAAAGGGATGACGATGGCGACGTTCATGCGCCGAGATACTGCTGTCCGATTGCGGCGTAACGCTTCCGCCACAGTGACACCTGGGCATCGGTCAGATGGGCGTGCTGTGGGCCAAATGAAAGATGAGCGGTCAGAAACCCTTGAAAAATCAAGCGCGGCAGCATGTTCACCATGCCCTCATCGCCGATCTTGGTGCTGGGCGTGAAGCTGCGGCCCGCGATATCCCCCGGCGATGGTGTCCCGACGCGGCGCGCGATTTTGCGGACCGTACGCCAGTCATAGCCAATCGTGTTGATTGACAACCAGTCGCGGGTCTTGATGAGTTTAACTGGTTGGCCGACCATTTCGCGCCAGTGCTTGAACATGTAGGTGTGGCTCATCACGGCGTACTCACCGCTAAGGTGAACATCCAACAACGGCAAGGAAAGGGCTTCGAAGCCGCTCCACAACCCCGGCTCGGTGGGCGTGCATGCCCCGTTGTTGACGACTTTCGCGGTCACCACTGACGCGCGATTGCCGTTCACGGCGTCAACGAACTCCCCGAACCGGCCCGTTTCAATGAATACGACATCATCATCCACCTTCACGAATAGGTGATCCCGGTACTTGGGGTTGTGAGCGTAGTGACGATATACGGCATTGATCCCCAACCACGGGGCGATGCCAAAATAGTCATTCAAGACGGTGATGCGTTCACCCTCGATGGCTCGGAGGTAATGATTGTCGTCGTCATTACGCGACAGATTCCACACGTGATATTGGACATTGGGATGCTCAGTAATGATGCGCCTGACTAGCGGGAGCTGGAGTTCCATGTTCTGCTTGCGGCCGGCGAACACGAACAGAATGACGTTCATCTACGTAATCCGAACTGCCCATTGCTGGAAACCGTGACCGGTGACAGTCCAGCCGATGCCGGTGCGGTCAGCGAACACACGCCAGGCGCGCTGCTCATGCACATCGGGCCTGGCGCCGTGGAATCCGTGCCACCATCTCGGCGATATCGATGCTGTAGTCCCTGGACCCGATACGCCTGGAGCCGACTCGCCGGACGATGCCGGTGTTCACATCGACCCTGGTGTCCGAGTCGACCAGGGTCTCATAACTTTTGACCATGAACGTCTCGAAGAACGCAATGGGCGTGAGCGCGGTGGCCACACCCTCGACGAAGTCGACGCCGTTCGCCTTTGCACGGAGTTCGAGGATGTCGCGGTAGGTGGCCTTGGCGACCTGGCATCGGCCTCCCACCGACGGGTCGAACCCTCAATGTCGGTGAACAGAAACGTCACCACTCCCGAAGGAGCAGCCGCCCGGTCAGCGGACACCCCCGCAGAATCTCACAACGGACACGCTCCTACCTGGCACTTCGCCGGAATCCGACCCAGGCGTGTCACCAAAACACACTCAACGGCAACGCGCAACGTCCCACGCCAGCAGCATGTCGTCGTCGAGCACGTATACCGACCGGTCGACGAGCCGGATCCCGTCGGCCACGGTGGTGATCCCGAGTGTGCCCACTGCCTCGGTGCCGGCTCCGATTATCGTCGGTGCGATCCCGACCACCAGGCGATCGACGAGGCCGGCACCGAGCATCGAGGTGATCACCCGGGCGCCGCCCTCGACGAGGAGCGTCAGCGTGCCAGCCGCCCGCAGTCGGGCCAGGGCGGCAGGAAGGTCGACGCCGCGGGGGCTGGACGGGACGACGTGGACGCGCACCCCGCGCTCGTGCAGGGCGGTCCGGCGGCCGGCCGACGCGCGCCGCGTCGTGATCACTGTGGTGGCCGCGTCCGGGCCGAGGATCTGCGCCGTGGGCGGCAGCCGAAGCGTCGAGTCGAGCACGACCCGCTGGGGCGACGCTCCAGCGACGAGGCGGACGGTCAGGAGCGGGTCGTCGGTCATCACGGTGCCCACGCCGACGAGTACGGCATCGCACGCGGCCCGCAGCGCGTGCGAGATGCGGCGCTCGGCCTCGCCGCTGATCCATTTGGCATCGCCCGTGGACGTGGCGATGCGTCCGTCGAGCGTTTGAGCGAACTTGAGCACGACGTAGGGCCGGTCCTCAGCGGCCCGTACCTCACCGAGCAGAGCGCTCGCGTCGACGGCCGGCAGGGGACCGGATTCCCAGGGCGTCACCGCCAACCCGGTCGGCCCCACATGGTCCATCCTGCGCTCTTTGGTGCGGAGGTAGCCGAGGTTGCGGGCGTGCGGCGCGGTCGGCAGCGGCTCAACCGCCACCACGTCGATTCCCGCCCGCCGCATGCCCTCGACCTTCCTCGGGTTGTTCGTCAGCAGCCGCACGGACCGCAGGTCGAGCGCCGACAACACGGCGGCCGCGTTGTCGTAGGTGCGCCCGTCGACCGGCAGGCCGAGGCGGAGGTTCGCGTCGAGCGTGTCGTGGCCCTTGTCCTGCTCGACGTACGTCCGCAGCTTGTTGATCAAGCCGATGCCCCGGCCCTCGTGGCCGGTGGCGTACACGAGCACGCCGCAGTCCTCGGCCGCGATCCGGCGCATGGCCAGCCGCAGCTGCACGCCGCAGTCGCACCGCAGCGAGCCGAGCGCGTCACCGGTGAGGCACTCGGAGTGGAGGCGGACGAGGACACCGTCCTTGTGCTCCACGTTGCCGCGCACCATGGCCAGGTAGACGTGGTCGGTCGGGCTCTCGAAGGCCCGCACGTCGAATACACCCCACGGCGTGGGCATGGGGACACGCGCCACCTCAGTGAGCATGCAGCACTCGCGCGACGTGCCGTTTCGCCTGCTCACCAGCGGCCATAATCAGGAGATGATGCCTTCGTCCGCCGCCGCTGTCGAGTTCGCAGGCCCGCGTCAGGTCCGAGTCGCCGCCGTCGCGCTGCCCGAGCCGGGGCCGGATGAGGTTGTTGTCACCACGCACTTCTCGGGAATCAGCGGCGGGACGGAACTGCTCGCGTACCGCGGCGAGATCGATCCGGGGGTGCCGCTCGACGATCGCATCGAGTCGCTCGACGGGACGTTCACCTACCCGTTCCGATACGGCTATGCCTGTGTCGGGGAGGCCGACGGCCAGCCGGTGTTCGCGTTCCACCCACATCAGAACCAGTTCGTCGCCCGGCGTGACGGGTGCGACCGGGTGCGCCGAGTGGCCGCCGAGGTGGCCCACGGCGCGCAGAACGTGGATCCGCAACCTGTCGTGCTCCTCGACACGCGCCTCCCGCCCGAACGTGACGAGCTCGCAGCGCACGCCGTCGACCAGGGCCAGGGCGCGCGCCAACTCGAGCGGGTAGCGTTCACCTCCACCGAACAGTCCGTCGTGGCCGAAGGCTGTCGGGGCGACGTGGAGGACCCGCATGCTCGTCTCCCTTCTGACCCTCGGATGTCCCGAGCGGCTCAGCGGCGGCTACCTCTACCACTGCCGCCTTGCCGAACTGGCGGGTGACCACGACGCCGAGGTCGAGTTCGTGCCCGTGCGGCTGTGGCCCGACCCCCTTCACCCTGGCCCACGGCGACGTCCTGCTGGTCGACAGCATCGCGACCTGGCTCGTCGCCCCGTGGGCCCAGCGGGCAGCCGATGCGGCCACCAACCACAACGCATTGGTTCGGCGAGGCGGTCAAGCGCTGCCAGGCAGCTGATGAGAAGTTCCCTCGGGTCACCGTCCACGAGCTACGGCACACGGCGGCGTCGTTGATGATCGCCAGCGGTGCCAACGTCAAGACGGTGCAGGCTCAGTTGGGCCACAAGACGGCGACGATGACAGTAGATCAGTACGGCCACCTGTTTCCCGACGACCTTGACGACGTAGCCGACAAGATGGACGACCTTGTCTCACGGTGTGCCCAAAATGTGCCCACAAAGGAAGCAGGCCAGGGCGAAAATACGCTCTGACCTGCTAACGAACCGCATATTCTGTTGTGGAGCTGCCGGGAATCGAACTCGGCGCCGAAATGAGCCTGAACTGCAAATATGCCGAGACTCATTACGCGAAAGCACGCGAAAGCACGTTGCGCGACCTGCAGATACGTGAATGGTGTTGATGGCATCAACAGCGCTCGTCGGGGCGGCGGCGAAAGCCGCGTCGGCGGATCGCGGTCCGCATAAGGGCGGAAATCTGGACCACCGCGCCTCGCGATGACCCGAACGCCGAGCCTCCATTTGGAGGTGCTCTTGCCCGCACCGGTCGGTGCGAGTCGCTTCGTTCACCCGAGCTAGGCGCTTGAGGAAATCGAACCGAGCCCGGCGCTCAGACCGTAGCGACTGACAAGGCGGCCTGGCCGTTGCTCACGGCAGCGGGCACGGGGTCGCGGCGTGGATGCGCTGCGGAGACGGCGGGTTGCGGTCAAGCAGGACAGTGGGTCGGATCGGCCGGGGGCACAAGTTGCCGCCGCAGTTGGGACAAATACCCATTAGGTGGCCGTCGACGCAGCGACGGCAGAAGGTGCACTCGTAAGTGCAGATCATCGCCTCGGTCGACGCGGGCGGAAGATCGACGTCGCAGCATTCGCAGTTGGGGCGCAACTCGAGCACACCCCCAGGTCTACCTGATAATGACCGTCGGCACACACCAGCCGCCGTGTCATCATTCGTAGGTTCCGCGCCGGTTTCACGGTCGGGCGCTATCGGCAGGTGCAGCTGACGTACGCCAGCCGATGCGAGGACTGAATCTGCTGCTGCGGCGTCGGCCGGATGCTTCGCCCCACAACTGGACGGCACTCGCCTCCTGTCGAGGTTCCGCATCCTGCAATGTTCGGAAAGCAGTGGTGTGTAAGCCGTTTCGCCAGGTTTCCTGGCCGGGTGGATATCCCGCACGGGCGCTATTCCTCCCCGTGAAGTCATCCGAGGTGCCCGCGACCTGACCTCGCTCGGCCGAGGCGGTGAGTATTCCCCACGGATCTGCAGCGAATCGCCGCCGGCATCTAATACCCAGGGCCGGCCCCGGGGCCTTGGCCCCCAGACCGCCGGGGTGCAGCATGGGTTTATGTGTGATGGTGGCGGCTGGCCCACCGAGGTCGCGGCGACCCTCCCGCGGCCGACGGAGGGAACGGCGGTGGACCCCATCGCTCTGGAACCGGTCGACGAGGTCGTCATCACGACGCTCGTGGACAACAGCTACGACGCGCTGATGGGCGACACCGGCGCGGCCCACCGCGCGCCGTTGCCCGGGGTCGCCAGTGTCCAGGCACCGCAGTTCGAGGAGGGCCGCACGTTTCCCGGGTTGATCGCCGAGCACGGCTTCTCCGCGCTGGTGACCACCCGCCGCGGTGCGACCGCGCACACCGTGCTGTTCGACACCGGGGTGTCACCAGACGGGATGGCGATCAACTTCGAACACCTCGATCTCGATGCGGCCGCGATCGAGGTCGTGGTGCTCAGCCACGGCCACCTCGATCACGATGGCGGCTTCCCCGGGCTGGTCCGGTTGCGCGGCCGCAGCGGACTGCCGCTCACCGTGCACCCGCTGGTCTGGAGCCGGCGCCGCCTCGCCCTGCCCGATCACCCGCCCTGGGAGCTGCCGACGCTGAGCCGTTCCGCGCTGGAAGCCGAGGGCCTGGAGGTGATGGAGCGGCGGCAGCCCTCGCTGCTGCTGGACGGCTCGATACTCATCACCGGGGAGGTCGACCGCACCACAGAGTTCGAGCGCGGCCTGCCACACCACGAGGCCTGGCGCGACGGGCGGTGGGAGCCAGACCCGCTGATCCTCGACGAGCAGGCGCTGGTGGTCCACGTCCGCGGACGGGGACTGGTCGTGCTCACCGGCTGTGGGCACGCCGGCGCGGTGAACATCGCCCGGCACGCGATGCGGCTGACAGGCGTGGACCGGCTGCACGCCCTGCTCGGCGGTTTCCACCTCACCGGACCGGCCTTCGAGCCCGTCATCGAACCCACCGTGGCTGCGTTCATCGAGATGGCACCCGATGTGCTGGTGCCAGCGCACTGCACGGGCTGGAAGGCCCAGCATCGACTTGCCGCTGCGCTGCCCAGCGCGTTCGTGCCGAACGCGGTCGGCACGTCCTTCACCCTGGCCGGATCCGGACTCTAGGGATTGGCACTGGTGTCGACCAATGGACAGCCTCGTTGTGCCAGCGCGGCAACGGTCATTGATCGGAAAACACTGGCGTGTAAACAGTTTCGCCACATTTGTAACTGAGTAGTGCGGGCGACAGGTTGCAGGTCAACAGATAGCGATAGCCGTAGGAGTTCCTGAGCGCCGCCGACTTGGCCGCGGGAAGCGTGCCGTCGAGTCTGACTTCGACGCTTCTCATAAAGCGCTTCTCATGAAGTCTGTTGACGCATATCTGACGTAGAAAAGCCCAGGCTTGAGATTAGCTCTCTGGCCTGGGCTTTCACTGGTGGAGCTGCCGGGAATCGAACCCGGGTCCTACGGCATTCCCTCGAGGCTTCTCCGTGCGCAGTTCGCTATGCCTCTACTCGGATCTCCTGATCACGCGAACAAGTCAGGATGACGATCCCAGTCGCTGTTGGTGTCCCGACGAGTCCCGCGACCGAACTCATCGGTTGATCCCTCTAGCTGATGCCAGGGTCCGGGTCGAGGGCTCTCCCGGTCTGACAAGCTAGCTGTCGCTTAGGCAGCGAGAGCGTAGCTGCGCTGATTTGACTCGGCGCTTAATTGGTTGCAACGACGCTTACGGTGGTCTCTTGCCTGCACCGGCACGCTTCCCTTGATTCGATGCGCGAAGTCGAAACCGTTCAGCCCCTCGCATCCCCGCCGACTTTCGGCAGGACAGTTAATGGTACGCCAGTGACAACGGGACAGCGAAACAATTTCATCCCGTTTGGGGCGTGTTTGCGCAGCTCAAATCACATAGTTGAGGTGCTCGACGATCCGCCTGCCGACCGTCTCGTCTCCGCCGTAGGAAACGGCGCCCGGGTGCTGAGCGGGCGTGGTTCGTCCACCCGCCAGCCGGGTGAACAGCAGGCCGTCGATGGAGATCGCCGCCGTCGGCTCGGCGTCGAAGTCCTCGACCACCCGAGCGCGGCCCTGCACGTGGACATTGATGGTGCGCTGTAGCGGACCCGTCAATTCGATGGCCACCCGCGACCCGTCGGGTGCGCCACCGAGCTTGCCGACGACGAACCCCATGCTGGCGGCCATCTCTTCGAGCGCCAGCCGTGACGCCGGACCGGTCAGGTCGCTGTCGGCGGCGGGTTGATCGAGTGCATCGCGGATGTCATGTTGGTGCATCCAGCAGTCGAAGACGCGCACGCGCATGAACCGTCCGTAACTGTCGGGACCGGCCGGCGTCGCGGTGATCTCGTTCCAGGTGCCGTCGGACATCTCCGCCAGGGCGGTGCGTCGCTCGGCCGTCGTCGCGCGGAACTTCTCAAGCAACTCGGCGGAGCTGACGCCGCGCAGTCTGCGCACCCAGCGTTCGTTCAGCACGCCGATGTCGTTGCGGACGTGCTTGAGCGTCGAGACGTCCACGTCGGCTTCCGGAGTCGCGGCGCCCTGCAGCATCGACTCCGTGCCGATCATGTGAGCTGTCACGTCGTGCACGTTCCAGCCCGGCAGTGGGCTTGCCGCGTGCCACTGGCTTTCCGTCAGGCCATCGAGCAACGCCTCGATGTCATCCCACTCGGCGAACAAGCCGTCCAGCACCGCGGACTTGTCGAGCTGTGTCACCGGACGCGAAGGGCTGGCCATGAAGGCGAACGTAGCGCTCGCGGGCGCGCGAGCGTGCGCGATTTCAGAGAAAGTGACGGTGCGTCGGCCGCAGACACGCACGCTCGCGGGGAACGGGAGGTGCTAGCCGGCAGCGATCATGGCGACCGCTACCAGCGCCAGCACCATGCCGACCGTCTGCCAGCGGGTCACCCTCTCGCGGAGCACCACGATCGCGAGCAAAACCGTCGCCGCCGGGTACAGCGACATCAGCACACCCGCCAGCGACAGCAGCGAGGCCTGCAGCGCCAACAGCATCGCGACGTTGGCACCGACATCCAGCACAGCCGCCAAAAACGCGAGCTTCAGCGGCGCGCCGGTCGGCGGCCGCAGGTTGGCGCTCAGCGCAGCGATGACGAGAACCAGCACGCTGGCCGAGACGCGGGCGAAGACCAGCGGCCAGAGCTTGGCCTCCGCGGGCGCCTGCGCGATCAATACGAAGTTCAGCCCGAACGCGACGCCCGAGCCCGACCGTCAACCAGGCGACCTTCGTCGTGAACCTGTGCGGAGTGATGTCCTCATCGGTCGCCTCGCGGCTGACGAGCACCACCGCGGCCAGCGCCAGCACCACACCAACGGCGGCGATCGCGCCGGGCCGCTCGCCCAGGGCGAGACCGACCCCGACGGGGATCGCCGCGACCAGGATTGCCGTCAGGGGCGACACCACCGAAATGGGCCCTGCCCCGAGCGCGGCGTAGAACCACCACACACCGAATGCCTGCGAAACACCGCACAATCCACCCCAAAGGACGGCGCCCTCGGAGATATCCCCGCCGACGATCACCGCCAGCCCCAACAGCAGCACCAGCGCGATCGGATAGGACACCAGCACCACCCGCAGCGCCGCCACGCGTCGTGAGGCCAGGCCGCCGACGAAGTCGCTGATGCCGTAGCCGAGCGCCGACAGCAGCGCGAAGACGACGCCGGTCAGGTCATGCCCTTGGCGCGACGGCCGAGCTCACGAGTGACCTCGCGCTGCGCGTCGCGGCGCGCCATGTCCTGGCGCTTGTCGTGGGCCTGCTTACCGCGGGCCAGCGCCAGTTCGACCTTGACCTTGCCGTCGGAGAAGTACAGCGACAGCGGGACCAACGTCAGGTTGCCGTCGCGAATCTTGCCGACCAAGGTGTCAATCTGCTTGCGGTGCAATAGCAGTTTCCGGTTGCGCCGCGGTGCATGGTTGGTCCAACTGCCGTGGTGGTATTCCGGGATGTGCAGGTTACGCAGCCACACCTCACCGTCGTCGATGGTGGCGAACGCGTCAGCCAGGGAGGCCTGACCGTCGCGCAGGCTCTTCACCTCGGTGCCCATCAGCGCCACCCCGGCCTCGAAGGTCTCAAGGATCGAATAGTTATGCCGCGCCTTGCGATTCGTCGCAACCACTCGGTTGTTGCTTGACCTTGACGGGTCGGCTTTCTTGGACACGATTAGCGGCGTACGTAGAGGCGCAAGGTGACGTAGGCGGTGACGCCGGCCATCACGACGCCAACGAATATCAGTATCGGCGCGATGTAGAGGATGTCGGCATAGTCCACTCGGGCAATCAGATTCGCTTCATAGAACTGGTTGAGCGCATTCTCCAGGAACAGCGCCCGCACCACGATCAAGCCCGCGATCGAGATGAGCACACCGATCAGCGCGGCCAGCATCGCTTCCAGCAGGAACGGCAGCTGCGTATACCAGCGGCTGGCGCCGACCAACCGCATGATGCCGATCTCCGTGCGCCGCGTATAGGCGGCGACCTGAACCATATTGGCTATCAACAGGATCGCCCCGACGGCCTGCACGAGCGCCACCGCGAACGCGGCGTTGGACAGCCCGTCGAGCACCGCGAACAGCCGGTCGATGAGGTCCTTCTGATTGAGTACGTTGAGTACGCCGGGCTGGCCGGCCATCGCCTCGTCGAAATCCTTGTGCTGCTCGGGATCATCCAGCTTGACGACGAACGACGCAGGGAACGCGTCCGTCCCCGCGACATCCTTGTACTGCGGGAACTTCTTGATGGCGTCGTTGTAGGCGTCCTCGCGGTTCAGGAACCGAACGGAGCGAACGTCGTCGCGCGCCTCGATCTGCGACCGCAGCGCCTTGCAGGGATCGGCGTCACAGGTCGGGTCGTTGGCCGAGACGTCGTTGGTCAGGAACACCTGGCTCTCGACCCGGTCCAGGTAGATGTCGCGGGAGTTGTCGGCGAGCCGCACCACCAGCAGGCCGCCGCCGAACAAACCAATGGAGATCGCGGTGGTCAGAATCATCGCGAACGTCATGGTGACGTTGCGACGAAGGCCGGTCCAGACCTCGTTGAGCAGGAAGCCGAAGCGCACTAGCGATCCATTCCGTAGATGCCACGCTGCTCATCGCGGACAAGCCGACCCAGGCTCAGCTCGACGACGCGCTGCCGCATCGAGTCGACGATGTGATGGTCGTGAGTGGCCATCAGCACCGTCGTCCCGGTGCGATTGATGCGCTCGAGCAGATCCATGATGTCCTTGCTTGTTTCGGGGTCGAGGTTGCCGGTGGGCTCGTCGGCCAGCAGCACCAGTGGCCGGTTGACGAACGCGCGGGCGATGGCGACTCGCTGCTGTTCGCCGCCGGACAGCTCGCCCGGTAGCCGGTTCGCCTTGCCCGACAGCCCGACCATCTCCAGCACGTCGGGCACCACACGGTTGATCGTGTCGGACCGCTTGCCGATGACCTCGAGGGCGAACGCGACGTTCTCGAAGACGGTCTTCTGCTGCAGCAGCCGGAAGTCCTGAAACACACAGCCGATCACCTGTCGCAGGCTGGGGATGTGGCGGCCCGGCAGCTTGTTGACGTGAAACTTCGACACCCGCACGTCGCCCTGAGTCGGCGACTCCTCGGCCAGCAGCAGCCGCATGAACGTCGACTTGCCCGAGCCGGACGGACCGATGAGGAAGACGAACTCACCCTTGTCGATCTTGACCGAGACATTGTCCAGCGCGGGGCGCGCCGAGGACTTGTACTGCTTGCTGACGTGGTCGAGCGTGATCATCACGGCACGCCAGTGTAGCGGTGCATTCAGCCTGGCCCGGTCTGGCTATCTCGGCGCCGCAGGTGTGGCGGGCACCGTTCCCGGTACGGGTGAGGCCGTGGTCGCCGGTGTCGGGGTGGGTGTCTGCGTGAAGGTCTGCGGACCCAGCGGGCCACCCGGACCGTCCGGATCGACCACCGTCGTCGTCGGTGTGGGCTCGGTCGGGCTGGTCGTGGTGCCGTCCGGTGACGGCGTCGTCGTCTCGGTCGGGGTCGTCGTCGGCGTTGTGGTCTCGGTGGTGGTCTCCGGTTCCTTCGGCCGCCGGACGTTCGTCCGCGGCACCCAGGTGTAGTTCGGGTCCGGCACGAAACCGGGCGGGACGACCGCAGTCGTCGGGGCTTCGGTGGACGCCGGCCGGGGCTCGAAGTTGTGATAGACCCAGAACAGCGCCAAGAACGCGACGATCAGCACGATCGTCGAGACCCGCATCCGCCCGAGCCTGGCCTTGAACCAGGACCTCATTTCTTCTGCTCCGGCAGGCCCTGCGTCTCCTCGGCACCCCCGGCGCTCGCCGGATGAACGATGGCTCCGACCATCGGCGGCGAATCGGCGGGCGTGACGATGCCTGCTCGCGTGAGCGCGGCGACAACCAGCACCCTCAGCCGGCGGCCCACTTCGAACTGCTTACCCGGCAGCGTACGCGCCACCATCCGGAGGTTGACGGTATCCAGCTCGATGCTCTCCACACCCATCAGTTGGGGCGCATCTAGCAGCAGTTCCCGCAGGCTGTCTTCCTCCATCGCGGTCTCGCAGACCCCGTGCAACACCTCGTTGACCTGGTTGAGGTTCGCGCTCGCGGGAACCGGGATGTCGACGACCGAACGCGCCCAATCCTTGCTCAGATTCAACGCCTTGACGATCAGCCCGTTGGGGATGGTGATCATTTCGCCCTCGGTCGAGCGCAGCTTGGTGACCCGAAGCGTGACGTCCTCAACGGTGCCGAGGGCGTCGTCCGTCACAGCAGCCATGCTCAACTGGACTAGGTCGCCGAAGCCGTACTGTTTCTCGGTGATGATGAAGAAACCGCTGAGCATGTCCTGAACCAGCCGCTGCGCCCCGAACCCGAGCGCGGCGCCCAACACGGCAGCCGGGGCGACCAGTGTTCCCACCGGAATGGCGAGGATCGAGGTGACCTGCACTATCACGATGATGAACAGCAGGGCGACCGACACCCAGGAGATCACCGACGCCACGGCCTGGCGGTGCTTGGCGCTCTCCGAGCGCACCAGCTGGTCGCTTTCCTCGATACTCGGTATCGATGCGGCGCACGATCCTGCGCGCCAACCAAGTGATGAAGCGGGCCGCCAGCAGACCGCCGATCACATACAGCGCGATCGGCACACCGCGGACGATGACCCAATCGCCGATGGTGCCGCTCCAGAAGCCGTGCCACCGGTCGGCGAAACTCACTGCAAGTACGGTGCTATTCGTCATCGTGTGTGTTGCGCCAACGGATCCCGGCCTCGAGGAATCCGTCGATGTCTCCGTCCAGTACCGCAGCGGGATTGCCGACTTCGTAGTCGGTGCGCAGGTCCTTGACCATCTGGTACGGGTGCAACACGTAGGAGCGCATCTGGTTGCCCCACGAGCTGCCGCCGTCACCCTTCAACGCATCCAGCTCAGCACGTTCTTCTAAACGCTTGCGTTCCAACAGCTTTGCCTGAAGAACTCGCATCGCCGAGACCTTGTTCTGCAATTGCGACTTCTCGTTCTGGCAGGTGACCACGATACCGGTTGGGATGTGGGTGAGTCGAACCGCCGAGTCGGTGGTGTTCACCGACTGTCCGCCAGGCCCGCTGGACCGGTAGACGTCGACCCGCACGTCGCTGTCCGGGATGTCGATGTGGTCGGTGGTTTCCACGACTGGAAGCACTTCGACTTCGGCAAAGGACGTCTGGCGTCGGCTCTGGTTGTCGAATGGGCTGATGCGCACCAGTCGGTGTGTGCCCTGCTCCACCGACAACGTGCCGTAGGCAAACGGGGCGTGCACGGCGAACGTCGCGCTCTTGATGCCCGCCTCCTCGGCGTAGGAGGTGTCGAAAACCTCGACGCCGTAGTCATGCTTCTCCGCCCACCGGATGTACATCCGCATCAGCATCTCGGCCCAGTCCGCCGCGTCCACCCCGCCTGCGCCGGAGCGAATGTTGACCAGCGCCTCGCGCTCGTCGTATTCGCCGGAGAGCAGCGTGCGCACTTCCATCGCCTCGATGTCCTCGCGCAGCTGCTTGAGCTCGGCGTCGGCCTCGGCCACATCGTCGGCCCCGCCTTCCTCGGCCGCCAACTCATACATCACCGGGAGGTCATCCAGACGCTGACGCAACTCCTCGACGCGGCGCAGCTCGCCCTGGGTGTGAGACAGCTCACTGGTGACGCGCTGGGCGCGGGCCTGGTCATCCCAGAGGTTGGGGTCGGACGCCTCGTGCTCCAGCTTTTCGATGCGACCGCGGAGCGCTTCGACGTCGAGCACCCTCTCCACCGTGGTCAGGGTGGAGTCGAGGGCGGCGATATCGGCTTGACGGTCGGGATCCACGGGAGTTCACGTTACCGGCGGCAGGGTGCGCGTTTAGCATCGGAGCGGTAACCAGCCCGGCTTCGACGCGACAGCCCCCAGCGCGTGGCCGGACAGCGACAGAAAGCATGTGAATGCGCCCATACCACGTGGCGATCGTCGGCGCAGGCCCGTCCGGGTACTTCGCCGCGGCGTCGCTGCTGAAATTCGCCGACAGTGACGACGACGCCGACGTGCGGGTCGACATGCTCGAGATGCTGCCGACGCCGTGGGGCCTGGTCCGCTCGGGCGTGGCGCCGGACCATCCGAAGATCAAGTCGATCAGCGCCCAATTCGAGAAGACGGCCCTTGACCCGCGGTTCCGGTTCTTCGGCAACATCGTGGTCGGCGAGCACGTGCAGGCCGCCGAGCTGGCCGACCGCTACGACGCGGTGATCTACGCGGTCGGCGCGCAGTCCGACCGGTCGCTGAACATCCCCGGCGAGGATCTGGCAGGCAGCGTCGCCGCGGTCGACTTCGTCGGCTGGTACAACGCGCACCCACACTTCGAGGAGATGGCGCCCGACCTGTCGACCGGGCGGGCAGTCGTGGTCGGCAACGGAAACGTCGCGCTGGACGTGGCACGCATCCTGGTCACCGACCCCGACGTGCTGGCCACCACCGACATCGCCGACCACGCGCTCAAGACGCTGCACGACCGTGGTGTCGAGGAGGTGCTCATCGTCGGTCGGCGCGGGCCGCTACAGGCACCCTTCACCACGCTGGAGCTACGCGAGCTCGGCCATCTCGAGGGCCTCGCCGACGTCGATCTGGTCGTCGACCCAGCCGATTTCGCCGACATCTCCGATGCGGACGTGGAGGCCGCAGGCAAGACCGTGCGCAACAACATCAAGGTGTTGCGCGGGTACGCCGACCGGGCACCGCGCGGGGCGAAGCGGCGCATCGTGTTCCGGTTCCGCACGTCGCCGGTCGAAATGAAGGGCGAGGGCAAGGTCGAGACGATCGTGCTGGGCCGTAACGAACTCGTCAGCGACGACAACGGGCGCGTCGTGGCCAAGGACACCGGCGAGCGCGAAGAGGTGCCTGCGCAGCTGGTGGTGCGCGCGGTCGGCTACCGCGGTGTACCGACGCCGGGCCTGCCGTTCGACGAGAAGAGCGGCACCATCCCGCACACCGGCGGCCGGGTGGATGGCCGCCGCAACGAATACGTGGTGGGCTGGATCAAGCGCGGGCCCACGGGAGTGATCGGCAGCAACAAGAGCGACTCGCAGGAGACCGTCGACACGTTGATCGAGGATCTGAGCGGCGCCGAGCTGGCCGACGTCGGCGAGAACCATTCCGAGGTGCTCGTGGAGTGGCTGCTACAGCGACAGCCGAAGCTCGTCACCGACGACCACTGGAAGCTCATCGACGAACACGAGCGCGCCGCAGGCGGGCCGGGCGGCCGGCCGCGGGTGAAGTTGACCAGTGTTGCCGAGCTGTTGCGGATCGCCCACGGCTGAGGCGGGCGTCGGGACTGCTACGTCCAGCGGCTGGGGTTGTTGTCCACAATCTGCGGCGGCGGCGGACCGTCCGGCGGCGCGAATCTCCAGTTGTCGGGGTTGTTCGGCGAGTAAACGACCGGGAACAACTCCCCCATCGTCGGCCAGTTGTCGACGTCGACCGCGAGGCGTTGATAGACGATGTGCTCATTGACAGTCGGCCCATTGATGGCACCGGTGATCGTCACGAACTGCTCACCGGTGGCGTCCGGCCGTGGGCTGACGCCGGTAACCACCAGGGTGCCGTGCGCCATCTCACCACGCAGACCACGACGACGCCTGATCCACGGCGCCGCCACCAGAACGACGGCCCCGATGAGCAGTAGGAGCATCGCGAATTCCCACACGAGGTCATGGTAGGACGACAGACATGGGTTCAGAGGGAGACGACCTGAAGTTGGCGTTGTCGTTGGCCGCCGAGGCCGACTCGCTGACTCTCTCCCGGTTCGGCGCGCTGGATCTGCGCGTCGAAACCAAGCCCGACCTGACACCGGTTACCGATGCCGACCACGACGTTGAGCTGACGCTGCGCAAGCGGCTGGCATACCACCGCCCGGACGACTCGGTGCTCGGCGAAGAGCTAGGCGGCACAGCGGCTTTCACCGGTCGGCAGTGGGTGATCGATCCGATCGACGGCACCAAGAACTTCGTTCGAGGCGTGCCGGTATGGGCCACGCTGATCGCGCTGATGCAGGACGGCGTGCCGACGGTGGGAGTGGTCAGCGCTCCCGCGCTGCAGCGGCGATGGTGGGCAGGCGCCGGACAGGGCGCCTTCTCGGCGATCGGCGACCAGACACCACGGCCGCTACACGTGTCTTCGATCGCCGAGCTGTCCGCCGCCAGCCTGTCATTCTCCAGCCTGTCGGGCTGGGCGGTACGCGATATGCGCGAACGCTTCGTCGTGCTGACCGACGACGTGTGGCGGGTGCGGGGCTACGGCGACTTCTACTCGTACTGTCTGCTCGCCGAGGGTGCCGTCGACATCGCGGTGGAGCCCGAGGTGTCGACCTGGGATCTCGCGCCGCTCGACATTCTGGTGCGCGAGGCGGGCGGCTCGTTCACCGACCTGGCCGGGCGACCCGGTCCACATGGCGGCAGCGCGGTAGCTACCAACGGACTGCTCCACGAAGCGGTTCTGACCAGGCTCAACGGGGAGTAGCCTGGCGCTAGGGAGCACGCGATGACCGTTACCCTGAACGACCCTTTCACCGTCGCGACCAAGCACTGGCACGGCCTGCCCGACGGTCGAATCCAATGCGATGTGTGTCCACGGGCCTGCCGGCTGCACGAGGGCCAACGCGGGCTGTGTTTCGTCCGCGGCCGCGTCGACGACCAGATCGTGCTGACCAGCTACGGCCGGTCCTCCGGTTTCTGTGTCGACCCGATCGAGAAGAAGCCGCTCAACCACTTCCTGCCGGGCTCGCCGGTGTTGTCGTTCGGGACCGCCGGCTGCAACCTCGCCTGCAAGTTCTGCCAGAACTGGGACATCTCAAAGTCGCGCGAGGTCGACACCCTCGCCGGGCGGGCGACAGCGCAGGACTTGGCCCGAGTGGCCGACGAACTCGGTTGTCGCAGTGTGGCATTCACCTACAACGACCCGACCATCTTCTGGGAGTACGCCGCCGACGTCGCGGATGCCTGTCACGAACGGGGGCTGAAGGCCATCTCGGTGACGGCGGGCTACATGTGCCCGCCGGCCCGCGCCGACTTCTACCGGCACATCGATGCCGCGAACGTCGACCTGAAGGCGTTCACAGACGAGTTCTACCGCAAGGTCTGCGTCGGGTACCTCGAGGATGTGCTGGACACGCTCGTCTACCTGCGGCACGAAACCGACGTCTGGCTCGAGATCACCACGCTATTGATTCCCGGGCTGAACGACAGTGACACCGAGATAGCGGCCGAGTGCGGATGGATCCGCGAGCACCTCGGCGTCGATGTTCCGTTGCACTTCACTGCCTTTCACCCCGACTACAAGATGCTGGACAGGCCGCCGACGCCACCGGCCACGCTGACGCGCGCCCGCCGCATCGCGATCGATGAGGGCCTGCGCTTCGTCTACACCGGCAACGTGCACGACGCCGACGGCGGCACCACCTCCTGTCCGGGATGCGGTGCGGCGGTAGTGGTTAGGGACTGGTACGCGATGCGCCGCTACGCGCTGTCCGACACCGGCTGTTGCCGCGACTGTGGGACCCAACTGCCGGGCGTCTTCGACGGGCCGGTCGGGACCTGGGGCGCCCGACGGCTGCCGGTGCGTATCGCTTGAACTCGCCTAGCCGGTAAGCGATATCGGCGGTTTCGCCTATATCAAGCGCGAAGCGGGCGGCTCGTTCACAGATCTGGCCGGGCGACCCGATCCACACGGCGGCAGCGCGGTAGCCACCAACGGACTGCTCCAGGAAGCGGCTCTGACCAGGCTTAACAGCACGCCTTGCGGTCTGGAGCATGCGATGACCCTGACTCTGGACGACCGTTGCCGGTGAGTGTGTTTTGGTGACACGCTCACGCGGCGTCCCCTTGCGGGGTTTGGGTTTTGGCCTCTCCGCTTCCGGCCCCGCGGGGGCGGGGTCTAACAGAAGCTCCGCCGGCGCCGGATGATCCGGCGTCCGCGCCATGGCCTGTACCAACCACCGGTGTGGTTGGCCCGGGAACCGATGGGGCCGTGGCCCCGACTGGGCCACAACTGGCGTGATCCGGCCAGTCACGGAGATTGCGGGCCGCGTTGATATCGCGGTCCACGACTTCACCTGTGAGCGGGCACTCCAGGTGCTTATCGATTTTGCCTTTGCCGATCAGACGGCATGGCGTGCCGTCGGGGTGGGTGCAGCCGTGGTGGATCTGACTGGACGCGAACCAGCGATCCGCCACGATCAGGTTGCCGCCGCGGCGGGCAGTCTTGTAGACCAGTTGCGGTCCTACCAATCCCATTGCGGCATCCGAGACGGCCCGGCGGAACGCCCGCCGGCCCATACTCTGTTTCATGGCGGCCACGTCGAGGTCCTCGATCACGATGTGGCCGTAGGTGCCCGCCAGTTCGGTGCTGAGCTGGTGGGCGGCTTCCCGCCTCAGGTGCACGCACCGGCGGTCGAGGCGGACCAGCTTGGCTTTCGCTGTATTCCATCCTGTTGAGCCGGGTATGCGGCGGGACAGCTCACGACCAGCCCTACGCCTGGCGGTGAGCGTCGCCTTGAGCGGAGCCGGATTCGGGTACTCGGTCAGTGTTTCGACGCCAATAGACGGGTCGATGGTGGCAACGGTGGCCAAGGTCCGCACCCCCAGATCCACCCCGGCGACCACGGTGGGCTGAGCCACCGTGCGCGGGGTGCTCGGCGTGCGCAGTGCGTAGTTGATCGAGACGAATAACCGGCCCCACCGCTGGGAGAGCGTCATGTTGAGGATCTGTGCTCGCCCGGCGGCGAGGTGGCGTTGCACGCGGCGGGTGTTCTCTGTGGACCGCAGTAGCCCGATCACCGGTAGCACGATGGTGCGCCGGTCTGGTTCCAGCCGCATGGTGCCGGTGGTGAAGCGCACCCGGCCCCGATCGCGGCGCGCGGATTTAAACCTGGGAAAGCCCACCCGGCGGCCGTCACGGTTGCCGTTCTTGCTGCCCTTCCAGTTATCCAGAGCGCGAGCCAGATCGGCCAGGCCCGACGAGTAGGCCTCTTTGGAGTTGTCGGCCCACCACGGCGCCACCGAGTGCTTGGCCCGGTTCCACACCGTGCGCAGCGACCCCAGATCCCAACCCACCGACTGATGGGACGGATCGGCGCTACGGGCATCAAGGTCGGCTTTCACTTGCGCCAGGCCCCAGTTGAATGCTTTACGCCGGGCACCGAAATGCGAACGGATTAAACGACTTCGGTCGGGATCAGTGGGCCATTCGACTTCGAACTTCGCCGCGGTCACCGCCCAGCCTGTCGGCACCTGCTCGCCGGGGCTTCCCGTGGCGGCGTACCCGCCGCTATCACCGTCGTACAGGTCGAATAACACCGACACAGACTCCACCGCGCCGCGGTGCGGCTCGAAATCCGAGCCCACATCGACATACCGCGACACCGTCGGCGTGCCATCGGGTTTCGGCGTACCGGACAGGTGCGTGCCGCCGGTCAGCGCACCCACCCTCGCAGCCTGCCCGCGGGTGCGCATACCGACGATCACGCGGCCTGGCCCGGTTCACGTTTAGCGGCCGTCAGCGCGCGCATCGCCCGGTTGCGTGCTCCGCGTCGCCCATAGAGCCCGGCGCACATACTCGTCAGGACCTCGATCATGTCGCGCACCAGATCATCGGTTGCTTCACTGGGATCGGCCACCACGATCCGTCGGCCCGCGGCAGCCAATGCCGCCTCCAGATGCTCCACCCCGAAGCGCGCCAACCGGTCCCGATGCTCCACAACGATCACCCTCGCATCCGGGTCCGACAACATCCTGCCCAGCTTGGGCCGCTTGCCGTTGAGTCCGGAGCCCACCTCGGTAACGACCCGCCCGACCCCGGTGGCCGTTGCTCGTCGCCCATGACGTCAATCGGGCGACCTGCCGATCCAAATCAGCGCGCTGATCATGCGACGAAACCCGTGCATACACCACCGCGGCCGCCGAATCGGCGGCCGAGGCCGCGGTTTTCACCAAGATCAACCGACCCACCCGCTGCGCCGGCACCGGCAACGTTCCCTCCCGAAACCAGCGATACGCGGTATGCCGATTGACCCCAACCGACGCAGCCCAATCCGCCAGATTCACACCGCGATGAGAACACACTTACGCACACTAAAACACACTCAACAGCAACAGCTCGCAACCCCTTCAACGTCGTGCACTCGACCCGTCGGAGGGGTCCATGAAGACGGCCGTCCAAATCGTTGGAGCCGGTCTTGGTGCTGTGGTTCTCGTCGGCGCGACTTTCGTACCGAAGCGCCCGCGGGAAGGTGACCGCGCGACGGTATGAATTGCCTAACAGCGATCAGTATCTTACTTTGGAGTAAGATACTGTCTGTGCGCTCGCTCAACCAATCGAGGCTGCTGACATGACCAAACCCAAACCCGCTGGGCGCGAGAGCGCCGTCGGACTGCAGAAGCACAAGCGGTCCCCGATCGACATCGGCCTGGCGCTGATCACCCCGATCGTCGGTCAGGAGTTCCTGGACAGGCACAACCTGCGTGACCCGCTCAACAGCGGTCTGCGCTACGGCGTCAAGCAAGTCTTCTCCGTCGTCGGAGCCAGCAACCGCCAGTTCAAGCGGGTGTCCCGGGCCGGGCGCGCCCCGACTCGACTGAAGGCGAGCGGAGCCGACTACTTCGACCTGACCCCAGACGACGAGCAGAAGATGATCGTCGAGACCGTCAGCGAGTTCGCCGAAGAGGTGCTGCGGCCCGCCGCCCGCGAAGCGGACGAGACCGCGAGCTATCCGCGAGATCTCGTCGCGAAGGCCAACGAACTGGGCATCACGGCGATCAACATCCCCGAGGACTTCGACGGATTCGCCGCCCACCGCGCCGCCGTGACGAACGCATTGGTCGCCGAGGCTCTCGCGTACGGGGACATGGGTTTGGCGCTGCCGATCCTCGCGCCCGCCGGTGTCGCGTCGGCCCTCACCCATTGGGGCAGCGCCGACCAACAGGCCACCTATCTCAAGGAGTTCGCCGGCGAGAACGTGCCTCAGGCGTGCCTGGCGATCGCCGAACCGCACCCGCTGTTCGACCCGACATCGTTGAAGACGACTGCCGTCCGCACGCCCAGCGGGTTCCGCCTCGACGGCGTGAAGTCATTTGTGGTTGCCGCCAAAGACGCCGAATTACTGGTACTCGCAGCGCAATTGAACGGCAAGCCAGCGCTGTTCATCGTCGAGTCGTCGTTGCAGGGCCTGACCGTGAAACCCGATCCGAGCATGGGAATCCGTGCTGCGGCCCTCGGGCAGGTCGAACTCGACCACGTTTCGGTGCCGCTTTCCGCGCGGCTCGGCGAGGACGACGCGACCGATGACGACTACTCCGAGGCGGTGGCGTTGTCGCGGCTCGGCTGGGCGTCGCTGGCCGTAGGCACCGCCCACGCTGTGCTCGACCACGTGGTGCCCTACGTCAAGGAGCGGCAGGCGTTCGGTGAGCCGGTCGCCCACCGCCAGTCGGTCGCCTTCATGTGCGCGAACATCGCGATCGAGCTCGACGGCCTGCGGCTGATCACCTGGCGCGGCGCATCCCGTGCCGACCAGGGCCTGTCGTTCGCCCGGGAGGCCGCGCTGGCCAAGCTGCTCGGCGCCGACAAGGGCATGCAGATCGGCCTGGACGGCGTGCAGCTGCTCGGCGGCCACGGCTACACCAAGGAACATCCTGTCGAACGCTGGTACCGCGACCTGCGCGCGATCGGCGTCGCCGAGGGCGTCGTAGTCATCTAGGTCGTCATCTAGGGAACGGAAAGACTTTCATGGCAATCAATCTGGAACTGCCGCACAAGTTGCAAGCGGTAATTCATAAAGCGCATCAGGGCGCCGCCGAGATGCTGCGCCCGATATCGCGCAAGTATGACCTGCGTGAGCATGAATACCCCGTCGAGCTGGAGACCCTGGTAACGCTCTTCGAAGGCATCTCGGAGGCAAAGGCTTTCGCGTTCGCAGGCGTCGAGGCGTTCCGCGACGCCGAAGGGGCCAAACAGGCGAACCACAACGGCGGCAACATGTCGGCCGTGCTCAACGTGATGGAGGTCAGTTGGGGCGACGTCGCGTTGATGCTGTCGGTGCCGCGTCAGGGACTCGGCAACGCGGCGATCAGCGGCGTGGCCACCGACGAGCAGTTGGAGCGACTGGGCAAGGACGTGTGGGCCGCGATGGCCATCACCGAGCCGGGCTTCGGCTCCGACTCGGCCGCGGTGTCGACGACCGCGAAGCTCGACGGCGACGAGTATGTGATCAACGGCGAGAAGATCTTCGTCACCGCCGGTTCGCGCGCCACCCACATCGTGGTGTGGGCGACGCTGGACAAGTCGTTGGGCCGTGCGGCGATCAAGTCGTTCATCGTGCCCCGCGAGCATCAGGGCGTGACCGTCGAGCGGCTTGAGGACAAGCTCGGCATCAAGGCCTCCGACACCGCCGTGATCCGCTTCGACAACGTACGGATCCCGAAGGACAACCTGCTCGGCAGCCCGGAGATCCAGGTCGGAAAGGGCTTCGCCGGGGTGATGGAGACCTTCGACAACACCCGGCCCGTCGTCGCCGCGATGGCAGTCGGCATCGCCCGCGCCGCCCTGGAAGAACTGCGCAAGATCCTCGTGGACGCCGGCGTGGAGATCTCCTACGACAAGCCCGCGCACGCGCAGAGCGCCCCTGCCGCGGAGTTCCTGCGCATGGAGGCCGATTGGGAGGCCGCATATCTGCTGATGGTGCGGTCGGCGTGGCAGGCCGACAACGACATTCCGAACTCGAAGGAAGCGTCGATGGGCAAGGCCAAGGCGGCGCGGGTGGCCAGCGACATCACCCTCAAAGCCGTCGAAATGGCAGGCACCACAGGCTATTCCGAGAAGACGCTGCTGGAGAAGTGGGCGCGTGATTCGAAGATCCTGGACATCTTCGAGGGCACCCAACAGATTCAGCAGCTGGTGGTGGCGCGCAGGCTGCTCGGCCTGTCATCGTCCGAGCTGAAGTAGCCCGCGCAGTTCGCCGGAGAACTACGCTCGGGTCATGGACAACTTTCAGGCCCTGGTCGCCCGCAAGAACGACGATCGCATCGAGTGCGCGGTCGAAACCCTGGAGGAGTCCGAACTCCCACCCGGTGAGGTGACGATCCGCGTGGCCTACTCCAGCGTCAACTACAAGGACACGCTGGCGGTGACGCCCAACGGCGGTGTCGTGCGCGACTATCCGATCGTGCCCGGTGTCGACCTCACCGGCGAGGTCATCGACTCACAGTCGCCCGATTTCGCGGTCGGCGACGCGGTGTTGGCACATGGCTACGAGATCGGCACCGGCCGCCACGGCGGCTACGCCGAGTACGCGCGGCTGCCTGCGGACTGGGTGGTCGCACTCGGATCGTTGAGTCCACGCGACGGCGCCGCCATCGGCACGGCCGGCTTCACCGCAGCCATGAGCGTGCAGGCGCTGATGGACCGGGGCATCACGCCGGACGACGGGCCGATCGTCGTGACCGGAGCGACCGGCGGGGTGGGATCGGTCAGCGTCGATCTGCTGGGCGCGGCGGGCTACGAAGTGGTGGCGTCGACGGGAAAAGCCCAAAAAGAAGGGGTCGCCGAGCATTTGAAGGCGCTCGGGGCCGCCGACGTCATCGGCAGGCTGCCCGAAGATCCGGACGCCAAGCCACGGCCGCTGGGCAAGACCCGATGGGCGGGGGCCGTCGACTGCGTCGGCGGTAAGACGCTGGCCGACGTGCTCAGCACCGTGCGCTACGGCGGTGCGGTTGCGGCCAGCGGACTGACCGGCGGGGCGGCGCTGAACACCACCGTGATGCCCTTCATCCTGCGCGGGGTGGCTCTGTTGGGCATCGACTCGGTGCTGATGCCCATCGGGCCACGCCGCGAACTGTGGAAGAAGCTGGGCAGTTCGCTACGACCACAACACCTTTCGGCGATATCGAACGACGTCGACGTCAAGGACGTGGTCGGCGTGCTCGACGAGGTGCACGCGGGCCGGTACTCCGGCCGGGCCGTTGTGCGGGTGGCTGGAGGCTTCTAGATGACAAGGCACCAGCGGTTGCGCCGATTGATCCTTGTCGGTGCATGCGCCGCCGCGATCGCTACCGCGCCGACGGCGGTCGCCAGCCCCGCCGGCGACAATTCGGGATTCGAACCCTACGGCGACGGCGTGCCGACGGTCATTTCCGGCGGCCCGGTACCGACGATGAACGGTGTGCCCTGCGTCGCCGGGCACCTCGGCACGTGCGTCTCAATAGCAGCGAACCAACCCTCGCCAAAGACTCCTTTGACGAGGGTTGGTCACAGCCCAACGATCAGGCGCTAGTTACGCACCGAGTGCCTGCTGCAGATCCGGCTTCATCTGCTGCAGCTGCGCACCCCAGTACTCCCAGCTGTGCGTGCCATAGGCCGGGAAGTTGAACACGGCGTTCTTGCCGCCGGCCGCGATGTAGTTGTCGCGGAAGGTCTCGTTGGTGCGGAGGGTCAGGCCTTCCAGGAAGGTCGCAGGCAGGTTGGCTCCGCCCAGTTCGTTGGGCGTGCCGTTGCCGCAGTACACCCAGAGCCGGGTGTTGTTCGCCACCAGCGCGGGGATCTGCACCATCGGGTCATTTCGCTTCCACGCGGGATCGGTCTCTGCAGGGCCCCACATCGGCCCGGTCGAGTAGCCACCGGCGTCGCCCATCGCCAAGTTGATCAGGAACGGCCATTGGCCCTCAGACGGGTTCAGGAAGGCCGACAGCGAGCCGGCGTAGATATACATCTGCGGGTGGTACACCGCCAGGATCATCGCGGAGTTGCCTGACATCGAAAGGCCGACCGCGGCGTTGCCGGTTGAGGAAACACCCTTCTCGGAGGCCAGCCACTGCGGCAGCTCGCTGGTCAGGAAGGTTTCCCACTTATAGGTCTGGCAACCAGCGTTGCCGCATGCAGGCTGATACCAGTCGGTATAGAAGCTGGACTGGCCGCCGACCGGCATCACGATCGACAGGCCCGACTCGTAGTACCACTCGAACGCCGGGGTCTCCATGTCCCAGCCGTTGAAGTCGTCGCGTGCGCGCAGACCGTCAAGCAGGTACACGGCGTGGTTTCCACCACCCTGGAACTGCACCTTGATATCTCGGCCCATGGACGGCGAGGGAACCATCAGGTATTCGACGGGCAGACCAGGCCGGGAGAACGCGCCCGCCGTCGCAGATCCTCCCGCGAAGCCGATAATCCCGGGTAGCAGGACCGCCGCTAACGCGGCGACAGTGATCCTGCGCGCCCAATGGCCTCGGATTTTCTCAACGAACGTCATAAGCTGCAGTCCATCCATCTTTCGGTTGTCGCGTAACAAGCCAATAACCCGGCGAGCGAAGATCGCCGCCGGCACCGCAGCATGTGACCCTACTGCAGTGTCGCGCCCGCTCTACTAAGTCCGAGTCGACGGAGAGCGGACCGAGAAATTTCAGTTGTGCGATGTCGAGTAAAACACGTGACCAGTACGGGTCAAACCCCGGCTGTCAATGCCTGACATATTCGTAATCGAAAAATTACCCGTGGCATCAGCGTTAATTGAATCCGGACCGACGCCGCAGATGCCTGCGTCCGATCCGCCGTAGGCTGCCGCTCATGGCCATCGATCGCGCGAGGCACCACCACCAGCCGGTTAACTGTCGACGACTGGGTCCAGGCCGGCTTCGCGATCCTTGCCGAGGAGGGCA
Organism: uncultured Actinomycetota bacterium; assembly: GCA_963800125.1. Classification (GTDB taxonomy): domain Bacteria; phylum Actinomycetota; class Actinomycetes; order Mycobacteriales; family Mycobacteriaceae; genus Mycobacterium. Next base: position 155,390 of record CAWDAC010000049.1, on the reverse strand, counting down.
TCAAAGCGCTCAAGATCCATCGGCTGTGCAGCCGTCTTGCGGTCACAAAAGGTAGCTTCTACTGGCATTTCACCGATATCGCCGGCTATCGCTCGACGCTGATAGAAGCGTGGGGTGAATTGCGCGACGACGATCGTCGCCATTTCGGGGAGATGGCTACTATCCCGCCTCGGGAACGGCTCTCGCAAATGATGTCGGCGTTGTTGAGCGCCCGGCACTGGACGCTGGAACGGGCCATGCGCGAGTGGGCCCGAACCGACGACGCCGTCGCCGCCAGTGTCCGAGCAGCCGACCAACGGACTCGATGCCGTCCGCCGAGCGTTTCTGGACTTCGGGTTCGATGCCGAGGACGCGGACCTGCGCGCCAACGCGACGTTCGCCGCCGGAATCGGGTTTCTGCATCTGTCCGGAGAGACGCCGAACGCCCGCGGGGCGGCTCGTCGGGAACGCTTCCTCGACCTCATGCTGACGCGCTGACCCGCAGTCTTCCATACCTAAAAGTATGGTACGTTCGCCGCCATGACCGCTGTTCCGGCCACGTCGCCGGATATCAGCCCCGAGTTCGTCGCCAGGCTGGCAGAGCGGGCGCAGGAGGCCGAAGAACTGCGCAGGCTGCCCAGCGCCACCGTCAACGACTTCGTCGCGTCGGGATTCGCCGAGCTGCTGGTCCCCGCGCGCGACGGCGGCGTTGCAGGCCCCGTGGCCGTCGATTCCCGATCCGGTCCGTCGGATGGCGCACGGATGCGCGTCCAGCGCCCGTACCCTCGGCTTCTACACCCTGCACTCGTCCGCATTCGCGGGAGGGTCGCTACGGCGTGTCGGTCTACCAGCCGGCCGCGATCGTTTCGATCGACCTGACCGCATAGAGCCCGGGTCCGCGGGCGGGTGACCTTTCCTCGAGCTCGCCCGCGGGTCCGCCGACCTGGTCGCGCGGTTGCCCACTCTCTCAGTGCCGCGCGACACGGGGACAGGGTGCGGTGTGCGGCGCACGCAACTGGGCCAAAGTCGGTATTCGTAGCGTCCGGGATCCGTATGGTCAACGCCGTGCCGGAAACGTCGTACGCATCCTGCGGCGATCTCAGCCTGGCCTATCAGGTGTTCGGCGACGGGCCGGTCGAGCTCGTCGTCGCCGGGTCGTTCGTCAGCCACATCGAGCTGTTTTGGACCTTTCCCGAATTTGAGGCCTTCTTCGAGCAGCTCGCCACGTTCTGTCGCATCTTGCTGTTCGATAAGGCCGGGGTCGGGCTGTCGGACCCGGTCCCGCAAGTTCGCACGCTGGATGATCGAGCGGCCGAGATCGAGGCCGTCATGGACGCCGCCGGCTTCGGAAAGGCCGTCATTTTCGGTCTGAGCGAGGGCGGCCCGGCCGCCATGGTCTTCGCGGCAACACGACCGGAGCGAACGCGGGCGTTGATCCTCACCGGCACGTTCGCGTACTTCGGCTTCGCCGGGTGGGATGACGTCGACCGCGACCCGGCCGAGCTGCGGGCGCGCGTCCTTGCCGAGCTGGGGGAGGACTACACGCCGTCGACGGAGCAGATCGCCCACCAACAGGAAGGCTGCCGCGCCGTCCGCTCGGCGTGGGGCAGCGGTGCGGCACTCAAAGGTCTGCTGCCGTCGGTGCGGTCGCTACGCCAGCTCGGAATGTTGGAGCGCATGTGCGCCAGTCCGGGGATGGCGCGCGCGACAGCCGAATCGGGGTTCCGGATCGACGTCCGGCCGATCCTGCCGACGATCGCCGCGCCCACCCTGGTCGTCCATGCCCGCGACGATCCCGTTCCGGTGCAGGGCGGCCGGTACCTCGCCGACCACATCCCCGGCGCGCGGATGCTCGAGGTCGACGGCGCGGACCACGCCCCCTGGTTCAGCGATCCCGACGCGATCCTGACTGGGATCGAGGACTTCCTCACCGGCAGCCATGCCGCGCCGTCGCAGTCCCATCGCGCCCTGCGCACCGTGTTGTTCACCGACATGGTCGCCTCGACGGCAACGCGCCGCGGCGACGGGCGACGAGCGGTGGCGGGCGGTGCTCCACCGCTTTGGTGAGATCACCGCCGAACTTACGGAACGCTTCGGCGGCACGGTGGTCAAGAGCACCGGCGACGGCCACCTCACCACGTTTGACGGCCCGACGCAGGCCATCCGCTGCGCCGAGGCCTTGCGCGATCACGCGAGACACTGGGCATCGAGATCCGCGCCGGCATCCACACCGGCGAGTGCGAACTGCTGGGCACCGACATCGGGGGCATCGCCGTACACATCGCGGCGCGGATCCTCGGTCAGGCCGGGGTGGGCGAAATCCTTGTCGACCGCACAGTCCGGGACCTGGTGGTCGGCTCGGGCACGGGCTTCGAGGATCGCGGCAGCGTCGAGTTGCGTGGCGTGCCCGGCAGCTGGCAACTCCTGGCGGTCGAAAGCCACGGCGCGCGAGCCGGATCGGCCGAGGCCGAACTGGTGTCAACGCCCACTCCCGGCCCTCGGACCGCGATGCGCCGAACGGACCGCGCCGTGGAGGTGATGGCCAGGCGGACACCGTGGATCCTGCGCGGGATGGCCCGCCTCGCCCCGGCCACCAGTCGCAGCTGACAGCTACCGGAGTCAGCGCGCTCGGAGGTGCGCTCGGGGAGGGATTTTGAAACCCAACCTTCGCCCGCCGCTGTGCGCGCCACTCGCCACAGTTCCGCCAGTTTGCAGTCCTTGTGGTGACGTGGACACTGGCCGACCTTGTGGGCCGGGCCTACCTCGGCCTGGACGGTTGCCTCTGAAGCAACTCTGGGCGATTCTGGTTTGGCGCCAAGACGCTCCTGCGATGATTCGAACAACTCGTCTCGGGAGGTCCCAATGATCCGCACGAATCTCACACGTCTCTTTCTTTTGCTGGCATGCGCTTTGGCTTTCGCCGGCTGTGGGCCCAAAGCGCCGGTGGCCGATTCCGACGCCGACGTGGCGGCGCTGACCTCCGCCGCGGCAGGCTGGGAGCAGGCCTACAACGACAAGGATGCCGACGCGGTCGCCGCTATCTACGCTGAGGACGCTCAACTTCTCCCGGATGGGGCTCCTGCCGTGAACGGTCGTGCGGCGATCCGCGAGCACTACGCCAATGAGATCGCGACCGCGTGGGCAAAGATCAGCGTCGAAAGCGATGCCAACGGTGTCGCTGGCGATTGGGCATGGCGCTCGGGAACCTGGAGTGTCGAAACTGCGCCTCCCGTGAGCGGCAAGTACCTGGAGGTGTGGCACCGCACCGCGGAGGGCTGGCGCTTGTACAGGGACATCTCGAATTCGGATGCGCACACAGCCTCAGTAGTAGCCGACTCGTTACTACACCCGCGCCAACGGTGTGGGGAAGCACTGATTCTTCCCGGTCATCCTGCATCGTGTGCGGTCCAGGCCGTGTAACACGCCGACAAAGTTCCCTACTTGATACGAGCCGGCGCCCACTTCCTGGACAACCCGCTGCAGCGCATCAAGCGCGACGTCGACGTGCTGGCCGCCGGCCATGTGGTGTTCGACTACGACACGAGCCGCGAACTTGCCGGTGCGCTGATACTGGGCATGGAGGTCCCGCGGACCGCAATGGTGTGACCGGGCACCGACGAGAGGAGTCCCCATGACCAACGACCTACGTGACCGCATCACCAACGAGTTCCAGAAGCGGGTGGCCAACCCGCTGATGCGACGGCTGCCCATCCAGACGCTGCTGGAAACGACGGGACGGAAGTCGGGCGAGGCGCGCCGCACCCCGCTGGGTGGCAGCCGGGTCGGCGACGAGTTCTGGTTTGTCTCGGAGTTCGGCGAGAAGTCGCAGTACGTGAAGAACATCAAGGCCAACCCCAGCGTCCGGGTCAGGCTGCGCGGGCGCTGGCACAACGGCACCGCCCATCTGATGCCCGATGACGACCCGCACGAACGGCTCCGCTCGTTGCCGCAGTTGAACAGCTTCGGCGTGCGCACTTTCGGCACGAACCTGCTCACGATCCGGGTCGATCTGACCGACTAGCACGGCATCCCTAGCGTTGACGCCGCGTCCTCCATAAAACTAAAGTCAGTTTCACTTTTCCTGCTGCACACGCCGTAGACGCCATTGGAGCGGACCATGGAATCGTTTATTCACCTGCGAAAAGGCACCACTCCGCGGCGGCTGCACGCCGATCTGGACGGCCTCAAGGACGACGAACTCGGCCGCGGCGGATTCACCGGCCGCACGGCGAACATGTATCGCCGCAACGACCCGACCGCCTACCGGGCCGAGGGCCCGCTGCGGCCGGTCGATGTGTTGTCGACCGAGCTGAAACCGAGCGATGCCACCGACCCGGCGGGCGGCCCGATGCTGCTGTTCTCCAATCCAGACTGCCGAATCCTGCTCTCCCGACGAGCCGAGGAGATGCCGTTCCACACCCGGTACATCGACGGCGATCTGCTGTGCTTCGTGCACCGTGGCTCCGGTCTGTTGGAGACCGAATTCGGGCCGATGCAGTATCGCGAGGGCGACTGGGTCTACCTGCCGAAGGCGACAACCTGGCGGCATCTGCCTGCCGCCGAAACCGTCCTTCTGATGGTCGAGGCCACCGACGAATTCCGGGTGCCGCCGCCAGGCACTCTCGGGCGCCACTTTCCGTTCGACCCGTCGCAGGTCAACATTCCTGACCCCGCGCCGCTCGCCGACGATGCCCGCGACGAGTACGTGGTTCGGGCCATGCATCGAGATGGCCCGACAACGCTTTACTACCAACACAATCCGATGGACGTCGTCGGTTGGCGCGGCGACAATTTCCCGTTCACATTCAACATCGCCGACTACAACGTCGTAGCGAGTGACAGCGTGCACCTACCGCCGACCGTGCACCTCTTCATGCAGGCGACCGGCGTCTACGTGATGAACTTCCTGCCCAGACCCGCCGAGGGAGTGACAGGCACCGAACGCTTGCCGTGGTATCACCGCAATGTCGACTATGACGAGATCGCGTTCTTCCACGGCGGCTCGCTCTTCGGCGTCCCGATGCCGACCGGCTTGATCTCCCTCACCCCGCAGGGCTTGCATCACGGCCCGCCCGAGAAGGCTCGAGAGCGGGCCAGGCGAAAGTTCGACGAGCACTCTCGCGTCGACTGGGAGCTGATCGCGATCGACACCCGCCGACGGCTCGTCCCGTCGGCAGATGTGCTGGCCAACGATCTGGGGCAGCACTGAGATGACGACCGCCACGCCGGTGCGCTACGAATACGACCGCATTCCGTATCTGGTTGTATTCCAGAATAATTCAGGTGTTCGCGACGTCTACGGCGGCGTCGCCGAACTGGTGGTGCTGGAAAGCTACCTACTGAAACCGAAGAACCCAGAGCCGTCGGCCGCCGGAGCCGCCCCGGCGGCGACATCAGATACCGTGCTGGTGTTCATGCACCCGATCGGCGGTGGCGCATACCTGCCGATGATGAACGGCCTGGCCCGCGCGGGCCACCACGTCATCTACTGCAACAGCCGGTTCCGCGGCACGGACTCGGCGCTGCTGATGGAGAAGGTCGTCGAGGACCTCGGCGAGTGCATCAAGGACGCGAAGAACCGGCTGGGCTACGACAAGGTGGTGCTGGCCGGCTGGAGCGGCGGCGGCTCACTGTCCGTGTTTTACCAGCAGCAGGCGCAGAAGCCGACCGTGACGGCAAGCCCGTCCGGGGACGGTCCCGACCTGACCAAGCTGGGACTGATCCCCGCCGACGGCATCATGCTGCTGGCCGCGCACATCAGCCGCCACGGCACCCTCACCGAGTGGCTGGACGCGTCCATCCTGGACGAGTCCGATCCCACCAAGCGCGATCCAGAACTGGATCTGTATAACCCCGACAACCCGAACCAGCCTCCCTACACGGAGGAGTTCCTCACCCGGTACCGGCAGGCACAGATCGACCGCAACCGGCGAATCACCAAGTGGGTCAAGGAGAAACTCGCCGAGCTCAAGGCGGCGGGAAGACCCGACGACGAGTTCGCATTCGTCGTGCACGGCACCATGGCCGATCCGCGGTGGCTCGACCCGTCGGTCGATCCGAACGAACGCGCCCCGGGAACCTGCTATCTGGGCGATCCTCAAGTGGTGAACAACGGCCCGGTCGGCCTGGCCAGGTTCTGTACGCTGCGCAGCTGGCTCTCCCAGTGGAGCTACGACGACGCCAACGGTGACGCGGTGGAGTGCGGTCCCGATATCGCGGTGCCCGCGCTGGTGATCGGCAATCTCGCCGATGACGCCTGCACACCCAGCCACACACAGCGGCTGTTCGGTGCGATCGGGCATCCTGACAAGGAGATGCACGAGATTCCCGGCGCCAACCACTACTACTCCGGACCCGACCAACGCGAGACGTTGCGCCAGGCCGTCGGAATCTGCACGGACTGGCTGCGTCGGCACGGGTTTTCACAATGACAACCGGCCCGCTGGACGGTATCCGCGTGATCGAGGTCGGCACGCTGATCTCCGGTCCGTTCGCAGGCCGGCTGCTGGGCGACATGGGCGCCGAGGTCATCAAGATCGAGCCGCCGGGCGCGCCTGACCCGCTACGCACGTGGGGCCAGGCCGAACTCGACGGCCATCACTTCTTCTGGACCGTGCACGCCCGCAACAAGAAAGCTGTCACCCTGAATCTGCGCGAGGACGCGGGGCGAGACCTGTTCCTGGAGCTTGCCGCAAAGTCCGACATCATCGTCGAGAACTTCCGGCCCGGCACGCTGGAGAAGTGGGGACTGGGTTACGCCGTGCTGCGCGAGGTCAATCGCGGCATCATCCTGGTCCGCGTTTCCGGCTACGGGCAGACCGGACCGGAAGCACATAAGGCCGGGTACGCCTCGGTTGCCGAAGCCGTGAGCGGCCTGCGGCACATGAACGGTTTCCCCGGCGGACCGCCGCCGCGGCTGGCGTTGTCGCTCGGCGACAGCCTGGCAGGCATGTTCGCCGCGCAGGGCGCGATGGCCGCGCTCTACCGGCGAACCGTCACCGGCGAAGGGCAGGTGGTCGACGCCGCGTTGACGGAATCCTGCCTGGCCGTGCAGGAGTCGACCATCCCCGACTACGACGTCGGCGGTGTGGTGCGCGGCCCGTCGGGCACTCGCCTGGAGGGCATTGCCCCGTCGAACATCTACCGAAGCGCCGACGGCAGCTGGGTGGTGATCGCCGCCAACCAGGACACCGTGTTCCGGCGACTGTGCGCGGCGATGGGTAAGCCCGAACTTGCCACCGATGACCGGTTCGCCAATCACGTTGCGCGCGGACGCAACCAAGACGAGCTGGACAAGATCATCGGCGACTGGGCGTCCGAAAGAAGCCCCGACGACATCATCTCCACCTTGTCGGAGGCCGGGGTCATCAGCGGGCCGATCAACACCGTGGCCGAGGTTGTCAACGACCCCCAGCTGCGGTCACGCGGCATGCTCGCCGACCACTTCGACGAACGGATCGGCCGCACCGTCCTCGGGCCCGGCGTCGTCCCCGTCCTGTCAGACACACCAGGCACGGTGCGCAGCGCCGGGCCGGCCCGGCCGGGCCAGCACAACGATGAGGTGTACCGCGGGCTGCTCGGCAGGACCGACGCCGAGTTGGAACATCTGAAAGGCGAGGGAGTGATTTGACCGAACTGCCTTCCCACGTCGACATTCGCGAGGTCGCGCTGCGCGACGGTCTGCAGATCGAGGCCCCGATTCCGTTGGCGGCCAAGGTGAAAATGCTCGAGGCGATCGTGGCCACCGGCGTGAAAGAGGTCGAAGCGACCGCGTTCGTCTCCCAGACGAAGGTGCCCGCCCTCGCCGATGCGGCCGAACTGGCCGCCGAACTGGCCAACTTCTCGGACTCTCATGGTGTCGAGTTCTCCGCGCTGGTGGCCAGCCCGAACGGGGCCAAGCGGGCCATCGCGGCGGGCCTGCGGTCGATCGAGTACGTGGTGTCGGCGGCCGACGGGCACAGCCGCGCCAACGTCGGCCGGTCCACCGCGGAGGCCGTCGCGCTGATTCCCGACATCACCGCCATCGCGCACGACAGCGGCGCCTCGGTGGAGGTCATCGTCGCGACCGCCTGGGACTGCCCGTTCGACGGACCGACCCCGCCGCAGCGGGTGCTCGACATCGTGTCGGTGGCCTGCGACAACGACGTCGACCGGCTGGCGATCGCGGACACCATCGGCACCACCACTCCGCGGCGGGTCAGCGACCTGGTCGCCAAGGTTCGCCCGTTGATCGGCGACGCCCCGCTCGGGGCGCACTTCCACAACACCCGCGGGGCCGGGTTGGCCAGCGCGTACGCGGCGGTCTGCTCGGGCATCACCCGGCTGGACGCCTCGGTCGGCGGCCTGGGTGGCTGCCCCTTCGCCCCTGGCGCCAGCGGGAACATCGCCACTGAAGACCTGGTATACCTCCTGCGGGACAGTGGAATTCACGTCGATGTCGACCTGCAAGGTGCGATCGCGGCGGCCGAGGTGGCCCAGACCGCGGTCGGACACGAGCTGCCGGGCGCGCTGCTCCGCGCCGGCGACCGGCTCCGGGGTTGACCGGACGTGCCGACCGAATCGTCCGATGAGCGCTTGCGCGAAGAGCCGAGTGCGTTGCGGACGCTCACGCCCAAGGGCCGCCAGACCCGGCACGCCATCGAACAAGCAGCCCGGAAGCTGTTCGCCGAACGCGGTTTTCACGGCACCACGCTCGCCGACATCACGTCGGCCGCGGGCAAGTCACCGGCGGTGTTCTACCGCTATTTCGACGACAAGGAGGACCTGCTGGCCGCATTGGCCGAGTCCTTCCTGCGCGACATCGTGACTCCGTCCGGCTTGAGCGTTCGACTGCCGGACTCGCCGGATGACAGCGAGTTCTTCGTATCGGTGGTCACCGGCTACTGGAACATGTTCAAACAGAACATCGGGATCATGATCGCGGTCGCTCAGCTGGCCGCGACGCAACAGCGATTCGCCGACGTACAGAACGAGTTCCGGCGCTTCGGCATGGACATCGTCGCGGCATCCGTGCGTCGGGCCCAGGAACAGGGCCACGGCGCGGAGCTCGACCCAGAGCACACGGCCGCGGCGATCGCGCTGCTGTTCGAGAACTTCACCACGGTCTTTGTCGGCCGGTCCGGCCTGGGGCTCGAGATCGGCGATAAGGATGCCATCGCTACGCTCTCGACGATCTGGAAGAAGACGCTGTACGGGTTCTGACCACAAAGGAGATCACAGTGGATTTCGCTCTCCCAGAGCACCTTCCGGGCCTGCTGGCCGAGATGGACGCGTTCATCGAAGCAGAGATCAAACCGCTGGAACGCGAGAACATCCAGTACTTCGACCAGCGTCGCGAGAATGCCCGCACTGATTGGGACAACGGTGGCATCCCCCGGCGGGAGTGGGAGGACCTGCTCGGCGAGATGCGCAGGCGCGCCGACAAGGCGGGCTGGCTGCGCTACGGGCTGCCGTCACGGTTCGGCGGCCGCAACGGCACCAACATCGACATGGCGGTAATCCGGGAACACTTGGCGCACAAGGGCCTCGGGCTGCACAACGACCTGCAGGACGAGTCGTCGATCGTCGGCAACTTCCCGCAGGTCATCATGATGGACCGGTTCGGCACCGAGGCACAAAAGCAGGAATGGACCGAGGCGCTGATCACCGGCGAGCGGTCGATGGCGTTCGGACTGACCGAGCCGAACCACGGCTCCGACGCCACCTGGCTGGAGACCCGCGCCGAAGCCGACGGTGATGGCTGGGTCATCAACGGCGCCAAGCGGTTCAACACCGGCGTGCACCGGGCCACCCATGACCTGGTCTTCGCGCGCACCTCTGGAGAGCCGGGCCAGGCCCGCGGCATCACCGCATTCCTGGTGCCCACCGACACCCCCGGATTCACCGTGCCGTACTACTGGTGGACGTTCAACATGCCCACCGACCACGGCGAGGTCGAGCTCAAGGATGTCCGCCTACCCGGCGACGCCGTGCTCGGCGAGGTCGACCGCGGCCTGGAGGTCGGCCAGACGTTCCTGCACGAGAACAGGATTCGGCAGGCCGCCAGCAGCCTGGGCGCGGCGCAGTACTGCATCGACCGCGCCGTCGGGTATGCCAACGACCGCAAGGTGTTCGGCAAGCCGCTCGCGGTGAACCAGGCGGTGCAGTGGCCCCTGGTGGAGCTGCAGACCGAGGCCCAGATGGTGCGGCTGCTGGTGTACTACGCGGCATCTCACCTCGACCGCAACCACCACATGGAGGTGTCCGACAAGGTGTCGATGGCCAACTATCGCGCCAACCGGCTGGTGTGTGAGGCCGCAGACCGGGCCATGCAGGTGTTCGGCGGCGTCGGTTACAGCAGACACGAGCCGTTCGAGCACATCTACCGTCATCACCGGCGCTACCGCATCACCGAGGGCGCCGAGGAGATCCAGATCCGCCGCGTCGCCCAGAGACTCTTCGGCTTCGGGCGCAAGTGACGACGCGCACGCGAGGAGCACGATCGGCAGACGACCTGAGCGCTGCGCTCGCCACGGTGCTCGAACCGGTGCTGGGGGACGGCGTCGGCATCGAGAACCTGTGCGCCTTGACGGGCGGGGCGAGCCGCACCACGTGGTCGTTCGACGCCCGCCTCCAGGCGGGATCGGCTTCAGGCGGCGATCCTTGTAGATCCCTGATCCTGCGCACCGGCCCGCCCGACGACGTACATGCGGGTATGGAGCTGGAGGCGAGTGTGCAGCAACGGGCGGCCGCCGCCGGTGCTCCTGTCCCCCACATCCTGGCCGCGGACAATTCCCCTGCCGCACTCGGCAATCCGTACCTCATCTGTGATGCCATCGGCGGCGAGACGATCGTCAGACGAATCCACCGCAGCCTCGACGATGCCGGTCGCGAGCGGCTGCTTCGGCAGTGCGCCCAGGCGCTTGCCGCCATCCACCGCGCCGACCCCGAGGGCATTGGCCTGACAGAGGCCGATCAGCTCAGCGAGTGGCGTGACCGCCTCGACGAGATGGGCGATACCACGGCGACCTTCGAGTGGGCGTTTCGCTGGCTGGCCGCTCACCGGCCACCGCCGTCGCCGCGGGTTCTGGTGCACGGTGATTTCCGGATGGGCAACCTGATCGTCGACGCCTCCGGGCTGGCCGCCGTCCTGGACTGGGAACTGGTGCACACCGGAGAGGTCTACGAGGACCTGGCCTGGTTCTGCATCCGGGCCTGGCGGTTCGGCGCGCCCGAGGCGCTCGGCGCAGGCGGACTCGGCAGCGTCGAGAGCTTTCTGTCCGCGTACGAGCAGGCCGCGGGCACGGCCGTCGACCGCGATGCGTTTCGGTGGTGGCTGACCGTGGCCACGCTGCGCTGGGGCGTCATCTGTCGATTCCAGGCCGAGCGCCACCTGTCCGGGCAGACCCCGTCCGTGGAGTTGGCCGCGATCGGGCGGCGCGTCAGCGAGACCGAATGGGACGTGCTCGATCTGCTGGAAGGAGGAGGGCCGAAGTGAACTGGCTATACGGACGGCCCACCGCGGCCGAACTCGTCGCGGCCGTGGCCGACTTCCTCGACGAGGACGTACGCGGGGCCACCGAAGGACAGGTCAACTTCCATGCGCGGGTGGCCGCCAACGTCCTGCGCACCGTGGAACGCGAACTGCTCGACGAGTCAGCCGGCGAAGTCACCGATGCGCTGGCCGAGCTCGGCTTCGCCGACGAACCGCAACTGGCGGCCGCCATCCGCGCCGGCGATCTCGACGACAGGGCAGGCGAGGTGCTGGGTTGCCTGCGCACGCTGGTGCGTCACCGGCTTGCGATCGCCCACCCTGGATATGACGAGCGGAAGTGAGTTCTGTGGCGTTTGTTGCGGCGATTTGTCGCGCTTCAGCGCAACAAACGACACAGTTTGAGATCACATCCGCCGAGCGCGCGCCAGCCACGCGGGCTCATCGACTCGAGTCCCGACCGGCAGATCGAGCACCTCGGCATGCACCTCCTGAACGACACCGCGATAGGTGGTGGTGTCCAGCGCCTCCAGCACCCATCCGTCCGCGAATGCCTCCCGGATGACCTCTTCGCTGACCTCCGGACCGAATCCGCGGCCCGCGTCGGAGAGCGCGAGGATGTGCACGACGCCGCCCGGCAGGCACGCGCCGTGCAGGCTGGCGACGTACTTCGGCCGGTCGGCGTCGTCGAAGATGTGGAACAGCGCGCTGTCGACGATCGTGTCGTAGAGCGGGGAATCGCCCAGATTCATCGCGTCCGCGACCTCCAGCCGGGCGTCCACGCCCTCGGCCTCGGCATTCCGGCGGGCCTGCTCGACCGCCTGCGGCGCGAAGTCAATGCCGAGCACGTCGTAGCCAAGCCTGGTGAGCATGATGGTGTGTTCGCCTGTTCCGCAGCCGACATCGAGCACCTTGCCCCGGATCAGCCCGGCCCGTTCCAGCTGGACGATCGCGGGCTGCGGTTCGCCGATCACCCACGGCGGGGTACTCGATCGGTAGAAATCATCGAAACTGGAGAGGGCGGGTGTCGTATCCATGAATCACAGTGTTCTACCTCAACCGAACTTGAGGTCAACTTGAAGCGAGGAGCACTAGACATGCCCACAGTGAAAGCCGACGTCGTCGCCGACGTTGCCGACCGGCTGTTTGCCGCCATCGAGAACGGCGACGCCGCGACGGTTGAACAACTCTGGGACAACGACGTCTTGGTCTGGAAGTCCGGCGAACCGGTCGACCGCGACAAGAAACGCGCTTTGCGGGTCATCGCCTGGTTCATCGACACGACCACCGAGCGCCGATACGAGATCCTCGACCGGCAGTTCTTCGACGGCGGATTCGTCCAACAGCACATCCTGCACGCCACCGCCCGCACCGGCGGATCGATCTCAATGCGGGTCTGTCTCGTTATCAAGTTGGGAGCCAACGGCTTGATCGACCGAATCGACGAGTACTTCGACCCGGCAGAACTCGCCCCGCTGCTCGGCTAGGCGGGGCCCACCATCGGTTTCAAGGCCAAATCGATGTTTGGACTCCTACCCGTGAAGGGCCGCTTCCACGAAATCAGTGTCGACGGCCAAATCACAGACCCTCGAACGCTTTTCGGAGGCGCGGACATCAGGGCCGCGTCACTCGACACCAAACTCAAGAAGCGGGACAAGGACCTTCGCGCACCGGAGTTCTTTGACCGTACTTTCTTGGGCGCAAGCCTCGGACTTCAGTGCGGGGTTAGCCCATCCCGTGTGTCGCTGGGCGTGGCCGGGCGTTCAAAGCGGTCGGGCTTGTCCGTGGATGTATTGCTTGATGATGGACAGTGGTGCGCCTCCGCAGGAGACGGCGAAGTGGGACGGCGACCAGAGGTGTCCGCGCATGCGGGCGCGGACACAGCGGCCGGTGAATTCGTGTCGCACCGGGTAGGCGGTGCGGCCTTTCAGGCGCTGGTATGAGTGTCGAGATTGCGATGGTGGGTGGGTAGGCGAGGAGAAGGTGCAGGTGGTCGGTTTCGCCGTTGAACTCGACCAGCTCGACATCGAGATCGGAGCACACGGTGCGCATGGTGTTCTCGGCGAAGGTGAGCATCTCGTCGGTGAACACCGGGCGGCGATACGTGGTGACCAACACCAGATGTGCATGCAGCGCCGACGCGCTGTGCCGGGCGCGGTGATAGGTCTGGGTTGTCACAGGTCGGCCGTAGAGTCGGACTATGCAGATGCGTTACCGGTACCGCATCGAACCGACACCGGCTCAGCGGAAGATGCTGGCGCGGGTATTCGGTTGCTGCCGGGTGGTGTTCAACGACGCACTGCGAGTACGCGACGAGGCGTACCGGGCCGGGGTGAAACTCTGCGACACCGAGATTCAGCGCCAGGTGATCACCGCGGCCAAGACGACTCTCGAGCGTGGCTGGCTGGCCGAGGTGCCCAGTGTGGCGTTGGTGCAGTCGGTCAACGACTCCCGGCGGGCGTGGCGCGACTTCTTCGACTCACACACCGGGAAACGCAAGGGCCGCAAGCTGGGCCGTCCACCGATGAAGTCGCGCAAGAATCACCGGCAGTCGTTTCGGCTCACCCGCAACGGATTCTCGGTTCGGTCCAGTGGGCGGTTGTTTGTGGCCAAGGTGGGCGAGGTCCGGGTCCGCTGGTCGCGCGATCTGCCCTCGGAGCCGTCGAGCGTCACGATCATCCGGGAACCGGACGGCCACTACTACGCCAGCTTCGTTGTCGACGTCGCCTGCACACCGCTGCCGCCGGTGGAGCGGGAGGCCGGGGTGGATGTGGGCATAACGCGGTTGGCGACGATCGCGACCAACGTCGGTGCGCGCACCGACGTTGCGAACCCGAAGTATCTGGGCCGCAAGCTGCGCAAGTTGCGGCGGTTGGAGCGGGAGAAGTCCCGCCGGCAGAAGGGATCGCACAACAGGGACAAGACGCGGCGCAAAGTGGCGATCGCGCACAACGAGGTGGCGCGGGCGCGGCGGGACTATCACCACAAGCAGGCTTTGGCGTTGGTTCGCGAGAACCAAGTGATCCACGTCGAGGACCTCAACATCGAGGGCATGGTCAAAAACCGCCGGCTCGCCCGAGCAGTCTCGGACGCGGGGTGGGGCCAGTTCCTCCGGATCATCGGCGAGAAAGCCGACCGCAACGGTCGCACCGTTCATCAGGTGTCGCGGTGGTTGGCGTCGAGCAAGACGTGCTCGGCGTGCGGGCACCGGCTCGACGAACTCCCGCTACAGATACGGCGGTGGACCTGCCCGACGTGCTGGGTGGTCCACGATCGCGACTACAACGCCGCCAAGATCATTCTCGCCGCCGGGCGGGCGGAGAGACTAAACGCCTCCCACGCAAGTGGGCGGGACCACGAAAGTGGTTCCGGTGGAGTCCATGTAAGACCGCAACCCGTTGCGGCGGTGGGCGATGAAGCGGGAAGCACCCCACCAGCGGCGTAAGCCGCCATGGGAATCCTCGGACATTCAGTCCGAGGAGCACGTCAAGTAGCGAAGTATCCCGACATCAGCGTCGTCCTCACCGGCGCCGAGGCCATCGGCGGCGACACCGTGGACCTGCGAGCCAATCTCACGGTCAAGGGCACCACCGCGCCCATACCCCTGCAGGCGAAAGTCGCGGTGCTCGACGACCGCGCGGTGCGGCTGACCGCCCAGACCGACATCGACCGCAAGGACTTCGGCGTGGACGGCAACATGATGGGGATGATCCGCGACGCCGCACACTCACGGCCGACGTGGTGTTCCGCCGCGCCGGGGGTAGCGCGTTGGTTTAGCATCTGGCGCATGCCCGAATCATCTCGGCCGCTGCGAATCCTCGTCTACAGCGACAATCCGAGGACTCGCGAGCAGGTCCAGCTGGCGCTGGGCAAGCGCGTGCACCCGGAGTTGCCGGAGCTGACGTATGTCGAGGTCGCAACCGGCCCGATGGTGATCACGCAGATGGACGCCGGTGGTTTCGATCTGGCCATCCTCGACGGGGAGGCCACGCCCGTGGGCGGAATGGGGATCGCCAAGCAACTCAAGGACGAGCTCGACGACTCCCCGCCGATCCTGGTGCTGACGGGGCGGCCGGACGACGCCTGGCTGGCGAAGTGGTCGCGGGCGGAAGCCGCGGTTCCACATCCGATTGACCCGATCCGATTGGGCGAAGCCGTGGTGTCCTTGCTCCGGGCCCCCGCGCAATAGCCAATCACCCGAATTCGCCTGCCGCCGTTGGCTCTACGGGGCACGCTGAATCAGCCGGCTCGCCGCCAATGACGATATTAGCCCCAATTGTGGCATGCATTTAAAACATCGCTAGGCTGTGGGTCAGCTCACATCGGAAAGCCCACGAGGGAGCGGTTCAGCAGGATGAGTTTGTACCTACCGATCCTGGTACTCGGCGCGATCGCCGCCGGGTTTGCCGTGTTCTCGGTGGCCGCCGCGCTACTGGGCGGTCCCAGGCGCTTCAACCGGTCGAAGCTGGAGGCCTACGAGTGCGGCATCGAGCCGATGCCCCCGGCAGGCACTGCCCAGCAGGCCACCGGGCAGCGCTTCCCGATCAAGTACTACCTGACCGCGATGCTGTTCATCGTGTTCGACATCGAGATCGTGTTCCTCTACCCGTGGGCGGTCGCGTTCGACAGCCTCGGTGTGTTCGCTCTGGTCGAAATGCTGTTGTTCATGGCCACCGTGTTCGTGGCCTACGCCTACGTGTGGCGGCGGGGAGGCCTGAGTTGGGACTAGAGGAGAAGCTGCCCAGCGGCATCCTGTTGTCGACCGTCGAGAAGTTGGCGGGTTATGTCCGCAAAGGCTCGCTGTGGCCTGCGACGTTCGGGCTGGCGTGCTGCGCGATCGAGATGATGGCGACGGCGGGGCCGCGGTTCGACATCGCCCGGTTCGGCATGGAGCGGTTCTCGGCCACGCCCCGGCAGGCCGATTTGATGATCGTGGCCGGACGGGTCAGCCAGAAGATGGCCCCGGTGCTGCGGCAGGTCTACGACCAGATGGCCGAGCCCAAGTGGGTGCTGGCGATGGGCGTGTGCGCATCATCGGGCGGGATGTTCAACAACTACGCCATCGTCCAGGGCGTTGACCACGTCGTTCCGGTGGACATCTACCTGCCCGGATGCCCGCCCCGGCCGGAGATGCTGCTGCACGCGATCCTGAAACTGCACGACAAGATCCAGGAGATGCCGCTGGGCGTCAACCGCGAGGAAGCGGTCCGCGAAGCCGAGAAGGCCGCGCTCGCGGTCACGCCGACCATCGAGCTCAAGGGGCTGCTGCGGTGACGAGCCACTCGGGCGACGACAGACCGGGAACCCGGAGGTGGTCGGCGTTCGCCGCGGCATGTTCGGCCCCACGGGCACCGGCGATACCTCCGGCTACGGTCGACTGGTCCGCGAGGTGGCGATGCCGGGCAGCTCGCCGCGCCCGTACGGCGGCTACTTCGACGAGGTCGTCGACACGCTGACCGCCGCGCTCGGCGAGACCGCCTACGAGGCGGCGATCGAGCGGGTGGTGGTGTACTGCGACCAGCTCACCCTGGAGGTGCGACGCGAGCACCTGCCCGCGGTTGCGCAGGCGCTGCGGGACGACCCCGGCCTGCGGTTCGAGCTGTGCCTGGGCGTCAGCGGCGTGCACTACCCGCAGGACGACGGCCGCGAGCTGCACGCGGTGTACCCGCTGATGTCGATCACCCACAACCGGCGCATCCAGGTGGAGGTGACCGCACCGGACGCCGATCCCCACATCCCGTCACTGTTCACCGTCTACCCGACCACCGACTGGCACGAGCGGGAGACCTACGACTTCTTCGGGATCATCTTCGACGGCCATCCCGCACTGACCCGTATCGAAATGCCCGACGACTGGGTCGGGCACCCCCAACGCAAGGATTACCCGTTGGGCGGCATCCCGGTGGAGTACCACGGCGCCGAGATTCCACCGCCCGACGAGCGGAGGGCCTACAGCTGATGAGCACCCCGAACACCCCGCCGGAGAGCGGGGGTGCTGACACCGTCATCATGGCCGGCGGCCAGGACTGGGACCAGGTGGTCGCGGCGGCCGCGGCGGCGCAGGCCGGCGAGCGGATCGTGGTCAACATGGGCCCGCAGCACCCGTCGACGCACGGGGTGTTGCGGCTCGTTCTCGAGATCGAGGGCGAGACGGTCATCGAAGCGCGCTGCGGCATCGGATACCTGCACACCGGCATCGAGAAGAACCTGGAGTACCGCACCTGGACCCAGGGCGTCACATTCGTGACCCGAATGGATTATCTCTCACCGCTTTTCAACGAAACGGCGTACTGCCTCGGTGTGGAAAAGCTCCTCGACGTCACCGACGCGATCCCGGAGCGCGCCAACATCATCCGCGTCATGTTGATGGAGCTCAACCGAATCTCGTCGCACCTGGTGGCGCTGGCCACCGGCGGGATGGAACTGGGCGCCATGTCCGCGATGTTCTACGGGTTCCGCGAACGTGAGCTGATCCTCTCGGTGTTCGAGACGATCACCGGGCTGCGGATGAACCACGCCTACGTCCGGCCCGGCGGGCTGGCCGCCGACCTGCCCGACGAAGCGATACCGCAGCTCCGGGATCTGCTCAAGCTGCTGCCAAAGCGGCTACGCGACCTGGAGAACCTGCTCAACGAGAACTACATCTGGAAGGCCCGCACCCAGGGCATCGGCTACCTGGACCTGGCCGGATGCATGGCGCTGGGCATTACCGGGCCGATGTTGCGCTCCACCGGGCTCCCCCACGACCTGCGCAGGGCACAGCCGTACTGCGGCTACGAGAACTACGAGTTCGACGTCATCACCGACGACGGCTGCGACGCATACGGCCGATACCTCATCCGCATCAAGGAAATGAGGGAGTCGCTGAAGATCGTCGAACAGTGCGTCGACAAGCTCGACGGGACGTCGGGCCGGGTGATGATCGACGACAAGAAGCTGGCCTGGCCCGCCGACCTGACGCTCGGCCCCGACGGGCTGGGCAACTCGCCGGAGCACATCGCGAAGATCATGGGCCACTCGATGGAGGGTTTGATCCACCACTTCAAGCTCGTCACCGAGGGCATCCGAGTCCCGCCCGGGCAGGTCTACGTCGCGGTGGAGTCGCCACGGGGCGAGCTCGGCGTGCACATGGTCTCCGACGGCGGCACCCGGCCCTACCGCGTGCACTACCGCGACCCGTCGTTCACGAACCTGCAGGCGGTCGCCGCCACGTGCGAGGGCGGCATGGTCGCCGACGCCATCTCGGCCGTCGCGTCGATCGACCCGGTGATGGGCGGTGTTGACCGCTGATGAGGTGAGCGCTCGCGCGAAGAGGAGACGGCGTTGACGATCACGCCCAACGGTTCACCGGTGTTCATCGAGCTGGGTCAACGGCCCGACGAAGCTGGCCCGCCGATCGGCGGAGCGGCGGCATACCCGGCCGACGTGACAGCGCGGCTGGAGACCAGCGCCAAAGAGATCATCGCCCGCTATCCGCGATCGAGGTCGGCGCTGCTGCCCCTGCTGCATCTGGTGCAGTCCGAAGACGGCTACCTGACCAAGGCGGGCCTCGCGTTCTGCGCCGCCCAACTCGGCCTGACCCACGCCGAGGTCACCGCGGTCGCCACCTTCTACTCGATGTACCGGCGCAACCCCACCGGCGAGTACCTGGTCGGGGTGTGCACCAACACCCTCTGCGCGATCATGGGCGGCGACGTCATCCTCGACGCCCTGCAGGACCACCTTGGCATCCACGCCGGCCAGACCACCGATGACGGCCGCGTCACCCTCGATCACGTCGAGTGCAACGCCGCGTGCGACTACGCGCCCGTCGTGATGGTCAACTGGGAGTTCTTCGACAACCAAACACCATCCTCCGCACGGGAACTCGTCGATGCGCTGCGCGCGGGACAACCGCCCGTGCCCAGCCGCGGCGCACCGCTGTGCACCTTCCGCGAGACGGCCCGCACGCTTGCGGGTCTGCCCGACGACCGCCCGGTCACCGCGGACGGGCAAGTCCCCACCGCCACGCTGGCCGGACTGCGAGTTGCCCACGAGCTGGACATGCAGGCACCGCCCGCACCCGAGACGACGGATTCGCGCGACTGACATGGCACCTGCTACTCCACTGACACCCGTGTTCAGCCGGTACTGGGACGACCCGGAACCGTGGTCGCTTTCGACCTATCGCCGTCACGACGGTTACCGAGCGCTGGATAAGGCGCTGGCGATGGATCCCGACGATGTGATCACGCTGGTGAAGGACTCCGGCCTGCGCGGCCGCGGCGGCGCGGGCTTCCCGACCGGAACGAAGTGGTCCTTCATCCCGCAGGAGCGAGGCTCGCCGAGCGACCAGACAGGTGGGGCTGACATCAATCCTGCCGCCAAGCCGCACTATCTCGTCATCAACGCCGACGAGTCGGAACCCGGTACGTGCAAAGATATTCCGCTGATGCTGACGACGCCGCACTTCCTGGTGGAGGGTGCGATCATCGCCGCATATGCGATCCGCGCGCACCACGCCTTCATCTATGTGCGCGGTGAGGTGGTCCCGGTGCTGCGGCGGCTGCAGGCCGCAGTCGCCGAGGCCTACGAGGCGGGGTACCTGGGCACCGACATCAAGGGCTCGGGCTTCGACCTCGAGTTGATCGTGCACGCCGGCGCGGGCGCCTACATCTGCGGCGAGGAAACCGCACTGCTGGACTCCCTGGAGGGCAGGCGCGGCCAGCCCAGACTGCGGCCACCGTTCCCGGCGGTGGCCGGCTTGTATGCGTGCCCGACGGTGGTCAACAACGTCGAATCCATCGCGAGCGTGCCGCCGATCATGCTCAACGGGATCGACTGGTTCCGGTCGATGGGTTCGGACAAGTCCCCCGGCTTCACGTTGTATTCCCTTTCCGGTCATGTGACGAGCCCGGGGCAATACGAGGCCCCGTTGGGCATCACCCTGCGTGAACTCCTGGAATATGCAGGCGGGATTCGCGCCGGTCATTCGCTGAAGTTCTGGACACCGGGTGGCTCGTCCACACCGCTGCTGACCGCCGAACATCTCGATGTGCCACTGGATTACGAGGGTATGGCCGGAGTCGGCTCCATGCTGGGCACCAAGGCACTGCAGATCTTCGACGAGACCACATGCGTGGTGCGCGCGGTCCGCCGCTGGACGGAGTTCTATGCGCACGAGTCGTGCGGCAAGTGCACGCCGTGCCGGGAGGGCACGTACTGGCTGAGCCAGATCTACGAACGCCTCGAAACCGGGCGCGGCACCGAAGAGGACATCCAGAAGCTGCTGGACATCTCCGACACCATCTTCGGCAAGTCGTTCTGCGCGTTGGGCGATGGCGCGGCCAGCCCGATCCTGTCGTCCATCAAGTTCTTCCGCGACGAGTACGTCGAGCACCTGGACGGCGGCTGCCCGTTCGATCCGCACGCCTCGACGCTGATGGCCACCGAGGGGGTGGGTGCCTGATGACGGTGACCGAACCGACGCACGATGCGCAGGCGGTGGAGATGGTCAATCTGACCGTCGACGACCTGCCGATCAGTGTGCCCAAGGGCACCTTGGTGATTCGGGCTGCCGAGCTGATGGGCATCCAGATTCCGCGGTTCTGCGACCATCCGCTGCTGGATCCGGTTGGAGCCTGCAGGCAGTGCCTGGTCGAGGTCGAAGGCCAGCGCAAGCCGATGGCCTCCTGCACCATCACGTGCACGCCCGACATGGTGGTCCGCACGCAATTCACGTCGGAGGCCGCGGACGCCGCCCAGCGTGGGGTGATGGAGCTGCTGCTGATCAACCACCCGTTGGACTGTCCGGTGTGCGACAAGGGCGGCGAGTGCCCGCTGCAGAACCAGGCCATGTCGAACGGACGGGCGGAGACCCGCTTCGATGACGTCAAACGCACGTTCCCCAAACCGATCCCGATTTCGTCGCAGGTGCTACTGGACCGGGAACGGTGCGTGCTGTGCGCGAGATGCACCCGGTTCTCCGACCAGATCGCGGGCGACCCGTTCATCGAGCTGTTGGAGCGCGGTGCGCTGCAGCAGGTCGGCATCGCGCCGGGTGAGCCGTTCTCGTCGTACTTCTCCGGCAACACCGTGCAGATCTGCCCGGTCGGCGCACTGACCGGCACCGCCTATCGGTTCCGGGCGCGGCCGTTCGATCTGGTGTCCAGCCCAAGCGCGTGCGAGCACTGCGCCTCGGGATGCGCCCAGCGCACCGACCATCGCCGCGGAAAGGTGTTGCGCCGGTTGGCAGGCGACGACCCACAGGTCAACGAGGAGTGGAACTGCGACAAGGGCCGCTGGGCCTTCACCTACGCGGGACTCGGCGACCGCATCACGACACCGCAGATCCGCGAAGAGGACGGCAAGCTGCGGTCCGCGTCCTGGTCGGAAGCCCTTGGCGTGGCGGCGGCGGGCCTGGCGGCCGCGGCGGGACGCGCCGGTGTGCTGGTCGGCGGCCGGAGCACAGTCGAAGACGCCTACGCGTACGCCAAGTTCGCCCGGATGGTGTTGGGCACCAACGACATCGACTTCCGCATCCGGCCGCATAGCGACGAGGAGGCGGAGTTCCTGGCCGCGAATGTCGCGGGCCAGCCGATGACCGTCAGCTACGCCGACCTGGAAAACGCCCCCGCGGTGCTGCTCGCCGGTTTCGAACCGGAAGAGGAATCCCCGATCGTCTTCCTGCGGCTGCGCAAGGCCGCCCGCCGCAACGGTGTGCAGGTACTCTCCATCGCGCCGTTCGCGACCCGCGGTCTGGCCAAGATGTCCGGCCGGCTCATCCGCACCGCACCGGGTGGCGAAGCGGCGGCGCTCGACGGCCTCACCGAGGAGCTGCTGAGCCAACCCGGCGCGGTCATCCTGGTCGGTGAGCGGCTGGCGACGTCGCCGGGAGCGCTCTCTGCGGCAAGCAGATTGGCGGCGGCGACCGGTGCCCGGCTGGGCTGGGTCCCGCGGCGCGCAGGAGACCGCGGCGCCCTGGAGGCCGGCGCGCTGCCGAACCTGCTGCCGGGCGGACGTCCGATTGCCGACGCATCGGCGCGGGAGCAGACCGCCGCCGCCTGGAACATCTCCGACGTGCCCGACGCCGTCGGCCGTGACACCTCGGGCATCCTGTCCGCGGCGGCGGGCGGTGAACTGGGCGCGCTGCTGATCGGTGGCGTCGAGCCCGCGGACCTGCCCGACCCCGATGCCGCGCTGGCCGCAATCGAGGCCGTGCCCTTCGTCGTCAGCTTGGAGCTGCGCGAAAGCGCGGTCACCGACCTTGCCGACGTGGTCTTCCCCGTCGCGCCAGTGGTCGAGAAGGCGGGCTCATTCGTCAACTGGGAGGGCCGGATTCGACCGTTCGAGGCGGCGCTGCCCACCAACGCCGCGCCCGACCTGCGGGTGCTGCGCACGCTCGCCGACGAAATCGGTGTGGACCTCGGCCTGCCGTCCGCCGCGGCGGCCGGTGAGGAGCTGGCCCGGCTCGGCTGGTGGGGCGGTCCTCGGCCGGAAGTGCCCGAGGTAGCGGCGGATCGCCCGGCGCAGCCGGGACCCGGTGAAGCGGTGCTGGCCGGCTGGCGGATGCTGTTGGATGCCGGGCGTCTGCAGGACGGCGAGCCCTATCTGGCCGGTACCGCCCGCGCACCCGTCGCACGGCTCTCGGCGACCACCGCGGCCGAAATCGGTGTCGCCGAAGGCGAATCGGTCACCGTCGCGACGAAGCGGGGCGAGATCACGTTGCCGCTCGAGATCACCGACATGGATGACCGGGTGGTGTGGCTACCAATGAACTCACCGGGGTCGGCGGTGCATCAACAGCTGGGTGTGACCGCGGGTGCCGTGGTCTCGATCGGGCGGGCGGAACAATGACGGATCTCTCGGCATTCGGCCACGACCCGCTCTGGCTGATCCTCGCCAAGGCGCTCGGCATCTTCGTGTTCCTGATGCTGACGGTGCTGGCGGCCATCTTGATCGAGCGCAAGGTGCTCGGCCGGATGCAGATGCGGTTCGGCCCCAACCGGGTTGGCCCGAAGGGGCTGCTGCAGTCACTGGTCGACGGCCTCAAGCTCGGGCTGAAGGAAGGCCTCGTCCCGTCGGGCGTGGACAAACCCGTCTACCTGCTGGCGCCCATCATCTCCGTCATCCCCGCGTTCATGGCGTTCGCCGTCATCCCGATGGGGCCCGTGGTGTCGGTGTTCGGCCACCGCACCCCGCTGCAGCTGACCGACCTGGCGGTGGCGGTGCTCTACATCCTCGCCGTCACCTCGATCGGCGTGTACGGCATCGTGCTGGCCGGCTGGGCATCGGGCTCCACCTATCCGCTGCTCGGCGGACTGCGTTCGTCCGCCCAGGTGATCTCCTATGAGATCGCGATGGCGTTGTCGTTCGCCGCGGTGTTCCTCTTCGCGGGCACCATGTCCACCTCGGGCATCGTGGCCGCCCAGGACCGCATCTGGTACGTGTTCCTGCTGCTGCCGTCGTTCCTGGTGTATGTCACCTCGATGGTCGGCGAAACCAACCGCGCCCCATTCGATTTGCCCGAGGCCGAGGGCGAATTGGTCGGCGGCTTCCACACCGAGTACTCGTCGCTGAAGTTCGCGATGTTCATGCTCGCCGAGTACGTCAACATGACCACCGTCTCGGCGCTGGCCACCACGATGTTCCTCGGTGGCTGGCACGCGCCGTGGCCCATCAACATGTGGGACGGCGCCAACACCGGCTGGTGGCCGCTGCTCTGGTTCACCGCGAAGGTGTGGGCGTTCCTGTTCCTCTACATCTGGCTGCGCGCCACCCTGCCGCGGCTGCGCTACGACCAGTTCATGGCCCTTGGCTGGAAGATCCTCATCCCGGTTTCGCTGGTGTGGATCGCGATCGTGGCCACCACGCACAGCCTGCGTACGCACGGCTACACCGCATGGGCCACCGGGCTCATCACCGCCAGCACAGTGGTGGCGATGATTGTCGTCGTGTCGCTGTGGCGGGCGTTGCGGGCCAGGAACGTTCGGAAGATCCCGGAGCAGGCTGCCGATGCCAACGCCTTCCCGGTACCGCCGCTACCCGCGGCTCTGCGCACGCGAGGAGCAGAAACAGCCAAGCAGAAAGCCAGGGAAAAAACTGATGCCTAAGTTCTTCGACGCCCTTGCCGGCTTCGCGGTCACGTTCGGGACCATGTTCAAGAAGCCGATCACCGAGGAGTACCCGGAGAAGCCCGGCCCGGTCGCGCCGCGCTATCACGGCCGCCATCAGCTGAACCGTTACCCCGACGGACTCGAGAAATGCATCGGCTGCGAGTTGTGCGCATGGGCCTGCCCGGCCGACGCCATCTACGTCGAGGGTGACAACAACACCGAGGAAGAACGCTTCTCGCCCGGCGAGCGGTACGGCCGCGTCTACCAGATCAACTACCTGCGATGCATCGGCTGCGGGCTGTGCATTGAGGCCTGCCCCACCCGCGCGTTGACGATGACCAACGAATACGAGATGGCCGACGACAACCGCGCCGACTTGATCTGGGGCAAGGACAAGCTACTCGCGCCGATGCAACCCGGGATGGAGGCGCCGCCGCACCCGATGCAGCCCGGTAGCACCGACGAGGACTACTACCTGGGCAACATCAAACCCATCACGCGCACGCGAGGAGCAGAAGCAATTCCCGGGGACGCGCGGTGACCATCGAGATCGCCGCGCTGGCCGCCGATTCCGCGGCCCGCACCTCCACAGCTGAGGCGGTGACGTTCTGGATAGTCGGCGCCGTCGCGTTGATCGGGGCGATCGGGGTGGTGGCCGCGCCGAAAGCGGTGTACTCGGCCATCTTTCTGGCGACGACGATGATCTCGCTTGCGGTGCTCTACATCGCGCAGGAGGCGCTGTTCCTCGGTGTGGTGCAGGTGGTCGTCTATACCGGCGCGGTGATGATGCTGTTCCTGTTCGTGTTGATGCTCATCGGTGTGGACCTGTCGGAGTCACTGGTGGAAACCATTCGCGGCCAACGCGTTGCGGCGATCATCGCGGGCGTCGGTTTCGGTGTTCTGCTCATCGCCGGTATCGGCAACGTGTCGGTGGCCGGCTTCACCGGTCTTCCGGAGGCCAACAACAACTCAAACGTGGAGGGTTTGGCGGCGCTGATCTTCACCCGCTACCTGTGGGCGTTCGAGCTCACTGGAGCGTTGTTGATCACCGCCGCCCTGGCCGCGATGGTGCTGGCGCACCGGGAACGGTTCGAGCGCGCCAAGACCCAGCGCGAACTGGCTGAGGAACGGTTCCGGCCGGGCGGCCACCCGACGCCGCTGCCGAACCCGGGCGTTTTTGCAAGGCACAACGCCGTGGACATTCAGGCGCGGCTCCCCGATGGCTCAGGCTCTGAGCTGTCGGTGAGCGCGATCCTGGGAGGCAGGAGGGTGAGGGATGAATCCCGATAACTACCTGTATCTGTCTGCGCTTCTGTTCACGATCGGTGCGGCCGGAGTTCTGTTGCGCCGCAACGCGATCGTGATGTTCATGTGCGTGGAGCTGATGCTGAACGCGGCGAACCTGGCCTTTGTGGCGTTCTCCCGCATGCACGGACACCTTGACGGTCAGGTGGTGGCGTTCTTCACCATGGTGGTCGCGGCCTGCGAGGTGGTGGTCGGCCTGGCGATCATCATGACCATCTTCCGCACCCGCCGCTCGGCCTCGGTCGACAACGCCAGCCTGCTGAAACACTAAGGCCGCGATGACGATTCCGGTTTGGCTCCTGATCGCCCTCCCCCTGGCCGGCGCGGCAGTTCTGCTGCTGTCCGGGAAGCGGTCCAACCCGTGGGGCCACCTGCTGGGCTGTGCGACCTCGGTGGCGTCGTTCGTCGTCGGGGTGTTCTTGCTGGTGGACATGCTCGGCCGGCCCGGTGAGGAGCGGGTCTTGACCGAGACGTTGTTCTCGTGGGTGCCGGTCGGGGCGCTGCAGGTGGACTTCGGCTTACAGCTGGATCAATTGTCGATGTGCTTCGTGCTGCTGATCACCGGTGTCGGCTCCCTGATCCACATCTACTCGGTCGGCTACATGGCCTCCGATCCCGAGCGCCGCAGGTTCTTCGGGTATCTGAACCTGTTTCTCGCGGCGATGCTGCTGCTGGTGCTCGCCGACAACTATCTGGGGCTCTACGTCGGGTGGGAGGGCGTCGGCCTGGCGTCCTACCTGCTGATCGGGTTCTGGTCCTACAAGCCCTCGGCCGCCACCGCAGCCAAGAAGGCGTTCGTGGTCAACCGCGTCGGTGACATGGGCCTGGCCGTCGCGCTGATGGTGATGTTCGCCTACATCGGGTCAATCTCTTTCGAAGGTGTGTTCAGCGCTGCTCCGTTGCTGAGCGAAGGCACACTGAACGCCATCGGCCTGCTGCTCCTGCTCGGCGCGTGCGGCAAGTCGGCACAGGTACCGCTGCAGTCCTGGCTCGGTGACGCCATGGAGGGCCCCACCCCGGTCTCCGCCCTGATCCACGCCGCAACCATGGTCACCGCGGGTGTCTACCTGATCGTCCGGTCCGGACCGGTGTTCAACCTCGCGCCCGGCGCGCAGCTCGGCGTCGTCATCGTCGGCGCGGTCACGTTGTTGTTCGGCGCGATCGTCGGTTGCGCCAAGGACGACATCAAGAAGGCCCTCGCCGCGTCCACGATGAGCCAGATCGGCTACATGGTGCTCGCCGCGGGCCTGGGGCCTGCCGGTTATGCGGTCGCGATCATGCACCTGCTGACACACGGCTTCTTCAAGGCCGGCCTGTTCCTCGGCGCCGGTTCGGTGATGCACGCGATGGACGACGAGGTGAACATGCGCCACTACGGCGGCCTGCGCACTCTGCTGCCGATCACGTTCGCCACCTTCGGGCTCGGCTATCTCGCGATCATCGGCGTACCGCCGTTCGCCGGATTCTTCTCCAAAGACGCGATCATCGAATCCGCTTTCAACGCAGGAGGAGTCAAGGGTGTCGTGCTCGGGGGCGCCGCGCTGCTCGGCGCAGGCATCACCGCCTTCTACATGACCCGCGTCATGCTGATGACGTTCTTCGGCGAACGCCGCTGGGCCGCCTCGGCGAGCGCAGCGACGGGAGAAACAGAAGCCACACATCCGCATGAGTCACCGCGCGTGATGACGTGGCCGATGATCGCGCTGGCCGTCGGCTCGATCGCGGCGGGCGGGCTGCTCGCCATCGGCGGCACCCTGGAGCACTGGCTGGAACCCGTCGTCGGAGCGCACGAAGCCCACCACGTGCTCCCGGCGTGGTTCGTCACCACCCTCGCGCTGTCGGTGGTCGCGGTCGGGATCGCGGTCGCCTATGGCATGTATGCGCAGCGGACGGTCCCAGACACCGCGCCAGACGACGTGTCCGTGCTGACCGTGGCCGCCCGCAAGGACCTCTACGGCGATGCGATCAACGAGGAGCTGCTCATGAAGCCGGGCCAAGTCCTGACCAAGGACCTGGTCTGGCTGGACGACAAGGGCGTCGACGGCGTCGCAAGCGGATTGGCCGCACTGGTCGGACGCACATCGCACGGCTTGCGGCAGCTGCAAACCGGCTTCGTCCGCTCGTACGCGCTGTCCATGCTCGCAGGCGCGGCATTGGTCGTCGCGGTGATCCTGGCGGTGCAACTGTGGTGACCACATTGCCCTCGCTGCCATGGCTGACCATTCTGTGGGCGGTGCCGATGCTCGGCGCCGCGCTGGTGATGCTCGTACCCGCCTCAGGGCGCGCACTGGCCAAGTGGTTTGCGCTGCTGGTCTCGGTGGCCGTACTGGTCCTCGCCGTCGTGCTGGCGGTCGGCTTCCAGCCCCGCGGCGCGCAGTACCAGTTCGTCGAATCCCACACCTGGATACCGTCTTTCGGCACCGGCTACATCCTCGGCATCGACGGCATCGCACTGGCGCTGATCGTGCTCACCGCGGTGCTGGTGCCGCTGCTGATCGTGGCAGGCTGGAACGACGCCGACGACCAGGTCGGCCTGCGAGGCCGCTCCACCCACACCTACCTGGCACTGACCCTGGCCATCGAGGGCATGGTCATCATGTCGCTGATCTCGCTGGACGTGCTGCTGTTCTACGTCTTCTTCGAGGCGATGCTCATCCCGATGTACTTCCTCATCGGCGGGTTTGGAGGACAGCGAGCTGGGTCTGATGACGCCGCCTCCGCGGCGTCGAAAGCCGCGGTGAAGTTCCTGCTGTACAACCTGTTCGGCGGGTTGATCATGCTGGCCGCGGTGATCGGGCTGTATGTGGTGACCGCGCAGAGCGACGCATTCGCGTCCGGCACCTTCGATTTCCGCGCGATCGTCGCCGCGGTGTCCAGCGGTGAGCTCGCGGTCAACCCGGCGATCCTCAATGCGCTGTTCCTGGGCTTCATGTTCGCGTTCGCCGTCAAGGCGCCGCTGTGGCCGTTCCATCGCTGGCTGCCCGACGCCGCCGTCGAGGCAACCCCGGCCAGCGCGGTGCTGATGATGGCCATCATGGACAAGGTCGGCACCTTCGGCATGCTGCGGTACTGCCTGCAGTTGTTCCCCGACGCGTCAACCTATTTCCGTCCGCTGATCATCACCCTTGCCGTGATCGGCATCGTCTACGGCGCGATCCTGGCGATCGGCCAGACCGACGTGATGCGGCTGATCGCCTACACGTCGATCTCGCACTTCGGCTTCATCATCCTCGGCATCTTCGTGATGACGACCCAGGGCCAGTCGGGCTCCACGTTGTACATGGTCAACCACGGCATCTCGACTGCGGCGTTGTTCCTGATCGCCGGGTTCCTGGTGTCCCGCAGGGGAACTCGGTTGATCAGCGCCTACGGCGGCGTGCAGAAGGTCGCACCTGTGCTGGCCGGCACGTTCCTGGTCGCCGGGTTGGCGACCCTGTCGCTTCCGGGTCTCGCACCGTTCATCAGCGAATTCCTGGTTCTGATCGGCACATTCACCCGTTACCCGGTGTTCGCGGTGTGCGCGGCAAGCGCGCTGGTGCTCTCCGCGATCTACATCCTGTGGATGTATCAACGGATGATGGGCGGCCCGATCGCCGAGGAAAACGACAAGCTGCGTGACCTTCTCCCCCGTGAGCTGGCGGTGGTTGCGCCGCTGATCGCCTTGCTGCTGGTGCTCGGTGTGTATCCGAAACCCGCGCTGGACGTGATCAATCCGGCCGTCAGCCACACGCTGACCACGATCAACCAACCCGACCCCGCTCCCAAACTGGCGGAAGGCCCGGCGCGATGAACCTGCCAACGCCCAGCATCGAGTACTGGCTGCTGTCTCCGATGCTGATCGTGTTCGGCGCCGCCATAGCCGGCGTGCTCGTGGAAGCGTTCGTGTCGCGCGAGCGTCGCTACGCCGCGCAGGTCGCGCTCAGCCTGGTGGGCCTGGCAGCCGCGTTCGTCGCGGTGGTGCAGCTGGCCCGCGAGCTGCACGGCGCCGTGGGCCATACCGCGGTGGTGGGCGCGGTCGCCGTTGATGCCCCGACGCTGTTCCTGCAGGGCACGATCCTGCTGGTCGGCATTCTCGGGATTCTGCTGATCGCCGAGCGACGCATCCCCGCCGAGTCCGAATCCGACAGGGGCGCCGGCGGACTGGACGGGTTCACGCCTCAGGCGTCCGCGATCGTCGGCAGTGTCGCCGAGAAGGTGGCCGCCAAGGCCGGGGTGATGCAGACCGAGGTGTTCCCGCTGACGCTGTTCGCCGTCGGCGGGATGCTGCTGTTCCCTGCGGCCGACGACCTGCTGACGATGTTCATCGCGCTCGAGGTGCTGTCCCTTCCGCTGTACCTGATGTGCGGACTGGCCCGTCGCCGTCGGCTGCTCTCTCAGGAAGCGGCGCTCAAATACTTTCTGCTCGGCGCGTTTTCGTCGGCGTTCTTCCTGTACGGCGTGGCACTGCTGTATGGCTACTCGGGCACGCTGAGCCTGGTTGGCATCGCCGACGCGATCGCCGCGGGCTCCGGCAAGACGTCACTGGCGCTGATCGGCATCGGTCTGCTGCTGGTCGGTGTGCTGTTCAAGGTCGGGGCGGTGCCGTTCCATTCCTGGATTCCCGACGTCTATCAAGGCGCTCCGACACCGGTCACCGCGTTCATGGCCGCGGCCACCAAGATCGCCGCGTTCGGCGCCCTGCTGCGCGTCTTCTACGTCGCGGTGCCCGAACTCCGCGGCGAATGGCGGCCGGTGCTGTGGGCGATCGCAATCCTGACGATGGTGGTCGGCACGCTCACCGCCGTCACCCAGACCGATGTCAAACGGATGCTTGCCTACTCCGCGGTGGCGCATACCGGGTTCATCCTGACCGGCGTGATCGCCTTGAACGAGGCCGGGCTGTCCTCGACGCTGTTCTACCTGTTCGCCTACGGGTTCAGCACGGTCGGCGCCTTCGCCGTCGTCGGTTTGGTCCGCGACAAAGCCGGTGAGGAAGAGACCGCGACGGCCCGCTGGGCCGGGCTGGGCCGACGTTATCCCATTGTCGGCATTGTCTTTTCGCTGTTCCTGCTTGCCTTCGCCGGCATCCCGCTGACAAGCGGTTTCGTCAGCAAGTTCGCGGTGTTCAAGGCCGCGGGCGAGGGCGGCGCGATCCCGCTGGTCATCGTCGGCGTTATCGCCAGCGCTATCGCCGCATACTTCTACGTGCGGGTCATCGTGCTGATGTTCTTCACCGACCCACCCGACGATGCGCCCGACGTGGTGGCGCCCAGCATTTTGAGCACGGCCGTCGTCACGATCACCGCCGCCGTCACGTTCGCGCTCGGCGCCCTCCCGCAGCCGCTGCTGGACCTGGCGAACATCGCCGACCAGTTCCTGCGCTAGCTTCCTCCGATATGAGCACCGAATCGCTTGTCCTGACCGTCGATCACGGCCCGGTTCGGGTGCTCACGCTGAACCGCCCTGCCGCCAGAAACGCCTTGAGCCGCGATCTGATCAAGGCCGCGTACACGGCGTTGACGGAGGCCGACGCCCACGAGTCGGTCCGAGCGGTGGTGCTGACCGGGGCGGATCCGGCGTTCTGCGCCGGCGTGGACCTCAAGGAGGCGCAGCGCGACGGTCTCAAGTATTTCGAGGAGTTCCGATCGCAAAGCTGCATCGCCGCAGTGGCGAAGATGCGCACACCGATCGTCGGCGCGATCAACGGTGCGACCTTCACCGGCGGCCTGGAGATGGCGCTCGGTTGCGACTTTCTCATCGCGTCGGAACGAGCGGTGTTCGCCGACACCCACGCTCGCGTCGGGATCCTGCCCGGCGGCGGGATGACCGCGCGGCTCCCCCAGCTCGTCGGCCTCGGCATGGCCCGGCGGCTGTCGATGACCGGCGAGGTCGTCGACGCCGCCCGCGCCGAGCGCATCGGTTTGGTGACCGAGGTCGTCCCTCATGAGCGGCTGCTCGACCGCGCGCTGGAGCTGGCCGGCCAGATCGCCGAGGTGCCCGGCGCAACCATGTTGGGGCTCAAGGAGATCTACACAACGGGCGCGGCCGCGGTAATCAATCCCGCTCTGGCCGCCGAGGAGAAGATCGCGTACGCGCAGCATCGCGATTTCGAGGGACTCGGCGACCAGTTCCGCGCCGTGTCCGAGCGTAACAAGCGGCAGATCGACGGCGGCTAGTTCCGCAACGGGAACGGGTCGAACGGGTGGTTCGCCCAGATCCGCTGCGAGGCCTGCTCCGGATAGAGCCACACCACGACCGGCAGACCTGAAGCATGCACATCGGGAGTCCAGACGTTGACCGTCAACCATTCGTCCGACGAGCTCAGGCGCAGCGGTTGCGGCGGCGGCGGACCGAACTCGGTGGCGTCGCGCACGCCGGACCATGCGTCGTGGACAACCGGCGCGGCGAACCGCAGCACACCGACCGGTGGCTGGGCGTAGGGAATACCGCGAAAGACGTGCAGGCCGTTTTCCGTTGCGCCGCCGACCCTTCCGGATCGCGTCGCGACGACCGTCATTGCCCGCCGCTTCTGCGCATGATGAACTCGACCGAACGGCTGCCCTCGAGCCCAGGCAGTGGCGGCTGCGTCGTCATGTCGACCTGCCTGCGAGCCTGTTCCTCGACCGGCGTGTCGGGATCGAGCACGGACAAATACACGTCGTGGGCGGCCAGCGACGCGACGGCGACGTCGATGAAGCCGTCGACCACCTCACCGTGGGTGGCCTGCGGGCCGTTTTCGAACAGCCACCGCGGCGGGTCGGGCAACGAGTCATACGCGGCGGCAACGGCATTGGAGAACTCGATGTGATCGCGCTGGTTCGGCGCACCGGGCGCCCACTCGGGCCCGCTGTAGAGCGTGATCACCACATCGGGCCGCAACTCCGTGATCGTCTCGGCGATCTTGGCACGCAACTTGGGGGTGTTGCGGATTTGGCTGTCGGGGAAGTCCCAGAACTGCACGTCGTCGACCCCGACGATCGCCGCGGAGTGCCGTTGTTCGCGTTCGCGTAGCGGGCCCGCCTCCTCCGGCGGCATGCCTGCAATGCCGACCTCGCCGCGGCATGCCAACGCGTAGTGCACCGACTTGCCCTCCGAGGTCCACTTGGCGACGGCCGCGGCCACGCCGTACTCGGGGTCATCGGGATGAGGGACCAGCACTAGCGCTTTGCGCCAGTCGGAGGGGAACGGCTGCACCATGATCCGTTAGGCAATCACACCGTGGGCCACGATGGCGGTCGTCTGGTCAACCCACTCGTCGTCGAGTTCCCTGTCGGGCCACAGCAGCAACCGCAGCATCGTCGCACCGCCGATGACCTCGATCAGCCGGTCCGGGTCGATGTCGGCATGCACCTCGCCGCGCCGCATTGCGTCGGCCAAGCGCGCCCGCACGGCGGCGAACAACTCTGTGAACCGGTCCATCACCCGCGTATTGAGCTCGGGGTCGGCCGCCATGTCCGCGATCAGACCAGGTAGGGCCGACCGCACCACCGGGCTGGTGAATACATTCCTGGCCGCGGCGATCATCGCGCGGACGTCCGCGCGGAAATCCCCGGGTGGGGTCTCGATCGCGGTGGGTGCGGCGGGAAAGGCGGCTTCGTGGACGAGCTCGGCCTTGCTCGACCACCGGCGATACAGCGCGGTCTTGGTGGTGCCGGCCCGCTCGGCCACCGCGGCCATGGTCAGGTTGGAATAGCCGATTTCCACAAGCAGATCCGTGGTCGCGCGCAGAATGGCAGCGTCGATACGAGGATCCCGGGGCCGCCCGGCCGCTGAGGGCAACTTGTGCTCCTCACGTCCGCGGCACTTGTCAACCGGTGTCGGGTCTGCTTTCATAACGCTACCCACCGTATCGTAATTATGCCGGAGGAAGAACCTTGGCTACAGAACCGGCTGTCGAAGATGTCGGCCGACTCCAACACTCCAGTAGAGATGTCAGCACGCTGCCCGATGTGATGTCGCGGTGGCTGTCGACGGTCATGCCCGGCGGCACGACACCGCAGGTGACCGTGGAGAGCGGCGTCGACTCCAACGGGATGTCCTCGGAGACCATCATCCTTACCGGACGCTGGGAGGCGGACGGTCAACAGCACGAAGAGAAGTGGGTGGCGCGGGTCGCACCCACCACGCAGGACGTGCCGGTGTTCTCGTCGTACCGGATGGACCACCAGTTCGACGTGATCCGACTGGTCGGCGAGAAGACCGATGTTCCGGTGCCGCGAGTGCGGTGGCTCGAGCCGACCGGCACCGTGCTGGGCACGCAGTTCTTCCTGATGGACTACGTGTCCGGCGTGGTCCCGCCCGATGTCATGCCCTACACGTTCGGCGGGAACTGGTTCTTCGACGCGCCCGCCGAGTCGCAGCGCGAACTGCAGGACAACACCGTCGACGTGCTGGCGAAACTGCACTCGATCCCGCAGGCCGAGTCCACCTTCGGGTTCCTGGCCGACGGCGCAGAGGGCAACGCATTGCGGCGCAACCTCGACTGGCTGAAGTCCTGGTACGAGTTCGCGGTTCCGGACATCGGCAGATCCCCGCTACTCGAGGAGACCCTCGACTGGCTGGAGGCGAACTGGCCAGAAGACGTCGCGGCCACCGAGCCGGTACTGATCTGGGGAGATTCCCGAGTAGGAAACGTGCTGTACGAGGACTTCAAGCCGGTCGCCGTGCTCGACTGGGAGATGGCGACATTGGGGCCACGCGAAATGGACGCGGCGTGGATGATCTTCGCGCACATGGTTTTTCAGGAGCTCGCAGGCCTGGCCGGTATGCCCGGCCTGCCCGACTTCATGCGTGAGTCCGACGTGAAGGCGACGTATGCCGAGAAGACCGGCGTCGAGTTGGGCGACCTGCACTGGTTCTATGTCTACTCCTGCGTGATCTGGGCGTGCGTGTTCATGCGGACCAGTGCCCGACGAGTGCGCTTCGGCGAGATCGAGAGACCCGACGACGTCGAGTCGCTGTTCTATCACGGCGCCCTGCTGCGGCGCCTCATCGGAGGTGAAGCCTGATGCTCGGCCCAATGGATGAGTTCCCGGTCCACCAGATCCCGCAGCCGATCGCGTGGCCGGGCTCGTCGGACCGCAACTTCTACGACCGGTCCTACCTCAACGCCCACGACCGCACCGGTGACATCTTCCTGATCACCGGCATCGGCTACTACCCCAATCTCGGGGTCAAGGATGCGTTCGTACTGGTCCGTCGCCGGAGCCGAGGAGACGGCGACAACCAGCCCAGCGACGAGCAGACCGCCGTACATCTGTCCGACGCCATCGACCAGGACCGGCTCAACCAGAACGTCATAGGCTACCGCGTCGAGGTCACCGCCCCGCTGCACCAGTTGCGCATCGTCATGGACGAGACCGAGGGCGTGGCCGTCGACATGACGTGGAATGGGCTCTTCGACGTCGTCCAGGAGCAACGGCACGTGTTGCGGTCGGGTACCCGAATCACGTTGGACGCGCAGCGGTTCGCGCAAGTGGGCTCGTGGCGTGGGCACATCGTCATCGACGGCCAGGAGATCACCGTCGACCCGTCGGTATGGATCGGGTCGCGTGACCGGTCCTGGGGCATCCGGCCCATCGGCGAAGCCGAACCCGCTGGGCGGCCTGCGGATCCGCCGTTCGAGGGCATGTGGTGGCTGTACGTGCCGATGGCGTTCGACGACTTCTCGATCATCCTCATCATCCAGGAGGAGCCCAGCGGCTTCCGGTCGCTGAACGACTGCACCCGGGTCTGGAAGGACGGCCGCGTCGAGCAACTGGGCTGGCCGCGCGTCAAGATCCGCTACCGCTCGGGCACCCGAATCCCGACCGGCGCGACCATCGACGGCACCACGCCCGACGGCACACCGGTGCGATTCGACGTGGAATCGAAACTGCCCGTTCCGATTCACGTGGGCGGCGGATACGGCGGCGACTCGGACTGGATCCACGGCATGTGGAAGGGCGAGAAGTTCACCGAGCGGCTGACCTACGACATGACCGATCCCGCGATCATCGGGCGCGCCGGGTTCGGCGTGATCGATCACGTCGGACGGGCGGTGTGCACCGAAGGCAACGGAACACCCGTCGAAGGTTGGGGATTGTTCGAGCACGGCGCGTTGGGACGCCACGATCCGTCGGGATTCGCAGACTGGCTTACCGTCGCGCCTTAAAACGGTGGCGGCTTATTCCGCTCCGCGACATGCGCGTCGTGAGTCGGCGCTCGGCGGCAATGGCCGCTAGGACAGCGAGTCCTGCAAGTCCGTATCCGGGATAACCCGCGCTCTGGCGAGGCCGTTGCAATAGCGCGCGGTCGCTGCGGTCAGGCGAACGCGCTGATGCCGGTGATGTCGCGCCCGACGATCAGCGCCTGGATGGTCTCGGTGCCCTCGAACGTGTGGATGGCCTCGAGGTCGACCATGTGTCTGATCACATGGTAGTCGAGCAGGATTCCGTTGCCTCCCAACAGATCTCGCGCCTCGGCAAGTACAGCTCGGCCTCGGGTCGTGTTGTGGAACTTGCCAAGCCCTGCGAGGGTGTCGCCGAGCCGGCCCTGCTCGGCGAGCCGGGTCATCTGCAGGCAGTACAGCTGCATCGCGGTAACGTCGGCCAGCATCTTCACCAGGCGTTGCTGGATGATCTGATGGCCGGCCAGCGGCTTGCCGAACTGCTTGCGACTCTTGGCGTAGCTCAGGGCGGCGTCGAACCCGCCGACCGCCGACCCGAGCGCGCCCCACGCGCAGGAGAGCCGCGTGCCGACGAGGATCTTGGCCGTGTCCTTGAACGTGTTCGCCGCGGGCAGCTTGTTCTGCGCGGGAATCCTCATCTCATCCAGCGCGATCTCGGCCTGCCAGACCGCCCGCAAGGGGACCTTGTGCTCGATCTTCTTGGCGTTGTAACCCGGCGTGCCTTTCTCCACGAGGAATCCCTTGACCTGGCCGTCCTCGACATCGCGGGCCCACACCACGACGACATCGGCGATGGTCCCGTTGCCGATCCACTTCTTCGCGCCGTTGATCACGTAGGAATCGCCGTCGCGGCGGGCCGAGGTCTCCAGTGCGACCGAATCGGACCCGTGGTCGGGTTCGGTGAGCGCGAACGCGCCAATCTTCTCGAGCCGGGCCATCGGCGGCAGCCACTTCTGCTTCTGCTCCTCGGAGCCGAGCATGAAGATCGACTTCATCGCGAGCCCACCATGGACCACCAGGAACGTGCCCATGCTCCCGTCGCCCCGGGTCATCTCCATCGCGATCAGCCCAGCCGACATCGGATCCATGTCAGGGCAGCCGTAGCCGACGATCCCGTCACCGATGATCCCGACGGGGCCGAGCTTCTCGATCAGCGGCCACGGGAACTCGGCTTTCTCCCAGTAGTCGATGATGGTCGGTTGCACCTCGGTGCGTACGAACTCTCTCGTCCGCGCGAGGTAGTCCGCCTGCTGCGCGGTCATCTGCTCCCTGAGGTGGAAGTAGTCAGTGCCCAAGGCGTCACCGATGCCGATCCCGTTGAGGTCCATGCGCATGCTTCTTTCTCACAGCAACCGATATGACGCGCGTAACAGGCAATGCCCCGAAAACCAGTCCCAATTCAGTTGTTCCACAACCGGGCCTGTCGGTAGATTCTGCGACGCTCTCCGGCACGGGAGATCTATTGGCCCGGTATAGGGCAAGCGTTTCACTAGGTGGGCAGATATCAATTGTGCGCAGCGACAACACTAACGCGCAGTTTGAGTTGGCGACGACAGCGGTGGGCTCCGTACGTTGTGCGTAACGTGAGGCGACCAGCTGTTGCGCGTGGAACGATGCGCTGATCGATGGGGACGGAGGGCGGTAATGGTGCTGCTGTCGGCGCAAGACGTGGATGTTAGGGCGGCCGGCGCTGGTCGCCGGCCGAGATGGCACCCCGTGCGGCGACCTGGGGCGGCGGTCAGGGCCGGCGACGGCTCCCGGCAAGAGCTCGCATGATCCCGTACTCCGATGGCATTGCGCCCCGCCGGTTCCCGGTCGTCAATGTCGCGCTGATCGTCGCCAACTTCGCGGTCTTTTTGTTCTACGAATTGCCCAACGGAGAGGCGGCGGTCAACCAGGCGTCGTTCTACCCGTGCGATGTCAACAACTCCTGTCACCTGGGCGTCCCGTGGGGTGTCGGATGGATCACGGCGATGTTTATGCATGCCGGCTGGGACCACATCCTGGGCAACATGCTGTTTCTGGCGATCTTCGGCAAGAACGTCGAGGACGCATTCGGGCGGCTGGGCTATCTGCTCTTTTACTTCGCCGGCGGATTCGCCGCGATGATGCTGCAGACCGCGATGACCCTGCTCTTCGGCACCGCGGCCGACGCGCAGATACCCAACCTGGGCGCCAGCGGCGCGATCGCCGCCGTGCTGGGCGCCTATTTCGTGCTCTATCCCAACTCACGCATCCGCACGCTCCTGGGGTGGTTCCCGATCAACATCCCGGCCTGGGTCTTCCTCGGCGGCTGGTTTCTCTACCAGTTCTTCGAGAGCAACTACGCGCTGATCCACCCCTCGAACACCGGTGACAGTGGGGTCGCGTTCTTCGCCCATGTCGGTGGATTCATCTTCGGTGCAGTGGTGGCCAGAGTGCTCCTCAGCACCGGGCGAATCACGCCCCAGGAGGTGATGGGAAGAAACTTAGGTCTATTCGGACGACCCTAGGTCGCTGACCCGAGTTGATAATTCCGGAATCGCGTGCGCCGCAATCCGTTGCGCGCCTTGTCTTTGGACCACACGTGATGGGCGGTGGTGAACTCGCCGAGCTCGCAAGAAATCACCGGTACTCCGAAGTCGCCATGCTGCGCGGCGGCACCCTCGACGACACCCACGGCACGTCTGCCGATCAGGTGTCAGCAGGCCACGTCGACGTAGACGGTCCTATTGGTCACCGTCGTCACGATGTCGTCGTCGGCTCCGGGAACCCCGGAGTCTGTGCGTGAAAACGTCTGGCCGGGCCGGACCGCGTTAACCGTGCACTGGTCAAGCCGAGCCGTTCCGACGCGGTTCACGATGACGTGATAGCCCTGGGACCGCAGCTGGCTGATCGTCCCGTCCACAGACGACGGGCCGGACGGCGCGGCGTTCGCGGTTCCGGCGAGTCCGAGGGCGGCGGATGCCAGTGCTCCGGCGGTGACTGTGGTGAAGAAGAAGCTTTTCATTTTCGTACCTTTCGAGTGTCTGGTGAAGTTCCGACAGGAATCGATGATCGGTGATCACCGGGTGTAAGGGCTTGGAGGTTTCGTGGAGATCGGGTGGAGATTGTAGGTAGTTCGACACGAATCGGCCCACGTCTCGCAATAGACCGACAGCATCGCCCGCCCCTACCCCTCGCCGGTCATCCTCCGAAGAGGTAGGGGTCGTCCCCGGTGTCGATCGGCACGGTGGCGAGCCGCTGCTCGGCGGATGGCGTCAGCCCGAACTCGGCGGCGTCATCGCCCTGACCACGGCGAGCTTTCCGCAGCGCTGCGATCCCTAGATCTCGACCATCCAGTGCGACACCGGGTCGCTCCGCGCACGGAATCGACCTGTCGCGTTGTCACGACGGCCGACTAGTCGAGCGGTTCGAAGCCCCCATTTTCCTGCAGTGTGCGCCGAAGCGCTCGCACCGTGTGGTGCAGTGTCGTCTTCACGGTGTCGTCGGCGATGTGCAGATCCTCGGCGATCTGTGCCGTCGTCCGGCCCTCGTAGTACGAGCGGCGAAGAAGGTCGCGGTCCGCGGCGGACAGCTGTGCCAGCGCTTCGCCGATCCGCAGCCGGTCCATCGCGGCACTCACCGTGAGCGGGTCTCCTGGGCGGCGTCGCCCATCCGTACATCGGCCACCCACGTGGCCAGGGTGCCGGCAGACCCGCCCGGCTCGGTCCCGGCTTGCTGTGCTGTAACGGTCATCGCGGCCCTTCTCGACCAGCCCGACCACTGGCAGTGGTTGTAATGTAATAGTACAAGTCTTGTCATGTAATAGTACAAATGGAACGTCCGGCAAACAGCCGGCTGTAGGACGGCGGAGCACAGCCATGGCGACCGTAAGCTTCAGTTACCGATGAGCAGAGATGAAGTCCGCGGCAAGCCCGTAGCGCTGGCCGCGGGTGTGCCGCTGCATCGGCAGCTGTTCCTGGTGTTGCACGACGAGATTGCGCGGGGGGCCATCCCGGCGGGGCATCCGCTGCCCACCGAGCAGGAGTTGTGCGATCAGTTCGGCGTCTCCCGCATCACCGTCCGGCGGGCACTGGCCGACCTGGCCGATCAGGGCTACATCACACGCCGCCAAGGCGTCGGATCCTTCGTTCGCGAACACCATCCGGCCGGGCGGCAACCCGATCGCCGGTCCTACATGGATGAGCTGCGCCAGATCCAGTTCTTAAGCGACCCCGATGTGCTCGAATTCGATCTGCGGACCGCGCCACGAACCATCTCGGACAAGGTCGGATTCGCCGGCGACGCGTTGCACATCCTGCGAGTACGGCGCGAGCGCCGAACCGGCGAACCACTGCTCGTCACCGAGGCCTGGCTTCCCGCCGGGCTTGCCGAGACGATCACAGCCGAGAAGTTGGCCCACACGCCGATGTACCGCCTACTTGCCGACGCCGGCGTCACCCTCGAGCGCGTGCAACACGAGTTCACCGCCGAGATCGCCGGCCCCCGCACGGCCCGGCTACTCGACATCGCCATCGGTGCCGCACTGCTGCGCGTAAACCGACTCGCATTCACCGCAGGCGATCGAGCCCACCATTATCTGTCAATCCTCCTGTCGCCCAGCCGAAGCCGGATCCTGCTCAACCACACCGCAGACGAACTGGAGATCGGCGACACCATGGCAATCACACACGACGTGCGGCCCGACTGACTCTTTGCGGTGGCCAGAACAACGCCTGGTCCGGCCGTGCCAATGACCGTACCCAGGTTCACAACGCTGGCGCGGGCCGAAAGTTCAACTCGCCGCCGTGTTGCCGGGCCCCAGTGTTGATCCGCCGGTCTCCTCACCCAGGGCACCAACCCGAGCCGAGGAACCTCTTGCCAGGCCGCGGGCACCGGATCCTCACCGCCAGCAGGCTTGTCGGCTCCGTTGCCGCACCTAATGAACTCCTCTACTCCGCCGAACGTATATCCCTATAGCACCACGACGAGCCCAGTTCTCCGTTACTTCACGGGCTTCTGAAGTTCGCGCGTAGTGCGGAACAGTGCGGATTGACCGCGGTGGTGTTGCGTCTGCAGCGCGTCACCTAACCGGATGCGGCCGAGCCGCGCTGCGGCTTCCCGCTAGCCGGTAGCGCGCGACACCGACTGGCCGGAAAACCAAATGGCGGCTGGCCTTGAAGACAAACGACCCACCAACTGCGATTCTCAAAACAGAACGGGTCGCACAAAGGGTGAGACATGTTGCAGGCGCAGATCAATCGAAGACACCAGGCACACGGATCTGTGGTGTGCGGACACGAGGACACGTGATGTCGACGTTCGGCGTATTCGACGCGGCCCGCACCGCGGTCGGGATAATTGGGCGTGCCGCGAAGGCGCAGGCATACGAAGTGGCGCTGATGGCGTCGGTAGCCGCAATGGCACCACTACACCTGGTCGGCGGCGGCTTCGACCCCTCATGCGGTCCGTGGTCGCCGGTCCAGGCGCACACCGCACCAACGACATGCCCCGTGCTGCTCGTGCACGGCTTCGGGGGCACGAAGTCCAGCTGGTCCTTGCTCGCGCAAGCGCTGAGTGCCCGAGGCCTGACCGTCCACGCGGTGACCTACACGCCGATCGGAACCTCGGTGGAGCAGCTCGCCGACCGGCTCGTCGTCGAGGTGAACAGGATGTTGTCTCGAACCGGCTCGGACAAGGTGCATCTGGTCGGACACAGCCTGGGCGGGGTCGTCATAGCGCAGGCCATCGCGGGCGGTCGCCTTAACGGGCTGGTCGACACCGTCGTCACCCTGGGGTCACCGTTTGGAGGTACGCCGTGGGCGAACCTGCTGCCGTTCGGGGCGATTGTCCGAGCGCTGCGGGAAGGTTCGCCATTATTGCGCCGACTCGCCTGCGCGCCGGTACCGGACGGCGTGCGGTGGCTGGCATTCACGGCCGCGTTCGACATGATCGTGCCGGGCCTGCGGTCGGTGCCGGCCTACACCCAAGTGGAGAACGTAACGGTCGGCGGCGTCGGTCACAACGGAATGCTCCTAAGTCGGCAGGTTGTCGGCCGCATCGTCGACGCCTTGCCCGCATGAGGCCAGGCCTGACCCATCGATTCCTGTCGGAACTTCACCCGGCTGCACGGAGTTGGCCGCCACGCGGCCGAACACCATCGACTCCTCGATCCTGTCGAAGCGGTGATCGATCGCATCAAGCACATAGTTGTGCCGGACGTTCCACGGCCGGTGAGTTCCTGATTTCGGCAGCGCATGGAGGGCACGCTGCACGTAGCCGGCATTGATGTTCCACGCCGGCTTCTCCGGCATCGGCACATCGCCGAGATGCGGGTACGCGTGGGTATAACCACGAGAATCCATGTACGCCAACAGCTTTGCCACCGATCGCGCGGTCAGGTCGGCCCGAAGCGTCCACGACGCATTGAAGTAGCCGACGCACCACGCCGCGTTCGGCACGTCTTCGAGCAGGTGCCCCTTGTAGACGAACCGGTCCTGGGGTTTGACCTCCGCACCGTCAATGCTCAACGCGACACCGCCGAGAGCCTGCAACTGAAGGCCGGTGGCCGTGATGATGACATCGGCATCGATCCGCTCACCGGAGCGCAGCACGATGCCGGCGGCGTCGATGTGGTCGATGTGATCGGTCACGACCTCCGCTCGGCCGTCGCCGACCTCCTTGTAGAGGTCGTTGTCGAGGATCAGGCACATCCGCTGGTCCCACGGGTTGTACCGGGGCTTGAAGTGGACGTCGACGGGATAGGCCTCGGGCAGATTGCGTTTCGCGCCGCTGCGGAGCAGCCACCGGACCAACCGCGGCGTCTTGCGTGAGAGCGCATATAACACCACCACGAAGCTGGTGTTGTTCCACCGCACAACCCTGTTAGCGGCGCGGAGCGGCAACACTTTTCGGATCGCCTGCACGACCGGGTTGATCCGTGGCGACGACAACAGGTAGGTCGGTGAGCGCTGCAACATGGTGACGTGCCCGGCCTTCTCGGTCAGCGACGGAATCATGCTGACCGCCGTAGCGCCGCTGCCGATCACCACGACCCTCTTTCCGGTGTAGTCCAACGATTCCGGCCAGTGCTGGGGGTGCACGACCTCGCCGGTGAACTCCTCGATGCCGGGAAAATCCGGCGTGTAGGGCTCGTCGTAGTTGTAGTAGCCGGTGCCGAAGAACAGGAACCGACCGCGGTAGGTTTCCGGCTCGCCGTTGACCTCCGTCTGTACGGTCCAGGTGTCGGTGGTCGAATCCCAGTCTGCCGACACGACGCGGGTATTGAAGCGGATGTGCTTGTCCATGCCGTACCTGCGTGCGGTCTGGGTCAGATACTCACGAATGTCGTGCCCGTCCGCGACGTTCTCCGGTCGAGTCCACGGCTCGAAGGGATAGCTCAGCGTGAAGATGTCGCTGTCGGACCGTACACCCGGATAACGGAAGAGGTCCCAGGTACCGCCGATCCGCTCCCGCCGCTCGAGCACCGTGTACGACAGCTTCGGATTCTTCTGGTGAATGCGGTAGGCCGCGCCGATCCCCGAGATCCCCGCGCCGATGATCAGAACGTCGGAGTATTCGGAGCCAGTCTGCTCTTCGCGCAAGCGCTCATCGACCTCCTGGGACAATGTGACCTCCGTTGGTCCGACTGGGTACCACGATATATGTGGTCAGCCGCGCAGCGCGTCAACGATCTCGGCCAACGCCCCCGGCGCGATCGGACCAGGCTGGTACAGGCAGATCCGGTCGGAGACGCCTGCCACGCGGTCGCGGATGTGTGCCGCGACCTCGGCCGGGCTGCCGCAGGCGGCGATGGTGTGCAGTACGTCGTCGTCGATGAGCTGCCCCATCTCCTCCCATCGGCCCTGCTTCGACAGCGCGTGGAGTTCGGGTTGCAGCTCGCCCCAGCCATGAATGTCGAGCACCGGGCGGTAGGCGGGCGTGGAGCCGTAGAACGCCAGCAGGCGCCGGGTGGCGGTGTGAGCCTCATCGTCCTCGCCGACCGACACGATGATCTCCGGGATCACCGCGAACTTGTCCGGTGACCTGCCAGCAGCCTTCAGACCATCCCGCACGGCGGGCATCGTCACCTCGTGCAGGAACCGCTTGTTGCCGAACGGCATGACGAGCAGGCCGTCGGCGTGCTGGGCGGTGGCGCGGGTGAGCCGGGGTCCCAGCGCACCGACATAGATCGGCGGCGGCCCGTACGGATTCTCGCCGGGGCTGAAGTTCGGCGTCATCAACGTGTGGCGGTAGTACTCGCCGCGGAAATTGAGCCGCTCGCCGGTGGTCCAGGACTCGAAGATTGCCCGCAGCGCCGCGATCAGCTCGGTCATTCTGGCCACCGGCTTGTCGAACTGAGCGCCGAACCGCTTTTCGATCTGCGTCCGGATCTGAGTGCCCAGCCCGAGCGCGAACCGGCCTTCGCTTAGCACCTGGTGGTCGATCGCCTGGTGAGCGAGATGAATCGGGTTGCGCGGAAACGCGATTGCGACGTTGGTCATCAGGTCCAGGCCACCGACGGTCGACGCCAGAGTGAGCGGCGCGAAGACGTCGTTCGTCCCCTCGAAGGTGAAGACCCCACTCGCCCCTGCGTCGCGGAAGGCCCGCGCCTGCTCGATCGCATTGATGGGTCCGAACAGCGCCGTCATCACCTTCACGGCGTGAGAGCCTAGTCGCGTGACACACCCAACCGCCGATGAGCGCTCGCGCGAAGAGGAGACGACCGCCGATGAGCGCTCGCGCGAAGAGGAGACGCACCAACGCCGACGTCGTCGTCGTAGGGGCCGGGTTCGCGGGTCTGTCCGCAGCGCGGGAACT
Organism: uncultured Actinomycetota bacterium; assembly: GCA_963800125.1. Classification (GTDB taxonomy): domain Bacteria; phylum Actinomycetota; class Actinomycetes; order Mycobacteriales; family Mycobacteriaceae; genus Mycobacterium. The sequence continues at coordinate 110,614 of CAWDAC010000049.1, read as the reverse complement.
GGTCCGGCTCGGCTACGACGTCGTCGTGATGGAGGGCCGCGACCGGGTCGGCGGCAGGTCGGCGACCACGACGATCGCAGGCGCGCCCGTCGACCTCGGCGGCACCTTCGTCGGCCCGACGCAGGACGCCGTAATCGAGCTGGCGGCCGAGCTGGGTTGCGAGACCGTGCCAACCTATAGCCACGGGAAGAACTTGATCCGATGGCGAGGCAAGGTTCGGTCGTATCGCAGCACGATTCCGAAGCTGTCGATTATCGAGTTGGTCGACGTTTCGCGCATCCAATGGCGGTTCGACCGGGTGAGCCGGCGGGTGCCGGTCGCCGAGCCATGGACATCCCCGATCGCCGAAATCCTCGACAGCAAGACTCTTGACGAGTGGTTGCGCTACGTCCACGCGAGCGCGTCGACACGGGATCTGATGGCCATCGTGGCGCGGGTCACGTGGGGTTGCGAGCCCGACGCGGTGTCGATGCTGCACGCGGTGCGTTACGTCAAGGCCGCAGGCGGGCTCGGCCGCATGCTCGACGTCAAGGGCGGAGCGCAGCAGGACCGGTTCCCCGGCGGAACCCAGCAGATCGCGCTCCGGATGGCCGAGGAACTCGCTCCCCGGGTTGTGCTGAATGCCGTCGTCCGCAGCATCGAGCGACACGCCGACGGGGCCATCACCGTCAGCTCCGACCGCGGCAACGTCTCCGCCAAGGCCGTCATCCTGGCGATTCCGCCCGCGCACCGGGTGGGCATCGAGTTCATACCGGAGCTGCCCGCCGAGTACGAAGAACTCGCGCAGCACTGGCCACAGGGAAACCTGAGCAAGGCCTACGCCGCCTACGAGACGCCGTTCTGGCGCGCGAACGGTTGCTCCGGCGAGGCGCTGTCCGACGAAGGACCGGTGTTCATCACGTTCGACGTCAGCCCCGACGAAAAGGGGCCAGGCATCCTGCTCGGCTTCACCGACCCGCGCACCTTCGATCCGCTGCCGCCGACGGAGCGACGCGAACACGCGCTGGCCGGCTTCGCGGCACTGTTCGGTGACGAGGCGTTGCAGCCCATCGACTACGTCGATCACTGTTGGGGAACAGAGGATTTCGCGCCCGGCGGGCCGACCGCCGCGGTACCGCGGGGTTCGTGGACCAGTTACGGGCGGTGGCTACGCAAGCCGGTCGAGGGGATCTTCTGGGCCGGGACCGAAACCGCCGACGAGTGGACCGGGTTCCTTGACGGGGCCGTCCGGTCGGGCCGTCGAGCGGCCGCCGAGGTGCACCGGGAACTGTCGGGTTAGGACGTGGCGCGTCGCTGCTGGCCGACCGACTCGATGAGCCGGCGCAGCTGCCTGTTGACCTCGTCGGGGCGCTCCAGGATCGCGCAGTGCCCACCGGACAGCTCGACGAACTCCGCCAGGTTGGGCGCCATCCTCGCGATGTGGCGCGACGAAACCATCGGCAGCAGCCGATCCTTCTCACTGCCGATCACCAGCGTCGGCACCGTGAGGTTCTGCAACGCGATGTGCCGGTGCGTCCCCAGCGCATCGACCAGCGCGCGGGCCCAGCCGCCGCGGCTCGCGGGCGGCGTGGCGGTGAACAGCTCGTATACGAACTCGGCGATCTCCGGGTCCGCGTCGCGGCCCACCGCCATCATCGACACTAACTGCCGGCTGGGCCGGTCCACCGCGCGCAGCAGGGGCGCCGCCCCGAAGGTCTTGAGCAGGGTTCCGGCGGCACGCACCCTGGCATCGACCAGTCGCGGCGGCACCGGGATGAGCTGGACGTGACGCAGCACCTCGCCGGTGGTGGTGTTGATCAGCGCGACGGCGTCGGCGCGCTCAGACACCCGCCGGGGATAGCGCTCGGCCCACGAGGTGATCGCGATACCGCCCATGGAGTGGCCCGCGATGACCGCACGTTCGCCGGGCTCCAGCGTCGCCTCCAGAACGGCGTCGAGGTCGGCGGCGAGGAAGTTGAGGCCGTAGTTCCCGCGCCGCGACGGCACGCCGCTGTGGCCGTGACCGCGGTGGTCGTACGCGATCACCCGGTAGTCCCTGGCCAGGTCGGCGATCTGGTACGCCCACACCCGGATGGCGCAGGTGATGCCGTGGGCCAGCACGATCGGATAGCCGTCTTCGGGCCCGAATACCTCGGCGTGCAGGCGGGTGCCGTCGCCCGCGCGGACGGTGAGCGGGCGTGCCGGCGGCAACGCGTCGGCCGCGGCGAATCGCCGCGTATTCCCTCTGACCCGCTGGCCACGTGGCATGGCTACTCCGATCTGTTGCGGCAACGCTGCCGGCGGCAAATCCTACCGTCAGGCGGGGGCTGCCCCGTTCACCCGAGCCTGTTAAATGGTGCTATGCGCGCAATCCAGATAGCCAGTCTCGACGGACCACAGGCCGCGGAGCTCGTCGAGGTGGACGACCCAACGGACGACGGCGCGGTCGTCATCGACGTGCACGCGGCAGGGGTTGCCTTTCCGGACGCGCTGCAAACCCGCGGCCTCTATCAGTACAAGCCGGACATGCCCTACATCCCGGGTGCGGAACTCGCGGGTGTGGTGCGCAGCGCGCCCTCCGGATCGCACGTCGCGGAGGGCGACCGCGTCGCCGGGTTGACGATGATGTACGGCGCGATGGCGGAAGTCGTTGTGCTGCAACCGGAATTCGTGTTCAAACTGCCCGACTCGGTGTCTTTCGAGGCTGGCGCCGGCCTGTTGTTCAATGACATGACGATGCATTTCGCGTTGCGGACGCGAGGCAGGCTGGCCGAGGGCGAGACCGTGCTGGTGCACGGCGCCGCCGGCGGTATCGGCACGTCGACGCTGCGGCTGGCGCCGGCGTTCGGGGCGAGCCGCACCATCGCGGTGGTCAGCTCCGAGGCCAAGGTGGCGATCGCCAAGGCCGCGGGCGCCTCCGATGTGGTGCTGGCCGACGGCTTCAAGGACGCGGTCAAGGAGCTGACGGACGGTCGCGGCGTCGACATCGTCGTCGACCCCGTCGGCGGGGATCGGTTCACCGACTCGCTGCGCTCGCTGGCGCCGGGCGGGCGGCTGCTGGTCATCGGGTTCACTGACGGCGAGATCCCGACGGTCAAGGCCAACCGGCTACTGCTGAACAACGTCGACACCGTCGGCGTCGGCTGGGGCGCATGGACGCTGACGCATCCGAACTATCTGCAGGAACAGTGGGCCGACCTCGAGCCGCTGCTAGCGTCGGGCAAGGTGTCGGCACCCCAGCCGGAGGTCTATCCGCTCGAGCGCGCGGCAGATGCGATCGCGTCGCTCGAAGACCGCAGCGCCAAGGGCAAGGTCGTCGTCAAGCTGCGGTGAGCAGCGCTCGTACGGTTCGACATCGAAACAGCAGATCGTTGACGACGTCGGCGCCAGATCCGTAGGCTCAGCCGCCGTGCAGCCGGCCGTGGGTCGCAAGGTAAGCGCCATGACGGTTCCTGGGATCGGCATGTTGGTCGAGTGGGATGTGCCGATCGCGATGGATGACGGTGTGGTGCTGCGCGCCAACGTTTTTCGTCCCGACGACGAAGCTTCGCATCCGGTGCTGTTGAGTTACGGCCCCTACGGCAAGGACCTGGCGTTTCAGGAGGGCTACCCCGACGCGTGGGCAGCGATGGTGAAGAGCCATCCGGAGGTGGCCGCGGGCTCGTCGAACCGCTTCCAGTCGTGGGAGGTGTGCGATCCGGAGAAATGGGTGCCGGACGGATATGTATGCGCACGGGTCGACGCCCGCGGGTGGGGACGCTCACCGGGCCACATCGATCCGTGGAGCACCCGCGAGATGATCGACCTGCGTGACTGCATCGAGTGGGCGGGCACCCAGCCGTGGAGCACCGGAAAGGTCGGCCTGCTCGGCATCAGCTACTACGCCGTCAACCAATGGCAGGTCGCCGCATTGAGTCCCCCGCATCTGGCGGCGATGATCCCCTGGGAAGGGTTTTCGGATTTCTACCGGGAGCTCTGCTATCACGGTGGCATCGCATGCGACATGAAGTCGGTCTGGTACCGGCGCACCGTCACCACGGTGCAGCACGGGCGCGGGGAGCGCGGCTTCGTCAGCGCCAACACCGGAGAGCTCGTCGCGGGACCCGAGACGCACACCTATGCCGATCTGGAAGCCCGCAGATCCGATTTTCCCGCTGAGATCGACTCGCACACGCTCGACGACGGTTTTCATCGGGAGCGTTCTGCGGTGTTCGACAGGATCACGGTGCCGTTCCTGTCGGCGGGCAACTGGGGCGGGTCGTCGTTGCACCTGCGGGGCAACGTGGAGGGGTTCGTGCGGGCGGCCTCGAGCCAGAAATGGCTGGAGATCCACGGCCGCGAACACTGGACCGAGTTCTACACCGACTACGGAATCGGTTTGCAGAAACGATTTTTCGACCACTTCCTCAAAGACATCGACAACGGCTGGGACCGCCGGCCACCGGTCATGCTGCGGATCCGCACCGTCGACGGCGACTTCATCGACCGCACCGAAAACGAATGGCCCATCGCCCGCACCAACTGGACCACCTGGCACCTCGACCCCGTCCGCGGGCGTCCTCTCGTTGACCCGCCTGCCGGCCCCACCCACGCGTCCTTCGCCGCGCTGGACGGCCCCGGCATCACCATGACCACCCCACCGATGACCGCCGACACCGAGATCACCGGCCCGGTCTCGGCCACTGTGTACGTCTCGTCGACGACGTCGGATGCCGATATCTTCCTGGTGCTGCGGGTGTTCGGACCCGACGGCGCCGAAGTCGTCCTCCAAGGCGCGGTCGACCCGCACACCCCCATCGGGCACGGCTGGCTACGCGCATCGCACCGGGAACTCGACCCGGCGCTGAGCCGGCCGTGGCGGCCCTACCACACCCACACCAATCCACAGCCGCTCACACCGGGCGACATCTACCGCCTCGACATCGAAATCTGGCCGACGTCGATCATCGTGCCCGCCGGCTACCGCATCGGCCTGACCATCCGCGGCACCGACTACGAATACGAAGGCCCCGCCGCCCAACTGAGCCACTTCAAGGGCTCACAACTTCGCGGTGTCGGTATCTACACCCACGCCGACCCCACCCATCGACCCACCGACATCTACGGCGGGACAACCACCCTGCACACCGGTCCCCAACAACACGCCACGCTGCTGCTCCCCCACATCCCACCCAAGGACACCGCCCGCTGATGTTGGTCGAGTGGGATGTGCCGATCGCGATGGATGACGGTGTGGTGCTGCGCGCCAACGTTTTTCGTCCCGACGACGAAGCTTCGCATCCGGTGCTGTTGAGTTACGGCCCCTACGGCAAGGACCTGGCTTTCAGGAGGGCTACCCCGACGCGTGGATGAAGATGGTCGAAGGCCATCCGGACGTGGCGGCGAGGTCGTCGAACCGCTTTCAGGCGTGGGAGGTGTGCGATCCGGAGAAGTGGGTGCCGGACGGATACATCTGCGTGCGGGTCGACGCCCGCGGGTGGGGACGATCACCGGGCTACATCGATACGTACGCGATGCGGGGCACCCGGGACATGTACGACTGCATCGAATGGGCGGGCACCCAGCCGTGGAGCACCGGCAGAGTCGGCCTGCTCGGCATCAGCTATTACGCGATCACGCAGTGGCTGGTGGCCGGCCTCAACCCGCCCCACCTGACCGCGATGGTCCCGTGGGAAGGCGTCAGCGATTTCTACCGCGACATGTTCTACCACGGTGGGATGCTCTGCCAGGCGGTCGACGTGTGGTACCGCCGCACCATCGGCACCGTGCAGCATGGACTGGGCGAACGCAGCTTCGTCGGCGCCACCAGCGGGGAGCTCGTCACCGGTCCGGAGACACTGACCGACGAGGAACTTGCGGCCAACCGAGCCGATTACGGCGCCGACGTGCGAAGCCATCCGCTCGACGACGGTTTTCATCGGGAGCGCTCGGCGGTGTTCGACCGGATCACGGTGCCGTTCCTGTCGGCGGGCAACTGGGGCGGTGCCGGGCGGCACCTCCGCGGCAATGTCGAAGGATTCGTGCGCGCGGCATCGAGCCAGAAATGGCTGGAGATCCACGGCCGCGAGCACTGGACCGAGTTCTACACCGACTACGGAATCGGTTTGCAGAAACGATTTTTCGACCACTTCCTCAAAGACATCGACAACGGCTGGGACCGCCGGCCACCGGTCATGCTGCGGATCCGCACCGTCGACGGCGACTTCATCGACCGCACCGAAAACGAATGGCCCATCGCCCGCACCAACTGGACGACCTGGCACCTCGACCCCGTCACGGGCACCCTCTCGCTCGACCCGCCTGCCGGCCCGACCAAGCGTCGTTTACCGCACTCGACGGCCCCGGCATCACCATGACCACCCCGCCGATGACCACCGACACCGAGATCACCGGCCCGGTCGCGGCCACCCTCTACGTATCCTCCACCACCACCGACGCCGACATCTTCGCCGTGCTGCGGGTGTTCGACCCCGACGGCGCCGAAGTCGTCCTCCAAGGCGCGGTCGACCCGCACACCCCCATCGGGCACGGCTGGCTACGCGCATCGCACCGGGAACTCGACCCGGCGCTGAGCCGGCCGTGGCGGCCCTACCACACCCACACCAATCCACAGCCGCTCACACCGGGCGACATCTACCGCCTCGACATCGAAATCTGGCCGACGTCGATCATCGTGCCCGCCGGCTACCGCATCGGCCTGACCATCCGCGGCACCGACTACGAATACGAAGGCCCCGCCGCCCAACTGAGCCACTTCAAGGGCTCACAACTTCGCGGTGTCGGTATCTACACCCACGCCGACCCCACCCATCGACCCACCGACATCTACGGCGGGACAACCACCCTGCACACCGGTCCCCAACAACACGCCACGCTGCTGCTCCCGCACATCCCGTGAGCAGTGACCGGCGCCCGTCGGCAAATCCGGTCTACGGCAATTGTTTCGATGTCGAATCGAATCTCCTCATTCTTGATCGCTATGAGAATCCCGAATTACCGTCATAACCCCGTCCAACCGGAGTCATACTCCGGCGACGGAAGTCGATGTTCGCCCTGCCGCCATGGAAGAGGGGCAAGATGAAACCCGTTAAGCACGACCGGCGAAAACTGACGACGATCGCGATCGCCCTACTCTCAACGCTGTTGCTCACGATGTCGATGTCGTGCGGCAAGACGGCGACACCCGAGGGTGAAGGCGGTGGCGGCGGCGAAGGCGAGGCACCATCCGAAGTCAAGAACCCGGGTGTGTTCGTCCACTCGCTGGGCGGCGAGCCCGAATCGCTCGACCCGGCAGCCACCACCGACGGCGGATTCGGCAACCGGGCCATCATTCAGATGTACGACTTCCTGGTCGACATCCCGCCGGACAGCGCCGATCCGGTGCCGATGATCGCGTCGGAGGTACCGACCAAGGAGAACGGCCTGGTCTCGCCCGACGGCCTGACGTATACCTTCCCCATCCGTCAGGGCGTGAAGTTCCACGACGGCACCGACCTGAACGCCGACGACGTCAAGTTCTCGTGGGACCGCGTGATGACGATGAACCTGCCCGAGGGCCAGGCATCGAAGCTGACCGACCTCGTCGAGTCGACCCGCGTCGTCGACCCGTACCGGTTCGAGGTGAAGATCAAGGAGCCTGCCGCCTATTTCCTGGGCACCGTCGCCTATTCGCCGCCCGCTGCAATAGTCAGCAAGGACGCGGTCGAGAAGAACGGTGGCGTGCAGGAGGGCCAGACCAACGAGTTCATGACCACCAACGAGGCAGGCAGCGGACCCTACAAGCTGACGTCCTGGGATCGCGGTGAGCGGCTGCGTTTCGAGAAGTTCGCCGACTACTGGAACGGCCCGGCGAAGCTGGACGCCCGCTGGGAGGTCGTCGACGACCCGAGCGTCATCGTGATCGGGATGAAGGCCGGCGACTTCGACCTGGTCGAGCCCACACCGCAGTACGTGACCGAACTCAAGGGCACGCCGAACGTCTGCTTCGACGAGGCCGGGTTCCTGCTCGAGCCGCTGCACCTGGCGTTCAACCTCGCGATCGACAAGGCGAAGCTGCCGCCGACCGACACCATCCCTGCCGACTTCTTCCGCGACCCGCGGATCCGCCAGGCGTTCGATTACGCGTTCGACTACGACACCATGGTGCAGTCCGGTCTCGAAGGCTTCGGTGCAAACCCGACATACCTGCCGCCGGGTGTTCTCGGCTGGTCCGAGGATGCGCCGAAGTACCAGCAGGATCTGGCCCAGTCGGAGAAGCTGTTCCGCGAGACCGGCTACTGGGACAAGGGATTCGAGGTGTCGATCCTGGTCGAGACGGACAACCCGACGTTCACACCGGTCGGCCTGATCCTCAAGGACTCACTGGAGAAGCTGAATCCGAAGTTCCGGGTCAACGTCGTTCAGGTCGCCGAGTCGCAGTTCGACGAGATGCACGGCCAGACCCCGTTCCCCTACGCGATGTGGATCAAGAACGCCGACCCGTTCACCGACCCGTACCAGTTCATGCAGACCTACCACCACCCGGACGGCGAGTGGGGTGAAAAGCTCGGCTACCGCAGCGGATACCGCGACCCCGACGCGCTGGCCGACGTACTGGACCGTGCCGCCGTGTCCACCAACGTCGGCGAGCGCGAGCAGCTTTACAAGCAGTCGCTGCAGATGATCCACGACGATCCGATGTGGGTCTGGGCCGCCGACGAGAAGAACGTGCAGATCATGCAGTGCTGGGTGAAGGACTTCGTCTACAACCCGCTGTGGATCATGCCGAGGTGGGTCTTCTACAACAAGGGCTGACGCAACGAAAAGCCGGGGACGGAGCCGGAATTGAGACGATATGCAGGTACGTGACTACGTCATCCGTCGTTTGATCAAACTGCCACTCGTCATCATTGCCGTCACCATCGGTGTGTTCATGCTCTCCCGGATCGGCGGCTCACCGATCGCGATCTACATCGAGCACGAGATGTCGCCCGACGAGATCCACGCCTTGGAACAGCGCTACGGCCTGGACGACCCGCTGCCGGTGCAGTACCTGCACTGGATCTGGGGCGTGCTGCGCGGCGACCTGGGATGGTCGGGCGTCTCGGTCGCACCCGTCTCGCAGGTGCTGCCGAGCCGGTTCATCGCCACGATGGAACTGGCCACTCTCGGCGCGCTCATCGCGATCGCGCTCGGCATCGGCCTCGGCACCTTCGCCGGCGCGCGGCACAACAAGATCTCCGACCACCTGACCCGGGTGTTCACCGTGATTGGCGCCAGCCTGCCGCTGTTCTGGTTCGCGCTGCTGATGCTGATCCTGTTCTACCTGATCATCCCTGTCGTTCCGCTGGGCCGGTTCGACGAGGCGATCTACGCGTCCATCAACCACTACACCGGCTTCTACTCGCTGGACGCTCTGCTCAACTTCAACCTGACCGCCCTTTGGGACGCCATCAAGCACCTCGCGCTGCCCGCGTTCGTCCTCGGCTTCGAGGGCATGGCCGTCATCGCGCGCATGATGCGCTCGTCGCTGGTCGAGGAGATGAACGAGGACTACGTCGACAGCGCACGGGCCAAGGGACTACCCGAGCGGCTGGTGATCAAGCGCCACGCCCGCCGCAACGCGCTGATCCCGACCGTCACGGTCATCGGCATGGGTTGGGGGGTGCTGTTGCAGGGTTCGGTGGTGGTGGAGAACGTGTTCCGATGGCCCGGACTCGGCCGCTGGGCCACCGAAGGCGTCGTCCGCGGCGACCGAGCCACGATCATGGCCTTCGTCCTCGTCACCGCGGTCGTGTTCCTGGTCGTCAACCTCGTCGTCGATGTCATCTACGCCTACCTCGACCCGAGGGTCACCCTCGGAGCGGACACCTAGGAGGTAGGCGAATGACGGACGTCGCGCAGCGGCCCCACCATCCCGTCGTGGCGCCGGTCGGCCGCTGGGAGGCCTGGCGGTCACGCGCGCGCCGTTTCCGTGAGCTAGCCGCCATAGCATTGCGCAGCCCCACTACGGTCTTCGGCGCGGTCCTCATCTTCGCGCTGGTGACCATGGCGATCCTCGCGCCGCTGATCATGGAGCCGAATTTCCCTGACCCGTACCAGATGCCACGGGACTGGGCGCAGATCAACGCACCGCCGGGGACGCCAGGTCATCCGCTCGGCACCACACCCGAAGGCGGTGATGTTCTCTACGGCATCGTCTGGGGCGCCAGGACGTCGCTGCGGCTGGCGTTTACGGTCGTCGGGCTGACGGTGTTGATCGGTGTGGTCATCGGCAGCATCGCCGGTTTCCTCGGCGGCAAGGTCGACGAGTTCCTGATGCGTGTGGTGGATGTCTTCCTCGCGGTGCCCGAACTCATTCTGGCGCTGGCGATCGCCGCGCTGCTGGGGCCGTCGTTCACCAACATCATCATCGCGATCACCGTGCTGGGCTGGTGTCGCTACGCCCGCATCATCAGAGCGCAGATCATCCACACCAAGGAGAACGAATACGTCGACGCCGCAAGGGTTATCGGCGACTCCAAGCTGCGCATCTACACCAAGGACATCCTGCCGAACTCGATCACGCCGGTGGTCGTCGCGGCCACCCTGCAGATGGGCGCCGTGGTGATCTTCGCGGCCACCCTGAGCTTCCTCGGCCTCGCCGAGGCCGGCCTGGCCGAATGGGGAAACCTGGTCAGTCAGGGTCAGTCCGGAATCATTTCGGGGCGCTGGTGGGTCGCCACGTTCGGCGGCCTGATGGTATTTCTCTGGTCCTTGGGCTTCAACCTGTTCGGCGACGGCCTGCGCGACGTCCTCGACCCGAGAAGTGAGGGCCGGTGAACGTCTCCGAGAGCACCGTCCCCGGCCTGGCGGAGGCGCCGAGCCCGGGTGATACCCCCCTGCTTTCGGTGCGCGATCTGCGGATTCACTTCGCCACGAAGCGTGGCGTCGTGCACGCGGTCGACGGGATCAACTTCGACATCCACGAGGGCGAGACGCTCGGCCTGGTTGGCGAGACCGGGTCGGGAAAGAGCGTCACCGCCCGGTCGCTGCTGCAACTGGTGCCGCGGCCACCGGGTATCTTCGCCGGTGGGCATGCCATGTTCCACCCGAAGGTGACCTGCCCGGCGTGCAGCTGCGCCGGCTGCGACAAGTGCGGCGAGACCGGCCGCGTCACCGCACCCTGCAGGTCCTGTTCGGGGAACGGGTGCGAAAAGTGTGAGCACAGCGGGCAGCAGACCGTCGACCTGCTCACCGCGTCCATCCGCCGGATGCGCGCGATCCGCGGCAATCACATCGCGATGATCTTCCAGGATCCGGGCAAGGCGCTGAACCCGGCACTGACCATTCGCGACCAGGTGGCCGAGGTACTCGCCGAACACCAGTCGAGCAAGCTGCTGGCCGAAGCCGGACTCGACCCCGTGCACGCGAACATCCTGCTGCGTCGCGATGGACATCGTCGATCGACCTTGGCCGAAAAGACAGCGCTGCTCTTTCCACCACTACGCAAGCCGCACAAGCGGTTACAGGCCGTCCTCGACGAGGGCATCGCCCGCGCACTGGCCGAAACGCGCATCCCCAATCCCCGCAAGGTCATGCAGCGGTATCCGCACGAGCTCTCCGGCGGCATGAAGCAACGCGTGATGATCGCGCAGGCACTCGCCGCCGGGCCGGAGCTACTGATCGCCGACGAACCCACCACCGCACTCGACGTCACGATCCAGGCCCGCATCCTCGACCTGCTGGTCGAACTGCAGGCGCGCACCCACACCGCGATCCTCTACATCAGCCACGACCTGTCGCTGGTGCGGCGGATCAGCAACCGGGTCGCGGTGATGTACGGCGGCCGGGTCGCCGAAGTCGGCCCAGCCGACCAGGTTTTCGAAAAGCCGATGCACCCATATACCCGCGGGCTCGTCGGCGCGGTGCCCTCGCCGAAGCACACCCGTGGGCACCTGGTCGCGATCGAGGGCACCGTGCCCGAACTGGTCGATCCGCAGCCCGGCTGCCGGTTCGCGGGGCGCTGCCCGCACACAGCACCGGTGTGTGAACGAGTCGACCCGCGGCTGCGGATACACGGACCCGAACGAATGTCGGCGTGCTTCCTTTACGACACGGCCGATGAACTCGGCGTCGACCCAGCCGACATGCCGAAGCCGGGGGCACAGCGATGAGCGCCACCATGGAACCCGAACTCGCCGCCCGCTCGGCGTCGGCCGCAGACCACGTCGTCAATGTGCGCGACCTCATCAAGTACTTCCCGATTCGTGAAGGCGTGCTGCAGCGGGTAGCCGGCCACGTGCAAGCGGTGGACGGTGTCAGCTTCGACATCCACAGGGGTGAGACCGTCGGTCTGGTTGGTGAGAGTGGCTGCGGTAAAACGACTCTCGGCCGTTGCATTGCGGGCCTGATGCGACCTACCTCCGGCGGTGTGTATTTCGGCATGGATGCTGACTCTGCGGACCGGCTCGATGCGCAGCGCGCGCTGCCGCCGGAGAAGCGCAACGAGGGCGAGATTGCGGCCATCGACCACAGGTACCGCATCGACTTGCTGCCCAAGCCGGCGTGGCGCAACTACCGGCGCAACTGCCAGGTCGTTTTCCAGGACGCTTTCTCGTCGCTCAACCCCCGCCAGCTGGTGGTCGACATTGTCGGTCGGCCGCTACGCATTCACAAGGAGGCCTCCGGCCCTGCGCTCATTCAGCGGGTGGTCGAACTGCTCGAGAACGTGGGACTGGGCCGCCAGCACCTCTACCGCTATCCGCATCAGTTCTCCGGCGGTCAGCGGCAACGCATCTCGATCGCAAGGGCGTTGGCACTCGACCCGGAGTTCATCGTCCTCGACGAGCCGACGAGCGCGCTGGATGTCTCCGTGCAGGCTCAGATCCTGAACCTGCTGCACGAACTGCAGCAGCAGTACGGTTTGACGTACTTGTTCATCAGCCACGACCTCGGCGTGGTCCAGCACATGAGCGACCGCATCATCGTGATGTACCTGGGCCGGATCAGCGAGATCGGGCGCTCCGACGAGATTTTCGAGTCGCCGCGACACCCGTACACCCAGGCGCTGCTGGCGGCCAACCCGTCGCTCGAGGTTTCCGACGACACGATCCGGCTGGCCGGTTCGGTGCCGGATCCGGCCGACCCTCCGCGAGGCTGCCGGTTCCACACGCGCTGCCCGGTGGTGACCGAACTCTGCGGGTGGGACGTCGGCGACGCGGTGCGCATCCTCGAGACGAGTGGGCATCTGCTCGACGACCTCAAGGTGGTCAAGCAGGAGACGCCGTTCGAAGGTGAGCTCGCCTTCGACACGATTGAGGAGGCCGAAGCGGTCGCGGCGGAGCTCGGCAGCGACCGGATGCCCGAAGCGATGCGGGAGGCCTGCGTGCTTCTGGAGGTCAGCGGCACCTCGGTGCGGCTGAGGTACTCGCCCGTCGAGGAGATGGCGGTCAACGGCGTCGGGATGGACCACCAGACCGCGTGCATCCTCTACAACGGCGGCAAGGCCTAGTCTCGCGGCTACCCCCGAGACGGCCGGGGCGGCAGCGTGACCGACGCCGTCCTCGGTTTGGTCGGCGGTTGCCAGAACGATTCCGGCGGCTCGCCGATTGTGTTGCGCAGCACGCCGATTCCCTCGATCTCGAGTTCGACGACGTCACCCGGCTGCAGGCTCCTGTACAGCTCGAGGCCGCAGCCCAAGCCCACGGTGCCGCTGCCGATCACCTCACCAGGCACCAGCTGACCACTGCGCGACGCGTATGCGAGCAGCTCGCCGATGCTCCAGGTCAGTGTGGACGTCGAACCGCGCGACCACTCCTCGCCATTGACCCGCGCGAGCATCGTCAGGTCGTCGAGGTCGAGCTCGTCGAGGGTCGTCACCCACGGGCCGAGCGCGGTCGCGAAGTCCTTGCCCTTCGCGGGCCCGAATCCCGCAGGCATCTCCCGCGCCTGCACGTCGCGGGCGGTGAAGTCGTTCAACACCGTCACACCGAGTAGGTGGTCCAGCGCGGACTCCGGCTGCAGGTCCGAGCCGGCCGAGCCGATCACCAGGCCCAGCTCCAATTCATAGTCCATGTAGGAACTTTCGCCCGCCCAGCGCACGACGTCCCCATGGCCGATCACGGTCGCCGGATCCATCTTGTAGTAGACGGGGCGCTCGTAGAAGACGTCCAGCAACTCCTTCTTCCCGCGGGCGTGCGCGTTGACCAGGTGCTGCTCGAACGCCGCGAAATCGAGCATCGCCGGTGGGTCGACAGATGGCGCCCACGCCAGATCGGTCAGTGGCAGCGACGCCTCGTCGTCGTGCTCGGCGACCGCCGCTTCGGCACGGCGCAGAAACTCCGGTCCCGCGCCAAGCGCCGCCGTCAGGCTTGACGGGAAGTAAGCACGCGAAATACGCAGCGCGCCTTCGGCCGTCGCCCCCGCACGCTGCAACCGTCGCCGCTCGGCCACTCTGAGATCGGTGGCCAGGCCCGCGTCGACGTCGACTGAGACCAGCCGCGGCTCGACACCGTCGGGGCGCTCGCGCAGGATCCGGCCGAGCTTCATGATGCACCCCCGGGTGTCACCGGGACGAGCACCTCTCGCTCCCGCGAGGCGAGCAGAGGAACCACTGTCCCCTCGATCAGGGCGCGGAAGTGCGGTGTCTCCCGATGGGCCAGCAGCGCCGCCTCGTCCACGTACTCCTCGTAGAGCACGAACACGTCGGGCTCCTCCACCGACCGGGCGGCCCGGTAGAGCAGGCATCCCGGCTCGTCGCGGGCGACGGCGACAGCCATTTTCTGTAACGTCGCCTCGACCGCATCGCCCTGTCCTGGCTGGCACCGGTAACGGGCAAGCATTGTTCGCATCGCGATGTTCCCTTCCGTCACGAAACTTGTCGTGTATCAGTCTGATTCGTCACCGGTGCACTGGCGAGCGTTCTGCTCAGGACGACGACGACAACGGTCGCCAGGAACGACGCGATCGCCGCGCCGATCCAGGCCGCCGCGTGCGAGTGGTTCTCGGCCAGCATGCCCAGGATGATGGGTCCGGCGATCGAACCCATGAATGCGCCTGCCTGCACCACGCCCATGGCCGCGCCGGGCGCATCCGGGTTCAGCTTCGCGATCGCGAGGTTGTAGGAGCCCAGCCAGGCCCAGCCCGTCGCGAACGCGATCGGCACCGCGATGGAGACCACGATGTGGTGCGGAACGGCCAGCAACAGGAAGCCGACGACCCCGACGCCGAGCATCCCCGCGACCAGATCGAGCTGGTTGCCCGAACGCCGGTCCGACCAGTATCCGACACCCACCCGGCTGGCCAGGCCGACCAAACTGCCCAGCGCCACCAGCACGCCTGCGGCCGCCTCGCTCAGTCCGGCATGCACCGCGGTGCTCACGCTGTACGCCCCGAGCGACCCCGCCGCGGCGGCGCCGAGCCCGAAGCTCATTGCCACCACCGCGAGCTGCCACCGCGACAGGTCCGGGCTGCCCGGCTTCTCGCCGCGCGCCAACCGTCCGCCCGATGCCGGCACCGTAGCCGCCACGATCAGCGCCATGACCGCCGCGACCGCGTAGGCCCAGCGCCATCCGATGGTCAGGGCAAGTGCAGGCACCGACAGCCCGGCGATCAGCGACGCGACCGGGATCGAGCTGTGTTTGAGACCGAACGCGATGCCCTGCCTGCCCGGCTCGGAATGCCAGGTCACCAACACACTCGACGCGGTGCGGGTCAGCGCCGTCCCGATGCCCGCCACGCCCGCGAACGCGCACATCGCAGGCGTCGACGTCGCCGCAACCGCCATCCCGAAGAGGGCCGCGGCGTAGATGAGCATGCCGATCCGCAGGCTGGCGCGTAGCCCGATCCGTTCGGATGCGTGCCGGAACGGGATCGACAGCAGTGCCGCCGCACCGAAGTACGACGCGAACACCAGCCCGAGCGAATCGAGCGAAAGGCCGATGTCGGCGCGGAGCTGAACGGCCAGGGCGCCGGTGAGGAAGATCGGGAGCACGCCGACCGCGTCGACCGCCATGGCCACCAAGCCGGCGCGCACCCATTTGTAGCCGGCCGTCAGTCCAAGCCAAGCAGTCGGGCCGCCGTATCGCCCGCGATGGCCGACACCACCTCCGGGTCGTCGATGGCTTCCTTCAGCTTGCCCACCGGATCCTTCTCTCCCATGTCGAAGGGATGGTCGCTGCCGAGCAGCACCTGACCGGCGCCGAGCCGCTCGACCAGGAACCGCAGCGATGACGCGTCATGGGTTAGTGAGTCGGCGTACATGTCGACCAGGTAGTCGCTCGGCATCTTGATCGTCGTCTCACTCTGCTTGGACAGCCGCTCGCGGTATCCGTGGTCCCAGCGGCCCACCAGGCAGGGGAAGGCGCCGCCACCGTGGGAGTAGCAGACCTTCAGACCCGGGAGCCGCTCGTAGACCCCGCCGAAGACCATCGAACCGACCGAGACCGCCGTGTCGATCGGCAGACCGACGAAGTTCTTGAGCTCGTGCTCCGTCATGCGCTCAGGTCCCAGCGGCGCAAGGCCGTGAGAGAACACGAACAGGTCACGCTCGCGCACCTCTTCCCAGAACGGGAAGTGCGACTCGTCACCGAGGTTCTTGCCGCCGATGTTGCTGCCGACTTGGACACCCTTGAACCCGTAGTCGTCGGTGATGCGCCGCAGCTCGGCGATGGCCAGATCGACGTCCTGCAGGGGCACGTTGCCCAGCGGCAGCACCCGGCCGTTGTAGTCGTCGGCCAGTTCGGCGAACGAGTCGTTGATGGCACGGCTGACGGTCAGCGCGATCTCGGGATCGGCGTCGAGATGCGACAGGGGTGGGGCGACGGAGGCCGCAACGACGTCCACACCCGCGGCATCCATATCGGCGAGAATGGTCGCCGGATCCGTCAGGAAAGCCGGCAACGGCTGGTTGAAGCCGTTGTCGAGCTTGACAATCACCTTGCCCTCGTCGTTCGTCACGACCTGGCCCGCCACCGGCACCGTGCCGGATATGACGGCGTCGGCGAACGCCTGAGGCACGTGATGCCAATGGACGTCGATGATCTTCGCCATCCCTTACCTTCCCTTCCAGTTGGGTTTCCGATGCTCCTCGAATGCCCGCGCGCCTTCGGCCTGGTCTTCGGTGCCCCAGACCTCCTTGAGCATGAACGCGGACAGCTCGAGCGAGTCGCGCAATCCATGGTTGAGGCCTTCCATGATCGCGTGTTTGGACCATCGGGTGGCCAGCGGCGCGTTCTGCAGGATGTCGGCGGCGATCTCCTCCGCCTTGGCCAGCAGCTGGTCCGGCTCGACGACCTCCGTGATGAGGCCGATGCGTAGCGCTTCCTTTGCGTCGATTCGATAGTTCTTGCCCTGCAACGTCATTCGCAGGACATAGTTCAGCGGGATGCGGCGGCTCAGCCCGATCGGCTCCCAGCCCGAGACCAGCCCGACGTTGACGTGCGAGTCGAAGAACGATGCGTTGGTCGATCCGATGATGATGTCGGTGTCGGACAGGAAGTGCAGTCCGCCGCCGCAGCAGATGCCGTTGACGGCAGAGATGATCGGCTTCTGGACTTGCTCCATGATCCGCGCGACCGGCAGCCAGATGTGACCCATCGGCCGGGTCCGTGACTCCTTGACGTCGACGCCGGCGCAGAAGTACTTCTCACCCGCCCCGGTGACGATCGCGACCCAGACCTCGTCGTCGTTGTTGACATCGGTCCAGATCGCTTTCATCTCGTCGCACATCTGCACGTTGAACGCGTTCGCCGCGCTCTCGCGGTTGAGGGTGATGTACGCGACCTTGTCCCGCTTCTCGTAGATCGTCTCGACTAGGGAAACGTCCCCGATGTTGGTGACCTTCATGGCAGGTCCTTCCGATCAGAACGGGCAGAAGCCGCCATCGACGTTGATGGCCTGCATCGTGATCGCGCCTGCGCCGTCGGATACCAGGAACAGCACCAGCGGGACCACCTCGGTCGGGTCGATGAACCTTCCCATCGGAATCTTCGCGACCCACATCGCCCGGGTTTCCTCGATCGACTTGCCGGAGTCGCGCGCGAACTTGCGCATGCTGTCCTCGACCATGTCGGTCAGCACGAACCCGGGACAGATGGCGTTGACGGTCACGCCATGCGGCGCGGCCTCGAAGGCGACCTCTTTGGTCAGCCCGAGCACGGCGTGCTTCGACGACACATAGGCGGCGCGGTTGGGACCGATCGGCACCTTGCTGGATGTCGACGCGATGTTGATGACGCGGCCTGCACCACGGTCGATCATTTCACCGATTATCTCGCGGATCGTGTAGAAGTACGAGTTCACGTTGACGCCGTAGTGGTGCTCCCACGCCTCGTCGTTGTGGTTGGAGATCGGCTCGTTGTCGAGCACACCCGCACTGTTGATCAGGATGTGGATCTCGCCGAACTCGTCGCGGGCCCGGCGTACCGCCTCCTTGATCTGGGCCTTGTCGCTGACATCGGTCGGGATGGCGATCGCTCGGCCGCCCAGTCCCGCCAACTCCTCGGCCAGTTCTTTGAGGTTCGACTCGGTCCGCGCCACCAGCGCGATCGATGCGCCCTCTTTGGCCAGCCCGCGCGCGATCTCGCGGCCCATACCCCGGCTCGCACCGGTCAGGAAGACGTTCTTGCCGTCCAGTTGCCTCATGTCGATTCCTTACTCGTGATGGGACGGCTCAGCGCCGCTGTTCTTCTTCGACGATCTGGGCCAGCACTCGGTCGCTGGGCTCGCGCCTGCGGTGCCGAACTTCCTTCCGCACCCGCTCGAGCACCCGCTGCGCGACGTCGTTGTCGATGGGGTCCCAGCCGTGCTCGAGCACCGAGCGCTTGATGGCCTCAACGCCGGAGTAGTGGCACAGCGGCACGTAGGCGTCGTTGCCGATGACCCGCGGCGCCCATGCGTTGAACGACCATTCGTCGCCATCGGGCAGCGCGTAGTGCACCTCGGCTGCGTGCGAGAACGCGGTGTGCCCACAACCTGCCTGGTGCTCAGGGATGGGCTGGTTCCAGACGTCGGCCACCCACTCGGACAAGTCCTGCAGCAGTTCGAGTTTCATGCCGATGTCGTAGCCGTACATCATCTCCAGCACCGGAGCCAGCACCGCGAGGTTCGGCACCCCGGCACGTTCACCGAGGCCGTTGATGCAGCCCTCGAGCACCTCCGCGCCGCCTTCGAGGGCGGCGAGCTGTCCCGCCGTGCCGAGCTCGAAGTCGTTGTGGCTGTGGATGGCAAGCGGGATCTTGGGGCCCAGGATCTGCTTGACCACCCATGCGTGGTGCTTGTACACGGCGGGAATGCATGCGCCGCAGATGTCGTCGATCCGCAGGGCATCGATGCCGGCTTCCTTCAGCCGCGACACGATGGTCTTCAGGCGGTCGAGGTCCAGCCGCGAGAAGTCCATCAGGTTCGGGTTCATGTAGGCGCCCTGCTCTTTGCCGTACTGGATGGCCTCGCAGGCGCGGTCGAGGGCCTCCTCACGGGTGATCGTCAGCCCGCCCATCGACTCGACGAGCTTGTAGTTGTAGTCCGAGATCGCGAACGCCGGGCAGATGATGTCGGCGCCCGCGTCGAGGCACAGGTCGATCTCCTCGCGGCACGCCTCGGGGTTGAGCGCGGCCGTCGGGTGGACGAGCGCCTGGATGCGGAACTTGACTCCCATCGCTTTTGTCCGCTTGATCTCGTCGATGAAGTCGTGGTGCATCTCGACGATGTGCACGCCGACCTCATCTATGCGACGGGCGAATTCGAGTACGTCGTCGATGCCCACCGAGACGCCGGCGACCTGCCTGCCCTCGCGCAGCGTCATGTCCATCAGCTGCACCTGGTCCGGGAGGTGCATGTCGGCGCGGATCTGCTCGTCGAAGCAGTACGGGCTGACCGCCCACATGCCTTCGCGGAAGCCCGGCGTGCCGACGCCGGTGTCCGGCACGTGGCCGGTCCGCGTGTCCGATTCTTCCGGCGGAGCGGTCGCGATCGTGTGCCCAGGCAGCCACTCCCTCAGATCTATCGACATCCCGTCGTCTCCTTGGTTCGGTGGTGGATCAGAACCCGCAAAATTCCTCCCGGAGAAGCGAATTCGGCGTCAGCGGCCTTGCGTGACGAAACGCGATGCTATGGCCTGGCCAAGAAGGGGCTCAATGTTCAGCCATTTTGATTCGACGTCGAAATATTGAGGGTCGGATATTGCTACGCTCCGGCGCTTGGGAGCAGCATGTGCGCATGACGCAACCGGGCGGGTGGGTGTAGTGCTGAGGCACCTGCGCGTGATCGAGCTGGGTCAGGTCATTGCCGGCACCTTCGGCGACATGATCCTCGCCGACCTCGGAGCGGAAGTGATCAAGGTCGAACCGCCGACCGGCGACGCAGGCAGGCGGTCAGGCATCTACGGGATCGGCGAAGAGAGCGCGATCCATATGACCAACAACCGGAACAAGAAGAGTGTCGCGCTGGACCTGCGCACCACCGAGGGACGAGCGGTTCTGCTCGACCTGGTGCGCACGGCGGACGCGGTAGTGGAAAATTTCCGGCCGGACGTGCTCGAACGTCTCGGCATCGATTACGACAGGCTGCGTGCGGTCAATCCGCGCATCGTCCTAGTGTCGGTGTCGGGCTTCGGCGCCGACAGTCCCTACCGCGTCCTGCCAGCGTACGACCTGATCCTGCAGGCGATGACGGGTCACATGTCGATCATGGGCGAGCAGGGTCGCCCTCCCGTGATCATGGGAATCCCGATCGCCGACCTGCTGGCCGGGGTGTTCTCCGCGGTCGCCTTGCTCGCGGCGGTCGAGGCCCGGCGGGAAACCGGGCAGGGCGCGCACGTCGACATCGCGATGTTCGACGTGATGGTCGAGATGCTCGCGCACGTCGGCACCCTCTACCTCAACACCGGGCTCGACCAGAACCCGCAGGGCTCAGCGCACCCGTTCATCACGCCGTGGCAGGCGTTTCGCTGTAGCGACGGCAAGTACATCGTGGTCGCCCCCCGCGAAGAGCATTTCTGGGTGAACCTCTGCGCGGTCCTCGGTGTGGACGACATAACCAACCAGCCAGAGTTCGCCGACGCCAAGTCGCGACAGGCGCACCGCGACGTCCTGCTGCCGCTGCTGGAGTCGATCTTCGAATCGCGCCCGTCGGAGCACTGGCTGCAGGCGCTTCAAGACGGCGGCGTCCCCGCCGCACCGGTGAACCGGATGCCGGAGGTGTTCTCCGACAAGCACATTGAAGTTCGACGGATGGTCAGGTCGTTCATGATGGCGGGTCAACAAATGCGCACTGTTGGTAATGCGATCAAGGTCCTCGGCCGAGAGGAGCCCGAGATCGCGCCCCCGCCGACTCTCGGTGGGGACACCGAGGGCCTGCTAGGCGGCCTGCTCGGTTATCCGCAAGAGCAAATCGAAGCGCTGGCGGCGGCGGGCGCGTTTGGTTCCAACGCGCACCGTGCCGGGGCCGTACCGGAGAGGCGATGACTCTCCAAGAAGGCAAGTCCCTGCTCACCGAGGACATCAAGGCGCTGGTCGGCAGGCCCTGGCCGGCAGTGGTCTACGAGGTCGATCGGACGGGCATCCGGGCATGGGCCCGCGCCGTCGGATACGACGACCCGGTCTACTACGACGAGTCCGTTGCGCTAGCTCGGGGCTTCCCACGCCTGCCCGCCCCGCCCGGATTCCTTGGCGTGCCGCGGTTTCGTCCCGGCGACCCGGAGCCGGGCCCGCCGATCCGCGGCCTGCACCCCGAGCTGCAGCGCAGCGTCAACGGCGGGACGGAACTCGAGTACCACGCGACGGTCTTTGCGGGCGACGAACTGGTGGCCACCCCGGTCATCGTCGACGTCAAGGAGCGGCAGGGATCGCTTGGCCAGATGCTCATTTTGACCCGCGAGGTGCGGTTTGAGAGGCATGGTGATCTTGTCGCCACACTCCGTGCAACGGTGATCAACTATCGAGGAGATGACGGGGAGTGACAGGAGCCCAGCAGGTCTACGCCGAGGACGTCGCGCCCGGGTATGAGCTGCCGGATCTGGTGAAAAACTGCTCGCCGCGGCAACTGGTGATGTGGGCAGGCGCCGCACCGGACTTCTACGAGATTCACTACGACGCCGAATTCGCCCGCGCCGCCGGGCTTCCCGGGCTGGTTGTCCACGGTGCGCTCAAGTACGCCTTTCTCGGCCAGCTGTTGGCTGACTGGATTGCGCCAGACGGTCGCGTGGTGTCGTTCAGATGCTCTTACCGGGGGTTGGACAGGCCGGGGGAAGACCTTCGCTGTCGCGGGGTGGTCCGCGCGGCGTCGGTCGTGGCGGGTGAAACCCGCATTGAGCTGGAGATCTGGATCGAGAACACGCGCGGTGAGATCACGACGCCGGGAAGCGCCGTCGTCGTCCTGCCGTCGCGACGTTGAGGAGGTATGTATGACACAAGCTCGCCAGATACCCGTGCAGCCCGACAACGTCTTCCCGCTCACGCCACCGCGAGAGGTCACCGCCGAACCGCTGGCCGCCGACCCGGTCGATGCGGTGCTGAACGCGTGGTCCAGCGACCAGGCGCGGGCCGACGTGGAGCCGATCGCGGTGACGGCGCGCATCTCCAGGTTGGCTCACGTTCTGCAGCAGTGCATGGAGCGGGCGTCCTCGGCGTACGGCCTGGACTGGGGCCAGTTCCTGGTGCTTGCGACGTTGCGCGGCGCCGGGCCACCGTTCCGCATGCTGCCGCGCGACCTGCACCGGCTGCTGCTGCTCTCGCCTGCCGCGGTCACCAACCGGCTGTGCCGCCTGGAGGCGAAGGGCTTCATCGAACGCACATCCGATCAGGCCGACCGACGCAACATGCCGGTGGTCCTGACGGCGCTTGGGCTGACCATGGTGGACCGGGCGATGGCGGCCTGCGTGCAGAAAGGCCATGACCTGTTCGACGGCGCCGACCTTCACAGTTTCGACGTCGCCCTGCGCGAAATGCGCGACATGCTCGCCGGGTACGAGGACTTGGTGCCACGTCGACGCGGTCACGAATTGCCGCGTTTCGACAACGGCCCGTGGTCAGCCCCCTCGGTTCCGGGGCCGGACGTTCGCGACACGTTTGTGCACACCAATATGTGGCCGACGTCGGACTCCGAGCTCGAGGAGCTGCAGCGCGAACTCGCGCGCCGCGCGAAGGGCGCGACGCCGTGGCAATGGCCGCAGCGAGCCGAGCCGGCGATCGGCGGAGTATTCGTGTCACTCCCGACGACCAGGACGGCGGGAGCTCCGCGCAACATCGCTTGGGCCGGGGCGGTGGTGATGAAGGGCCACACCCTGCTGGCGACGGCGACCTGCGCTCGTCGGCTGACTCGCCCGTATCACCCCGGCTACCTCGCGGTCGCGGTCGGGCCGATTCTCGAAGACGTCGTGCATGCACTGCCGATGCGCCCGGATGTGGTGATCGTCAACGCGGCGGGCCGCGACCATGTGCGAGGCGCAGGCCTGGCCATTCAGCTGGGTAGCGCACTGGGTATTGCCACCATCGGGATCACCGACAAAACCGACGTCGGAGTCGCGGCCGAGCCCGGCGCGCGGCGCGGCGACGCATGCCCGGTGCAGCTCGACGGTGACGTGGTGGGCTACCAGGTACGAACCCACGAGCGAAGCAACACGATCGTGGCCCACGCGGGCTGGCTGACCACACCCGAGCTGGCACGGGACGTGGCGGTTCGCACCACCGAGCAGCTGCGCTTGCCCGAACCCGTGCACCGGGCGCGCCAACTGTCCCGACGCCTGCGAAGCGAATACGAGCGGACCGCGAGTGCCGGGCTGTACGACGGGATCCACTCGTAATCGATTGATGAAAACACTGATCATCGACTCCGCACTCGCGGCGGTCCAGGGCGTCGAGGACGGATCCACCGTGCTGGTGGGCGGATTCGGGGCGGCAGGCGAACCGTCCTCGCTCATCGACGCGTTGATCGAGCAGGGTGCCACGGATCTCACGGTGGTCAGCAACAACGCAGGCGGCGGCGACACCGGGCTGGCCGCCCTGCTTGCCGCGGGCCGGGTCCGCAAGGTGATGTGCTCGTTTCCTCGTCAACCCGATTCCTGGGTGTTCGACGGCTTGTACCGCAGCGGGAAGGTGGAACTCGAGTTGGTCCCGCAGGGCACGCTCCGCGCTCACCGCGCCGATCGGCAGGGCAACCTCGTCTACCGCAAGACCGCCCGCAACTTCGGTCCGGTGATGGCAACGGCGGCCACAACCACGATCGCGGAGGTGGGCCGTGTGGTCGAGGTCGGCCAACTGGATCCCGAGAACGTGATCACACCAAGCATTTATGTCGACCGGATCCTCAACCTTGCCAGCGCATCGTAACCCGTTGGACCGCAAAGAACTTGCGGCCGCCGTCGCCGGTGACATACCGGCCGGCGCCGTGGTCAACATGGGCATCGGGCTGCCCACCAAGGTCGCGGACTTCATTCCGCCCGACCGAGAAATCCTCTTACACACCGAGAACGGAATGCTCGGCATGGGTCCCCGGGCCCGCGGCGAAGCGGCCGACCCCGATCTGATCAACGCCGGGAAGATTCCCGTCAGCGAGCTTCCCGGCGCGGCCTATTTCGACCACGCCGAATCGTTCGCCATGATCCGCGGTGGACACATCGACGTCTGCGTGATGGGCGCCTTTCAGGTCTCACAGCGCGGCGACCTCGCCAACTGGAGCACCGGCGCGGCCGACGCGATCCCCGCGGTGGGAGGCGCGATGGACTTGGCGACCGGCGCGAAATCCGTCTACGTGATGATGTCGTTGTTCGCAAAGGACGGCAGTCCCAAACTCGTTCGGCACACCACATTCCCACTGACCGGCGAGGCCTGTGTTTCCCGCGTGTACACCGAGTGGGCGATCTTCGAGATCGACGATGTCGACGGGGTCACTGTGCTGGAAACCTTCGGTATGAGTTTCGCCGAACTGACGCGGCGCCTTGATGTTCCGCTCCATCCGCGGTGATAAGCGCAGCCGAACTACTCAGGCGGTTGCTGACGCATGGTCGCCGCAATGTCCCGGTCGGAAAGTTCGACGTGACCACGGGTCGCTGGACGGACATCCAGGCCGCCGGCGGCGTTGACCGCGACGAGTTGACCCTCACGACGTTCAATATCTGGTTCGACGGCTACCACGCCGAACCGCGTTATCTCGCCATCGCAGAACTGCTGTCGAACCGCGCGCCTGACGTCATGGTGTTTCAAGAAGTCACCCCGGCCGCGCTCACCGTTTTCCTCGCCCAGCCGTGGATCCGGGAGCACTATCTGCGCGCGGCCGTCAGCGGCTTCGGTGTCGGCAACTATGGCATGCTGATGCTGTCGCGGCTACCAATCACGGAAGTGACTTATACCCGGTTGCCCACACGCCAGGCCCGCGGCTTCCTTCGCGCCGACATCTTGATCAACGGAATCCCGCAAGTCGTGTGTTGCGTACATCTCGACAGCGGGAAATCGTCGTCGGGGTTGCGCGCGCGGCAGCTGCACGCGATATTTCGCGCGCTGCAGACAGCGGAAGACGCTGTGCTCCTTGGTGATTTCAACATGCGCGACGACGAGAACGCGCGCATCGCTGCGCCCTTCTACGACGTCTGGCCCGCCCTGCGACCATATGACGACGGCTTC
Source organism: uncultured Actinomycetota bacterium (assembly GCA_963800125.1). Classification (GTDB taxonomy): domain Bacteria; phylum Actinomycetota; class Actinomycetes; order Mycobacteriales; family Mycobacteriaceae; genus Mycobacterium. The sequence continues at coordinate 85,061 of CAWDAC010000049.1, read as the reverse complement.
ACGGAGGACACTTCGATCAACCTCATGCGCTTCGACATGAAGAACAAGCACAGACAGGTCCGTTTCGACCGCGTACTCATCAAAGGTCCGCACTGGACTGCGGTAGAGATCGAGCTGTTGGGCATGGAACCGATCTCGGGTGAGAACCCCAGGGTGTTTCCGTCCGATCACTTCGGCGTGGAGTGCCGGCTCATCCGTCTGTGATGTCCTCAGGCCGGCTGGATATCAACAGAGTCCATCGGGCGGCCCGCCGCGGGCTTGTCTGTGACCGCCGTGGCGACAACGGTGTCACCGACACAGTCTGTCGGGCTGAATCTGGAGTTACCGGGCAGCGCGGCGGCGAAACATTTCGTAGGTTGACGATGTGGATATCTTCGCGGAGTGGCAGAACGGCGGAACGACATTTGCCTGGCGGTCGTCAACCAGCGCGAACGCCGAACGAGAAGTCACGGTGTTCACCCGACGCCTTGGCACGCCGGGCGCACCAGCCCTGGTGTGTGTTCACGGTTTCCCGACATCGAGCATCGACTTCTTCGCGTTGGCTCGTGAGCTCAGTGCTGAGTTCGACATCTTCGTGTTGGACTTCCCGGGCTACGGGCTGTCCGACAAACCACCCGAGCCCTATGTCTATTCGCTCTACGACGACGCGCGTCTGCTCGTCCACGCCATCACCGACGTATGGAACCTGAGCGAATACCGGATGCTCACCCACGATCGCGGCAGCAGTGTCGGGATGATCGCGCTGGGCATGCTGACAGCAGAGCATCCACAGGTTGTGCCCCGCGACGTCGTCTTGACCAACGCCAACATCTATCTTCCGCTGGCCAACCTCACCGCATTCCAGATCGCGCTGCTCGACAACGCGACGGGACGGGCGACAGCTTCGGCCACCACGCCTGAGTTGTTGGCGGCCGGTCTGGGAGCAAGCACCTTCATGCCGAGGCGCGCCCCCGACGACCCCGAAATCGCCGCATTGGCGAAGTGCTTTGCGCTCAACGACGGGATTCGCGTGCTGCCGGACACGATTCAATATCTGCATGAGCGCGCCGCCGACGAAACCAGCTGGCTTGAAGCGCTTTCCAGAAGCGAGATCGACACGACGCTGGTGTGGGGCTTACACGACAGCGTCTCGCCGCTTCGCGTCGCCAACCATGTGTGGCAGGCCTTCCTGAAGGAAAAGCCCGGCCGCAACCGCTACTGGGTGGTGCCCGGTGCCGATCATTACCTGCAATGTGACGCCCCTGGACAGTTGGCGCAGATCGTGCGGCTCACCGCCGACGGCGCCGACATCGCGCTTCAGACACTCGGCGACGAATGCGACGGAGCGGTCCTGGTAGACCAGAGCTTCGGTGATCACAGATAAGGGTCGGCCCACGCGCTGATGATCCGGGCCGCCCGCGCAGCCTGGTTCTTTCCGGTGAGCAGATGGTCGGCGCCCTCCAGCGAGACGAAGCTGCGGGGGTGCCGGGCGGCGCGGAAGATCTCGCTCGCATTGGCGATGCCGACGGTGTTGTCGGTGGGCGAATGCATGACCAGCAGCGCCCGCCGCAGGGTGCGGATCCGCTGGCGGAGATCGGCGGCGCGGACGTCTTCGATGAAGTGCCGCTTGAGCGTGAGCGCCTTACCGCCGATGAGGAACGGTGCCTCGCCTTCGGCCTCGATCCGCTGGACGAGGGCGTCGTAGTTGCGCTCGACGTGGCTGGGGTCGTACGGCGCCCCGATGCTGGCCACCGCCGCCACGGTAGGGCACTCGTGCGCGCCTGCGATCACGGCCGCGCCCCCGAACGAATGCCCGACGAGCAGCCGCACCGCGCGGCCCGACTCGTTCATGAACTCCACCGCACGGACGGTGTCGGCGACCTTGTGCGAGAACGACCCGTCACCCCAGTCGCCCTCGGAGTCGCCCAGGCCAAGATTGTCGAAGCGGAGCATGCCGACGCCCTCGCTGGCCAACTGCTTGCAGATCCGGCTCGCGGCCGGGCTGTCCTTGCCGAGCGTGAAGCCGTGGGCGAAGACGCCCCACCCACGCACCTCGGGTTCGGGGAGATCGACCAGACCCGCCAACGCAGGCCCGGTGGTACTCGGGAAGCTGACGCGCTCGGCCACGGTCTGGCTGACTAACCGACCAGCTCGGGGTGGAACTTGGCCACCATCCGGCGCATGCCGTCGCGCCAGTCGACCGTGGCGCCACCGATGAGCTCGCGCATCCGGGTCACGTCGGTTGGATTCCCGCGGAGCGCCTGCGCGCTTTCCTCGAAGACCGGTCCCCTGCCGACCAGTGAGCCGAGGTAGGTGCACCACTGCTGGAGGCTGACGGTCTGCTCTCCGCACCAGTTGACCGTGGTCGCCGGGACTGACGCCACCGCGAGCAGCTTCGGGATGGTCGCGATGATGTCGTCCTCGTGGATCGGGTTGTACACGGCCGGTCCGCCGGGCGGGACGGGGATCGGGATGCCGCCCAGCATCATCTCCATGTGATAGAACGGCCACCCGCCGTTGTCGCCGTACGGGACGTTGAGGCGGGCGATGGTCGTGGGCACATCGAGCGCGCGCGCCATTGTCCGGGCGACGACTTCCCCCGCGATCTTGGAGATGGAATACGTTGGAAACAAAGGCTTGTGGTTGTCGCCCAGGGCGGCACGTTCGGTCCGGGGTTCATCGTCCGGCGGGTCGTAGACGGCCGCGGAGGAGCAGTGCAGGAAGCCCTTCGCACCACGGCAATGGGCCATCAAGAGGCCGACTGACTCCGCATTGGCCGCGAGGTCTTTGTCCCACTTGCCGCTCTTGGCCACCGCCAGGTTGATTACGTAGTCGAAGTCGGACGGGAGCCCGGTGAAGTCACCTGCGGCCAGGTTGATGGTCTGGCACCGAACCCCGGCCTTCTCGAGGCTTTCCCGCGCCGCGGCGTCGGTGAAGCGGGCGATGCCCCACACCTCGTTGTCGGCCGCAAGTGCTCGGGCGATCGGACTGGCGACCTGGCCGCTCGGACCGGTGATCAAGATCTTGGATCCACGCATGCGCTGATCGTAGGGAATCATCGCGCGTCCGCGTGCCGGGTCAAGAAGTCGACCACAGCCTCGGCGAAAAGGTCGTTGCGATCACCGGCCACCATGTGTCCCGCGCCCTGGACATCGACGAACTCGACTTGGGGAAAACGACCGAGGAACTCCTCGGCGCGGTCCTGGCTCACAAGGTCACTCACCTGGCCGCGCACCAACAGCATGGGCACGTCGTCGGCAAGGATCGCTTCGACGGCATTGTTCATGCGGTCTGGGTCGGTCACCTCGATTGGCGGATTCGCGGCAGTGCCGTCGATGAACTGCGGATCCCAGTGCCAGTACCACCGGTCACCGCGGCGACGCAGGTTGGCCCGCAAGCCATTCAGATCGGTCGGTCGGGGGCGATGCGGGTTGTACTCGGCGATCATGTCAGCCACCTCGTCGAGCGAGGCAAACCCCTCCACCATTCGGTCGGCCATGAAGTCGTGGATTCGCGCCGCCCCGGACGGGTTCATGCTCGGCACGATATCCACCAGCACGACGGCGCTGGCGATGCCAGGCGAAAGTTCACCCACGAGGAGCATCGACGTGAAGCCGCCAAGGGATGCACCTACCAATACTGGTTTGGGAGGTAGCTGCAGCAGGATCTCACGCACGTCTTCCGCGAACGTGACGACGCGGTAATCGCCGTCACTCGACCAGTCGGATTCGCCGTGGCCCCGGAAGTCGACGGTGACCGCCTGCCAGCCACGCTTCGCCACTGCGGCAGCGGCGCGGCCCCAGGAGCGGCGGGTCTGCCCGCCGCCATGCAGGAACACCACCGCGCGTGCCTGAGGATCCCCGAGTCGGTCCGAGACGATGCGGATTCCGCCGGGCCCGTCGGTCACGAACGGCTCAGGTGCTGTCGTCATCCTCGGATCGTAGGGCGTTCGGTGGCATCGGCCGTTCTTAACTGTGGCAGGTGGATCGGGTGCCACTGGCTTGTGCTAGTGGTCGAGGGTCTGGGTGAGCCAATGCCCGATGTCACGCTGGACGCGGTCCTTTTCGGACTCATTGAGGATTTCGTGTCGTCCGCCTGCGTAGAAGCGGTAATCGAGGGATCGGTGTCCTTCTTTCATGTAGCGGGTGATCAGGTTCTGGATCGTGATCGTCTTGCCGCCAACGGGATCCTCGGTTCCGGCGATGAGCAGGATCGGCAGGTCGGCGGGGATGCGGGATTCGTTTTCTGAAAGCCATAGATCGTGGAATCCCGCGATGACCGAGTAGGTCATCGCGTTGGAGAACGGCTTACCGCAGAACGGGTCGCTTTGGAACAACCGGATCTCGTCGGGATCGCTGGTCTGCCATTCAGAGCCGGTGGGTTGGGGGACGTCGGCGATGAAGGGCGCGTTCAGGCCGACGAGCATCGAGCCGAAAAATTGGCTGGACAGCGTCGCGTCGGGGCCCGTCGCGAGGGTGTGGAGCTGCTCGATGACCGTGGCGTACTGGGTGTCGTCGAGCCCTGGTATCGCGCCGAGCGTGCCGCATAGGATCGCCCCGGCCAGCAGGTCGCCGTGGTTCTGGATGTGAGACTGGGTCAGCGCCGAGCCCATGCTGTGCCCGAAGGCGATCAGCGGCAGGTCGGGGTGCTCGGTGCGGGCGATCTCGGCGAGCTGCTTGATATCGGCGGTCATGTCGTGCCAGGCGGTTATCCCGGCCTGTCCGAGTTTGTCGGGTCCGGCGGTTTGGCCGTGTCCGCGCAGGTCGAGGGCGTAAACGACGCTGCCCTCGGCGGCCAGGAAACGGGCCAGCCGGTCGTATCGCCCGCTGTGTTCGGCGACGCCGTGAGTGATCTGTACGATCACCCGCGGACGGATTCCGCAGGGCGGCAGCCACTTTCGAACAAATATCGGGGCCTGGTCGACCTGTGAGACGAAGGTGAACGTCTCAGGGCCGGCAGCCGCAGGCGGCGTCGTGGTCTTCGAAGTCGAGGCTGTCGTGGTGGTCATTGTGATCTTCTTTCCATTCGGATCAGTTGCAACCTCACAAGCGCCGGCATCGACGACCGATCCGAGCTCACCGTGCCACCCCGTCGCGGCAGTTGTGCCGCGTTTCGTTTACAAATCCGTTCACAACACAGCGACCATGGCGCCGGTTTTCAACCGCGCGCATAATGAGCTACGGCGACCACTCGGCCGCCAGTCGAGCGCCCATCGACGGAGGCTGGACGTGGAAAAGAACCGGCCCGCTGGCGACCTCGGTGCCGAGAACGCGAACATCCCCCACGGCGACGACTATGAGTACGACGAAGCACACGACGTGCTGGCCGGGCCGCTGGGTGAAACTCCCGCGCCACATCGTGTCGATCCCCCGCCCCCGAAGGTGAACCTCGACGCCGGCGGGGACTATGGATACGACGAGGCCCACGATTTCGGCGCCACCTGAACAACAACACCCGACATCGCATAGATATCGGAGGTTGGGCGCACCGGCCAAGTAGCCACTGGAGCAGCCAAGGCGATCGACGCTGCGGGTCGCACCCGCGTTCGATCGGTGTTGAACGAACCGCTGCTCAAAGTCGGCAGCACGGGCTACGGAACGGCGCGGGTGCGAAATAGGTGATGGTGCCCCCGTGTTTTACCGACTAACTACTGCTACAGGTTGTTGCGGATCATCACCGACCGGCGACGAGGACGGCAGGTTGAGCAATGCATGAACGCATCAAGGGAAAGACGCTGATCGCCAGGGACGAGGGTGACGACGCCCACGGCGTGGTCATCAAGCTCTACGGCGAGGAGACGAACGGGGCCATCTCGATCATCGAGCAGCCGTTTGAGCCGGGTCTTCTCCTACCGCCACATGTGCACCAGAATGACGTCTGGCTCTACGTACTCGAGGGCGAGATGCACGCCCGGGTTGGCGACGAGATCGTGAAGGCTACACCCGGTTGCTGGGTGTTGAAGCCGCGCCTAATTCCCCACACCATGTGGAACGCGGGACCCGAGCCGGCACGCCTCATCGAGCTGTACACGCCGGGCGGATTCGAGCTCTTCTTCAAAGACTTCGGAGATCGGCTGCGCCAAGGGCCGATCGGGCTCGACGAACTGAATCAGCTTGGTGAGCCGCACGGCATCCGCTTCTTCGATGACTGGATCCAAGACCTCAAAGCGGCCTACAACCTGCGTGTTATTGGCGAGTAGGTAGGTCCGCTATCGATGAACGTGCCGCCCCGCCCAGTCATCGCGCCGCCGTCGAACGGCATGTTCGGATCAGCGGTCCCATGTGTTTCCAGTACGGCCACCGGCCTCAAGGGAGCGCACCCCACGTTCACACCAAGGGTTCCCGACACCGGGGCGATGGCGGTCGTATATCGATCGCTAGGACGTCGTGGTACCGGCGCAGGATAGGCTGAGCTGGTGGTACTCGGCGGAGCGGCGCCGTGACCGGGAAAGCGTGGTTTGGCATCCTGGGCCCGCTGGCCGCCGGCGTCGACGGGGGGCAGCGGCTGGAGCTTGCTGGGCGTAAGCAGCGTGAGTTGCTTGCGTTGCTGTTGATCAATTTGAATCGATCCGTACCGGCGGGCCGGATCGCCGATGCGTTGTGGCGCGGGGCGCCGCCCGCGGGCGCGGATATCACATTGCGGACCCATGTTTCGCATCTTCGGCACCGGCTGGCCGGCATTGGTGCGCAGGAGGCCCTGGTGACCCGGCAGGCCGGGTATGGCCTGTTTGTTGGTCCCGATCAGGTTGATGCCGCACAGTTTGAGCATCTGCTGGGGCTGGGCCGGGAGGCGGTGGATGTTGGTGAGCCGGAGCGCGCCGCGGGCCTGCTCGTTGAGGCGCTGAGCCTGTGGCGGGGATCGGTGCTCGACGACTTGGGCCCGCCGGAATTCGCCAACACCGAGGCGGCGCGGCTGGAGGAGCTTCGGTTGGTCGCGTTGAGTCACCGCATCGATGCCGATCTCGCGCTGGGCAAGCACCATGAGGTGATCGCCGAACTGGAGCGCTTGGTGGTGGCGCACCCGTTCCGGGAACCGCTGCACTGCCGGCTGATGCTGGCGCTGTATCGATCGGGCCGGCAGGCCGATGCGCTGGCGGTCGCCGCGTCGGTGCGGCGGCAACTGGCCGCCGAGCTCGGGGTCGACCCGGGTCCGGCGCTGCGGGAGCTGGAGACCGCGATCCTTCGCCACGACCCGGCGCTGCTGCTCGCCGGTGAAGGGGTCGGCGAGATGGCGAGGCCCGCGGTGCCGCCGGGCGCGTTGACCAAGTACCGTCCGGCGAAGCCTGCCCGCTCGCTGGTGACGCGCGCTCGGCTGATCGACACGTTGCGCGCCGGTGGTCGCCGCCGGCTGATGGCGATCCACGGGCCGGCGGGCTTCGGTAAGACCACGCTGGCCGCGCAGTGGCGTGAGGTCCTCGTGGACGAGGGCGTCACCGTCGCATGGCTGACCATCGACAGCGACGACAACAATGTCGTGTTGTTCCTTGCGCACCTGATCGAGGCGGTGCGCAGCGTGCGGCCCACGCTGGGTGAGGATCTTCGGCAGGCGCTCGAAGAACGCGGCGAGGAGGCCGGGCGCCACGTGCTGACATCGCTGATCAACGAGATCCATGAGGGCGGCACCCGCATCGTTGTGATCATCGATGACTGGCACCGGATCACCGACGGGGCGACGATCGAGGCGCTGGCCTACCTGCTCGACCACGGTGGCCACCTGCTGCAGGTCGTGGTGACCAGTCGCACGCGAGCCGGATTGCCGATGGGCCGGATGCGGGTGCGCGACGAACTGGTGGAAATCGACGGCGCCGCTTTGCGTTTCGACCTGTCCGAGTCGCGGGCCTTTCTGGTGGACTTGGGTGGGTTGGCGTTGGATGCGACGGATGTGGCCCACCTCGAGCAGACCACCGACGGCTGGGTCGCGGCTTTGCAGCTGGCGTCGCTGTCCCTGCGTGAAAGTGCTGACCCGGCCGCGTTCATCGGCCGGATGTCGGGGCGTCATCACGCAATCGGGGAGTATCTGGCCGAGAACGTGCTCGACATGCTGGAGCCGGCGATGCTTGATTTCCTGATGGCCACCTCGCTGACCGAACGGATCAGCGGTGATCTCGCGTCTGCGCTGGCCGGCGTCGATCACGGGCAGGCGCTGCTGGAGCAGGCGGAGGAACGAGACTTGTTCCTGCGTCGACTCGATGAGGACCGCGAGTGGTTTCGCTACCACCACCTGTTCGCCGAGTTCCTGCAGCGCCGGCTCGCCCGCGACCAACCCGAACGCATCACCCAGCTGCATGCGACCGCATCGCGCTGGTTCGCCGAGCACAACCTGCTGCGCGAGGCGGTCGACCACGCGATGGCGGCCGGCGACGAGGAACGCGTGATAGCACTAGCCGAACTGCACGGCGTCGGCCTACTCGAACACTCGCAGATGTCGACGTTGCTGGCGCTGGTACCGAAGCTGCCGCCGCGCATCGTCGCGCTCAGCCCCAGACTGCAACTCACCATCGCGTGGGCCAATATGCTGCTGCGGCGGCCTGCGGCCGCGTATGCCGCGCTGAACGCGTTCGAATCCGCCGCCGAAAAGGGCGCGCTCTCCGCGTCCGAGCTTCGGGCCATGCGGACCGAGGCTGACGTCTTTCGCGCGATCATGGAGTGCTACGCCGACCGCACCGTGGGCGTGGACGAGCTGGTGACCGAATGCCTATCGAGGCCGGAAACGGTGCCGCCCTGGGTGGTCGCCGCCGCCGCGAACGTCGCGTCGTTCCTCGAGATGTACCGGTTCGATTTCGACGCCGCCCGCAGGTGGCAGAACTGGGCGTACCCCTACCACCAGCAAAGCAGTGGCTCGTTCAGCATGATGTACGGGCATTGCCTGGCCGGTATCGCAGCGAACGAGCAGCTTGACGTCGCCGAAGCCGAGCGTCGCTTCCGCGAGGCGCTGCGGGTGGCGAAACGGTCCGGAGATACCCATTCGCATCGTTTGGCCTGCGCACTGCTGGGCGAGCTGTTGTACGAGCGCGGCGAGGTGGACGAGGCCGATCGGCTCCTCGACGAGAGCTACCAGTTGGGGGCGGAGGGCGGCGTGGTGGAGTTCATGATCGCCCGCTACGTCACCGGTGCGCGCATCAAGGCGCTGCGCGGCGACCGCGCTGCCGCCGCGCGACGCCTGGACGAGGGTGCACGGGTCGCGGCAACTATTGGCCTTCCCCGGCTGCGCGCCCACATCGACAACGAGCGGATGCGGCTGGACCTGCCGGTCGCCGCATCGCCGGGGCGGGCCGAACACACCGAAGCGCTCCCCGATGGGGGGCTGGGTGAGATCACCGCCCAACTCCGCGATGAGACCGAGATTCGTGGGCTGCTCGCCGATCAACCCGGCCTGGCCTGCGACCGCGCCCACGCCTGGGTGCTCAGGCTCCAACCTCAGGCCCGCCCGCGCGCGCTGCTGCAGGCCAACCGGCTGCTGGTGGCCGCCCTGTGCGCGGCCGGCCGAACCGATGACGCCAAGCAGACACTGGCACACATCGCCGCCCAATGCGCCGAACTCGGAATGATCCGCTACCTGCTCGACGGCGGGCCACGGGTTGTCGCGCTGCTGGCCGAACTGCGCGACGACCTGGACAGCGATCGCTGGCGGACGACATGGCGGGCGATCCCGCCAACCTTCCTCGACGCCATGGTGAGCGAGGCGCAGAGCATCAGGTCCGGCGCCGCCTCTCAACGTCTGGCCCCGCTGCTCGCCGCGTTAGGCCGTACCGAGGATTCGGCCGTAAAACGGCGGCGGCCTGGGCCACCTACGACCGGAGTTGCGCCGCCCGGCACTGGCGCAGGCATGCCCACCTGACGGAACGTCATTTCAACGGATCTTCAACACTGGTGCGCGATCGTGGTCGCATGACTACGCGGTGGACATTCCTTGACAGCGTCTGGGACGAGCCCGGTGGGCGAAACGACGATGTCGCCGGTAGCAGAAAGAGGTTGTTGAGTGGCTGACCACACGAATCGGGCCGAGCGTGAGCAGCTCGCACATGCGCTGCGCGTGATCGCGCGTGATGCCCTCGACGGCAATCCAGGAATCCCCGGGCGTGGGCCGGGGCACCGGGCGGCCGGCAACGCGACGGTAGACCTCATCTATGACGTGACGTCGCGCCTACATGCCCTGCATCCGGTCCGCGCCCGCGGCATCGCCCGGCTGCGAATGTTGTTATCCGATGGCAACGGACCGCTTTACCGGCCGCGCCGCGACAGCCTCGCCGCCGCGCTGCAAGGAGTGCTCGCGGCGCTCTGACGACCATCAGGACCGGGGTACGACAGCGGCCAAGCTGGCGTCAATCGTCTTATATCGATCGCTAAGACTTATACCGATCGCTAAGACGTCGTGATACCGCGCGGGTAGGCTGACCTGGTGGAACTCGGCGGAGCGCCGTGACTGGGAAACCGTGGTTTGGCATCCTGGGTCCGCTGGCCGCTCGCGTCGACGGGGGGCAGCGGCTGGAGCTTGCTGGGCGCAAGCAGCGTGAGTTGCTTGCGTTGCTGTTGATCAATCTGAATCGGTGCCTACCGGCGGGCCGCATCGCCGATGCGTTGTGGCGCGGGGTGCCGCCCGCGGGCGCGGATGTCACATTGCGTACCCATGTTTCGCATCTTCGGCGCCAGTTGGCCGGCATTGGTGCGCAGGATGCGCTGGTGACCCGGCAGGCCGGGTATGGCCTGTTTGTTGGTCCCGACCAGGTTGATGCCGCGCAGTTTGAGCATCTGCTGGAGCTGGGCCGACAAGCGCTCGGGCTCGGTGAAGCGGAGCGCGCTGCGCGCTTGCTCGGTGAGGCGTTGAGCCTGTGGCGGGGATCGGCGCTTGAGGACCTCAGTCAACCGGAGTTCGCGACCACCGAGGCGGCGCGGCTGGAGGAGCTTCGGTTGGTCGCGCTGGGTCACCGCATCGATGCCGATCTCGCGCTGGGCAAGCACCACGAGGTGATCGCCGAACTGGAGCGCTTGGTGGTGGCGCACCCGTTCCGCGAAAGGCTGCACTGCCAGCTGATGCTGGCGCTGTATCGATCGGGCCGGCAGGCCGATGCGCTGGCGGTCGGTTCGTCGCTGCGGCGGCAACTGGCCGAGGAGCTCGGTGTCGACCCGGGTCCGGCGCTGCGGGAGCTGGAGACCGCGATCCTTCGCCACGACCCGGCGCTGCTGCGCGCCGGCGAAGGGGTCGACGACATGGCGATGCCCGGGTGCCGCCGGGCGCGTCGACCAAATACCGTCCGCCCACCCCGGCCCACTCGCTGGTGACGCGCTCCCGCCTGTTCGACACGTTGCGCGCCGGTGGTCACCGGCGACTGATCGTGATCCACGGGCCGGCGGGGTTCGGGAAGACCACCCTGGCCGCGCAGTGGCGCGAGATTCTCGTCGAGGAGGGCGTCACCGTCGCCTGGCTCACGATCGACAGCGACGACAACAACCTCGTGTGGTTCCTTGCGCACCTGATCGAGGCGGTGCGCAGCGTGCGGCCCACACTGGCCGAGGAGCTTCGGGCTGCACTCGAAGCACACGGCGAGGAGGCTGGGCGCTACGTGCTGACATCGCTGATCAACGAGATCCAGGAGGGCCACCCGCATCGCCGTCATCGTCGACGATTGGCACCGGATCACCGACGCGGCGACCATCGAGGCGCTGGCCTACCTGCTCGACCACGGCGGCCACCACCTGCAGGTGGTGGTGACCAGTCGCACGCGAGCCGGATTGCCGATGGGCCGGATGCGGGTGCGCGATGAACTGGTGGAAATCGACGGCGCCGCTTTGCGTTTCGACCTGTCCGAGTCGCGGGCCTTTCTGGTGGACCTGGGTGGGTTGGCGTTGGATGCGACGGATGTGGCCCACCTCGAGCAGACCACCGACGGCTGGGTCGCCGCGCTGCAGCTGGCGTCGCTGTCGCTGCGCGACTGCGACTGACCCGGCCGCGTTGATCAGCCGCATGTCGGGGCGTCACCACGCGATCGGGGAGTACCTGGCCGAGAACGTGCTCGACATGCTGGAGCCGGCGATGCTTGATTTTCTGATGGCCACCTCGCTCACCGAACGGATCAGCGGTGATCTCGCGTGCTGCGCTGGCCGGCGTCGGTCACGGGCAGGCGCTGCTGGAGCAGGCGGAGGAACGAGACTTGTTCCTGCGCCGGCTCGATGAGGACCGCGAGTGGTTTCGCTACCACCACCTGTTCGCCGAGTTCCTGCAGCGCCGGCTCGCCCGCGACCAACCCGAACGCATCACCCAGCTGCATGCGACCGCATCCCGCTGGTTCGCCGAGCACAACCTGCTGCGCGAGGCGGTCGACCACTCGATTGCGGCCGGCGACGAGGAACGCGCGATCGCACTAGCCGAGCTGCACGGCGTCGAGCCTACTCCAACACTCGCAGATGTCCACGTTGCTGGCGCTGGTACCCAAGCTGCCGCCGCGCATCGTGGCGCTCAGCCCCCGACTGCAACTCACCATCGCGTGGGCCAATATGCTGCTGCAGCGGCCTGCGGCCGCGTATGCCGCGCTCAACGCGTTCGAATCCGCCGCCGAAAAGGCGCGCTCTCCGCGTCCGAGCTTCGGGCCATGCGGACCGAGGCTGACGTCTTTCGCGCGATCATCGAGTGCTACGCCGACCGCACCGCGGGCGTGGACGAGTTGGTGGCCGAATGTCTATCGAGGCCGGAAACGGTGCCGCCCTGGGTGGTCGCCGCCGCCGCGAACGTCGCGTCGTTCCTCGAGATGTACCGGTTCGATTTCGACGCCGCCCGCAGGTGGCAGAACTGGGCGTACCCCTACCACCAGCAAAGCAGTGGTTCGTTCAGCATGATGTACGGGCATTGCCTGGCCGGTATCGCAGCGAACGAGCAGCTTGACGTCGCCGAAGCCGAGCGTCGCTTCCGCGAGGCGCTGCGGGTGGCGAAACGGTCCGGAGATACCCATTCGCATCCCCGTTTGGCCTGCGCACTGCTGGGCGAGCTGTTGTACGAGCGCGGCGAGGTGGACGAGGCCGATCGGCTCCTCGACGAGAGCTACCAGTTGGGGGCGGAGGGCGGCGTGGTGGAGTTCATGATCGCCCGCTACGTCACCGGTGCGCGCATCAAGGCGCTGCGCGGCGACCGCGCTGCCGCCGCCAGACGCCTGGACGAGGGTGCACGGGTCGCGGCAACTATTGGCCTTCCCCGGCTGCGCGCCCACATCGACAACGAGCGGATGCGGCTGGACCTGCCGGTCGCCGCATCGCCGGGGCGGGCCGAGCACACCGAGGCGCTCCCCGATGGGGGGCTGGGTGAGATCGCCGCCCAACTCCGCGATGAGACCGAGATTCGTGGGCTGCTCGCCGATCAACCCGGCCTGGCCTGCGACCGCGCCCAGGCCTGGGTGCACAGGCTCCAACCTCAGGGCCGCCCGCGCGCGCTGCTGCAGGCCAACCGGCTGCTGGTGGCCGCCCTGAGCGCGGCCGGCCGAACCGATGACGCCAAGCAGACACTGGCACACATCGCCGCCCAATGCGCCGAACTCGGAATGATCCGCTACCTGCTCGACGGCGGGCCACGGGTTGTCGCGCTGCTGGCCGAACTGCGCGACGACCTGCACAGCGATCGCTGGCGGCCGACATGGCGGGCGATCCCGCCAGCCTTCCTCGACACCATGGTGAGCGAGGCCCAGCAGCATCAGCTCCGGCGCCGCCTCTCAACGTCCCGCTCCGAGCTGACCGGCAGCTGCCAAGACCGTATCGACGATTCGGCCGTCGCACAACGGCTCTCGCGCTTCTGATCTCTATGCCCGATCCGAGAAGGCGAGAGCCGCCAACCGTGATGTCGTCGTGGCCAGCGGCCTGGGCCACCTACGACCGGAGCTGCGCTGCCCGGCACTGGCGCAGGCATGCCCACCTAGACGCAACGGCGTTTCAACGGATCTTCAACACTTGTTCGCGATCGTGGTCGCATGACTACGCAATGGACATTCCGGCTGGCGCGGGTATGGGCCGCCCTGTTCACCGCGTCGGGGCCCGAAGACTACGCCGACTATGCCGATTGCGACGCCGACCCCTGCCGTGTGCACCGCGAGCCGGCGGCTGACCTGTGCCCGCGTGGCCCATCAATGACCATTCCGGTGATGACATGAATTTTGCGTTCCTGGCGTCATTCCGCCAGCGTCGTAAGCGCTGGCGTAGCGGGTGGCGCAAGTGACCCGGGCGATAGACACGGTCGTCGCCGACGACGTCATGAACCAGATGCACGCGGTGCTCGGTTTGGGCGGCCCGAGGAATGGGTGCGTTGGAAGCACAGCGTGGAGACTGTCGAGAAGCCCACCGCAAGGTGGTCGTTGCCGGTCGCAAGCGGCCCTCGTACCACAACTGGGAGTGAGTCGGACGCTGGACGAAACACGCTCCTAAATCACTGATTTCATCGATGCGGAACGCCCGACCGGACTCCCTCCCACAGCGGAGCGGGGCACCACCGTCGCACAGTTTCGGCACAATGCTCCGCATCGGCCACCCAGGCACACCCGAAAACCACTGAACTGAAAGGTCTCTCATGCACGCATATCCCACACATATCGCCAGGCTGTTCGACGACACAGACGCCGACGCCCGCCGAGTTAGCCGGGAAATCGACGCCATCCGAACCCGATTCGAGAACGAGCCCCGCCGGCGGTCGCCGCGCGCACGAAAACCGCGTCACTAGCGCCGGATGCACCGGCCTGGCGATCCATAACCGAGATCACCACCAACACAGCAGAAAGACACACCATGAGCAAGCTCTCCCTCACCGCCGTCACCGTCGGCGCCCTGTCCGCGGCTGCGCTGACATTAGCGGGCGCAGCCGCCGCCGCTCCGTCGGGCCCGTCGAGCGTCGACCAGACGGTGAACCAACTCAAGGCCGATGGCTACACCGTCTTCGTCAACAAAGTCGGCGCCGCCCCGGTGGACCAGTGCACCGTCGCCGCGGTCCGTGCGGGTCAAACCTACAGCCGGACTGATTCCGGAACGCCCGGAGCCCAGGACGACATCCACACCACCGTGACGGGCAAGACGGTCTTCGTCGACATCGCCTGCTGACCAGCCACGCGGCCGATGGACGCCCGCGTTCACCATTTCGTCGATGTGATCACATTCCGGTACGTTGCGACAGCGTCGGTGGGACCCGGGTGAGTGTGGGGTCGCCGACGACGTCGACGGAGTAAAGACCGAAGCGGGGGCGGTAACTGCCCCATTCGTAGTTGTCGGTGAGGCTCCAGTACAGCATCCCGATGATGGGGATCCCGCGTTGGCGGGCGCGGCGAATCGAATCGACCGCGTTGAGTAGCTGCTGGCTGCGGGTAGTCCATCGGGGCGGGGGGCGCCGTTGTCGGTGGGCATCCCTGTTTCGATGATGAAGATCGGCCAGGGTGTGCTGTTCGTGTAGTACTCGGCGACGGGGCCGATCCCGTCGGCTGGTTGGGGGATCAGCCGGTGTGCGCCGGTCTATCTGGGCCATGCCTTCAGCGGTGATGTCGGGGTAGTAAAGGTCGAGGCCGATGAAGTCGAGGTGGGATTCGGCCACTTGATCGAGGAACAGTGTGTCCGCGCCGGCCCGCACCGGCAGCGGCAGGTTTCCGGTGGCCTCGTTGCTTGACACCATCGCATCGTTGTTGGCGGCCTTGATCAATTCGTAGCTGCGCATCTTGGTTTCCATGAGAACGCTGACCGATGGCTCGTTGAATACCAGCCACCAGGGGCAGGCCGGGCCGATCTCGCGGATCGCCACCTCGACGTAGCCGGCGAAGCGCAGTGTAGGCATCGGCTCCATTCCGGCTTCAGTCATCGCAGAGACGACGACGCGGTAGAACGCCCACCCCTCGCCGTCGATCACCGCGCGAGTTCGGAATTATGAGTCCATTCACTGGACTCATCGGCCGATTTCTGGTTTGATGGCAACATGCTGCCGAGTTCGTACGACAGGCAGGATTGCTCGCTGGCGCGCGCACTCGAGATCGTCGGTGAACGCTGGACGCTTCTGGTGCTGCGTGATGCGTTCTACGGAGTCCGGCGCTTCAATGATTTCCTCGCGCACCTGGACATGCCTCGCACGGTATTGAGCAACCGCCTGCGATCTCTCGTCGACAGCGGCGTAATGGTGAAGGTTCCCGATCCCGGCCATTCGGGGCGTTGGCTGTACGAGCTGACCGACGAAGGGATGGGGTTGTGGCCGGCGTTGTATGCGCTGCGCTCGTGGGGGGAACGGCAATCCGGTCGGCGGCCAAGGGTGTTCACCCACGATGCGTGTGGCACACCGCTGGATCCCACGGCGCGATGCGAGACGTGCGGGGTCCTACCAGCGCCCAATCAGGTCTTCGTATCACCGCTGGGTGAACCCAGGCGGGGAGCGCGGACCGACCCCGTGGCCCTTGGGTTGCGGCGCAAGCACCGCCTGCTTGATTTCCTGCCAGTAGACGGCGACGCCGCATGAGGCCGTACGGGCCGCTTCGCGGTCGGGACCACGAGCTGTCCACGGCGCTCGCCGTCGTCCGCCGGACACGCACGCATGGTGCCAGCGGTGTGGTGCTGATCTCGGGGAACGCCGGAGTTGGAAAGACCGCGCTGCTGTCTGAAATTTGTCGTCAGGCGGCGCACATGAACATCCGTCTAGCCCGAAGCAAATGCGACGAGATAGAGCAGGCCTGGCCAGGGGCGCCGATGGTCGGGCTCCTGCGCACCGGCCGCGATCCCCTCCTGGCGGCGCCCGAATTCCAGGAGATCAGCGCGCTGACCGCCGAGCCTCTGCTGCTCGTCGACCGTATCGCAGGCCATCTCGCCCGGCTGGCTGATGGGCAGCGCTTGTTGATCGCCGTCGACGACGTGCAGTGGGCTGATCGCGTCAGCCGATATGCCCTGCGGGCGTTGATCTCTCGGCTCGTCGGCGTCCCCGTCGTGTGGGTACTGGCCAGCCGATCCGACGACCTCGGTCTTGCCGTCAGCGCCGCCGATAGTGTTGAAGTGGAGCACATCCGACTGGGCTCGTTGGCCGACTCGGCCATTGCCGATATCGCGCAGGATCGCCTCGGCCCCAACCTCGATGCGCGCATCGAGCAAATGCTCGACGCTGCCGGCGGTAATGCATTCCTCGCGGTCCAGATCATCGACGGGCTGGCGCAGCACGACGAAACCGGTGGCATGGATGGCATTCCCGCGCAGTTTAGATCCGTCGTGCGTCAGCGGCTCACCGGTCTGTCGGTTGCGGCGCGGCGGCTCGTCGAAGCAACGGCAGTCGGCGGCCGGCCTGTGTCGATCATCGACTTGGCGGAGCTGTGCGGGATGAACGACAGTCCTGCGTATGACAAAGCCGTCAACGATGCGGTGGCGTCGGCTCTGGTCAAGTCAACTGGCGCCGAGTTGAATTTCGGCCACGATCTGGTGAAGGACGCGGTCTACGAGCTGATCGCCCCCAACGTCAGGCGTCAGCTCCATACGCGGTTCGCGTGCCATTTTGTCGGTAAGGTCGGCGACCCGGTGCTGGCTGCCGCGCACGCGCGCGCGGCAGCGACCGTCGGCGATATCGCCAATGCCCGCATCATGCTCGATGCCGCGGAGGCGCTGACCACCACGAGCGCCGTTGACGCCGCCGACCTTGCGCTGCAAGCGTTTCAGACTCTGCGCCCGGGCCAGCCGCAATGGCTGGAGCTGGGTGAACGAGCGATCTCAGTGCTGTCGCGCACTCAGCGCGCCGCCGAGGCGATTGCAGTGGCCGACCTGTTGCTGGCTACTGTCGACGATGCCGATGTCGTGAGCCGGATCGAGACACACACGGTCAAGCCGATGTGGCTAGCTGGCCATTCCGCCGCTCTCGTCGAGCGCGCCGACCGGGCCATTGCCAGGGCGGGAACGCGGCACGACCTCGTTGCCCGATTCCGCGCGGCACGTGCGTTGGCCCACACTCGGATCCTCGCCGCGGATCAAGCCACCGAAGAGGCCGACGCGGCGCTGGCCGAGGCGAGGGCGTCACACGACCATGATGCGCTCGCCTTGGCGCTACAGGCCGCCGGTGAAGCGGCCCATAACGAACGCCGACATCAGGTGGCCTTGAAGTATTTCCGTGAGTTGCGATCGGTGACAGGAGTTCCGTACCTGGCCGAGGAGATCATGGAACTGCAGCTGCTGGATCGCTACAACGACGCCCAGATGCTGCTCGACGGGGCGACCGGCGATAGCGCCGCCAAGGAGGGTTCGATTCTGCCCGACCTGCTGTTTGCGCAACTCAAACAGCACTACAACTTGGGTCGGCTGCACGAGGCCGATGAAACAGCGTCGGTGCTTATCGAGCTCGGACAGGTGACTGGCACCACGGTGCACGTCATTGAGGGCGTGCTAATGCGCACGACGGTGGCGTTGTTGCGCGGCGAGCCCGAGCTGGCCGCACAACGATTGCGGCCCGCGTTGCGCCTCGCAGACGACGACGAGATTCGCCATCCCGGCCTGTCATTCCTGTCGGGATGGTTGATCACCGAGCAGGGCGATTTCGATAGTGGGTCGCGGATACTCTCAGAGCTGCTGGAGACATCCCAGCGGACGCGCAGCTATTGGGCATGGTGGCCCTGCTATGCAACGGTTCTATTCAGCATTGGATTAATCAGCGGCGCAATGAATATCACCGAGGGCACCGTCGAATTCACCGAGGAAGCAGCACGACGCAATCCCGACGTCGCCACGCTCAACGGGTTGGCGTTGAATCTCCGCGGACGGCTCGGCGGCGACCTTGCCATGATGGCTGAGTCGGTGAAAATCCTGCAACACAGCCCCCGACCGGTCTTGCGAGCCGCCGGAGCAGAGCACTATGCCCGGCTGTTGCTATCGGCCGGCGAACGCGAGGCGGCGCTCAACCACCTCGACGCTGCATGGGACGTGTACGACCGCATGGGCGCATTGGCGCCCCGAGCACGGGTCCAGCGACTCATGAGACAAGCCGGCGCCCGGCGCGCGAAGTGGGTCAGCGATGACACCCAGGTCGAGAAATTGTCGCTCACCGAGGCCGAACGCCGGGTGGCTTATCTGATCGCGAACGGACACACCAACAAAGCGACCGCGAAATCGCTTGGTATATCGATCAATACGGTCGGCACGCATCTTCGATCGATCTACGCCAAACTCGGTGTGCAATCTCGCGTTCAACTCGCCAACGCCCTGCGTGAGCTAGGCGAGATCGCCTGACGGACTTGAGACTCGGTTGGCCAGCGCGGCTAGATTAGCTCGCGTTGGGGTTTTCCAGTACAACGGCTACGCCCTGGCCGGAGCCGATGCACACACCGACAGCGCCGTAGCGGGCGTTCCGTTCCCGCAGTTCGGTCGCCAGCGTCAACACGTAGCGGGTACCGGTGGCTCCGAAGGGATGTCCGATGGCAACGGCGCCACCGTTCGGGGTGAGCTTCTCGTCGGGAATCATGAAGCCGCCGAGTTGATTTGGAAGCTCACGAAGCACACCAAGCGCCTGCGCACTGAACGCCTCGTGGACCTCCCACACATCGATCTGTTCAGGAGTCAGCCCGGCACGCTTGATCGCCAACGGCAGGGCCCAAGCCGGAGCCAAACCCATAATCAGCGGATCAATCCCATATACCGCCGACGACACAACACGCGCCAACGGCTCCACGCCGAGTTCGGCCGCGCGCTCCCCCGACGCCAGCACGATCGCACTCGCGCCATCGGTCAGCGGTGTCGAGTTGGCCGCGGTCATCTGCGTGGTGCCCGATTGCACCGGCAGCGCGGCCAGCTGCTCAGCTGTTGTGTCATCGCGGATGAACTCGTCATGCTCGAACGTGCGCGCCGGCGTCTTCTTCGTCGCCGGAATCTGCACGGGCATAATCTCCTTGGCCAGCCGCCCGGAGTCACGGGCCGCCTTGGCGTGCCGCTGCGACCGCAGCGCAAACGCGTCGATCTCCTCACGCGTCAGCCCATACCGATTGGCGACGTTCTGCGCGGTCTCGATCATGCCGATGTAGGCATTACGAGCCAACAGTGTCGGATTGGGCGGACCACCAGCTCCCGCCCACATCGTGTCGAGCAACACAACGGGTCCCCGCGGCGCGAACGGCGCATCGCCCTTCATGTATGCCCAGCCCGAACGCGACATCGATTCCACCCCGCAGGCGATCCCGACGCCCAGATCACCGGCCTTGATCGCCTGTGCCACATTGACGGTCGCGCTCACCGACGAACCGCAGAACCGGTTGATGGTGGCGCCAGCGACGCTGTCAGGAAATCCAGCTGCCAGCGCGGCCCAGCGGCCGACATCGCCCATGCCTTCGTGGGCGGGGTTGACGCAGCCGGCGACGATGTCTTCGATCTGATCCAGGCCTACGCCAACGCGCTCGCACGCCCCTTTCATCGTCATACCCAGCAAGTCGTCGGCCCGGATGTGTGACAGCGAGCTGCCATACCGGGCGAACGGGGTGCGGACACCGCCAAGTACAAACGCGTCAGTCATCGTCGACCTCCAGAGATGGGTGAACCTTATTGAGTTGCCGGTTTCATGAAGAACCGTTGATCTCGTGCACGATCTCGATCGCCCGGGCCAGGGTGGCGAGGCGAGCCTCGAGAGTGTCTCCGGCAGGGTAGAGCCGCACGGTGGTGACCCCGGCGTCGCGCCAGACGCACAAGCGTTCTCGCACCATGGATTCCGTGCCGATCAGCGTGGTGGCCAGCACCATATCGTCGGTCACCAAGTTGGCTGCGCCGTCGCGGTCACCGGCCTGCCAGCGCTCGCGGACCTCGCGCGCGATGTCGGTCCAGCCTTGCCGGCTGTAGGCCTGGTTGTAGTAGTTGGTCGACGCCGACCCCATCCCGCCCAGGCTGAAGGCGAGCTCTTTCTTTCGGGCGGCGACCATCGTGCGCAAAACGTCCTCGTCGGGCGCGAACGCCACCTCGGCGCCCTGACAGATGTCAAGGTCCGCGCGGGTGCGTCCGCTGCGCGCCAAACCTTCGTCGAGGTGGGAAAAATATGCCGGCCCAGCGCCTTCCGGTACGAAACTGGTGCCGAGCCAACCGTCGGCGACCGCCCCGGTTAGTCGCAGCATGGCCGGCGACAGCGTCGCCAGGTAGATCGGGATCTCGTGCTCGGCGCGCATCGACAGTCTCATCGGCACCGTGTCGCCGCCGGGGCGCGGGATGCGAAATTCGGCACCGGAATAGGCGATCTTGTCGCCGTCGAAGACCCGGCGCACGATCTCGACGGTCTCCCGCAGGCGAACCAGCGGACGTTGGAACGAAACTCCGTGCAGCCCTTCGATGACCTGCGGACCCGAGGCGCCCAGCCCGAGCAGAAAGCGCCCACCCGAGAGGTTCGAGAGTGTGATCGCCGCCTGCGCGACCGCGACCGGGGTCCGCGTGCCCACTTGGATGACGCCGGAACCGAGCAGCATCCGATCAGTGCATGCCGCGTAGTAGCCCAGCGCCGATGGCGCGTCGGACCCCCATGCCTCAGCCACCCAACAGATGTCAAGGCCGATCTTCTCGGCTTCGACGACGAAATCCCTTTGGTCGCGCCAGCGCCCGAAACCCGAGGCTTCGACCGTAGTGGCTGTGCGCATCAGCCTTCCGCCAATTTCTTGATTTGCCCGAGCGTCGAGGCCATGTTCTGCTCGAACTCGCGCATCCGCACGAACACGATCTTCTGCTCGTTGTCCGGCATCCGATCGATCGCAAACGACAGCCCCGAGCGCGCAGGGCCCATCTGCATCCACTGCGACAATTCGGTCCCGCCGTCCTTGGGCTGCAAGCGAAAACGCCAGATGGCCGTCGGATTGGCGGGGTCCTCGACGGCCCACGCCAGCACCCGCTGCGGCTCGCACTCGATTACGTGCGACGTGGTCGACCACTCCCCCAGCGCCTCGTGCTTGCTTCGCCCAATGAACCTCGCTCCGACCGAGGGCTCAGAGGCTCCATCGAGCCATTCCACCGACTGCAGCTCCGAGCTCATCGTCGGCATCAGTTCAACGTCCGACACGATCTCCCAGACGCGGTGCGGTGGCGCGTCGATCCACGTCTGCACCTCCACGGTCGGCTTATCCGCATAGCGCGCACCGGTCCATTCCATGGCGACCCCTCAGTTCAGTTTAGTTCGCCGCACTTGCGCCGCGACGATGCATGATCAGGCCGCGGCCCACAACGGGCTCGGTGTCGCGGGCGTCGATGTCCTGGCCGCATTCCGAGCACACGACCCGGACGCCGACGCGGTGACCGCACGGCTTGTGCAGCAGGTCCACCGGCGGGGCGGGCAGGCCGGTCCACTGGTTGCCCCAGTTCATCAGCGCGACGTAGACCGGAAACAACGCGCGGCCTTTGGCGGTCAGCCAGTACTCGTTGAGGTCGCGAGCAGTGTGCTCGGCGTAGCGCCGACGCTCCAGACACACCGTGCTCGACGAGCCCGTTGAGGCGGTCGGTGAGCACGTTGCGGGCCAGTCCGATCCCGCGCTGGAAGTCCTCGAATCGCCGGGCGCCGTTGAACGCCTGGCGCAGGATCACCCAGACCCAGCGTTCGCCCACGATGGCCGCTGAGCGGGCGACCGCGCAGTTCTCATCCAGCAGATCCGCGTGCTTCACGCCTCAGAGGATAACGCCGCAACCAGTTGCTTTTCAAAACTTTTTATCAGGACACGGTGAGCCCGCCGTCGACCACGAGCGTGGTGCCGGTGATGTAGGCCGCCGCGGGGCTGGCCAGAAACACGACCGCGGCCGCGAGTTCGTCCGGGTCTCCCGGGCGCCCGGCGGGCACGCGGGAGAGTTGGCTGTCGATGTAGCCGTCGGGGAACTGATCGGTCATTTCCGACGGGAAGAAGCCCGGGGCCAGAGCGTTGACGCGGATCCCTTTGCGGCCGGTCCACTGCACCGCCAAGTCCCGGGTCAGGCCCATTACTCCGGCCTTGCTGGCCGAATATGCCGCCTGGGGAAGCCTCGCCGCTGGTCAGCGCGACGACGCTGGCGACGTTGATGATCGCGCTGCCCGGCTTCATGACCCGGCCGCAGGCCTGCGCCATCCAGTAGGACCCGTTGAGGTTGATATCGATCACCTCACGGAACTGCTCGGGTGTCTCACGTGATGCCGGCACCGCGGTGCCCTTGCCGGCGTTGTTGACGAGCACATCGACATGCCCGAACTCCGCCACCGCCGCTTCGACCACCGCCTGTGCGTCCTCTGGTCGCGCCACGTCGGCGGTCACCGTGAGCGCGCGCCGGCCGCGCTCCTCGACCAGCGCGCGGGTGTGCTCGAGGCGATCGGTGCGGCGCGCGGCCAGCACCAAATCGGCGCCGGCTTCGGCCAGTGCCCTGCCGAAGGCGACACCCAGCCCGGAGGAGGCACCGGTGACGATTGCCACCTTCCCATCGAGGCGGAAACGGTCCAGCACCGTGGTCGTCGACATCTGTGGTCCTCTCGTCAACGGGCCGTTGATTGCTACAAATCTAGTTGCAAACTACTACTACTTGGGTAGGGTGTGAAGCCACCCACGCTCGCTGCAGGAGGCCGACGATGACTCACTTGAGCAGTCCACCCGAAGCCCAGGAGGTCGCCGTCAAGGTCGAGCGCCACGGAGCGAACTGCCTAAGACGACCGCGCAGTTCGACCTGCTCGATAGCGGCGACCGAACCACCATCGACCTGGACGAAAACTGGTTCTAGCGTGATGGATGCACATGGCTGATCTGTTTTTCGACCTCAAGACTGCGCTTGTCGCCGGCGGTGGGCGCAGAATCGCGATGATCGCCGACCGCCTTCTGCAGGCGGCCGCCCTGGTTTTGGTCCCCAGCCGCGGGAAAAGCGAGTACGGCGGGGGTTCGCAACCCGCTGACTTGGATCTGCGCGATCAGCTTGCCCGCGCCTTCGCAGCAACGCCAATCGCCACTGCAGGTAGCCCGGTGGCTAGAGCGAGTTTCCCCAGGGAGGTGTGATGCAGCAGTTGACCGGTTTGGACGCGGCATTTTTGGCGCTCGACTCGCCTGCCGCCTACGGACATATAGGCAGTGTCTCCGTCCTCGATCCGCCCGCGGGCGGCGAGGCGCTGACGCTTGAGCGGCTGACCGAGCTCATCGAGTCCCGGTTGCATCTGGTCCCGCTGTTTCGCCGCCGCTTGGTGGAGGTGCCCTTCGGGCTGGATCAGCCGTACTGGATCGAGGACCCCGATTTCGACATCGAGTTCCATGTCCGCGAGCTGGCACTACCCGTTCCGGGTGATGATCGCCAGCTGGCGGTACAGGCAGCCCGGCTTCACGCGCGGCCGCTGGACCGCCGCCGCCCGCTGTGGGAGACGTACCTCATCCACGGCCTGCAGCGTGGCCGGCAGGCCCTGTACGTCAAGGTGCACCACGCCGCCATCGACGGCGTGTCCGGAAACGACCTGCTCGCCGCACTCATGGACACCTCGCCGGAGCCCCGCGACGCCGGCGAGCCAGACTCGTGGCGTCCGGAAACCGAGCCCGGCGCTGCGAAGCTGCTGGCGCGCAGCGCGCTGTCGCTGGCCAGCCACCCGGCCCGGGCGGCGCGGGTGTCGGCGGGGATGGTGCGCGCGTTGCCGGGCCTTGTCAGCAGTCCCGCTCGCCCTTGGCTGCCACTCATCGACCGGTTTTTGTTGCGGCGTGACCGCGGTGTCATCCTGCCGGCGCCGCCGTTGATCGCGCCCGCAACGCCGTTCAATAAGAACATCGGCCCGCATCGGCGCTGGGCCTTCACCAGCGTCCCGCTTGCGGAGGTCAAGGCGATCAAGAACGCCGCGGGTGTCACCGTCAACGACGTCGTGATGGCGCTGTGCGCGGGCGCGCTGCGCACCTGGCTACAGAAACACGATGCCTTGCCCGACGGGCCGGTGGTGGCGGCCGTCCCGGTGTCCATCCGTACGGAGGCTCACAAGGGCACCCACGGCAACCGGGTCTCGTCCGTCATCGCGCCGCTGCCAACGCATTTGGCGGACCCGGCTGGGCGGCTGGCAGCTGCGCACGAGGCGATGCGCGCGGCCAAGGAACAGCACAATGCGCTGTCCGCCGAGCTGCTGACCGACATCGCGCAGTTCTCCATGCCCGCCCTGGCCAATCAGGCCAGCCGGCTCGCCACCCGACTGCGGCTACTGGAGCGAGTCCCGCCGTTCAATTTGGTGATCTCCAACGTTCCCGGGCCGACCGTGGATCTTTACCTGTGCGGGGCGCGGCTCGGCGGGGTGTACCCACTCTCGGCGATCGCCGACGGCCAAGGGCTCAACCTGACCGTCTTGGGATCCAACGGCAAGCTCAACTTCGGAGCACTGGCCGACCGCGACCTGGTGCCCGATGTCGACCTGGTCATCGACGCGCTCAAAGACGAACTCGTCGCACTGTCCGACGCTTTCGGGGCCGGCTGATGTCGAGTCCGATGTCGCGGTCCCATATACCCACCGGCCCCGCCGGGGCGGGCGCTCCCCCGTCGTGGCTCTACGTGACAGACCCCGCCCGTGCGGTGGCCGAGTTCGGTCTGCTCATCGCCGCGCTACCGCTAAGGCAGCTGCTGCCGGTCGGCGACGGGCACCCGGTTCTGGTGTTGCCGGGCCTGCTGGCCGACGACGGTTCCACCCGGACGCTGCGGCGCATCCTGCGCAACCTGGGCTACCGGGTGCACGGCTGGAGGCTGGGACGCAACCTCGGCCCGACAGCTGCGACGGTCACCGGACTGCAGAACCGCCTGCTCGACCTGCAGGCGCGATACGACTCTGCGGTCAGTGTGATCGGCTGGAGCCTCGGCGGCATCTACGCCCGCACCCTCGCCCGCGACACTCCGGCCGCGGTGCGCCAGGTCATCACGCTTGGCAGCCCGATTCACCTCGCCCACGAAAGCCAGTCCCGGGCCCGCCGTGCCTTCAACCGCTACGCCCACTTGCATGTGGTGCCAAGGGAGCTGCCGCTGGAGTCCGGCGTCGACGCGCTGCCGGTGCCGGCCACCTCGATCTACTCCCAATGCGACGGCATCGTCGCCTGGCAGGCCTGCCTCGACCCGCCGTCCGCACGGGCCGAGAACATCGCCGTGGTCGGCAGCCACCTCGGCTTCGGCCACCACCCGGCCGTCATCTGGGCCGTCGCCGACCGGCTGGCGCAACCGCGCGGCCAGTGGGCGCCATTCCGGCCGCCCCGCGCGCTGCGGCCGCTTTACCCACGCGCGGACACCCCACGCGAACGGTCCCCAGGATCCGGCCACTGAAAGCTCAGTGAGCTGCAACCTCGGTGTGCGACGCTGCAACAAAACCGCGGTGCCCCTAAACCGACTCGTTCACTTCTTATTCGCCTAGTTCGGCACCCTCAAAGCCGGCGCGGTCACGGTGGCGCCGAAACTGCCCCTGCACACGCCCGAAGTCAATTACCTTCGCTGATCCAGCGCGCGTCACGCCTGCGCCGCGGGATCGATACCGACGAACGGCGCGTTATCGACTGGGATGTCCACGCGTCCTGGTCGCGGTGCTTGCCTAGGTCGTGGCGGGCAATGGCGCGCTTGTGCACCTCGTCCGGGCCATCGGCTAGGCGCAGTGTGCGCAAATGCGCCCAGGCCATGGCCAGCGCGAAATCGTCGGTGACCCGTGCGCCGCCGTGCACCTAGATCGCGCGGTCGACGATCTTCGGCGCGATGTTTGGGGCCGCGACCTTGATCGCGGCGATCTCGGTCTGCGCCTCCTTGTTGCTGACGGTGTCCATCAGGTAGTCGGCTCGAGCGTGAGCAACCGGATCATCTCGATCTCGATGCGCGCCTGGCCAATCCAGTTCTGGATGTTGGCGATCTCACTGAGCGGGTTGCCGAAGGTGGCTCTTGACTGCGCGCGCTTGCACAACGGTTCGAGTGCCCGCTCGGCCATGCCGGTAGCGCGCAAGCAGTGGTGGATGCGGCCGGGCCCCAGGCGCGTCTAGCTGATCGCCAACCCCTCACCTTCGCCCTTGAGGACGTCCGTGGCCGGCGCGACAGTCACCGTCGTGAACCCGGAAACGCGCGCGGCCTCCGCGCTGGGTGAAAAACCTCATGGACCCTCGGCGCCGCGACCGCGTCCTCGCTGAGGGTTTTAGGCAGGCAGGCACGGGAACGGCGATGAGCGCGAATTGTTTTGCGGGAAGCCCACTTCGATGCCGCCATGGCTGAGGTCGAGCCAGCGCCTCTAGCCAGGCTTCAGTTGTCCCGCTTGTACTGATGCGATCCGACGCTCACTCGCTGCTCGGTTCAGCTAGTTAGAATGCCGCCGTCGACGGGCAGCGTGATGCCGGTGACATAACTGCTCGCATCGCTCGCAAGGAAGATCAGCGCGGCATTGAGTTCTTCGGCGCGGCCGAGCCGTCCGTGAAGCGTGCGCGGGATGACCGTGCGGCCGATGTAGTCACCTTCGAACTGGTCGGTCATCTCGGACTCGAAGTAGCCGGGTGCGAGCGCATTGACGCGAATTCCCTTGCGGCCGGTCCATTGCTGGGCCAGGTCGCGGGTGAGGCCGATCAAGCCAGCCTTCGAAGACGCATAGGCGGCCTGCGGTAGCCCCGCCTTGGTCAGACCGAGCACACTGGTGATGTTGATGATCGAAGTGCCCGGTCGCATGACCTTCGCACATGCTTGAGCCATCCAATAGCAGCCGTTCAGGTTGATGTCGACGACGGAACTGAACTCTTCGGGGGTTTCCCGGGTGGCAGGAACGGCGGTGCCGACGCCGGCGTTGTTGACCAGAATGTCGACCCTGCCATACGTCCGCATCGTCGCGTCGACGAGCTTGCGTGTACCCGTCAGCCGGTCCTCTCGGCGGGCGCCGAGTGCCAGGTCGGCTCCGGCCTCAGCCAGCGCGACGGCGAAGTCGACTCCGAGCCCGCTGGATGCGCCGGTGACGATCGCGACGCGGTCGTCGATGCGGAAGCGATCGAGAATTGTCATCGCACGGGGTTCCACATGAGCGGCTTGCGGCCTACTTCGTCGGCGCTGCGCTGGGCGTTGGCTTGGATGGCCGGTTTTCCCGGATCCAGCGCTTTTCCTCCTCTGACCCCGAGTCAGGCGGACGCATCCCCTGAATGGTCCATTGATCTCGGGGTGTGTCGTCGATGTGAATCTCCCAATCAAGTCCGCGGTCACGGACAAACGGATGAATCGTCTTGTTGATGAATTTCAGTAGCAGCTCTCTGAATTCAACCGGCATTGCATACGCGATGTGGTCAATGGAAAACCGCACGAAGTCGTTTCGCGGGACACCGCCGATGAACAGAGAATCCTTCGGCACGTCGTGAAAGACGACCACTACATAAAAACGCGGCATGGCCATCTCAGGAAGCCCCCCGGCCTCTGAGGCGTAGATGTCGGTGATGGCTTCAGCGAAGGCGCGTTTGTCCTCCTTCGAATACGTGCCTTCGGTGCAATACACGTTCCACAGCGGCATGTGTTCTCCTCCTTCGTTGTGCTGTCGTTGCTCAGTATTCGGTACGTGCTCTACGGGGCGACTGTCGGCGCATCCAGTGCTTGCGGGTTAGGCGACACCCCCAGGTGCTCGACGAACCAGTCGCGAGCGGGATGACCGGTCTGCTCGAAAAACGTTGTGTAGGCATCGAAGTGCCCGCCGTCATAGGTGAGCAGCTTCTTGGGCTCTGGAGTGGTTTGGTACACCTCGCGCTGGACTTCAGTGAAGGTGCATCGATCTTGCTCGGCGAGGATCATCAGCAGCGGTTTGGGCGTGATGTAAGGAATCCACCCTGCCGGCTCGAACTCGATGAAATTCTCTAATGAACGAATCGTCGTCCGGTTGTCCCAGATTCCAGACTCGATTGCTTCGCGGTACTCCTCGGGAAACTCCCCAGGGAATGCACACAGCTCGTCGGGGTCGTCGGAAAACATCGGCACCATCATCGGAGGCTCGCCAGCCAGGCGAGCGAGCCGGTCGATTGCGGCCCTCCGGCGGATCTCCCGCAGCTGCTCACCGGAAAACAGCTTGACTGCATTGCGGTGACCACTGACGTTGGGAATCTGCGCGACAACGCACCGGACCCGCGGGTCATTGGCGGCGGTGACGATCGCAAGTCCCCCCGAAAAACTCGACCCCCAAACGCCAAATCCTTGTTCGGAGTCGAACTCCGGTTGTGATTCGGCGAAGGTGATGGCGTCGCGCAGGTCGGTGATCTGTTTGAACACGTTCAGTTCCTGCCGCGGTTCGCCCTCAGAGGTGCCCCAGCCGCGATTATCGAAATTGAGCACGGCAAAACCAGCTTCGGCAAACAAGGCGGCGTACGGGTCGATGTGCGGTTTGACTCCACCAAAGCCGGGACACATGACAATTCCGGGATGAGCGCCCAGGCCCGGCGAGTGCAGATAGGCCCGCAGGATCGTTCCGTCTTCGGTCTGAATTTTGGCTCGCCGCATAATCTTTGCCTTTCCACTCGCGTGGCGCCTGGCGCCTCACGCCGACTTTCTTGAGAACCAGGACTGTGCCGAGAAGTGCAGCGTCCAGCGGTTGCCGAAGTCGGGGTATTTCGACTTCATCAACTGAACCAGTTCATCGGCGCTGTCGAGCCGCTGGGCTCCTTCAGCGAAATCAGTAATGTAGGAACGTGTTTCATTCAGCATCCGACTTACTTCACGGTCGGAAGACTCGGGCTTTCGGTGACCGCAGACGATCACCTGAGGGTCCAGTTTCTCGATGGCGCCCAGACTCTGGAGCCAGCGCTCCCAGCCACTGGGACCGCTCAATCCGAGCATCGCATGAATCTGGTTGTAGACCACGTCACCGGCGACAACTGCATCGAGATCGGGGATGTGGACGACTGTGCTGGGCTGGATGTCGCCCTGGCCGACTTCGACGATCCGCAGCTCGTGTCCTTCGAGCTCGATTGTCAATCCGTCGAGGGTCTCTGGAACGGCGGTTGCCTTGGCAACCCGTTCGCCGAACATCGCCGCCCACTGCTGCGCTTCAATCTCTGCCGCTTGGTTGATGTACTCCACAACCGGGGCCGTCGCGACAACTCGTGCCCCGGGGAATCTCGCAACAAGTTCGCCGGCACCGTACCAGTGGTCGGCGTGTCCGTGGGTCACGTAGATAGTCGTCAGCCGTTTACCCGTACGTCCGATGAACTCTGCCAGCGCGGCCACGTCGGTGCGAATGTGTTGTGCATCGATCAGAACGGCTTCCGACGGGCCGGTGACGAGTGTGGACGTTGTTGCCGCAAACGTTCCCGGACCCTGCTCGAAGGGCAGAAACGGGCCGATGAACACGTCGGAGTGTAGATTCGCGTTGGCGGCCAATGGGGAAATCGTCATAACCTTCCTTTCAGATTGACACTGTGGGTCAAAGCCATTGACACCGAGGTTGTTTGACGGGTTCGGCGCACATCTCCTTACTCATCCGAACCACCGTTCGAGGGGCTGTCGATGCCGTTACTGCGGAGGAACTGCTCTACGTCAGCAGCAAACTCAGCATGGTGCTGGAACAAGAACCCGTGCGCAGAGTCGGGGTAGATCTTTACCATCGCGCCCGGAATCAGTCCGGCGAGTAGGTAGGAGAAGCGCGGCAGGATCATCGGATCGCTCTCGCCATTGGCGATGAACACACGGTGCTGGATAGCGCTGAGTCGTTGCAGCAGTGCGTGGTTCGGTATGCCCCAGGCGCACACGGCGTCGTATTGGGCTTGTCGTGTCTGCCAAGTCGTCGGCTGGTCGAAGTCACTGGTTCTGGTGAACATGCGCTGCAACGCCTGCGGGCCGGCCTGCTGACTCGACGCTGACTTCGCGAAGAACACTTTCAGGTACCCGCCCGGATCGGGTTGGGGCTTGCCGACGGCGTCGATCACCCATGGTGCCCAACCGTGCATTCCGGCGGCACCCTTGGGTGCCGACGAGGCCAATATCAAATTGCGTACCAACGCGGGGCGCGTCAGGGCGATCTCCTGCGCAACGAAGCTGCCGATCGAGAAGCCGAGGATGTCGACTCGGTCGAACTCCATCGCGGTCAGAAACGAGATGGCGTCCGCAGCCATCTGCTCAACGGTGTTCGGAGTTGTTCCGTTCGTTCCGCCGACACCGACGCTGTCGAACGCGACGACGCGACGATGAGACGCCAGGGCGTCGATGAGCGCTGGATCCCAGTTGTCGAGGTTGCCGCGGAAGTGCTGAAGCAGCACCAGCGGCACCGTGCCGCCGCCGACGTCACGGTAGGCGTAGTCGTAACCGTCCGCGGCACCGACGACCTTCGTCGGTGCGTCCGCGTACGTTTGCTTCTGTGCCGTCGTCACTGGCGCCTCCGAGGTCGGTACGTTCCGGGCAGAGAACGCTTGACATCAACGCTGGCATCCCGCGAGATGGCGATCCTTCACCTATTCGGGTGAGGTCCGTTACGCCCGCAGGGTCAGCAAGTCCTCGAGGCCCTTCCCTCCTCGGGGCTTGCTTGCCCGAATATCGGTCAACCGAGTTCGGCGCTCACTCACCGCGACAGGTGATTTAGCCGACCACCGAGGTCCCTCACCCGAATAGGTGACGGACCGCCGCCAAACGCACTGCCATGTTGTGTAGCGGGGCACGTGTTCGCCGGATCATCGACGACATGTCGCATCGCCTGGGAAAGGGGCCGCACTGATGACGACATCACCCGCTCCCACCGTCGTTCTGGTTCATGGCGCCTTCGCCGATGCGTCCGGCTTCCGCGGAGTCATCCGTGAGTTGCAGACCGCGGGGCACTCGGTGGTCGCCCCACCGAACCCGTTGCGCAGTCTCGCCTTCGATGCGGCCGCCATCGCGGCACACGTCGGCGCGATCGACGGCCCGGTGGTCCTTGTAGGTCATCCCTACGGCGGCGCCGTTATCACCCAGGCCTCCGCCGACTTGGACAACGTCGCCGGACTGGTCTACTTGGCGGCGTTCAGCCTTGACGTCGGCGAGAGTTGCGCCAGCGTGCAACAGCCGTTCCCGCCGTCGCTACTGGCCAGCACGTCCTACCCCACTGCATTCGACGCGCCTGGAGCACCGCAGGGGCCCGACCTCTACATCAACAGAGAACGGTTCCGCGAAACGTTCTGCGCCGACGCTCCGGTCGACACCGCGGAGGCAATGTTCGCGACCCAGCGGCCGCTGTCACTGGCCGCCCTTACCGAAAACGCCGCCACGGCCGGGTGGAAGACGAAACCGTCCTGGTACCTGGTATCCGAGAACGACAACGCCATCCCTCCCGACGCGCAGCGGTTCATGGCCGAACGCATGGGCGCCACCACCAAGTCCCTCGCCGGCTCGCACACCGTGTTCATCGCCCAGCCCGTCGCCGTCGCGGAGTTCATCGCCGAGGCCCTCCCCCTATGAGTGACCTATCGAGGCCGGCCGTAGCGGCAGACGCCAGTCGAATGCGAATGCGTTGCGATGGCCGGAACTTGTCATTCTGTGGCTATTTGGCCACTGGCGCTTCGACCCGACGAGCGGGAAGGTTGTCAGAGACGACGACCCGGGACCACAAACGGGTCAACGTCGGGTGCAGCGCAGCGCCGGAGCGCTGCGGCAACAGCGACGGTGACACCAATCTCCTTCAGCTTGTGGTGGCACCGGGCCCGTCCGGCGCCATAGCTCGCTTGGGCAGCGAAGCCGCAGAGCGCTGATCAGCAACCGACCAACCACCTGCGGACGTGACGTGAAGGACACATGATGACCAGCTATCAGGACGTGGCGACATCGACAGCGACCGGTTCCAACGGCGTCGCCTACCGCTACCGCCGGGTGAGCTCACACCTGCTCGTCGGCCTGTTGCCCGACACGACGGTCAAGATATATGCCGACGCGGGCCATGGCTTCCTATTCCAGCATCACGACGAGTTCGGCGCCGATGTCACCGCGTTCCTCGACGCCGATCGCGAGACCGTGTGATGGGTCTGCTCGCCGACAAGACTGCGGTCGTCACCGGGGGCAGCAGCGGTATCGGATTGGCGACGGCACAACGCTTCGTCGACGAGGGCGCCACCGTCATCATCACCGGCCGGCGCCGCACCGAACTCGACGCGGCCGCCGCGCAACTCGGGTTGCACGCACATGCCGTGCCGGGTGACGTCACCGTGCCGGCCGATCTCGGCCGGCTGTACGACGCGGCGGAACGGCTCGGTGGGCTCGACATCGTCTTCGCCAACGCCGGTGTCGGCGACGGCGCGCCGCTGGGATCCATCAGCGAGGAACACTTCCAGAAGTTGTTCGACATCAACGTCAAAGGAGTTGTCTTCACCGTTCAGACGCTGCTGCCCCTGATCAGAGAGCACGGGTCGATCATCCTGAATTCGTCGGTCGCCGCCGACCGGGGCCGCCCCGGAACCAGTATGTATGCGGCGACAAAGGCCGCGGTCCGTTCGCTGGCACGCACCTGGGCCAACGAGTTGGGCTGCCGTCGCATCCGCGTCAATGCCGTCAACCCCGCTTCCACGGAAACCCCCGGACTGATGGCACTTGCCGACAACGCTGAACAGTTCAAAGCGCAACGTAGCCAGGGCATCCCACTGGGCCGACTGGCCACCACCGACGAAGTCGCCGACGCCGTGCTGTTCTTGGCGAGCAGCCTCAGTAGCTTCACCACCGGCGCCGCCTTGCCCGTCGACGGAGGCTACAACCAGATCTGAGACCACCAGAGAGGCATCATGACCGCAACCGAAGACGCCAACAAGGCACTCGTGATCGAGGCGTTCGACACGCTGTTCAACCGGCGCGACTACTCCGGCGCCGAGGCGTTCTGGTCACCGGACTACATCCAGCACAGCGCCCACATCTCACCCGGTCGCTCCGGACTGTTCGACCTCGTCAAATCTCTGCCCGCAGAATTGCGTTACGAACATCAACTCGTCGTGGCCGACGGCGACCATGTGATGTTGCACGGCCGGTTCTCTAACCACGGCCAACCGATCAACTGGGTGGTGGCCGACATCGTGCGCATCGCCGACGGCAAGCTCGCCGAGCATTGGGACGTCATTCAGGACGAGGTCGACGAAACCCAATCACGAAGCGGCCTGCCCATGTTCGGCGACACCTTCCCCACAGTGCGGCCACCGGCACCGGCACCGGCTTCGTTACTACTACAGGCGTTCGTCGACTACCTGCGCGCCAGGCCCACCGACGTCGACACCGGGAGCACCCGAAACTTCAACGACGGCCATGCCTCGCTGGAAGGAATCTCCAGCTACCCCAGCAGTCTCGGTGGCGTCCCCGCGATCACCCTCGAACCGCTCGTCGGGGCGCCCGAACGCACCGTCGTGTACTACCACGGCGGCGGCTACGTCAGCGGTTCGCCACCAGATCGATACCTGCCGCTGGCCGGCGCCGTCGCGCTCGCCGCGCATGCCAGAGTGCACGCCGTCGACTACCGCCTGGCTCCTGAAACCCGTTTCCCTGGGGCCTTCGAGGATTGCCTCGCTGCCTACCGGTGGACCGTCCGGCACGGCGGAGCGGATTCGGAGTCGGTCGCCGTCCTCGGGGACTCCGCTGGAGG
This sequence comes from uncultured Actinomycetota bacterium, assembly GCA_963800125.1. Lineage (GTDB taxonomy): Bacteria > Actinomycetota > Actinomycetes > Mycobacteriales > Mycobacteriaceae > Mycobacterium. The sequence continues at coordinate 50,651 of CAWDAC010000049.1, read as the reverse complement.
CAACCTGGCCATGGCCGTCACGGTCGCCACCCGTGACGAGAACCTCCCGCTGCCTTCATGTGTTGCGGTGATTTCGCCGTTCGCTGATCTGACTTTCTCTGGAGCGTCGATGGAACTGCGCAAGGCGGCGGACCCCTATGTCACCCGCGAGCTGCTGGAATCCATGGCAACCGAATACCTCGGCGGTGCGGACCCGGCCGATCCCCGCTGTTCGTCCGTTTTCGCCGATCTGCACGACCTGCCGCCACTGCTGATCCAGGTGGGTGAAGACGAGATCCTGTTCGACGATGCGACGCGGATTCGCGACGCCGCCCGGGCCGCGGGAGTCGACACCACCTTTGAGCCGTGGACCCATGGCATCCACGTCTGGCCGGTCTACATTTCCGCCGGATTACCCGAATCCGCGCTCGCGATCGAACACCTGGCGGCCTTCCTGAAGCTCCACGCCCGGCGGGACGACGCGAAGGCCGGAGTGTCGTGAACGCTTCCCAGCCGCTGTTGCAGCCATACCGGATGGGTGAGTACCAGCTCGCCAATCGTGTCGTCATGGCGCCGCTGACACGCAGCCGCGCAACGAATCCCGACTTGGTGCCGACGGAACTGCACGCGCGCTATTACGCCCAACGGGCGTCGGCAGGATTGATCGTCACCGAAGGCACATGGATCAGTCGCGACGCCGTCGGCTGGCACGACGTTCCCGGATTGTTCACCGACGCCCAGGTGCGCGCCTGGTCTGCGGTTACCGACGCCGTGCACCGTGAAGGCGGTGTCATCTTCGCGCAGCTCTGGCATACGGGCTCAACGTCGCATCCCGACTTCTTCGCCGGCACACCGCCATTGGCCCCGTCGGCCGTCAATCCCGGAGTCAGTTCGCCCACGCCATCGGGCAACAAGCCAACCGTGACTCCGAAGGCGATGACGCGAGATGACATTCGCACGACGGTCAGCGACTACGCCGCCGCGGCTGCAAACGCGATGCGCGCCGGTTTCGACGGGGTCCAACTTCAGGCGGGATTCAATTATCTGATCAGCCAGTTCCTCAACCCGCGTACCAATGTGCGCACCGACGGCTACGGCGGCTCGATCGAAAACCGGGCACGACTGTTGTTCGACGTGCTCGACGCCGTCGGCGAACGCATCGATATCGGCAGGGTGGGAGTCAAGGCCGGGCCAGCCTGGGGCGAACGTGGTGAGTTCGTCTCCACCGCTGACACTTTGGCCACCAGCGAGTACGTGGTCGACCGGCTCAACGACTACCCGTTGGCGCACTGGCTGTTGATGGGCGCGATGGCCGACCTCAGCGGTGGCCCGTTATCCAGTCTGCAGGGTGACGGGATGTTCAGCCACTTCCGGCCCCGGTACCGTGGCACCGTCATCGCCAACGTGGGCATGACCCGCGAACGGGGCAACCAGCTCATCGCCGACGGCCTAGCCGATCTTGTCGCGTTCGGCGAGACGTTCATCGCCAACCCCGACTTGCCGGCGCGCTTCGCCGCCCTGGCGCCGATCCAACGATCCGACCGCGCCTTGCACTACACACCTGGTGCCCACGGGTACACCGACTATCCGCCCTACGAGCCGGCCGCCGAAGCCGAAGGCGGCGAGCACATTGCATGATCGCCGCGTTCAACGTCCCATATCAGGAGACACCGTGGACGAATTCACCAGTGCCGAACAGGCATTGGTCGTCGCGCGCCATGTCACCCAGGCGATCGGCCCCGACGACCTCCGCCGGTGCACGCCCTGTCGCGAATGGGATGTGCAGGCCCTCGCCGACCATCTCGTCGACACCATCGCCCACCTCGCTGCCGCCGCCGATATAGAGACCGCGGCGCCGGACGGGGATTCCATCGACCAACGCATCCAGCAGCTGACGCAACCGATCCTGGCAGATTGGCGGCGCCGCGGATTGATCAATGATGTTGTGTTCAGCGGTCGGACCCTACCCGCACACCTAGCGCTCGGCATCCTGTCTCTCGAACTCGTCGTCCACGGCTGGGATTTCGCCGTGGCTCTAGACCGTCCCCTCCAAGTCTCGGACGCCCACGCCGCTCACGTCCTTGGTCTGGCGCAGCAGACCCTCACTGCGCAAAGCCGCGCCACGGCCGGATTCGATCCACCCGTGCCGGTGCCCGACAGTGCCGGCGCCCTCGACCGGCTCATCGCCTTCACCGGCCGCGACCCAAAACAGATGAACCCACGAGGCGACTCCCCCGGCGGATATGGGAAGGACTGGCGATGACGTCGGCGAGCACCAACGGTCGTGTCGAAGAGGTTGACGGTGCACCGCTCTCCGCCGACATCCGTTCGGGCGCAGCCCCGGCGTTGGTCTTCTTGCACTACTGGGGAGGTTAGCGGCGTACCTGGCGGCCGGTGCTCACTCGTCTGCATCCCGACCAGGCGTTCGTCAACTACGACCAGCGCGGCTGGGGTGACTCCGCGAACGCGCCCGGACCCTACGCCGTGCAACGCCTCGCCGATGACGCACAGTCGATCATCGCCACACTGAGATACAACGACTTCGTCCTCGTTGGGCACTCCATGGGCGGCAAAGTCGCGCAAGCGCTCGCGGCACGGCCCACGGGTCTGGCCGGTGTTGTGCTGGTTGCGCCTGCACCCGCCGCGCCGGTCGGTTCCACCGGACAACTGCAGGCTCTGACAATGCGCGCCTATGACGATGAGCAGGCCGTGGAGCAGAGCATTGATCGGATGCTGACCTATCAGCCGTTGGCTGCCGAGCTTCGGCAACAGATCGTCGAAGACAGTCTGCGCGCCGGTGACGAAGCTCGCCTGGAGTGGCCGAAATACGGTTTGGCGCAGGATGTCTCGGCCGGTCTTTTCGACGTCGACGTCGCGGTCCTGGTGCTCGCGGGTAATCACGACAAGGTCGAGCCACCAGCTGTGCTCGCGGAGCACCTACTGCCCCTCATGTCCCACGCCAGCATGACCGTGCTGCAGGACACCGGCCATCTGTCGCCTCTGGAAGTGCCCGACCAGGTGGCAAGTCACATCACGACATTCACCGCCCAGCTGAACGAACTCCCACGCTGACAAGAGGCGGCGCAACGCCGCCAACACGAACGAATAATGGCGCTCTCCCAGACCGGGTGCGCCGCGGCGATAGGCTGCGTTCCATGGCTAACACCAAACGCCTGCGCTGGCTGACCCGAGCCGCGGTAGCCGCGGTGGCGCTGATGATGGCTGTGACGGCTGATCTGATGCTGTCCCCCGGCCCGACGGCGAGGGCCGTCGACGCCAAGGCGATCCGGGTGGCGTCAAGCAATCTGATCATCGACCCCGCTACCGGCCAGCCCGCGGTGGTGTTGTCGATGTATGAGGACTCTTTGTGTCCGTACTGCCGCGAATTCGAGGAGACCTTCGGCGCGACCGTCGACAAGCTCATCGACACCGGCGCGGTTGCGGCCGACTACTACATGGTCGCCATCCTCGACAGACCGGGCCGGGACTACTCGTCGCGCGCCGGCGCGGCCGCCTACTGTGTCGCCGACGAGTCCATCGACGCGTTCCGGCGCTTCCATGCCGCGCTGTACACCCACCAGCCCGCCGAGAGCGCAGCGAGCTTTCCCGACAACGCCGCGCTGATCGACCTCGCACGCCAGGCCGGCGCTGGTGACGCGGCCGCCGATTGCATCAACAACGGCTCCTACACCGGAATGGTGGTGGCCATGGCCGATGCGACCAACGTCAGCCACACCCCGACGGTGCGCATCAACGGCCAGGACTACGAGCTGTCAACATCCGATGCACTGGTGGCCAGGATCAAAGAGATCGTCGGACCCGTGCCTGGCATCGACGCGCCGCCAACAAGCTTGCCCCGACCGAGCTAATTGCGGCCGGTGGGCTCACCGTGCTGTTCACCACCCATTACGCAGATGCGGCCGCTGCATTCAACCGCGGGAAGTCGTGCGGAATCGGTCCCGGTAGGCCTTCGGTGACACCCCCAGATGATTCACGAAGACCCGTCTGAGTGTTTCCGCGCTACCGAAACCGGTGAGCCGGGCGGTCTCAGCCACAGTACGCCCGGCGTCCAAAGCCGCTCGTGCAGTATCGATCCGGACCATTTCGACGTACCGAGCCGGCGTGGTGCCAAGCTCTAATTTGAACAACCGCGTCAGCTGGCGTGTACTCAACGCGGCGTGCGCCGCAAGACTTTTCACACTATGGTCGGCGCCGGGATTGGCTGCGACTGCATCGGTCACCGCGCGCAGAGCCGACTGCGGGGGCGGATCGGCCTCTACAAGAACCGAGAATTGTGACTGACCGCCCGCACGCTTGAGATAGACCACTAGTGACCGGGCAACGTCGCGGACCAGTTCGGTGCCGTAGTCCTCTTCAACCAGGGCCAGCGCGAGATCTATGCCCGATGAGACCCCGGCGGAGGTAAACACATGCCCGTCACGGACGAAGATCGCGTCAGGTTCCACCGACACATCCGGGTAGGCGCGGGCAAGCAACCGCGTGTGGCGCCAATGTGTTGTGGCTCTACGACCGCTCAGTAGGCCCGCCTGAGCCAAGATGAACGACCCGGTGCAAATCGACGCCAGTCGTCGGGTCCTGGCTGGCACGGTTTTCAGCGCTTCGACGAGGGACGGGTCAATCGGCCGGCCCACCAGCCCGTCGCCGCCGGCGACGAGCACCGTGTCGGCAGACTCGATCGACGCGATGCGGTCCGTAACCGCAAAACCCGTCCCGATCGACGTCGTGACATCGCGGCCGTCGACCGAAGCGATCTTGAGCTGGTATTGCGCGCCGAACCGATTGGCTTCCGCGAACACTTCTGCCGGCCCAGCCGCATCCAGCAGCTTGACGCCGTCGAAGACGACGATCACAACCAACCGCGGCTTCGGACGCGTGGCCGACACACACCCAGTATGTCGCAATCTGTGTGAAACTTGGCCGATCGGACAGGGCCCGGTAGACCGCCAACGACCCCAAACTGGCATTCAGACAGTCCCCCACATAGGAGTTATCCCCATGTCTACGACATCCTGCGAAACCATCGCCGACATCGTCATTCCCGACACCCCGCTCGTGCGCCATGTCACCGCCTTCATCAGGGAAGCCGAGAATGACCTACTGTTCGATCACTCGCGTCGCGTCTTCTTGTTCGGCGCGTTGCAGGGCCGTCGCCGCGGACTGCAACCCGACTTGGAGTTGCTCTATGTCGGGGCGATGTTCCACGACATCGGGCTCACCGAGCCGTATCGCACCTCGGCCCAGCGTTTCGAGGTCGACGGCGCCAATGCGGCGCGCGACTTCCTGCTGCAGCGCGGCGTCGATGAAGGCGACGCCCGAAAGGTCTGGCTTAGCATCGCACTGCACACCACTCCGAATGTGCCGGAATTCCTCGAACCCGAAATCGCTTTGGTCACAGCCGGTGTCGAGACCGACGTCTTAGGCATCGGCCGCGATGACCTCTCGCCGGAGGCGCTTGCGGCTGTTACCGCCGCACATCCGCGGCCTGACTTCAAACGCCGGATACTGCAGGCGTTCACCGACGGCAACAAGCACCGGCCGCGCAGCACCTTCGGAAACGTGAACGCCGACGTGCTTGAACACTTCGACCCATCGTTCGTCCGTGATGATTTCGTCGAGATCATCCTCAACAACAGCTGGCCCGAATAAGAGGCTCGCAGGCCCAGCAAGACAAGCGGCTGAACCATCGAGTCGCTGCTCAAATCCAAAGTCGCTGAACCCTAACCGCCGCACCCGGCATGTCCCGGCGCCCCGAAACACCGATCGACCCATCCACGAGGAGAATCGACAATGCGCAATCACCGTCCCAATCCGACGACCACCGACGCGGGTATTCCGGTGGCCAGTGATGAGCATTCATTCACCGTCGGGCCCGACGGGCCGCTGCTTTGCAGGACCACAAACGCCAGTCGCCCTCCACACGGCGGAAGAACAGTTCGCTGGCTCCACGACGAAGGTCGTTCAGTCGAACAACGAGATTCTCGATGCCGAGGGGCCTGTCGTGGTCAGAGTCGTCGACGACAAACCCCGGCGGCAAGGTGTTGGCCGAGAGTTCGCTGCGCATGTTGCTGTTCTCTTCACGGAACGGACGCCCCGCGGCGACGGATCGCTTATCCGCACACTGCGATGACGGCGTCGCCGATAGCGGTGACGTGGTCGTCGGTCATCGCCGTCGACAGCGCAATGAGACCGTTGGTGCCGGCCAAGACGCCGGCCCGGTAGAGAGCCCACCAGGTACTCGCGGGATCGTCGACGACCAACCTGATCAGTGAACCGCTACCGTTGGCGGCGACGCCCGCGTCGTTGAGGCGTCGGCGCAATGCGTCTCCTTGCGCGTTGAGGTCGGCCACACCGCTGGGCGTGTAACGCCGCAGTGCGGTGAGGCCGGCGGCCATGGTGACGGGATTGGCGCTGAACGTTCCACCCCAGGCCACGGGACCCGCGGCCAACGGACTGAACGACGCCAGCACCTCGGTACGACCGCCGACGGCACCGACAGCGAAACCGCCGCCGATCACCTTGCCCAGCGAAATCAGGTCCGGCTCGACGCCATAGCGGGTGTGCAGCCCGCCGTACTCGAGGCGGAAGGTGATCACCTCATCGACGGCGAGCAGTACTCCATATTGTTTGGTCAGTGCGACCAATCGTGAAACATGATGCGCGCGTGCCGGATTGAGTCCGGCTCGATTCGGCATAAGGTCGATGAGCACGGCAGCGACTCGGTCGGAGTGGGTGGCAAGCACGTGCTCCACTGCATCGAGGTCCCCTTGCGGGACTTCGATGACGGTGTCCTTCAGCGCCGCGGGCACCCCCTTGGCAGACAGTGACACCGCTGCGTCGTACGTACCGTGGTAGCTACCCTCGAAACGCACGACGATGTCGCGGCCGGTGTACGCGCGGGCGGCACGGATCAGCATCATCACCGCTTCGGTGCCGGAGTTGCAGAACCGCCACTGCTCGATGCCACCGGTGCGCTCGCGCAAGGTCTCGGCCATCTCGACCTCGTAGCGGGTCGGCAGGCCGAACGCGGTGCCCTCGGCGGCGACGGCGCCGGCGGCCTCGAGGATCTCGGCGTCCGCGTGACCATGGATCAGCGCGGTGTAGTTGTTGTTGCAATCGATGACCACGTGTCCGTCCGAGTCGGTGACCTCGGCGCCCGCTCCGCGCACGGCGTAGGGCGGATGCGGCGCGACGAAAAGCGTCGAGCGCGTGTTGCCGCCGGGCATGACGTCGACTGCTCGGTGGTAGAGGTGCTGATCGGATTCGGACATGGCCGGATGGCCCCCTTGGGCGTTCGGATGGGCGTTGACGCTGTTGCTGCTGCTGGCGCGTCGGTGCCGGGCAGGCGCTCGAGACCGCCCGGCACCGGTCGCCGACTACTCGGTGCCGGCAGGGAGGGTGCGGCTCTGCTCCCGGGTGAAGCCCTGCAGGTACCACGGCCCCAGGCCGCCCTTGCCGGACGAACCGCTGGACTTCCACCCGCAGAAGGACTGGATGCCGGGCCACGCTCCGGTGGTGGCACCGCTGCGCCGGTTCACATAGAGCACACCGGCTTCCATGCGGTCGAGGAATTCGTCGACCTCGGCCTGCTCGGCGCTGAACACGCCGGCCGCCAACCCGTAGTCGACGGCGTTGGCCTCGTCGATGGCGGCGTCGAACGAGGCCACCTTGGTCACCGTGACGAACGGCAGGAACAGCTCATTGCGCGTCAGCTCGTGCCCGAGCGGCAGCCCCGACACCACCGTCGGGTTGACGAAGAAACCGTCCAGGTCTGGGCGGTTACCGCCGGCCTCGAACGTCCCACCACCGGTCCGCGCGGAGTCGGCGGCGCTCTCGAACCGCTTGACCGCGGCCTCGTCGATCACCGGCCCCATGAACGCGGCGGCGTCCTCGGGGGCCGACACGATCAGCGTCTTGACCCGCTCGGCGAGCTTGGCGACGAACTCGTCGTGCACCTGCTCATCTACGACGACGCGCGAGCACGCCGAACACTTCTGTCCCGACAGGCCAAAGGCCGAACGGAACACACCCTCGGCCGCCGCGTCGAGATCGGCGTTGCGCGACACCACGGCGACGTTCTTCCCGCCCATCTCGGCCAGCACAGGGCGACCGTAGGGACCGGAAGCGAAGGCGCGCACCATGTTCCAGCCGACCTCGGCCGACCCGGTAAATGCGATCCCGTCGACGTCGGCCTCGGTGAGCGCCTTGCCCGTGGCTGCGCCACCGTGCACCAGGTTCACCACACCGGTGGGCAGGTGCTTGGCGAGCACCTCGCCGACGATGGCGCCGGAGCGCGGCGCCTTGTCGGAGGGCTTGAGCACGACCGTGTTGCCCATCAGCAGCGCACCGGTGGCCATGTTGACGTTGAGTGCGGCCGGGAAGTTGAAGGGGCCCACCACCGCGAACACGCCGTACGGGCGCAGCAGGTCGGTGTTCTCCTCCTTGGGATCGGCCGTCTTCATCCGCTTGCGGAAATCGCCCATCTCCTCGAACTGCGTGGTGTAGGTGTCGATGAGGTCGCCGACCTCCTCGGCCTCACCGAGCGCCTCCAGCCGGGACTTCCCGGTCTCGGCTGACAGCACACCGGCGATCTCCACCTTGCGCTCTTCGAGCTCCTGCTGCGCGGCCCGCAGCGCCTTGGCCCGGTCGGCGGCAGAGGTGCGCCGCCACCCAAGCTGGGCGACACGCGCCGCGGCCACCGCATCCGCGACGACGGCAGCGTCGGCCGAATGAGCTTGGGTGACCGTCTCGGTCGGGTGCGCCGGGTTCACTCGGTCGAAGACCTCACCGACGGCGACCGGCTGGCCGTTGATGAGATGGGCGAGAACACCTTCCGCGGCGCGGGCGCTGGCCAGCGCGGCCTCGAACGCCGCCGCGGTATCGACGTCGGTGGTGGTGCTGGCGTAATTCAGTCGCGTACTCATTGTTGTCCTCCTTGAACCTAGGCTCCGGCAAGTCCGGTCAATGCCCCGAAGACCGAGGTGCACTCCTACTCCAAGGACGGCGCGATGCGCGTCATCCCCGTCTCCGACCCGGTGTATGCACCCAACTCCAAAGGCGGGCCCCAGGCCGACCCGGCCCGGGCCGCCGAGGTGCTCTGGCACGCCGACGGAGACATGAAGCGTACCGCCTATACCCTGCGCGCCGCCGACGACGACTGGGGCCAGGCCGGCACCTTGCTCCGCGACGTGATGGACGACGCTGAGCGAGAACGGCTGGTGTCCAACGTGGCCGGCCACCTCCGGAACGGGGTGACGGAGCAGGTCTTGGAGCGTGCCTTCGAGTACTGGAAAAACATCGACAAAGAAACCGGCGAGAAAATCGAAGCGGCGGTGTGTCCGGCGGCGATATGACCGGCCGACGTAGCGGTGCTGTGGGTCTGGCCAACCGGTCATACCGGCTAGTGCTGCTGTGCTGAGAATTCTTCTGATCAACTGATCGCCGAAGAAGCCAAGGTGGTCGCTTCAACCCGCGAGAACCACGCGAATGTCGGTGCGTGCGAAGTCGTCTCCTTTAAAGAGGAGAGGTTGGCCGCTGACCTTGGCGAGGGCGTAGGAGAAGCAATCGCCATAGTTCAGTCCGGCGCGATGCTGTCCCTTGCCGTACATGCGGTAGGCGACTCGTGCGGCATCCGCCTGGTCGGAATCGAACCCGACAAGGTCAACTGCGGCGCGATGCAGCCACAGATCTAACTCACGTCCTCCCGGTTCACCGAAGCGCGTTTCGATCACGATGGCTGTCTCCAGGTACGACGCCGTCGACATCAGCCGAACATGGTCTGCTTCCACAGCTGCCTCGAACCGTTCCGCCTCAGGCTCATCGTTGAGCATCGCGACCAGCGCAGATGTGTCGATCACCATCAAGCAGGCAACCCGCGGTCGTCGTAGCCGAGAATCTCGTCCGCGGTTCGGGTATCGAGCACCGGCAGGGCTGCGCAGCGGCGGCGGATCGCGGCCAGCTCCTCGCGCAGCGGAATGGACCTAGTGCGCCCGGTTTCGCGGGCGAGTCGTTCCCGCAACGCGACCACGACTGCTTCTGTCAAAGTCTCGCCGGTCCGAGCTGCGAGTTCCCTGGCAAGCCGGTCGGCCTCAGGGTCTTTAATACTCAGGGCCACAGTCCAGATTATATACTAGTTGATATATTCTAGACAGCGAATCGCTACGCCGGTCTCCCGCTAGAAGCTCAGGAGGTTTCGTAGACATTCCCCCCGCCATGGAACGATCGCACAGCCGGTCGTTTCTTCCAGGCACCGGCGAAGTCGACGACCGTCCAGATCACCGAGTCGCCCGTCCCACCATGAGCGGACGGACGATCGGCGGCATGCCGCGCCACACCACGTCGTCGGCTGCGACGGCGAAGCCGCAGGCGCGCATCAGCTCCACGGTCGGGCGGTTGCAGCGGCAGCCGCCTGCGAAGCTGCGCCACGGTTGGAGCAGGTTGTCCTGGCACGCCGCGAGGAACCGCGAGCTTGCGCGCACGTGTTCGATGAACAGCAACTGCCCGTCCGGGCGGAGCACGCGTGCGATCTCGCGGAGCGCGTGTTCGGGGTCGTTGACGGTGCAAAGGACGAGCGTCGAGACGACGGTGTCCACGGACGCATCGGCCAGCGGTAGGCGCTCCGCAGGCGCGTCGACGATCCGCGCGCCGCGCGCATGCCGCTGCAGGCGACGCGCGAGTCTTCGGCGCATCGCCGGCTCGGGCTCGATGAGCACGAGCTCGGCGATCCCGTCGGGATAGTGCGCGATGTTCAGCCCGGTCCCGGCGCCGATCTCGACGACGCGCCCGCGGGCGCCGCCCAGGAGCGTACTGCGACGCCGGCGCATGCCCGCGATCTCGCCCAGCCAGAGAAACGGGTCGTACACGAGGGCGAGAATCGGCAGCCACGCCGCAGACGGCGGGCTCGTCGGGACTTCGGTGATGGCGATTTCAGTCATGGCGCGAACGTACGAGCGGCCGCATGGTGCCCGCATCGCTCAGAGCGGCCATCTTCCGCAGGTGGCCCGTTCCGGCTACCTCACAGGAGTCCGAGACGCGCGGCCTCCGCGACGGCGGCCGACCGTGAGGTGCGACCCAGCTTGCGGCGGATGTTCGCGACGTGACGGTGAACGGTATGCGGGCTCAGCACGAGCTGCTCTGCGATCTCGCGATCGCTGAGACCGCGCGCGACGCAGGCGAGGATCTCACGCTCACGGCTGGACACCAGGACCGGCTCCGGCTCGCTCGCATGGTGCGGCGACCGCTGCACCGGTGCCAGCGCTTCGCGGCATGCGCGGACGACGGAATCGCCGTCACCGTGCCAGGGGAAGTGCGCGCTTGGGCTTCCCCTCGTACCGTAGAGACATCGCCTCGAGGACGTGACCGGCGATGGGGTCAAAATTCGGATGCCACGCCGGGGTTTCACGTGCCGTCGACGAACGCCATAGAGAAGCCGCCCGCGCCGACCCCTTGCTGTTGCGACGTCGAGGCCACCGATGATGCGGCCGGTCGAGGCGAGTAGTCGGCCAACCGATTTGGGGACGTCGCAGTGGCGTTGTTCCACGCTGCGCTGACGCAGCTACGGTACCGTCATGTATCTCGGTGTCGTTCTGAACCCGCTCGCGTCTAAGAACCGTGCCAGCATCGGTGATCGTTGCGCTCGACTCCGCCACATCGTCGGCCCGTGGGGCGAGGTGCACGAGTCACGGTCCCTGGACGACCTCGGCGAGATCGTAGCCGCACTCCTACCCCGGGCCAGCCATCTGGTCAGCGACGGCGGCGACGGCGCACTGCACTGTTTGATCAATGAGGTTCACAACCAGGTCGCCGATCCAGAACACTGGCCAGCGTTCGTGCCCTCCCGCGCGGGCACTATCGATTTTGTGGCGCGCAAGGCGCGAGTACGCGGACGAGCCGATTCGATTCTGCGCGCCCTCGCCGATGCAGCGATGTCGGATCAACCGCCGCCCGAATTACACCTTGACACTCTGCGTATCGACGGCCGATCAATCGACGGAGCTTCGTTCCAACGCATCGGGTTCGCGCTGGCGGCCGGCGGCATCGGTTGCCGCTTTTTCGATCGGTACTACGAAGCTCCGAATCCTAGCCGGGGCACGATCATCAAAGTCATCGCCCGCACGATCGGTGGCCTGGTCGCCTCCGCGGTGCGTCCAGGACGCGCGCGCGGGCCTGACTTGTTCAGACCGACACGCGCCAAGGTCGTCATCGACGGCGAGGAGGTCACGACGCGCACGCACAATGCACTGCATGCCGGCGCTTTCGACGTGAACCTGGGCGGCGTGCTGCGGGTCTTCCCGCAGGCGCGCGAGCCAGGCGTGCTGCAATTCCAAGCCGGTGAGATATCGCCCGCGAAGATCATTGCGCACCTGCCCGCACTGGTCGCCGGTGGTGCCGTCCGAGGCGACCGGCTGCGCGACACCGTCGGCCGAAAAATGACGATCACGATCGAAAATGGAGACGAGCCGTTGTCGCCGATCATCGACGGAGAGCGGTTCGCGGGCCTTGACCAGCTCGTCGTCAATGTCGGACCGCGTGTGCGTATCGCCCGCCCGACTCATCCCCAGTCGGGGCGGCGGTTGAGGGTGAGCGCAGGTCTTCGTCTGCTCGACGTCGGTATGCGACTGCGGTGATGGGCTCACCACTCGTCGGAACATCGAGCCAGCGACGACAGTCACCGTATAGATGATCACACCGACCACGCCGACAGCGGACCCTCGGAGACCGCTCGATATTCAAGGACCGCACATCTTGGTGGATAACCACGACCATGTGGCCTACTTTTCGACCGTCGCCACCGGCCTACCTTTGGACCGTCGTCAACACCCAGCGCCGCCCGTCGCGGAGTCCGTCGGTGATGTCGATTTCAGTCGTGGCGCGAACGTACGAGCGGCCGCATGGTGCGCGCATCGCACAGCGCGGCCATCTTCCGCAGGTGGCCCGTTCCGGCTACCTCACAGGAGTCCGAGACGCGCGGCCTCCGCGACGGCGGCCGACCGTGAGGTGCGACCCAGCTTGCGGCGGATGTTCGCGACGTGACGGTGAACGGTATGGGGGCTCAGCACGAGCTGCCCTGCGATCTCGCGATCACTGAGACCGCGCGCGACGCAGGCGAGGATCTCACGCTCACGGCTGGACAGCGGGACCGACTCCGGCTCGCTCGTATGGTCCGGCGACGGCTGCACCGGTGCCAGCGCTTCGCGGCATGCGCGGACGACGGAATCGCCGTCACCGTGCCAGGGGAAGTGTGCGCTCCCCTGCAGCGGGATGAACGTCGCGCCTGGAATCGCGGCCGCGACCTCACGCCCGAGCCGGTACGGCACGGCGCGATCGTCGCGACGATGCACGACCAGCGCCGGCCCGCGAACGAGGGGAAGGTGCGCGCGGACGTCGAGGCGATAGACGAGACCCAACAAGGCGGCAGCGGTCTCGGCGGTCGCCGCCTCCCGCTGGAACCGTGCGAAGCGTTCGTGCTCCGCAGAGTCGGCACCACCGATGAAGATGTTACTGAGTAGGCGCGAGCCGAGTCCCCAATGCGCGCGTACCGCCGCGAAGATCGCGTCCGCCACGCCCGGAGCCGCAATCGCCGCGCCGTCGGGGTACGACCCGTACAGCACCAGGCGCTCGACGCGCTCCGGAAACGCTGCGGCAAATGCGATGGCGGTGCAGCTCCCAGATGAGCCGCCGATGAGCGACACGCGCTCGAGCTCGAGCTCGTCGAGGAGCGCGCGCAGCGTCGCGACTTCCCCGTCGAGGGTCAGATCCGAATCTCGCACCGTGCGGTCCGACATGCCGACGCCCAGCCGGTCGTAGCGGATCAGTGCGTATCCATCCGCGACTCCCTCCCAGAATCGCCGAAAGCCCGCGCTCTGCCAGTCAAGTTCGAGGTGGCTCACCCACCACGCCGGAGCGACGAGCGGTGGACCGTCCCCGCGTATCTCGTACGCCACGCGGCGGGCGCCAAGGGGGAGGAAACGGATCTCGGACTTCTCCAGCATCGCCACGAGCCTACGACTGCCGCCTTGGCGGCGACTCCAAAAAGGACTACCAACCCACCGGCGCACCCAAAGGCCCCAAACGGAAAAAGCTCCGGACCTAACCACGTCGTGAACGACATACCCGACGCCGTTCGGGCCGCCAACGGCATCGCCCGATGCCCGCACTGCCGCCACGAACTGGCCACCATCGCCGTCGTCATCCCCGCCGACGCCGCCCACGTCCAAACACCGGAGGTGATCACATAGCGCTACCTTGAACACACGCCAGGCTGGCCACTGTCGATGAGCGTCGACAGCACGACCCGCACAGATCGACTCAATTCATCACCGCTAGGGAGAACCGAACATGAGCACTGAAAACCTCGACCTCATCCGTCGGGGCTACGAGGCCTTCGGCCGCGGTGACATCACCACCGTCCTGGGGGTTCTCGACCCGAACATCCACTGGCATGTTCCCGGGCGCAGCCCGCTCTCCGGTGACTACAAAGGCCACGACGAAGTCATCGCGTTCTTCACCAAAACCCAGGAACTGGCCGCAGGAACGTTCTCCATCGAGATCAACGACATGCTCGCCAGCAAGCAGCGCGTGGTGGTGCTGTGCACCGTCTCGGCGCAGCGCCACGGCCAGGACTGGTCAACTCCGGAGGTCCATGTCTGGCGCGTGATGAACGGACAGGCCGTGGAGTTCCGTGAGTACCAAGGCGACCAGCAAGCCGAAGACGAGTTCTGGTCGCGATAGCCGTTTTTGCAAAAGCCTGGATCTACGCAGGCACTCAGCGCCGAGTCGTTGATGGTTGACGGGCCGGGCACTCACGGTGACATCTATCCGCGAGATCACCATTATTCGCACCGGTATGGGCGCGCTGCGATCGCCTACGCAAGCGCGAATTGGGGCGGGAGGAGCACCGCGACAGGGTCGGCGAGACGGGTGCGAGGTCACCTCGCCGGGATCAGGTAGGCGTCGCCGAACTCATTGGGTACGTTGTCCGGGGTGATAGCGGAGATGTAGTGCTGCGGGCCGTGGTCGTTCAGCGAATACCGGAACGGTATGCCCCGCAGCAGTCGGAACTTGCTCGCTACGAATCCCAGCGGGGCCTCGATGAGGCCGACGAGATCGCCCATCTGCTCAATCGGCTTGTCGGAGGTCTCCTTCCACGCGCGGTCGTAGCGGTACTCGCGTCCGAAGTGCTGGAAGGCGTCGGAGTCGCTCGGCGGCAGGTGTGGTACCAAGTCTTTCCTGTAGACGTAACGGACCACGTTCCGGTGGAGGAAGGTGTTCGCGGCACAGGCGTTGGCGAACTCCGGCGAGCCCACCATCGGTGCGCCAAAAGTGGAGGCGCCCTTGAACATCCGCGCGAAGCGCTCGATGTAGTCCGGTTCCACCGACAGCATCACGGCCATGAGTGCGGCCATCGCCCCGCCGAGGCTGTGACCGGTGAGGTAGAGCGTGGTCATCGGCTTCTGCATCGGCGGCCTCGGTGACTCTGGGTCGTCATCGAGCACGGAGCGCCCGTCGAGCGCCCGCTCCAGCGCCGCGATCACCGCGAACCGTGTTGCTCGCACGTTGCGGTAGAACCCGGCATGGATGGCATACGACTTTGCCGAGACGACCTCGGCGTCGGGTGGCGATGAGGACTTGGCCCGGTCGGCAGCCTTGGCGTCGCGTGGAAACGGGAACGCGATCTTGTCGGGGTGGACGTCGGCGTCGGTCAGCCAGTTGACCAGGTTCGTCGGTTCGGTGCCGCGGTAAGCCAGGATCACGACGCTGCCGTCGCTGCTCTGGATCAGGAAGGCGGTGGACCGGATGAACATCGCGTCCACGGTCATGTCCACCTTCAGGCAATGATTGTCCTGCAGGCCCATCCGCGCGAGCATCATCGACACCGTATTGGCATCGGAGTACGCGTAGCCGGCGGCGACCGCGAGCGTGTGGGCGACGGTCGCGGGGGGCTTCTTGTCGGGCTGCTGCTGCTCCTCGGCTAGCGACGCCTCGAGATCGTGGTACACCGGGAAGGTGGCCGACGACGTCGGCTTGGTCGGCCGGAGAGTAGACAGCGGCGGGGCAATCGACTTCTCGATCAGCATGACGCGACGCTACCCGGTACTGCTCGATCAGCGGGACGAGAAGGTCCGCGATAGGCCCGCCTGGCTACGGACTGCCTGCAGTGCCGTCATCAGGTCGACGCGCTGGCGGTGCCGCGCAGGATCTGGATCAGGGAGGAGTCGTCGGCGCGTCCGAGGCCGGCGCGGCGGCCGGCGAGGTAGAGCTGTTCGGCCGCCGAGGCCAGCGGGGTGGGGTAGGCCTTCGCCCGGGCCGCTTCGGTGACCAGGCCCATGTCCTTGACGAAGATGTCGATGGTGGAGCGGATCTCGTTGTTCGGGTTGTCGACCATGCGTGCGCCGCGGTCGTCGAGCATGAACGATGCGGCCGCGCCGTGCCGCAGGACCTCCCAGGTGGGACCGGCGTGCAGGCCGAGCGCCTCGGCGTAGGCGAGGGCTTCCGCGGCCACCGCGATGTGCACCCCGCACAGCAACTGGTTGACCAGTTTGACCTTCTGCCCGTCGCCGGGTTCGGTACCGACGACGGGGGCGTTGCGGGCCATCACGTCCAGCAACGGTTGCACGGTGGCCAGCGCGGTCTCCGAGCCGCTGACCATGATCAGCAGATCACCCTGCCCGGCCCTGGCGGCACCACCGGACACGGGGGCGTCGACGATCTCGACGCCGGCAGGCTGCAGCCGTTTCGCCCAGTCCTGCACGGCGGCGGGGCCGACGGTGGCCATCAGCAGCACAACGCTGCCCGGTTTGAGTGCCGCGGCGGCCTTGCCGTCCCCGTAGAGCACCGATTCGGCCTGCTCGGCGGTGGCGACCATCAGCACCAGCACATCGGCGTCGACCGCCGCGTCACTGACGGTGACCGCGGCTTGGACGCCGTCGCCGGCCAGGGCGGCGGCCTTCTGCGGGTCGATATCGAAGGCCGTGACCGCGTGTCCAGCCTTGGCGACGAAAGATGCCATGGGGGAACCCATGGCGCCCAGGCCGATCCATCCGACGTTGGTCATATCTGTTGTTTCCTTCTGCGGTGGTGAATTGAGCGAGTTTGCCGGAGGTGGTCATCGGCGTCCGGCGAAGAGGTCGACGACGTCGGCGAGGGTGTCGTCGCCGCCGACGTTGCCGGCGAACACCACATAGGGGGTGCCGACGGCTTCGGGTGCCGCCTCGATGGGGCGGAAGACCGACACCATGCCGGGGAACAGTTGGCCGATGACCTCGGCGCGGCGGATGCCGAGGCCGCGGACCGCGACGTCGTGGGAGGTGATGCCGCCCTTGGCGACCACCCAGGCCGGGTGCGCGGCCAGTGCGGCCTGGACCACCTCGATGACGGCGGTGGAGACGGTGCGGGAGATGGCCAGGCTGTCGTCGGCGTCGCCGCCGCGCATCAGGGTGCGGCTGGTGAACAGCAGCACATCGGAGGTGGCCAGCGCCTCGATGACCTGCCGGCCGATCTCGGCGACGTGGGCGTCGCGTCGTTCGGGGTCCAGCAGGGTGGGCACGTGCAGTTCGGTTTCCGTGAGCCCGCCGCGTTCCTGCGCCTTGGCGACCTGCCGGCTGGTCAGGCCGACATGCGAACCGACGACGACCAGCCCGTGGCCGCCGGGGTTGCCGCTGGGCCAGATCTGCGCCGCGGCGAGCGGGCCTTGCGGTTCCAGGCCCGCCAAGCCCGGACGAATGACGGCCCGGAGCGGTACCCGAAGCTGCGTCCGTGGTCTTGCACCTCCAGGAGGCCGAGGACGACGATTTCCAGGTCGGCGTAGTCGGTGGCGTTGACCACGACGAACGCTCCGCCGGTGACCCCGTCCAGGATCTCGGCGACCCTGCTGGGCCCGCCGAGCCGGATGTCGTCCAGGGTGATGCCGTGCACCTGATCGGCGGTGATGGTGCCGTCGCTCTTCTCGGCGATGAAGTCCCGCAGGTTGGAGGACGCGTAACCGAACGTCGCGTCCTGGGCGAATTCCGTGTCCCCGGCCGGGGTGAGTTTCCCGGACACGTTTGCCCAGTGAATGTCACCGGCGGTGAACCGGCCGGCCTCGAAGTAAGAGGGAATCAACAGCACCCCGTCGAATCCAGTTCCGGTCACGCGACCCGGCAGCATAAACCCATCCACAGCGATCTGCTCACGCATCGCATCCCGCTCGTCATGCGCCTCACACAACCGCGTCAACACATCCCGATCAGTGTCAACCGACAACCACGCCTGACCAGCAACCCACATGCGCCCCCACACCTCACGCCCAGCATCACCCAGCGACCCCGGCGGCTTCGACACCGTGCTACTCGCCGCAAGCACCACCACCTGCGGCAACCTACGACCACCGGCATCGCGCGTAGCGCTACGAACCGTCAGCCTTTTCTGCTCAACCGGCTTTGGAGGGTTCACAGTATACTCGATTCTTGACGAAAACGCTTACGGTACAACCGAATCGTATCGGGGCGCGCCGATAATGCCTGCAATGCAACACAATTCAACCTAGCTGGAAAAATATGTCGCTCAACTGATACGACGTGCGCGTTGGCAGAGTGTCGCGAAAATTGGCCGTCTGTTTTGAAAAATTGGGATGCCCTGTGCCGCAGTTACTTTCGGCATATCATTATTTATTCATCGAATCGTTGGGCGTGCTTCTTGAGCAACTGCATGCCATCGTTGGTGTGGAGTTCAGGCAACACCTGTAGCCACACGTCCACAACTGCCATCGTTATTTCGCGGCATCGGCCACACTCATCGACTTGGTCGATGCAGCGGTCGAAGTCATGGGCGCCTTGATCGCGGACCACGTTCTCGTCGAAGGCGTCGGCCCCGAACCATCTGTGGGCCATGATCAATTCGGCGGCCACCTGTTGTAGCCGCTTCATCCAGTCAGTGCTGGCCAGCGATCGATCCGGGCACGGACCCGTCGCCTCAAACGTGTTACGGCGCGTCCGCCCTACTCTCGGCCACTGGTTTGCCAAGGACCGCGCCCAACGCGCGCTAAGGCACGCAGGGGTTTCGACCGGGATGTCGCGGAGCGCAAGCGGTTTGCGTGCCGGGAACGCCCAGCTGCGGATGCTTGTGGTGGCCTGCTGCCAGGACTTCTACCACAGCCGACGCCGACACAGCTCCGCCCGATTGATGTCGCCCATCCAATACCAGACTTGCTGCGGACCAACCGCCCGCAGCGTAAGGGGAACCTTCACGATTCGAGGGGGAAGCCCAATTCAATGATGGATCGTTCGCTGACGGCGGCCCGGCCGGCTTCCAGGCGGGCGACCGGTATCCGGAACGGGGAGCAGGACACGTAGTCCAACCCCGTCTGGTGGAAGAAGTGAATGGATTCGGGGTCACCCCCGTGCTCACCGCAGACCCCGAGCTTCAGACCGGGCTTGGTCTTACGACCCTCCTCGGCCGCGATCTCCACGAGCCGCCCCACGCCATCGCCGTCGATGGTCTCGAACGGGGAAACGGTGAAAACACCCTTGTCCAGGTAGGCGGCGAACACCGTGGACTCGACGTCGTCGCGGGAGAACCCCCACGTTGTCTGGGTCAAGTCGTTGGTGCCGAAGGAGAAGAAGTCCGCGGCGTCCGCGATCCGGTGCGCGGTCAGCGCGGCACGCGGCAACTCGATCATCGTGCCGATGGGGATCGTCAGCGTGACCCCCTTTTCGGCGGCAACGTCGGCGAGGATCCGCTCGGTTTCATCCCGGACCAGGTGCAGCTCCATCACCGAACCCACCAACGGGACCATGATCTCGACCTTGGGGTCCTTGCCCGCGGCGATCTGGTCGCTGGCAGCCTCGCCGATGGCGCGGACCTGCAACGCGTACAGGCCGGGGGTCAGCAGCCCAAGGCGCACCCCGCGCAACCCCAGCATCGGGTTCGATTCGTGCAGCCTCTCCACCGCGGCCAAAAGCTTGCGGTCAGCATCCACCTGCTCGCCGGTCTCACCCCTGGCCTCGGCCAGGGCGACCTCGACCGCGAGTTCGGTGCGATCCGGCAAGAACTCGTGCAGCGGCGGGTCCAGCAGCCGGATATTCACCGGCAGCCCGTCCATCGCGTCGAGCAATTCCGCGAAGTCCTTGCGCTGCAGGGGCAACAACGCAGCCTCCGCGTCGTCGCGTTCCTCGGTGGTACCGGCCAGGATGACCCGCTCGATCAACACCCGGCGATCGCCGAGGAACATGTGCTCCGTGCGGCACAGGCCGATGCCCTGGGCACCAAGGGATCTCGCCCGGACCGCGTCCTCGGCGGTGTCCGCGTTCGCACGGATCGCCAGGCGCCGGCGACTGTCGGCATGGGTCAGCAACCGGTCGACCGCCTGGACCAGCGCGGTGGTCTCGTCGTCCGCCCCGTCCAGGGCTGCCGCGGGACCGGACTCGATGTAGGTCTCCACCGGAGACGGCACGACGGGCATCGCCCCGAGGAAGATCTCGCCGGTCGACCCGTCGATGCTGATCTCATCGCCCTCCTGGATCAGCACCGTGCCGACCCGCGCGGTGCGAGTCGAAGCGTCGACATCGAGCGCCTCAGCACCACAAACGCAGGTCTTGCCCATGCCGCGGGCAACGACGGCCGCGTGCGAGGTCTTCCCACCGCGCGCGGTCAGGATCCCGTCGGCCGCGATTATGCCCTCGAGGTCATCGGGGTTGGTTTCCTTGCGGACCAGCACGACCTGCTCGCCGCGTTCGGCCCACGCCTTGGCGGTAGGCGAATCGAACACCGCGCGGCCCACTGCCGCGCCCGGCGAGGCGGCCATCCCCTTCGTCAGCAGCTCGCGGGGGGCCGACCGGTCGAACTGCGGGAACATCAGCAACGCCAGCTGCGAACCGGAGACCCGGGACAGCGCCTCGTCCATCGTGATCAGGTTCTCGTCGACCAACTGGCCAGCGATCCGGAACGCCGCCGCAGCGGTGCGCTTCCCGACCCGGGTCTGCAGCATCCACAACTTGCCCCGCTCGATGGTGAACTCGATATCGCACAGGTCCCGGTAGTGCGTCTCCAGCCGGCGCATCACCTTCATCAGCTGCTTGTGCGACGACGGGTCCAACGCCTTGAGATCGTCCAACGACAGGGTGTTCCGGATCCCGGCAACGACATCCTCGCCCTGCGCATTGGACAGGTAGTCCCCGTACGCGCCGGCCTGCCCGGACGCCGGGTCACGGGTGAACGCAACGCCGGTGCCGCTGGACTCGCCCAGGTTGCCGAACACCATGGTGCAGACGTTCACCGCGGTACCCAGGTGCTGCGGGATCCGCTCCCGCCGCCGATACAACCGCGCCCGATCGGTGTTCCAGGAGTCGAAGACAGCGTTGATCGCCATGTCCAGCTGCTCCCGCGGATGCTGCGGGAACTCCTGACCGGAGTGCTCCCGCACCGCGTCCTTGAACGTGGTGACCAACAACTTCAGATCATCAACATCGAGGTCGACATCGCTGGACACACCCTTGGTCGACTTCGCCTTGTCAAGCACATCGGAGAACACCTCGCCGGGCATCTCCAACACCGTCTTGCCGAACATCTGCACCAACCGCCGGTAGGAATCCCAGGCGAAGCGCTCATCCCCGGATTCCTCGGCAAGCCCCTTCACGCTGGCGTCGTTAAGCCCGATATTCAGCACCGTCTCCATCATTCCGGGCATCGAAAACGCCGCACCGGAACGAACACTCACCAGCAGCGGATCATGGCGATCACCGAGCCGGCGACCGATGTTGTCCTCCAACTGCCGCAATGCCATCGTGACCTGCACTCGCAGCTCACCGGGCTCGCTGCCCCGCGACAGATACTCCCGGCAAGCCTCCGTCGTGATGGTGAACCCGGGCGGCACCGGCAACTCCAGCTTGGTCATCTCAGCCAGGTTCGCGCCCTTACCACCCAGCAGGTCCTTCTGGTCCTTGTCGCCCTCGGTGAAGTCGAACACGAACTTGGTCATCAGGTTCTCCTTGGGGCGGGTTCGACGGCGGTTTGGCCCTATTTGCGCCTACGGGTTTGAACGCGACGGCGCCGATAAACGGCCGGGACTTCGTAGATTTGGTGACCTTCTGTAGGTTGATCGGAGCCTATTGCGTTCGAGCTTCAGGAAGTGGCCCGGCAGCCTTCCGGACGGTGGGTGAGCCGGACTTCGCCTATCCAGATCTGCCCTCTCCGATATCACCCAGATAATCGCGCAGTATCACGCGTCCGTCGGCCAGTTGGTAGGTGACACCGGCGATCGCCAACGTCCCCGCGTCCAGCCGCTCGGCGACCGCGGTTGATCGGCTGCGGAGCTGCGCGGCGGTCTCACTGACATGGCGGGCTTCGAACTCGTCGACGCGGGTCAGACCGTCGCGGCGGCCCAACAAAATGGACGGGATCACCCGTTCCACAACGTCACGCACATACCCGCCGGGCACCACGCCGTCGTCGAGCGCCGACAGGGTGGCCTTCACCGCGCCGCAGCTGTCGTGGCCCAGCACCACGATCAGCGGCACACTGAGCACCGTCACCGCGTACTCGATCGAGCCCAGCACCGCGGGGCCCATGACATGCCCGGCGGTGCGCACCACGGTCATGTCGCCCAGCCCCTGATCGAAGATGATCTCGGCCGCGACCCGGCTGTCGGCGCAGCCGAACACCACGGCGTTGGGTGTCTGCGCGGCGGCCAGTCTGGCCCGGTGCTCAATGCCTTGGCTGGGATGCTGCGGCTTGCCGGCGACGAATCGCTCGTTACCCTCCTTGAGTACCCTCCAGGCGGTTACCGGAGTCGAGTTGGGCATGGTGAACATTGTGCCCCGGGTGGCGAAGTGCGATGACGGCTAGCGCCGCCGAACTGCTCGGCTGGGATGACATCGCGCGACCTGCCCTGGCCTAACCCCGGTGTCACCGCGTGGCAGATCCTGGTCAGCGAGTTCATGCTTCAGCAGACTCCGGTGGCGCGCGTGCAGCCATCTGGCTCGACTGGGTGGCGCGTTGGCCCATGCCATCGGCCACGGCCGCCACGAGCGTGGCCGATGTGCTGCGGGCCTGGGGCAAGCTGGGCTCACGTGGGAGTGCTCGGTAGCGATCCACCGTCTCGCACTCGTGCAGCCGTTTCAACGCCGGGCACACCGACGCCGCCGCCCTCACCGCACAGATCACGACGCTGGGCCATCGGGGCAGCGACAAGACCGTTCGTCGGGTACCTGCAGCCGTTCCGCGACCCCTCACCGCGCCACCGCCCGGTGCCGGTCGCGCCCACCGTCCGGCAGGTCCCCGGCTCGCTGACCCGCCACCCCGATCGCCTCACCGACGACGACCGCCCCCAGCACAAACAGATCCTCGACCGCAGCGAGCCACTGACAGTGGACACGCAAACCTCGAACCGATTCTGACACCCGCATCGATCTCGGACAGCAAGAACGTTGGGCTAGCCGGAACTGTCTGTTTGGGGACTAGTTGTTGCGGGTCATGACGTTGTAGACGCCGGCACGGGTTGAGGTGTCTTGGGGGACGGGTCCTTCGGCGGCAGGATGAGAAATCGCCAAACCCCTCGTCCGCCTAGCCGAAGGAACCCGTCCGTGACCCACCTAATGCTCCGTTGTATGTTGAAGGCCGTCGTCGACTCGTCGCCCGGTGTGCTGATCGTCCGATCGCTCATGTCGATGCTGAGATGGGGATACAGTTCTGATGGGCAACTGGGTCGGCGAGTTCGATTCGGACCAGGCCAAGCGTGTGCTCAGCGGGGAGGACCCGTTCGACGAGGCGACCATGATCGACGACGAGGAGCCCCCGGAGCTTGCCGAGCACCCACTTCCCGGCCATACTCCCCAGCTCATCTAGAAAGTAAGGCACGACCTCCGTCTAACTGACCACCCACCCGTCAGCTAAGCGTCCGCGGGCACCGACCGCCCGGGAAGAGGAGACGAACCCCATGCGCAATGACCTCGATCCGGTGGAGACCAGCGAGTGGCGGGAAGCGTTCGACTCGGTCATCGAGTTTGACGGGGCGGACCGGGCGGAGTTCCTGCTGGAGGAGCTGAACGGCGAGGCCCGGCGCAACGGGGTGCCGGTGCCGTACTCGGCGAACACGCCCGTATCTGAACACGATCCCGCCGCACGCACAGCCGCCGCACCCGGGCGACAGGGCGATCGAGCACCGGATCCGGTCGCTGATCCGGTGGAACGCGGTGGCGATCGTGTTGCGCGCCAACAAGGAATCCTCCGAGCTGGGCGGGCACATCGCCAGCTTCCAGTCCGCGGCGACGCTGTATGACACCGGGTTCAACCACTTCTGGCACGCCGCCTCCGAGGATCACGGCGGCGACCTGGTGTTCGTGCAGGGCCACTGCTCGCCCGGTATCTACGCGCGCTCGTTCATGGAGGGGCGGCTGACCGAGGAACAGCTGCTCGGGTTCCGGCAGGAGGTCGGCGGCGGCGGCCTGTCGTCCTATCCACACCCGTGGCTGATGCCGGATTACTGGCAGTTCCCCACGGTGTCGATGGGGCTGGGCCCGCTGATGGCCATCTACCAGGCCCGGTTCCTCAAGTACCTGGCCAACCGGGAGCTGGCCGACACCGCGAACCGGCACGTGTGGGCGTTCCTCGGCGACGGCGAGATGGACGAGCCCGAGTCGTTGGGCGCGATCTCGTTGGCCGGCCGGGAGAAGCTGGACAATCTGATCTTCGTGGTGAACTGCAACCTGCAGCGCCTGGACGGCCCGGTGCGCGGCAACGGGAAGATCATCCAGGAGCTGGAGGGCCTCTTCCGGGGCGCCGGCTGGAACGTGGTCAAGGTGATCTGGGGATCCGGCTGGGACCCGCTGATCGCCGCGGACAAGTCCGGGCTGCTGCTCAAGCGCATGGAGGAGTGCGTCGACGGCGAGTACCAGGACTTCAAGTCCAAGAACGGCGCCTACGTGCGCAAGCACTTCTTCGGCAAGTACCCCGAGCTGCTGGACCTGGTCGCGGACATGTCCGACGACGAGATCTGGGCGCTGAGCCGGGGCGGGCACGATCCGGACAAGGTGTACGCGGCGTACAAGGCGGCGGTGGACAACGTCGGCTCGCCCACCGTGATCCTGGCCAAGACGGTCAAGGGCTACGGCATGGGTGAGGCCGGTGAGGGCCAGAACATCACCCACCAGCAGAAGAAGATGGGCGAGGACGTGCTGCGCGCGTTCCGCGACCGGTTCTCCATCGACCTGGCCGACGACAAGATCGCCGAGGTGCCGTTCCTGAAGCTGCCCGCAGGCGGCCCCGAGGAGCGCTACCTGCGGGAGCGGCGAACCGCGCTCGGCGGGGCGTTTCCGGTGCGGCGGCAGCGCTCGCGCGATCTCACGGTGCCGGGGCTCTCGGCCTTCGCGGCCCAGCTCAAGCCCACCGGCGACCGCGAGATCTCTACCACGATGGCGTTCGTCCGGATCCTGACCACCCTGTTGCGGGACAAGGCGATCGGCAAGCACGTAGTGCCGATCGTGCCCGATGAGTCCCGCACGTTCGGCATGGAGGGCCTGTTCCGGCAGTTCGGGATCTTCTCCCAGGTCGGGCAGCTGTATCAGCCCGAGGACGCCAAGCAGCTCATGTACTACAGGGAGGACCGCTCCGGTCAGATGCTGCAGGAGGGCATCAACGAGCCCGGCGCGATGTCGTCCTGGATCGCCGCGGCGACCAGCTACAGCGTGTCCGACACCCCGATGATCCCGTTCTACGTCTACTACTCGATGTTCGGGTTCCAGCGCATCGGCGACCTGGCCTGGGCGGCCGGCGACTCGCGGGCCCGCGGCTTCCTGGTCGGCGGCACCGCCGGGCGCACCACGCTCAACGGCGAGGGCCTGCAACACGAGGACGGCCACTCGCACCTGCTGTCGGCCACCATCCCGAACTGCGTCTCCTACGACCCGACCTTCGCGCACGAGGTCGCGGTGATCGTGCAGGACGGCCTGCGCCGCATGTACGCCGAGCAGGAGGATGTCTTCTACTACCTGACGGTGATGAACGAGAACTATCAGCATCCGGGCATGCCGGAGGGCCGGGAGGACGAGGTTCGCGAGGGCATCATCCGCGGCATGTACCTGCTGCGGGAGGGGCCGGCCAAGAAGAAGGACGCACCCCGGGTTCAGCTGCTGGGCTCCGGCACCATCCTGCGCGAGGTGATCGCGGCCGCCGAGCTGCTGGAACAGGACTTCGGCGTGACCGCCGACGTGTGGAGCGTGCCCAGCTTCACCGAGCTGCGCCGCGACGGCATCGACGTCGACCGCTGGAACATGCTGCATCCGGGCGAGGAGCGGCGGCTCAGCTTCGCCCAGCAGTGCCTGGCCGGGCGCCCGGCCGGCCCGGTGGTCGCCGCGACCGACTACATGCGGGCCTTCGCCGACCAGATCCGGCCGTTCATGGACCGCCGGTACCGGGTGCTCGGCACCGACGGGTTCGGGCGCTCGGACTACCGGCGCAACCTGCGCCGGCACTTCGAGGTCAACCGGCACTACATCGCGCTCGCCGCGCTGACCGAGCTGGCCGCCGAGGGCGCCGTTCCGGCCTCGGCCGTAGCGGACGCCATCGCCCGCTACGACATCGACCCCGACAAGACCGCACCCGCGCTCGCCTGAGCGTTCGGACCCGATCAGGAAAGAGACGATCGACATGACAGCTCCTACCGAGGTCAAGGTTCCCGACATCGGCGACTTCGGCGCTGTGCCGATCATCGAGGTGCACGTCAGCGCCGGCGATCAGGTCAACGCCGAGGACCCGCTGGTCACCCTCGAATCCGACAAAGCCACCATGGACATACCCGCCCCGGTCGCCGGCTCGGTGGCCGAGGTCCTGGTCAAGGTCGGCGACGTGGTCAGCGAGGGCAGCCCCATCCTGCTGCTCACCCCCGGCAACGGCGCGGTCAGCACCCCGCCGTCACTGGTGGAACAGCAAGAGCCCGCACCCGCCTCGGCCCCGGCGGCGGCCCCCGCGCCGCGCCGCCCTCGGCACCGGCCGCGGCCCCAGCGGCGGGTGGAGTCGACACCCCCGCCGGGATACACGCCGGGCCCTCCGTGCGGCGCACCGCCCGGGAGTTGGGCGTGGACCTGGCCGCGGTCACCCCGACCGGGCCCAAGGGCCGCATCACCAAGGACGACCTGCTGGGGTTCCTGAAGGGCCCGGCCCAACCCGCCGCCGCGGCCGCGACCGGCGCGGGGATCCCGGAGATCCCCGCGCAGGACTTCTCCACGTTCGGGCCCATCGACACCGCGCCCCTGCCACGGATCAAGAAAGTCTCCGGACCCTTCCTGCACCGCTCCTGGCTCAACGTCCCCCACGTCACGCACAACGACGAAGCCGACATCACCGACCTCGACCGCTACCGCAAAGAACTCGACACCGCCGCCAAGAACGACCGCGACCCCTACCGGGTCACCCTGCTCGCGTTCCTGGTCAAGGCCTGCGTCGCCGCCCTCAAAAAGTTCCCCGAGTTCAACTCCTCACTGTCCCCGGAGAAAGACGCCCTCATCCTCAAGCACTACTACAACATCGGCATCGCCGTGGACACCCCCGGCGGCCTGGTGGTCCCGGTCGTCAAGGACGCCGACCGCAAGGGCATCGTGGAACTGTCCCGGGAGTTCATGTCCACCTCCGCCAAGGCCCGCGACGGCAAGCTCGGGCCGTCGGACATGGCCGGTGGCACGTTCACCATCTCCAGCCTCGGCGGCATCGGCGGCACCAGCTTCACCCCCATCGTCAACGCCCCCGAAGTCGCCATCCTCGGCGTCGTCCGCTCCAAGCTGAGCCCCGTCTGGAACGGCACCGAGTTCACCGCCCGCAACATGCTGCCCCTTTCCCTGTCCTACGACCACCGCGTCATCGACGGTGCGCTGGCCGCCCGCTTCGCCCGACACCTGTGCTACCTGCTCGAAGACGACCGACGGCTGCTGCTGTGACCGCCTTCGCCGCTGACCACTTCGACCACCAGGGAGCAACTCGATGAGCGCGCAGGAGATCAAGGTCCCGGACATCGGCGACTTCTCGGACATCCCGGTGATCGAGATCCACGTCGCGGCGGGCGACACCGTCGCGGCCGAGGACCCGTTGGTCACGCTGGAATCGGACAAGGCCACGCTCGATGTACCGGCCCCGGTAGCCGGGACGGTGACCGAGCTGCGGGTCGCCGTGGGCGACACCGTGTCCGAAGGCAGCGTGATCATGGTGATCGACGCCGAGGGCGGCGACGCCGCCCCGGCAGCTTCGGCCACGGCACCGACCCAGCAGGTCACCGAGACCGCAGCCGCGCAGCCGGTGGCCGCGGCTACGGCGGCGCCGCTGGTCGCCGCGAACATCGAACGCGGCGACCAGCACGCCGAGGTGCTCGTGCTCGGCGCCGGGCCGGGCGGCTACACCGCAGCGTTCCGGGCCGCCGACCTCGGCAAGCAGGTCGTCATGATCGACAGCCGCGGCCCGCTCGGCGGGGTGTGCCTGAACGTGGGCTGCATCCCGTCCAAGGCGCTGCTGCACGCGGCCAAGGTGATCGCCGAGACCAAGGAGATGTCCGGCAACGGGCTGGCCTTCGCCGCGCCGACCGTCGACCTGGACGCGCTGCGCGGCTGGAAACAGAGCGTGGTCGACCGGCTCACCGGTGGGCTGTCCGGGCTGGCCAAACAGCGCAAGGTCACCACTGTGGTCGGCACCGGCAAGTTCACCTCGCCGAACACGGTCGAGGTCACCGCCGACGACGGGTCGACGAGCACGGTCAGCTTCGAGCAGGCCATCATCGCCGCCGGCTCCGAGCCGGTCACGCTGCCGTTCGTCCCACACGACGATCCCCGTGTGATCAACTCCGCCGGCGCGCTGGAGCTGGATGGGATCCCGGAGCGGCTGCTCATCCTGGGCGGCGGGATCATCGGCCTGGAGATGGCGACCGTCTACTACGAGCTGGGCTCGAAGGTGAGCGTGGTGGAGCTGCTGGACCAGCTCATCCCCGGCGCGGACGCGGACCTGGTCAAGCCGCTTACCCGGTGGCTGTCCAAGCGTTACCAGGACATCTGGGTGAAGACCAAGGTCACCAACGTGGAGGCCGGACAGGATGGGCTGACCGTTTACTTCGAGGGCGGCAAGGCCCCCGAGTCGGCGGTGTTCGACAAGGTCCTGGTCGCGGTCGGGCGCAAGCCCAACGGGAAGGTGATCGGCGCCGAGGCCGCGGGCGTGCAGGTCGATGAGCGCGGGTTCATCCCGGTGGACAAGCAGCAGCGCACCAACGTGGGGCACGTCTTCGCCATCGGCGACGTCGTCGGCCAGCCGATGCTCGCGCACAAGGCCACCCACGAGGGCAAGGTCGCCGCCGAGGTCACCGCCGGGCACAACAGCTACTTCGACGCCACCGTCATCCCCTCGGTGGCCTACACCGACCCCGAGGTGGCCTGGGTCGGCGTCACCGAGAACGAGGCCAAAGCGGCCGGCATCAAGTACGGCAAGGCCAACTTCCCGTGGGCGGCCAGCGGCCGTTCGCTGTCGCTGGGCCGCGACGAGGGCATGACCAAGGTGATTTTCGACGAGACCACCGACCGGATCATCGGCTGCGGCATCGTCGGGCCGAATGCCGGCGACCTGATCGCCGAGGCCGGGCTGGCCATCGAGTTGGGCGCGGATGCCGCAGACATCGGGCTGACCATCCACCCGCACCCCACCCTCTCTGAAACCGTGGCGATGGCCGCCGAAGCCTTCGAGGGCACCATCACCGACCTCTACATGCCCAAGAAGGAGGCGTCGAGATGACCACCGACGCTGCGGCGGCAGACCGGTGACCAGCAACGACACGACCAGCAACGACGTCGCCGGCGAGCACGTGACCGGTGACGAAACGCCCCGCGAACAGCGGACTGGATCGGGAAAGGACATGATGCCCGAGGGACCCTACGAACTTATCCCGTCCGCCGACGGCTACACCGTGCGGATCCACGCTCGTGGCCCTGCCGTGCTGGCCTCCCCCACCATCAACCGCGGCACCGCGTTCACCCAGGCGCAGCGCCGCGAGCTCGGGCTGGTCGGCCTGCTTCCCACCGGTGTGACCACATTGGACGGGCAGTCGCGACGCACCTACGCCCAGTACCTGGCGCAGGCAAATGATCTGGGTAAGTGGGTGTATCTGGCGAACCTGCGGGACCGCAACGCGGTGCTGTTCTACAGGCTGCTGTCCGAGCACATCTCCGAGATGCTGCCGATCGTCTACACCCCCACCGTCGGGCTGGCGATCGAACGGTTCAGCCACGAGTTCCGCCGCTCTCGCGGGGTCTACCTATCGGTCGACCACCCCCAGGACGTCGAGACGGCGTTGCGCAACACCGGCATGGGCGCCGAGGACGTCGACCTGCTCGTGGCCACCGACTCCGAGGGCATCCTCGGCATCGGCGACCAGGGCGTGGGCGGCATCGAGATCTCGGTCGGGAAACTCGCCGTCTACACCGCCGCCGCCGGGATCCACCCGCACCGCGTCATACCGGTGGTGCTCGACACCGGCACCGACAACCTCGCCCTGCTCAACGACGAGATGTACCTGGGCGCCCGGCACGCCCGGATCCGCGACCACCGCTACGACGAGCTCATAGACGCCTACGTCACCGCCACCACCAAGCTCTTCCCCCACGCGATGCTGCACTGGGAAGACTTCGGCGCCAGCAACGCCCGCCGCATCCTGAACAAGTACGCCGAGCAGGTCTGCACCTTCAACGACGACATGCAGGGCACCGCCGCCGTCGTGCTCGCCGCCGCCTTCTCCGCCGTCGCCGCCGCAGGCACCCGCATGCGCGACCAGCGCGTCGTCATCCACGGCTCCGGCACCGCCGGGCTGGGCATCGCCGACATGATGCGCGACCAAATGGTCCGCGAGGGCCTCACCCACGACGAAGCCACTCGCCGGTTCTGGGCGTTGGGCCGCTCCGGGCTGCTGACCGACGACCGCGCGGCGAGCATGTACGACTTCCAGCTTCCCTACGCCCGCCCCGCGGCTGAGGTCGCCGACTGGAACACCGCCAGGCCAGGACGGCCGGGGCTCGCCGAGACTGTCGCCGCAGTTCACCCCACCATGTTGATCGGCACCTCGACCCAGACCGGGGCGTTCACCGAGGACATCGTCCGGGACATGGCCGCCCACACCGACCGACCCATCATCATGCCGCTGTCCAACCCCACGTCGCGCTGCGAGGCGCAGCCCGAAGACCTCATCCGCTGGACCGACGGCCGCGCGCTCATCGCCACCGGCAGCCCCTTCCCGCCCGTCGCCCACAACGACCGCACCTACCACATCGCGCAGGCCAACAACGCGCTCGTCTTCCCCGGCCTCGGCCTCGGCGTCACCGTCGCCCGCGCGAGCCGCATCACCGACCGCATGATCGCCGCCGCCGCCGACGCCGTCGCCCGACTCTCCAACGCCACCACACCCGGAGCACCGCTGCTACCACCGGTGGACAACCTCCGGGCCGTCTCCGCCGCCGTCGCCGTCGCCGTCGCCGTCGCAGCCGTCGAGGAAGGACTCGCACAGGTACCCGTCGACAACCCGATCCAACAGGTCCACGAAGCGATGTGGCGGCCCGACTACCCGAGAATCGAAATCAAACCCACCTGATCACCGTTCTCCGCGCACGCCAGCACAGTCGAGCAACAACCAGGAGGTCTTGTCATGCCAGGTCGGTCATCGTCGGCGGTGCACGGACGCCGATCGGCAAGCTCTCTGGAAAGGCGCGCAACATCGGCCGCGCCGAACAGGACGAGTCCGCGGCGATGTCCCACGGGCGGGGCTGTCTAGCACACTCCGGCCGGCGTTATCGGCGGATCGTGTCGCAGGTATACACGACCCGCGAGTACAGCGATCTCACGCCCGCTGACCCACATGGTGCATGACGTCGGGTTGGTTGAAGAACTCGCGCAAGACGCCCTCGTCGCGGCCCTGCAGCAGTGGCCCGGCGAGGGCGTCCAGCGCATTCCCGGGGCGTGGCTGATGACGATCGCCAAGCGGCGCGCCGTGGACCGGTTCCGCCGCCAGCAGCGGCTCGACGTCAGACACCAACAGATTTGATCGTGAGCTGGAAACTCGGCAGTCGGTAAGGGAGTTTGACGACGCGATGCCCGATCACATCGAGGATGGCCTGCTACGGCCGATGTTCGTTGCCTGCCATCCTGGCTCTAGGCAGCCGTCAGGTCGACCACCGTCAGTCCAGCGCGCGCCGGGACCGGATCGTTCATCGCGACGAGGGCGTCCGGGACGTCGTCCAGGCCGATCACGCTACCCACAAGCTGCCCGAGATCGAGGTGCGCCAGTCCGATCGTGCGCAACATTTCGGGATACTCGTAAGCCTGCAGCCCGTGCGTCCCGATGATCTGGAGTTCGGCCCCGATCACCCGGTCCATCGGGATCCGCGGCATCCCTTGGGTGGGCGGCATGAGACCGACCTGGACATGCCTGCCCCGCTTGCGCAAACAGGCGATCGACGCGGCGCAGGTCGCAGGGCTGCCGACGCAGTCGAGGGAGATATGCGCGCCGCCCTCGGTGAGCGTGCGGATTTCGGCCGCAGTGTCGGCCACCACGGCAGCGTCGACAGTCGCCGCCGCGCCGAGCCTACCGGCGAGCGCTCTGGCATCCGGCGAGAGGTCCACCGCGACCACCTGCGCGCCCGCCGCGACCGCGAGCATCACCGCCGAGATCCCGGCGCCGCCGCAGCCGTACACGGCGACCCACTGACCCGTCCGCACGTTTCCCTGCCGCAGCAGTGCACGGAACGCGGTGGCGAACCGGCAGCCGAGCGCCGCCGCGTGCACCGAGCTCAGATCCTGCGGCAGGGCAACCAGATTCGTCTCGGCATAGTCGACCGCGACGAATTCCGCGAATGATCCCCAATGCGTCGCGCCCGGCTGGAACTGGCGGTCGCAGATCTGTTGATTGCCGCTCGCGCATTCGGCACACGATCCGCAGGCGCACACGAACGGAACGGTCACCCGGTCGCCGACCTGCCACCCGCTAACCAACACTCCGAGTGCGGCGATGCGACCGGCCAGTTCGTGCCCTGCGACGTGCGGGAGCGCGACACCGGGATCATGGCCCTGCCAGCTGTGCCAATCGCTGCGGCAGACACCGGTAGCCTCCACCTCGATCACCACGCCGTCGGGAGCCGGCTCCGGATCGGGGGCCTCCCGCACCTCCGGCCGGACCCCGAACTCGCTGAAGATGACCGCTCTCACCCTGGTCAGGGTAGCGATTGCGAGCCTACGAACTCAGCAGAACCCGCGACCCCAGCGGGCATGCCGTGCCAACCATCGCCTCCCAAGGCGCACGCGCCACCGGCACAGTGTTCCCGACCTTCGCCAACTGTGGAGCGACCTCCCTCGCGGTCAGCACGAAGCCGGTGTCGGGGTCGTCGACCGCCGCGCCGAACGCCACTCCCAACGCCTTGCCGTCGAGGTCGATGATCGGCCCACCGGAATCACCTTGCCGCACAGCGCCTCTGATCGTGTTCATCTCGCGCGTCACCGTCGTGGTGCGATAGATGTCCGGGCCGTTGAGTTCGCCGACCTCGCGGATGCGGACCGGAGTGGCCACAAAATCGCCGCCGCCGGGATAGCCCAGTAGAAGCGCGTCAGTGCCGCTATCCGCCACGCCTTCGGCGAACAACAGCGGCTGCGCCCGCAGATTCGGGACGTCGAGGATCGAGATGTCGCGGTTGGGGTCAAGACGATGATCACAGCGATATCGTTATGCCGACCCGAGACGGCAATCACCCCGGCCGACAACACCTTTCACCGACGGTCGGCACCACGCGGAGGTCGGCATAATCGTGTACGCGAAGACCTGCTGCGGGTGGTAGTGCCGGAGCACGACTGCTCCGTTCATCGGAGGGCAGTGGATCTCACCCATCCTGGCCCGATCCAGGTCTGCCCGCCGAACCCGGGCGGGCAAGGCGGAGCTTTCGGGCAGGAATGCTCGGATCCCGCTCATACTGTTTCAAGTGGAGTACCAGCGGCTGTTGGAGCGGGCGATGGCCGCTGCGGCGGCCACCGCCGGCCGCGGCCAGGTGGCCGACTACATCCCGGCCCTCGCCAGCGTCGATCCGGACGCGTTCGGCATGGCCATGGCCACGTTCGACGGTGAGATCTACGGCGTCGGCCAGGTGGAGCGACCGTTCTCCATCCAAAGTGTGTCGAAGCTGTTCTCACTGGCCCTGCTGCTGGCCGAGATCGGCGACCGGGTCTGGCAGGGCGTGGGCCGGGAGCCGTCCGGGAACCCGTTCAACTCACTCGTCCAGCTGGAGTCCGAACGCGGCATTCCGCGCAACCCGTTCATCAACGCCGGTGCCCTCGTGGTTACCGACCGGCTGCTGTCGGCCACCGGCGACGCCGCTGGGGCGGTGCGCGAGTTCCTGCGGACCGAGTCCGGGAACCCGAAGCTGGACACCGACCGGGTGGTCGCCCGGTCCGAGGCCGAGCAGGGGCACCGCAACGCCGCCCTCGCCCATTTCATCGCCAGCTACGGCAACCTGCAGAACCCGGTCGACTGGGTGCTGGACCACTACTACGCGCACTGCGCCATCGAGGCGAGCTGCCGCGACCTCGCCCTGGCCGGGCTGTTCCTGTCCAAGCACGGGCTGCGGGTGGACGGGCGGCGGTTGCTCGGCCGCACCGACGCCAAGCGAATGAACGCGGTCATGCTGACCTGCGGTACTTACGACGCCGCCGGCGAGTTCGCCTACCGGGTCGGGCTGCCGGCCAAGAGCGGGGTCGGCGGGGGCGTGCTGGCCGTGATCCCCCAGCACGGCACCCTGTGTGCCTGGGGTCCGCGGCTGGACGCCGCGGGCAACTCGGTGGCCGCGATCGCCGCCCTGGACGAGTTCACCACGGCCAGCGGCCTGTCGGTGTTCTGACCCCGCGGCGCATCCACTGCCGGCCCCCGGGGCGACCGCGGTCATCTCGGTACCGGCCACCGACGTCGAGACGCACGTGTGTGCGCCCACGCCGCGGCGACCTGCCTGAGCGCGCCGCCGCGGCGACCACCTGCGGGGGCGAGGGGCAGCACTGGGTTTGGGGTCGGTGTTCCAGTGCTCGGCCCAGGTGATGATCGCGGTCGGCGCTCTGTCGCGTGGTAAACGGGAATGTACCTATTTCCGTGGCCGATCGGGTGAGAAATTCACGGCCGAGCAAATAGTTATTACCAGAATTCCGGCCGGCGGGTTTCACTCATGAGTCGGCGTTCGGCGCCGGTGTGGCCTCGCTCGACGCCGCGATCAGCGCGCGGTGTCCATTGGTCGGCTTCGCACTGGGTTGGCTGGTCATCTCGATGGCCTTCTCGGTGTAGACCCGATACCCGAATTCCGGCTTGTACCCGTGGATCTCGAGAGTGTCGAGGTCCCGGATGAACGACAGGATCTGGCGGCTGAACACCTGCCCCGGAACCAGCACCGGAAAGCCCGGCGGATACGGCGTGACGAAGGTCGCCGAGACCACGTCAACGCCGGCGTTCAGCTTCTCCTCGATCTCGTCATCGGTGAGGTATTCGCAGTAGGTGTCGTTGTAGGCCAGGTAGAACGCCCGGCGGACGTCGCCCTCGGGCGTGGCCTCGACGCTGGTGTGGTCGCGGAAGGCCGGGTGGAAGCCGCTGAAGTCAGGCATCGGCGCCGAGGCCGTGGTCAGCCGGTGCACCCTCTGCTCGAACCGGCTGCGCTCGCCCAGCCCCATCTCCGAGATGCGCTCGTCGAGTTCGCGCGCGATCTTGACCAGCACTTCGACCAGGAAGGCCACCGAGCTGCGGGTGGTTCCGATGTTGGTCATGAACAACACGGTGTTTCGCGACGTCTTGTTGATCTGCACGCCGTGACGATCCATCAACTGATCGCGTTTGAACGTATCGCCGTCGTAGCCGGTTCTGCCTATGGACAAGGTGATTCGCGACGGATCGAGCACGAATTCATCCTTGTCCCACGCCGCCATCATGTTGCGCAGACCCGACCGCAGCGGCTGAGCAATCGCCGAGGGCCGGAACTCTTCGGGAATCAGGTCAGACGTCCGCAGGCACACCATGTATTTCCTGAGCAGCGGGTGGTTGTCGATCGCGTCCCGCAGCTGCATAGCGTTTTCGATCTGCTTCTGCACAAGCTCCACGCCTTCCAGCGCCACCTGCCTGCGGCCCAGGTCAAGCGAGGCCAGGATCTGGTAGTTCGGCGAAGTCGACGTGTGGGCCATATACGCCTCGTGGAACGGCTCGGACACCTTCTGGTCGAAGTCCTGATCAAAGACGTGGATCATCGACCCCTGCCGCAGCGCCGTCAGCGTCTTGTGCGTCGACTGGGTCGCATACACCCGGACGCGGGCCTTCGCCGGATCCGGGATCAGGCGACGGTTCAGCAGCTCGTCGTCGGTCGGCGGATGTTTCGCGTCGGCGGCCAGATAGGCCTCGTAACGCTCGCCATAGGCCTTGTCCTGCAGGCGTTCCCGCAGAGTTCTGGCCGCGGCCATCGCCGTGCGGTTGCGGTACACCGGGTGGAACCGGGCAAAGGCGAACCACGCCTCGTCCCACAGAAACACCAGGTCGGGTTTGATGGCCAGACATTCCTCCATCACCCGTTCGACGTCATAGACGATCCCGTCGAAGGTGCAGTTCGTCAGCGAGATCATCTTGACCCGGTCCAACTTGCCGGCGCGCCGCAAGGCCAGCAGCTTCGACTTCATCTCCCGCAGCGGCACCGCGCCGTACATCGTGTACGCGGTCAGCGGATACGCCTCCAGATAGATGACGTTCGCGCCGGCCAGCAACATGCCGTAGTGATGGGACTGGTGGCAGTTGCGATCCAACAGCACGATCTCGCCGGGGGCCACCAACGACTGCGTGACGATCTTGTTCGCCGTCGAGGTCCCGTTGGTGACGAAGTAGGTACTCCGCGATCCGTACGCCTCGGCGGCCAATTGCTGGGCATCCCGCAGTGGGCCGGTCGGTTCCAGCAGCGAATCCAACCCGCCGCAGGTGGACGACGTCTCCGCCATGAAGACGTCGAGGCCGTAGAAGCCGACCATGTCTTTGATCCAGTGCGAGTTGATGATCGACTTGCCCTGGGAAATCGGCAGCGCATGAAAGACACCGGTCGGCCGGTGGCTGTATTCCTTGAGCGCGCTGAAGAACGGGGTGCGATAGCGGGCCGCCACGCCCTGCAGGATGGACAGGTGAAGCTCCAGAACGCCTTCCGAGGCGTGGAACACCCGGCGGAAGTGCAGGCCGAGGCGGCCCGCGACGTCCTCCACCTCGATCTCGGTCATCAGGTAGAGGTCGAGTTCGGGGCTCAACTCAGCCAACGATGAGGCGAGGATCTGGGTGCGCTCGTCGGGCGACTGTTGGTCGGCCACCTCGTCGGAGACCTTGGTGTCGACGAACTCGGCCAGCGTCGACAAGTCGCGGGTCGACCGGTGGGAGAACCGGCGGCGGATCACCACCGCCTGCAGATTCACGTTCAGCCGCGCGGCGATCATGGCTTCGTCGCCGCTAGAAACCACCACCAGTTCGTAGACGAACTCGTCGTCGGGACGCCGCCAGCTGCGCACCTCCCGTCGCAATGCGCGTTCCTGGGCTTCGGTCATCGACTCAACGACCAAGACCTCGAAGTAGAGCTGATCCGTCTTGGTGGCCGGCTGCTGTTCGAGCAGGCCAGGGTCGGTCGGGTACACGTCGTCGTCGTCAAGGCCGGCGTGCTGAACGTCTCCAGTGCGGTAGGAATCTGTCGTCAACGCCCGGTTGATGCGGGACACCATCTGCGCGAACTTGTCGTAGCTGCCCGCGGTGAACAGACGCTGAACCCTGGCGAACTGCGACGAGCCCGGATACGCCCAATACGGCTCGAGCGGAGTCAACTCTGCCAGCAGATCGCCGCAGACTGCGACGTATTGCTCCTTGAGCTTCCCGGTACACGACGGCCGGGTCAGGCGCTCAGCGGCCTCCTCCAGCCTGCACCAGGAGTCTCCGCGCAATTGCCAGACGCTGTTGTATGCATGTGGATTGTCTGCCATCTTCGGCCCCTTCACCGAATCCTGACGATACGTGAGTCGAAATCATCTTCTTCGAGAATTGCCCGGACGATCTCAGCACGCGGCACATAGACGATCGGAATCCCATCCTCCGCCAGCACCCGCCAGACGTTGTTCAGCAGCTTGCCGTCGTGAGGCCAGTTCTTCGGAAGGTTGTCTCGCAAACGCGCAGCGGCCTCTCCAGCCGTGTGGAACAGCTGGTCTATCAGATCGAATGACGACCGCAGTCTGAATAGCGACGCGGCGAACTGTCTACCGATCTCGTCTACTTCGTGCTGGACTCGCTGCATGCTTCCTACCAGCGCGGTGATCGTACACATGTGGGTCAGGTTTAGCTCTTCAGGCGGAATGTCGGGTGCGTTGCCCATGACATGAGTATCGGACGAAGAGGTGTGCCACTGGTCAGTCGAGTGTGGATTTTCCTCAGTTCGCAGCACGGATGGCGGAGGTTACGCCGCGATGCGCGCCGCGCACTGCGCCGCGGTGCTCGCGAATCCTGTCCGTGTTTGACAGCCGCTGGAACCCTCGCGCACAGTGAACACATGAGCCTGTCAGACAGCTGGACAGCCCGGCCCGCGGCGATCAACCGCCAGAACGCGGCTGAGGCGGTCTTCGAGGACCTGCGCGGAGCCATCGAGTCTGGAGAGCTTTCGCTAGGAACACGTCTCCCCTCCGAAGCCGCGCTGGCAGAACGCTACGGCGTCAGTCGTCCGATCGTGCGAGAAGCCCTGCGCTCGGCACAAACCTTGGGGTTGACTCAAACCCGTACCGGGAGTGGCACTTTTGTGATCGCAACCGCACCGTCACCGGAAATCACGTACGGCGCGTACTCCGCTCGTGACCTCATGGAGGCACGGCCGGTCATCGAGGTACCCGCCGCCGGCTGGGCAGCGCGACGGCGCACAGACGAGCAACTCCGAGTTCTCACAGAACTGTGCGCCGAGATGAAACGGGAGAAGGATCCGGACAAGTGGGTTTCATTGGACTCCCGCTTCCACTGCGTCATCGCCGAAGCATCAGACAATGCGGTCTTCATCAAGGTCGTTCTCGACGCCCGCGACGCATTGGCCACCCAATCGCAGCTGATCAATCTCGTGGCACACCGTCGACCCGCTTCGAATCGCGAGCACCAACGCATCGTCGACGCAATCGCCTCCGGTTCGTTCGAAGACTCACAAGAGGCGATGCGCGATCATCTAGCACGTGTCGCGCGCGCCATGTCGAAGATTTCCAAGCCCGACAGCTGAACGGCCTCGATCACCTCAGATTCGCCAGACGCTCCGGCTGAAGCGCCTGCGTGAGCTGCTCAGCGGTGAGGTATCCACGGTCGAGAACGATATCTTTCACCGACCGGCCGGACACCTGGGCCTCTTTTGCGACCTCCGTCGATATCAGATATCCCAGAAGTGGATTCAACGCCGTGGCCAGGCCTATGGAGTTGGCGACACGCTCGGCCATGACATCCACGTTGGCGGAGATGCCGTCCACGCAACGCTCTCCCAAGACCGTACACGCGTTCGTCAGATGCATGAGGCTCTCGGACAAGGAATGCACGATGATGGGTTCGAATGCGTTGAGCTGCAGCTGTCCAGCCTCGGCAGCCATGGTGATCGCGACGTCGTTGCCGATCACCTCGAATGCCACCTGATTCACCATCTCCGGTATCACCGGATTGATCTTGCCTGGCATGATGCTCGATCCAGCCTGCATGGCAGGGAGATTGATCTCTCCCAGGCCGGCCCGCGGGCCGGAGGACAGCAACCGGAGATCGTTGCAGATCTTTGACAGCTTGACCGCGACCCGCTTGAGGACGCCGGACAGGTGAACGAATGCCCCAGGGTCCTGTGTCGCCTCGATCAGGTTTGCGGCGGTCACCAACGGCAGATCAGTCAGTCTCACCAGGTGCGCGATGGCCGACGCTGCATAGCCGACAGGAGCGTTGAGGCCTGTTCCGATAGCAGTGGCGCCGAGATTGACCTCGTGCAGAAGCAACGAGGCCTCCGACAAGCGCGCTCGATCTTCCTCGATCATCACCGCGTAGGTGCTGAACTCCTGCCCGAGCGTCATCGGAACAGCATCCTGCAACTGAGTCCTGCCCATTTTCAACACATCTCGAAACTCGAGCGCCTTGCGCGCAAACGCCTGCTCGAGCGCGCCCATGGCGTCCACCAGCGATCGCGTCGCACAGATCGTCGCGACATTGACCGCCGTCGGGTAGGCGTCGTTGGTGGATTGGCTGAGGTTGACATGATCATTGGGGTGGAGCTGCCGGTAGTCACCTTTGCGGTGCCCCAGGATCTCGAGCGCACGGTTTGCGATCACTTCGTTGGCATTCATGTTCGTGGACGTACCCGCACCTCCCTGGATGACGTCGACCACGAACTGGTCGTGTAATGCACCGTCCGCAATTTCGGCACATGCCTGCACAATCGCGTCGTGTCGCGTCGTGTCGAGGAGCCCGAGTTCATGATTGGCTTCGGCGGCCGCAGCCTTCACCAATGCCACTCCCCGAACGAGGTGCGGATATTGCCCGACGGTGATGCCGGTGATCGGGAAGTTCTCCACCGCACGCAGCGTATGGACACCCCAGTAGGCGTCAGCGGGAACCTCCCGGTCGCCGAGCAGATCGTGCTCGATGCGCGTGCTGGTCATCTCTTCACCTCGGGACATGTGGTTCGACAGTGGGTTCAGCGGGCGTTCTTCGAAGCCGATGGAGCCGTGCCGACATCGGTATTCTCGACAAAATCTGTCAAGCTGACTGACAGATCTTCGAGTATGCCCCACACCTTGGTACGCAGTCAAGAGATCGGCCGGGGGTTGACGTTGATGCGTGACGTGCGCAACACTCACCTACATCCTGTCTGACAGGTAGACAGATTCTCACCAGGAAGCGCGATGACCTCGAAACATCACATCACTCTCATCACTACTGGCGGCACCATCGCAAGCCGACACGGATCGGACGGTGTGAGTGTGCCTGTTCTCGCTGCCGCCCACCTGCTCGACGGGCACGAAGGTGTTCCACCCGGCGTCGACATCACCGTTCACGAACTGATGAACAACGACTCTGCCTGCCTCACACAGGCGGATATGGAGGACATCAGAACGGCCGTGGCCTCCGCTCTACTCTCTCCGGACATCGACGCCGTGGTGGTGCTTCATGGAACCGACACCATGGAGGAGACGGCCTTTCTCGTGGACCTCCATCACGGCGACGACCGCCCTGTCATCTTCACCGGCGCCCAACGAACCGCCGATCACGAAGACCCCGATGGCCCGGGCAACCTGACCGCCGCGCTCACTGCCGCAGTCGACCCTGCCAACCGCCGTCGCGGAGTGCTGATCGCGTTCGGTGGCGCACTACTGCCTGCGCGCGGCACCTACAAAGCGCACACCCGCGAGCTCGACGCCTTCCGTCGGTGGCCTGACGACGATCGGGTGACCAGGCACGTGCTTCCGTGGACCACACTGTCGGACACACGAGTTGACATCGTCGCTCTCTATCCCGGCGCCGACGGAACACACATCGACGCCTCCGTATCGGCTCACGCCCACGGCATAGTGTTGACGGCATTGGGCTCCGGCAACACCAACCCGACCGTCGTCGACGCGGTTCGACGCGCATGCCAGGCCGGAGTCGTCGTGGTCGTCTCAAGCCGAGTGCCGGAGGGCCCCTTAACCGCCTCGTACGGCGGAGGTGGAGGTGGACACGACCTCAAGACCGCCGGAGCGATCCCAGCTCACACCCTCCGTGCCGCGCAAGCCCGAGTGCTCCTCACAGCGCTCATCGCCGCACACAGCACATTCCCCGAGATCGAAGACGCTTTCGCCGATCCCCGGCCCTCATGACGTGAGCGGTTCACACTGCGACCTTGGCGCCTGCATTACGAAGGTTGCGATCATGAGTGCCCATCGTGTCGCCTAGAGAGCCACCATCCTCATCCCGGAGTTACGCGACGCTCTGCGCCGTTACATTCAGCCCGCGCGACCAACGCCGCCGCCTACTACCTCTACCTCAACGTCACCCGACTCCTCGAACGCTGGAGGACTGTGGATTTAACGGTGTTTGCGGCCTGACACGCTGAGGGATGCTCGGCGAGGAAGGTGCCGTGATGACGACACTGGATGGTGTGACGAAGAAGAAGCAGGCTGAGCAGTCGGCCGAGCAGCAGGCTGCAGCCGAGCTGGTTCGGCTGGCGCAGGAACAGGGCCTGTCGCTGACGGGGCCCGATGGGCTGCTCAAGCAGCTGACCAAAACGGTGCTCGAGACCGCGCTGAACGAGGAGATGACCGAGCACCTGGGGTTTGAGAAACATGACCCGGCCGGTGCGGGGACGGGCAATATCCGCAATGGCACACGAGCAAAGACGGTGTTGACCGACAACACTGGCCCCGTCGAGATCGATGTGCCACGGGACCGAGCCGCGACGTTTGAACCCCAGATCGTCAAAAAGCGGCAGCGCCGGCTGTCCGGCATCGATGAGGTCGTGCTCTCGCTGTATGCCAAAGGCCTTACCACCGGTGAGATTTCGGCGCACTTCGCCGAGATCTACGGCGCATCAGTATCCAAGGAGACGATCAGCCGGATCACCGACAAGGTGATCGAGGAGATGAACGACTGGGCCGTACGACCACTCGATGAGATCTACGCGGCGATCTTCATCGACGCGATCGTGGTCAAAGTCCGTGACGGGCAGGTCGGTGGCGACCACGTCGGGCCCGGACAGCGCTGACATGCGGTTGACCGAGCAGGCCAGCCTGACGCTGTTCGAAGTCCCCGACATCGACACGCATCGCGCCTACTCGCCGACCCGGTTGCCGTCGGCGATCGCCAAGAATGGTTCGGGCCGCCGGATCTACATCCCCGCCACTGTGTTACGCGAGGTCTGGGACTACATCCGCTTTGACCGCGCCGTGCTGATCGAGCAGGCTCGCCGTCGCGGCATCTATGACCGGATTCCGGCCAAGTTGCTCGTCGAGGATCCGCAATACGCCGCGGTCGCGCCGCGCAGCGCGGGCGGTCGCCGCCGCCCGGTGGAGACACTTGATCCGCGGCAGCGTCGGCGCCTATTCATTTGCGGCACCGAGGGTTTGG
Organism: uncultured Actinomycetota bacterium; assembly: GCA_963800125.1. Lineage (GTDB taxonomy): Bacteria > Actinomycetota > Actinomycetes > Mycobacteriales > Mycobacteriaceae > Mycobacterium. Next base: position 7,555 of record CAWDAC010000049.1, on the reverse strand, counting down.
AACCCTTGTGCTCGGCGTGGTCACCCTTGCCCTGAACCTCTATACCTTCAAGCGCGTCACCTACCCAGGCTTTGTGGCAGAGCATCGCTTTCGCCAGGAAACCCGCCTGCGGCCCGACGGCTGGACCCTGCCGTGGCCCCTCTGCTGGCTGTGCTGGTTTCACCTGCAGCGTCTGGCGCCAACAGCCGTGCGTACGCATCGGCGCATCCGGTCTGCCTCATAGCGCCTGTCGGTCACCACAGCGTCGGTTCCGTACTGCCGAGCAGCTCCGCGCTCACCGCGTCGCTGTCCCACCCGTGCCGGACCGCTTCGTGTAAGGCGACCGACCGCGCCCGCCGTGCGCGCAAACCGTCCCGCCGAACCACGGGCCGGCCGCCGCCGCGGCCGGTGTAGGCCATCCGAATCATGTTGTCCCGCTGGGTGCCCGCCACGACGTGCTGGCGCACAGCTGCTGGGTTGGCCACCTTCACGCACAGCGGGACATCGCACTCATGCAAAGCCAGTACCGCAGCCTCGAGCGGCTCCCCCGTCGACAGCGCCAGGGCATAACGATTCGGCCGCACGCGCATCTCACGGCCCTGCCGGGTGATGTAGAAGATTGGCAGAGGGTATGTATTCCAACGTGCGCTATTCCTTCAAGCGGGGCCGGGAAACGCGGACAGCCCCACCCGGCGACCACGACGCCGAGCACCGCCAGTTACCCGGATCCATCCGGGTGCAGCTTCGGTCATCGCGAAATTCGAGTAGCCGCCTACGCTAGGGGATTGCGCAAACGAGCCTAAAAATGCTCACTAGGCTGCCCTTCCGTTTGGCCTGCACACCCAACTTGGATATCCGCTGTGGTGGTGGCCGTCGGGTGATTGAGTTGCTGAGGGGCTCGACCAAGGGTGATGAGCTGATGATGTCGACGGCGCGATTTGTGCTCAGCCGAGGGTCACGGTGTCGCCTCGCTGGACTCTCCCGGCACGACGCACCTCGCCATAGACGCCGACGTGGACGTCGTTGTGGCGCGCCGCTGTGCGCAGGATCCCACTGTCCTTGGGGAGATCTCCTTGCGGAAGTGTCGTCATGACGCAGCGCGGGCAGTGGTCGGTGATCTCCAGCATGACGGCGTCGCCGATCCGAAGTTCTCGCCCTACCCAGCTGCTCTCCACGAACTCAGCGTCATCGTTCTCGGGACGCACGACGATGTTGGGTCGGAAGCGCCTGACCTCGAAGTGGCCCTGCGGGTAGAGCTCTCGTAGCCGGTTGATCGTCGCGGTCGTGAGCACATGGATGGTGGCGAGGTCGAAGAACGTGCTGGCCGGCATCGCCTCGTCGGTCACGGTCTCCTGGTGGGCCAGCTCGGCGATGTCGGGCCAGTACTCCTCGAGGCTCGGCTCAGACAGTGCGGCGATGGCCAGCGTCACCGGTCTGCCGAGCGCGCCGGTGAGGAGCTCCGCGAACCGGGCGTCGTCGGAGGTGACGCTGATGCCGTCGGGGAGTGTCACCCGCACCGGTGGCAGCGGGCTCCCCAGCACCGGTGGCGTGGTGAACACTGCCCGGAAGTCGAACATCGTGGCCCACTTCCTCGGGTTCTTGGCGCTCACCACTTTCCCGGTCTCGGTGTCAATCAGGGCGAGCGAACGGTCACCGAGCACGCCACGATCGGTCAGGTCGGATGCGTTGAGCTCCTCGCCCATCATTGACTTCACCGGGTACCGCCACAACGAAACGACTGCTCCGTCGGTCATCTCGCTCCTCTTTGGGGTCGCTTCGCTGGCGGTGGTAGGTCTCGTCCAGCCTCGGGTCAGGGTGTCGCCGATTGCAGCGGCGATATGACGATGGCGTCGTGGGTTGACTCGATGATCGCCTTCAGCTCTTCTTGCTCGGGTGGCGGAACGTCGAACTTGTTCAGGGTCTGCTGAAGGTCGTCCATGAACGCTGCCCACTCCTCCTCGGTGATCTCGAGATGGCGGTGCGAGTCGCCCATCGAGCGGCCCGAGTACTGTTGCGGCCCTCCAGCGGCCCCGCACGCCATCTCGGTCACGTAGTACTTGAACCCCGCAGGCGACACTCGGTGATGGGCCTCGTCCACCCGTGGATTGGCATTGAGCCGGTCGTCCGCCATGACCCGGTCGATCAGGTCGTCGACGACGGTGGCGATGTTGTACACGCCTCCGAGTCGATCGTAGAGCGACGGTGTCTCCTGAACAGTCATCTCGTGCCCTCGTTCGTCATCGTGTTCGTGGCAACGTTGATCTCCACTGGCCGTGGCCAGCGCTGGGGCGGACACCAGGCTCCGCCCGCGGATGTGACCATCTTGCTGCTGATCGCTTCCTCGATCAACGAGGAGTCTGGTGCCAGAACGGGCTAACTTTCGTTCGAGGGCTGCGACCCGGACCACGGAAGAGTCATCATCCCTTATCCCAGCCCGAGCCGACTCCCGCGACAGCTGGTAGCGTCGCGGATTCACTATTGATCAAATTGAGGCAGGCGACAGCAGCTATTCGGGGTTGTCTGCTGATGCGTGTCATCCCTGGTAGGCACCGTGTGCCATATCGCGCAGGCCACCGTCCACAGCAAGGCACCTATCAATATCTCCGAAGGGCTGATTACCGTTCGTCGAGGTTCCGGATCCTGCAATTTTCGGAAAGCGTTGGCGTGTACACTGTTTCCGCTCGTTGACTGGCAGAGTGCACGTATTCCTAACGTGCGCTATTCCTGGGATTGAGTAGCGACGAGATCCCGCAACCGGGATAAGGTCCCCGCGACGCTCCACAGCTGACTCGCGAAACATGGCGGGAGGCCTACCGTGGTTGGGGGGTTGGTAGGACGAGCGACTCGATTTGAACGTGCACTGGCCTACAAGCTTTAAGGGTCATTGGCGAGTCCGCGCCAGCCAGTGTCCCCGGCGTCAGCGGTATGGCTGCATCAGGCGGTCGACTTTCACATCATCGGTTGCGGGATACCGAACACAGAGATTGAGCTGTTGCTGGCCATGGCTGAAGTAGGTGGGATTCCGCTGTTTCCCACTGCCCGCCTGCACGTCGACGCGGCCGTTGACGTCGCACTGGAAAGCCGACCAACACCTGGTCTCTCAGTCCGAGATCGCTCCCAGGGTTTACAGCCGGCCACCGACCTGGGCGGCCCTTATGCGGCGGCTGACGCCGATCGGGAAGGGTTGTCTGTTAGATCGCAACCGTGCTCGTCCCGGACGAACTTGCTTGAAGCGGCGTATGGTCGACCGCCCGCACGCACAGACGGCTCAGCGCGAAGTGTGCACAACTGCTCCGGGGCGTTGGCGCGGCGCCCGCCGGTGGAGGCGTTGAAGCCGATCCTTCCGGCCGGTGGCCGTGAGCGGGCTCCCAGCGAGCCGAACGGGCCCGCGCGTACCGACGCGGTGCCGGCCGGCGGCGGTCCCTCGTCTTTATCTTGTGCGGGCAGCCCGCGGCGGGTTCAATCGCTCCATGGGCGACAAGACAATCATCAAGGTCGACAGCACGCACTCGCCGCACGGCCCGCTGGGCCAAATGTACCTGGCGACGGGGGTCGGCGTGGGGATGCGGTTGTGGCGCGACCGGCCTCCGGGTCCGCCGGTACCGGAGGTCGCACGAGATTACGAGACGGTGGGCTATGTGATCTCGGGACGCGCCGAGCTGCACAGCGAGGGCCAGATGGTCCTTCTGGAGCCGGGCAACGCGTGGGTCGTTCCCCGGCACGCCCGGCACACTTACAAGATCCTCGAGCCGTTCACGGCGGTTGAGGCGACCCACCCGCCGGCTGAGATCCACGACCGGGACCGCCCGGCCGGCCAAGGGAATCGCAGTGATTCGGAACAAGATTCGGGGTAGCGGAAGGTTGGCGTAGGTCAGCGGAAGACAACGACGTTTCCGTTGAGCAGCTCCCGGCGCTCGCAGTGCCACTGCACGGCGTGGGCGAGCGTGAAGCACTCGGCGTCTCGGCCGACCGCGACCAGCTCGTCGGGGCCGCTCCGGGGCTTGGACGCGGTGGACCGGACAGCCCAGCACAACGGTTGCCGGCACGACGACTTGCCGGGGGCGAGTTGGGGAAACGGTAAGGTCTCGCCCTGAATGCTGCTGTAGCAGTGCACGCACAGACGCCCATAGTGAAAGAACACGTAGCCAGCGCGGCGTTAGACCCCACGCTCGACGGGCAGCATGCCGCGGTCGACGGCGGCGACCATCGCGGCGTGGTCGGCTTCGGTCTGGTCGGCGTAGCGCTGGGCGAATGTGCATAGCGCCATGTCCACTCGATCGGAGCGGCCCATGTAGCCGGAGATCATCGAGGCGCCGCTGGTCCGGGCGTGTCCCTTGGCCAGCAGCTGACCCACCACTCCCGCATAGTCGGTCAGTGCGGCCGCGTCCATCGCGTCGATCGGGATGGTGCCCTTCATATTCCGGAACTGCCGGACGTAGTACTGCCGCCCGTCCATCGTGGTCCAGCCCAGCAGCGGGTCGCTGACCGTCTGCAGAGCCTGCTGGTACTCCACTACCCGCTGGCCCTGGTGCGCGTGCCACGCCGACTCGCCGTGCACGTAGCGCGCCAACACCGACCGGCGGGCCTGCTTGAGCTGCAGGAACACCACGTCGTCCGCCGAGGAACCCTCCAACAACGCCACGTAAGCCCGCAGCCCGACACTGCCCACCCCGACTACCTTGTGCGCGACGTCGACCAGGGTGTAGCCGCCGAGCACACGCTGCCAGTGCGGGGAAAAGGTTTGCAGCGGCGACTTCTTCCCGAAACTGGCGCCCGGGTCAGGCGGCTCCGTCCACGAGAACGGTTGCTGCGCCGGCCATATGGTCCCGCACGGTGGCGGCGGCCTTCGCGACGTCGCCGGATTCGATCGCGTCGACGATGTCCGAATGCCGTTTGACATCCATGTTTTTCAGCGCGCGATCCATCCCGGCGAACATGATTGACATCCGGATGCTGCCCTCCAGCGACGACCAGGAATGAAGCAGCGTCTCGTTGCCCGACAGGTGGCACATGGTGCGGTGGAACTTCAGGTCGGCCTCGATGCGGTCCTCCAGGTTGGACGCCGCGCGGTCCTCGAGATTGGACGCCGCCCAACTCGCCATCATTTCGGCCACTGCCTCGCGCAATTGGGCGACGGCGTCGGCCCGATCGCTCCTGGCCGCCAGTTCGCTTGCGGCCAGGGATTCCAGCGCCGCGCGGACGTCGAAGATGTCCTTGATCTCCTTGGTGTCGAGGTGACGGACCGAGAGCCGACCCCGCGCACCGGCGGCGATCAGGCCCTCCTGCTGCAGTTGACGCATCGCCTCGCGCAGCGTGCCGCGACTGATCTGCAGCGCATCGGACAGATCCGTCTCCACCAGGTGCGTGCCCGGCGCCAGCTGCCCCGTGGTGATCGCCCGGCGCAACGCCGTCAGGGCCTGCTCGCGCAGACTGGTCTTTTCCAGGCGCAGCAGCGACGGGGCCTCCACCGACATGGACCGCTCCTTAGTGTCAACATTTGGATGTCAACACTGATCCTACAGCCGTTCGAGCACCGATGTGACGATGCGCTGCGTGGACAGTCCATAACGGTCGTGCAGCGTCGGCAGCGCCCCCGCGGCGAGGAACTCGTCGGGCAGCGCCACCGGCGTGATGGTGCGGTGCACTCCGCGCCGCACCGCCGCGGCGGCGACCGTCTCGAACAGCCCGCCCACCACGGTGTGGTTTTCCAGCGTCACCGCGAGCCGATCCGAATCCACCTCGGCGAGCACGGTGTCGGCGTCGAACGGTTTCAGTGTCGGGGTGTGCACAACGGCGGCGTCCACCCGGTGCTTGGCGAGCTCGTCGGCGGCCAGCAGCGCCCGCATGGTCATCAACCCGCTCGACACGAACACCACGTCGGCGCCGCCCCGCAGCACCTTCGCCTTGCCCAGTTCGAAGGTGTAGTCGTATTCGTCCAGCACGGTCGGCACCTGCCCGCGCAGCAGCCGCAGATAGGTGGGGCCGTCGCAGGCGGCCAACTGTGGGACCGCCTGGGCGATATCGACCGAGTCGCAGGGGTCGACGATGGTCAGCCCGGGGATGCCGCGGAAGATCGCCACGTCCTCGGTGGCCTGATGCGACGGGCCGTACCCGGTTGTCAGGCCCGGCAGGCCGCCGACGATGTTGACGTTCAGGCCGGGCTCGGCGATGTCGAGGCAGATGAAGTCATAGGCGCGGCGGGTCGCGAACACCGAGTAGGTCGACGCGAAGGGCACCAGCCCGGTTTCGGCCATGCCCGCGGCGGCGCCGAACAGCAACTGCTCGGCCATGCCCATCTGGAAGTATCGCTGCGGGAACTCTTTGGCGAAGATGTGCATGTCGGTGTACTTACCGAGGTCGGCGGTCAGGCCCACGATCCGGTCGTCGGCCTGTGCCGCGGCCACCAGGGCGTGCCCGAAGGGCGCCGGGGTGGTGCGCTGGCCCGGATCGGCGAACGACGCGATCATCGCCGAGGTGCGTAGTGGTGCTGCGGTTTTCATGCTTGCCCATTTCCTGTGTAGCCGGCGGTCAGTTGGTCGCGGCAGGGTTGCCATTCGTCGGGGTCAATGCGCATGAAGTGCGCTTTTTCTCGGTTTTCCAGCAGCGGCACCCCGCACCCGACCCTGGTGTCGCACAGCAGGACCGACGGTGTGCCAGTGAGGGAGCGCCGGGCGGCGATGTCGTCGAAGGCGGCTAGCAGCGCGTCGACGTCGTTGCCGTCGACACGGCGAACGAACCAGCCGCAGGCGGCCCATTTGTCGGCGACCGGTTCGGTGCGCAGCACGCCGGCGGTGGGGCCGTCGGCCTGCAGCGCGTTGATGTCCACCAGCGCGGTCAAATTTCCCAGTCCGTGATGGCTGGCGCTCATCGCGGCTTCCCAGGTGGAGCCCTCGTCCAGCTCGCCGTCGGAGAGGAAGTTGATCACCCGTGACGACGAACCCTGGTGGCGCAGACCCAAAGCCATGCCGACCGCCACGGTCAGGCCGTGGCCCAGTGAGCCGCCGGAGATCTCCATGCCGGGTGTGTAGCTTGCCATTCCGGACATCGGCAGCCGGGACCCGTCGGATCCGTAGGTGTCGAGTTCGTCGACGTCGATGATGCCCGCTTCGGCCAGCGCGGCGTACAGCCCGATCGCGTAGTGACCGGTCGACAGCAGGAACCGGTCACGTCCTTCCCAGTGCGGATCCTCGGCCCGGTAACGAAGTTGGTCGGCGTAGACACCGGCGAGCATGTCGGCGGCGCCCAGCGCCTGGCCGACGTAGCCCTGACCCTGGGCCTCGCCCATATTGAGGACGTGGTGGCGCATTCGGTAGGCGGCCGCCGCCACCTTCTGGCGGCGGCCGGTCTCGATCGTGAGTGTCATTGAGATTCCCCTTACTTCGCGGCGAGGTGCATATTGGACGGATGGGTTTCAGCGGCGGCGGCCTCATCGGCCAGCCGGCGCTCGCGCGGTCCCCAGGTCTCGCGGGTGACCAGCGCCGCCAGCAGACCGATCGCGGCGTAGGTGCTGAACAGCAGGGCCGGACCGATCCAACCGAACGAGACGAACAGCAGCGTGGTGATGAAGGGTGTGAAA